>NZ_JAKUKE010000001.1:0-1200000 GCF_024197615.1 Desulfuromonas sp. KJ2020
GTAAAAGTTGATGAAGCGCAGCAGGCTGAAATGGCGGTTCTTACGATCTTTGAACGTCTCCTGCTGATGCCACATCTCCATGATTGTGCGGATAACACGCTCGGCTTTGCCGTTGGTCTGGGGCCGGCTGATCCGCGTAAACTTCTGGCCGATACCGAGTTCGTTACAAGCCTTGACGAAAGCATGTTCGCCAGTGCCTTTAAATTCTTTGCCGTTGTCTGAGTAGGTGTATTCGATGGTGTAAGGGCATTCATCGACCACCTGACGCAGAAAGAGTTCGGCACTGTGTTGTGTCTTGTCCGGGAATACCCCTGCATAGAGTTCCCGGGAATAATCATCAATGGCGACGAACAGATACTCGCGTGGCAGCGTCTGATCTTCGCCCTTGATCAACGGGAGCCGCTTGCTGTCGAAGTGAACCAGCTCTCCAGGATATGATTTGTTGTAGCGTCTGGCTTCTCTTTTTCGTTTTTCTTCGAGTTCGCGCTCGACTTTAGCCAGCCGCTTCAGCCCATACTTGAGGCTACGAAAACGATCGTTGACACTCTTGCGGGGTACAAACTCCTGCTTCCTGGCCCGTGCGAGTATCTTGTAGATCGTTGGCCTCGAAACCCGGTAGAGTTCTGCCAGGCGACTGACCTTGTATTCGCCAGTCTGCCAAAGCTGCCAGATCTTCTGCCGATCATGAGGCGTTAACCGAATGTTTTTGTGCATGACCATGTTTACAAAATCCTCCCCTCGATATTATCGGATTCTGTAAACAACGCGTCAATTTCTTACATCTTAAGTTATCAGAGAGCCTGGCACCGACAGCTGCCAAAAGACCAAAGCCGGCATCATAGGACATCTCGCCCGTATCAACACCATCGTCAATGTCGGAATCGCTAAGGGAGACAATTCCTATATTTCCACTGAAGTAGGGCTGTGCCATGGCGGATGCGGCCAGAAAATGCAGAACAAACACCGAAAGAACGATTGTCAGAAAATTTTTCATTTTCATTTCTCCTTTTTCCTAATCGACAGAAGGATTTTCATCAAGAGTCCCACACCCGTTCATAAGAAGCTCACTAGCACTTCTTTGAATATTAATTCACCGTATCTTTTTGATGAGCGGCCACACTCCGGTTCAATTAATCGTATTTACAAGGTTATTACCCTACCCCCATACCAAGGTTTCGTCCATCAGGAATTTCCTGATAACAGCCGTCGCAAAACTCTTTTTCAGGCCCCCTTTTCGCATTTCAATAAATCTATCAAAGCATTTTATATCGTCAAATCGCCCACCTTGACAGCCGGGGGACGACCGATAAACTTGGAAGCCTAGGGTCATCTCGACGATTGATCAATCCATGAACCCAAGGACAAGGGAGGCCGGAATGAATGTGTTTGAGGTCGCCATGAAAATGGAAGACGACGGCAAGGCGTATTACCAGAAGCTGGCCGCGCAGACAGCGCATGAAGGCTTGCATAAGATTTTCCTGCAACTGGCGGAGGACGAGCAGAAGCACCACGACATTTTCAAGAGACTGAAAGAGAAGACGCCGACTTCCATGCAGAAATCCACCGCGCTGGAGCAGGCCAAAAACGTCTTCGAGACACTCATCGCCAGCAGAACTAACCTGACCATCGCGGGGGATCTGGACGGCTATCGCCACGCCATGAAACTGGAAGCAAACAGCTTTCGTTTTTACGAGGAAGCGGCCGCAAAGGAACAGGACGCTAAGGTAAAAGAGCTGCTGCTGCAGATCGCCGGCGAAGAGCAGAAGCATTTCAATATTCTGCAGAACGTCTACGACTTCGTGAACGCGCCGAACCAGTTCCTGGCCTGGGCCGAATTCAGCAATCTCGGTGAGTTCCGCAATTTTGGGCGCGACAGCACGATCTAGGCTGCCTTCTGCCACCGCCTCGAATGAAAGGATGGCCATGAGGATCACCTTCCAGGGCGCCGCCCGTACCGTGACCGGTTCCCAGCATCTTATCGAGGTCAACGGCAAATCCATCCTGCTCGATTGCGGCCTCTTTCAGGGCAAGCGCAAGGAAGCATTTGAGCTGAACCGCAGCACCCTGTGCGATGGAGGGGATATCGACTGTCTTATCCTTTCGCACGCGCATATCGATCACTCGGGGCGCATCCCCTGCCTGGTGCGCAATGGTTTCAGGGGGGATATTTTCTGTACGTCGGCAACGCGGGATCTGTGCGCCGTCATGCTGATGGACAGCGCCTTTATTCAGGAAAAGGACGTCGAGTACGTCAACCGCCGTCGTCAGAAGAAGCGGCAGCGGCTGTTTGAGCCGCTCTATACGCGGGAGGATGTGGCCCGCTCCATGGACTATTTCGTGGGCCTGGGTTACAACCGCCGCCATCGGCTTTTTCCCGGTGTTGATCTGACGCTGGTCGATGCCGGCCACATGCTCGGCAGCGCCCATGTCATTCTCGATATCGATGACCGCGACACGGGGCGGCAGCAGCGTCTGGTATTCAGCGGCGACATCGGCCGCCCGGACATCCCCATCATCCGCGACCCGGTGCCGTTGAGCGAGGGGGCGGACATTCTGATCATGGAGAGCACTTACGGCGACAGCACCCACCCGCCCTACCCCGATTCGGAGCGGGAGTTGGAGCGTATCGTCAACGAGACCGTCAATCGTGGCGGCTGCCTGCTCATCCCCGCCTTTGCCGTGGGACGCACGCAGCAGCTGGTCTACGCCCTGCACAAGCTGCATAACGAAGGGGCTATTCCCAACCTGCCCATCTTCGTCGACAGTCCCCTGGCCACCCGCACCACCGAGATTTTCCGGCTGCATCCCGAGGTCTACGACGCCGAAATCCGCGAGTTTCTGCTGACCGACGACGACAAGAATCCTTTCGGCTTCGGCCTGCTGCAGTACACCCAGACGGTAGAGCAGTCGAAGGCGCTCAACAGCCTGAAGGTGCCGGCAATCATCATCAGCGCCAGCGGCATGCTGGAGGGGGGACGTATTCTGCACCACCTGCGCAACCGTATTGGCGACGCGCGCAACACAATTTTGCTGACGAGCTGGCAGGCGCCCAACACCTTGGGTCGCAAGCTGGTGGAGCAGGAGAAGGACATCCGTATTTTTGGTGAGGATTTCCACGTAAATGCCCGCATCGAGGTACTGACCGGCTTCTCCGGCCACGCCGACCGCGAAGGGCTGCTGGATTTCGTCCGGGTCATGGCCAAGAAGCCGCGGCGGACCTTCATCGTCCACGGCGAGGACGAGGCCGCGACCAGTCTGGCCCAGACCCTGCACCAGGAATTGGGCCTCAAGGAGGTCAGCATCCCCACCCCCCAGCAATCCGTTACAATCGATTGAGGTGTCTTCACCTTCTGCCATGGCTGAGACCATTCTGGTGGAGTGCGGAGGTCTCCTGATCTTTTTTGACCGGATTAACGCTGTAAAACCGGCTCCTTCCTCTTTGTGGTGCCCCCAAGGTCCGACAAGGCCGTATCTTTTGGGCGAACAAAAGAGTATTATGTAAACAGTTTTATCCTCTCCCTCCTTTTACCAACCCCCTTTGCCTCCGCGAAACACATCTTTTCGGAGTGAAGCATCTTGCTGCCATGCGAGAAAACCCTGCATGGCAATCGTCCATTGTGCCCTTTAAAATCCTCTTAATGACGGATTTTATCGGCCACTATTTGGTCAACCCCAAAATAGGGAGCCCGTTATGGAAAGCACCACGATGACGATCGGTAGCACGATCAAGGCCCGCTGCACCAAATGCCGCAAAAACACGGATCACACGCTTATTTCTCTGGCCGGAGACACGCCTGACAACGTGCAGTGCGCCAGCTGCAAGCGTACACACAAATACAGGGCGCCCACGGTGACGAAAAAAGCGGTCACTCTGCAACAGAACGACCGCCAGGAATGGGAGTCCCTAAACACCAGGCTGGACCACTCCCAGGCAACGGAATACAGCATGACCGCAGCCTACAAGCCCAAGACACAGATCAACCATCCCCGTTTCGGGCTTGGGTTCGTCATGCGGGTAGCGGGTACGCAGAAGATTGAAGTCCTCTTCGAGGACGGCCGGAAGATGATGCGCTGTAAATAACCGGAAACAGGATAGCGGACGGACCTACGCAGAAATGCCGCCCTTTAGAGGAATAAAACACATATGAAGATTTGTGAGCTGTGTGAAGAGCAGGCCAAAAAATCACGCAACGGCAAACCCCATGGCGGGCTGGCCACGATGGATGCTCCGCGTTTTTTCAAGGGGAAAAATCCTCAGGGGTTCGAAGAGCAGGACTACCAGTGCCTGACCTGCCAGGCAAAATTCACCCACAGCACCGATAAAAACGATATCCCCTGGACCCTCTGGCAGGGATAAGATAGTGGGCCGAAATCACTCCGCCTGCCGCAACCAGGCTTCGAAGCGCTCCCGCGAGCCGCGGGAGAGGATGCGGCCAAAGATATCCCGATCGTAGAGGAACAGGCAGTGGCGGATAACGGTATAAGGGCTGAACGTATTGTCGGGATTTTCTTCCAGGTAATCCTGGCGATAGTCCTTCACCGCTTTGAGGTTCTCGATGAGGCTCTTGTGCAGGTCTGACTTGTGAAAATCCGGGTCCATCTTGAGGATGACCTGCACGAAGTTGTCGACTTTGTAGTCGGTAAATTCGAAATCCCGGAAGAAATGTCCGGCGATACGCAAAAAGCTGAAAACGTTAATGGTCCGGCCACTGTTCGCCGCCAGACTTTCGCCATTGACACCCCCCGAACCGGCGGTTCCATCACTCACCGGGGTGGCCTTTTCCTGCTGCAGCAACTCCTGAGTGGCATTGCGGATCTCGCGGAACTCCCGGTCAGCCAACTCGAAAAGGGCCGACAGAACATTGATGCGACGCTTGAGGTCACTGGGGATCGACTTCTTGTACTTGATCTTATGATCCAGCACGCTCCAGGCATCCTGGATCAGGGAGCGTATCTGCACCTCGAAGGGATAGGCGGCATGGGGATGGCTGCCGAAGCGGGACGCTATTTCAGCCTTGGGTTCCAGATCCATGTGGAGCCCTTTGTAGCCGAACAGATCCTCGGTGCTTTCCAGGGCGGTGATCTTGTCGGTGACATCGATGATGCGAAAGTGCTCCTTCAGTGAGTCCGAGACAGCGCCCACCTGATCATCATAAAGACAGACGATGCGAATACCGAGCAGATCCGAAATATAATCCTTGATTTCGTAGGGGGTTTCATCGGCTTCGAGTTTGCCCTGGTATTTGCGCTGAAACTTTTTGATGCACTCTTCCCTTTCTTTGATCCGCCCTTCGATCTTGGTTACCTCCTCAATGCCGGAGTCTTTGAGCATGGCCTTGATGACCCGGGTATAGGCGTTCTTGGCCTCTTCAAAATGGCTCCTGTTGCTGTCATAGAATTTGCGAAAAGCGCGTTTTTCCTGTTCAAAATCGAGCGAGGCCAAAAAGGGCTCCTTTATAAAAAATCAGGGGTTCAGGGGTACGGATCGTGCTCAGAGCACAAAAAGAGAATGGAGATAAGTATAGCAAGAAAGTCAGCGATGGCATTTTACGGAAGGCGATCAGACAGGAAGACAACTTGGGGACGGGGCGGGTTTCTTATTCCGGTTCGGTATTTTCCAGGGCGACTTCTTCGGCCTTTTGCTTTTTCTTCTCTTCTTTTTTGGCTTTGCGGGCAAGTTCCTTCTGCCGCTTTTCATAACCATAGTTCGGTTTTCTCGCCATAAGGCCACCTCCTTCGGTTTGCTAACCAATCTCTTGTTAACGAAGCACAGCGCCGTCCCTCGAAAAAAAAACCCCGCGAAAGCTCGCGGGGTTCCTTTACAACCGGATGTCCGAACTTATTTATATGCGGCGGACATTAGCCGACTGGGGACCCTTCTGGCCCTGAGTTACCTCAAAGCTGACGCGATCGCCCTCGGCGAGAGACTTGAAGCCGTCGCCCTGGATTTCAGAAAAATGAACGAAAACATCAGGTCCGTTGTCCTGCTCGATAAAACCAAAACCCTTTGCATCGTTAAACCACTTTACTGTACCTTCTGCCATTTTTTTCTCCATGTTCCGCGCTGGGAACTTTCCTGTTGTGCAAATTCTGTTGGTCCCAAAAAAGAAAAAACACACGCCCAAGTGGGCCTGTGTTTTTGATCCAGCCTGACACCTTGTCGAACTGGTGAGCAACTAAAACCTACACAAACTTTCCTAAGTTCAGTAACCCTATCACGGGCAACGCCCCAATAGCAACACATAAATGCTTATCAGGTAAAAAGTTTTTCTTTTCCGCCCCCCACTACCGCTTCCTCCGCCTCCCTACGCCTGGGCGAACAGACACTTGAGATAGCGGCTTTCGGCAAAGTCTAGGGGATGATCGAGGGCATGACCGGTCTCCTGAATCTCCCGCAGGGGACGTCCGGCCCGGGCAGCGGCGTCACAGACGGCCGCCCGAAAATCCTCAGGGCTCACGGGATTCGAGCAGGAGGCGAGAACGATATCCCCACCGGCGACAAGCAGATTGACCCCGAGGTGGGCGAGGCGGCCATAAGCGTTGAGCGCTTCCCGGACCTGGCTGCGCCGCACCGCAAAGGCGGGCGGGTCAATGATCACCAGGTCGTACTTTTGGCCCTGTTTCACCAGTTCGGCCATAGCCCGAAAGGCATCGCCCTCAATGGTGTGGTGGCGGGCCGCGGCAATGGTCGGCACATCGGCATTAAGAGCAAAGTTGCGCTTCGACGAATCCAGCGCCTGGCCACTCTGATCGAGACTGGTCACCTCAACGGCGCCGCCGCGGGCCGCCGCGAGAGAAAAGCCGCCGTTATAGGAAAAGGCATTGAGGACCCGCTTGCCCCGGGCCAGCTGCTCAACCCTGGCCCGGTTGTCGCGCTGATCGAGAAAAAAGCCGGTTTTCTGGCCATGGATGGGATCCACTTCAAAAAGCAGCCCGTTCTCCCGACAGGTCAGTACGCCGCGGATAGGCTCGCCGTAGAGAATCTGGCCTTCCCTGAGGCCGTGCAGGCAATCGGGATGCTCCCGCAACCCCCGACTCAGACGCAGGACCAGCCGATCGAGAGGCTGTTGCTCCAGCAGGCTCGCCAGGCAGTCATGCAAATACGGAATCCAGGCGTGTGTATAGATTTTCACCACCGCCGTGCCTGCATAACGGTCGATGACCAGGCCGGGAAACCGGTCACTTTCACCATGAACCAGGCGATAACCGTCCGTCTGCGTCCCTTGCAGCGGCAGGCGGCGGGCCAGGGCAGCGGCGAGACGTTCGGCGAAAAAGGCACGGTCGATAGGGCCGGGCTTACTGGCCCGCAGGACGCGCAGGCGGATAGGTGAGAAGGGGTCGTACAGCCCCACCGCCACGAAACGCCCTTTACCGTCATACACCACGCCAAGATCGCCGGGCTGGCCACGATGGCTTTCCGCCTTGACCCGTTCGGCGTAGAGCCAGGGGTAGCCCCGGTGCAAATTGGCCATGGCCGAGTTGCTGACCTGCAGCTTTACGGTCTTGCCGGGGAGCCGGGCCAGTTCGGCCAACAGAGGATGTAGGGAAGAAGGCATGCTCAAAGTCCTGAATAGAAGGATTCGTGTTCCGGTGCAGGCCACCTTAGCAGACGTGACCAAAGAGATTCCAGCACAACCTGAGAAAAGGTGTGACAAAGAAGGTCAAACCGTCTGTTTTTTGGGCCTGATTTGATATGATAAAAGCAAGAGCAACCGATGAATGCCCCTAAAGGAGAAAACCATGATTAAAAATATTGGCGGCAGTCCGCTTGAACGGTTTCAGGCCGAAGCTAAACGCCTGGCCCACCTGGTCCGCCAGGAGCGTCAGAGCAAATCCACCATAAAAACTGAAGAAAGAACCCTCGGATTAGATGGCGACCGTGTCACCCTGGGACAATCCCCAACCGAGGAAGTCGGCTATGCCGCCGGCGTCAAGCCCACGGCCCCGGCGACGAACTTCCTGCTATTACGCGACCTCATCGCCCGCACCCTCGAAGACCAGGGCATCGCCACACGTATTGCCGTCGAAGGGGGCGAAATCAATCTGCAGACCCTCACTGGGGAAGAAGCCCAGTCCTTGATTGCCGAGGACGGTTATTTCGGCGTCGACAAAACTTCCGACCGCATCGTACAGTTTGCCATCGGCCTCGCCGGCAACGATCCGGCTCGCCTCGACGCTATTCGCCAAGGCGTCGAGGATGGCTTTGCCGAAGCGGAAAAGGCCTGGGGCGGCCAACTGCCCGAGATTTCTTACCAGACTCTCGACGCTATCATGGAAAAACTCGACAACTGGGTTGTCGGCTTTTCCCAGCAGGGCTGATTTTCCACCTGTCCAGGGGGACTAGCCCCCCTGGACAGGTGCCCCATTTTTCCCCATCCCGTTCACACGCATCGCGTCATTCTGTCCCGTCCCTACGCCTATATTGTATACATTTTCTTTTTATTTACAGAGATTTAGACTAGTTACAAGATCAATCTTCTTGGCACGAGTTTCGCTTTGGACAGGTCATGGCAGGCCGTCTTATCGGGCCATCGACACACCATCATAACAGCGGCGGAAACACCGCCCGCGCAACTTTGCACAAGGAGACCGGTTATGGGAGAAGCAGCCAAAGCATTCTGGGTAAACGAGGACGACGTCGAGGAAGTATGCGTATCGGAGTTCGAGGATATTTCCTACATCTGCACCGGCGTGCAGGACGAGCAGTGGAAGTTCGGGACGGATTAGTCTCCTGATTGGAAGTCAAAACCGGCGGGTTAGGCCCGCCGGTTCCGGTCCTTTCTGTGGACCAGCCGGGTCACCGCCCCCGCACGGCTTAAAGCCCCCATCCCCATATCCCTAAATACCTATTACCGCTTGTGATTACCCACCATTCGTGGTAGTTTTTTGCGCAGTTTTCCGGGCATCCGAACCAGGATAGCCCCGGTGCCATTCCTCGTTCCCCCTGATGCCGAAGAGAGACGCGATGGATAAAAACGAGCTTCTGCGCCAGCTGCCCGCCGTTGACCGCCTGCTCAACGCTCCTGCCATGCAGGCCATGGTGACGGTCTGTCCCCACATCATTTTGCTTGAAGCGGCGCAGCAGACCGTGGCTGGCCTGCGTCAGGCGGTGCTGGCGACGGACGCCCAGAGTCACACCATCGACCTGTCGGTGGAGGCGGTGGCGCGTCAGGCGGCCCGCCTGGCAGCCCGCAAGCTGCAACCGTCACTGCGCCACGTCATCAACGCCACCGGCACCCTGCTGCACACCAATCTGGGTCGAGCCCCTCTGAGCGACAAGGCCCTGGCGGCCATCGATCAGGTCGCGCGCACCTATTCGAATCTGGAGTTTGATCTGCATACCGGCCAGCGGGGGCATCGCTATTCCCATATTGATGAGCTTTTGTGCCGGCTGACTGGCGCCGAAGCCGCCGCCGTGGTCAACAACAACGCCGGCGCCGTACTGCTGGCGCTGACCGCCCTGGCTCAGGGCAAAGAGGCCATCGTCAGCCGCGGCGAACTGGTGGAGATCGGCGGCGCTTTCCGCGTCCCCGATGTCATGGCCGCCGGGGGAGTGATCCTCAAGGAAGTCGGCACCACCAACAAAACGCACCTGAAGGACTATCGCACCGCCATTGGTGAGCATACCGGCCTGCTGCTCAAGGTGCACACCAGCAACTACCGCATCGTCGGCTTCTCGTCGCAGGTGCCCGCCGCAGACATGGTCGATCTCGGTCGGGAGCACAATATCCCGGTCATGGAGGATCTGGGTAGCGGCATGCTCTTCGACCTCTCGAGCTACGGCCTGCCCCGCGAACCGACGGTAAGCGAAGCGGTGGCCGCCGGTATCGACGTACTGACCTTCAGCGGCGACAAGCTGCTGGGCGGCCCGCAGGCCGGGCTTATCGTCGGCAAAAAGTGGGCGATCGACAAGATCCGCCATCATCCGCTGGCCCGCGCCCTGCGCATCGACAAGCTGACTTTGGCAGCCCTGGAGGCGACCCTGCGTCACTATCTCGACCAGCAGGAGGCCCTGCGCGAACTGCCCGTACTGCAGATGCTGGCCATGACCGAGGCGGATGTCAAAAAGCGCGCCCGGCGGCTGCAACAGAAAATCCGTACGGCCCTGGCCGACCAGGTCGACACCGCCATCGTTGCCGAAGCTTCCCAGGTCGGCGGCGGCGCCCTCCCTTTGACCGAACTGCCCGGCTATGCCGTGGCTCTCACCCCCAGGAACTGCTCCGTGGAAGAACTGGCCATCCGCCTGCGACAGGGAAATATCCCGCTGGTCGGCCGCCTGCAGGAGGGGCGTCTGCTCCTCAATCCCCGCACCATCTTTGCCGCCGAGGAGACCCTGGTGGTCACCGCTCTGAAAGAGGCGCTGGAGGACTGACATGAGCCTGAAGACCGAACATCACGTCATCATCGGCACGGCCGGCCACGTCGACCACGGCAAGACGGAGCTCATCCGCGCCCTCACGGGCAAGGAGACGGATCGTCTCAAGGAAGAGAAGGCCCGCGGCATTTCCATCGATATCGGCTTTGCCCCGTTTCGGCTGCCCAGCGGCGAGATCGTCGGGGTGGTCGACGTCCCCGGCCACGAGCGCTTCATTAGCAACATGCTGGCCGGCATCGGCGGCATCGACCTGGTGCTGCTGGTGGTCGATGTCAATGAGGGCGTCATGCCCCAGACCCATGAGCATCTGCAGATTCTCGATCTGCTGCAGGTCCCCAGGGGCATTGTGGTATTGACCAAGTGCGACCTGGCCGAACCGGACTGGGTCGATATCGTCGAAGAAGAGGTACGCGAGGAGATCAGTGGCACCTTTCTCAAGGATGCCCCCTGCTGCCGGGTCTCTTCCATCACCGGCGAAGGGATCCTCGAACTGGTCAAGACCATTGCCGAAGAGGTCAAGGCTTTGGCAAGCAAAGATGCCGACGGCCCCCTGCGCCTCCCCGTCGACCGCCACTTCACCGTGGCCGGCTTCGGCACGGTGGTGACCGGCACCCTGCTGTCGGGCACGGTGCGCCCCGGCGACACCCTTGAGGTGCTGCCGCCGGGGGAGACGACTCGCGTACGCGAGGTGCAGGTGCACAGCAAAAAGGTCGACGCCGCCTTCGCCGGGCAGCGCGTCGCCCTCAACCTGACGGGGATCGAGCGCTCCCGACTGCAGCGCGGCGCGGTCGTAGGCACCCCGGGCATCTTCGAGCAGACGGACCGCATCGACGTGCGCCTGACCCTGCTGGCCGATGCCCCTCGCCCCCTCAAGTTCCGCGATCCGGTGCACTTCTACCTCGGCACCGCCAAGGTGGTGGGGATGGTCGCCCTGCTCGACCGTGACACCATGGAGCCGGGCGAAAGCGCCATCGTGCAGATCCACCTCGATCGTCCCCTGGTCGCTCACCGCGAAGACCGCTTCATCATCCGCTCCTATTCCCCCATGACCACCATCGGCGGCGGCAAGGTCATCGACCCCAAGCCCGTCAAACACCGCCGCTTCCGCGAGGAGATCATGTCGGCCCTGGCCGAGCTGGAATCGGGGGAGAAATCTTTCCTGCTGCAGAAGCTCAGTCAGCAGGGGTGCGCCAGAGTGAAGGAGCTCGAACTCATCTCCGGCATGGGCAAGGAGCGCATCACCGACCATCTGCAGACCCTGGAACAGGACGGCAAGGTGGTCCTGCTCGGCGACCAGTGGACCATCAGCGAATCGATCCGCTCCTGGCTGCACCAGCTGCAGGAGGAGACCAAACGGTTCCTCGGCCAGAACCCGCTGCTGCCCGGCATTCCCCACGCCACCCTGAAGAACACCCTGCCGGCGGCCCTGTCGGCCAAGGGTTTCGAGCAATTGCTGGAACAGGCCGTGGCCGAAGGCCTCCTCGCCCAACAGGGTGAATGGGTGGCCATCCCCGGCTACGTGCCGACCCCTTCCGAGGCCCAGGCCCGGGATATCAACCGCATCGAAGAGGCCTACCGCAACGCCGGCTTTCTCGCCAAGAACAAGCGGGAGATGCTCGATCAGCTCGGCCTGAGCGCCGAGAAGGCCGATCCCTACTTCGGCTTCCTCTTTGCCCAGGAGCGGCTGGTGCGCCTGAGCGAAGAATCCTTCTTCCACGTCGAGACCTACCAGCTAGCTGTCGACGCGCTGCGTAAACACTTCGCCAGCCAGCAAACCCTGACCCTGGCCCAGTTCCGCGATATCCTGGGGAGCGCCCGCAAGCAGACGCAGGCTGTCCTCGAACACTTCGACTCCCTCAAGTACACCATGCGGCGGGGAGACGAACGGGTGGCCTGGAAGCTGCCACCCGCTTAACCTGAAAATGGAGACAACCATGGCCGAGAAGACACGCCTCAGCAGCCTGGCTCGCAGCGCCGGCTGAGCGGCCAAATTGGGTCCCGAGACCCTGGCACAGGTTCTGTGCCATCTACCGACATATAACAACGACAACCTGCTGTCCGCCGCCATCCCCTTCGCCGACGCCGGCATCTACCGCCTTGCCGAAGACATGGCCCTGGTGCAGTCCATCGACTTCTTCACGCCCGTGGTCGATGATCCCTTTCTCTACGGTCAGATTGCCGCCGCCAACGCTCTCTCTGATATCTACACCGTGGGGGGCAGGCCGCTGACCGCCCTGAATCTGGTGGGTTTTCCCACATGTTCCCTGGGGACGGAGATGCTGACCCGCATTCTGCAGGGGGGCGCCGACAAGGTGCTGGAAGCGGGCGCCGTGGTGGTAGGGGGGCATTCCGTGCAGGATGACGAACCCAAGTTCGGTCTGGCGGTCACGGGCCTGGTCGATCCGCGCCGCATGGTCACCACCCAAGGGGCCAGGGCGGGCGACGTCCTCGTGCTCACCAAGCCGCTAGGTACGGGGTTGCTGACCACGGCCATCAAAGGGGAAGTGCTGCAGGAGGGGGATATCCCCGAGGCGCTGCAGGGCATGTCCCTGCTCAACCGGCGGGCCAGTGAAATTATGATGGAGGTGGGGATTTCGGCCTGCACCGACGTCACCGGTTTCGGCTTGCTCGGCCACGCCCTGGAGATGGCCGAAGCCAGCAGCGTCTGTCTGGAACTGGAAGGAGCAGCGCTGCCGGCCTATCCGCGCGCCTTGGAGATGGCCGACATGGGCCTGGTACCCGAAGGGAGCTACGCCAACCGCGCCTACTATCTGCCCCGGGTGGAACAGGCGGCGCAGGCGTCCCGCGCCGTGCTCGATTTAATCGCCGATCCGCAGACCTCCGGCGGCCTGCTCATGGCTGTACCGGAGGCCCGGGCGGACAGCCTCTGTGCCAAGCTGCGCGAGGGGGGCGGTCAGGCCTTCGTCATCGGCCGCGTACTGCCCGCACCGGCGGCCCGCTTGCGGCTGCGCTAAAAAAAACCGGCGACCTAAAGGTCGCCGGTGAGCTCCTGTAAACGGTAGATTTTTGGATTGAGCTCGCGCACGCAGGCGACGATCTCCCGCAATCGCTCTTCTTCAACTCCTTCCTCTTCGTCCCGCCCCTGAAAAAAGGCGTACCCCTTGGGCAGGGGCGCATAGCCGCCGTCCTTCATCAGAGAGACGTCCACCTGGTCGTTGACGCGCCCTTGGGCCTCCCACGGATCACGATAGTTGAACTGGCGGGCCACGATGTGCAGGCCGAGGCCGTTGGGAAAGAGGGCCTTGACCTCGAAGGAAAATTCCCGCGGCGCACTGTAGTGTTCGCTGCGCCCCGAACGGGCCATGACCTTGGCTCCCGCCTCGACCAGCAGATCACGCACGGATTCCAGCGTCATCGGTTTGATTTCGGTATCCATCCAAATACTCTCCTCTTTGGTTCATCCATCCAATCGCAGTTCCACGCCCCAAGGCGCCGGTTTCTTCCCGTCCCGGGTCAACACCCACAGGGTGGGGTAGGCCATGGTCGCGGGGGCCTCGCCATAGCCGTCCGTCAGGTAGATGACCGCCGCCGGCGGCGGCTGCATGGTGCGGGCATAGTCGAAGACGGGGCGCAGGTCGGTGAAACCGCCCCCTTCGTAGACTTCGACCACGGCGGCGCTGCTGCGAAAGCTGTCGATGCGCTGCACGCGGCTACCAGCGTAGAGGACGGTGAGGTGGCTGTCGCGCCCGCGGGCAATGTTCAGCAATTCGCGGGCAAAGGTCTCGCGCAATTCACGAATATTGGTCGAATCGCTGACATCGATCCCCACCAGCAGATTCAGGCGCCGACGCTTGCGTTGTCCGGGGGTTTCATGGGCAAAGCGGCGATGCTCCCGCTTCCAGGTACTCTGGCGGCCGACGCGACCGGCCGTCGCCACAAACTGGCGCAGCACCTGTTTCCAGGGGATGGGCGAGGGCGCCAGCAGACCCTCCACCAGTTCGCGCACATCGCCGGGGACTTCGCCGTGACTCTTGCGCCAGGCATCCTGCACCAGGTCGCGTACGACCTGTTCCGCCAGGGCGACCGGGGTGCTGTCGGACTCCTGCCAGACCTGGTGATCGTCATGGATCTGCGGCTGACTGTTCAGCGCCGGCGCGAGCTCCTCGTTTCCGGCCTCAGCATGCTCGCCCGCATCCTGCTCGGCGTTGCCCAGCCCCTGCCCTTGCTGATTGCCGGTGTCGAAGGGGCGCTCCAGCAAACGATAATATTCCTCGGCGGCCAGCCCCTCCTCCAGCCGCAGACGCTTCGGCAGGGCCGCTTGCAGGGGAAGGTCGGCGATACCCGGGTTGATGGCCAGATCACAGGCCAAATCCCAATCGTGACTGTTTCGCTCCTTTCGCCGCAACATGTGCAGATGCAGGACGTGCTTGATGACGTGCTCCAGCAAGGCTCGCTGCTGCGCCGGCTCAAAAGAGGCCAGTCGTTCGGGGTTGAAACAGAGGGTCGGGATGCCGTTGCGAAAGGTCACCCCCAAGGCCTTGTCCCCCACCACCTCGCGGCGGCGAAAGCCGAGCAGAAACTGGCCGTAAAAGGGGTGCGTCTTGAGCAGGCGCACCACGGCATTCTCCAGCACCCGCGCCGTCATGGCTTCAGGAGGCCTCGCGGCTGATTTCGTTGATGGCTTCAAGAATCACCCCGTCGTACTCGTCCTTGCTGAGAGCCTGCGCCACCTGGGGCAGGCGCAGCAACGACTTGACCAGGGCGAAACGCAAATCGCGGGGGAGCACGTCGATGTAGGCGATGAGATTGCGCTCCTGCACCAGGGTCATGACGGCCGAAGTCTCCAGGGCCGTGACCAGGGCGTTGAGGGTGGCGGCCTGTTGGTCGTCACGCTGGCTAGCCGCCCGTTCTGCGACGCGGTCCCAGTGGTCAAGGATGTCGGCGGCCGTCAGCGGTCGCTCACTCTGCTCGGCGCACCAGCGCAAAAAGGCCACGGCCGCCTCCTTGCCGACGATGCCGGCATAGACTTCCATCTCCAGTTCGGCCGGAAAACGGCAATGACGGCGCAGGATGCTGACCATCTCCCAGGCCCGCTCCGTCGGCTCCATCTGCATGTCGACGGGGCTGCCCTGATGCGCCAGCAGCTGCGGAAAGGCCGCCAGAAACTGCTGTACCCCATCGTCGAACCCGCGTTGACGGGCGTGGCGGGCCCAGCAGGGGTAATCGGTCTCGACCGTGATCATGACCATACGGTCGAGCAGGGCGCGATCGAGGGTCGCCACCTGATAGGTGCCGTCGGGTGGATTGATGGATACCACCACCTTATGCTTAGGCGCCAGTTTGTGAGTATGCAGGGCACGGCGCTGCCCCTCCGCCGGCGGCTCGACAAACTGGAAGATGGCCTGCAGGGTATCCTCCTGCTGGGCCCGGTTGAGCTCGTCACAGTGAATAATGGCCGGCTCATTCTGCTCGGACGGCCACCAGGAAGGACGCGACCAGTGCATGACCTCCCCCTCGCGGTAAGGAATGCCTACCAGGTCGCCGACCTCCATCTGTCCCAGCCGCAAGGGGACGTACTGTCGACCGATTTCCCGACACACCTGCAGAATACCCGCCGTCTTGCCGACGCCGCGGTGACCGACCACGCAGGGAGTCAGATCCGTGTGCGTGAGGATTTCTCGCAGCACCGTTTTCATCTGTTCGATATTCATCGCTTTGCCTTTCTGCCTGCTTCCGCTCGGGCGGAGTCCGGCAGCTGAATCATAATGCCTGCAGCCTGACGCTGTCCATCCCGGCCAACAGCATCCCAGAAATCACCCCTTGCCGTAAAGGCCTCTTTGCCCTAGGATGGCGACAGCCTTTCATTGCCATGGAGACAAACATGTTCGGACTAGGATTATTTGAAATTGCTTTGCTCGCCGGCCTCATCGTCCTCGTCTTCGGCATCGGCCCGGCGCGCCGTCTGGCGGAGTCGGCCTACCGGACCTACCGGACGGTGCAACAGACCAAGCAGGACATCAGGGACAGTCTCCATGTCGACGCCATCCTTGGCAAAAAGAATCGCAAACCTTAAGCCCTGTTTCCCTTCTTCTAATAGAAAAGCCCCCGCCGAACCGCTGGCAGGGGCTTTTTTTGTACAGCGCAGCCGCCATCACACCAGCTTGCGAACCGCCTCCAGAGCCGCCTTGTAGTCGGGCTCGGTGGTTACTTCCTTGACGATTTCCCGATAGACGATCTTATCGTTAGCATCCACCACCAGTACGGCGCGGGCCAGCAGCTTGAGCTCGTCAATAAGCAGCCCGTAATTGAGGCCGAAGGAACGATCCTGATAGTCGGACAGGGTCTTCACCCGATCGATGCCGGCGTTGCCACACCAGCGATTCTGGGCAAAGGGCAGGTCAACGCTGACGGTGTAGACGACGACGTCCTCAGGCAGTTTGGCTGCTTCTTCGTTGAATTTGCGGGTCATGGTATCGCACACCCCGGTGTCGAGGGAAGGAACCACGGTGATGAGGCGAACCTTACCCTTGGAATCAGCCAGGGTCACAGGCTGGAGGGTACCGTCAACCACGCGGAAATCAGGGGCCTTATCGCCGACCTTGACATCGGGGCCGACCAGAGTAACGGGATTGCCTTTAAAAGTAATGACGCCGCTGCGTTTTTCGCTCATGAGTCTCTCCTTGTCAATTGAAGATAATTTTGGTTACAATTTAGCCATCCAGTCCCGACTTGTCAAGCAGCAATTCTCACTACCATGAATCGTTGCTGTGGTTTTCTCCGTGGCAGCTCCCGTTGCAAGTACCACCGCTGTAGGTCATTATGATCCCGGTAGCGAAGGAGACATCGGCCGGCGGGGTGTGATCGGGATACCAGTGTCCGGCCGTTGCGGTACCGAAGCCGTTGTGGCATTCGGAGCAAGCCACCCGGTGATCACTGCGCGAATGCCCCTCCGCTCTGTTGGGAGTGACACTGCCATCGGGACGACCATCAGAGGTAGCAATACCATGGCAGGAGGAGCAGGTCCCCAAGGCCATATTAGGATTGGTCGCCGTGTGACAGGTACGGCAGGCTGGCTGAATGCCGCTCCCCCCAGTATCCATGTCGTGGCAGGCCAGACAGACACCGTCGTCGGCAATGGCCTCGGTTGCATGTGCTGACGGCAGCAGCCAGGCGGCACCCAGCAAATGGGTAGCATGACAGTCGTGGCAGGAGGTTGGCGGGTTGTTGTAGGCTCGGTTGGTATTGTGGCAGCTGTTGCATACGTCGCCGTAAGTGCTTAATCCCGTCGGACGAGTATGGGTGCCGCTCGTCACTGAGGTAGCATGCACCCAGGACAGCACGGCGACATCCCGGCTGCCGTTTTCATCAAAATGGCACGTGAAACATCCCACGCCGGTAAAACCTCCTTGGTAGTCGTCACCGTGGCACGGGGTGCAATCCAGAGTGTTTGCCGTTTTGACCTCGCCATGATAGCCGATCTCGTTTTTGTCCAGCCAGAGCTCACCAAGGGGATGTGAGATCATGTGGCAGTCGTGACAGGCGGCCGGGTTTTCAGTAAAGGCACGGGTGATCTCGTGACATCTATTGCACACAGATCTATTGGCAAAGAAGGCTTTATGGGCATCGACATCGCTCAGACTCCCGTGTATCCAGGTGGATCCTACAGGAACGCGGGAACCGTCTGGTCCAAAATGGCAAGTATAGCAACTCAACGCATTCCCGTTGCCGGTGAGGTCGGCCCCGTGACAAACCTTGCAGGATTCCAGGCTTGCCTGCGCATCAGTCCCATGAGTCATCTCAAAGACGGCCTCGTGAGCGGCGTTAGCGGGAGGTGCATTGGTATTGCTGTCACTGCAGGCGCAAAGGACCGCTAGGACCAACAGCGGAAAGATGAATTTGAACCGGTTGAATATTATCACAGGGCCTCCTCGCTTAACCGTGACATTGAATACAGGTCGTTGCCGACTTGGGGCTTCCGTGGCAGCGGAAACAGGAAGTTGGATCCAGGCGGCCATCTATGCGGTGGCGCGACAGATAATCGCCTCGATGAGGCATACTGCGATACGTCTCGGTCTGATTCTTGATCGAGGGTTTGAGTTCCACCCGGGTGGCATGGCAGTCGTTACAGAAACTGGTTTGGTGGCACATGGCACAGAGTTGCTCGTTCTGGTAGGCCTCCATGCGATGGGTTTGGATGAAGCTGCCGTTATGATTGAACCGCTGAAAATTCATGGTACCCTCCCGTGCCCGGTGACACTGGGTGCAGGTGGGCTTGCCCTGTCCGAGCTCTTGCGGGTGACTCGTCAGCCTCACCGTACCCGAGTCCAGTCCGGCGCAGGCGACAAGAAGACTTAGAAGAACCAATCCCGCCAGCCACATCAACAGATTTTTCTTCTCCATCATGTACTCCATTCTCAAAGGGAAACGGCTCAGCGGCCAAAAAGGTAACTCACCACGAGCATGCCCCGCATATCCTTGTCAAAATAAGGGTCCTGGCTGTAATCCCCTGAAAGCTTAATTTGCAGCCTGTCCTGCAAGATGGCCATCCCCAGTCCGAGGGAGGCAAAGAGTGAAAAATCCTCGTTGTAGATCGGCTCATCGTAAAGGGCATAAACCAGATCTCCCGACAAGAAGGCTCCGGCAGCCAGACGCGGCAGGCGGTTCAGATAAAAATAGGCCCGCGCCAGCAGGTAACTGTTGTCGTCGCTGTCGCCGTCCATATACCCAAACTCTGCCCCTACCTCGTTCATTCCCTTTCCAAATAAGGAGAGCAGACCGCCGGTGTACACGGCGTCTTCTGCGTTGCTGTCATTGCTGATACTTTTCACCTTCAGTCCCGCCGAAACCCTGCCTCCGGAATACCAGTTCAGGTCTCCACCAAGGATTGAGAGATTAGCATCCCCCCGTGCGGCCAGAGCATTGAACAATGAGACGCCGGAAGCCGACGTGCCGAAATAGTCTGCGTAGACGAAACTCTGGAAGTAAGGGCGAAAGGTGAAGGAACCGGCGGGAATACGCAGCTCATAGGAATGTTCGGCCCAGCCGCGGCTGTCGACATTGTGGACAGAGAGGCCATTAAACTGAACCCCGATGGGGAGGCCGAGGGACAAATCGACTCCTAGCCTCTCTTGGAAGGTTTCGCTGTCGTTCTGGCTTTTCTTGTAGGCGAGGCCGAGATCGTAGAGGGTTCCCCGATGCAGCGAAAAGCGACCGCCATACAGGACATCTCCAGTGCGGTTGTTTACGGAATCGAGAGCGACGGGCAGACCGCCATAGGCAGTAAAGGAGGCCATCGGCCCAAGGTCGGCATGAATCAGCGCCCCGTCGAGACTTTCATTGACGATGCTGGAGAACACATACTGCCGTCCGATCCGCACCAGCAGATTGGCCGTATCACGCCGGTAATCGACATAGCCATAGAGCAGTTTGGCCTCGGTGTCGTCCTCGAAGTAATTACCATCGCCGAGATCGGAGCGTCCCCAGCCGTACAGGTGGAAGGAAAGTTCCTCGACCCCTGCAACCTCGACATCAGCCCTCAGGTACTCATACAAGGGCAAAACAGAAACGTCTGTTGCGGTCAGGGTGTCTCTCTGATAAACACGCATCAGGGTGTCTGATTTCACCTGATACTGCTGCGCGAAGACCGTAGAGACGCCGAGGCACAGCAATAGACTCAGCAGCACGCCTGATACCAGCAAAGGCCGTTTCTTCATTTAATCCTCCTTGTACAATGGTTCATCCACTGCAGGCAATGGATTGCATCAAACACAAACCAAATAGAACCGGCAAAAGGGCAGACGCACCGAATAAGTCGTCAAAGAATACCAAGGATGAACAACTTGACAAGTCAGGTTTTGTGACTCGCATTCAAAAACAAATCGGAATAGCTCTTACTTACAGATGCCGCATCGACGGCAACCTGGCGAACAAGGGGACGAGAGTTTCCCCTCCTGTCCACGGTGGTACTCGGCAAGCAGATAATCCCGGCGGACACCGTTGTCGAGAATATCCCAAGGGAAGATTTCGTCTTCCGGGCGTTGGCGGTTCACATAGAAGTCGGGATCGAGCCCTTCTTCCCGGCAGGCCGCCTTGAGGTTTTTCCCGGAGGCCAGATGGGGCAGCACTCGTCCGACGCGGCGATCCCCGCGGGAGAGAAAGGCCTGCAGTACAGCACCGCGCACCGATTCGAAAATCACTTCGCAGTTGGCCATCCGGGCTATGGCGCCACGGATCTGCTTCATCTTTCGTTCCAGGCTCTTCGCCTCGTCCATCGCCGCCCACTGCAGAGGGGTGAAGGGCTTGGGAATAAAAGGGTTCACCGATAGGGTCAAGGTACCGAGGCGTCCGGATTTCTTCTGTTCTTCCACCCAGACCTCGCGCACCTTCATGGTCAGTTGCAGCAATTTGTCGATGTCATCCTGTTCTTCCGTCGGCAGGCCGATGAGAAAATAGAGCTTGAGGTTGAGGATGCCCCCGGCGGCCAGCAGACGGGCAGCGGCCAGGATATGCTCTTCGTTGATCCCCTTGTTGATGAGGTCGCGCAGGCGCTGACTGCCGGCCTCCGGCGCCAGCGCCAGGGTACGGTGGCCCGATTCGCGGAGGGCATGCACCTCGTCGGCGGTGAGGGAATCCATGCGCAGGCTGGCGACGGAGACCTGCCCTTCCCGCTCGAATATCTCCCGGTTCAGGTCATCGATGGCCGAGTAATCGGACACGGCGGCACCGACCAGGCCGATCTTGCGATGCTCGCAGAGCCCTTGTTCGATCTGCGGCAGCAGGGACTGCAGGGAACGCTCGCGGGCCGGCAGGTAGATGAAACCGGCGGCACAGAAGCGGCAGCCGCGGGAGCAGCCGCGGGAAATCTCCACCAGCGACATGTCGGCAAAAGCCGTGTCCTGGGTGTGCACATAGGAACGGCTTTCACTGGTATCGAGCTCTCTCACCCACTGGCGCTGTACCTGCGGCGGCGCCCCGGCCTGAGGCGCTATCGCCGCCAGGCTGCCGTCCTCGCCGTAGGTCACCTCGTACAAGGAGGGCACGTAGACGCCGGGAATGGCGGCCAGGGCTCTGAGCAGCTCGCCCCTCGGCAGTTCCAGGCGGGTCAGTTGCTCCAGCAGGGGCGGCAACATCACCTCCCCCTCGCCCACGGCGAAAAGATCCATGATGTCCGCCAGGGGCTCGGGGTTCAGAAAAGCACAGACGCCGCCACAAAGAACGAGGGGATGGTTGTCTCCGCGCTCAGCCGCGTAGAAAGGCAGGTGCCCCAAGCGGAAAAGGGTCGGCAGATGGACGTAGTCGTTTTCAAAGCAGATGGAAAAGGCCACGACATCAAAGTCGGCCAGGGGCCGCTGGGACTCCAGGGAAAAGAGCACGGTCCCGGTTTTTTCGTGTTCCTTCAGATCGGCGGGATCTGGGAGAAAAAAGCGTTCGCAGAGGATATCGTCATGGCTGTTGAGAAGATGATAGACGGTCTGAAAACCGAGATTGCTCATGGCCTGATAATAGGTGTTGGGAAAGACCAGGGCCATGGTCAGGCGACCACCCCAGGGTTTCGGCTGGCTGCCCTTCTCTTTTTCGAGGCGGCTTTTGGCGTGAGAGATCAATTGTCGTGACATGCAAATCATCCTGCAGGCTGGCGTTGTCTGCACTATGGCATCAATCGGAGGCCGGGTAAAGAGGCGCACACAAAAAAAGGGGACCGCAAATGCGATCCCCGAGACGAGGGAGTCTACCAATTCATGAGTGACCAAATACAGCCGGCACGGCTCCTTATGGCAGCAGGCGGAGATCCGCTGTCAGAAGGTATTGCGCCCGTACGGCACAAAGAAATCCATCTACGGCCCGGCTCGGCGTTTTTTCCAACCGCGAGCATCGAACCGCCAGAGATCAAAAATCTATTCGGCGGGGCCTAGTCGACCCGTTTGCGCAGAAACGTCGGAATGTCGTATTCCATTTCGTCACCGCCGCCGGAAGCCCGCAGGCTGAAGGGAACTTCCTTCTGACGGTCCCGAATGAACGTGGGCAGATCGCGATCGACCTTTCCGAGGGTGGCAGCCGCCCGGTTTTTCAATTCTTCGGCATGCCGCCCGTTCTTCTCGAAAGAAGGGCCGAACCCGGTGGCGATGGCCGTAATCTTGATACGGTCGCCGAGTTCTTCGTTGATAACCAGACCGGTGATGATGTTGGCTTCCTCGTGCACTTTCTCGTGAATGATGCGCGAAGCCTCATCGAACTCTTCCATGGTCATGTTGGAGGAACCGGAGATGTTGACCAGCACCCCTTTGGCGCCCGAGATGTCGATATCTTCCAGTAGCGGGCTGCTGATGGCCTGGTGGGCTGCTTCGGCGGCCCGCTTTTCGCCTTCGGCCAGGCCGATGCCCATCATGGCCATGCCGCGCTCGCTCATGATGGCCTTGACGTCGGCAAAGTCGACATTGATGAGTCCGCTGGTGGTGATCAGGTCGGAAATCCCCTGGACAGCCTGCAGCAGAACGTCATCCGAAGGTTTGAAAGCATCGAGGATGCTCATGTTCTTGCCGGCCAGGCCCAACAGGCGGTCGTTGGGGATGACGATCAGCGAGTCGACGACTTCCTTGAGCTCTTCGACGCCCTGCTCGGCTTTTTTCATGCGCTGCTTACCTTCGCGGGAGAAAGGCTTGGTAACGACGCCGACGGTCAATGCCCCCATTTCCCGGGCGACTTCGGCGATGATCGGCGCCGCCCCGGTGCCGGTACCGCCGCCCAGTCCGGCCGCGATGAAGACCATGTCGGCGCCATCGAGGATTTCCTGCAGACGGGACTTGTCTTCCCGCGCCGCTTCCCGTCCCACCTCGGGATTGGCGCCAGCGCCCAAGCCCTTGGTGAGCTTGGAACCCAGCTGAATCTTCATCGGCGCCTTGTTGGTTCTCAGCGCTTGCGCATCGGTATTGGCGCAGATAAATTCCACCCCTTCGATCTGTGAGGCGATCATGGTATTGACCGCATTGCCTCCGCCGCCACCGATGCCGATTACCTTGATTTTCGCTCTCTGGTCGATACTTTCATCAAATTCAAACATAATACTCCCTCCGTTCTGGTTTGGGGGCCGATTCTCCGCAACCGGTTATCCCCGTTTATAGATTCACTTCCCGTACTGTTCCTTGCCAATCAGAAAAATTCATCGAACCACTCTTTCATGCGCCGCACCACCTTGTCGAAGACGTTGGTCTGGCCGATGCTGAAATTGCGGCTGCTTACGTTCCGGCTGCCATACTTTACCAAGCCGACGCCGGTCGCGTAGATAGGTGAGTTGACGACGTCCGTCAAACCGCCGATATCCCGAGGGACGCCACGCCGCACCGGCAGATTGAAAATCTGTTCGGCCAGTTCGGGCATACCCGGCAGAATGCAGGTGCCGCCGGTAATGACGACACCTGAAGCAATCAGGTCTTCGTATCCACTGCGGATAATCTCCCGGTTCACCAGGGAAAAAATCTCCTCGACCCGCGGCTCGAGGATCTCGGCCAGCAGCTGTCGGGAGAGCACACGAGGCTCGCGCCCACCCACTGAGGGCACTTCGATGGTCTCATCCTTGCCGACCATGGAAGAGAGGCAGCAGCCATAGGCCTGTTTGATCTTTTCCGCCTCGGCCATTGGCGTACGCAGACCGACGGCAATATCGTTGGTCAGGTGGTTGCCCCCCAGGGAGAGCACCGAGGTGTGCTTGATGGCCCCATCCACGAAGATGGCGATATCCGTCGTGCCGCCGCCAATATCGATCAGGGCGACCCCCAACTCCTTCTCATCGGGAGAGAGCACGGCCTCCGAGGAGGCAAGCTGCTCCAGGACGATATCAGCCACATCGACATCGGCGCGGTTGCAGCTCTTGACGATGTTCTGGGCGCTGGCCACGGCCCCGGTGACGATATGCACCTTGGCTTCCAGACGCACGCCGCTCATGCCCAGAGGCTCCTTGATGCCGTCCTGGTCATCAATGATGAACTCCTGGGGGAGAATATGGATGACTTCCCGGTCCATAGGGATGGCGATGGCCTTGGCGGCGTCGATCACCCGACGGATATCGTCGTCGTTCACCTCGCGGTTCTTGATGGCGATGACCCCCTGGGAATTGAGCCCTTTGATATGTCCACCGGCAATACCGGCGAAGACCGACTTGATCTCGCAGCCCGCCATGAGTTCAGCTTCCCGCAGGGCTTTGCGGATGGCCTCCACCGTGCTTTCGATGTTGATCACCACCCCCTTGCGCATTCCCTTGGACGGGCTGGTGCCGATCCCGACGATATCCAGCCCTTCGTCGGTCATGTTGCCGACGATGGCGCAGATCTTGGTGGTGCCGATGTCCAAGCCGACGATCAGGTTGTCCTTCTTCGTGCTCATATCGTACCCCTTCCTTTAAAACTAGCCCTTTTGTGTGGTGGTGCGGTTGTCCACCTTCACAATCACACGGTCCAGTACATTGAGATCAATATATTTCAGCCCCGGCAGCCTCGGTTCGAGCTCCTTGTAAATCTCTTCGAGGCGGTCAAGTTTGAGTTCGTAATTGGCGTGGCCCATGTGCACCGGCACGCCACCCACGTAGGTAAACAGATCGATACCGGAGGCCGGATCAAGGTGCAGCTCGGACACATCTTCCAGCCCGAAACGGCTCCTGGTCTGCAATATTCTTATCAGGCCGACAGCCTCGCGCAGCAGCTTGCGGGACTCTTCCGGCTTTTCCAGCAGAAAACCGCGATCGATACCGGTGATCACCGGGTAATCCAGCCGGTCTTCCGACTCCAGTACCTTGAACAGCGTTCCTTCCGCGTCCATGTAGTAGAGGTAGCCGAGACTGACGATGGCCAAGGGTTTCCGCTCTTCGACTCGAATTACGACGCTTCTCGGTAGCACTCTTTCGACCTGGACGCGGGAAATCCACAGATTTTCTTCAATTTTGCTGCCGATCAAGGCCAGGTCCAGATCAAAAATGCTGGTGCCCGGCTGGATATCGGACAGGGCCAGAATTTCCTCTTCGCTGACCCGCTGCGCCTGTTCAACCTGAATGGTTTCAAGGCGGAAATAATCGGAACTGAAGATCATGCGCAGACCGATGAAGCTGCCGCTGGTGGCGAGGACGAGGCTGCCGACAAAGACGGTGAAGCGCAGCGTGCGCCGGAAGATTTTTCCCCAGTCACGGGGCTGCTTCTCCCGGCGGCGACGGTTTTCTTTCACCCGGCTCTTTTTCTGTCCCTTTAAATCGCGCATGATCCCCGTCTTATTTCCTCGCGGTTCGGTCTATTTTCCCAATCCCGCGTCTTCCAGAATCCGCTGGGTCAGTTCGGCAAAGTCCAGACCCGCCTGCTGTGCCGCCTTGGGCAAGAGGCTCGTTTCGGTCATCCCCGGAATGGTGTTGGCCTCCAGGCAGTAGAATTCCTTTTCGCGCACCATGAAATCGATTCGCGCCGCCCCGGAACAGCCCAGCACCCGATACACGTCTCTCGCCACCTGCTGCACCCGGTGGTACAGCGCGCTGTCGAGAGGGGCTGGCAGGATATACTCCGTCTGGCCGGCCGTATACTTGGCATGGTAGTCATAAAATCCCCCCTTCGGGGCGATCTGGATGATGGGCAAGGCCTCCCCTGCCAACACCCCTACCGTGATTTCCATGCCCTGGATAAAATCTTCCACCAGGACATGATCGTCATGCTGCAGGGCGTCCTGCAACCCCGCCGCCAGTCCCTGTTCATCCCGGACGATACTGATCCCTATGGTGGACCCTTCCCGGGCCGGCTTGACGACCAGGGGGAAGTGACGACACTTTTTCAGAAAATCTCCCAGCACATCACCTTTTCTGTACACCTGAAAAGCCGGCGTTGGCAGTTCGTGGTAAAGGAGGATCTTTTTGGTCGTTTCTTTGTCCATGGCCAGGCTCGAGGCCAGCACACCGCTGCCGGTATAGGGAATCTGCATCATCTCCAGCAGGCCCTGAATGGTGCCGTCCTCGCCATAGCGGCCGTGCAGCGCGATAAAAGCCACCTCGACTTGTTCTTCGATCAGACGCAGGGCAATATCCCTGCCGGCATCCAGACCCACGGCCTGGTATCCCGCCCCCTGCAGGGCGGCAAGAACCGCTTTGCCCGTTCGTAAGGACACCTCACGTTCGGCGGAAAGCCCCCCCATGAGAACTGCTATTTTTTTCTGCTTCAACTCCTGCCGTGTCATATCCATTCATCCCTGGCAGGCAGCTCATCGCTGCCAATTATTTTCACTTCGGGTTCGAGGTTGACGCCCTGACAGGCTCGCACCCGTTCTCGGACCTGCTCGATCAATCCCAAAATATCTTTGGCTTTGGCTGTCCCCGTGTTGACGATAAAGTTGGTGTGCCGCTCGGAGACTTTGGCTCCCCCTTGCGAAGCGCCCCGCAGACCAGCTTCATCGATCAGTCGCCACGCCTGCCTCCCCGTCGGGTTTTTAAAAACGGAACCGGCATTGGCGCCACCCACGGCATGGGCCTGGCGGCGGTGCGCCAGGCGCTCCCGATAAATCACCTGCAACTCCACCGGCTCGGCTACCGTCAGGGAGAGGGTGGCCTCAACCAGCAGCGATTGCGGGGGCAGCTCGCATCGGCGATACGCGAAGGAAAGATCAGTCGCCGTACGGCTGACTTCCCCTTCCGGAGTGGCCAGCACCACCTCTGTCACGACACCTGCCATCTCCTGGCCTCCCGCCCCGGCGTTCATGGCTACCGCTCCCCCCAGGCTTCCGGGGATTCCCGCCATCGCCTCCATCCCCTTCAAGCCCTTTTCCACACACAATCGGATGAGGTGTGTCACCGGCAGTCCCGCTTCTGCCACCACCCGCCCATTTGCCTGAAATTGCAGCTGGCGAAGATTGGCGAGATTCAGAACGGCTCCCCGGATGCCGCCATCGCGTACGAGCAGGTTGCTGCCACTGCCGATGGCCAGCCAGGGACAGTGAGCCTCCTGCAATAATCGCAGGGCCGTCAGCACATCGTCGCGGTCCGCCGGCAGAATAAAGAGGTCGGCCGGCCCTCCCACCCGCCAGCTGGTGTGAGCGGCCATAGACTCATTTTTAAGAACCGATCCCCGCAGGGAATCCTTCAAGCTTTCAAAGAGCGATGACACCTTAGCCTTTATCCTGCAGACGCCTGGCTAATTTTTCGCCGACCTGCCAGACGTTGCCGGCCCCGAGGGTGATGACGATGTCCCCTGGCTTCACGATGGCGGCCAGATGGTCGACCACCGCATCGGCTCCGGCGATATAATGCACATCCTTGTGACCATGCCCGGCAATCCCGGCCGCCAGATCCGCAGCCTCCACCCCTTCAATCGGCTCCTCACCGGCGGCATAGATATCCATGACCACCAGATGATCGGCCTGATAGAACGCCGTGACGAAATCGTCGAACAACGCCTTGGTGCGGCTGTAGCGATGCGGCTGAAAAACCGCCACCACCCGCCGATCCCAACCCGACCGAGCCGCCGCCAGGGTCACTTTGATTTCGGCCGGATGGTGGCCGTAGTCATCAATCACCATGATTTTGCCGTCGTCGTGGCGAACCTGGAACCGACGCTGCACCCCGCCAAAATCGTGCAAGCCCTCCGCGATGGTGGTGAAGGGGATATCCAGCTCGCTGGCCACAGCGATCGCGGCCAAGGCGTTGAGTACGTTGTGTCGACCCGGCATGTTGAAGGAGACACGTCCCAACTCCTCCGAGCCCTGGTGAAGGACGAAGGAGGTGCGATGCCCCTCATGCCGGATATCGGTGGCGTAAAAATCGGCCTGACTGGCCAGTCCGTAGGTGACGAAACGCTTCTTGACCCGGGGGATCAGCGCCTGAATATTGGCATCGTCCAGACAGAGAACCGCCAGCCCGAAAAATGGCACTTTATTGATGAATTCCACGAAGGTATCGCGGATATGATCCATATCGCGGTAATAATCGAGATGGTCCGCATCGACGTTGGTCACCACGGCGATGGTCGGGGACAGTTTCAAAATCGTCCCGTCCGATTCGTCCGCTTCTGCTACCAGAAACTTGCCCTGGCCGAGTTTGGCGTTGGAGCCCAGGGAATCGAGACGCCCGCCGATCACCGCAGTGGGGTCGATGCCGGCATGGGAAAGAATGGTGGCGACCATGCTGGTGGTGGTGGTCTTGCCATGGGTGCCGCCGATGGCGATGCCGTATTTCATGCGCATCAGTTCCGCCAGCATTTCGGCCCGCGGGATGACCGGGATCAGGCGACGGTGGGCTTCCACCACTTCGGGATTGTCCTTGCGCACCGCGGTAGAGATGACCACCACATCGGCCTCGCCAAGGTTCTCGGCCTGATGGCCGTAGACAATCTCGCCACCCAGTTCCGCCAGGCGCTTGGTGATCTCTGACTCGCGCAGATCGGAGCCGGACACCTGGTAGCCAAGGTTCAGCAAGACCTCGGCAATGCCACTCATACCGATGCCGCCGATTCCGACAAAGTGGATTTTCCTGATTTTCCCGTACATAAGAAACCCTCTTTCAGCCGATCACTTCCCGGCACTGCTTCAGGATGCTGTCGGCAGCGCCCTGAATCCCCAGGGCTTTGGCCGCGCTGGCCATGGTGACCAGCTGGTGGTGATCGTAAATCATGTTGCGGATCAGGGTCGCCAGACTTTCACCGCGCAACTCCGACTGGGGCACCATCAGGGCGGCGCCTTTGACGACCAGGGCGCGGGCATTGGCGCTCTGGTGATCCCCCGCCGCATGGGGATAGGGGATGAGAATAGCCGGCCTACCGCAGGCGGTCAGTTCCGTCAGGGTCGTCGCCCCCGCCCGGCAGACCACCAGGTGCGCTTTACTGTAGGCCGCGGCCATATCATCGATAAAGGGCAACACCTCTGCCGAGCCCCACCCGGCCTCGGTATACTCGGCCCGGACCTTGTCCAGATCTTCGGCGCCGCTCTGATGGATAATGAGCAGGCGGTCGCGCAGGTCCTCCATGTGCCGCAAAGCCGCTACCATAGCCTCATTGATGGCACGGGCTCCCCGGCTGCCGCCAAAGACCAGCAGGGTCGGTTTTCCCTGGGGCGGGGCCGGACACTGCTCCATCCCCTGTCGGGGTGGATTCCCCGTCAACACCGTCTTGCCTTCCGGGAAAGCCTGCGCCGCTTCCGGAAAGGAGATGCAAATCCTGTCCGCCCAGCGGGACAGCAGCCGGTTGGTCAGTCCTGGCCAGGCGTTCTGTTCATGCAGGATGAACGGGATGCCTTTGAGACGAGCCGCCACCCCGACGGGGCCAGAGGCATAGCCACCGACGCCAATGACGACATCTGGTCTGAATTCCTCCAGCAGACGCATAGACTGCCGGATGCTTTTTATCAACTGGGGTGCCAGAGCCAGCTTGGTTCCCAGGTTCTTGCCGACAAAACCGCCGATGTCGATAGTGGACAGGGGCCAGCCCAAGGTCGGCAGGACTTTGGCCTCCAGTCCCTTTTGGGTGCCAACGAAATGAATCACCGCCTCGGAGTCCATCTCTTTCAGGCGTTCGGCAATTGCTACGGCGGGGAAGAGATGGCCGCCGGTGCCTCCTCCAGCCAGCAGAAGTCTCATAGGCCCTCTCCTTTCGCCTGGCGGGAGACGCTGAGCAACACCCCGATAGCCAGCAGCGTTGTCACCAGGCTGGTACCCCCATAGGACAGGAAGGGAAGAGCTAATCCCTTGGTCGGCAGCATGCCCATGACGACGGCGAAGTTGACGAACGCTTCCAATCCGATGAGGAGCGATATGCCGAAAGCGAGGTATCTTCCAAAGTCGTCCGGAGCCGCCTGGGCTGCCCGGATGCCTCTCAATACCAAAAGGAGGAACATAGCGGTGACGATGAAAACGCCGGCGAACCCCAATTCTTCGCCGATGACAGAGAAGATGAAATCCGTATGGGCCTCAGGCAGATAAAACAGCTTCTGCTTTCCTTCCCCCAAGCCATTGCCGAACAGACCGCCGGTGCCGAAGGCAATCCAACTCTGAATGATCTGGAACCCGGTATTGGTCGGATCATCCCAGGGATTGAGAAAAGCAAAAATGCGGCGGCGGCGGTAGTCAACGTTCATCACCAGAAAATACAGAAACGGCGTCGTCAGAATTATCGCCGATAGAAAATAGACGAGGCGCGTCCCCGCCACAAAGAGCATGACCATGGCCACACAGCCCAGCGTAATGGCACCGCCCAGGTCCGGCTGCAGCAGGAGGAAAAAAAGGAGCAGCGCCAGCACCAGCATATAGGGGAGGAATCCCCAGGTCAGGCTTTTGATCTTGTCCTTTTTCTTGGCCAAGGAATGGGCCATGTAGAGGATGAGCCCCAGCTTGGCCAGTTCCGATGGCTGAATGGAGATGCCCGCCAGCCGAATCCAGCGGGAGGCGCCGCCGGCGTTCGAACCCAGTCCCGGCAGAAAGACCGCCCCCAGCAACAGGACGCAACCAAACAGGAAAGGCACAGCCAGTCGCCTCAGGACCTGATAATCGACATGCATCACCGCGGCCATAAGAGCGAACCCCAGCATGGCATAGACGCCCTGGCGCTTGAGAAAATAGAAGCCATCCGCATAACGCTTGTCCGCCATGATCGAGGACGAGGAATAGACCATGACCACGCCGAGGCAGGTCAGCACGACCGCCAGCAACAAAATGGTATTGTCGAATCCTCCCCGTGTCTCCATGTCAGTCTCTCTTCGTTTCCGGCAGGCCCATGACCAGGGCAGCAAAACGCTCTCCTCGCTCGATATAGCTGGAGAACATGTCGAAACTCGAACAACCAGGGGAAAGCAGCACCGTCCCCCCCACAGGTGTCAGTTCATGGGCGAGGCGCACCGCTTCTTCCAGACTGGCAGCCCGTACGGTGTGCGTCAGGTTTCCCAGAGACTCGGCGATACGCTCCGCCGCCTGCCCGATGAGGATAAGATGGCTCACCCTGTCTTTGACCACCTCCACCAGGGGCAGGTAATCCCCCCCTTTGTCCTTGCCGCCGGCGATCAGGGTGACCGGTGCCGTCAGGCCGGAAAGGCTCTTGACGACGCTACCGACATTGGTCCCCTTGGAATCGTCGTACCAGGTCACCCCGTTCAGGGTGCGAACGGGCACCATACGGTGGGCGAGACCACCAAATTGGCAGGCCGCGCGCCAGGCCGTCGTAACCGGACAGCCCTCGAGCAGAGGCGGAATCAGGGCCGCCATGACATTTTCGACGTTGTGCAGTCCCTTGAGCCGCAATTCGGCCAGAGGGAATCGATGGGTTTGCCCTTGCCAGGTCCAGACGATATGCGTTCCGTCACATCCCATCCCCTCCTCCAGGATCCGAGCCGAGGAAAAATAGACTTGCCGGGCGGTGAGGTTTTTGCCAAGGGCGCACACTGCGTTGTCTTCGGCGTTGAGTACGGCGACGTCGCCTGCGGTCTGATTGGCAAAGATCCGCGCCTTGGCCTGCACGTAAGCATCCATGTCCGCATAGCGGTCAAGGTGATCTTCACTGATATTCAGAAGCAGAGCGTAGCGGGGGTGGAAGTGCTGGATCGCTTCGAGCTGAAAGGAAGACAGCTCGGCCACCAGGTACTGCCAGGGTCCCGCATCGACCGCCTCGATCAGCGGCGTTCCCAGGTTCCCCCCCACAAAGGTCTCTTTTCCCCAGGCCTGAAGCACTTCGCCCATGACCGTTGTCGTAGTCGACTTGCCGTTGGTGCCGGTGATGGCGATCAGAGGCGCCTCGAGCTCCTCATAGGCGACTTCAATTTCACCAACCACGGGCACGCCGGCGGCCGCTGCCTTGGCGATGGCTGGGACAGTCAGGGGAACACCCGGGCTGACGGCAATCAGATCGGCAGCCTGAAAAAGCGCTTCCGTGTGGCCGCCAAAATCGGTGGCAGTGTTTTTCGGCAGACGCGCCACGCCTTCGATCCGTTCGGCAGAGCGCTGATCCGACAGGGTGACACGGGCGCCACGGCGACTAAAATAGGCGCACAGAGCCACCCCCGTGCGTCCCGCGCCTACCACGACTATCTGCTTTCCCGTAAAATCCCGCTTCATGCTACCTCAGCTTCAGGGTGGAGAGCGCCACCAGAGCCAGAATAATGCTGATGATCCAGAACCTCACGATGATTTTCGGTTCCGGCCAACCCTTGAGTTCAAAGTGATGATGGATGGGCGCCATGCGGAAAATTCGTTTGCCGTAAAGGCGAAACGAGGTCACCTGAAAAATAACGGACAACGCCTCGACCACAAATATGCCGCCCACAATAACCAGAACGATCTCCTGCTTGGTAATAACCGCGATCGTCCCCAGGGCACCCCCCAAAGAAAGGCTGCCCACATCGCCCATAAAAACCTGGGCAGGATAGGTGTTGAACCAGAGAAACCCCAGCCCTGCCCCCACCATAGCCCCACATAACACCGCCAATTCACCCGCCCCCTGGACGCTGCTGATCTGCAGGTATTCGGCCAGCCTGGCGTTGCCGGCCAGATAGGCAAAGAGCAGATAGGTGCCGGAAGCGATGATCATCGGCCCGATGGCCAGTCCGTCCAGTCCGTCCGTCAGGTTCACGGCGTTGCTGGCGCCGACGATAACGATCATGGCGAAGGGAATGTAGAAGATTCCCAGATCGGGCACAACCCCTTTAAAGAAGGGGAAAGCCAGGGTGGTCTGAAACGGCGGGTAGACATACAGGGTGGACGCCGCCGCCAGCGATATCAGCATGAGCCACAGCATTTTCTGTCGGGCCGACAGGCCGTCGCTGCTCTTGAGTTTCACTTTGCGGTAGTCGTCGATAAAACCAACCACGCCAAACCCGACCGTGACCAGCAGGGTCACCCAGACATACAGATTGGTCAAATCAGCCCACAACAGCGTCGGCCCGACGATGGCCAGCAGGATTAGCGTCCCCCCCATGGTGGGCGTCCCCTCTTTCTTGAAGTGGGATTCCGGTCCTACCTTGCGAATGGTCTGGCCGATCTGCAGCATGGAGAGCTTCTCGATCACCCAGGGGCCAATGATGAAGGCGATCACCAGGGCCGTAATCGTCGCGTAGATGGCTCTAAAGGTGATAAAACGGAACACATAGAGAGCCGAAAACTCCGTGTGTAATGGATAGAGCAGATGATAGAGCATGGGTGCCCTTACCTTTCCGTTTCAATAGGAAAAAATCCAGGGGCCAGCAGGGCGGCCGAGATCTTTTCCATCCGCATGCCTCGCGACCCCTTTATCAGGATCCTGTCATCGGGCTGCAGCCATGACTGCAGCCAGCGACACGCTGCCTCGGCCGTGTCGACCACGTGCAAGTGCGCTGCATCGAGCCCGCCTTCTTTGGCGCCTTCCGCAACTTTCCCGGCCTTGTCTCCCAGCAACAAAAGGGCGTCTACCTGGCTGGCTGCCTGCTGCCCCAGTTCTCTGTGCAAGGCATCGGACTCTTCCCCCAATTCAAGCATGTCGCCAAGAACAGCCAGGCGGCGGCCCGTCCCCGACAAATCGTTCAGGGCGTCGAGCGCGGCCCGCATGGAGGAGGGATTGGCGTTGTAGCTATCCTCAATCAACTGGGCGCCATTGGCCAACCGAAACAATTCCATGCGCCCGCGTATAGTGCGAAAAAGGGACAGCCCTCGTGCAATGACCTCGCCATCCACCTTCATCGCTACCGCCGCCGCGGCCGCAGCCAGCGCATTGGCGACATTGTGCCTCCCCGGTACGGACAGGGTGACCGGCCAGCGTCCCTTCGGCAAGACCAGGTCGAAAACGACCGTATCTCCCTTGACCACAACTGCCTCGGCGCGCACATCGGCCTGCGGATTGAGGCCGAACAGGATCCGATGGACGCCGTTGGCCACGGGCAATGCCAGGACTCGGTCGTCATCGGCATTGATAACTGCCGTGGTCTGAGGCTGCATCGCCTCAAACAATTCGCCTTTGGCTCTGGCCACCCCTTCGAGTCCATGCAGGGTTTCCAGATGCGCCGGCCCGACATTGGTGATCAGTCCGATGGTAGGCGACGCAATCTGAGCCAAACGGGCAATTTCCCCCCTGGCACTCATCCCCATTTCCAGGACGACCCAACGATGGGCGGCCTCCAGACGGAACAACGTCAAGGGCAGACCAATGAGATTATTGAAGTTTCCTTCCGTCTTCAGGCCAGGCCCCGTCTGGGACAGGATGGCGGCCAACATTTCTTTGGTGGTCGTCTTGCCGGCGGTGCCGGTTATCGCCACCAGGGGGCCTCTATAGTGGGCGCGAACCGCCGCGGCCAGATCGCCGAGAGATTTAAGGGTGTCCTCCACCCGAATAATGGGTACGGGCAGGCCCGCTACGACCTCTTCACTCAGACAGGCCGCCGCCCCATTCTGGACCGCCTGGCCCAGATAGTCGTGGCCGTTGTAATGCGGGCCGACCAAGGGCACGAAGAGTTCCCCCGGCCGAAGAGTACGGCTATCCGTGGAAACACCCGTCACCATCTCCTGAGAGTGGGGAGGAGTCAGAATTCCCGATACCAGGCGGGCTATTTTCTGAACAGGCAGTTCCATGCCGTTCACTCCTCCGAGGCCAATGCTTGCCGCAATTCCTCGCGATCGTCAAAGTGGTGTTTTTCGGTGCCGATAATCTGGTAGTCTTCGTGCCCTTTACCGGCAACCAGGAGAATGTCTCCCTCCCCGAGGGTCGAAACGGCATAACGAATGGCCTTCCTGCGGTCAGCCAGCACGACAAAGCCCCGGCAGCCATTTTGGCCCTCGTCGAGGCTGATTTCCTGCGGGTAGTGGTGCTCGATTCCCGGCCGCACTTCCGCCAGTATGGCGAAGGGATCTTCCGTGCGGGGATTGTCGGAGGTCAGCACCACCAGATCCGCATAACGCGCAGCTACTTCCCCCATGACCGGACGCTTGCTGCGATCCCGATCGCCGCCGCAACCGAACACGGTGACAAGCCGCCGCGGCTGCAGGTCTTTAAGGGTGGAGAGGACCTTTTCCAGGGCGTCGCCGGTGTGGGCATAATCCACCAGGATTAAGGCCCCTCGGTTATTTTCGATGCGCTCCAGGCGTCCCGGCACCATAGCCGCCTCAGCAATTCCCCTCGCCACGAGTGGCGCTTCCAGGTTAAGAGCCAGGCCGGCGGTAAACGCACAGAGAATGTTCTGCAGATTGAACTGGCCGACCAGAGATGATTTCAGGTCGATTTCATCTTGAGCGGTGCTGATTCTGGCCGCGATGCCGTCGACGCTCAGCTGGGCCTCTTTGACCTGTACCATCGCCTGCTTAGCGCAGCCACAGGTCAGAGCCTCCGGAAGTTCGGCTGCCAGACGTTGGCCGTAGGGGTCATCGATGTTGACCACCGCCCTGCCGCCAGAGGAAGGCAGCAGCCGGCGAAAAAACGCGGCCTTGCTGGCAAAATACCCTTCCATGGTGCCGTGATAATCGAGGTGTTCGGGAGTCAGGTTGGTGAAGATGCCGACGTCAAAGTGAATGCCCTCGACACGATACTGCTCCAAGGCATGGCTCGAAACCTCCAGGACCAGCGCATCGGCACCCTGAGCGCGGAAATCGGCCAATGTCCGCAGGAAATCCACGGACTCAGGGGTCGTATGACTGGAGGGCAGCTCGGCCTTCCCATAGCGGTAGTTGACGGTTCCGAAGACGGCCGGTTTTTTTCCGGCTGTCCGCAGAATAGCTTCGAGCAGATACGTCACCGTGGTCTTGCCGTTGGTGCCGGTCACGCCGACCACAGGAATATCGGCAGTCGGATTGCCATAGAACGCATGAGCGGCCAGAGCCATGGCCTGTCGGGCATTTTCCACCCGGACAAGAGTCACCCCTTCGGGGAGAACCAGTGGCTTCTCGGCAAAAACAGCGATAGCCCCACGCCCAATGGCGTCCTCGACAAAGAGATGACCGTCCGATTTGGCTCCCGGCAGGGCGAAGAAGGCCCCCCCCTTGATCACCTGACGGGAGTCATAAAACAACCCGGTGATTATCTGGGTCTGGGGCCCCGCCACCTGGCAGGCCGGTATCTTTTCGATCATCTCACATAGTTGCATAAAGTCAGGTTATTCCTTGTCCTGGCTAAGAGGGTCAGTTCATCCGCTCAGGCCGGCGGCGCCAACTTCACCCAGACTTCCTGTTCGTATCGAATCGGTTCACCCGGCCGGGGCGACTGCTCGACGACACGGCCGCTGCCTCTCAACTGGATGTTCAGGCCGGTCCTTTCCATGGTCTGGAGCACCTGTCTGTAACTCTGTCCCTGACAGTCCGGCATACGCACGCCTTCATGGCCGTTTTCATTCCAGGCCGCCTTGAGGTTTTTGTTCAGCGGAAAAGCGGAAACCTCCACGGATGGAGGTGTCGAGGCCACGTAGGTCGAAGCCGTGGCCGGCACCTTTAGATAGTGGAGCGACTTGGCGGCAATGCGCGAGAAAATCGGCGCCGCCACCAGTCCGCCATAGGCCTTTCCTTCCGGTTCATCCACCACCACCAGAATGACCAACCGGGGGTCATCCACAGGCACTAGTCCAACAAAGGACGAAACCCGCTTGTCCGCTGAATACCCCCCCGTTACCGGGTCAACCTTCTGAGCCGTTCCCGTCTTGCCGCCGACACGATAGCCTGGCACGGCCGCCATCGTGCCGGTGCCACCTTCTTCCGTCACCTGGCCCATCATCTGGCGAACCCGGTTGGCGACATCATTGGAGACGACCTGCCGGACCACGCGCGGACTGTTCTTTTTAATGACCTGCCCATTGGTATCCACCACCTTGTCGACCACATAGGGCTTCATCAGGTAGCCGCCATTGGCGATGGCCGCCGTAGCCGCCGCCAGCTGAATCGGCGTCACGCTTAAACCCTGCCCGAAGGAGATGGCCGCCAGGTCGATTTCAAACCAATCGGACGGCTTGCGGATCAACCCTCCCGCCTCGCCTGGCAGATCAATACCCGTTTGCTCTCCAAAGCCAAAGTCTCGGATATAACGGTAATAATTATCGCGCTCCAAGGCTTTGCCTATTTTGGCCGACCCTACATTGGAGCTGAACTTGAGAATCTCATCGACCTGCAATTTTCCGTAGGGGCGGTGGTCATGTATCACCTTTCCGCCTACTGCCAGCTTGCCGTTCTCGCAGTCAATCTTCTGAGAGGCCTTGATCACCCCCTCATTCAAGGCGGCGGCGATCAGAAACACCTTGAAGGTGGATCCGGGTTCAAAAGCATCGGTAATCGCCCGATTCCGCCACTGCGCTGGCTTGTAATTGAAAAACGAATTGGGGTTATAGTCAGGTTGGCTGGCCATGGCCAGCACACGGCCTGTTTCCGGGTCGATTACGACAACGGACCCCGATTTGCCCTGAACCGCCGCTATGCCGGCTGCCAGTTCCTTTTCGGCTATGTACTGAAGGTTCTTGTCCAGAGTCAGATAGACGTTGTACCCCTGACTTTGCTCCTGTAATGGCTGAACCCCCGCCCCCATTCCACGCCCGAGAGCATCTTTTTCGGTGACCAGATACCCTGATTGGCCCAGAATCATGGCATCGTAGCGTAGCTCAACCCCCTCCAGTCCTTCGGGGTCGAGACCAGCAAACCCTATGACCTGGGCACCAATTTCCGCATTAGGGTAATAGCGCCGATGTTCTTTGATGAAATCGGCGCAGGCCAGTTTCAGTTCCTTGACCTTGTCGCTCTCTTTCGGAGAGACCCGCCTTTTGAGCCAGATAAAACTTTTCCCCGAACTCAGCTTGGCCTTGACCGCGGCGACGGGCAGCGTCAGGGCCTTGGCCAGCGCCTGAGCCTCCCCGTTCAGATCTACTACTTTGCGGGCATCGACATAAATCGAGTCGACTTCCACACTCAGGGCCATCTCCTCGCCATGGGCATCGAAAATCGCCCCCCGCTTGGGCGCCAGAGAGATGACCTTCTGGTGCTGCCTCTCGGCCCTTTTGCGCCACTCTTCCTGATTCAAAACCTGGATACTGAAGGCACGGACGGAAATCAGAACAAAGGCCAGCAAAAAACACAGGCCAATGAACCGAAGGCGATAACGTCCCCATTTCTCCTGTTTATCCAAGCGGCACTCCCAACCGGCGTCTTCTAAAGATGAATGATCGTCGGAGAATCGATGTCTTGTGGCGGCTGCATCAGATTCGTCTCGCTCCCGGCATAGGCCGAATCAAAAGGGGTATAGGTTGTCCCTTCCCGGTCGGCCTGATAGCAGGCCCCCAGCACGAGCAGACTGACCCCCATACAGAAAAAAAGGCCCACTACCCCGACCAGGTGGCGCGACCTCTTCTTTTCTCTTATCACCAGCAGCTCCTGCATTTCCTGCCACAGGTCCTGCTTCTCTTTAGGTTCCAACAATTCCATAACAACAATCCCTCAATAGATCTACCTTACCGTGATGACCTGTTGTGGTGTGGGAAACCGCAAGCCCAGTTCTTTGACGGCCACTTTTTCTATTCGGGCCGGATTGCGCAGACTGGCCGCTTCCAGACGCAGGTTTTTGTTCTCCTGGTGCATTTCCCGCAACCGCTCCTGCTGACTGGAAATCTGGTATTCAAGGTTGATCACCTGGATACGGGTCCAGACGAAAAAAAGAGAGATGGCCAGCATCAGACCGATAAAAACCATCACGGGCATCAGGCTCGGTTTTTTCAGCGCCACCCCTCCAAACCTGGGGAAAGCCCTCAAAATAAGTTCAGACATGATCTCTCCTTTACCCTCTTCGCATCAGTCGAGACGTCGGGCGGCCCGAAGAACCGCACTGCGTGCTCTGGGGTTGTCGGCAATCTCTTCTTCGCTGGCGCGAACGGCCTTGCGGGTCAATATTTCAAGCTTCGCTTTTTGGCCGCAGCTGCAATAGGGGAGCTGCGGTGGGCAGATGCAGCTTTGCGCCTGTCGTTGAAAAAACTGTTTGACGATGCGGTCTTCCAGTGAGTGAAAACTGATGACCACCATACGCCCGCCCGGTTTCAGAAGTTCCAGCCCTCGGTTAATACCTTGGGCCACATGATCGAGTTCGCCGTTGACATGAATCCTCAGCGCCTGAAAAACCCGGGTGGCCGGGTGAATCCTGGCCGGCTTGTAACCACCGGGAACCGTATCCCGAACCAGGTCCGCCAACTGCCCTGTCGTCAAGAGAGGTTTTTCGGTCCGGGTGGCCACGATGCGGCGGGCAATGCGCCCTGCCCAGCGCTCCTCTCCGTATTCGCGAAAAATACGGGCCAACTCCTCTGCACTGGCACTTTCAAGAACATCGGCGGCCGTCTGACCGGCGGTGGTATCCATGCGCATATCCAGCGGCGCATCGGCGCGAAAGGAGAAACCTCTTTCCTCGGCATCAAGCTGATGAGAGGAAACTCCCAGATCCAGCAGAATGCCATCAACCCGGTCCACGCCTAGCATCGGCAGGATCTGATTCGCCTCCGCAAAGTTACCGTGTCTTAGCACCGCCCGCTCTCCGAAGGGAGCCAGTACTTCACTTGCTTTATTCAGCGCCGCCGGGTCGCGATCGAGCCCGATCAAGCGGCCATCCGGTGCCGAAGCTTCGAGGATCAGGCGGGCATGTCCGCCACCACCCAGGGTACCATCCAGAAAAACTTCCCCTGACTGCGGAGCCAGGTAGGCCAGAACCTCTTTGGGCATCACAGACAGATGCCTGAATTCGCTGGCGGACAAACCTAGAATCCCAGATCCGACATGAACTGGGGATCTTCCTGCACAAAAGACACCGCCGTCTCGGTCACTTCGGCGTGCTTGTCTTTGCTGTATATTTCAATGCGGTCCGACATGCCCACGACCACGATATCCCGTTCCAGATTGGCGTGCAGTCGCAGCGACTCAGGAATTAGAATTCGGCCCTGCTTGTCGAAAGAACATTCGGTGGCCGGGGCGACCACGAGGCGATAGGCGGCGTTGCGCTGGGGGCCAGGGGGGAGATTTTCCACATTCTGGCGATTTTTCTCCCAGAGGGGCACAGGATAGGCGCTGAGCCCGCCATCCCAGTTTTTGGTCACGACCAAGCGCTCCTCCCCATGGGCTTCCGCCAGGATTTCGCGGAAACGGGCCGGTATGCTGGCTCGCCCTTTAGGGTCGATCGAATTGTAGAATTCTCCCTGGAAGCTCATTGCCCTCTTTTGGTCCAATTTGGCACTAAATTACACTTTGTGGGAAACTATAGCCGTGGCCCATACCCTTGTCAAGGAGATATTTCTTCTCTGTTAAGGGTTTAGAATTGGTAAAAGGTGTAAAAGCAGGCACAAAAAAACCCCCAAAAAGGGGGTGAAGGAAAAAACGGTGAATGGCGGGCTGAAGTCAGGAATCCGTTGTCGCCCCGGGCAGCAACATTTCAATCTCCTCGATACGGCGGTCCACCACCTTGCGCACGATGAACTGCACGCCTTCCGACTCACAGGTTTCGCCTTCCTGGGGGATGGTACCGAGAGCTCTCAACAGGAAGCCGGCCAGGGTGGTAACGTGCTCTTCGGACAGTTTCAGGTGGAAGCGCTTGTTGATTGTTCGCAGCGAGGTGCTGCCATCAACCAGGTAGCGGCCCGGGCCGAGCTCCCGCAACATCTCTTCCTCGACATCGTACTCATCCTGAATTTCGCCGACGATTTCTTCGAAGATGTCTTCAAGAGTCACGATCCCTTCGACCCCGCCGTACTCGTCCACCACGATAGCCAGGTGCATACGCTTGCGACGGAAAGACTGCAGCAAGGTCTCGATGCGCTTTGATTCGGGAACAAAGTAGGGAGGACGGGCGATATCCCTCAAAGAGAACGTGTCAGGACGTCCCACGAAACTCAGGATATCCTTGGAATGAATAATACCCACGATGCTGTCAAGATTTTCCTCGTAGACCGGAAAACGGGAATGATGGGCCTGCTGGACCAGGACCAGCGCCTCTTCAAAGGTCGAATGGACTTCAATGCCGACGACTTCGGTGCGAGGTATCATCACATCACGAACGCGCATCTCCGCCAGATCGAAAATCCCGTGGAGCATCTGGTGTTTCTCCATATGGACCACCCCCGTCTGCTCACCAACCGTAATGATGGTGCGGATTTCATCTTCGGAGAGGATCGGCTTCTCCTGTTCTCCGGGGATTAGCCGCGACAAGAAACGAGTGACTCCGGTGATGAGCCAGATCGCCGGCGCCAGCACCTTGAGAACGACCCCGATCGGCCTCAGCACGGCGAAGGACATCGCCTCCGACTGTTTGGCCGCATAGCTCTTGGGCAGCACCTCAGAGAAAACCAGCAGCAGAGGGGTCACCAGGAGGATGGTGAGCAGTTCCCCTTTTTCACCATAGCGTTGGACGAGCAGCCCCGTGGCGAAGACGGAGATGGCGATATTCACCAGATTGTTCCCGACCAGGATTCCCCCCAGGAGCTTCTCGGGACTCTCCAGCAGCTCCTCCAGGCGCTGGGCCCCGCGGCGTTTTTTCTGCACCAGATATTTCAGACGCAGCTTGTCCAGCGACATCAGGGCCGTTTCCGAGCCGGAAAAAAAAGCGGAAAGCACGAAGAGGACCGCCAGCAGACTCAGCCGTATCCAGACATCATCAGGTTCGAGCATGGGAATCTCCAAAACATTCAGGAATCAACATCATCACAAGTGAAGGGAAGTTTATCCCAGAGATCGCGAATATTCAACACAGATCACACGCAACCTGTTGAAACGCCAACATTCCCTGTTATATAATCCCCCGATATTTCATCGTGACCCTTTGCTGCCCGCCGGGCAGCCCTCCCAAGGAACCCTCCATGACCCCAGACCAGGCCCGAAAAAGACATGAGGCGTTGTGCAGCACGCTCCATCGACATAATTATCTCTATCACGTGCTGGACCAGCCGGAAATCTCCGACGCGGACTATGATCGGCTTCTCCAGGAACTTCTGGACCTTGAAACGCAATTCCCCGAGCTTGTCCACCCGGAATCCCCCAGTCAGCGCGTGGGGGCGCCGCCTCTGGAGAAATTTGAGCAGGTCCGCCACTCCCTGCCCATGCTCTCGCTGGAGAACGCCTTTACCGAGGCGGACATGCGTCAGTTTGACGACCGTGTCCGGCGCTTTCTGGCCAGGGAGGAGCCGCTGGAATATGTCTGTGAGATGAAGATGGACGGGGTGGCGGTGGAGCTCGTCTACGAAGAGGGTCGCCTGCAGACCGGTTCGACCCGCGGCGACGGCACCACCGGGGAAAAGATCACCGAGAACCTCAAAACGATTCCGTCCGTCCCCCTTGTCCTGACTTCTCCCTGCCCCTCGCTGCTGGAAGTACGGGGAGAAGTCTATATGGAGCTGGACAACTTCCAGGCTCTCAATCGGGAGCGGGAAGAGGAGGGACTGCCCACTTTCGCCAATCCGCGCAACGCCACCGCCGGCAGCCTTCGGCAGCTCGATTCGGCGGTCACCGCCCGCCGCCCTCTGCAGATATTCTGCTACGGCATCGGCCGTCTAGAGGGCGAGGCCCCCCGCACCCACGAGCAGCTTCTGCAGCAGCTGCAAGAATGGGGGCTGCGCACCAACCTCGCCGGCACCACGTGTTGCCCAGACATTGAGGCGGTTATCACCCATTATCATTCGCTTCAACAGCGCCGGGAAGATCTGCCCTACGAAATCGATGGCATGGTCGTCAAAGTCAACGAACTGGCCCTGCAGCGGGAACTGGGCGAAAAGACCCGTACGCCGCGCTGGGCCATCGCCTGGAAATTCCCGCCTCGCCAGGCGGTCACTACGCTGGAGGACATCCAGCTCCAGGTCGGCCGCACCGGGGCCATCACCCCCGTTGCCCTCCTGCAGCCGGTGGAAGTCAGTGGCGTTACCGTCTCCCGCGCCAGTCTTCACAACTGGGACGAGATCGACCGCCTCGATGTGCGGATCGGCGACCAGGTGGTCGTGGAGAGGGCCGGTGATGTTATCCCCGATGTCGTCAGGGTGCTCACCGAAAAGCGCCGCGGCAACGAAACCCAGGTCCCCCTGCCCACCCATTGCCCCGCCTGCGGCTCACCGGTGAAACGCCTCGAAGGGGAAGTCGTTCCGCGCTGCCAGGGGCTTTCGTGCCCGGCCCAGCTCAAGGAGTCCCTTAAACACTTCGCCCGTCGGGGAGGTATGGACATCGACGGGTTGGGCGGAAAATACATCGACCAGTTGCTGCAGCTCGGGCTGGTAAAGAACGTGGCCGATCTCTATCGCCTGAGAAAAAAGGATCTCTTCCGTTTTGAGCGCATGGGGGACAAACTGGCGGAGAAACTGCTGGCCGCCATCGAGGCCAGTAAAAAACGCCCCCTCTCCCGTTTTCTCAACGCCCTGGGCATTCGGCACGTCGGCGACCACATGGCCAAAATACTCGCCAGCCAGTTCGGCTCCCTGGAGGAGCTGTCTCGGGCCAGCCAGGAGGATCTGCTGGCCATTCACGAAGTCGGCCCCCAGGTGGCCAGCAGCGTCACCAGCTTCTTCGCCTCCCCCCAAAATCAGCAGATTCTGGCCGACCTGTCGATGCTCGGCGTGCACCCCGAGCGGGAGCAACGCCGCGCCGGCGGTCCTTTAAGCGGCAAGACCTTTGTTTTTACCGGGAGTCTGGCCCTGTTTTCTCGCAAAGAGGCGCAGACGCTGGTAGAAAAGCTCGGTGGCCGCGCCAGTGGTTCCGTCAGCAAGAAAACGGATTTCGTCGTGGCCGGCGAGGAAGCCGGCAGCAAGTTGGCACGGGCGCAGGAGTTGGGGGTAACCGTTCTCAGCGAAGAAGAGTTTCAGCAGATGGTGGAAAGGGAGGGAGCATCGTGAAAAAAGTCAGGGCGTCTGTTCGCTTCAGAGGACGGGTTCAGGGCGTGAATTTTCGCGCTTACACCCAGAAGATCTGCCGCCAGAACCACCTTACGGGGTGGGTGCGCAACTTGCCGGATGGCGATGTGCAGGCCTTGCTTGAAGGTCGCGAGTCCGATATCCGCAGCGCCCTGGAGGCCTGCCGCCAAGGACCCGAGATGGCCGCTGTCGACGATGTACTTATCGACTGGGAAGAGTATCAAGGTGAGTTTGCCAGCTTCTCCATCCATTACTGACTTGCCGTCAGGAGACCTCGAGCCGGAAGACCAGGGGTTTTAGTCTTTGCCCAGTTCCGGCAACTCCAGACTTTCCCGATACACCTCGGCGCCGGGCAGGCCCAGCTCCTTCGCTACCCGCTTGACCAGCTGCCGGCGCGGCAGGGCGGTCTCGCGGTGCAGCCGCAGCAGGGCGTCCTTGACCGTCTCTGCCGGCTTTTCTTCGACCTCTAAAGCCGGTCCCACCAGCAGGACAATTTCCCCGCGCACTCTGGCCGAACTGAAATGGTCCAGGGCTCCAGCCAGCGTCCCCCGAAACACCTCTTCGTGCAGCTTGGTCAGTTCCCGCGCCACCACCGCCGGTCGTGTCGTTCCGCACACGGCGATCAGATCCTTCAGGGTGGCCAGCAGGCGATGGGGCGCTTCATAAAAGACCAGTGTGCGGCTTTCCGACTGCAAGGTGGCCAGCTGGGCCAGACGCGCCTGTTTTTTGGCCGGTAGAAACCCTTCGAAGGCAAAGCGCTCCGTCGGCAGCCCCGAGACGGACAGCGCCGTGACCACAGCCGACGGCCCCGGAATGGGCACCACCTCAATGCCCGCCTCCAGACAGCGGCACAACAATCGGTAGCCGGGGTCGGCAATGCCCGGCGTACCCGCATCGGAAATGAGCGCCACGGAGCGGCCTTCGCGCAGGGCGGCCAGAAGCTGCTCCCCCTTGCCGACTTCATTGTGCTGATGGCAGGAGGTCAGTGGCGTACTGATGCCATAGTGGGAAAAGAGCTTGCGGCTGTGGCGGGTATCCTCGGCCGCCACCAGGGCTACTTCCTTGAGAACGCGCAACGCTCTGAGCGTCATGTCCTCGAGGTTGCCGATGGGGGTGGATACCAGATAAAGAACCCCTGCTGCGCCTGCCGTATCAACCGACTCACGCATCATAGGGGCAAAGACTCCAACTCGGCCAGCCAGAGGTTCACGCTCGCGTCGCTGGGCATGCGCCAGTCCCCGCGGGGCGACAGAGCAACACTGCCGACCTTGGGACCGTCCGGGAGGCAGGATCGCTTGAACTGCTGGGAGAAAAAGCGCCGGAAGAAGATCCGCAGCCATTTGACGATTTCGTCCGGGGCGAACTCCCCGTCAAAGGCATGACAGGCCAAAAGATATATTTTTTTAGGGGGAGACTGCAGACGAACCAGGTGGTAGAGGAAGAAATCGTGTAGCACATAAGGGCCAACCTGATCCTCGGTGATCTGCCGGATCTCGTCTCCCTCGCCGGGAGGCAGCAGTTCCGGCGAAACGGGCGTCTCGCAAACATCCCGCAAAACAGCTGACGTCTCACCGCTGAATTCCTCCAAGGCGCACCAGTCGACCAGATAGCGAACCAGTGTTTTCGGCACCCCGCTGTTCACCCCATACATGGACATGTGATCGGCATTATAGGTGCACCACCCCAGGGCCAGTTCGGAGAGGTCTCCGGTGCCGATCACCAGACCGCCGACCTGATTGGCCACATTCATCAGAATCTGGGTGCGTTCGCGTGCCTGGGCATTTTCGTAGGTAACATCGTGTAAAGACGCGTCGTGGCCGATATCGGCAAAATGCTGCCTGACGGCCTGATCGATGGGGATGACACGAAGCGTCACGCCCAGCAGTTCGGCGAGTTTTTCCGCGTTCCCTCGCGTTCGCCGGGTCGTCCCAAAACCCGGCATAGTGATGGCCACAATACCCTCGTGATCCAGCCCCAGCTTGTCAAAAGCCTTGACCGTCACCAGCAGGGCCAGAGTCGAATCGAGGCCACCGGAGATACCGACGACGACACGAGAGGCTGCCGTGTGTCTGAGTCGCTTGGCCAGGGCCGTGGTCTGCAGGGCGAAAATTTCACGGCAGCGCTGCGCCCTGTCCCGATCATCGGCAGGAACAAAGGGCGTACGGGAGAGGGGTCGCCATATCTCAGCTGCTTTTTTTTCCGTCCCCTTAAGTTCAAAGGGGATAACCCGGAAAACCCGCTCGCTCCGCGCCACCGAATAACTGTTGTTTTTCAACCGTTCACTCACCAGCCGATCCACATCAATGTCGGCCATGGCCAGTTGACTGTCGAATTCGAACCGTGCCGTTTCTGCCAGGACCACGCCGTTTTCCGCTATCAGCGAGTGCCCGGAAAAAACCAGGTCGGTGCTGGACTCCCCCGGCCCCGCCGAGGCGTAGGCATAGGCGGCCAGACAGCGGGCGGACTGGGATTCCACCAGAGACTGCCGGTAGCTGTGCTTGCCGAGCACTTCCGGGCTGGCCGACAGGTTGAGCAGGACCGTCGCCCCCGCTCCAGCCATTTCGCCGCTCGGCGGGTTGGACACCCAGGCATCCTCGCAAATTTCGATACCCACCATGCAATCAGGCTTGTTCACGGCCTGAAACAGCAGATCCGGCCCGAAAGGTATGGCACAGTCGTCCAGAAAGATCTCCTCACCCGTTCTGTCCAGGGCGGAGGAGAACCATCGTTCTTCATAAAATTCCTGCGTGTTGGGCAGATAGGTTTTGGGTACGCATCCCAGAATCTGCCCACCGGCCAGAAAAAAGGCCCCGTTAAAGAGGCGGCCCTGCTGGTGGACCGGCGCTCCGACAACCAGGGCGATATCATACTCCGCCGTCAGGGCAGCCAGGTCGGTAACGGCCCGCAGGGCTTTTTTAACCAGAAGGGGTTGAAAAAAGAGGTCGCCACAGCTGTAGGCCGTCAGGCACAGTTCGGGACAGACAAGGAGCTGACACTGCTGCGCGGCCGCCTTTTCCACCACGCGAGAGATCCCCGCCAGGTTGAAATCCACATCGCCAACCCGCAACTCGGGGGAAGCTACCGCCAGGCGTAAAAAACCGCAATCAGCGAACGAGACAGAATTCATCATAAGCACTACTTTCGTCTGTGTTTTTGGCTGCACGGCAAAGGCCAACGGCTCCCTGCCAGGGACGCTCGGCGAAAAACCGACATTTAGAGGCCGAATGCATCGGGGATGTATTCGATCTCCGCGCCGGCTGCCCCCGGCGAAACCGCCAGGACATCGAAACGAGGCTGCAGACCCTGGCCTTGGCCGGACGCGAGATACCACTGGGCTGACCGGATGATCTGTCGTTGTTTGCGCGGTCCTACGGCCTCCTGCGGAGAACCGAAAGCGAGGCTGCGGCGGGTCTTCACCTCAACAAAAGCCAGGATTTTGCGATCCTTGACCACCAGGTCGATCTCCCCCAGGGGCGTACGAAGGTTGCGTTCGACGATTTTCATCCCCTGACGACGCAGGTAGCGGGCCGCCTCTTCCTCTCCCCAGCGACCGAGGGACTGACGCTCCTCGCTCATAAGTCGACCACATGCTCGCGCACCCCGGCGAAGGTGCGCCGATGAATAGGGCTGGGCCCAAGGCGGGCAATGGATTCCATGTGGGCGGCGCTGCCATAACCCTTGTGACCGGCAAAACCATACCCAGGGAAACGGCGATCATAAGCGATCATCATTCTGTCCCTGACCACTTTGGCCACCACGGAGGCGGCGGCAATGGAAAGAGAGCGGCTATCCCCTTTCTTCAAGGTCAACTGGGGGGTCTGCTCAGGCAAGGGAGTAATACCGTCGATCAACAAGTAATCGGCTGAAAAACGGAGACGGTTGACGGCCAGGGACATGGCCTGAATGGTCGCCTTAAGAATATTGATCGCATCAATCTCTTCAGCAGACACGATCCCTACCCCAATAGCCCGGGCCTGCTGACGAATGAGGGGAAAGAGTTCGTCCCTTTTCCTGGCCGAGAGTTTTTTGGAGTCGGTCAGGCCGGGCAGATCGTGGACTGACGGCAGGATGACAGCCGCCGCCACCACCGGTCCGGCCAGGGGACCCCGGCCGGCTTCATCGATGCCGGCGACAGCCTTATAGCCGTTTTTCAGGGCCTGCCTCTCAAAGTGCAGAGGTGACAGACTCTCCTCGGCAAACAACTGCAGTGTCATCGGCAAGCCGCCATGGCAAATTTTCCCTTTAATTTTGTCGCTGAGCTTGGTATACAATATACAATATTTGCATGCATAACTCTAATGAATCGAAGGAGAAATTTCATGGCAGCTATTTTCATCGGCCTGGCAGTTGTGGGGTATTTGGCTTTTCTGGTGGACTGGAAGGGATTCATGGAAGTTTTCCGCCTGGGGGGCTGGGCAACGGTCGCTCTTTACGGCGTCCTCACGGTGCTCATCTACGTGCAGCTGACTTCCCATTCGGCCGGTACGGTTCCCGGAGTTCATCATTAAGGTTTCAGACGGTGGGTAAATCCTGATATGTCCCCCCTGTGGATGAAAAAAAAGCCCCGGCTTGCGGCCGGGGCTTTTTTTGTCCTACGCTTGGGCGGCCCGCTTTTCGCGAATACGCGCTGCCTTGCCCTGCAGGTTGCGCAGGTAATACAGCTTGGCCCGACGAACGCGGCCAACCATCATGTTCTCGATCTTGTCGACCGTCGGGGAGTGCAGGGAAAATACCCTCTCAACCCCAACGCCATTGGAGATCTTGCGAACCGTGAAAGTCGATCCGATACCGCGGTTAACCCGCTTGATGCATACCCCCTGGTAAACCTGGATGCGCTGCTTGTCGCCTTCGACAATCTTCACATGCACGCGCAGGGTGTCACCCGCTTTGAAGGCCGGGATGTTTTTCCGCATCTGTTCCATTGCCAGTTGATCGATGATGTTCATCTTTTCCTCCTCTACATCCGCTGATCCGGTTCATTCCTGAAAGGCAAAGTATTTTTGCAGGAAGAGGACCCGGAGGATTCATGTTTATACTGCAAAATCCTTCACTACCGCAATGATATTTTTACACTTCGTCTATTTTTCGCCGGCACCGGCCGCCAAGAGCCGGTCGAGCATAATCGCCGCTGCCGCCCGCACGGGCAGATGATTGTAATCGCTGCTCCCGCGAATGGACTCCAAGACAGGCCAGCCGTTCGCAAAGAGCGAAGGGGCCAGGCCCCAGCCGGTCCCCAGCACGAGCATAAGGTGCCTAGTTTTCAGGAGCTCTCGGCAGGCGCCATAGCTGAGGCCGTCGCGGGCTTTCGCCCCGGTCAACACCGGCAGAGGCTCCATGCCTACTTCTTGACCCCAGTCGGCTAAAGCATCTTGCAGGGAGGCGGTCACCCGAACCAGACCGAGGGCTTCCCCTCGATGGGGGTTGTATTCGGCGCCATGCCCCTGGTGCCAGTGATCAAGTATGCGCTCGACCAGGGTCAATTGCTCCTGAACGGGTGTCACGATATAGAAGCGGTCAACCCCATAGGTTCTGGCCGTTCTGGCAATGTCGTGGACATCCAGATTGGTCACGGCCGTAGTGACCAGATCCCCCCGACGATCCACCACGGGACGATGAACCAGAGCAATGGCAAACGGGAGCCGGTTCATGCTGGTTCCTCCGCCAGTTCCCGGCGAATGGATTCCAGCAACGCCATATCTTCCGAACTGAGTGGCGCCGACTCCAACAGATCGGGCCGGCGAACCAAGGTCCGCTGCAGCTGCTGACGCCGCCGCCAGCGGGCGATAGCCTCATGGTTGCCCGACAACAGAACCTCAGGCACCCGCATGCCCTGGAAATCGGCAGGACGGGTATAGTGAGGAAATTCCAGCAGGCCGTCAGCGTAGGAATCACCCTCGGCGCTGCCACTACTGCCCAGAACCCCGGGGAGCAAACGAGCCACCGCATCGATCATAACCATGGCGGGCAACTCGCCCCCGGTCAGAACAAAATCTCCAAGGGAGTACTCGACATCGACCATGCTACGGATGCGCTCGTCAAAGCCCTCGTAGCGACCACAGACAAAAATCAGCCCGGATTGCGCGGACAAAGCCCGCGCATCATCCTGACCAAAAGTTTTTCCCTGCGGGGTCATCATGACGACCTGAGCCCCGGGGGACTGTTGGCGCAGAGCCTGAATGGCGGCGTAGACCGGCTCGGGCTTCATGACCATACCAGCGCCGCCACCGTAAGGCATGTCGTCCGTTACCTTGTGTCGCCCCGCGGCCCAGTCGCGCAGATTGTGCGCATGAAGCTGAATAAGTCCCTTTTCAAGGGCTTTACCCAGGATACTGACAGCAAAGGGAGACTCAAACATGACCGGGAAGAGGGTCAGGACATCAAAACGCATCGGGTTTCTGCACCAAACCTTCCGGCAAATCTACGACGATAAGCCCCGCCGCCGTATCGACCTCGACCAAAAAGGCCTCGACCACCGGAATAAGAACCTCCCCGTAGGGACCGTTGACCACGAAGATATCGTGAGCAGCCGTTGTAAAAGTATCGTCCAGGGTCCCGAGCTCACCGAGACTCCGATCGCGAACAGCAAAGCCCTGCACCTCATCCCAATAAAACTCATCGGGGTCCGGCTCAGGGACATCCTGGCGCCTCATAAGGACTTCGGCTCCAACGAGGCGCTGCACGGAATCAATGTGCTCAAGACCTTGCAACCGGAGCAGGTAACCCCCTTTGTGGGAAACCACGCGCACAGGCGTATGAGCTTCTGGCTCGCGATCAGCAGAGCGGAGGAAGACAGGTGTTTCGGCCGCCAACGGGCAGAGGCCGGCCAAAGGGCGCACTTTCAGATCTCCGCGCAACCCATGGGTTCCGGCCACAACACCTACCAGCAGAAAGTCTTTGGCTATTTTCGGCATTACTCCATGATTTGCAGAGTGGCCCGCCGATTCTCCCGCGTCGCCTTGGCGTTCAGCAATGTCCGCATGGCCTTGGCCGTGCGCCCCTGCTTGCCGATTATCCGCCCCATGTCTTCCTGAGCAGCAGCTAGCTTGACAAGAATCGTCCCATCTTCACCCTCCTCCTCGGAGATGACGACCGCGTCAGGGTTTTCAACCAGGGATTTCGCGATGAATTCGATGAGTTCTTTCATGGAGTCCGTCCTTCGAAGAAAGGGATGGTTCCCGCCACGACGAGAGGAGACCGGGGTCTCCTAGGACTGCTTGAACTTGGCCCAGATGCCCTGCTTGCGCAGAACCTGACGTACTGTTTCCGTGGGCTGCGCCCCTTTTTTCAGCCACTCAAGGGTACGCTCTTCGTTCAAGGAGACCATAGGCGGGTCAATTTTGGGATCATACTGTCCCAGATTTTCTACAAAACGACCGTCGCGGGGAAACCGCTCGTCGGCAACTACAACCTGGTAAAAGGGTTTTTTCTTGGCGCCACCGCGGGCCAGCCTGATTTTAACTGCCATGTAACGTTCCTCCTGGGTGTTGCTATACGGAATTTCCGTAGCTGTTGGTTGATCGATTAACTTTCACTCTCATTGTTATCATGAAGCCGGAAAGATGCAATGTTTCTAGAAAGGCAGACCGCCTCCGCGGCCAAGCATCCCCTTAAGCCCTTTCGGCCCTGCTTTCTGCATTTTCTTCATCATCTTCTGCGCTTCCGTAAAGCGCTTAAGCAACTGATTGACGTCCTGAACAGTGGTGCCGCTGCCTTTAGCAATGCGCAAACGACGTGAACCATTGATCAGGCGGTGATCCCGACGTTCCTTGGGGGTCATGGAACAGATGATCGCCTCGATCTTCTTCAGTTCCTTGTCAGGCATTCCCATGTCTTTAACCTGCTTCATGGCTTTGCCCGCCCCAGGTATCATCTTGAGGATCGATTCCATCGAACCCATTTTTTTGATGGCCTGCAGCTGATCGCGAAAGGTTTCCAACGTAAACCCTTCCTTGCGCAGCTTTTGTTCGAGATCGGCGGCCTGCTCCTTATCGACAGCGGTCTGCGCCTTTTCGATAAGACTGAGGACATCCCCCATCCCCAGAATGCGCTGGGCCATGCGGTCGGGATGAAAAACTTCAAGGGCGTCAAGCTTTTCCCCGAGGCCGACAAACTTGATCGGCTTGCCAGTGACCGCGCGGATAGAGAGAGCCGCACCACCGCGGGCATCGCCATCGAGCTTGGACAGGATAACACCGGTAATGTCCAGCTTTTCATCAAAGCTTTTGGCGACATTTACGGCATCCTGACCCGTCATGGCATCAGCCACGAAAAGGATTTCACGGGGCTGCAGGGACGCCTTGATACGCACCAACTCGCCCATCAACTCTTCATCGATGTGCAGCCGGCCGGCCGTATCGAGTATCAGTGTATCGTAACCGTTAAGCTCGGCATAACGGCGCGCATTCTCGCAGATGACAACGGGATCCTGCCCCGGCTGGGAGTCAAACACCGGGATATCCATTTGCCGACCGACGGTCTTGAGCTGCTCAATCGCGGCCGGACGATAGATATCGGCCGGAACCAGCAGAGGACTGCGCTTATCCCGCCGTAATTTCAGGCCCAGCTTGCCGCATGTCGTGGTTTTGCCCGCGCCCTGAAGGCCGCAGAGCATGATCGACACGGGGGGACGGGCAGCAAGGTCGAGCTCGTAGGCCTCGCCTTCGCCCATCAACCGCCCCAGCTCTTCACGGACAACCTTGATGACCTGCTGGGCGGGAGTCAGGCTCTTGAGAACTTCCTGACCGACCGCACGCTCCGTGACGCTGGCGATAAAATTTTTAACGACCCGAAAATTGACGTCTGCCTCCAGGAGAACCAGGCGAACTTCGCGCATCGCCTCCTGGATATTCTGCTCCGTCAGGCGCCCATGGCCGCGAAGCTTTTTGAATACTGCGTCAAATTTATCGGTCAGATTATCAAACATTGCGTGCCAAAGACACTTTCCCTTTGAAGATTCGCAAAGTTTGGAATATAGGGAAAGCCCCTACCCTTGTCAAGGAAAAACCTGAAAACCCCAAATCCCTAAGTTTCAAGCGAAACCTGTACAAACCCCTCTTCCTCCCGGATATAAAGCTCGGCGGGCAGCAATCCCTTATCTCTCAAGACAGCGGTAACCACGGCTTGCTCAGCACTGGCATAACGAATGGCCAGGCCACAATCGGAACTGAGCTGACGCGGAACGGGAATCAGGAGAATATCCGCCCCAGCGGCCTTGAGAATTTTTTCAGCTTCCATGACCCGATGCACAGAGTGAAACACCGCCACCAGATCGCCATTACGAACCATGGCACCAACTCCCTCCAATTGAATTTTCCACAACAGCAGACAAGCGGGCGGCAAAGGCTGGCCGCTTCATGGATTGACAGTCTTCCGACAAAACAGGTAGACTCCCACGAGTATCTATTCTACCAACATCCCAGGAAAAGAAACCGCCTTGAATTTGACTCTCACCATGGACCAGATCAGCCTGGTTTCCTTCGCCCTTCTCGCCAACCTCCCCCTGGGCTACCTGCGACAACGCTGCCGCAAGTATTCCCTGCGCTGGTTCATCTACATCCATCTATCCATCCCCTTTATCGCCACCTGGCGCCTGACCTCGGATATCGGCTGGAAAATCATTCCATTCACGCTGGCTGCGGCCATCGCCGGACAGCTTCTGGGGGGCAGGATATATCATCGGAACCGGTCATGAGCAGCAAATCTCCTCCGGGCAAAAACCAGATCCAGTTGGTCGGCGCGCTACTGGAAAATCTTTTCCAACAACGCGGCCTTGATGAAAAGAGACGGGAATACAAAGCCTGGCTCGTCTGGGAAGAAGCCGTCGGTCCACAGATTGCCGCTCGAGCCCGACCGATACGCATTAGGGATGGCGTCCTTGAGGTGCGCGTGGATCATCCCGTCTGGATGCAGCAGCTACAGCTGCTGAAGCCCAAAATCCTCACCCAGCTCAACGCCTTGCTGGGGGAAGAAGTGATCGATGACCTGTTTCTGCGCCGCGGCGCCCACAAACCGCCGGAAGCGCCGCCCCCTGCACCTGAAGAAATCGACTGGCAATCAGCCAGGCTGACGGAAGCGGATCGCCAGGAGATCCACCAGACTGTCATGGCCATCAGTGATCCGGAGGTGAGGATGAGTCTAGAGGATCTTCTCACCAAGCAGAAGAAACTGCAGCGGGCACGCCAAAAGCCCGACTAGCCTTGCGGCGGCACCGACGTCTTCGTCTCGTACATGGCCAAAACCTCGCGACTGTACCCATCCCCAGCGTAGATAACCAGCGGATCCTCCACTAACAGGCCGGGCTTGGCGCCCTTGCGCCCCTCCACCAGTACGAGTCGGGCCGCCTCTCCGGCACGGGACTGCACGATCCGGAGCCGCTTGGGTTCCAGCCTTTCCAGACGCAGGGCGCACAAAATATCCGTCAGACGTTCAGCCAGATGGATGACAAAAAAGCGACCACCGTCATCCAGACATCGGGCCGCCGTGCCCACAAAGTCCTCCAGACCGCCAGCCAGCTCATGACGGGCTGCCGCTCTTTCCGAGCCAGGTGACAGCCTCCCCGTTCCGGCGGGACGATAAGGCGGATTGGACAACACGGCCGTAAAAGGCGCATATTGGCTTAACACCTCCGGGGCACGCATGTCTCCGCACACAATTTCAACCCTCTGATCCAATCGGTTCAACTGGGCGCTCCGACGAGCCCTGTCCGCCAGCTCTTCCTGCCGCTCGACCCCCACGACCCGGATCGATTCGTGGCGACTGGCCAGCAGCAGGGGGATGATGCCCGCTCCCGTGCCCAGATCCAAAACCCGGTCCTGAGGACGGATTCGGGCAAAACCGCAGAGCAGCACCGGGTCAAGGGAGAACCGATATCCCGCCCTCCCCTGCAAAATCCTCAATCCCGGCCCCAGATCGTCCAGGGTCTCGCCATCTTTTCGCCAGAGTTCCGTATCCATAGCTCTTTATGGTCAACCAAGCCGTGTGGTGGCCGAAAAAATAGGGGACGGTCTGTTCACCGTCCCCTGCCTTTTGAAACGAAAGCCTCAGGTTCCTGAATCAGGATCCTCCGTAGGAATGAAGACCGGAAAGAACCAGGTTAACACCGAGGTAGCAGAACAGCGTGGCGGCGAATCCGATAATGGAAAGCCAGGCCGCCCGCTTGCCAACCCAGCCCCGGGTAAAGCGGGCGTGCAGAAAGGCCGCATAGATGAACCAGACGATCAGGCTCCAGGTCTCCTTGGGGTCCCAGCTCCAGTAGGTTCCCCAGGCATAGTTGGCCCAGGCGGCACCGGTGACAATGCCCAGGGTCAACAGCGGGAAGCCGATCATGATGGCTTTGTAGTTCATATCATCCAACACCTTGGTGCTGGGGAACAGGCCTAGAATCCCACCGGCAGGAGAATCCTCCGGACTCTTCTCTTCACGGCCGGCCTTGATCAGATACATGATGGAAACGCCGCAGGCCACCGCAAAGGCGGCGTAGCCGAGAAAGCAGGTGATGACGTGATAGGTGAGCCAGTTGCTCTGCAGAGCCGGCACCAAAGGCTCGATCGCGTCGTTAAGCCGCAGCTGCGCCCAGGTCATGGACAAAAAAGCGAAGGGGAGGACAAATGCGCCGATGGAGCGCTGGCGGTATTTGAGATCCATCAGGATGTAGATCAGCAGGATGGTCCAGGAAAAAAAGACCACGGACTCATAAAGATTGGACAGGGGCGCGTAGCCGTCGGCCCCCAGCAATTTGTACGTCTCGCTCCAGCGCACGCCGATAGCTGCGGTATGGGCCAGAAAGCCGACATACGCCAGGATGTTGCCGCCGAGGGCGATAGCCTTGCTCCGGGTGGCCAAATAGACCACGAACAGCACCATCGAGGCGAAGTAGGCCACAGTTACAGCGTTGAACAGTTGTGTACTGGTCATCTTTTCTTTTCCCCCATAGAGGTCTGAAGATTAGCCTTTAAGTTCGTCTTTGAGTTTCGCTTTGAAATCATCGAAGAACAGTTCGAAAGCGGGCTGATTGCGGTGGGCTGAGCCACCGATCCGAACGCCTACCTTACCATCGACTGGCTGCAGGGTCACCCAGATGCGCCGATGGGAAATGAAAAATGCCGCCAGCGAACCGAAGATCATCAGGAAACAACCGATCCAGACCACCCAGACGCCGGGATCTTTGCCGACCTGCAGGCCGGTATAATAGGGCTGGTCGATCTGCAGCAGGCTGAAGATGAATTCATCGCCGCGCTGGGCGTCAAAGTCGGGGAAGTTCTGCAACACGACAAAGGGGTTGCCATGCTGACCGTCCGCCGTATTGACATGCATCTGGATAGCCGGTCCAAAACGATCATAGGAAGGGGTCGAGGCGGTGACGGCAAAAGAGCGGCCGCCGGGCAGAGCCACGTGCTCGCCCTGCCGCGCCACATATTCCTGCACTTCGTTGGTGCTGCGCGTGCGAACACGCACTTTAAAGGACGGATCGCCTGCCGGGCCATAGCTCGACTGATAGAAGGTAATCCCCTGATAGCTGAGGGGATCGTTGACCTCAATGGTCTTGCTCAGGACTTCCTGACCGCTGTCGAGCACGACCAGGTCACTGACGTATTCCTTCGGCCGACCACCCCCTTCATAGAAGGACACCTCGAAGCGGTCGCAGCGAATGGCGAAGGGCAGCTTGACCGCCTCGTTGGTGCCAAAGAGGCGAACCGTATCGGCGGAGCCCCCCTCCACGACATTCATGTAGCCTTTGTAGCCCCAGATATTGCCGATAATCGCCCCGATAAAAATAATGAGGATGGAGAGGTGGGTCACATAGACACCAAAGCGGGCATAGGGCCCCTTTTGGGCGAAAAGGTATATGCGATCGTCCTCCCGTGTCTCCACGGCACCGGCGAAATGCTTCTGCACAAGACTGCGCAGACGGCCGGCAGCCTCGTCCATCGTCCCACCGACCACGACTTCGTCGGCGTTGGACAAGGTGCGAAAAAGGGAGTCATCCCCTTTAAGCTGGGGATGCATGACCGTGTTCCACACCCGGGGAAAGCGCTTGATGGAGCAGCATACCAGGTTAAGAGAGAAGAGTCCGAGCAGGGACAGAAACCACCAGGAATGGTACATGTCGAAAAACTGCAGGGAGTCGAGAAGCTTGTAGGTCTTCTCCGTATAGATCTGCAAATATTCCTGGGGAGAGAGGTTCTGTTGCACCACCGTGCCGATGATGGACGTCACGGCCAGCAGGATCAGAATGATGATAGTCAACTTCAGGGAACAGAGAAAGTCCCACACTGACGTCAGGAAGCTTTTTTCTTTTGCGGTCAAAATCGTGTCTCCTGGATAGAGTTCTGGATCGATAGAGTGGCCTTTGCCGGGCGGATTAAAACTTCTCCGTCACGCAAGAAAAGTGCCGAAGGCCATAAAGCACACAAAAACAGTCAATAAAGCCCTGTTCCAGGATTATCCCCGGTTAAAGCCCTACGGCATCTGGCCTGCCGCTTGGCTAAATCCCGTACTCTCCCCGTCTTTTCACGTGAGATAAAGACTAATCCAGTCATCTAATGATTGTCAATGTTCATATACCGGAACCCGTACCGTTCAGGTGCGGTCACAAAAATGCGGGATACCACGCTTCAGCGGTTCAGGGCTTTTCGCCCGATATCATTGCGGAACTGGGAACCTTCCCAGTGGATGAGACGTACTCCCTCGTAGGCTTTGGCAATAGCGTCGGCAACGGTGGTTCCGAGCCCGGTGACGCCGAGGACGCGCCCCCCCGCATTGACAATCTTGCCGTTGGCCAGCGCGGTGCCGGCATGAAAAACCACCAGATCGTCCAGACGGCCCGCCTCTTCAAGCCCGTGAATTTCGTGACCCTTGTCGATGTCGCCCGGGTAGCCACCGGAGGCCATGACGACGCAGACAGCCGATTTTTCGTGCCACTCGATCCCGTCCTGGGTCAGTTTGCCCCGGGCGCAGGCCTCCAGCACCGGCACGATGTCCGACTTCATGCGCATCAGCAACGGCTGCGCCTCGGGGTCACCAAATCGCGCATTGTATTCGACCACCCGCGCCTTGCCGTTTTTGATCATCAGACCGACATAGAGGATGCCGCGATAGGGAGTCCCTTCGCTGGCCATGGCGGCGATGGTCGGCCGCACGATCTCTTCGACGATATCTCCGTACAGAGCTTCGGTTACCACCGGCGCCGGGGAATAGGCTCCCATGCCGCCGGTATTGGGACCCTCGTCATTATCAAAAATCCGCTTGTGATCCTGCGACGAAGCCAGGGGCAGAATATTCTGGCCATCGGTGAAGGCAAAGAAGGACGCTTCCTCGCCGTCCATGAATTCCTCGACCACGACACGGGCGCCAGCAGCACCAAAAACCTTATCCAGCATGATGTCATCAACGGCGGCAACGGCCTCCTCGACCGTGACGGCGACGACCACCCCCTTGCCGGCCGCCAGGCCATCGGCCTTGACCACGATGGGCGCACCCTGCTCGCGGATATAGGCGACCGCCTCATCCCGGTTGGTAAAGGTGGCGTAAGCGGCCGTAGGGATGCGGTATTTGGCCATGAGATCCTTGGAGAAGCTCTTGCTGCCTTCCAACTGGGCGGCAGCCCGGGTCGGTCCGAAAATCCGCAGGCCGGCAGCTTCGAAGAGATCGACGATGCCCAGCGTTAGCGGCACTTCCGGTCCAACCACAGTGAGATCAACCCCCTGATCCAGGGCGAAGTCGCAAAGAGCGGCGACCTTGTCCGCGGAAATGTCGACACACTCCGCCAAAGCAGCGATACCGGGATTACCCGGCGCGCAATAGATTTTCTCCACCAGGGGTGACTGGGCGATTTTCCAGACCAGGGCATGTTCGCGCCCACCACCACCAACGACCAGGATTTTCATAGAAACCTCCACAGAGCCGTGACGAATATGAGAAGCTCTAAGCCGTCACGCCCGTTTTTAATGTCTGAAATGGCGCATGCCGGTAAAGACCATGGCCATGCCGTGCTCGTCGGCGGCGGCGATGACTTCCTCGTCGCGGATAGAGCCGCCCGGCTGGATGACGGCAGCGATGCCGGCGGCCGCGGCGTTGTCGATGCCATCCCGGAAGGGGAAGAAGGCATCGGAGGCCATGACCGCCCCCTTGACTTCGAGACCGGCATGCTCGGCCTTGATGGCGGCAATCCGGGCGGAATTGACGCGGCTCATCTGGCCGGCCCCGACGCCGATGGTCATATTCGCCTTGCCGTAGACGATGGCGTTGGACTTGACGAACTTGGCCACGCGCCAGGTGAAGAGCAGATCCTGCATCTCCTCGGCGGTCGGCTGCCTCTTCGTGACGACCTGCAGCTCGGCCGTGAGGTCGAGGTCCGTATCCTGCACCAGCAGACCGCCGTTGACCCGCTTGAAATCAAGGCGCTGACCGGGAACGGCCGGCCACTGGCCGCATTCTAAAAGACGCACGTTCTTTTTGGCCGCGACCACCTCCACCGCTTCAGACGCCACCCGAGGCGCGATGATGACTTCGACGAACTGCCTCTCGACAATAGCCTTGGCCGTTTCGACGTCCAACTCACCATTGAAGGCAATGATGCCGCCAAACGCGGATTCCGGGTCCGTGCTGAAGGCGCGGTTATAGGCCTCGAGCAAGTCCTTGCCGATGGCGACCCCACAAGGATTGGCGTGCTTGACAATGACGCAGGCGGGCCCTTCGCTGAACTGCTTGACGCACTCGAGGGCGGCGTCGGTGTCGCCGATATTGTTATAGGACAACTCCTTGCCCTGAAGCTGACGGGCCGTGGCGATGGAGGATTCACGCACGTCCTTCTCGACGTAGAAGGCCGCTTTCTGGTGAGGATTCTCTCCGTAGCGCATTCCCTGAGCCTTCTTGTACTGCAGGGTCATGGTCGGCGGAAATTCAGCGCTGTCGGCGTCAAGACGGCGGCCGAGCCAGTTGGAAATGGCACCATCATAGGCCGCCGTATGCTGATAGACTTTGACGGCCAGACGGAAGTTGGTCTCACGGGAGACGCTACCGCCACTCTTTTTCATCTCTTCGAGGACGGCGGCATAGTCGGCGTGATCGACGATGACCGTCACGTCGCGATTGTTCTTGGCGGCGCTGCGCAGCATGGTGGGACCACCGATATCGATATTCTCGATGGCGTCTTCCAGCGTACAGTCGGCCTTGGCCACGGTCGCTTCGAAAGGGTAGAGGTTGACCAGCACCATGTCGATGGGCAGGATGTCGTGCTCAGCCATTTTGGCCACATGCTCGGGGTTATCACGCATCCCCAACAGACCGCCATGAACCTTGGGGTGCAGTGTCTTCACCCGGCCGTCGAGCATTTCAGGAAAGCCCGTAAAGTCGGAAACATCCTGCACGGGCAGCCCCTCCTGGCGAAGCAGCGATGCCGTCCCTCCCGTGGAAAGGATCTCCACGCCGAAAGCATTGAGCTCCCTGGCAAATTCGACGATGCCGGTCTTGTCCGAAACACTGATGAGGGCACGTTTGATGGCGGCCATGACACCTATCCTTTCTATTGACTCTTCTCTGTATGCGGTTTACTGAATCTACGGCTGGCTAAAAAACAAAAAAACCGTCAACTGGCGGTTTTTCAGAAATCGAGCGACTTGATGAAGGCATCTTCAAAGACCGGTGTACCGGAAAGGGGGTAGGGTTTCAGGGATCGCGCCAATCCTTCCACCTCGGCAACGCCGTCCTTTTGGAGCAGCATCCGGCCGACACCCCGCAGGGCGCCACCGGCGACAAAATGAACATTTTCTAGCATGTTTTCCGGCAGCATGGCAACCCTTTTCAGGACTTCAGACGGCAAGGACAAACCAAGGGCCCCGGTCAACATCACCTGAATATCCTTAGCTCCTTCCAGCCCCGCCCGCTTCAGCAGGCAGTCGACGCCGGCCCGGATCGCCCCCTTGGCCAGCTGAAAGCTGCGAATATCCTGCTGGGTCAGGCGCAGATCGATCACGGCATCGCGAAACAGGCGCAGCGAGCGCTCGCCCGTTTCCTCGACGATATAGCGGGAGAGGTTGGTTTCAATACTGGCGGCGTCCACGATGGTACCCCGCGAGTCGATCAACCCCTCCCGCCGGGCCAGGGCGACGACCTGGGCCAGGCCGCTGCCACAGAGGCCGCGGGCGGGCCCGCCGCCGACGACCTTGAGTGCCCAGCGGTCGGCCTCCAGGGCGATCCCCTCGATGGCGCCCTCCCCCAGCGGCATCCCGCAGGAGATCCCGGCCGCTTCGAAAGCGGGCCCCGCCGCCACCGAAGTAACCAGCCAACGCCCCTCATGATAAAGCGCCATCTCGCCGTTGGTGCCCACATCCAGATAGAGGGTCCGGGCCGACTGGGGGGGATGGGCATGGAGGAAAGCGACGAGATCGCCTCCCACGTAGCCGCTAACCAACGGAAAGAGATAGAGCGCACAGGGCAGGTCCAGGCCAAGGGAAAGGGGCTCGAGGCTGAGCCCCTGCCGGAAGACGGGCTTGTGGGGAGGATAGAGAAGACTGTCGACAGGGCACCGGCAGAGCAGATGGGAAACCGCCGGGTTGGCGGCGGCGGCCGCCGCTTGCACCTGTTGCCGCGAAAGATCCGCCTGGCGCAGCAATTCGGCGAGCAGGGCGTCCATCCCCTCGACCAGGAGGGTCTGCAGCCTTTCCCCCTCACCCCGCTGAGCGGCCTCGAGACGACGCACCACGTCACTACCAAGGACATATTGGGGGTTTCTCAGCCGCCCTTCGGCCAGCACCTCGCCTTTCCGATCGAGCAGCCGAGCCGCCAGCGTGGTCGTTCCCAGATCGAAAGCCAAAACGCATGGTTCACCGGTCATCATGGGATTCCTTTGCGCCCGCCCGCCGCCTTCAGGCTGGGGGCAATTCAGCGGTCATCATGGTAAAGACGGGGGATCTGCTTACTGACCTGGCAGAAAATTTCGTAGGAGATGGTTCCTGCCTTTGCCGCCAGTTCTTCGGCACCAATGCAGTTATCCCCGTCGCCGCCCAGCAGCGTCACCCTGTCCCCCACCTGAACCCCGGGGATATCGCTGACATCGATCATTGTCCAGTTCATGCATACGGTACCGGCTACCCGCGCCCGCTGTCCACGCACGAGCACTTCCCCACAACCGGACAGGCGACGGCTATAGCCGTCGCTGTAGCCGACCGGAATGGCAGCCAGTACGGAGGGCCGCTCGGCCTTGAAGCGATGACCGTAGGACACCCCGGTGCCGACGGGAACCTGCTTGAGCTGGTAGATATGAGTGCGCCAGCTCATGACCGATCGCAGATCGAGACGGCCGGCGAAGGCGTCGGAAGGCAGCGCTCCATAGAGGACGATGCCGGGACGCACCAGATTGCATGCGGGCAGATGATGGGCGAAGAGCGCGGCGCTGTTGCTCAGATGAACCCACAAGGGCTGATGGCCAGCGTCACGAATCTGCTGCAGCATGCCGCAGAACGTTTCATACTGACGGGACGTCAGGGGATCCTGCGGCGCATCGGCCAGCGCCAGATGAGACAGAACCCCTTCGAGCCGCAGCCCTTTCCAGGCAGCCATCTCCGCCAGCACCGCACCCAGCTCCTCGGGCCGAAAACCGACCCGCCCCATACCCGTATCGAGCTTGAGGTGGAAGGGACAGACTTGACCGTTAGCCAGAGCGACTTGGTTCAGACGCCTCGCGGTCTCGACATCGAACAAAATAGGAATTAAGCGGTGGCGGAGGAGAGCCTCTTCCTGACCCGGGAAAAACCCTCCCAAGATGACAACAGGACGGTCGATCCCCGCCTCACGTAACTGCTGCCCCTCCTGCACGGAGGCCACACCGAACAGATCGGCGCCTTCGTCCTGCAGGCAGACCGCCACCGGCCCGATCCCGTGACCATAGGCGTCTGCCTTGACGACCGCCAGCAGCTTGCGCTCTGCTCCCGCCTGACTACGCGCCTGGCGGAAGTTGTGACGCAGGGCGGCAAGATTTATCTCGACAAAAGTTGGAAACGTAGAATCAGGAGACATAACGGCAAGGCCTCTGGAAGAAAAATTTTTCTTAGCACGACGGTCCGAGACTGTAAAGGAGAAACTCATGATCCCGCCGGCGGCGGAATCGTGATTTCCGCATTATTCTGGTTGACAGCAAAACCCTAATCCATTAGGCTTTTTTCTTCTTCTCACGGCCTCGTCCGGGGATGAAGGGCGGCAGGCGCCGGCACAGGCAAAGCCGCTTGAAAAAGTGCAGACCGCTAGGGGAGTGGCACACTGAGAATCCCGCAACCAGGGATGACCCTTTGAACCTGATCCGGTTCGTACCGGCGTAGGGAAGCGGCGAGAGGAACCGGTTGTTTTCCGATCGTCATGCCCTGCGAAGGCATGACGATTTTTTATTTTGCCACTGAGAGCTCATGATGATTGACGGACTTTACCTGATCACCGCCCAGGAACCGGTAGAGATCATGCTGGACAAGGTGGCCTCCGCCCTGCAGGGTGGGGTTCGCGTCGTCCAATACCGGGACAAGGTGCGGCCCGATCAGGAGCAACTGGCCATCGCCTGCCAGCTCAAACAGCTCTGCCGGCAACGGGGAGCCACCTTTATCGTCAACGACGATCCGGTCATCGCCCAGGCCAGCGGCGCCGACGGCGTTCATATTGGCCAGCAGGATGGCGCCGTCGGCGAGGCCCGTCGCATTCTGGGGCCAAACAAGATCATTGGCGTCTCCACCCGCAATGCCGAAGAAGCTCTCAAGGCCCAGAGGCAGGGGGCGGACTACGTCGCCGTCGGCAGCATCTATCCGACCACCAGCAAGGACGATATCCAGGTGGTGGGGCTCGACATACTCAAAAAGGTGCGCAAGGCCGTGCAGATACCGGTAGTGGCCATCGGCGGCATCAACCGCGACAACGGCAGTGACGTCCTCGCGGCCGGCGCCGACGCCCTCTGCGTCATCTCGGCGGTCATGGCCGACCCGGCCCCGGCGCTGGCTGCCGGCGAAATCGCCCTGCTCTTTAATCGTCACAATCCCTTCCCCCGCGGCAAGGTTCTCACCATTGCCGGTTCGGATTCAGGGGGGGGAGCGGGCATTCAGGCCGACCTTAAAACTATCACCCTGCTGGGCAGCTTCGGCATGAGCGCCCTCACCGCCCTCACCGCCCAGAACACTCTCGGGGTCAAAGGGGTGCACCCCGCCCCCGTGGATTTCGTCACGGCCCAGATCGAGGCGGTGCTCGCGGACCTGGGTACCGACACCGTCAAAACAGGCATGCTCTTTTCGGCCGAAATCGTCGAGCAGGTAGCCCGCGCCATCGACCAGCACGCCCTGCTTGCCGTGGTCGACCCGGTCATGATTGCCAAGGGGGGCGCTCCCCTGCTGCAACAGGAGGCCATCGCGGCTTTTGTCCAGCACCTGCTGCCGGTCGCCTACCTGCTGACTCCCAACCTGCCTGAAACGGAGGCCCTGACCGGTTTTGCCGTGCGTAACGAAAAGGACATGGAGCGCGCCGCCCGCCGGTTGCAGCAGATGGGCGCCCGCCATGTCCTGATTAAAGGGGGCCACCTTGAAGGAGCCGCCGTCGACCTGCTGCTGGCCGACGACCAGCTGCACCGCCTGGCCGCCCCCCGCCTGGACACCCCCAACACCCACGGTACCGGCTGCACCTACTCGGCCGCCATTGCCACCTTCCTCGCCCAGGGGGTGCCACTGACCCAGGCCGTCGAGCAGGCCAAAACCTTCATCACCGAAGCCATCCGCAGCTCCTTTGATTTGGGCACGGGACACGGCCCCGTCAACCACTATCGGGCCGCCCGGCTTTTCCGCCAGCCCGAGTGAACCCGGTTCGACACTTTTTCACAACTGACGGCCTGCCTGAGCGGACCGTAAATGCGAGGGAAAAACATGACCCAGCTTGAAATCGCCCGCCAGGGCCTGATCTCCGACAAGATGCAACAGGCCGCGGCCGCTGAAGGCATCGACCCTGAAATTCTGCGCCAGCGCATTGCCGAAGGTACCGCCATCATCTGCCACAACAATCGGCACATCAACGGCATCCCTCTGGCCGTGGGCAAGGGCCTGCGCACCAAGGTCAACGCCAACATCGGCACCAGCAAGGACGACACCAGCATCGACAAAGAACTGGAAAAGGCCCGGGTCGCCGTCGCCGCCGGCGCCGACGCCATCATGGATCTCTCCACCGGCGGCCCCATCGATGAGATCCGTGCCGCCATCATTCGCGAAACCAGCGCCTGCATCGGTTCGGTCCCCCTCTATCAGGCCGCCGTCGATACCGTCGTCCGCAAAAAGAAGGCCATGGTCGACATGACGGTCGACGAGATCTTCGACGGCATCAAAAAGCACCTCGACGACGGCGTCGATTTCATCACCGTGCACTGCGGCGTCACCCGCGCCACTGTCGAGCGCATGGACCGTGAGGGACGCATCATGGAGGTTGTTTCCCGCGGCGGCTCCTTCACCATCGAATGGATGACCCGCAATCAGGCCGAAAACCCCCTTTACGAGCACTTCGACCGTCTGCTCGAACTGGTCAAGCCCTACGATGCCACCCTCTCCCTCGGCGACGGCTTCCGCCCCGGCTGCCTGGCCGACGCCACCGACCGCGCCCAGATTCATGAGCTCATCGTGCTGGGCGAACTGACCCAGCGCGCCTGGGACGCCGGTGTGCAGGTGATGATCGAGGGGCCGGGGCACGTGCCCCTCAACCAGATCGAAGCCAATATCCAGTTGCAGAAGCGGCTCTGCCACGGCGCCCCCTTCTATGTGCTGGGCCCCCTGGTCACCGATATCGCCCCCGGCTACGACCACATCACCTGCGCCATCGGCGGCACCCTGGCTGCCTCCGCCGGCGCCGACTTCCTCTGCTACGTCACCCCCAGCGAGCACCTGCGCCTGCCCACCGTCGAGGATGTGCACGAAGGCGTCATGGCCAGCCGCATTGCCGCCCACGCCGCCGACATCGTCAAGGGCGTCAAAGGCGCCATCGACAAAGACAACGCCATGGCCCGCGCCCGCAAGGAGCTGGACTGGGAAAAGCAGTTCGAACTGGCTCTCGACCCCGAAAAAGCCCGCCGCCTGCGAGCCGAATCGGGTGTCGACGAGGAGCACGGTGCCTGCACCATGTGTGGGGAGTTCTGCGCCTACAAGGTCATGAACGAACGTAAACGGCAGAGCACCGCCGGCTGAGGCAGCTTTCCTGCACAAACCCGTCTTGAAAAATGCCCCAACGCCTGCTGGCGGGGGCATTTTTCTTTTTCCGGCCAGACGCCCCGACGCCTCGCACCAGGCCAATATTTATGGTTGAAATCCGGCCCACGTTCATGTTTAGATTAGCGAATTTGGCTTGGCCAAATATCTCACCACCCGGGAGGGATATAGAATTATGTGTGCAAAAAAAGTGGTAAAAAAGACCAATCGCCCCAAGCGTCCCCACAAAATCAAGCTGCGGGGCTTCAACAACCTGACGAAAACGCTGTCCTTCAACATCTATGATGTCTGCTACGCCCGTGCGCCCCAGGCCCGCAAGGAGTATCTGGAATACATTGATGAGGAGTACAATTCAGAGCGTCTGGTGAAAATTTTGACCGAGGTGGCCGACATCATCGGGGCCAACATCCTCAACGTTTCCAGTCAGGATTATGATCCCATGGGGGCCAGCGTCACCATCCTCATCGCCGAGGAACCGGTGGACCCCAAACCCGACCAGGTGCTCGCCCATCTCGACAAGAGCCACCTGTGCATCCACACCTACCCGGAGACCGACTCCCGGACGGGCGTATCGACCTTCCGCGTCGACGTCGACGTCTCCACCTGCGGCAAAATCAGTCCGCTTAAAGCCCTCAACCACCTGATCAACTCCTTCGAGTCGGACATCGTGCTCATGGATTACAAGGTGCGCGGCTTCACCCGCGACGTCAAGGGCACCAAGCACTATATCGATCACAAGATCCTGTCGATCCAGCAGTTCATCAAAAAGTCGACCCTGGATCTCTATCAGTGTGTGGACATCAATATCCACCAGGAAAATCTTTTCCACACCAAGATGCTGCTGCGCGATTTCAACCTCGACAACTACCTGTTCGCCAGCGCCGCCAAAGATTTCTCCCCCGAGGAAAAGGCACGGGTAAAAGAAAGTCTGCAAAAAGAGATGACCGAGATCTTCTATTCCAAGAATATCTATTGAGCATCCACCGGACCACGACACAAGGAGAGTCATGTTTACCGTCATGCGAAACCTGTTGGTCACCCTGGCTATCGGAGCAACCCTGACCATGACGGCCTGCTCCTCCCCCAAACTTCCGGGCGACCCACAAAACCCCTACCGCCCCGAGCGGCAACCCGTGGTCGGCGACATTCTCCACCTGCCGACGGGGATTTTCGTCGATGAAGAGCAGATGCTCGCCACCGCGACGGATGCCCGCCTGGTCTATGTGGGGGAAACCCACGACAATCCCGCCTCCCATCGCCTGCAGCTGACCGTTCTGCGGGCGATGGCGGCGCGCTATCCCGATCGACTCGCTCTCGGCATGGAAATGTTCACCCCCGCCCAGCAGGAGGTGCTGGATCGCTGGGTGGCCGGCGAACTCAGCGAGAAAGAGTTCCTCAAGCAATCCCGCTGGTACGCTACCTGGAACATGGATTTCGCCTACTATCGGGATCTGCTGCTCTTCGCCCGCGACCATCGCCTCCCCGTGGTCGGCCTCAACGCCGACAAAGACCTGGTGCGCGCCGTCGGGCAGAAACCTTTTGAGCAGCTCGACGAGGCCCAGAGCCAGCGCCTGCCCCAGATCGACATGACCGACCCCTATCATCGCGCCATGGTCGAAGCGATCTACGGTGGGCACAGCCAGGGCAACAGCATGCTGGAAGGATTCCTGCGCGTCCAGAACCTCTGGGATGAGACCATGGCCGAGAGTATCGCACGCTTCCTGAACAGCCGGAACGACGATTCCTGGCGCATGATGATCGTGGCCGGCGGCAACCATGTGCGCTACGGCTATGGCATCCCCCGCCGGGTTTTCCGCCGACTCCCTACCTCTTACACCCTCATCGGGTCAAGGGAGCTCGACATCCCCGAGAGTAAAAAAGACCGCCTCATGGACGTGGAGATTCCCGATTTCCCTATGCCGCCCTATGACTTTATGGCCTTTACCGCGTACGAGGATCTGCCGCACCAGGAAGTCAAGCTCGGGGCCATGCTGGACGACTCCCAGGGGATGGTTTTGATCAAGGGGGTGATTCCCGGCTCGGCGGCCGCCGAGGCTGGCCTGGAGGAAGGGGACATCATCCGCCAGTTCAACGGACTGCCCATCGAGGAGGCCTTCGACCTGATCTACGAAGTGAAGCAGCAAGAGGAAGGCGACCTGGCGACACTGTTCATCGAACGGGGCACGCAGACCCTGTCGCTGGAGGTGAGGTTCAAGGCCCTGCCGCCGAACCATCACCTTCCTGAATAACCTGCCAACAGAAAAGGCCGCCCGATGAGGCGGCCTTTTCTGTTATGGTGATTTTCAGGGCGTTCAGGCCTTGCCGGCGCTGCCAAGCACCGTCTCGTTCTTGTGCTTGATGAGGGTGATCAGCTCCTTGCGGGCTTCGCCGAGATACTTGCGCGGGTCGAACTCCTCGGGATGGTTGGCCAGATATTCGCGAACCTTGGCGGTGACCGCCAGTCGGCCGTCGGAATCGATATTGATCTTGCAGACGGCACTGGCCGCCGCCTGTCGCAGCTGGTCCTCAGGCACACCGACCGCCCCTTCCATACGGCCACCGTATGCGTTGATCAGACGGACATAGTCCTGCACCACGCTCGAAGCCCCGTGCAGCACGATGGGGAAACCGGGGATCCGCTTCTCGATCTCCGTGAGGATATCGAAGCGCAGCGGCGGCACCTGCTCCCCTTCCTTGAGCTTGAACTTGTAGGCGCCATGGCTGGTCCCGATGGAGATCGCCAGCGAATCGACCCCCGTCTTCTTGACGAAATCCTCGACTTCCTCGGGCTTGGTGTAGGTGGAATGATCGGCCTGCACCTCGTCCTCGATGCCGGCCAGAACACCTAGCTCGCCCTCAACGGTCACGTCATGGGCATGGGCATATTCGACAACCTGGCGGGTCAGCGCCACGTTTTCTTCGTAAGGCAGGTGGGAACCGTCAATCATGACCGAGGAGAAACCGGAGTCGACACAGGACTGACACAACTCCAGGGAGTCGCCGTGGTCCAGGTGCAGGGCGATGGGAATATTGGACCCCATTTCGCGCACCATTTCCACCGCCCCCAGGGCCATATAGCGCAGCATGGTACTATTGGCGTAGCTGCGGGCCCCCTTGCTGACCTGAATGATGACGGGTGAAGCCGTCTCGGCACAGGCCATGACAATGGCCTGCAACTGTTCGAGGTTATTAAAATTATAGGCGGGAATGGCGTAACCGCCCCCTACGGCCTTTTGGAACATATCCCGGGTATTGACCAGCCCTAACTCACTGAAATGCACTTTTTTGCCCATGGCTTCCAGCCTCCCTGTCTTTTTCGACTATTTCAAAACACAGTGTTACCACCAGATGCAACCGGATAATAGATAGCAGCTCGCCCCGGTGAAGTCCAGCCCAAAGTCGCTATTTTTGCCGTCAAGGGGGTTGAAAAAGGGGGGAAGTTCGTTTAGGATACGCCCGGTTTTGCGCTATCCTGATCCCACCTGTCTTGATTCATTAACCCATAAAAGGAAACGCCCATGAATTCGACAAAGCAGGACGATTACCTCAAGGACTGGCAGCAGCGGGAAGAGATCGCCGAGGCGATGCTCCCCCTCATCGGCCGACTCTATCGCGACCGCAACGTGGTCATCTCCGTCTACGGGCGGACGCTGATCAATCCGTCAACCATCGACATTCTCAAGGCCCATCGTTTCGCCCGCCAGATTCTGGAGAACGAACTGTCCGTAAGGGACAGCTATCCCCTTCTCAAGGCGATCAGCGAACTGGATCTGGCCCCGTCCCGCATCGATATCGGCAAGCTGACGGTTCGCTATCAGGCCCAGGCCGCCGGGGAGCCGGTGGAGCAGTTCGTCCGACGTGAACTGACTTCGGTCAACACCGGTAAGGGCTCCATGCGTCAGGAACCTCAGGATATCGTCCTTTACGGATTTGGCCGCATCGGCCGCCTGCTCGCCCGGCTTCTGATCGAAAAAACCGGCGGCGGCGACAAACTGCGCCTGCGGGCCGCCGTTGTACGCAAGGGCAGTGCCGACGATCTCATCAAGCGGGCCAGCCTGTTGCGCCGGGACTCCGTCCATGGCTTTTTCCGCGGCGCCATTACGGTCGATGAACAGGAAAACGCCATTGTGGCTAACGGCAACATGATCCGCATTATCTACGCCGATGCCCCTGAAGAGGTCGACTACACCCAGTACGGCATCAAGGACGCCATCGTTATCGATAACACGGGAAAATGGCGCGATCGCGACGGGCTCGGCCGCCATCTCAAGGCAAAAGGGACCTCCGCCGTCATCCTGACGGCGCCGGGAAAAGGGGATATCCCCAATATCGTCTACGGCGTCAACAACGAGCTGATCAGCCCCCTCGAAAAAATCTTCTCCGCCGCCAGCTGCACCACCAACGCCATTGTTCCTGTACTCAAAGCGGTCAACGACCGGTTCGGCATCGTGCACGGCCATGTGGAGACCTGTCATTCCTACACCAATGACCAGAACCTGATCGACAACTACCACAAGAACAACCGCCGCGGCCGCAGCGCCCCACTCAACATGGTCATCACCGAGACGGGGGCCGCCAAGGCTGTCGCCAAAGCGCTGCCGGAGCTGACAGGCAAACTCACCGGCAACGCTATTCGCGTGCCGACCCCCAACGTCTCCCTGGCCATACTCAACCTGACCTTGACCGAAGGAACCAGCGTTGAGGAACTGAACCGCTATCTACGGGATATCTCTCTCAACTCCGGCCTCCAGCAGCAGATCGACTACACCAACTCCCCCGAGGTCGTCTCCAGCGACTTTGTGGGCTCCCGGCACGCCGGCATCGTCGACTCACTGGCCACCATCGTCGACGGCAACCGCTGCGTTCTCTACGTCTGGTACGACAACGAGTTCGGTTACAGCGCCCAGGTGGTACGCATTGTCGAAAAGATGGCCGGTCTCGAATTGCCGGCCCTGCCGGCCTGACTTTTCCTTCAAGACATCAGCGGCCGTCTTCAGACTGGAAGGCGGCCGCTGGCGACAGAACGTCCCAAACGAAGAAGGGCCACCTGCTTGGCAGGTGGCCCTTCTTCGTTACCGTGATACTTCAATGCGAGAGATCAGTCCGTCTTCATCAGCCGCATTTTTTTACGCAGCCGGCGCTGGGCTTCTTTCTCTTTGCGCTTACGCTTGACGCTGGGCTTTTCGTAGAATTTGCGCTGCTTCATTTCACGAAACAACCCTTCCTGCTGCAGCTTGCGCTTGAGAACCCGGATCGCCTTTTCGACGTTGTTGTCGACGACATGGATTTCCACTGACTCTTCACCTCGCTTTCTTATCTATTTACACTTCGCCAAGTCTCCCGGGCGAAGGATAAGACGGCAACTTACACCAACATCAGCAAAAAATCAATATAAATCTCACTCACACTCTCCGTCGACCACAAAGAGTCCGACAGAGAGCCCGCCATTGACCAGATCGGCAATCTTCTTCAAGGGGAGGCCGACCGCGTCAACCAGCGGCGAGACAGGGCAGAGAATAGCGCGCCGCCAGCCGCCATACTGCCGGGCGTAGACATTCCCCAGCTGACGATAGAGAGGCGCCAGATCCACCCCTTTTCCCAGGCGCTCCCCATAGGGTGGATTGCACAGAATGGTACCGTGGAAACTGGTGGCCCGGCTGTCGGCCAGATCTGCCACCTCCAGGCGGACAAGATCGGCGACTCCCGCGCGCTCGGCGTTGCGTCTGGCGGCCGCCAGCGCCACCGGATTGCGGTCAGACCCGCAGATAGGCACCTCAATCTCGCGCCTGGCGCGGACAGCTTCCAGCGTGAGAGCCTCCCAAAGCCCCGGCCGAAAACCGGGCCAGTTCATGAAGGCAAAGTGACGTCCTGCTCCCGGAGGCAGGTTGGCCGCCAGCAGCGCTCCTTCGATAACGAAGGTGCCCGAGCCGCACATGGGATCGACCAGTGGAGCCCGGCCATCCCAGCCCAGCAGCGCCAGAATACCTGCCGCCAGGGTTTCGCGCAGAGGGGCCTGGGCCGACTCTTCGCGATAGCCGCGGCGGTGCAGCAACTCACCGGAGGTATCGATCGAAATCTGACACTGATCGTCGTCAAAGCGCACGAGAACGAGTTGCTCTTCCCCCTGTCCTTCCCCCGCCTGGCGGCCAAGGGCACGATCGATGGCGGCAGCGACTGTTTCGGCGATACGCCCGCCATGCACGAGCCGGGAACGATGGCTCGCCGATTTCACCCGGACAGCGGTCTCCCGCCGGATGAAGCGCCCCCAGGGCAAACGCAGGGCCTTTTTGTACAGGTCGGGAAAGTCGCGACTGCGAAAGGTTCCGAGGCGGATCACCACGCGACTGGCCGTACGCAGCCACAGGTTGGCGCGATAGATATCCGCCAGGCCTCCCGTGAACTCCACTCCGCCCGGCACCACGGCGACCCCGGCCATACCGAGCTGGTGCAGCTCGGTAGCGCAGACTGCCTCCAGTCCTGGAGCCGTCACCGCAAAAAGTTGTCCTTCGAGTTTTTTCACAGCCCCTCCCCGCAACGTTCAGAGCGCCGATCCTAGCACAGGGGCGGCGCCTTGACCAGAAATCCCCACGTCTTTCCCCCTGCGTCCCCGCATAAATTCTGCTACTATTTCACCATTCAAACCAACAACCGGGAGGCTGTCCTACTATGAATTATTCCGACCTGGATATCGACTGGGCGTACCTGCTCGAACGTGTGGAAACCCTCATGGATCTCGGTGAAGAATACCTGGGGCGCCAACTGGCCGAGGTTGAACTCGAGGCGGAGGTCTTCCAGAACACCCTGGCATTGCGCTGGCAACGACAGGGACCATCCGGATGGCTGGTGCCCGTGCTCTTCCCGGACACGCCGGACCATGCGGACCTCCTCGGAATCGACGCCACTCTGCAGCGACTCAACCAGAACACCCTGCAGTTCGTCCGGGGCTATCCGGCCAACAATGTGCTCTTGTGGGGCGAGCGGGGCAGCGGCAAGTCCTCCGCCGTCAAGGGGCTTATCAACCGGTTTTCCAGCCAGGGTCTGCGCCTGGTGGAGGTGCAGAAGGAGGACCTCTTCCAGCTCCCTCTCATCACCAGCCGCCTGCGCGATCTCAACTATCGCTTCATCCTTTTCTGCGATGATCTGTCTTTTGACGAGTCGGAGATTTCCTACCGGGAACTCAAGGCCTTGCTCGAAGGCGGCATCGAGGCCCGGCCGGCCAACGTGCTCGTCTATGCCACCAGCAACCGGCGCCATCTCATGCCGGAGCGCTTCGAAGACAACGGTCCGGAGGCGGAAATCCACCCCGAGGAGCGCATCGCCGAAAAACTTTCGCTGTCCGATCGCTTTGGTATCACCCTCGGCTTTTATCCCATGTCCCAGGAGACCTACCTGGCCGTTGTACGTCACTTGAGCCGCCGCCGAAAGATAAAAATATCGGTCAAACGCCTGGAGAGAGAAGCGCTGCAATGGGCGATGCGCCGCGGCGCCCGCTCCGGGCGGGTCGCCCGCCAGTTCATGGATGACCTCAGCGGGCGACTCCTGATAGAAGCCGATAGAAAAAAACGTCCCGAGCAGGATCCATAACCCCCAACAGACTCATCTAGCCCAAACCACAACCTGCTGATTCAAGGCCACTTTTTGCGCTCGTCCACAGTTTCGTGGAAAACCCTGTGGGGAACTCAAAAAGGGGCGCGGACAAACCCTTAGAGCATCCCTCTTCACAGCCTTTTGCCCATTTTTTAATCACCGCTTGAGGTGGTAAAAGCGTGCCGAAAAGGAAAGGATTCTTGAGCTGAATCGCAATCTGGTGTAATAAGAAACGAGGCTAAAATGCCTAGAATAGACGCGCCCTTTCAAGACGCCTTTATCACCCCGGAGGAAGAGCTCAGATGGTCCAGATGACCGAAGCCGCCCTTTTTGATGCCTGCCGGATTCTTTTTGGCCCGGAGCTGCACCTCAATCGCGACTTTCTCTTTTACCTCCAGCCCGGCGGCGCCAAATCAGCCTACCGCAGCAAAGCCAAGCAGACCCATCCGGATCGCTTTACCGAGACCGAAAAAAAGCGGCAGAACATCCTGTTTCAGGATCTGACCAGCGCCTACAAGCTGATCAATACCTTTTTGGAGCAGCGGGAAAAAGGACACATCCAGTCTATGCGCAGCGCCGGGCCAGGGGTCAGAGCCAGTGCCTCTACAGCCAGGACGCGTCCCCCTGCTTCCCCGGCCGGCACCTTTTATGCCGGAAATCTGCCGCAGCGCCATCTGGAATTCGGCCTCTACCTCTACTATCGCGGTTATATCTCCTATCAGCAGCTCATTGCCGCGCTTGTCTGGCAGCGAGCCCAAAGACCGGCCATTGGCGAAATCGCCCGCCGCTGGGGCTGGCTCGACGAAGCCTCCCTGCGCCACATACTCACCGCGCGGGGAGCCTTCAGTCGTTTCGGGCAGCGGGCCGTCAAGCTCGGCGTACTGACTCCTTTTCAGGTGCAGACACTGCTCCGCTACCAACAGAACCTTCACAAGCGCATCGGCCAGTACTTCGTCGAGAGCAACCTTCTTGACGCGCAGGACATCGAGAAACTGGTCGAAGAACTGAGAGCCCACAACCAGCAGGTGGCCACCGGCCGGCGCTCCACCAGTCATCCCTATTAAGGACTTTGTTCGCCCTCCTCACCCCTCACTCGGGAAAGGAGCCGGCGAAGGCGTCGCGGTCGGGACCACCCCCGCCTGACGCAGGCGGCTGAGGTACGCGGTTCGCGAGATCCCCCTCCCACCCAGGGAAGCCAGATGCGAGGTGGGCAGCTGGCAGTCAATCATATCGAAATGGTACGCCGCCAGCCGACGGGCCAGAAAAACCATCGCCACCTTCGACGCGTTGCTTTGGCGGTGAAACATCGACTCGCCGAAAAAACAGCGCCCCAGACAGACCCCGTACAGTCCGCCGACCAGTTCATCCCCCTGCCAGCATTCCACCGAGTGCGCGAAACCCATCTTATACAGCCGACCGTAGGCGGCCAGCATGCCGTCGGTGATCCAGGTCCCCGTATCTTCCTGGCGGTCTGGCCCGCAGGCCAGCATGACTTCAGTAAAGGCGCGGTCAATCGTCAGCTGGAAGGAGCCCCGGCGAATCACCTTGTCGAGACTGCGGGAGACATGAATAGCCGTTGGCTCAAGGATGAACCGGGGATCGGGCGACCACCAGAGCAGGGGATCGCCTTCGTTGAACCAGGGAAAGATGCCGGAGGAATAGGCCAGCAGGAGACGCGGCGGGGTCAGATCACCACCGACAGCCAGCAGCCCATCAGGCTCGGCCAGATGAGGTGGCGGAAAAAGCAGCTGGTCAGCCAGTTGGAAGACGGGCACCGACGACTCTCCTGAAACGCCTCAGTCGTAGGAAAAAGTCAGGGCGTCCTGACGCAGACCGAGGCGCACGGTCCCGCCCTTGCTCAGCCGTCCGAAGAGGATTTCGCTGGCAATGACATCGCTGACTTCCGTCTGAATGAGACGGGCCAGCGGGCGAGCGCCGTAGACCGGGTCGTAGCCCCGCTGGGCGAAATAGCGGCGGGCGGCCGGGGAGACCTTGAGGACAACCCCCTTCTCTTCCAGGGGCGTGGCCAGCTCGTTGAAAAACTTGTCGACGATGCGGACAATCACCTCCTCGGCGAGGCTGCTGAAGGCGATGATGGCATCGAGACGATTGCGGAACTCGGGGGAGAAGGTGCGTTCCACGGCGTGGCGTGGATCTCCCGTCGAGGCCGTTTTGCTGAAACCGATGGGGTTGGCGCTCATTTCCCGGGCGCCGGCGTTACTGGTCATGATGAGAACGACGTTGCGAAAATCGGCCTTCTTGCCATTGTTATCGGTGAGGGTGCCGTGATCCATGACCTGTAGCAGGATATTGAAAAGATCGGGATGAGCCTTTTCGATCTCGTCCAGCAGCAGGACCGCATAGGGGTTCCGGATGATGGCGTCGGTGAGCAGCCCCCCCTGTTCAAAACCGACGTAACCCGGGGGTGAACCGATCAGCCGCGCCACCGAATGCTTCTCCATGTATTCACTCATGTCGAAGCGGATAAACTCCACACCCATCTGGGCGGCGAGCTGTTTGGCGACCTCCGTCTTGCCCACCCCGGTCGGGCCGGTGAACAGAAAGGACCCGGTGGGCTTTTCCGGGTGGCCCAGGCCAGCCCGGGAGCGCAGCACGGCACGGCACAGAGCATCGATGGCCGGATCCTGCCCGAAGACGCGCGCCTTGATATCGCGGGCGAGGGTCTTGAGCCGCTGGCGGTCGCGGGCCGAGACCTGGCGCTGCGGAATGCGGGCGATGCGGGCGATCACCTCTTCGATTTCCCGGATGCCCACCTCCTGCCGGGAACGCGGGTGCAGCCGGAAGGAGGCGCCGACCTCGTCCATCACGTCAATGGCCTTGTCCGGCAGGTGACGGAAGTTGATGTGGCGAGCCGACAGCTCGGCGGCGGCCCGCAGCGCTTCGTCGCTGTAGCGGACACCGTGGTGCTCTTCATAGTGGGATTTCAGCCCCTGGAGAATGGCGAGGGTCTCTTCGACGCTCGGCTCGGGAACATCGATTTTCTGGAAGCGGCGGGACAAAGCCCGATCCTTCTCAAAAAGATTCTTGTATTCCTCGTAGGTGGTCGACCCGATACAGCGCAACTCACCAGAGGCCAGCACCGGCTTGAGAATATTGGAGGCATCCATTGAGCCGCCGCTGGTGGCACCGGCGCCGACCACGGTGTGGATTTCGTCAATAAAGAGAATGGCCTTGCCTTTTTTGGCCAGGGCGGCCAGCACCGCCTTGAGCCGTTCCTCGAAATCTCCGCGGAATTTGGTCCCGGCCAGCAAAGCCCCCATGTCGAGGGAAAATATCTCAAAATCAGCCAGCATGTCCGGCACCTCGCCCCGCGCCATGGCCAGCGCCAGCCCTTCGGCCAGCGCCGTCTTGCCGACCCCCGGTTCGCCGACATAGATGGGGTTGTTCTTGCGCCGCCGACACAGCACCAGCAGCGTCCGCTCGATTTCCGCCTCGCGCCCAATGAGGGGATCGATCTTACCGTCCCGGGCCTTATCCAGCAGATTGACGGTAAAGAGTTTCAAAGGATCCTTGGCCGGAGCCGTCTTGGTCCCGCCTCCTCCCGTGTCCTCACGCCCTGGAACAGGCGAGCCTTCCCCTTCGCCTTCCTGCCGGGACGGCATCTTAACGACCCCGTGGGAAATATAATGCAACACATCCAGGCGGCTGACCCCCTGAAGCTTGAGAAAATGGGAAGCGTGAGAGTTCTTCTCTTCCAGAATCGCCACCAGCACATCCCCGACGGTGATCTGCTTTTTGCCGGAGGCATGCATATGAACCACAGTACTCTGCAGAACCCTCTGCAGCCCAACGGTCTGTTCAGGCACCTCTTCACTTTCGCTGGCGACACTCTCCAGCTGGTTGGTCATGAAATCTTCGAGCATGGCGCGAAGGGTTTCGGGATCGCCTCCGCAGTTGCGAATAATGTCCTGCCCTTCGCCATCAAAAAGAATGGCGTAGAGCACATGTTCCGTCGTGAGATATTCATGACGGCGGCGCTGGGCTTCCCGCACCGCCAGAGAAAAGGTGATCTGTACTTCCTGGTTGAACATGGGAACTCCGTCCTTTTTCAGACTTTTTCGAGGCTGCACCTTAAAGGAAAACCCTCTTTCCTGGCCATGGCATGAACTCTGGCAACCTTCGTTTCGGCAATTTCAAAGGGGTAGATGCCGCACTCCCCGACGCCTTTCAGATGAATATGCAGCATGATGCGGTTGGCCTCGGTGGGAGTCTTGTGAAAGATCGTTTCGAGGGCGGCGACCACAAATTCCATGGTCGTGTAGTCGTCGTTGTGCATCAGTACCCGATACGGGGGAGGGAAAGTGACCTTTTCCTTCTCGGTAACGGCGGGTTTTACTCCCGGCGATGACAGGGGTTTATCCACAGTTCTCCTCTTCTGACAGGGTCATTATTAAAAATCATGCTAGCACAGCTTCGGCAAAACTTCCATCCTTTGCCCCCGTCGGCGCGGACAGGTTGCGCCCCGGCAAGATCATGACATCCTAACGAAAATCGCCTCTTCCGGAATTGACTTCCTGGCCATCTCGGGGAAAATCATAGGAAGGTTGTAAAGATTCCGAGCAGATTCGGACCCAAGAATTTCGTGAGCGCAAGCTTTTACCTGACAGGCCGCCATGATTAAAGTCTTTCTTCAATACGCTGCCTGGTTTCTCTTGGGCAGCACGCTGCTGAGCAGCTTTTCGGCCGTGCAGAAATTGCTCGTCGGCATCCCTTTTCACCCGAAAGGTTTTCTGGTCCCGATTTTTTTCGGCGGCTGCTGTGGGCTCATCCTGAACGTCTGGCGACGCAAATGGAAACACTCCACCCGCTCCCTTCTGGAAAGCGAGGCACGCTATCGCAGCCTCTACGACAACGCCCCCGTCATGCTTCATTCCATCGACACCCACGGCCGGCTGCTCACGGTCAGTAAATTCTGGCTGGAAACACTGGGTTACCATCCGTCCGAGGTACTCGGCCACAAACTGACGGATTTCATGACCCAAACGTCACGTCAGATGGCCGAGCAGACCATTTTCCCCAAGTTTTTCCGCACGGGTTCCGTCAAATACATCCCTTACCAGTTTGTGAAAAAAAACGGGGACATTGTCGAGGTTCTGCTCTCGGCCATCGGCGATCGCAACGCACAGGGACACATCGAGCGCAGTCTCGCCGTGGCTATCGATGTCACCGAACATCGCCAGGCGGAGCTGGAGGTTAAAAAGCTGGCCTACTACGATACGCTCACCGAACTGCCCAACCGCACCCTCTTCCATGACCGCCTTGGGCAGGCGCTGGCTCACGCCCGCCGCAACAACGCCCGGGTCGAGGTACTGTTTCTCGATCTGGATCGTTTCAAGGTCATCAACGACACCCTGGGTCATGCCGTCGGAGACGAGTTTCTCAAGATTATTGCGCAACGCCTTCGGGACTGCATGCGTCAGGGGGACACGGTGGCTCGCCTCGGGGGCGACGAATTCGTCATCGTTCTTTCCAGCAGCAACGGCGACCAGGACGGCGCCGCCTTTGCCGAACGGATCCTTGAAACCCTGGCTCAGCCAGTAAAACTGGCTGGCGGCGAACTCTGTACCACCGCGAGCATCGGCATCAGTATCTACCCTCTGGATGGTGAGGATATCGACACCCTGTTGCGCAATGCGGACATCGCCATGTACGCCGCCAAAGAGCATGGTCGCAACAATTATCAGTTTTTTTCCGATGAGATGAATACCCGGGTGGTCGAAAAGCTGGGAATCGAGACGAGTTTGCGGCGGGCCATCGATCGGGGCGAGCTCTTTCTCACCTACCAGCCGCAGATCGATATCGAGTCGGGGACGATCATCGGGGTCGAATCTCTGCTGCGCTGGAACCATCCCCAGGACGGGCTCATTTCACCGGAAAAATTCATCCCCATTGCCGAAGAGACCGGCTTGATCAACCCTATCGGCGAGTGGGCTTTGCGCACGGCCTGCCGACAGGCTCGCGAGTGGCAGATCGCCGGCTATGCCCCGGTCAGAATGGCGGTCAACCTTTCCGCCCGCCAGTTCAAGCAGCTGGGCATTATCGACCTGCTCGATCGCATTCTGGAGGAAACCGGCCTCGATCCCAGGTGGCTCGAACTGGAGCTTACGGAAAGCCTGATCATGGACAACACGGTCGAGACCATCATGACCCTGACGGACATCAAGGTGCGGGGAATCCACCTGGCTATTGATGACTTCGGAACCGGCTATTCCTCCTTGGCCTATCTGAAAAACTTCCCAATTGATCGCATCAAAATCGCCCAGGAATTCATCCATTCGGTCAACGACGACGCCGACAGTCGGGCCATCGTCGAGGCCATAATCGCCATGAGCCACAGTCTGCAGCTCAACGTCCTGGCCGAGGGCGTGGAAAATCTGCCGCAATTGGAATTTCTCACCGCCCGACAATGCCACGAGATGCAGGGCTTTTATTTCTCGCCTCCCTGTACTGCCGCTGAAATGGGCGATCTTTTCGCCATGAACGTCAGCAAGTCGGGGTTCTGTCTGCTCCATGAAAGAACGTCACAAAGTAGTCACTGACTGTACCCGCCGGGCGCACTGCCCGCCAATTTTTCCTGCAGAAAATCCCGCCAGATCCTTTCCGCCAGAGGGGCCCTATCCTCTGCCGCCGCCATCAATTCGGCGTGAATCAGCAAAGGATGGATCAGCGAAATCCCTTCGGGCTGCCATTCCTGCCAGGCCAGATCGTGGCTGTACAATTGCAGCAGATCCACGGGTCCGTCGGGATCGGGAATGAGGCGCAGCTGCATGAGAAGGCGCAGGGCATCGCCGGACAGATGCAAGGCGGCGCGCTGGGGGCGGTAGCCACCCAGCAGATGGGCAGCACCCAGCTCGCCGCCGATGAGCACCTGCTCCTGCAAACCGTTTTGCCGCAGCAGATCGGGAAGATCGTCGATCGCTACCCCTGTCTGCAGGCGGCAACGACGCAGCAGCAGCCGGGGGCGCAGCTTTTCGCTGTAGCCGAATTCCCAGCGCTGCAACAGATCCTCGCCTCGCCGCAACCGTCTGCCGCCACTGGCCTCCCGGCCGAGGTACCCCAGCGATTCGAGCTGTTCCAGCGTCTGCCCAATCGTCCCCAAAGCGACATGGGCCCGCTGGGCCATGTCCCGATAGGACAGGCGCAGGCTAGCCGGCTCCATCAACAGAAGGGAAATCAGCTTGAGGCCGGCGGTTTGAAAGGCTCGGCCGCCGCTTTTCTTTTCGGCGGACCGGCGGCGGCCGCCAATTTCCATAAGCAGTGGCGGCTGACACAGGTACATGTTGCCGGCCGCATCGACATATTCGATCCCCTGTTGGCGCAGTTCGCGAGCCAGGGTTTCCGGTAGATAGTCGGTAAACAGCAGCCTCGGCTCCTCGGCGGGCTGAAGGTGTGCCTGGTTGAGAAGAACAGCGACGGTTAAAGGCGAGAGCTGCCTCCTTGGCATGACCTGATAGCTGACTTGGCCCCAGCCGCCTTGAAGCCGCAGGCGGCCCTCCTGGGCCTGCAATGCCGGCCTGGATCCCGGGTCCACTTCGCATCCCGGCAGAGCGCGTAGGTTTCGCAGGCAATCTTCCGTCAACCGTTCTTCAGCTTGGGTCAGGGGCCAGGTCATGATAAGTCCTCTCGATGCCGGTGTTTGTTCAGATTTAAAACGCGTTCATAGATTAAATGCAACATCTTTTTTGTTCATGGCGACCCTCCCCAGGATCTTCCCTTTACATCCGCCCTTGGCATGACTATATTTTAAGGCATACTTTTGCCTTTCCATGAACTGAACAAGGAGCTCTGCCATGAAGACGCGTTTCTCCCTCATCGCCATGATCATGCTTTCCCTGACTCTGCTTTCAGGGTGCGGCTACAATGAAATCCAGCGTAATGAAGAAATGGTCTTTGCCGCCTGGGCCGACGTGGAGGCTACCTATCAGCGTCGCGCCGACCTCATCCCGAACCTGGTGGAGACGGTTAAGGCCTACGCCAGTCATGAGCGGGAGACCCTGCAATCCGTCACCGAAGCGCGGGCCCGTGTGGGGCAGGTCAACCTGAGTGGTCAGGATCTGTCCAACCCCGTCGCGCTTGCAAGCTTTCAGTCGGCCCAGGGAGAACTTTCCGGCGCCCTCTCCCGCCTGCTGGTGGTGGCTGAACGCTATCCCGACCTGAAGGCCAGCCAGAATTTCAGCGACCTTCAGCACCAGCTCGAAGGCACCGAGAACCGCATCAACGTCGCCCGCCAGCGCTACAACGAAGCGGTGCAGGTCTTCAACAGCTCGATCCGCACCTTCCCCAACAATCTGACCAACAAATTCATGCTGAAGCTCGAACGCAAGGAACCCTTCAAGGCGGAGGCCGGCGCGGCCACGGCCCCCAAGGTCAACTTCTAGCATGCTCCTGAGACGCTTTTTTCTCGCCCTGACGCTTGTCATTCTGCTGCCCCTGACAGCCAGCGCCCTCGACGTGCCTCCCCTGCGGGGGCATGTCAACGACCTGGCCGGCCTCCTCTCGGCCGAGATGGCGCTGAAAATCGAGCGTTTTCTGACCGATTTCGAAGCCAGTGACTCGACGCAGATTGTCCTGCTCACCGTCGCCTCCCTGGAGGGGGAACCACTGGAAGTCGCGGCTCTGAAGGTGGCGGAGACCTGGGGACTCGGGCAAAAGGGTAAGGACAACGGCGCCCTGCTCCTGGTTTCGCGGGACGACCGCAAGATTCGCATCGAAGTCGGCTACGGGCTGGAGGGGAGACTCACCGACCTGCTGGCCGGCCGCATTATCGATCAGGAGATCACCCCTCGCTTCCGGCGAGGAGATTATGATGGCGGCATCGCCGCCGGCCTGGTCGCCATGGCCGAAGCGGTGCGGGGTGAGTACACGGGATCGGGGTCATCCCGTCAGCAGAAGGAGCGCCACCCTCTCGGCCTGCTGGCACTGCTGCTCTTTCTGGGACCGGGATTGCTCTTCCTGACGGGTGGACGCAGCCACCGTGGCAGTCGTCGAGGCGGTCTATGGATCGGCGGACCACCCTTCAGCGGTGGCGGCTTTGGCGGCGGTGGGGGTTTCGGCGGCGGCGGGGGCGGATTCGGGGGCGGCGGCGCTTCCGGCGGCTGGTAAGGACGATCTTCTTTTCACCCTTGCACAGGAACTGTCATGGCGAAAGTCACAGCGCAGACATTTTTCAGCGAAGACGAACGGCAACGCCTCAAAGCCGCCGTCTTCGAAGCCGAGAAACGCACCAGCGGCGAGATCGTTCCCATGGTGATCGACGCCAGCTACGACTACCCCCGGGCCGAGATTCTCGGCGCCGTCCTACTGTCGCTGGCCACGGGCGTGACGGCAAGCTGGGCCTTCGGCGGCTCCTCCGTCTGGGTTTTTCTGCCGATCTTCGCCCTCGCCTACTTTCCCTTTAAACTCTTCATCCGCCACACCCCCACGCTCAAACGCTGCCTTATTCATCCCGCCGAGATCCGCGGGGAAGTGGAGGAAAAAGCCCTCGTCAGCTTTCTTGAGCAGGGCCTGCACCACACCCGCGATCACACCGGCATCCTCATTCTGCTCTCCCTGTTTGAACGACGGGTCTATGTGCTGGCTGACCGTGGCATCAACGCCCGCGTTCCTCTGCACGTCTGGGAGGAGATCGTCGAAACGGTGACCGAAGGCATTCACCAGGGGCTGGCGTGCGACGCTCTCTGCGAGGCCATCACCCGCTGCGCCGAGCTGCTGGAAGAACATTTCCCCCGCCGGGCGGATGACCGCGACGAACTGCCCAACCTGATTCTCGGCTAAGCCCCTTATTTTTCTGTAATGACCTCCCGATAATAATCGCTACTGCGGGGCCCGCCGGGCCACTGCCGCTGCAGCAGGGTGGTGTTGCGACCGGCGCGCACCTCCAGTTCCAGCAGGCGCTGCGCCAGCCGCAGGGTCTCGCTCTCTGCCCCGTAGGTCCGTTTGAGAATCGACTGTATCCGTGAGTAATTCTGTACCAGGGGCAAGGTCCGTTTTTTTCGGCTGGCGGCCAGAAAGGCGCGCCCCTTGGCCGAGAAGGCGAGAACATGCAGATAGAGCGGCCCCCTCGCCAGAAAGGCGGCCATGTTATCGGTCTGCACCTCGTTGAGCACATAGGCGAGCAGGCGCTGGACACGGGTGCGAGTCAGATGCCGTGACTTGATGGCATCCACCAGGGCCGAATAGGAGTCGCTGCACTCGGCCGCCTCGAGCAGGCGTGGTTCGATACCGGCTTCGACCTGGTAGATGCCCTTGAGCGTCTGTGCCCCCCTGAAGAGGCGACTGAGCAGCAGGCGATGCAGATGCGTCTCATCCAGACAGCGCCCTTCGGCCAGGGCCTGTTGCAAAGGGAGTAAAGCGGAAGAAGGGATGAAGGGGGTGATGTCCTCTCCGGCGGCGAGCATGCGGCGAATGCCCGTGGCGCTCGCCACATCCCCCACGGCCTCCTCGTCATGATAGCCGGCACCGAGACGGGAAATGGTCAAGGGGCGCAGCGTACTGGCGGTTCGGCGCAGGGCCCGGAGATACTCGAGACCAAGGATGTTGTTGGGCGAGGCGAGCAACTGCCCAAAAGAGGCGTCCGGCGCCAGCTCCTGCGCCAGTTGCGCGCGGGCTGTCGGGTAATTGTGACCCTGCCGCAACAGGGTACCGGTTCGGCGGGCCACAACCTCTTCGTTCGCCTCCAGCCAGCGGGCGCACTCCTGCAGTGCCTGCATATCCCCCGCTTCGCTGCCAAAGCAAAGGGAGTCGACCCCCCCGAGGGCATTCAGAGCTTGAACGGCGCCCTGGGCGAAAACCGGGGCGCTATTGCAGGCCCAGGGGAAGGGCAGCTCCAGGACCAGGTCGATGCCGGCTCGCAGGGCCATCTGGGCCCGCACCCATTTATCGACCAGCGCCGGTTCGCCGCGCTGCAGGAAATGCCCGCTCATGACCGCTACGGCGACTTCGACCCCGGCAAGGGCCAGGCTCTGACGCAGGTGGTGGAGGTGTCCGTTGTGAAAGGGATTGTATTCGGTGATCAGGCCGACGGCGCGCATGACGGGTTTACCCGAGGAGGACGGAAAGAGGCGGGCCGACCCGGTTTTCCGTGGGCGTCACCAGGCTGCGGTAGGCCATGACTTCGACGCCGCAGGCGGCGGCCTGCCGCAGCAGACGGCCGTAATCGGGATCGATGGCGTCGGCCGGCGTAAAGGCCTCAGCCTCACCGCGCTGGACGAGGAAGAAAATGACCGTACGATAGCCCTGCTGGCGGGCCGCCATCAGTTCACGCAGGTGTTTCTGCCCCCGCGTCGTCACGGCATCGGGAAAGCAGGCGACGGTGGCCGCGCAGCAGAGAGTCACATTTTTAACCTCCACCAGCACTTTCTCCCGCTCATTTTCCAGCATAAAATCGAGGCGGCTGGCGCCGAAAGGGTACTCCGCCCGCACCTGGTAGCCCGCCAGCGGAGCAATGGCTCCCTGGCGCAGGCCTTCCTCGACCACCCGGTTGGTGCGGTGGGTGTGGGTATCGACCCAGTGGCCGTTGACTTCGATCAGCTCCAGGGTATAGAGGAGTTTTCGCTTCGGGTTGTCCGAGGTGGAGAGCAACACGCGGTGTCCCGGCACGGCGCACTGCTTCATGCTGCCGGTATTGGGAGTGTGGGCCGTCACCACGCGGCCGTCGGCCAGCTCGACATCGGTAAGGAAGCGCTGATAGCGCCGCAGCAGGCGCCCCTCCAGGAGGGGCTGGGGCAGTCTCATTGGTCGATCTCGGCCATCTCCCGCTCGGAGAAGCCGAGCAGATAGAGGATGGAGTCGAGACTCTGCTGGTTGATATGATAATCGGCCTGCTCCCGCACCCGGGCCTTGGCATTGAAAGCAATACCCAGCCCGGCTTTGCCCAGCATCGGCAGATCGTTGGCGCCGTCGCCGATGGCCACCACCTGGTCGAGGGTGATCCCTTCCTGACAGGCTATCTCCTCCAGCAACTGGGCCTTGCGGGCCCCGTCGACGATCTCCCCCTTGACCGCACCGGTCACCTTGCCGTCAGCGATCTCCAGGTCGTTGGCGTAGGCGTAGTCCAGGCCCAGTTCAGTCTTGAGGCGATCGGTGAAAAACTTGAAGCCCCCCGAGATGACTGCCGTGCGAAAGCCGAGCCGCTTGAGAATGCGCACCAGGTTCTTGGCCCCGGGCGTGAAGGGGATATGGCGGTAAACCTCCTCAAGAGCGTCGACCGACAGCCCCTGCAGCAGAGCCACCCGCTCCCGCAGCGCCCCCTGAAAGTCGAGTTCGCCGTTCATCGCCCGCAGGGTGATATCCGCCACCTGCTCCCCGACCCCGGCCAGGCGGGCCAGTTCGTCGATGACCTCGATCTGGATGAGGGTGGAATCCATGTCCATCACCACCAGGCGCTTGGCGCGGCGGTAGAGGCTCTCCTTCTGCATGGCGATGTCGACGCCGAGGCTGGCGCCGACACGCAGCAGCTTGCGGGTCATGGCCTTGACATCCAGTTCCGGCGGCGTGGTGATGAGAAACTCGACGCAGCGCAGCTGTCCCTGCGTCAGTTTGGAGATACGCTCGATGTTGACCCGGTTGTCGGCCAGGATGCGTGACACCCGCGCCAGCGAGGTAGCGCTCACCTCGCCGCCCAGAATGGTCACCACATAGGCGTGCTTGGTCGTTTTGCGCCGGTACTCCGATTCGGACAGTACCTGAAAATCGAGATCCAGCCCAAGCTCCTTGGCCAGGAAAAGGAGATCCTTGATCAGGGGTTTCTGGTCGCTCTCACCCGTGGGAAAATCGATGAGCACCGAAAAGGAAAGCAGCGTATGGGTCACCGTCTGCTCGATGTCGCGGATGCGCGCTCCAGCGGCGGCGATATTGCCGGTCACGGCGGCGACGATACCCGGCTTGTCCGGCCCGGTCATGGTAACAAGAACCATCTTACGATCCATGATATTAAACAACCCCTTTCATCTGTCCTGAAAAACGTCGGTATTCTACCGTCAAACCCCACCCCCTGCAACCCCGTAAACGCCCAGACTCCAACCTCCCGGTCTGCCGATGCATAAAATTTCCCACTAAAAAACTGATTTATGTATTGACCTTTTCCCATCCTTTTGATAATGTTTACCCAATTGGTCAGGTTCACCCTTGGCCAATCGATACAACCCTCCTTCCTTTTGCGCATCGGCCTCTCTCCTGGCCGGTGCGCCTTTTTTATCTAATCCCCCCCAAAAATACGGCCCCGGACGAAAAGACCGGGGCCGGCTGAAGAGCTGAGACAAGGGCCAGTCTAACGGGCCAGAACGAAGCGCCCCTCTCTGACCTCGACCATCACCATGGAATCGACACCCAGGCCGTTATGATCCTCGGCGGTCATATGGTAGATCCCCGAGACACCGACATAGCCGGTGGTCTCTTCAATGGCTTTGCGCAGGGCGGCCGGCTCGGTGCCGACCTTTTTCATGGCATTGGCCAGGATCATGATGGCATCCCAGGCGTAGCCCGAATGGGTGTTGATAGGGAACTGCTTGTCGTAGCCCTTCTCCCGGTAGAGATGGATGAATTCCTGGATAACCGCTTTCTGCGGATCGCTGTCATCGAGCTCATCCACCACCATGAGCTTGGTGGCCGGCATGCGGTCCCCCTCGGCGGCGGCCCCAGCCAGCTCGATGTACTTGGGGTCGGGCAGGCCGTGGCACTGGAAGAGGGGCAGCTCGATGCCGAGTTGCGCCTTGTTCTTGGCGACGATGGCGCCGGCGGGGCCGGTGGTCCAGCAAATAATGGCCTGGGGCTTGGCGTTCTTGGCCCGGGTCAGTTGGGCGGTCATATCGGTGTCGCGGGGGCCGAAGGACTCTTCCAGCAGGATTTCAACGCCGTACTGGGGAGCGAGCTGGTGCATCCAGCCGGCGCCGTCCTTGCCGAAGCCATCGGAGGCGATCAGCAGGGCCACGCGGGTCAGGCCCTTTTCCTGCAGATAGATCAGCAGCCGTTCGACGGCGGTCCGGGAGCGCTGCGGTGACTTGAAGACCCAGTCAAAGGGGCCGAACTTGTCGCCCCCCATGATGACCGGATCGCCGCCGACCGTCATGACGATGGGCACGCGGCCGTCATGGGCAATCTTTTTGACGTTCATGCCCGTATCGGTGAGGGTGGGACCGATAATCGCCGCTACCTTGTCCTTGTAGATGAACTTTTTGGCGATATTGGCCGCCTTGGCGGGATTGGCTTCCGTGTCGCCGATCTCCAGCGCCAGGGGGCGGCCGTTGATGCCCCCCTCCTGATTGATCTTGTCGACGACCATTTCAGCCACCAGCTTGGTCGGGGTACCGATAAAGGATGCCCGCCCGGACAGATCGAAGAAAGCGCCGATGGTGATCGGCTCTGCGGCCAGCGCCGGACTGGCCAGCAGCACCAGCAGACTGAAAATGCCCAACACGCGTTTCATAGTGTACCTCCTCCTGTAAAAAGCCCCTGACCTGGTTCAGACGATTTCATCCTGAATCCGCGTATCAAAGACGCGTTTGCTTTTGCCCTCAGAGCGGGGCAGGCTGCCGTAATCGACCAGCTCCAGGTCAGCGGAGACCATGAGCTGTTTTTTGATCTGGTGGATGGCCTCGTGGATGAGTTCAGCGCTGCGCTCGGCGCCGACCCCCTGGGCGCGCTCGATAAGCAGGCGCATGCTGTCCCGCCCGGAAGCCTCCTCGCGGGTCAGATGTATCTGATATTCGGAGCCGAGCCCGGGCACGGCGGAGAGGATGGTGTCGATGCTCGACGGATAGATGTTGACGCCGCGAAACTTGATGGTGTCGTCGCTGCGCCCCTTGATGCGGGAATGACGGGGGAGCACCGAGCCGCAGGTGCAAGCACCGGGAATAATGCGGGTGATATCGCGGGTGCGGTAGCGGATGAGGGGGGCCGCCTCCTTGCACAGGCTGGTGAGGACCATCTCTCCCCACTCGCCGTCAGGGAGGGGCTGCAGGGTGTCGGGATCGACGATCTCCAGCAGGTAGTAATCCCCCCAGTAGTGGATGCAGTCGTGCTCGCTGCACTCGATGCCGGTACCGGGGCCGTAGAGTTCGGTGAGCCCAGTAATATCAAAGAGTTCGGCTCCACCGAAGAGTTCGGAGATTTTCTGACGCATGGAGCGGCTGGAGCGCTCGGAACCGTAGATGATCTTCCGTACGGCGATCTTGTCGGCCACCCCCCGCTTGTGAATCTCTTCGGCCATCAGCAGGGCCATGGAGGCGGTGGAGCAGAAGACGGTGGACTGGAAATCAATAAGAAACTGGATCTGCAGATCGATATTGCCCGGCCCGACGGGCACGGCGAGGGCGCCGATCTTTTCGCAGCCGAGCTGAAAGCCCATGCCGGCCGTCCACACCCCGTAGCCGACGGCAATCTGCACGCGATCGAGGGGGGTGACGCCGGCCATCTGGTAGGCGCGGGCAAAGAAGTCGGTCCAGTCGTCGAGATCCTTCTGCGTATAACAGAGCACCTTGCGCTTACCCGTGGTACCCGAACTGGCATGCACGCGCACAATCTGCTCAAAGGGGACAGCGCGCAGGGGAAAGGGGTAGCCGTCGCGCAGATCGTCGGCGGTCGTGAAAGGGAGGCGGCGTACATCGTCCAGGCTGCGGATGCTGTCGGGGCTGACACCGGCCTCATCGAGTCGCTGGCGGTAAAAGCTCGAACCTTCGTAGGCGTGGCGCACGGTCCACTGCAGCCCTTTGAGCTGGTGGTCCTTGAGCTGGGCTTCGTTTTCAAAGGCGGGCATGAAATTCTTCTGGTGCATAGCGGGTTTCTCCAGGCGGATATTGGTCAACCCGGCAGCGCCGAGACGACTGGCGGCGGGGTTGTCCTGACTGGCGGCGCCCAAAAAGGCCGAACGGAGCGCCGGATCGTTAAGAAGACGGGAGCTTTCCCCCTGTTCGACGATGCGGCCATTGGCCAGCAGATAGGCACTGTCGGAGGCGGAAAGGGCGCGGGCGGCGTTCTGTTCCACCAGCAGAATGGTGGTGCCAGCCCGGCCGAGCTGATGAATGATGGCGAAGATCTCGTCGGTGATGAGAGGGGCCAGGCCCAGGCTTGGCTCGTCGAGCAGCAGCAGGCGCGGTTTGGCCATAAGAGCCCGTCCCATGGCGAGCATCTGCTGCTCGCCGCCGGAGAGAGTGCCGGCCAGTTGTGTCTGCCGCTGCCGGAGTTTGGGGAAGCGCTCATAGATTTCCTCCAGGCGCGCCGACTCCTCCTTCCTGGCCAGTCGCAGAGCCAGGGCGCCGAGCTGCAGATTCTCGTGCACCGACAGGTGGGCGAATACCTCCCGCCCTTCCGGCGAGAGGGCGAGGCCCTGACCGACCATGCGGGCCGGCGCGCTGCCGGTGAGATCGCGACCATCGAGAAGGATGCTCCCGGCCGTCGGTTTGACCAGTCCCATCAGACACTTGAGCAGGGTGCTCTTGCCGGCGCCGTTGGCCCCGACCAGGGCTACCGTCTCGCCGGCGGCCACCTCGAAGCTGACGCCGAAGAGGGCCTGGGCGGCCCCGTAATGAGCGGTGAGATTGGTGACTGTCAGCATCAGGCGGTCGCCTCCATGCGCCCCAGATAGGCTTCGAGAACAAGGGGATTGCGGCGGATCTCCGCCGGTGTCCCCTGGGCGATGCACCTGCCGCTGTCGAGCACCACCACCTGGTCGGCCACGCCCATCACCAGGTCCATGTCATGCTCCACCAGCAGCAAGGTATGGCCAGAAACGCGCAGGCGACGCAACTGCTCGGCGACGGCAGCCGTCTCGTCGGCATTGAGACCGGCCACCGGTTCGTCCAGCAGCAGCAGTTGCGGTTCGCTGACGCTGGCCCGTGCCAGCTCCACCCGCTTCTTGTCGCCGTAGGCGAGGACCCCGGCGGGCCAATGCGCCTTGTCAGCCAGGGCGAAGCGGTCGAGAGCCTCCAGGGCCCGCAGACGCAGGCGCCGTTCGCGGTGACGCAGATAGGGCAGACGCAGCATGGCCATGACGAGGGAACGCCCGGCTTCGCAGGTCAGACCGCACAGGACATTGTCGAGCACGGAGAGCCGGGGAAAGATCTTCAGGTTCTGAAAGGTGCGGGCGATGCCGAGGCGGGCCACCTCGTGGGCCGGCAGTCCGGCGATAGGCCGACCGCCAAAGGCAATGGCGCCACTGCTCGGCGGCAGCACGCCGGTGATGACGTTGATCAGGGTGCTCTTGCCGGCCCCATTAGGTCCGATCAGGGCCGTCACCTGTCCAGCCCTGACCCGGAAGGAGACCCCGTCAAGAGCCGGCAACCCCCCGAAGCGTTTGCTCACCCCCTCAAGCTGCAGCATCGTGACGCCTCCGCAAAGCCAATCGGACACGGATCTGGTCGATGACTCCCGTGACCAGCCCCTGGGGGAAGAACATGAGCACCAGGATGAGGACGGCCCCGTGCACGAAATCCTTGTAGGTTTCCAGGGCGGCGATCCATTCGGGCAGCAGGGTGATGAGGCCGGCCCCGAAAAGGGAGCCCCAAATGGACCCCATGCCGCCGACCACCACCATGATCACCATATCGGTCGAGGTGAAGATCCCGAAGGAGTCGGGGCTGACGAAGCCGTAGCAGTGGGCAAAGAGGCTGCCCGCCACCGAGGCGAAGACCGCCGACAGCACAAAGACCTTGACCTTGGCCCGCCGGGTGTCGACTCCCAGGGCGGCGGCGGCCGTCTCTTCGCCGGCCAGGGCAGCCAGCCCTCGGCCGACGCCGCTGCGCACCAGATTGAGGGACAGCAGCAGGGCGACCAGGGTGAAACTCCAGACCAGGTAATGGAAACGCACCTCGTCGTCGAACACCAGGGGACCGATGGCCAGCGGCGCCACGCCGGGAAAGCCGCTCGGCCCGCCCGTGACGGTGTCCCACTGCAGGAGAACGGTATGCACGACGATATTGCAGCCGAGGGTGGCCATGGCCAGGTAATGGCCGGAAAGGCGCAGCGCCGGCACCCCCACCAGCAGGGCCACCAGCGCCACCAGCGCCGCCACCCCCACCAGGGTGGGCCAGGCCGGCAGGCCGAAGGTGGCGGTGCCGATGGCCGAACCGTAGGCGCCGAGACCGAAAAAGGCGGCATGGCCGAGGGAAATCTGGCCGGCGTAACCGATAAACAGGTTGAGCCCGAGCACGACGATGGCGTAGATGGCAATGAGGTTGGTCAGACCGAGGGTGTAGGGGTTCTTCTCCACCAGTGGATAGAGGCCCAGCGCCAGCGTCAGGGCGCCCACCCACAGGCCGGTGCGGTGCAGAACGACAAAATAGACGAATTTCTGTCGGAAGGTCATGGTCTGCCCTTAGGAAGCGTTCAGGCCCCGCTGAAAAGCGGCCAGATTCTGCGCGACGAACTGCGGCGGGGCCAAGGTGCGGATGGCGGCCTCGCACTCAGCGGCGCTGCAGAAGAGCCTCCCCTGGCGCACCGCCAGGCCAAGCAGCACCAGGTTGGAGAGCACGGCGTTGCCCAGCTCCCGCGCCAGGCCGTCGGCGTCCAGGCGCACTCCTTCCCCGGCCCCGGCGGCATTGATGAACAGGGCGGCCTCCGCCTTGAGAAGGGGCTTGTGCACCGGCAGATTGTCTTCCCGCAACAGCAGGGCGACATCGGCCTGACCGGCGCGGATCAACGGGCTGGCGAAGGGGCCGACCTTGATGGTGGACAGCACGGTGCCGCCGCGCTGGGCCATGCCGTGGGTCTCGGCCGTCAGCACGGGCAGCCCCCGATCGACGGCCACCTGGGCAATGACGCGGGTGAGGAAGAGGACCCCCTGACCGCCGATGCCGCTGACAACAATCTGCTGCTTCATGCCTGGGCCTCCTTGATGATCGCCTTGACCGGGCAGACGGGAATGCAGGTGCCGCAGCCGACGCAGCGATCCTGATCGATGAGGGCGCGCCCCCCCACTTCATCCATGGACATGGCCGGACACTCGAACTGGTCGACACATTTGCGGCAGCCGACGCAGGCGTCGTTGATGGTCACGGCGAAACGGGCCTGCGCCTTGAGCACCGCCTTGTCCATAAGGCAGCCGTGTCGGGAGATGATCACCGCCACCCCGCCCTGCGGACTGCGGATATGGTCATCGGCCTGGCGCAAAAGTCCCTCCAGCTGTTCCTGATCGTAGGGGTCGCAAACTTCAAGAAAGTCCACCCCTGCCGCCCGCACCAGCGGTTCGATGGCCACCGCCCGGGTCGGCCGCCCCCCGGCCGCCCAGCCCAGGTGCGGAACGGGCTGGCCGCCGGTCATGGCGGCGGTGGCGTTGTCGAGGATAACGACGATAATACGCGCCTGCTGGATGACGGCGTTGACCAGGGCCGGCAGACCGGCATGGAAAAAGGTCGAATCGCCGATGGTCACCACGACGGTGGGAAAATCGCCATCCTGGGCATAGGCCTGATAGAAGCCGGCCCCCTGGCTGATGCAGGCCCCCATGCAGTGGGCGGTGTCCACGGCCTTCAAATTGATGCCGAGGGTGTAGCAGCCGATATCCGAGGGATAGATGCCCTTGGGGAAGGTCTTCTTGATGGCGTAGAAAGAAGTGCGATGCGGACAGCCGGCGCAGAGGGAAGGCCGCCGTCCGGGCGCCGCCTTGGCCAGGGCCGCCGGTTGCGGCAGACCGAGGAAGTCGGCCAGGGCGCGATGCACCAGGTCCGGCGTCATTTCCCCTTCGCGAGGGATGGCGCCGCTGTGGCGGCCGACCGCGCCGGCATGGGCCAGCTGCATCTCGATGACCGGGTAGGTCTCCTCCAGCACCAGAACCCGGTCGTAGCCGGTGTGCAGCTGTTCGATAAAGAGCGGACTCAACGGATAAGGCATGGTCACCTGGAAGAGGTCGTAACGGCCGCTCAGGCCCAACTCGTCCAGGAGGTCGACGAGATGCCCGTAGACGATGCCCGAAGCCACCAGGGCCGTGCGCGCCAGACTGTCATCCCCGACGGTCAATTTCGGCTGGAAGCGCGGATCCCGCGCGATCTGCTCCAGCTTGTCATTGAGCTGGCGGTGCAGGGCCGGCAAAAAGGCCGGCGTGGCGGCCCAGCGGGCCGGATCCTTCTGAAAGGCGGCCCGGCGGCCCAGGGCGACGGGTTCCGCCAGAGCGACGTTCTGCCGCGAATGACAGATGCGGGTTGTTGGCCGTAGTACGACCGGCACTTCGTACTCTTCGGACAACTGGAACGCCTCGGCCACCATGGCCTTGGCTTCGGCCGGGGTAGACGGATCGAGTACCGGCACCCGCGCGGACAGACAGAAAAGGCGGGTATCCTGTTCGTTCTGCGAACTGTGCGGGCCGGGATCGTCCGCCACAATGGCCACCAGGCCCCCTTTGACGCCGAGATAGGCCGTGCGCATGAAGGCGTCGGCAGCGACGTTGAGCCCCACCTGCTTCATGACCGCCGCCGCCCGCTTGCCGGTGTAGCTGGCGGCCAGGGCGACCTCGAAGGCGATCTTCTCGTTGACGGACCATTCGATATGCAAGGGCTCCACCGCCTCGTGCTGGCGGTCGATGACCGCCTGCAGCACCTCCGTCGACGGCGTCCCCGGATAGGCGGCGGCCACCTGGCAGCCCGCTTCGAGGAGACCACGGCCGATGGCCTCATTTCCCATCAGAAGTTGAACCTGATTTTCCATTGCTTACAAACCTTCCATACACCCGCGGGTAGCGGGCGAGATTATTTTCCCAACAGGCCTTTGGGCCTGACGAACAACACCAGCAGCAGCACCACGAAGGCGACCACGTCCTTATAGGCGCTGGAGAGATAACCGGCGGAGAGGGACTCGAGCAGTCCCAGGGTAAGTCCGCCGGCAATGGCTCCCGGAAAGGAGCCGAAACCGCCGAGGATGGCGGCAGCGAACCCCTTGAGGCCGAGCAGCACCCCCACATCGTAATTGAGGGTGGTGATGGGGGTGACCAGCACCCCGGCCAGACCGCCGAGAGCGCCGGCCAGAGCGAAGCTGGTGGCCCGCACCCGGCCGGAGGGGATGCCCACGACCTCGGCGGCGGTGGGGTTGGAGGCGACGGCCCGCATGGCCAGCCCCAGGGGGGTGCGATAAAAGAACCAGCTGAGCAGGACGATGGCCGCCAGGGTCAGCCCAAAGATCCACAAAGCCTGCGGCAGCACCGTGGCCCCCAGGATCTCGATGGGGCGGTCGGGGGAAAGGGGCGGCAGAGCCATGCGATTCTTGCCCCACACCAGCTTCATGATCCCTCGCAGGATGATGGAGAGGCCAACGGTGAGAAAAATCAGCACCAGATGGTGATCCGAACGCGAGGGGCGCAGACCGAAACGCTCCACCAGCATGGCCACCAGCGCCACCCCGGCCACGGCCAGCAGCAGGCCCGGCATCATGGGCAGGCCCAAGGCGAAGAGGGCGGAGAACATCAGCATCCCCCCCAGGGTGACGAAGTCGACCTGCACGAAGTTGACGATCCCCATGGTATTGTTGACCACGGAAAATCCCAGGGCGATGAGCGCATAGATGGCGCCGCTGGTCAGCCCTGAAAAGACAAATTGCATGAAATCCTGATACAAGCCAGCCCCCGTTCTCTCCCTGTCAACGGGGAAGAGTACCCTAAAACAGCCTCCTTTGAGAAGTATTAAATCCCCCTTTTGCCCTGAGAAGACCGCAGGGCGACAAAAAGCACAGGAGAGACTACCATTGGCCTTTATTTTGCGCCATAATGGGCGCCTCCACCTCACCAATCACCCTGACGGACGAAAGGAATGTCTGCCATGAGCGCCCCTGTCATCCCCCGCACTGAATCGGCTTATGCCTACCCCCTGCTCATCAAGAACCTGCTGCAAACCCCGCTGGTCACTAATCCCGAGCAGGAGATCGTCTACCGCGACCTGCTGCGCTACGACTACCGCACCCTGCATCAGCGCATCTGCCGCCTGGCCCACGCGCTGAAGAAGCTGGGGGTCAAGCCCGGCGACACGGTGGCGGTCATGGACTACGACAGCCATCGCTACCTCGAATGCTTCTTTGCCGTGCCGATGATCGGCGCCGTGCTGCACACGGTCAACATCCGCCTGTCGCCGGACCAGATTCTCTTTACCATCGACCACGCCGAAGACGATGTGCTGCTCATCCACAGCGACTTCCTGCCCATCCTCGAACAGATCAAGGGGCGCATCGACACGGTGAAAAACTTCGTCCTGCTGCAGGACGGCGCCGAGACGCCCGCCTCCCAGGTCGCCTTCGCCGGCGAGTACGAAAACCTGCTGCAGGCCTGTCCGACCCATTACGATTTTCCTGACTTCGACGAAAACACCCGTGCCACCACCTTCTACACCACGGGCACCACCGGCCTGCCCAAGGGGGTCTACTTCAGCCACCGCCAGCTGGTCCTGCACACCTTTGGCGTCCTGGCCGCCATCGGCACCCCGGCCAGCCAGGGGCGTTTTCACCAACAGGACGTCTACATGCCCATCACCCCCATGTTTCACGTCCACGCCTGGGGCCTCCCCTACGTCGCCACGGCTCTGGGAGTGAAGCAGGTCTACCCCGGCCGCTACGTCCCCGATCATCTGCTCGAACTCATCGACCGGGAAAGGGTCACCTTCTCCCACTGCGTCCCCACCATCCTGCACATGCTGCTCAAAAGCCCACTCATTGACCAAATCGACCTGTCCCACTGGAAGGTGGTCATCGGCGGCGCCGCCCTGCCCAAGTCCCTCTGCCTGGCGGCGATGGCCAAAGGCATCGATCTCTTCACCGGCTACGGCATGTCGGAGACCTGCCCCATACTCACCATCTCCCACCTGACCCCGGAAATGCTCGAACTCCCGGCCGAACAGCAGGCGGAAGTCCGCTGCAAGACCGGCCGGCCCATGCCGCTGGTCGATATCCGCCTGGTCGATGATCAGATGCGGGACGTGCCGGCGGACAGCGCCAGCGGCGGCGAGATCGTCGTGCGCGCCCCCTGGCTGACGCAGGGCTACCTCAAGGATCACAAGAACTCCGAGCACCTCTGGCGCGGCGGCTACCTGCACACCGGTGACGTGGCCGTGCGTGACGCCCGCGGCTACCTCAAGATCACCGACCGCACCAAGGACGTCATCAAGTCCGGCGGCGAGTGGATATCCTCCCTGGAGATCGAGGACATTATCGCGCACCATCCCGCCGTCAGCGAGGTGGCGGTCATCGGTCAGCCCGACGACAAGTGGGGGGAGCGCCCCCTGGCCCTGGTCGTGCTCAAACCCGAGGCCGAGGGGAAGACCTCCGAGAAGGAGCTGGTCGCCCATGCCCGCAACTACGCCGACACGGGGATGCTGTCCAAAACCATCGTCCTGTTGCGGGTGCGTTTCGTCGACGCCATCGACAAGACCAGCGTCGGCAAGATCAGCAAGACCACCCTGCGGGAAAAATACCTCTAAATCCTCGCCCGCCGCAAACAGCAAAGCCGCCCGTGTGTCACATGGGCGGCTTTTTTTGTCCTTGGCCTCTGTCAGGCTTTAGTGATGAAAGCTTAGCAGGATCGTTTTATTCCTGCAGGTGCAGCGTCGAGCGCTGGACCGTCTCGCAGTCGCGGCATTTGAAGATGCGCGTGTCGTGCCACCAGGGCTCTGTCCCCCAGTAGGAGGGATGCCCTTCCGAATCGATGTGTTCGACATCGTTGAAGTTCTTGGATTCTTGGCACTCGGGGCAAAAGAGCCAGACCTTGCCGTCGACACAGGCCTTGACGAATTCAGCGGGATTGGACATGGAGAACCTTCCTTTCAAATAAAACAGGGGAGCTTCAGCGTAGTGGCCGGCGCGTCTTCTGCTGCAGCAGCAGATCCATAAGGACCAGCGCTGCCATGCTCTCGATGATGGGCACGGCGCGGGGGACCACGCAGGGATCGTGGCGGCCGCGGGCCTTGAGTTCGACCTCGCGGCCAGAAAAATCGGCGGTGCACTGAGGCTGGCCGATGGTCGCCGTCGGCTTGAAGGCCACGCGGAAATAGATGGGTTCGCCGTTGGAGATGCCGCCCTGCACGCCGCCGCTATGGTTGGTGAGGGTGCCGAGGCGCTCCCCCTTGGCCACAAAAGGATCGTTGTGCTGGGAACCGAGCATACGGGCTCCATCGAAACCGGAGCCGATATCGAAACCTTTGCTGGCCGGAATGGAGAGCATGGCCGCCGCCAGAGCGGCCTCAAGCTTGTCAAAGACCGGCTCGCCCAGACCGGCGGGCACCTGCCGGCAGACGCAGGTGATGACGCCGCCGATGGAATCCTGCTGCTCCCGCGCCGCCAGAATGGCCGCCTCCATGCGTTTGGCTGCTTCCGCGTCAGGGCAGCGGACGGCGGAACCATCGACCTGGGCGCGGCTGATACGGTCCATATCCACTGTCGGGGCTTGCTCGTTGCCGATGGCGCTGACCCAGGCGACGATGTCGATGCCATACTCTTCGCGCAGATATTTTTCGGCCAGGGCGCCGGCGGCCACCCGGCCGATGGTCTCGCGGGCGCTGGCCCTGCCGCCACCGCTGGCAGCGCGGACGCCGTACTTCATCTGATAGGTGTAGTCGGCATGGGAGGGTCGGGGCACAGCGTCCGTCTCCGTGTAATCTCCCGGCCGGAAGTCCTTGTTGACCACCAGCAGGCAGATGGGGGTGCCGAGGGTGCGACCCCCCTCAACGCCGGAGAGGATGGCGACCTGATCCTTCTCGTCCCGAGGGGTCGTCAGCGCGCTCTGCCCCGGTCGACGCCGGTCAAGCTGCGCCTGGATATCGGCTTCGCACAGTGCCATATTCGGGGGGCAGCCATCCACCACCACCCCTACTCCCGGGCAGTGGGATTCACCAAAGGTTGAAATCCTGAAAAGCGTTCCGAATTGACTCGACATCCCCACTCCTGGCGAAAGGCTTCTTCGCCGGTCATTGCCGGCGAAGATCGCGGTTAAAGGCGGTCTGGACGGATAAAAAAGCTTGCATCCGTCCGTGAAAACCCGATTTAATTACAACGCCCCCTTGAAACTGTCAAGAAATTAGCGGTAAACCGGGGGAGTAGCCGGAAATCGACGTCGCCCTTCAACCCCGGCCGGCCCGTGTCCGGCGCCGGCGATGGGGCGACCAGCAGCTTGCGAGGAGGAACGATGAAAATCCGCAAAAAGATTCTCGACTATGAGTACGAAGAAGTCATCGACGTCAAGCACCGCGAACTGATCCGGGTGGCCTGCGCCGTCGCCGTCGGCTGCCCCGACTGACTGAAAAAGCACTTCGCGGTCGCGAAGGAAGCAGGAGCCAGCGAGGCGGAACTCAAGGAGGCCATGGCCTACGGCATCATCGCGCCATCAGGGCGAGCCAAGAACTTCACCCTGCGCATGCAGGAAGAACTCGAATTCTAAAGCCGCGGCCGCCCCTTACAGGCGACCGAGCAGACGCAGCAGACCGTCCAGCGCCGTGTAGGGGTGCGGCGGACAGCCGGGGATGTAGAGGTCGACGGGGAGCAGATCGCCGAGGCCGTTGTGGCACTCGGGACTGCCACGGAAGGGACCGCCGCCTATGGCGCAGGCCCCGGAAGCGATGACCAGCTTCGGTTCGGGCATGGCGGCGTAGGTGTCGAGCAGGGCGCTCTTCATGTTTTCAGTGACCGGCCCGGTGACCAGAATACCGTCGGCATGGCGGGGCGAGGCGACGAACTGGATGCCGAAACGGCCCAGGTCAAAGACCAGGGTACCGAGTACGTTGAGGTCGGCTTCGCAGGCGTTGCAGCCGCCGGCGGAGACTTGCCGCAGTTTCAGGGAGCGCCCGAACAGTTTTTTCATGCGGGCGTCGAGGGCTTCCGCCAGCGGGTAAACGTCCGCGTCGACCACCAGCCCGTCGCGGCGGCGGGACGCCAGCCGATAATCGCCACTGAAGGAGAGGGCGTCGTGCGTACAGGCTGTGCAGTCGGCGCAGAAGAGGCAGAGCCCCATATCGACCGCCACTTTGCCCTCCCGCCGCTGCACGGCGCCGTAGGGGCAGCCGCGCAGACAGTCGTCACAGCCGGAGGGGCAGCGCTCCGGCTGCAGACGGGGCAGCCCACGAAAACGCGCCGGCAGCACCGGCTCTTCCTTGGGGTAATTACCGGTCCGATAGCCCTGACGAAAGCGTTCAGCAATAATCTTCAACATCGCTCGTTCTCCATCCCCACCTACAGATCGATACCGCAGTAGGAAAGATTGAAACTCTTGTTGCACAGGGGAAAGTCGGATATTTGTTCTTCGCGCAGGGCCATGGCCAAACCGCTCCAGTTGCGGAAGGAGGGGTCCACGACCTTGTAGCGGGAAAACCGGCCGACGGCATCGGTCAGAGCCACATGCACGATTTCGCCGCGCCACCCCTCCGTCAACGCTACGGCCAGACTGTCCGGCGCCAGCGGAGCCACCTCGGCCCGCGTCGCGCCGGCGGGCAACCGGCTGAGCCAGTACCGGATCTGTTTGATGGAATCGTAGATCTCCCGCCGACGCACCTGGGCCCGGGCGAAGACATCCCCGCCTTCCTCTATGACCACATGATCGAAATCGTCGACATAGGCGCCGACCGGATGATGGATACGGGAGTCGATGGCCAGCCCGCAGGCGCGGGCCGCCATGCCGACCAGACCAAGGGACTCGGCGTCCTCGGTAGCGACCTTCCCCGTCCCCTCCAGTCGGGCCAGGGCCGAGGGACTGTCGAAGAAGAGTTCGATCGCCCCCCGCGTATCCTGTTCGATTACAGCCAGGCGCTGCAGAAGGTGGGCGACCAGCACCGGCTCGGCGTTGAAACCAACCCCGCCAGGACGAATCATCCCACGCCCGAAACGGCTGCCGCACAGTTCGGCACTCAGGTTGAGATAATCGCCGCGAATGCGGCCGCAGAAGCTGGCCGTCGGCAGAAAGCCCACATCCCCGGCAAGCGCGCCGATGTCGCCGACATGGTTGGCCAGACGCTCCAGCTCCAGCGATACCGCCCGCAGCACCTGCCCTTTCGGCGGCACCGCACAACCGCTTAAGGCCTCCAGCACTTGGCAGTACGCGGTGGCGTGGCCGATGGTCGTGTCCCCGGCCGCCGCCTCCAGCTGAGGCAGAGTGCTGGCCTGCGGACCGCCGCGCAGCAGGGCTTCGAGTCCCCGATGCTGAAAACCGAGGGAGATCTCCAGGTGCATGACCTTTTCGCCATGGCACTGAAAGCGGAAATGCCCCGGCTCGATCACCCCGGCATGCACCGGCCCGACGGCGACTTCATGCACTTCCTCCCCTTCAACCCGGTAGAATTCCATATCCCCCGGCACCGGATGCTCCCCCGCCGCCCGGCCCCAGGCATCCCGTCCGGGCACCCAGGATGAATGGAAACGCACCGGCTTGAGCCAGGGATGGCCTTCGGGCACCACGCCAAACTGTTCGGCGAGCTCCCGCTCGAAAAGATGCAGCTGGGGGATTTCCGGGGTCAGGGAAGGGAAACGGTAGCCGACCCGTGACCGCAGCAGATGCAGCTCTCCCTTCCAGTCGTGCGCGATCAGGGCAAAGAGTTCCACCTCGCCGGCCGCCGCCAAGTGCCCGAAGTAGGCGGCCACCCTCCCTTCCTGTTCCATATCGACCTTCAACCGGGGGCCGAAAGCCTCATAGTCGAGAACGGGGATCTCATCGAGCGGCACAGTCCCGCCATTTTTCACGATGGGCATCATGCGTTCACCTCCAGCAGAGCGGCGGCATCCCGCAGCAGGCGCTGCAGGGGCTCGGGCAGATAGAGCCCCAGCACCAGCACGACCAGCAGCAGGAAGAGGGGCGGCGCCACCAGGGGCAGCCGATCCGGAAAATACACCTGCTCCACATCCGCCTCCCCCTGGGTCACGGCCAGCACCGTGGCCCCCATGCCGATAAAGATGACAGCCAGCAGCACGAGCACCACAGCGCCCACCCACATCTGGCCAGCGGCGAAGATGCCGCGCAGCATGGTGAACTCGCTGAGGAAAGGGCCGAAGGGGGGCGAGCCAGTGATGGCCAGAAAGCCGGCCAGAAAGAGGGCGCTGGAGACAGGTAGTACCGAAAGCGCGCCCCGCACATCCTGCAGGCGCTTGCTGGCAAAGGCCCGGTGGATATTGCCGGCACAGAGAAAGAGACAGCCCTTGGTCATGGCGTTGTTGAGCAGATGCAGCAGAGCGCCGAAGGTGGCCAGACCACCGATACCGACCCCCAGCGCCAGCAGCCCCATGTGTTCGACGCTCGAATAGGCGAGCAGACGTTTGATGTCGCCCTGCCGGACCATAAAGATGGCTGCCAGCAGCAACGAGAGCAGGCCCATGCCGAGCAGCATCTGTCGGGCCAGGGCCAGATCGCCGGCCGCTCCCATCAGCTGCACTCCGCGCAGGATGGCGAGAAAGGCCACGGAGGTCAGACCGCCGGCCAGCAGGGCGCCGACCAGACCCGGCGCCTCGCCGTAGGCATCGGGCTTCCAGCTGTGCAGCGGCGCCAGCCCCATCTTGGTGCCGAAGCCGACCAGCAGAAAGACGAAACCGGCATGCAGCCAGGGGCGGGCCAGGGTTGGCCCCGCCGCCAGCAGCGCATCGAGCTGCAGGCTGACCGGGACCCCGTTGCCGAGAGCCGCATAGGCGACGAAGAGGATGCCGACCATGGCCAGGGCAATGCCCACCGAGCAGAGAATGAGATATTTCCAGGTCGCTTCGATGGAGAGGCGGTTGCGATTGTAGTAGATCAGCGGAGCACTGGCGATGGTCGTCGTCTCCACCGCCACCCACAGCAGCCCCAGATGACGCGCCGCCACGGCCAGGGTCATGGCCGTCAGAAAGATCAGCAGGCAGGCGACCATCAGGCGGTTCCCCCGTTCCGCATGCAGGTTGAGATAGGCAACGGCGTAGAGGGAACAGGCCAGGTAGAGCAGACTGGTCGCCAGCAGGACCAGCTGGGAGAGGGCATCGAGGCCGAGCCAGGGCGTTGCGGCAGGGGTCCCCTGACTGACCACGACGACGGCCAGCGCGAAGTGCAGGACACCGCTGACCGGCAGCAGCCAGCTCCGCACCCGGAAGGAGGGCAGCGCCACCGCCAGGGCGGCCAGGGCCAGGGGGAAACAAATCAGCAACATCAGCATCGTGTTATTCCTTCAGAACGGACAGCCTAGTGGTATCCACGGTGGAAAACTCCCGGTTGATCTGGTTGATCACAATTCCCATGACAAATACCGCGACGAGCAGATCAAGCAGCACCCCCGCTTCCACCACCAGGGGCATCGCCTCGCTGAGCAGGATGCTGAAAATGAAGATGCCGTTTTCCAGCATCAGATAGCCGAGCACCTGGGTGATGGCCTTGCGCCGCGTCATCAGCAGCATGAAGCCGGCAAAGAGGGTGGCCAGAGAGGTGGGGACGTAGAGCCCGCCCTGATGCTCCGGCAGCAGCGGCAGAAAATCAGCAAAGATAAAAGCTCCGGCCGTGAGCATGGCGCCGATGATCAGGGTGGGAACGAAACCGATAAGCGCCTCGACCTCGCGACGGATGCGTACCTCCCGGATGGCCCGCAGCAACAGCCAGGGGATGAACACGCCCTTGAGGAGAAAGGCGGTCGCCGTCAGCATCAGGGTGTGCCAGGAAATCCCGTGGGCCAGAATCGGCAGCAGCGCGATGAGGGCGCCCTGCAGAGCCACGACCCGAATGCAGGCCACCAGGCGGGCGCTGCCCAGAGTGAAGAAGTTGATGAGGATCACCAGTAGCAGGCAGAGGTTGCTCAATTCAATCATGGGTCGTAACTCCTAACGCAGCACCAGCACCAGGGCAAAAATCGAAATCAGCATGGTGCCGATGAGCACCTGAGGGACACGCACCAGGCGCAGACGAGCCATGGTCGATTCCACCACGCCGATCAGCACGGCCAGCAGCAGCAGGCCGCCGAGGTAGACGCCCCCGTCCAGCAGCGGGCTGCCCGTCTCAAAGGGCAAAGCCAAACGGACGACAAGAGAGCCCAGCACCATCAGTTTGAGGGCGGCGCCGTACAGGACCATGCCGAAAGCCGGGCCGCTGTGATCGAGCACCATGACCTCGTGGATCATCGTCAGCTCGAGGTGGGTATTGGGATCGTCGAAGGGAATGCGGGAATTTTCCACCAGCAGCACAACAAAGAGGCAGACGGTGATCAACCCCAGCGAGGCCGCCCCCCCTCTCCAGGAGGAGCCGAGGCCGCTGCCGAGCAGGGTCCCCAGAGAAAGACCATCGGCCAGACGGGCCAGGACGATGAGGGAAAAGAGCAGGGTCGGTTCGGCCAGGCAGGAGAAAGTCACCTCGCGGGCTGCCCCCATCCCCTCAAAACTCGAACCCGTATCCAGGGCGGCGGAGGCCACGAAAAAACGGGACAGCCCAAAGAGATAGACAAAGAGGATCAAGTCCCCCTGAAAAGAGATGGGCGCCGGCAGGGCGCCGAAAGGCAGCAGGAGGGCGGCCAGAATCGGCACGGCCAGCCCGACCACCGGTCCGGCCAGAAATACCCAGGTGGTCGTGTGGCTGAGGACGAACCCCTTGCGCCACAGGCGGGCCAGGTCATAGTAGGGTTGCAGCAGGGGTGCGCCCTGCCGGCCGGCGAACAGAGCCTTGGTGCGGGTGATCACCCCCTGCAGCAGAGGCGCAAACAGCAGCAGAAGCGCCAGGTGGACCAGAACATTGACAAACATCGAAGCCTCCTCAACCACCGGCGATTACCATAAGCAGGGTCAGCAGGGTCAAAGCGATATAGAGCAGATAAAAAGCGGGTCTGCCGTTCTGCAGAAAACGCCGCAGCAAGGTGAAAAGCCAGGCCAATCCCTGACTGAGCGGCAACAGGAAACGGTCGAGCACGGCGTCCGGCGTGTGGCTGGAAAAGCCCGTTTTTGCCGGAAAAAGACCCTTGGGGGGCTGTTCATGGCGACTTGTCCACAGCCCACCCCGGAAAAGCCCAACCAGCAGGTCGGCAAAGGAAGAGGCGCTGTACTGCATGCGAGGGGCTGGGAATTGGTAACCGCACCCCCAGGTAGCCACCCGCGGGGCCCCGGCATGGCCGCGTCGTTGCAGCCAGAGCCACAAACCGGCCAGCGTCAGCAGCAACAAAATAGCCACCAGGCTGAGGCGGGAGAGCGGCGCTAGGGGCGCTTCCAGCTCCAGTCCTGCGACCTGCGTCGACCAGACCGCCGCGGCCTGCTGCAGCAGGGGGGCGAAGGTCCAGGGGAGCAGGCCGATCCAGGCGCAGGCCGTCAGCAGAGCGAGCATGGGCAAACGCATGGACCAGACCGCCGGCTTGGCCGTGGCCGCCTCGGGGCACCGAGGTTCTCCTAAAAAGACCACGCCGAAGACCTTGACAAAGCAGGCCACCGCCAGTGCGCCGATGAGAGCCAGGACCGGCGCGACCAGCACAGCCCATGGACCAACGGCTCCCGTCCCCTTGAGCGAATCGAAAGCGCCCAGGTAAATCAGCCACTCACTGACAAAACCGTTGAGAGGAGGCAGCCCGCAGATGGCGACGGCACCGCCGAGAAAACAGACGGCCGTCCAGGGTAGACGCCGGAACAGTCCCCCCATGTGATCCATCTCGCGGGTTCCGGTAGAGTGGATGACCGCCCCCGCCGCCAGAAACAGCAGGGACTTGAAGAGACCGTGATTGACCGTGTGCAGCAGCGCCCCCGAAATTCCCAGCAGGATCATGGCCGGCTGCTCAAACGTGCGGCCGAGCAAGGCGATGGCCAGGCCGATGACAATGATGCCGATATTCTCGACGCTATGGTAGGCGAGCAGGCGCTTGATGTCGTGCTGGGCCAGGGCCAAAGCCACCCCCAGCACGCCGGATAGCGCCCCGAGCACCAGCAGCCCCACCCCCCAGCTCAGAGGAATGTCGGCGTAAAAGGAGGTCAGGCGCACCAGGCCGTAAATGCCGGTCTTGATCATGACCCCCGAGAGCAGCGCCGAGGCATGGCTGGGGGCGGCGGCATGAGCGCCCGGCAGCCAGATATGCAGAGGCATGATGCCAGCCTTCAGGCCGAATCCGAAAAGACCGAGCAGAAAGATCGCCGTGCCGGTACCGGCAGAGGCGAGGGTGGCCGCCGCCGGAAAGGCGAAGGAGCCGACCACAGCCGCCAGCAGGGCGAAGAGGGCAAAGAGGGCCAGGGTGCCCGTGTGGGTCGCCGCCAGATAGATCAGACCGGCCCGCCGGCTGTCCTCCTTGTCATCTTCGGTGGTAATGAGAAAGAAGCCGGCCAGGGCCATGGCTTCCCAGGCGAAGAGAAAGAGCAAGCCGTTTTGCGCCGTCAGCACCAGCATGAGAGCGCCGGCGATCAGGCCGTAGAAGAAGCGTAATTTCTGCGCGCTGGCCCCATGCCGTCGCTGGGGCCAGTAGCCGAGACCATAGACCGCGCCGGCACTGACCACCAGATAGAGCGGCAGGAGAAAAACGGCGGAAAGGGCATCGAGCTGCAGCACGAATTCGGCACCGGGCACCCCCCAGGGCAGCCGCAGACGATTCGTGGTCGGCGCCAGCAGGGCCATAATTGCGGCGGCCAGACCGCAGGTCGTTCCCAGCAGGGTCAGCAGGCAGCTCAAGCGCTCTCCCCAAAGGGCCTGGCGCCGGGCCATCAGGCCGGGCAGCCCGGAAAAGAGCAGCAGCAGGATCCCGGTCAGGAATAATCCCATGGTCATGGCACCCCCCTCCCGGCCCAGACACCCCAGGCCAGCAACAGGGTACAGGCCATGAAAATATAGAGCAGATAGACATGCAGTCGCCCCTGCTGCAGCCAGCGAAGACGCACGCACCAGTGGGTCACCCTGGCGATGCCGGGCAGGAACAGACGGGTCAGTACCGGGTCGAGGGACTGCTGGCTCAGGCCTATGTGCCCTGGAAATACCCCTCGCAACAGCGGGCGCTTGACCTGCGGAGCGAGGAGGTGCGGAACCAGGTGGCTCTGGGTCAACTCGGCATAGGCCTCACCCGTGTACTCGACCCGGGACGAGGAAAAGGCAAAGCCGCAGCTCCAGGTCCCGCGACGGGTGACAGGCCGGTGATGACGCAGCCAGAGAAGGAGGGCGGCGATGGCCAGGAGGCTGAGCCCGACGAGACCGTGGAACTGACCCAGTTTCTCCACGCGCAGCAGCACCGGGGCCAGGGCCGCCTGGCCGCCGGGAACGAGCTGCTCAAGGGGCAAGGCCAACAGAGCCAAAGCGCCCTGAGGGAGCACGCCGACAAGCAGACAGCCGGCCAGCAGTGCGCCCATGGGACCCAGCAGAAACAGCGAAGACTCATGCGCCTGCTCGGCCGCCAGACTGCGGGGGCTGCCCAGCAGAACAATCCCGGCCAGGCGGGTAAAGGCCAGCACGGCCAGCGCACCGACCAGGCCGAGAAGACCGACCAGCAGCAGGGAAAGCAGGCCGCTGAAACCGGCATCCAGCACGCCCTCCTGCAGCAGACCCAAATAGATGAGCCATTCACTCACCAGGCCGTTGAAGGGCGGCAGGGCGGCGATGGCCAGACAGCCGCCGAGCATGAGGCCGCCCGTCCAGGGCATGCGCTTGAGCAAGCCGCCGAGCTGATCCATATCCCGCGTTCCCGTGGCATGCAGAACGCTGCCGGCGCCCAAAAAGAGCAACCCCTTGAACAGGGCATGATTCCAGATGTGCAGCAGGCCGCCGGCAAATCCGAAGAGGGCCAGCGTGGGATGCCCGTTGGCCTGCGCGAAAAAGCCCAGGCCCAGACCGAGAAAGATGATCCCCACATTTTCAATGGTCGAGTAGGCCAGACACCTTTTGATATCCCGCTGGAAATTGGCCAGGACAATGCCATAGAGGGCGCCGGCGCCACCCAGGGCCATGAGGACGACGCCGGCCAGCGGCAACGCCGACGGCAGAAAGCTGCCGGCGCGCAGGATGCCGTAGACCCCCACTTTCACCAGCACTCCCGACATCAGAGCCGACACATGGCTGGGAGCGGCGGGATGGGCATCGGGCAGCCAGACATGCAGGGGAAAGAGACCGGCCTTGACGCCGAAGCCGGCCAGGGCGGCGACAAACAGCAGGCCGGTCGTCTGGGGTGAAAGCTGCGCCAGGCCGGTGAAGGCGGCGAAATCGAAACTCCCGCAGAGGGTGCCGGCCCCCGCAAAAAAGGCCAGCAGCAGCACCAGTCCCAGGTGGGCAACGACCAGATAAAGCCAGGCGGCCTCTCTCACCTCGGCCTGACGATGCTCAAAGGCCACCAGAAAGAAGGAAGTCAGCGTCATGACCTCCCAGGCCATGAGGAAGAGCACCGCATTGGCGGCAACCACGACCAGAATCATGGCCGCAACCATCATGTTCAGGAAAAACCAGTGCGGACCCAGGGCGGCCGGGTGGGCGTGTCCCTGCAGATATCCCGGTGCGTACAGGGCGCAGAGCAGAGCCAGCAGGCACATGGGCAAAAGAAAAAAAGCAGCGAGGGGATCCAGGTAGAGGGACAGGTGACCACCCGGCACCCCCCAGGCCAGCGTCCAGGACTGAGGCGCATCAGCACGCAGACCCGACAGAGCCGCCAGCAATCCCGCTAAAGCGCCCGCCACCATACCGGCCCCACCGAGCACGGCGGCCAGCCGCGGCCAGCGGGAACTGCACAGAGCGAGGAACCCCGTGGCGGCAAAAATCAGGAGGGCCAACAGCAGCAGGTTCATACCATCTCTTTCGGTGAACTAAAATCCGGACGGTCGAACTGGAAATCAGCCAGGTGGCGTCGCCTCCAGAGAAAATAGCCGAGACCGGCACTCGCGCAGCCGGCGGCGGCAAGTAAAAGCGCCGGGATACCGACCCAGGCGTAGGCGAGGCCGCCGATGAGGCCACCGCTGAAAAAACCTCCCAACAGAGTCGTCAGCAGAAAAAGCTTCCACCACTCGATGTGCCGGTAACGGAGTCCCTGTCCGATCAGGACTCCGATATCCGTCACCATGCCAGACACATGGGTGGTGCGGATGATCAGCCCATAATAGCTGCTGGCCATGGCGTTCTGCAGACCGCAGGCCATGGCCGCCAGGGGGATGCCGATAGACAGCTGGGCCATGAGCAGAAAGGTGGCGGCGCCAATAATAGCCCCCTCTATCATCATGGTGATGCCGTAGCGTCGACCAGGGCGGACTTGCGTGGAGCCAATGATCAAACCGCTCAATACCGCGCCAGCCAGGAACCCGGCAAAGATGGAGAAGGCACCAACCAGATCGCCCCGGTTGGTGGTGGTGATATCGATGGCCAGGCGTGAGACGGCGCCGCTCATATGACTGACCGGCACATGATAGATCCCCAGCAGAACCACATTGACAAACCCGGCGACCGAAGCGAGCAACGCGCCGAAGACGAAGACCCAGGGACGCTCGCGATAGAGATTCTTTTTGGTCTGATCAAGCGAATAGGGCATGCAGCTGAGAACTCCGACAATCTTTCAAATCCACGCTCACGAAAAACCGATCCAGCCGGTCTTTCCCCGACGGCCCGCCTCTTCTATTTTTGGCAGCGGTCCTCGGCGCGACGCAGCGCCGCGCCAATCTCCTCCCGGCTCCCCGGTTCCGCCAGGGTTTTGCGAAAGTTGCGGTCGCGCAGGACAAAACCAAGGAGCGAGAGAAGATGCAGATGCGCGCGCAGGGTGGGGGCAATAAGCGTAAAGAGCACCTGAACCGGGATACCGTCGAGGGCGTAAAAATCTACCGGCTGCTCAAGAAAGCACAACGTCACCGTCGGTCGGGTGACATGCAGCAGCGACGGATTACGCGGATGCGGCAGGGCGATCCCTTCGCCAATGCCGGTGGAAGCCAGCTTTTCGCGGGCGATGAGCACCCGGCACAGGTAATCGCGATCGACCTCATCGGGCAGTCGCAGATGTTCCACCACATCGGCCAGCACCTCGTCCCGACTTTTCCCCTCCAGGCGGTAGAAGATTCCCCCGGCCTCGATGGCCTCGCTCAGGTGCGGCAGCGGCAGGGCATCGCCTTCCGGCTCGGCCAACAGTTCGGGCGAGATGCCCATGCGCCGCGACGTCGCCCATTCCAGCAACTCGGCCCGATTAAAGCGATAACTCTCATGGACCTTGTAGGCCGGCACAAGCTCCTGCTTGATCCAGCGATAGATGGTCTTTTCGGAGACCGACAGCAACTTGGCGGCGTCTTTAACAGAAACGTTCATTTTTATCACCTATGACATATGTCATTTCATTTGGACATCTTTGGACATTATTTTTCTCTCTGACCAAATTGTCAACAGCTTTATGGCCCCGAAAAGATATTTATAGGAAAATCTATATAAACTTCTTCTCGACAAAGGCTTCCCCCGACGACAGCCTTCTGCTACAGTCCCCGCCAAGCAGGTAAATCAGAGGAAATCTCATGCCCACCCCCTTACCAAGCACCCAGATGTTCTGCACCCAACCCTTCGACTGGTGCGAGATTCACCCCGACGGCCAGGTCTTTCTGTGCTGTCCGGCCTGGCTGAAGACCGCCATCGGCAACCTGCTGCAGGCCCCCCTCGGCCAGATCTGGAATGGCGAACAGGCTCGCCAGGTGCGCCAGGCGATCCTCAATGGCAGCTTTTCCGGCTGCAACCGTCAGCGCTGTCCCCGCCTGGCCAGCGCCACCGCACCGGTCAGCCCCCTGGAACAGGTGGCCGATCCGGACATCCGACAGGCGCTGCAGAACGGCGCCACCACCCTGGTCTACGGCCCCAAGACCCTCAACCTCTGCCACGACCGCAGCTGCAATTTGGCCTGCGCCAGTTGCCGCCGCGACTTTCACCTGGCGCGGGGAACCGCGCTGGAGACCGTTACCGCCCTGACGGAAAAGATCCGCCGTGAAGCGGGCCCCTCGGCCGAAACCCTGATTCTCAGCGGCACCGGCGACCCTTTCGGCAGCCCGACCTATCGAGGGCTGCTGCAGCACTTCGATGCCAGGGATTTCCCCCGGCTGAAAAACATCCGCCTGCACAGCAACGGCCAGCTCTGGACCGAAACCCTGTGGGAGTCCATGGCGCCGATTCACCCCTACGTGCAGACTGCCGAGATCTCCATCGACGCCGCCACGGCCGCGACCTACGCCCTCAACCGCCATGGCGGGGATTTTCGGCAGCTGCGCGCCAACCTGCGCTACATCGCCGGCCTGCCCATCGCCCTCACCTTCAGCTTTGTCGTCCAGGCCAACAACTACCGGGAGATGCCGGCCTTTGTCGAATGGGCCCATAGCCTGGGCGCCGCCGTCTATTTCAGCCAGCTGGTCAACTGGGGCACCTTCAGCCGCCAGGAGTTTGGGATCCGGGCCGTACACCGGGCCAACCATCCGGAGCACGCCGATTTTCTCCTCATACTGCGTTCACTCGCCGACCGACCCCGGGTCGACCTCGGTAACCTCAGCCCCCTGTTGGCAAGAAAGGACGCGACTCAAGGCGATTGCGTCGACTGACCCTAGGCCTGCGCCAGCAGCTCCTCAAAAAAACTGTTTGCTTTTTAGGCAAACAGTGCCTATAGTGCGTAGTTCAGCGTTAACGCTACCAGCGGAAAAGTCCTCTATCGCCGGCCCGCCCGGTTTTTCCTCTGCCCCATCGATCACTGACCCCCCTGCAATCATTCCCTTCGGATATTGCGCAGCACTTCGGTTGGCGACGATGCGTTCATGCCAACGGTGTTGTGCAAGGCCGTTCCCCTTGGGACAATCGTTTGTCCCAGCGGTATCGCACCCCGAACTTTATTCACTGTTTCGTCTTTCGACCAGTCCTTGCGAGTCTGCCTAGAGGAAGGCTTCAGGCCTTGCGGCTGCAATGACGCGTGTCTTTGACGAAATCAGCAAGGATTCTGCATGTCTTTTACCGAACTCAACCTGTCCGCCCCCGTCCTCAAAGCCGTCCTCGAGTGCGGCTACACCACCCCGACCCCCATTCAGGCCAAGGCGATTCCCGAAGCCCTGCTGGGCAAGGACCTGATCGCCAGCGCCCAGACGGGCACCGGCAAGACCGCCGCCTTTATGCTGCCGGCCCTCGAACGTCTGGCTACGTTGAAAAAAGGCCCCAAGGGCGCTCCGCGCATTCTGGTACTGACGCCGACCCGCGAACTGGCCAGCCAGGTGACCGACGCCACCCGCAACTATGGCAAGTACCTGCGCGTTCGTAGCGCAGTCATCCTGGGCGGCAGCCCCTACCGCGACCAGTTCAAGGCCCTGTCGCAGCCTCTTGACCTGGTCGTCGCCACGCCGGGACGCCTCATCGACCACCTCGATCGCGGCAGCCTCGATCTGTCGCGCGTCGAAATCCTCGTCCTCGACGAGGCCGACCGCATGCTCGACATGGGCTTTCAGCAGGATGTGGAAAAAATCACCGCCGCCACCCCGGCCGACCGCCAGACCCTGCTCTTTACCGCCACTCTTGATCAGGCCATGACCAAGCTGGCCATGGCCCTGCTGAAGAACCCGGTAAAGATCGCGATGGCACCCCAGGGTTCCACCAGCCTGAAAATCGAGCAGCGCCTGCATGTGACCGACAATCTGGAACACAAACAACGCCTGCTCGAACACCTGGTCACCGACGGCAGCATGAACCAGGCCATCATCTTCTCGGCCACCAAGCGCGACGCCGACCGCCTGGCTCAGGAGCTGTCTTCCCGTGGCCATCGCGCCGCCGCCCTGCACGGTGACATGACCCAGGGCGCCCGCAACCGCACCGTGCGTGACCTGCGCAATGGCCGCGTCAAGCTGCTCGTCGCCACGGACGTCGCCGCCCGTGGCATTGACGTCACCGGTATAAGCCACGTCATCAACTTCGATCTACCCAAGTTCGCCGAGGACTATGTCCACCGCATCGGTCGCACCGGCCGCGCCGGCGCCAGCGGAACCGCCATCTCCTTCGCTTCCGGGAGCGACGCCCTGGCCCTGCAGCGCATTGAGCGCTACATCGGCCAATCGCTGCCCCAGCATGTCGTTCCCGGCCTGGAGCCGACCCGCGGCCTCCACCCGCAGCCGCGCCGCACCAGCCGCAAACCCCAAGGCGGCAAACCCGTGCGCCAGCAGCGCACCTACGGCAAAACCGAAGAGGGCCGCCCGCAACAACGCCGCACCGGCAATGCTGGTCGCCCCTTTGGCGCCAAGCCCAAGAGCGAGCCCGTGGTGATTCACCGCCGCAGCCGCTGATAAAACCGCTGTCATCCCGACCAAAAGCCGGTACGCTTTGTGCGCACCGGCTTTTTTGTTTCCTGCCTCCCGCTGAACGCAGTTTTTGACAACCCTTCGCTGGTTGTGCTATCTATAACGATTCGCATACGAATCTTTTGCTCCCTAATATTTTTGAACTATTTTGCATAGAGGTCATCACATGACGTCTCAACCTGAAAAACCGGCTACGAAGCCCCACGGAACTCGCCACACCACAGAGGCCGACAGCCAGAAACCACCCCGCATCCCTTCAAACAGCTACGAGCTGCGCATCCTCCAGGCCCTGCGGCGCATTATCCGGGCCACGGAAATTCATTCGCAGAAGCTGATCCAGCAGCACAACATCACCGGCCCCCAACTCGGCTGCCTGCTGGCCCTCATCGATCACGGCCCCCTGCCTACGACGGTGCTGGCCCAGAAAATCTACCTCAGCCCGAGCACTGTGGTCGGCATTGTCGACCGCCTTGAAGAGAAGGGTCTGGTCGTGCGTCAGCGCAGCAGCCGCGACCGCCGACAGGTGCAGGTGGCGGCCACGGAGGCCGGACAGGCCCTGGCCACCGCGGCGCCCAGTCCCCTGCAGGAATCCTTGGCCGACGCGCTGAAGGAATTGCCGGAGCTCGAAAGGGTCTCCATCACCCTGTCCCTGGAGAAAGTCGTGGACTTGATGGAGGCGCGCAAAATCGACGCGGCCCCCCTGCTGGCCACGGGCCCCATCGCACCACCGCCAGACCCTGTCAACCCTTGACAGCCTTGTCCGTTTTTCCCGCTCCGGTGCGAAAATGGGCCCCTCTATTGTCCTTACACCAAAAGACAGGAATGCTATGACACCAAAGATCAAAGTCGAAAATCTTTACAAGGTTTTCGGCAAGACCCCCCGTGCCGGGATCAAAATGCTGCAGGACGGCATGGGCAAGGAAGAACTTCTGCGGCGCCACAAGCTGGCGGTAGGCATCAATCAGGTCTCCTTCGACATCAACGAGGGCGAATTCCTCGTGGTTATGGGACTCTCCGGCAGCGGCAAGTCGACCCTCATCCGCTGCCTCAACCGCCTCATCGAACCGACGGGCGGCAAAGTCTTTATCGACGGCACCGATATCACCACCCTGTCGGAGGAGGCCCTGCGCCGCACCCGCCTGAAGAAATTCGGCATGGTCTTTCAGCGTTTCGCCCTCTTTCCCCATCGCACCGTTCTGCAAAACGCCGAATACGGCCTGGAGATTCAGGGCATCGCTCCCGACGAGCGTCAGGCCAAAGCGCAGGAGGCCCTCGAACTGGTCGGTCTCAAAGGCTGGGAGAATTCCTACCCCGGCCAGCTCAGCGGCGGCATGCAGCAGCGCGTCGGCCTGGCCCGGGCGCTGGCCCTTGACCCCGACATCCTGCTGATGGACGAGGCTTTCAGCGCCCTCGACCCCCTGATCCGCCGCGAAATGCAGGACGAACTGCTGGCCCTGCAGAGCCGGGTCAACAAGACCATCGTCTTCATCACTCACGACCTCGACGAGGCCCTCAAACTCGGCGACAAGATCATCATCATGCGCGACGGCGCTATTGTGCAGGCGGGTACGCCGGAAGAGATTCTCACTAACCCTGCCAACGATTATGTGGAAAAATTCATCGAGGATGTCGACATCTCCAAAATCCTCACGGCCGAATCGGTCATGCACAAGGCAACCGCCGTCACCTTTCCCAAGGATGGCCCCAAAACCGCCCTGCACAAGATGAAAGAAGTCGGTCTTTCCGGCATCCTGGTGGTGGACAAGGAGCGCCGTCTGCTTGGCATCCTTTCGGCTGAGGACGCCTCGAAACTGGCGAAGCGCAACGAAGCGAGCATCGAAACGGCCATTGTCCGCGATGTGCCCGAGATTCATCCCGGCGCCAGCCTGCAGGAACTCTTCGCTTTCGAAAACTTTCCCGTCGCCGTCGTCGATGAGAACAGAAAGCTCAAAGGTATCGTCGTGCGCGGCGCGCTGCTGGCCGCCATGGCAGAAAGGAGGCTAGGCTGATGGATATGCCCCTGCCGAAATTTCCCCTGGGAAAGGGCATTGAAGCCCTGATCGATTTCTTCACCGAGCATTTCGCCTTTATCACCAAGGGTCTCTCCCGGGTCACCGAGACCGGCATCGACGCCCTGGTCGAGGGCATGCTCTTTCTGCCCCCCTGGCTGCTCATCCTTATTTTCGCCGGCATCGCCCTGTGGCTGAGCGGGCGGCGCATCGCGATTTTTGCCGCCCTCGGACTGCTCTTCATCTGGAATCTGGGCCTGTGGGAAGCCACCGTTTCCACCATCGCCCTGGTGCTCATTTCCACCCTGGTGGCCGTGTCCATCGGGATCCCCATCGGCATCCTCGCCGCTCTCTACCAGGGGATGAATCGGGTGACCATGCCCGTGCTCGATTTCATGCAGACGATGCCCGCCTTTGTCTACCTGATTCCGGCCATCCCCTTTTTCGGCCTGGGTCCCGTTTCCGCCATCTTCTCCACCGTCATCTTCGCCATGCCGCCGGCTATCCGCCTGACCTGCCTCGGCATCCGGCAGGTGCCTGAAGATCTCATCGAGGCGGCGGACGCCTTCGGCTCGACCCGCAGCCAGAAGCTCTTCAAGCTGCAGCTGCCGCTGGCGACGCCGACCATCATGGCCGGCGTCAATCAGACCATCATGCTGTCCCTGTCCATGGTGGTCATCGCCGCCATGATCGGCGCCGGCGGTCTGGGCAGCGAGGTCTGGAAAGCGATCCAGCGTCTGAAGCCGGGGATGGGCTTTGAGGCCGGCCTGGGCGTGGTCATCGTCGCCATTATCCTCGATCGCATCACCCAGAAGATCACGACCCGCAAGTCCGTCAACCTTTAACACGCATAAGGAGAAAAACGATGAAATCACCCTTTATTCGCCTGGCTATCCTTTTGACAGCCCTGTTGAGCCTGGGACTTTTGGGCTGCACCAAACAGGAAGACGAGACCGCCAAGCAGGCGGCCGCCCCGACCAAAAAGCCCGTTGAGCTGATCTACGTCGAGTGGGCTTCCGAAATCGCCAGCACCAACGTTGTCAAGGCCGTTCTGCAGGAAAAGATGGGGTATGAAGTGAAGACGACTGCTGTCGGTGCGGCCGCCATGTATCAGGCCCTCGCCGCCAACGACGCCGACGGCATGGTCGGCGCCTGGGTTCCGACCACCCACGGCCACTATTTGGAGGAAATCAAGGGCAAGTACGTGGACCTCGGCCCCAACCTCACGGGTACCCGAATCGGACTGGTCGTGCCGACCTATGTCACCATCGACTCGCTCGAAGAGCTCAATGCCAACGCGGATAAGTTCAATGGCCGTATCGTCGGCATCGACCCCGGCGCCGGCCTCATGTCCAAAACGGAGCTCGCCCTCACCGAATACGGGCTGGACAACTTCAAACTCATTGAAGGAACCGGCGCCACCATGACCGCCGCCCTGGCCGACGCCATCAAGAACAACCAGTGGGTCGTCGTCACCGGCTGGACGCCTCATTGGAAGTTCGCCGCCTGGGACCTCAAGTATCTGGAAGATCCCAAAAATATCTTTGGCGGAGAGGAATTCGTCCACACCATCGTGCGCCAGGGTCTGCAGGAAGACCAGCCTGAAGTCTACGCCTTTCTGGACAAGTTCAACTGGACACCGGAAGACATGGCCACGGTCATGATCTGGAATGAAGAAGAAGGGGCGGACCCTTACGAGAACGCCAAGCGCTGGATCAATGAAAATCCGGAAAAAGTGGCCGAGTGGCTGAAGTAACGGACCGGCAAGCGCGACAGGCATGAGCACGAAGGGGCGGCACCGAAAGGGCCGCCCCTTCGTGTGTCTGAGGGCTCAGGTATGGAGATGAACGAGAAAAGGCGAGTCGATGCCGTGATGGTGCAGCAGCTCCCGTACTGCCTTTTCTCCCTGCGCCAGCGCCTCGCTCAGGCCATACCGGCGCTGCAGATGGACGAGATAGGGCAGATTGCCACTGACGGCCAGACCAAAGCGCTCCCGCATGGCGGCGATGGCCGCAGCTTCCAGCTCCTGGGCCCGCTCCTGGGTGTCCGCCACATAGTGGGTGGGAAAAGCGACCACAGTACGGTCGAGACTGTCCATAAAAAGGGTGCGCTCCAACGGGGACAGCGTGGCGAAATCGATGGCGCACCAATCGGCGGGGCGGGTGGAGAGCAGGGCCCGGCAGGCGAAGGGACGCACGGCGTAGACCGTGCAAACCCCATCCGCATCGAGAAAGGGACAGGCGCCAACCCGTTGCCGATAGCGGCGCAGGAAGGTTTTGAAATCGTCGACGCCGGCGAGCTCCGCCCCCATGCGCTCCACGGCGGCTTCCACCGCCGCTGCCTGTTCGACGGTGAGCGCATCGCTGACCAGCAGGGCCTCGGTCAGGGACACCTCGACGTGAAGCGTGCAGCAGTTGCGGCAGCCCCGGCTACAATGAATCTTTCCGCCGCGCTCGCCATAGGCCTCGCTCCAGCGGGCCATCTCCCGGTCCAGCCTATGCTGATCTTCGCCGACGGCCGTCTTCAAGGCTGGCCACAGCGCCATCTTTTCGTCTGTCGATGTCATTTTCCCTCTACCTTTTTGCCGCCTGTTGCACTACCGTGGAGACAGAAATCGCCACCGAAATCCCCATGGAGCGGTTATGGATTTACTCTTCTGGCTGGGGCTCGTCACTCTGCTGATCGTCACCCCGGCGGCGCTGATCGCCTATCTCGGCAGTCGCCGCCTGACTTTTCTGCGCGAGGTGGCCCCGGCGTTGCCCGCCACACCTCCCAAAGTCTCGGTGGTCATTGCCGCCCGCAACGAGGAGCGCCACCTCCGCCAGGCCCTGCAGTCGATCCTGCGCCTGGATTATCCTGACTACGAAGTGATCGTGGTCAACGACCGCTCGGAAGACGGGACCGGCGTCATTCTGCAGGAGCTCGGCGCCACCGACAAGCGCCTGCGCCTGCTCACCATCGACGAACTGCCGGCCGGCTGGCTTGGCAAGAATCACGCCCTCTGGCGTGGCAGTGCACTGGCCCGTGGCGAACTGCTCCTCTTCACCGACGCCGACGTGGTCATGGAACCGAGCACCCTGACCCGCGCCATCGCCCTTTTCGACCGTGAACAGCTCGATCACCTGGCCGCCACGCCGGTGCCGCACATGCCCACCCATTTTCTCAATATCTTCGGGGCCACTTTCGGTCTGATCTTCGGCATGTACGTGCGCCCCTGGAAAGCCCGCGACCCGAAAAGCCGCTGTCACATCGGTATCGGCGCCTTCAACCTGGTGCGCATGACGGCCTACCAGGAGGTCGGCGGCCACCGCACCATCGCCCTGCGTCCGGACGACGACCTCAAGCTGGGCAAGATCCTCAAAAAAGGGGGATTTTCGCAGGATGTCGCCTACGGCAGCGGCCTCATCAGCGTCGAATGGTACGCCAGCGTCGGCGAGGTGATCCGCGGGCTGGAGAAGAACGTCTTTGCCGGCACCGACTACCGCCTGTCACTGATTATCGCCGGGGCCCTTTTTCATCTGGCCGTCAGTGTCTGGCCCTACGCCGCCCTTCTGCTGACGACGGGAACGACCCGCCTGCTCTACGCGGCCATCGTCGCGGTGCTGACCTTCAGCCTGATTGACGGCGCCCGCTTTCACGGCTACCGGCGCTGGTACGCCGCCGGCTATCCCCTGGCCGCCGCCCTCTTTACCTACATCCTGCTGCGCTCCGTCACCCTTAACCTGCTGCAGGGCGGCATCACCTGGCGTGGCACCTTCTATTCCCTGGCAGAGCTGCGCCAGAACCGGGTGTGAGCCTCATTCGCCGGCTTTTTTTACTTCCAGTTCTTCCCAGCGGGCCATCAATTCCTCCAGCCGACTTTCAGCCGCGGCAAACTGGCGAGCCGTTTCTTCAAGACGGCCGCTGTCGCCGCCCAGGCGGGCGGGGTCGGAGAGCATCGCCTCCAGTTCGGCCATTTCGGCTTCCCGTTCGGCGATTTCCGCCTCTACCGCTTCGAGCTCCCGCTGTTCCTTGTAGCTGAGCCCGGCCCGCTTGCGCACCCGGACCTCCGCCTCTTTGGCCTTGAGGGGCGTTTTCACCGCCGCTGCCTCCTCGGCCTGCAGGGCCTGCAGCCGGCAGAAATCCTCGTAGTTCCCCTCGGAGAATTGCATGCGGCCACCCGGCTCAAAATGGAGGATACCGGTGGCGATGCGGTCGAGAAACCAGCGATCGTGGGTGACGACCAGCACGCAGCCGGGAAAGGCGTTGAAGGCCTCTTCGAGCACCTGCATGGTGGGAATGTCGAGATCGTTGGTCGGCTCGTCGAGAATGATGAGGTTGGCTTCTTCGAGCATGAGCTTGGCCAGCAGCAGCCGGGCCCGCTCGCCACCGGAAAGGGTGGAGATGCGTTTGCGCTGCTCATCGCGGGAGAAGAGAAAATCCTCCAGATAGCCGATTTTGTGGCGTTTGTGGCCGGCGACCGTGACCCAGTCCCCCTCCCCCACCGCCTCGTGCACGAACTGCTCGGGATCGAGGCCGCTACGGGCCTGATCGAGATAGCCGATACGCGTGTTTTTGCCGAGAACGACGGTGCCGGCAGCCGGCGACAGCTCGCCGAGAACGGTACGCAGCAGGGTGGTCTTGCCGCAGCCGTTGGGACCGAGGATGCCGATACGCTCCCCCTTGCGCATAATGAGGTCGAGGTCGCGAATGAGGGGGCGGCCTTCCATCTCGACCGTCAGCCCGGCGAGTTCGAGGATGGTACCACCCAGGCGCTGCCCCATCTCCAGTTCGAGCTTCATCTCCCGGCCGGAACCGGTCTTCTTCTGCCCCTGCAGCTGTTCGACCCGGTCAATGCGCGCCTTCTGCTTGGTGGTACGGGCCTTGGCCCCGCGCCGCAGCCAGGCTTCTTCCCGTCGCAGCAGATTGAGCAGGCGGTCCTGCGAGCGTTCCTCGCGCAGCAGCAGCTCCTGCTTCTGCTCCAGGTAGGCGCTGTACCCACCGGCGAAGGACGTCAGTTGACCCTGATCGATCTCGAACATGCGGTTGACGACCCGATCGAGAAAATAGCGGTCATGGGTGACGAGCATCACCGCCCCGGCGAAGGTGCGCAGGGCCGTTTCCAGCCAGGCGACGGTGTCGGCGTCCAGGTGGTTGGTGGGCTCGTCGAGCAGCAGCAGTTCGGGCTCGCGCAGCAGCGCCGCCGCCAGGGCGACCCGCTTGACGCCGCCGCCGGAGAGTTCCCCCACCCGCTGCCGCGGATCGACCAGACCGAGCTGGCCGCACAGGTCAGCCACTTTGTGATCGAGATTCCACGCCCCGTGCAGGTCGAGCCAGCTCTGGATTTCATGCTGTTCGTGCAGCAGACGCTCGGCGGCCTCCCCGTGGGCGGTGTGCAGTTCGTCGGAGATAGTCTGAAAGCGGGACAGCCGGCGGCGCGCTTCGCCGAGGGCGGCATCAAGGGTCTGGCGGATACTCTGGGTGGGGTCGAGTTCCGGCTCCTGTGGCAGGTAGACGGCGGTCAGGTCCCGCTTGCGGATGACCCGCCCGGCATCGGCCGATTCCAACCCGGCAATAATGCGCAGCAGCGTCGACTTGCCGCAGCCGTTACGACCGATGACCCCGACCTTCTCCTCCTCGCCAAGGGTAAGGCCAATGCCGGCGAGGACGGTGCGGGCACCATAGCTTTTGTGCAGATCGGTTATGTCGATGACGTTCATGGGATATCCTGGCGGCACCTCAGGGGGCCGTTCATGCCGTGGTGAAGCCGATGCTCAGCATCCCCGCCTTCAGAATATAGACCCCGAAAGCGATGAGCAGCAGGCCGCTGACCAGTCGCACAGCCAGCGGGTGACGGTTGACGGCGCGTATTTTCTGGCGCACGGACTGGCTGGCGTAGGCGGCCAGCAGCATGGGGATGGCGAACCCGAGGGAGTAGACGGCCAGCAGCAGGAGCCCGACGGAAAGGCGGCCGTCCGTGGCAACCAGGGCCAGCAGCCCTGACAGCACGGGGCCGACACAGGGGATCCACACCAGCCCCAGCGTCAATCCGAGGATCAGCCCCGACCAGCGCCCCGACCCCGCCGCCGGCAGGCGCGCAAAGAAGGTGAGGCGTTTAAAGAGGTTGACGTCGAAGAGCATGAGGACGCCAAAGAAGATGACCACCACCCCTGCCACCTTCTCCAACGTCGGCATGACACCGGCCACGGCTCCGCCAAAGAGGGAACTCACCGCCCCCATGGCGATAAAACTGACGCTGAGTCCTAGCACGATGAGGACGGGGCGCAGCCGGTGGTCCTGCGGCGTGCCGGTAACGATGATGGGCACGACGGGCAGCACGCAGGGGGAAGCCAGGCTGGCAAAACCGGCGGCCAGAGCCATGAGCAGCGAGGACAGCGACAAATCAAGAGGCATCATGACCTCACGGGTTCGCGGCGCTTTTCAGCAGTTGACGGATTTCCTCGGCGCTACGCACGCCGGGGGGAAGACGCCTGATTTCGCGCCCCTCGCCATCGACCAGCACCAGCGCCGGCAGGCCGCGAATACCGTAAGCGTAGAAATAGTTGAGGTCCGTCGGCACTGTCGTCTGCACATAGCGAAGCTCGGCCTGGCCATCCAGCTCATTGGCCATCCGGTTCAGAATGTCGTTCTGCAGGCGGCAGGGCCCGCCGTTAGGATCGAGAAAAAAGACCAGAAAAGGACCCGCGGCCTGTTCAGCCGCCGGCCCGGAAACCGCCACCGGCGGCGGTGCCGCCGCCGTTTTCGGCTCGCTGTCGGTGCAGGCCGGCAACAGGGCGAACAAAATCAACAACCATACTTTTATCATCTGCATAGGACCTCCCGTGGAAGCAGGCGAAAATTAGTGAAGAGGTAATATAGTGACCGCCGGACGACGGCGCAAGGGGAAAGGGAAAAACCGGCTGGATCGGAAGGTCAGCTACGCATGCCCCGCCCAAAGTGACGCTTGGTGGAATCCTGCAGTTTGGCGGCGGCCCGCAAGGCCTCGCGCAGGATATCCTGCTCGTTTTTGGAGAGCGCGTAGGGATCGATGTAGTGGGAAGGGGTTTTCCCCTGCTCGATGAGGGCGATTTCGTGGCGCAGGCGCAGAAATGTGAAAGCTTCAAAGGCTGCCTTGAGATGTTCGGCCGTTTCGTGATTGAAGACGCCCAGCCGCACCAGCTCGTCCAGCCGCTCCACCGTGGTGGTGGCATCTACCCCCTTCTCCAGCAGAAACATGCGCACGCAGTCGACGATAAAAACGCTGCCGGCCTGTTTCAGAGAGATTAGACCTTTGTGTTCGCCACTCTTTTCCACCACGAAGCGCCCCAGCATGCCGAGAGGGGATTTGAGGTTCAGATCATTCTCCAGCAGGTAGAAGAAGAAGATCGGGTGGCGCCGCAAGGCGTCATGCAGGATGCTGCGCAAATCCCGACAGAGGGTCGCGTCACCGGCCAAAGGCATGAAGTCGAGAAAGATGGTGGAATACATGACCCGCTTCGGCTCGGGCACGGTGATCCAGCGGTTGATGCGCTCCTGCCAGTCCTTGAGCCGTCCGCGCCAGTAGGGGTTGTTGGCCATGACCTTGCCGTTGCACAGGGGATAGCCAATGCGTTCGAAGGCCTGAACCAGTCGCTCGGAAAAAGGCTGAAAGAAGGCCTCGACCCGCTCCAGCTCCGAATCGGGGAAATCTTCGTAGAGCAGTCCGTTGTCCTGGTCCGGATTGAGCAGCATCTCCTTGCGCCCGCCGCTGCCCATGATAATGAGGCAGAACCGGATATTCGGCGGTTTCATCCCCTCCTGCTTCATCTCCTCGATAATGAGATCAAAACAGCGCCGCATGATGCAGTGATGAATGTAGGAGAGGATCTCCATGGTCTCGAAATGGGAACGCGCCTCCCCCATGAGAGCTTTGGCCACCTTGACCACACTGGCCCGGGCCGTCACCAGCTCGTCAATGGAGCGAGCCTCTTTGACGCTGCCCACCAGGATCATCGACTTTTGGCTGCGGTACTTCATGAGGTCGCGCAGGGTCACCATACCCACCACCTCGCCGCGATCGATGACCGGCAGGTGCTTGATGCGATGCCCCATGAGAAAACTGGTGGCTTCGTACATGTAGGCATTCACGGGCATGGTATGCGGATTGGGCGTCATTACCTCGGCGGCGGTCAGGGTGTCGCAATCGGTGCCCTCCCGCGCCATGACCTTGCGCACCAGATCGTGCTCGGTGATGATTCCCGCGGCGGCCTTCTGGTCATCGCGAACGATGAGCGAACCAATGCCCCGTTCAATCATCAAACGGGCCACCTCACGCACCGAGGTCGTCGGCTCACAGGTCTCCACCGGTGACGACATGATCTCGGACAGGCGCTTTTTGAACGGGTAGGCCTCCATCTGCGTCAGCGCCTTCTGGGTATGATCCTCGACCATATCCGAATAGAGGCTGCGTACGCGGGAGAGGATTGTGCGGGTGAAATGCTCGGTAATCTGAGGGCAGTGCTTGGCGGCGCGGGTCAGCAGCTCCTGCGGCAGCAGGTAGCACTCCGTCGCTTTCACCGTGCGGGCTCCGGCGGTATAGCGCTCGCCGGTAAAAATGGGGGTAGCGCCGAAGAACTGCCCCTCCTTGCGGTAGTCGACGACCATCTCCACCCCGCCTGGCGTCAGGGCGACGATTTCAACCAGGCCTTTGCTGATCAGGTAGAGGTAGCCGGTGGGGGGATCGTGCTGGTGGAAAATATGGGTGTGGGGCGGGAATTTCTGGACGACGGCATGCTCTTCGAAATCGGCCAGAATCTCCGCCGGGAGTTGGCTGAAAGGCTCCGTATCCTGCAATGTCCTGATCAAATCCATACCAACCCCGCTGTTGCCCGCCTCACTTTGCTCTGGTGATCCGCCATACGAAAAAAGCCTCCTGGCACGGGAAGCTTCTTTCACTTTTTAAACCGGGACACCCCGCCTCAGGAGGCGGAGGAGTCTTTCTTCTTTTTACGGCCCAGATTCATCGGATGGGCCTGCCGACTGATGATGAAATCGAGGAAAATCTTGATCCAGATGGTCGAACCGGCCACGGCGATCCAGGATTGCGGATTCTGCAGCGGTCCCACACCGCGCAGAGCCCCTAGGGCGGTTCCCAGCACCACCAGCCCGGCGGCGAGATTGATCAGACCCACCAGAGTGGCCCATTTTTCCGGACGCGGGGGCGACTCCCCCCGTTTGAGGGCGACTTCAGAATAATCGCGCTTGCCGAATATCCGCCAGGCCCGTCGCAGCCAGAAGAAGGCCATGGGGAAGAGGGCGAGAACCAAAACCCACCTCATCACGAAATCAAAATAATGTGCAAACATAATCAGTCTCCCGTCATCCTCTGTAAAACTCAAACACCGTTTAAAACGAACCCATTTTTACCCGATGAGGAAGGTCTCAATCAATAAAATTCTGAAAAAAAACCCCGCCAGCGCACTGGCGGGGTAAGAAAATCCAACTGACATTCTGCACATTGACTGGGTAAATCCTAGTGCCCGTGGCTGCCATCCACAGCCTTGGCGCCGCGAGGTACGCGGACGCTTTCGACCAGGTGCTGGATGTGCTCGGGAGGAGCGGCGGTCATCTTGCTGACCACATAAGCCACACCGAAGTTGATCAGGGCACCGATGGCGCCGAAGGCCTCGGGGGTGATGCCGAAGAAAGAGTTGGCGCCGCCGATCAGGCCGAGATAGTCCGTGCCCTTGATGAAGAAGATCCCCTTGTGAGCGAAGACGTAGAAGAGAGTAACCAGCAGACCGGCGACCATACCGGCGATGGCGCCTTCCTTGTTCATCCGCTTGTTGAAGATACCCATCATCAGACAGGGGAAGAGGGAGCTGGCAGCGATACCGAAAGCCAGAGCCACGGTACCGGCGGCGAAGCCCGGCGGGTTGAGGCCGAGATAGCCGGCCACGATGATGGAGCAAGCCATGGCGATCTTACCGGCCATCAGTTCGCCCTTTTCACTCATGTTGGGCATCCACATGTCCTTGAGCAGGTCATGGGAGATAGCCGAGGAGATGGCGAGGAGCAGACCAGCCGCGGTGGAGAGCGCGGCGGCCAGACCACCGGCCGCTACCAGGGCGATGACCCAGTTGGGCAGCATGGCGATCTCAGGATTGGCCAGAACCATGATATCGGCGTTGACCGAAAGCTCGTTGCCCTGCCAGCCGGCCGCCTGGGCCTTGGCCAGAACCTCGGGGTTCTTGGTCTTGTCGTTGTAGTACTGGATGCGGCCGTCGCCGTTCTTGTCGTCGAATTTGAGCAGGCCGGTAACTTCCCAACGCTGCATCCAGGCCGGACGCTCATCGTACACGATGCTGTTTTCCGTGGCATACATGTCGCCGCCGGAATGAACAGCCTTGTTGACGGTGGCGTGCAGGTTCATCTTGGCCATGGCGGCCACGGCAGGAGCGGTGGTGTAGAGGATAGCGATGAAGACCAGGGCCCAACCAGCCGAGTAACGAGCGTCCTTAACTTTAGGCACTGTGAAGAAGCGCACGATAACGTGGGGCAGACCAGCCGTACCGATCATCAGGGAGACCGTGTAGACGAACATGTTCAGCTTGCTGCCCGGCACCGAAGTCGTGTATTCGGCGAAGCCGAGATCGGTCACGATGAGGTTGAGTTTCTCGAGCAGGCTGACGCTGCTGCCCACCATGTCGGAGCCAAGGCCCAACTGGGGGATGGGGTTGCCGGTCAGCTGCAGGGAAATGAAGATGGCCGGAATGGTGTAAGCCAGAATCAGGACGCAGTACTGGGCGACCTGGGTGTAGGTGATGCCCTTCATGCCGCCGAAAACGGCATACATGAAGACGATGCCCATACCGATGTAGATACCGGTAGCGTTGGAGACGCCGAGGAAGCGGGAGAAGGCGACACCGACGCCGGTCATCTGACCGATGATGTAGGTCAACGAAGCTGTCAGCAGACAGATGACCGCCACCGAGCTCGCGCCCTTGGAATAGAAGCGATCCCCGACGAACTGCGGTACGGTAAATTTACCGAACTTGCGCAGATAGGGGGCCAGCAGCATGGCCAGCAGAACGTAGCCGCCGGTCCAGCCCATAAGAAAGAGCGAACCGCCGTAGCCCATGTTGGCGATGAGACCGGCCATGGAGATGAACGAGGCGGCCGACATCCAGTCAGCACCGGTTGCCATACCGTTCAGGACAGGGTGAACGCCGCCGCCGGCGACATAGAATTCACTGGTGCTCCCAGCTCGGGCCCAAAGGGCGATACCGATATACAGAGCAAAAGTGAGACCAACGACAAGATAGGTGATTGCTGCGAGACTCATGTAGGCTCCTCCCTTATTGCTCGTGAACGTCAAATTTTTCGTCGATCTTACCCATCAGATACGCATAGATGAAGATAAGAGCCACGAAGATGTACATCGATCCCTGCTGAGCGAACCAGAAGCCCAGCGGGTAGCCACCCAGACTGATGTTGTTGAGGGCATCGGCGAAGAGGATGCCCGCCCCGTAGGACACCACAAACCAGACCGCCAGGATCTGAGCCACCAGTGTTAGAACCGCCTTCCAATACGCTTGTGCACTTCTGTCCATAAAAACCTCCTCCTGGTTGGGGAAAATGGCTCATCGCCATTTCACCATGCGAAACCTTCCCTTTCGTTTCTAAACCCAATGTTCATTCTAACGGCAAAAATCATTTCGTCTATTTTGCCTGAGCACCTCCTAACTAAAAAAGCAGTTTAATTGAACCGGAACCCCCACACTGAAAGCCACCTTTAACCGCTCTATCAAATCAAAAACATCCAATTTCGAGTAACATTGTTATTTTCAACAAAACCTTATTTCATTGACTTTTGTTCCAATTATCGCCAAAGAATTTCACATGTCAATAAAAATTTAAAACTCTGTTTGAATTTTTTGAAAACAGTCGCCCGGAAAATGCCGTGAAAATTTAAAAAAGTATTTCAATTTAGCCACTTAACCACCTAAAACAGTTCGCGACAATGCTTCACAATTCAACCGGAAGGAAATCCCATCCGCGAATTGACCACCTCCGCAGCCCCGCACAGGGCGGCCAGCAACCCCATCGACAACCCGTCGGCATCGAGACGGAAATCAGGCCCAACCACAGTCAGCGCGCCAACCGCCTGCCCACCGGAAGCCAGCAAGGGCACCGCCAGGGCGGCGCTGCCCAACCCGACACCGTGCAGATCGGCGCAGGCACCACACTCTCGAATCGCCGCATCCTCAGCCGGCAACAAAACGGCCTCCAGGCAGCCCGCCACCGCACCGGGCCCGCCGCCCTCAAAAGCTTGCAACACCCGCCCCGCCGCGCACACCTCCAGAGGAAACCGCTTCCCCACCAGAGAAACCACCTTCACCTGATGAGAACTGTCCACGCCATCCAGAAACAGCGCTTCCCCCCCTCGGCGCACCACCAGATAGACCGCCTCCCGATACTCGCGGGCCAGTCCCTCCATGACGGGTTTTGACTTCCGCAGCAGATCCATACGAGAAAGGAGTTTCTGGCCGACCTCATAGGCCAGCGGACCCAGACCATACCCTCCCGCCCCCTGGCGACGCTCGACATACCCACGATTCTCAAAGGTCGCCAACAAACGAAAGACACTCGCCTTATTCATCCCCAGGCGCTCGCTCAACTGAGACAGAGTCACCTCGTCATCCTGCTCGCCCAGCGCCTCAAGCAACATCAAGGCATTCTCCACAGACTGCACGCTGTATTCGCCACGCCCCCTGACACGCATCACCAACCCCCATGCTTTACACCAAATATGCGAAAATTTATTACAACGTTCTACGCTTATCGATTTTTAAATACCTAATTTTTAAATGGTTGCGAAATAATAGAAAAACAATCCCATCAATGCAATCATTTTTTATAATACTGTTTTATTTTTTTATGTGGGCTTAACTCTTCGGGTCCAATCGAAACAAGAAGCGGGGTTGCAGATCGGGCGGGACTGGGCTATATTGCCGGGCAATTTCACGCCAAAGGAGACAGTCATGATTACGGCCATCAGCCCCCTCGACGGGCGTTACGCATCCAAGGTTACCGAGCTGACCGAGTGTTTTTCCGAATATGCCCTGCTGCACAACAGGGTGAAGGTCGAAGTCCTCTGGCTTCTGGCCCTGGCCGCCGAAGCCGGTATCCCCGAATGCCGAGCCGTCACCGCCAGCGAAGAGGCCTTTCTGCGCAGTATCGTCGCCGACTTCACCCCGGCTGAAGCGGAAAAGGTCAAGGCCATCGAAGCCGTCACCAACCATGACGTCAAGGCCGTCGAGTACTATCTCAAGGACAAAATCGCCGGGACTTCTCTGGAGAACCTCTCCGAATTCCTCCACTTCGCCTGCACCTCGGAAGACATCAACAACCTCTCCCACGCGCTGATGCTCAAGGACGGCCTCGCCGCCCTCAGCCCGCTCCAGCAGCAGATCATCGCCCACCTGCGCAAACTGGCCGTCGAATTCAAGGACGTCCCCATGCTGGCCCGCACCCACGGCCAGACCGCCTCGCCCACCACCATTGGCAAGGAGCTGGCCGTCTTCGTCGCCCGCCTGCAGAAGCAGAGCGACAACATCGCCGCGGTGGAGATTCTCGGCAAGCTCAACGGCGCCGTCGGCAACTTCAACGCCCACCTCAGCGCCTATCCCCAAGTGGACTGGATAGCCCTGGCCAAAGGAGTCATCGAGAAGGAGCTGGGGCTCAAGCAGAACCTCTTCACCACCCAGATCGAGCCGCACGACTACATGGCCGAACTCTTCGACGGGCTGACCCGCTGGAACACCATCCTTACCGACCTCAACCGCGACATCTGGACCTATATCTCCATGGCCTACTTCGGTCAGAAAACGGTGAAGGGCGAAATCGGCTCCTCGACCATGCCCCACAAGGTCAACCCCATCGATTTCGAGAACTCCGAGGGGAACTGCGGTCTGGCCAACGCCATCTTCTGCCACCTTTCCCAGAAACTGCCCATCTCCCGCCTGCAGCGGGACCTGACCGACTCCACCGTGCTGCGCAACATGGGGGTCGGCTTCGGCTACAGCATGATCGCCTACCGCTCCACCCTCAAAGGGCTGGGCAAGCTCAAGCTCAACGAGCACAAGCTCGCCGACGACCTTGACCGCGCCTGGGAAGTGCTGGCCGAACCGATTCAGACGGTGATGCGCAAGGCGGGGATCGAGAAGCCCTACGAGAAACTCAAGGAACTGACCCGCGGCCAGCAGATCGACCGCGAGACCATCCGCGCTTTTGTCGAGGGGCTGGAACTGGCCGAGGAGGACAAACAGCGCCTGCTGGTCATGACCCCGGCCAGCTACACCGGCATGGCGGCGGCGCTGGTCCAAAAGCTGGACTGATACGCAGCCTTTGGCAAAAAAGCCGGCCCCACAGGGTCGGCTTTTTTTATGGTGGCCTCGTAAATGCGTCGTCAGACCGCCAAATACCGGACTCCGTCCAGGAGCAAAACGTCTAAGGACAGGCTAATCTCTTGTTTTTGCGGGACATGAAGGGAGTGGTCCGGCTTGGTGACAATTTTGCAATGCTCGTGGCGAACCGGCTATCACTTCGAACACAACCTTCATCTGCGGAGACACCATGAAGATCATTGTCACCCTGATTGGCGTGCTTGCGGGCGCCTTCCTCTACAGTTCCCACCACCGCTTTCTACTAGGCGCCCTCATCGGCGGTCTTCTGGTCTGGTTGTGGATGCGCCTGCAGTACCTGCAGGCCCGCCTGAGCGACCTGGAATATCGCCTGAACGAGGCTCTGCAATCGCCAGAGGAAGACAAACGGGCCACTGAACCCCGCCGCGCCGAGGCGCCGGGTGAGGCGACTGCCCCCAGCGAGGAGTTTCTGTTCGAGAGTGAACCGCTGCCGGCGCCCCCTTCGACAGTGGCCAGGCCGACACCACCCCCACCCCGCCCGGCGGCGCCCCGCCCCAGCCCGAAGCCTGCGCAGAAACCGGCGCCCCAGATCGAGCTGTGGAACATCCTGGTCTCCTACTTTACCGGTGGCAACGTGGTGGTACGGGCCGGGGTGGTGGTGCTGTTCTTCGGCGTCGCCTTTTTGCTGAAATACTCGGCCGAGCGCAATATCATTCCCATCGAAATCCGTCTGTTGGGGGTCGGTCTGGGCGCCATCGCCCTGCTGCTGTTCGGCTGGCGTCTGCGGGCAAGGAAACCGGCCTACGCCCTGATCGTCCAGGGGGCCGCGGTCGGCATCCTCTACCTGACCATCTTCGCGGCGATGCGCCTCTACCACCTGCTGCCGGCGGGACTGGTCCTGCCCCTGCTCGTCACTCTGTCGATCTTTTCGGCTACCCTCGCCATCGTGCAGGACGCCCGCAGCCTCGCCGTCATCGGTATCCTCGGCGGCTTTCTGGCGCCGATCCTGACCTCGACCGGCGGCGGGAGCCACATCATGCTCTTCAGCTATTACGCCCTGCTCAACGCCGGCATCTTCTACACAGCCTGGCACCGCTCCTGGCGAGAACTCAACCTGCTCGGCTTTATCTTCACCTTTGCCATCGGCGCCCTGTGGGGACACGGCAACTACCGTCCCGAGCTGTTCTCCACCACCGAGCCTTTCCTCATCCTCTTCTTCCTCTTCTACTTCGCCCTGGGAATTCTCTTCGCCCGCAACCAGCCCTTCGATTTCAAGGGCTACGTCGACGGCACTCTGGTATTCGGCACCCCCATCGTCTGCTTCGGCCTGCAGGCCGCGCTGGTGAGGCCCTACGAATACGGCCTGGCCTGGACGGCCCTGGCGGCGGGTCTGCTCTATACCGGCACCGCCTGGGCGCTATTCCGCCGCAGCGGTCCCGCCATGCGCACCCTGGTGGAGGCTTTCATGGCGACGGGCGTGGTGCTCGGCACCATCGCCATTCCCCTGGCCCTCGACGGCCGCTGGACCTCTGCCGCCTGGGCCCTTGAAGGAGCGGCCATTGTCTGGCTCGCCCTCCGCAAGGGGCGCTGGATGCCCCGCGCCTTCGGCCTCGCCCTTCAGCCTCTGGCCGGTTTCGCCTTCCTGACCGCCGCCGCGCCGACGCCGGATTTCCCTCTGGTCAACAGCGCCTTTCTTGGCTGCCTGGCCGTGGCTTTCGCCGGCTTCTTCAGTGCCGGGACGCTCTACCGTTACCGCGACAGCGTCCCCACCGTCCGCCTGGAAAGCGCCCTCGCCCTGGTCTGGGCGCTGCTGTGGTGGTTCGGCGGCGGCCTGCAGGAAATCGACACCTTTATCCACTTCCCGTACCGGCCGGCAACCCGCCTGGTTTTCTTCGCCCTCTCCGCCGCCCTCGCCTTTTTTATCGGCGAAAAGCAGCAATGGGAGGATATGAAGCACGTCTACAAGGCGCTGCTGCCGGCGATGATCCTCTCCTTCATCCAGGCGTTCTGGACCGTGAACGGCCACCCCTTCACCCACGGCGGCGTGATCGCCTGGCCTCTGGCCTTCGGCGTCCTCTATGCCCTGCTCCACCGCGACCGGCAGAGCAGCCTTGCCCACTACCTCAGTATCCTGCACCTGGGGACGCTGCTGCTGCTCATCGGCCTGGTGACCTGGGAGGCGGCCTGGTGGACCAACCACCTGGTCCACGGCAGCAATATCTGGCCGCTGGTCACCGGTGCCCTGGTACCGGGACTGTTCGTCCTTGTCCTCAGCCGCCGCTGGAATTCCCCTCTGTGGCCTCTCACGGATTACCGGCGGACCTACCTGGTCTACGGCCTGACTCCGGTGGTCTTCGCTCTGTGGGTGGGCTCGATCCAGATTAATCTCATCAATGCGGGTGGGGCGAGGCCACTGCCGTATCTCCCCCTGATCAACCCCCTCGACCTGACCCAGGCTTTTGTCTTATTGGCGATGGGGTTCTGGAGCACCACGCTCACCCGCCATCTGGGGGAGCGGCCCTTTGGTCTCGAGCGCGTTCCCCGGTTGGCCCTGTTCGGCGGCACGATCTTCTTCTGGCTCAACGCCGTGCTCATCCGCACCCTGCACCACTGGGGAGGGGTGCGCTTCTCTTCTCAAGCGATGGCTGACTCCGACCTGGTGCAGACCTCCCTCTCCATCTTCTGGACCCTGTCGGCCCTGATGATCATGCTCTGGGCCTCGCGACGGCAGGTACGCGTGCTGTGGCTGGTAGGGGCCGGCCTGGTCGCCGTCGTCATCCTCAAACTCTTTGCAGTCGACCTCGCCAACACCAGCACAGTCGAACGCATCGTCTCCTTCATCGGCGTCGGGGTGATCTGTCTGGTCATCGGCTACCTGGCACCTCTGCCCCTGCGTTCCCGGGAAGGCTCGGAGACTTCATGAAAACGCTATTCGCCACCCTGACCCTTACCCTGGTCCTGGCCGGCGCTTCCGGCCCAGCCGCAGCGGCCCCGCGGCCAGAGGCATTCGCCTACGGCCTGCCCCTGGAAATGACGGAAGACAACGCCCTGGTCGAAGTGACACTCCCCCTCGACGTCTACCAGGGGGTCACTCGCGACGACCTGGGCGATCTGCGGGTTTTCAACGCCGATGACCAGGTGGTGCCTCACACTCTGCGCCAGTCTTCCCGCACCCGGCAGCGCGAAGAGACGCTCACTACCGAGCTCCCCTTCTTTCCCCTGCGGGGAGAGCCGGAGTCCTTCGGCCACGATCTCTCCCTGCGGGTTGAGCGCTCGGCCGAAGAAACCATCGTCGATGTGCGCACCAGCGATTCGCCCCCACCCTCCGCCGACACCCCGGTCGCCGCCTACCTGATCGACGCAAGCGCCCTGGATGACAGTATTGATGGGCTGCAGCTGAGCTGGCAGCAGACCGATGCGAACTTTCTGGGTCAGGTGATTCTCGAGGCGAGCGACGACCTCAAACGCTGGCGCCCTCTGACCACCTCGGCCGTGGCCAGCCTGACCTGGCAGGGACATCACCTCGAGCAACAGAAGATCTCCCTGCCGCGCACCCGGGTGACCTTCCTGCGCCTGCGCTGGCCGGCCGGCCAGGAGGCCCTCGCCCTGGCGTCCGTCGCCGTGATCACCCGTATTGACATCCCGGTGGGGCAGCCCCCCCGCCAGAGCTTCGAGCGGGAAGCCATGCCCATCGCCGGCCAGCCCGGGAGCTACCGGGTAGATCTGGGCGGCGCCGTCCCCGTCGACTCGGTGCGCATTCGCCTGCCCGGCAACAACCCCCTGGCGCAGGCGCGGCTCTTTTCGGCCGCCAGCCATGAACATCCCCGGAGTGAACGATGGCGGGGACTGGTTTACACCCTGAATATCCGCGGCCAGGAGCTGCGCAACGACGCCATCACCCTCCCCCCGACGCGGGACCGCCTCTGGATCCTGACCTTCAAGCAGGACGGCGAGACCAGTCACCCCGCCCCGGTGCTGGAATTCGGCTGGCAGCCCGATACCCTGGTCTTTCTCGCTCAGGGCGAAGCCCCCTTCCGTCTCGCCTACGGCAGCGGCCAGGTGCTTGCGTCCAGCACGCCGGTCGAAGCGTTCCTGCGTGCTAAGGGCAACGGACAGACCTCGGGGATGCCCCCTGCGGTGGCGATCGCCGGCGAGCAATACGTGCTGGGGGGCGACGAGAGGCGGCTGCCGGGCCCTCTGCCCATCCCCTGGAAGAAATATCTTCTCTGGGGGATTCTCGGCGCCGGCGTGCTGCTGATCGGCGTCCTCGCGGCCTCGCTGCACCGGCAAATGCACACGCCCGAGGGAGGCGAACCGGGCGTGTGACGGGAAAATGCGCCTCGACAACCTATTGAAATGACAAGCTAAAATTCTTCGCTGTGCCGCCGCGAAAATATCTCTTTGTTCCTGGCGAAAAATCATCTATATTCCGCGCGTTTTCACCCTCTTCACCGTTACCGGAGGGGGTGCTTTTCGTGGCGCGGAGGCCGCATGATCACAGGGATATCGTCCGAAGGCAAAGCCCGGCTCGTCGAGGCCAACCGCAGCGAATACGGCGAGCGCTACGACCGCCTCGCCTTTCTCGGCCCGCAGCAGGCCGAGCAGTCCTCGGCCCGCCGCCGCGAGCTGCTCGATGCCCTGGCGGGCAAGGCCCTGGTCGGCTGCGGCGGCACCAAGCTTGACTGCAGCGACCTTTCGCCGGGGTGCCGGCTCTGCGCCGAGGGGAGCTGGTCCTGCCTGTTCGTCAACGGCCGCTGCAACTGCGACTGCTTCTATTGCCCCGCCTCGCAGGACGACATCGGTCTGCCGACCACCAACACGGTGGATTTTCGCACCCCGGTCGACTACGTCACCTACCTGGAGCGTTTCGGCTTCCGCGGCGCCAGCATGAGCGGGGGCGAGCCCCTGCTCACCCCCAACCGCACCCTGGCTTTTATCGAGGCGATCAAAAAACGCTTCGGCGCCGACATGCACGTCTGGCTCTACACCAACGGCACCCTGGCGACCCCCGACCTGATGAAGAGACTGCGCGATGCCGGCCTCGACGAGATCCGCTTTGATATCGGCGCCACCGGCTACCGGCTCGACAAGCTGCGCCTCGCCGTCGGCCACATCTCCACCGTGACCGTCGAGATCCCCGCCATCGCTGAAGAAAAGGAACTGCTGCAGGCGAAGATGGTCGAGATGGCCGAAGCCGGGGTGAATTACCTCAACCTGCACCAGCTGCGCCTGACCCCCTACAACTTCGAGCGCCTCGCCCCCCGTGGCTACACCTATCTGCACGGCGACAAGGTCACCGTGCTCGACTCGGAACTGACGGCGCTCGAGCTGATCCTGCACGGCCGCCTGCGGGGCATCCCCCTGCCGGTCAACTACTGCTCCTTCGTCTACAAGAACCGCTACCAGAACCGCGCTTCCCGGCGCCGCAATGCGCCCTACCTGGCCAAGGACTACGAGCAGCTTACCGAAAACGGCTACATCCGCACCCTGACCCTGATCGGCTCCACCAAGGCTATTGCCCGCCAGCGCGCTCAACTCGAGGCCTTAAACGCTGCCCGCGAGCACTGGTCCCTGAGCAACAACGGTGAGCGCCTGAGTATCCATCCTATCCTCTGGCCCTTGATCGACTTTACCGGCTTACGCCTGCTGATCGGCTACGCAACGGCCAGGCAGCTGCCAGCCGTCAGCTATCGGAATCCTTTTGTGGCCGTCAAACTTGGCGACAGGAAGCAAGTCATCGTCGAAAGAACCAAAGTCGCGGCGGATTTCGAACTTCAGGACGAAGAGATCGGCCGTTTCGCCCACACGTTTCTGTCCTCGCCCCCCCTTTCCGCTCCTTCCTTCGAGTTAGAGAACCCCTTTGAAGATCTGGCCCGTTTTGAATGGACCCCCAGGGGGTTACAGGAGTATTTCTGACCGGCAGGCCTTGGTCACAATTTATTTTCCCTTGAACGGCGAATGGCCAGCAGTGTGAAACCGCTGGCCATTCGTTGAACTGTAGAAATTGTTACCGGGAACCTTCTTTTATTTAAGGAGATATCGTCCCACGTAGTTCTTGGAGAACTGAAAGGCCGTGCGGCCGCAGCGCTTGCTTTTGTCATGGGACCACTGGATGGCCTCCTGCTGCACTTCGCGAGTCCAGGGAATTTCCACCTGCCGCTTGCGCGCCTCGCGCTCGATGCACAGGCGCACGGCGTCGAGATACCGGTCCTGTGAGAAGACATGAAAGGCCACCCACAGACCGAAGCGGTCGGAAAGCGAGACCTTTTCCTCCATGGCCTCGCTCTGCTGCAACTCGCCTTTGACATACTTGCCGCCAAGATGATCCCCCTCATATTCGGGCAGCAGATGACGTCGGTTGGAGGTGACGTAGATGAGCACATTTTCCGGAGCCGAGTAGACCGAGCCGTCCAGGGCGCTCTTGAGCATTTTGTAGCTGAGTTCCCCCACCTCAAAAGTCAGGTCGTCGCACAAGAGGATGAATCGATAGGGCTCGTTCTCAACAGCGGAAAATATCTCGGACAGGTAGATGAGATCCTCCTTCTCCACCTGGATAACCCGCAGCCCCTTCGGCGCGTACTCGTTGAGCAGTGCCTTGACCAGAGAGGATTTTCCCGTCCCGCGAGAGCCCCACAGAAGAGCGTTGTTGGCGGGAAGGCCAGCGAGAAACTGTCGAGTGTTATTGATCATGATCTGTTTCTGCTCTTCAACGCCAAGCAACTCGCCGAGGGTCGTATTGTCCGTCACCTTGACCGGTTCGAGATAACCTGAAAAAGAGTGGCGGCGCCAATTGGCCGCATAGCAGGCCGACCAGTCGACGGGCTTGACCGCTTTGGGCAGAAGCATTTCCACAGAGCCGAGCACTCGCTCGAGTTGAGCCACAACCTCAGGCTTCAGATTCATCATGACAAATTCCTCTCTTGAAAAGATGGTCGGCGGTCTCGACCTGAAGACCGCCCCGGCAAGGGGTATTTATGCAGGCGCAAAGCCAGAGTGTATACGTCAACGCCCTTGATCCTGTCAAACCGAAAATCACAGCGGCCGCCGCCAAAAGATCCTTTGCGATGAAAAAAATAAAAAAATGCTTGCTTTTTAAATTTCGCTCATGCTAGGGTCACCGCAATCAAGCAAGCTTTGTTTATTTTCTGTTGCCCGATAGATTGACATGGCGTCGATCAGGTAGAAAAGACACAGACCTTCTTGGGTTCTGTGTTTTTTTATTTTCAGCAGATACCGGAGCTTGCACAACACAAAGTCCCCACCAAGGGGTACACGGAGTAGAAAAAATGGCACAAGGCACTGTAAAATGGTTCAATGACGCAAAGGGTTTTGGTTTCATCGAGCAGGACAACGGACCCGATGTATTCGTTCACTTCTCAGCAATTCAAGGCGACGGCTTCAAGTCTCTCGCCGAAGGTGACCGCGTTACTTTTGACGTCACCCAAGGTCAGAAAGGCCCTCAGTCGGCCAACGTGCGGAAGATCTAAACCGATCTTTCAGCATCAATATGTGAAAAAGCCTGTGGTTCGCCACAGGCTTTTTCTTTTTTCGCCCAGTCTCCCTCTTCTGTCGTCTCTACCGTATACAGGGTTGCACTCTTACCCGCTGCGGGCTATCCTCTAGCATCCTATTTGGAGGACTCCCTGCCATGCGCCCCGCTTCCCTGCCCTTTTCTATCTATCCCCAAAGAGACGATCTCTACAACGAACTCCACGCCCGTCCTTTCCAGGTCATCGCCACGCCGCAGATCATCAGTCATCTGGCCTTCATGGCGAGACCTCACGAGCTGGACGACGCCTTTGACCGTCTTTGCGAACTCTGTGGTCGCTACACGGTCAATCCGCCGCCACCCGATACCGGGTCGTATCAGCAGGACTTCGGCGCGTTCACGCTGCGCTGGGAAAGGCATATGGAATTCTACGCCCTGACCTTCCTGCGCAGCGAGCAGGCAGGACCGGAGCCCTTTCGCCAACCCGCTATCGGGCTGATCCCGCCGGACTGGCTGGCAGCGCTGCCGGGCGAAGCTCTTGCCGCCTTTCACGTTGTGGTTGATGGCGGCCCATTATCGATCGAGTCCGAAGACTTGACGCGCTACTTCGAGGGCCACAAACTCATTATCAGCGCTCCGCGGGAAGGCAAAGCCTTTTTCTGCACCGCCTTCCGGCTGCACAGTGACGGTTTCGGCCGTTTCCTGGTCCAGAACCGCGGCAGTTCAGACCAGCAGACCGGCCGCCTCGTCCAGCGCATCATCGAACTGGAAACCTATCGCCTGCTGGCCCAGCTGTCCATTCCTTTGGCCAAGCATCTTTCGACTCAGCTTCATGACATGGATCGCACGTTGGCAGACCTGCTGGCCCGGGTTCAGGCCAGCGACAGTGCCGTTGATGAGCGCTCCCTGCTACAAAACCTGTCTCTGCTGTCTACGCGCCTCGAAACCTTTCGGGCTGAAACGAATTATCGCTTCTCAGCCACCCGTGCCTATCACGAGCTGGTGCACTCCCGGTTGAGAAATATCCGGGAGCACAAGATCGAGGGGCACATGACCGCGACCGAATTCATGAGCCGGCGGCTGAATCCCGGGATGCGGACGTGTGAATCGGTCAGCAACTGGATGGAAGACCTCTCGCGCCGCATTGAGAGGGCAGGCGACATGCTGCGCACCCGTGTCAACCTCACCCTCCAGGAACAGAACAAAGGCTTGCTCGGCGCCATGAACCGCCGTAGTCGCCTCCAGTTCCGACTGCAGGAAACAGTTGAAGGCCTTTCGGTTGTAGCGATCAGCTACTATCTGGTGGGACTTCTCGGCTACCTCCTCAGCGGCCTACCCCTGGAGCCTTTGGGCTTTTCCAAATCCACGGTACAGGCTGCTCTGGTCCCCGTCGTCCTCCTCGCCGTCTGGGGGCTGACCCATCGCATCAAACATCGCCTGATCAAAGAACCGGCCCAACAGGAAGATTGACCCGTGCCGCCAATACGGACGGACGGAACTGCGACCCAAAACTGATTGACAACCCAGCTGATTTGCGCTAAATAGATGAACCTCATGGCTGCGCCGCCCTAGCTCAGCTGGTAGAGCAACTGATTCGTAATCAGTAGGTCGTCGGTTCAAGTCCGATGGGCGGCTCCACGAATTAAAAACAGGCACTTGTCGCAGTACGGCAGGTGCCTGTTTTGTTCCTGGCTGTGATTCTCGACAGCACCGGCCGGAGCTTATCACATGAATCTGCGCCACCTTCACTGCATCGACCTTGACCAGCCCCAGCTGGAAGGCTTCCGCCAGTTCATCAGTGCCTGGCTCTACCGGGACGGCAGCACCAGCCTGCTGGTTGACCCCGGCCCTCTTTCAACCATCCCTACCCTGCTCGAGAGACTCGACCATCACGGCGTCGACCATTTGGACTACGTACTGCTGACCCATATCCATATCGACCATGCCGGCGGCACCGGAGCCCTTCTTCAGGCTTTTCCCGACGCCCGCGTCATCTGCCACCCCGAGGGCATTCCCCACCTGGTCTCACCCGATAAACTTTGGCAAGGCTCCCGCAAGGTGCTCGGCCCGTTAGCAGAAACTTACGGCGAGATAGGGGCCGTCCCGGCAGACAAAATCCATTTTGCCGACACACTGGTCGGCGGCGACATCCGGGTGCTCCAGACGCCGGGACATGCTGCGCATCACCTCAGCTACATGGTGGACGATCTGCTTTTTGCCGGCGAAGTCGCCGGGGTGCGCAACGAAGTTGCTGGGGGCATCTACATGCGCCCGGCCACTCCACCTCGTTTCATCCTGCAGGTGGCGCTCGACTCCATCGACCGGCTGCTGGCTCTGGCCCCGAAACGCATGGTTTTTGCCCACTACGGATTGGTTGACGATGCTCCCCGATATCTGCAGATGGGCCGCCACCAACTGAAGTTATGGGTAAGAGGCGCAGTCGAAACGATCGATTCCGAGCCCGATGTGCGCGAGGCGAGGCTGATGAACTGGCTTCTGGCTCACGACCCCATATTTCGCAACATGTCAAAGCTCCCCACCGATATACAGGCTAGAGAGCGCTACTTTCTCGGTAACACCTTTAAAGGCATCATTGATTACGTCGATCACCTGTCGACTCTGGAACAAGAGCAGCTGCTTTCCTTCTGAGTCCCTTACGAGCCACAAACGTCGATTTTTTTTACACATCAAGCCCGGCTGAACTCCGTTTTTTGACAGGCCGCCCCTCAATCGTCCCCCAAAAGCACCTTCGCCCCCTACCCGAAGCGTCGCTTATCTTTACACAACGCTCCTATTTTTTTTTGCCGGTCAATTATCAATGCCATTTTAGACACTTACCAAAAGGCATTTTGTTTGCATATTAAACCATCAAAATGACAGGATTAGCGTAAGAAGAGCCGAAAGGAGGCTGCCATGAGAAAAATACTGCTGACAACCCTGCTAGCCATGATACTGACAGGGAGTTCGGCGCTAGCTTTTGTTGTGGACCTAACCACACCCAACGAGCCAGGCATGCCTGTCATGACCTATGCCACCGTATCAGGCTACGTTGACGCTGTCGACAGCAGCATCTTTCACTTCGAGGTCAACCTAGCCTCGGAATTGGGAGACTATCTTAATAGTGGGAAAAATTTCGGCTTGGATAAGTTCTACTTTAATACCGATCTCAGCCTCACTGAAGGCATGTTTCTCAATCTTGACCCAGACACCTGGAATGTTAGCTTCATCAAGCAGACCGCGGGTTTCGGCGTGTTTGACCTTGAACTGACCGACCCTGGCAAAAGAACCCCCAGCCTCAGTTTTGATATCGACTACATGAACGCCGTTACCGAGGCCAACTTCTTTCTTCTTTCCGCCGATCCGGCCGGCAACGGCAATGGCCATTTCGCCGCTCATATTGCTGGCTTTAGCTATGGTGAATTCGGCAGCATCTACGTACGTGACGGCGAGACGCCGCCGCCCGTCCCCGAACCGGGCACTCTGCTTCTGCTTGGCTCGGGCATTTTGGGTCTGGCCCTGTACCGGCGTCTGAGAAAATAACTCTTCCGTTCACAACTCATGCACTCCCGACAGGGGTCACCGCTCGGCGGTGGCCCTTGTTTCGTGGAACCCCAGCAAAAAGTGCCTTGCAATACTGGCAACAGGTCATTTTCTCTATATACTTGAGATGGTCCCCCTTTCATTGAGGAGATATGACCATGACCATGCCACGCCGTTTCGGACGCATCCCCTTCGCGACCACCCTCTCCCTTACCCACAAAGACCGGACGTACCAAGGCAGCTTGCAGGATATCGCGCTAAAAGGGGCTCTTCTGCACTTTGATCGCCTGCCACCTCTACAACCCAACGATATTTGCCAACTGGACATCCCCCTGTTAAACAGCGACATCGTAATGCATTTCTCAGCTGAAGCCATCCACTTTCACCAGGAAACCATTGGCTTCCGCTTTGTTGAAATGGGCCTGGAGACGATGAGTCACCTGCGCCGGCTCCTTGAGCTGAATACGGGAAACGCGGAAAAGATCGAACAGGAAATGGCTTTTCTGCGAAAAAACGAGGTCGCTCACTGAGTGGGGGCTTTGGTCTCTATCTTTGCCGACAGATTCATTTTGGCCCCGGTTGCATTTATGACTGATCGTGTTATAGTTTTACCCGTTGCCCGAAAACGGCATCACCTATCACAACAAAAGGAGAGATAGACGTTATGGCTTCATTGAAAGGCACCAAAACTGAAAAGAACATCCTGACTGCCTTCGCCGGCGAAAGCCAGGCCCGCAATCGCTACACCTACTTTTCCGCCCAGGCGAAAAAAGAAGGTTTCGTACAGATAGCCGATATTTTCGAAGAGACCGCCAACCAGGAAAAGGAGCACGCCAAGCGCCTTTTCAAAATGCTGGAGGGGGGTGAAGTCGAAATCACGGCAGCCTTCCCAGCGGGCGTGATCGGCACCACCGCGGAAAACCTTCAGGAAGCGGCCGGCGGCGAAAACTATGAGCACACTACCATGTACCCCGACTTCGCCAAGGTGGCCAGAGAAGAAGGCTTTAACGAGATCGCCGATGTATTCATGGCCATCGCCGTCGCCGAGAAACAGCACGAGAAACGGTATCTGGACCTGCTCGCTAACATTGAAAACGGTCGCGTCTTTAAGCGATCTGAAACCGTGGTCTGGCGTTGCCGCAACTGCGGCTATCTCCACGAAGGCACCGAAGCCCCCGATAAATGCTCGGCTTGCGCCCACCCACAGGCTCACTTTGAGCTGCTTGGCGAAAACTACTGATTAAAGGAGGAGCACATGCCCAAAAGATTGGAAGTGTACAAGTGTGAAGTATGCGGCAATATCGTTGAAGTATTACATGGTGGTGGCGCCGACCTGGTCTGCTGTGGGGAGAACATGAAGCTTATGACCGAAAATACGGTTGACGCCGCCAAAGAAAAACACGTCCCCGTGATCGAAATGGGTCAGGACTCTATTACCGTGAAGGTCGGCAGCGTTGCGCATCCGATGGAAGAAAAGCATTACATTGAATGGATCGAGTTGATTGCCGACGGCAAAGTATACCGCCAGTTCTTGAACCCCGGGGATAAGCCTGAGGCTACCTTTGCCATCACCGCCAGCAAAGTCACCGCCCGAGAATACTGCAACCTGCATGGGCACTGGAAGGCGGACGCCTGATTATCGTACGAGCCTGAAAACACAAAAAAGGCACCTTCTGGCGAGGGTGCCTTTTTTGTTGATGGTGTATTTCGCTGGCTGTGAAGAACGAAACGGCATCCTTAATCGGGAAGCGCGTCGAGGTGTTCAGCGAGCCGGGACCGCACCTCTTCGTCCATGTCGGTAAATTCGATACCCATGCCAATCGGCAAGGTCTTTGCCTTGATCCATTCCGGGTGATTGACCCAGGCAACGCGCCCCCGACAAACCAGGCGTGCGGCAGGCAGGGATAGCTCTAGAAGCACCGCCGTATCGACGGGAAGCAAATCGGCCGTCTCGACAAAAACACCGCCCGTACTGAGATTTAACGTGTAACCCGGTCGCAGATGCGAAGCGTCGCGTCCACACAGGATGGGAATCTCGACATCCATGCGCGGGGCAGCTGGATCGACGATACCCAGCACATCACAGGCGACCGCTACCAGATCCTTCCCCTCGAAGGGTTTGACGATCACCGCATCACAGACGCTCCCTGACTGAACCTGCTCTTGCCCGCTGACAATCAGCAGGATGTGGGTATTGCGCAGAAAAGGGTCGCTTTTGATCATCCGACCGAGCTCGGCCCCGTCGAGGAGAGCGGAGTCGGCCTCAACTATGACCAGAACAGGATCTTCCTCTTCCACCAGAGACATAGCCGTAGCCCGATCGGAAGCCAACAGAAAATCGAACCCGGCCCGATGAAAAAAGGAATGTTCCATCGCAGTGACGATTTCCGGCACCTGGGCAAGTAAAATTTTCTTCCGTTCCACAGCATTCCTCCCGACATCGCGACAAAGATTGATAATCGACAAAGGCTTTTGGTCAACAGTGCGGCGCTCATATTCCCAGTTGGGGGTATATTGGCCGACCACGAAGACCTGATGCAAGAAAAACGCCGTCGACCCTGTCATCACCGATACGTCACCCGAAATAAGCCTAGCATAGAATTCAGAAAAAAAAGACCGAAGAAATCTCCGGTCTTTTTTTTCTGGGCCTTGTCGACATCGGCCTCAAAGACAGGCACAATATCAGAGAATTTCTACCAGTTCGATATCGAAGGTCAGATCCTTGCCGGCCAGGGGGTGATTCGCATCAAGGGTAACGGTCTCATCGGTCAGGTCGGCGACTTGAACGACAAATGACTCGCCCTCTTCCTGGGTAACCTCCAATTGACGCCCCAGAGTCAAGTCCAGATCTGCCGGCAGATCCTTGCGAGCCAGTTCGATTACGAGTTCATCAATGCGCGGTCCATAGGCCTGCTCGGCGCTGATGGTGACCGTTTTGCTCTCGCCAACCTCCATCCCGGCCAGAGCCTCATCAAACCCGGGAATAACATCGCCTTGGCCAAGGGTCAGACTAAGAGGTTCTCCCCCTATAGAGCTGTCAAAGGCTGTGCCGTCGTCAAGACGCCCGGCATAATGGACTTTGATCGTATCGCCAGTTTTTGCTGCTGCCATAAAAAATCCTTTCCAGAGAACCTGCTTTCTTTTGGTTCTCTTGGCTTTGGTTGGGATGGTCGTAGCTCATCCATCAAAACAAAAGGCCGCCAGGGCAGCTGAGTTGCCCTGGCGGCCGCCATCATTAAACCGTATTGTACTACTTGGACTCTATATCCAACAGTTCGACCTCGAAAATCAGAGTGGCGTTAGGGCCGATGGCGGGTCCGGCACCGCGCTGCCCGTAGGCCAACTCGGCCGGGATATACAACTCGTACTTGGCGCCTTTTTTCATCAGTTGCAGAGCCTCGGTCCAGCCAGGGATCACGCCATTGACGGGGAACGTCGCCGGCTCACCTCGGCCGTAGGAGCTGTCAAATTCGGTGCCATCGACGAGGGTTCCGCGATAGTGAACGGTAACCGTATCTTCAGCCTTGGGAGAAGCACCTTCTCCTTCAGTGACGATTTTGTACTGCAAACCGCTCGGAAGACTGACAACGCCCTCTTTCTTGGCATTTTCAGCCAAAAAGGCCTGGCCTTCGGTCTTGTTCTTTTCAGACAGTTCCTCGATCATTTTCTGCTGTTTTTCCATCATCTGCTGTTGAAAAGCCGTCATGGTTTCCTGAATCTGCTCGTCGGTCAGCATAGGCTGAGCGTCAGCGAGAGCGTCCTGCATCCCTTTAAGAAGAACGGCTGGATCGACCTCAACGCCCTGCGCCTTGAAATTACGACCGATATCGAGGCCAATGCTGTAGCTGACCTTGGCCTTGAGATCTTTGAGTTCTTTGATTTCCGGTGCTTTTTCCTGGGCCGTACATCCCGTAGCCAGAACGAGGAGGCTGAGGATGGCGACGAGAGAGAAACTATGCCTTTTCATTTCGTTTCCTTTCACCTTGCGAAGAGTTGACGGATACATGTGTGGCAGGCTTTAGGCCAACACATTCATAACCTGTCGTCCCGGCGGGTGTCAACTACTCATTTTGGCGGAGGCAGCCGCCTGAATCCCTGTCAGCGTAAGCATCCCCACCAGGGAAACGCCCAACAAACAGAGGATAAAGGGAAGCCAGCCCCATTGACGGTAAATGAGTCCAGGCACATAGGAACCGACCACGCCGCCGCCATAGTAAAAAGCGACATACAGGCCATTGACCACTCCTTTGTGGTGGGCAGCCAGCCGGTTGAGGTGGCCCGTGGCCGTGGCGTGGACCAGAAACATGGCGCCGCAGAAAAGAAACATGACCACAAACAAAACAGTAATATGGCCGGTCGCCAGTCCTAGAAGCGCCAAACAGAAGACGGTCATGCCGGCGAGTATGGCCCGTTTGCTGCTGCCCAGCCCTTCACTGACCCGCACCGCCATCAGGGATGTCACCATGCCCATGACATAGCCGGAATACATGAGACCGATGCGGAACTCGCTGGCCTGGTCGCTGATCTCGGTCAGACGGAACGGCAGAAAGTTCATGATGGCGGCAAAGACCAGAAAGAGGCAGAAGATCAAAAGATAGATGCGGCGATAGACGGGATGGCGCAGAGTCTGCCACAGCAAGTCCGCCCGCGGTCGGCTGACACTGAGGGCTTCGGGACCTTTAAGACGAAAGAGAAAGACAAAACAGACAACAAGGCTGACAGCCAGGACCAAAAAACTGTGGCGCCAGCCCCAGGTGGTCGCAATGAAGCCGGAACAGGCCCGGCCGAGAAAACCGCCGAGGATCGTGGCGGCCACGTACACGGCCATGGCCCGCTGAATACGGGAAGGGCCGGCCTGCTCGGATACATAGGTCATGAGCGCCGTCAGCATGGCGGGAATCAGCAGTCCCTGCAGGAGGCGAATGACCATGAGTTCGGCAAAAGACGGGGCATAGTAAAACCACAATTCTGTTACGGCCAGCAAAAAGACCGCCACCTTCAGCATGCGCCGGGGAGAAACGGTCTCCAGCACGAAGCCATAGACGAGAGGAGCCACACTGAGAGGGATAAAGGCCACCGTGGTCAGCAGGGCCGCGGTCTCGGACGACACGGCAAACTCCCGAACAATGACCGGCAGGAGGGGCTGCGGGGCATAGAGGGCCGACAGGGTAAGAACAGTGGTCAGAATGATGATAAACATGTGTGGTCCTGAAGTTTTCAGCGAGAGCTCATCGTCTCGGCCAAGCTGGGCTGAGCGATGGATACGACTTGTATTCTTGCGGGATTGCGACCATTTGGCAACCGATATTTTATTTACCGCCGGAGCGCCCTTGAGGTCGAAGCCCGGCCACGGGGAATTCTCCATTGAAAAAGTGTCCCACATCCTATATACCTTAATTCGCATGAAAAAACGTTGCGGCCGGCGTCGACCGGCCGTCCTGAAGGACAAATGAAAGCCATGATGAGAAACATATTTTTACCCCTGCTCTTCATCATCTTGACGGCGCTGGCGGCTCAGGCGGCCCCCCTGCAGATCTTCGTCAGCGTTCTGCCACAAAAATATATCGTTGAGCGCATCGGCGGTAACGAGGTGGCGGTCTCCGTCATGGTGGGCCCAGGGCGCAGCCCGGCCACTTATGAGCCGACACCCAAGCAGATGGCCACCCTGGCCACCGCCGCCGTCTATTTCCGCATCGGCGTCGCCTTTGAAACCGTGTGGATGGAACGCATCCGGTCCAACAATCCCGACCTGCGCATCATCGATCTGCGCGAAGGGATTACCCTGCGCGCTATCGAGAGTCACCACCACCCTGGCCACGACCACCACGGCGAAGAGAAAGGCCAGGGGCTCAAGGATCCCCATATCTGGACCAGCCCTCTGCTGGTTCAGGTCATGGCGGGCAAGGTGCTGTCCGTGCTGGCGGCACTCAACCCGGAGGCAGAGGAGACCTACCGCCGCAACTATCAGGCCCTGATCAGCGATCTTGAATCGCTCGACCGGGATATCCGGGCCAAACTGGCTCCCCTGAAAAACCGCCGCTTTCTCATCTTCCACCCTTCCATGGGCTACTTTGCCGACACCTACGGATTGCAGCAGGTACCCATCGAAATGGAAGGCAAGGAGCCGGGGGCCAGGACTCTGGCCCGACTGATCGATGATGCCAGGGCCCAGAATGTCCGCGTTATCTTTGTGCAGGAGCAGTTCAGTCGGCGCCTGGCCGAAAACATCGCCCGCTCCATCGACGCCACGGTCATTGCCATTGACCCTTTGGCTGAAGACTATCCAGCCAACATGCGCCATATTGCGGACGTCTTCGCCGCCGCTATGGAAAAAAAATGAACACGGCCGTCATTGAACTCGACCAGGTCTGCTTTCGCTACGAAGACATCCCCGTCCTGGAAAACATCACCCTGACCATCGAGCAGGGTGAGTTTCTGGGCATCGTCGGCCCGAACGGCAGCGGCAAAAGCACATTGCTCAAGTTGATCCTGGGACTGCTCGCCCCGACCTCGGGGAGCGTACGGGTCTTCGACCAGCAACCCGGCCAGGCCTGTCAGAAGCTGGGCTACGTACCCCAGTTTGCGACCTTCGATCGCCGCTTTCCCATCAGTGTCTTCGATACGGTCTTGCAGGGCAGACTTGGCAAGACAAGCCGGATTTTAGGCTATGGCGACGAAGACCGACAGGTGGCACGGCAAGCCATGGCCGAAGCGGAGATCCTTGACCTGCAGAATCGCCCCCTCTCCACCCTCTCAGGCGGGCAGCGACAACGGGTACTCATCGCCAGGGCGCTGGCCTGCGAGCCGGACATTCTCATTCTCGACGAGCCGACGGCCAATATCGACCCCCGCGTCGAAGCTGGCGTCTTCGATCTGCTCAAGCGTCTCAATGCTCGCGTCACCGTCATCGTCGTCTCCCACGATATCGGCTTCATTTCCGGCTACGTCAGCCGGGTCGCCTGCCTGAACCGGACCCTGGTATGCCATGCCACTTCCGATATCAGCGGTGAAGTGGTTGAAAACCTCTACGGGATGCCCATGCAGATGGTCCATCATCACACTGTTATCAAGAAATAAAGGATCCATGGAAACTTTTTTAGACGCCGCGCTGCACCAGACTTTCTTGCAGAACGCCTTAATAGGCGGTTTGCTGGCCAGCATCGCCTGCGGTATCGTCGGCTCCTTTGTCGTGGTCAAGCGCATCGGCTATATTGCCGGCGGCATCGCCCATGCCGTTCTGGGCGGCATGGGCATTGCCTACTATTTCGGCTACAGCCCCATCGGCGGCGCCATTGTGGCCGCCCTCCTGTCAGCCGGCATCATCGGCTGGATCAACCTGCACTGGCAACAGCAGGAAGACACCATCATCAGCGCCCTCTGGTCGGTGGGCATGGCCACCGGCGTGCTGTTCATTGCCCGCACCCCGGGCTACAACGTCGATCTCATGAGCTATCTCTTCGGCAACATTCTCATGATCCCCCGGCAGGATCTCTACCTGATATTCGTCCTCGACCTGGCTATCGCCCTGGTCATTCTGCTTTTCTACAAGCAATTTCTGGCCGTGGCCTTCGATGAGGAATTCGCCCGACTACGGGGTGTTCGCGTTGACCTCTTCTATCTGCTGCTTCTTGCCCTCGTCTCGTTGACCGTCGTCATCCTGATCCAGGTGGTCGGTTTGATCATGGTCATCGCCCTGCTCACCTTGCCGGCAGCCATTGCTGGACATTTTGTCCATTCCCTGGCTAAAATGATGGTGCTGGCGACGCTTTTTGGGGCTTTTTTTACCACCGGCGGGCTCTTCATCTCTTACCAGCCGGATCTTCCCGCCGGGGCCACTACCGTTCTGCTGGCGGGGTTGGGATATCTGCTTTCTTCCCTCTTTGCCAGCCTGCGCCATCGGATTCGACGTCCTATCGCCTCGCGTTGATCCCCAAGTCGACAGGACACCCTACTCTGGAGACCAACCATGATGACCGCTTTCTGGGGGATTATTACCCTCGGCATCCTGATATTTGTTCATGAACTGGGTCACTTTGCCGTCGCCAAATGGTCCGGCGTCAAGGTCCTGCGTTTTTCTCTCGGTTTCGGTCCCCGTCTGCTTAGCTGGAAAAAAGGGGAAACGGAATACCTGGTTTGCCTGCTCCCCTTTGGGGGCTATGTCCAGATGCACGGGGAACGCAAGAACAACCCCGACGAAGCGCCCGTCAGCAGCGACGACGACAGAGCCTTCACCAACAAAGGGGTTTTCACCCGCATGGCCATTGTGGCGGCGGGACCGCTGACCAACTTGTTACTCCCCTTTCTCATCCTGCCTGTCGCCTACCTTGTCGGGATACATACCCCCGCCTACCAGATCGCCACGCCACAGGTCGGCCATGTGGCCACGCAAAGCCCGGCCGACGACAGCGGCTTTCGTGAAGGGGATCTGCTCGCAAGTATCGAAGGGCGCCGGGTCGCGACCTGGGAAGAAGCCAATTCGGTGTTCGCCATGGCAGCCAAAGAAGAAGTGAGCGTCACCGTTAGCCGTCAGGGACAGAACCAGGATTTGCAGCTCGCCAAGGTCGCCGGTGAGAGCTACGACCTGCGCAGTGTCGGGATTTTTCCGGAGCAGGCCGCGGTACTCGGCGAGGTTTTCGAAGGGGATCCCGCCCGGGTAGCGGGCCTGCGCGAAGGGGATCGCATCGTCGCCATCAACGGCACGCCCATCAACAGCTGGTACGATGTCGGCACAGTTATCAATGCCGCGGGCGGGGCCGAGGTGACCGTGGAGGTACAGCGTGCGGAGGAGCGCCTTCGCTTTACCATGCTGCCGGAACAGAGCTCCCAGGGGCGTTTTCTTATCGGCATCTCGCCGCTGCAGGAGACTTACCTGAAGCACTTCCCCCCACTCGAAGCCGTAAAAGCCGGAGCCCAAAAGACAGTGGAGCTGATGCGCCTCACCGGCGATTTCCTGCGGCAGTTGGTGGCCGGCAACATTTCCACCGACAATATCGGCGGACCGGTTATGATCGTACAGACCGCCGGGGCCGCAGCCGAGACGGGAATAGCCGCCACCCTGCTTTTCCTAGCCTTTCTCAGCATTCAGCTCGGTTTTCTGAATCTGCTACCCGTGCCGGTGCTCGACGGCGGACATCTCGTCTTCTTTCTCATCGAACTGATTTTCGGCCGTCCCCTGCCCCAGGCCGCCCAGGAAACCGCTCTGAAATTCGGGCTACTCCTGTTGCTTCTGCTCATGGGGCTGGCCCTGTTCAACGATTTCAGCCGCTTCTTCTCCTGATCTCAGCTTGCAGCCTTGGCTTTCTCCGGTACTATTGGGGGAAACAACCATGGCCGTCCGCTCGCGACGGTACGACAGGGAGGTAATCCACGATGCATCAGTTAAAAGTTATACTGCTGGCAGGGATGGCCCTGATGCTGGCGCCTTTGAACCTGTGGGGGGCCGAAGAAGGCGTCACCTACCGCGGCCGCGGGGACAGCGCCCCCATTTTCAGCCTGGCGAGCAGCCAGGACCGGCTTTTTTCCTATGATCGGGATTTTTATGGCAAGCACCACCTGATCCTGACCTTTTTCCCTGCCGCTTTCACCCCTGTCTGAACGGGTGAAATGGAGGGTCATCAGAGGAACCTCTACCTCTATGACCGCTTCAACGCCCGCGTCGCGGGCGTCAGCCGGGACAACGTCGATACACTTAAATACTTCGCTGAAGAATACGGCCTGACCTTCCCCCTCTTCTCCAACACCTCTTCCTACCTGGGAACCTGGCTCGGCGCCTACGCGCCGGGGTCGCCCGTCTTTGCCCGGCGGACCGTAGTCATCGACAAATGGGGGACCATCCGCTACAGCAAGAGCGGCAATCCGAACTATCATGAAGTTTTGCAGGTCCTTAAAGAGCTGCATGCCGAGGAGGTGTCGCCATGATTTTTTCCCTCACCGGTCTATGGCGCCAGCTGGTTATTCTGGCGATTCTGCTGCTCTTTTCCGGCTGCGCCTGGCTTCCCACCCCCGCCCCGCCGCCGGTCGTCCTTCAGGTCCAGGAAGACGGTACCTCGGTGTGGCAGGACGAATTCGCCTTTGTCCCGCCGCCAGCCCCCTGGGAGCTCGTTCAACTTGATGAAGACGATTATTCGCTGGCGTACATGAAATTGTGCCGGGACAGCTATCCCTGCCAGTCCACTCTGGCCTATGCGGAAGAACCCTTTGGCTATTCTCTTGATTTTGAACGGCGGGTACCGGAGTTTTTCAAACGATTCCTCTGGGCCTCCCGGGTACAGTTCGCCAAACCGACTCTGGAGAAGACGACTCTCTTCGGAAAGGAAGCGCTGATCGCCGACACCGAAGGGATTGAGCCTGTCAAGGGCCACAAGGTCTGGAGCAAAATCGTCTTTGCCCGTCGAGGCGAGCGGGTCGTCGCCTTCTACTATACCCAATGGCGGCCGGCGGAAGCCGACTACGATCAGGCGGACGTGGAGGCCTTTGACCGTTTCGTCGAGACCTTCCGCTACCTCAAACCCTCCTTTTACGAAACCTTGTAGCAAAACGATAAGAGATCATAAAAAAAGACGGATCACTTTGGCGAGTGATCCGTCTTTTTTTATGCCTGTGAGAATACCTGCTCAGAAATTGACGACCAGGGCCACGCCGAGGATTCTGTCGGTTTTTTCCGAGCCCGGCGCCGGCTCGTTGTCGTATTTCACGACATAACTGGTTTTCATGGACAGAAAACTGTTTAGGGCAGCGATCAGGGCCGTCTCGCTGTTCAACAACCAGTTGTCAGAATTCTCGAAATCAGGCAAATATTCGAGGGTCTGCGAAAAACGGTTCTTTTCGGTAAACTGGTATTGGTATTCGCCGAAAAGCCGCCCGCCCAGATATTCTTCGGAAGAACCGTCCGTGTATTCATCCATGGTATAGGTCAGGCCAGCCTCGCCACGCAGAAAGTGCTTGGGGCCGTCCAGAAATTTGTAGCCGACACCCAGCCCAAAGGTATAACGGCTGTCGATGCCGGCAAACTTGTCCTGCAGCCACCCGGCCGTGCCAAAAGTAAAGAGGCGCTCCGTCAGGGCGTAGTCCCCCCGCAGCTCCGTCATGTACGATTCCGCCGTTTTTTCCCCATCCGTCTCGCCGTACAGAGCCTGCAGCTTCCAGGTCGCCAGAATCCGTTCGGTGAGGGTCACCTGCATCTTGTTTTTAGCGGAAAGTGTGGTGACTTCCGTGTTGCCGCTGGTATCGACATAGGACAATTCCGCCTCATCGCTCCATTTCTTGTCTTCCGCCAGGGCTCCCGTCACTGGCAGCAGCAGCATTACAAAAACACTTAACAGCGTAAAAAATCGCATCATAACCTCCTTCAGCAGGGTTCACATAATCCATAGGCGACTGTGTTTCGACAAGCAACAGTATAGTTGATTTTTTTCGCGTCTGCAGGGACCGCGGGACGGTATTTTTACCCAACGTATGGTTATTTGGCGTATCCTACCAGAACCACCCACCGAAAAGACTGTCTTTTATTCATGAAATCAACTTCTTATGCCTCTTTTTATTCAGCCAAATTCTGGCATACTAGATGCTGTCATTGGAGGGAATCCCCACCCACAGCCCAAGGAGGTTACCCATGGTCTCAGGCAGTACCGCAGTCATCTTTCTTCTTCTGAGCGTCGGGCTCATCATCTTCCTGACGTCCAAGTACCGCATGAACCCCTTTGTCGTTCTCATCCTCGTCTCTTTCCTCTATGGCCTGCTGGTGCAGATGCCTCTTCCCGACATCGTCAAAAACATCCGTAACGGATTCGGCGGGACCCTCGGTTACATCGGTATCGTCATCGTGGCCGGCACCATCATCGGTACTATTCTGGAGAAGACCGGAGCGGCCCTGTCCATGACCCGAGCCATTCTCAAACTGGTCGGTAAGGAGCGCTCGCCCCTGGCCATGAGCGTAGCCGGCTACGCTATTTCCATCCCGGTTTTCTGCGACTCAGGCTATGTCATCCTGACCCCTCTCAACAAAGCCTTGGCCAAGGAGACGGGCAAATCCATGGCCGTCATGGCCGTGGCGCTGGCGACCGGCCTCTACGCCACCCACTGTCTGGTACCGCCAACCCCCGGCCCCATTGCGGCGGCGGGCATCCTCGGCGCCGACCTCGGCCGCGTGATCGGCATGGGATTGCTGGTCTCCATCCCCGCCATGCTGGCCGGCTATTTCTGGGCCACGCGTTTCGCGCGCCGCTATCAAATCGAATCGGACATGGAGGAGACCTACGAGCACCTCATCGGCAAATACGGCAAGCTGCCCGGCGCTTTTCATTCTTTCCTTCCCATTACCCTGCCGATCGTCCTGATTCTGCTCAAGTCGGTGGCTGAGTTCCCCACCAAACCCTTTGGCGAAGGGGGGATGGCCCAGGCCATGAGCTTTATCGGCGATCCCGTCACTGCTCTCACGCTCGGCATTCTCCTGGCCCTGACCCTGGTAGAGAAAGGGCAGATGAAGAATGCCCTCGACAACTGGATGGGCGAAGGGGTTAAGCACGCCGCTCTCATCCTGGCCATCACCGGCGCCGGCGGCGCTTTCGGCAGCATTCTCAAGGCTTCGCCCATCGCCACCTTTTTGGGAGAATCCCTGTCCACCCTGCAGCTTGGCATCTTTCTCCCTTTCGTCATCGCCGCCGCCATCAAAACCGCTCAAGGTTCTTCCACGGTCTCCATCATTACCACCTCGTCCATCATGGCCCCGCTCATGGTAGCCCTCGGGCTCGACCCGGTCTTCACCGTGCTGGCGATTGGCGCTGGCGCCATGACCGTTTCCCACGCCAACGACTCTTATTTCTGGGTGGTGACGCAGTTCTCCAACATGGACGTGCCGGTGGCCTACCGGGCCTACACCAGTGCCACTCTGGTGCTGGGTCTGGTCTCCATCGCCTGCATTTCGGTTCTTTCCTTCATCTTCTAAAGCCAGTCCCGTGGGGACGGTGAAAACCGTCCCCACGTCTGGTTCAAAGTTGTCACAACAGGTACCATTCACATGAGAAATCCTCTGACCTTCCTGCGTACCCGTCTGCTGGAGAGGCTGGCCATGAACAGCTTCGTCGCGGCCGATTTCGAAAAGTCGGCGGTGTATTGGCGCAAACTGGCCCGCCTTAATCCCGAGCACCCAGGCGTTCACTACAATCTCGGGCTGGTGCATATGGCCACCAAGAGCTACGAAGAGGCCGAGCAGGCTTTTCAGGCCGAGCTGACCCGTCAGGGGGAAACCCCGCCGCTGCTCAAAGTACTGGCGGAGTTGGCTTTTCTGAAGGGGGAGAGGATCGCGGCGCTGGATTTCTACCGCAAGGCCGCCCGCGCCGAGGGGCGCCTGTCCAAGGAAGGCCAGCTATTGGAAAGCAAAATCGCCCTGTGCAGCGATGACGAGCGCTTTGCGAGAGCACTGGCTGCCATAGACGATTTTGAGGCGGGATGCGCCCTGATGGAGGACGAGCGCTTCGATGAGGCGGAAAAGAAATACCAGCGGGCGGCCGAAGCGGACCCCACCCATTTTCTCGCCCGCAACAATCTGGGCGTCATCGCCATGAATGTCCAACGGGACCTGAAGCGGGCGCGCGCTTTTTTTGAGCAGGCGGACAATCTCATCGATCACCCCCTGGTCAAGGCCAATCTCCGAAAATTGAGCCATCTGGAAGCAGAGGAGCAGAGGACATGAACCGAGCGATGGAATTTCAGCACCTGAGCGATATCTTTGCCGCCGCCCTGGCCCGGGTCGATCCCTACCGCATGATTCTCAATCGTGTGCGCTTAAATGGCAGCCTGCTGACCATCGATATCGAGGACGATTTTTTCGAGGTCGACCTCAGCGACTACCGGCAGCTCTATGTCATGGGGACGGGCAAGGCGACGGCCAAGATGGCTCTGGCTTTCGAGGAGATCCTCGGTGAACGCATCGATCGGGGCCTCATCGCCGTCAAGTACGGCCACACCGAAACGCTCAACCATATTGAAACCTTGGAGGCCGGCCATCCCGTACCGGACGACAACAGCGTCCTGGCCGGCCAACGCATGCTGGAGATGGCCGCCGCCGCGGACGAAAAAACCCTGGTCATTCATCTCATTTCCGGTGGCGGCTCCGCCCTGCTGGCCTGCCCTTTCCAGGGCGACCACAGGGTGGAGAGCCTCAGCCTGGCCGACAAGCAGCAGGTCACCCGCGCCCTGCTGGCCTGCGGCGCCACTATCAACGAAATCAACGCCATCCGCAAACACCTGTCGGACATCAAGGGTGGTCGCCTGGCGCGGGCTATCGCCCCGGCCCGCTGCCTCAGCTTTATCCTTTCCGACGTGGTTGGTGACCGCCTCGACGCCATCGCTTCCGGCCTGACCAGCCCCGACCACACCACCTTTGCCGACTGCCTGGAGATCCTGAGCAAATACGACATCGCCGGTGAGATACCCACGAAAGCGCTGGCCGTTCTGCAAAAAGGCGCCGACGGCGAACTGAAAGAGACTCCCAAGCCGGGCGATGCCATTTTTGACCGCGTGGCCAACATCCTGATCGGCAGCAACTATGTCAGCCTGCTGGCCGCCCGCGACGCCGCCAGGCAATGGGGCTACCACACGACCATCCTCACCTCCCAGGTAAGCGGCGAGGCCCGCGAATGGGCCAAGGTGCTGGTGGGAATCGGCAAAGACATCCGCAAGGCCAGTGTGCTCAGTCCCAAACCGGCCTGCATTATCGCTGGCGGCGAGACTACCGTGACGCTGCGGGGCAAGGGAAAAGGAGGACGCAACCAGGAGATCGCCCTGGCAGCCCTGGCGGAGATGCAGCAGGACCCGGAAAACTGCCTCGGCCTCTACCTGCTGTCGGCTTCCACCGACGGCAACGACGGCCCCACGGATGCCGCCGGCGCCTTCGCCGCCGTGGAACTGCTGGCGGATGCGGAACAGATAGGACTGGCCGTCGGCGCGTTTCTACGCAACAACGATGCCTACACCTTCTTCGACCAGATCAACGGCCTGCTGAAGACGGGGCCGACCAACACCAACGTCTGCGACCTGCAGATCCTCATCGTTACGGAATAGCCCTCAGGGGCGGGTGAAGGAATAGGGATAGCTCAGATGGTCCGCATAGGTGCCGGCCAGAATCGCGGCAGCGTCCTCAGCGAAGACCCGTTCCTCGTTGGCGGGCACCACAAAGACCTTGACCGGCGAATCGTCGCGGGTGATGGTCGTTTCCCCCGGCATGGCCACGGCGGAGCGGTTGCGCTGGACATCGAGGTGAATGCCGAAAAACTCCATGTCCCGCAGAATCCGCTGCCGGCTCATCCATTCGAGGTCCCCCGCCCCGGAGGTAAAGACGATGGCGTCCACGCCGCCGAGAGCGCTCATGTAGGCGCCAATGTACTTGCGCAGCCGGTAGGTTTCCATGGCGAGGGCCAGTTCACAGCGCTCATCGCCATCCACCACGGCGGCCAGCACATCGCCGCGTTCGCTGAAGCGACCGGTGATGCCCCGCAGGCCGCATTCCAGATTGAGGATGCTGTCCATTTCCCGCGGTGAGTAGCCGCCCCGGGTCATGACATAGGGGAGAATGCCCGCATCGATATCGCCGCAGCGCGTCCCCATGATGGCCCCCTCCAGAGGTGTCATGCCCATGCTGGTGTCGACGGAGATGCCCTGGCGGATGGCGCAGAGGGAAACGCCGCGGTCGACGTGAATGGTGATAAGATTGCACTCGCCCGGCTCCTTACCCAGACGCACGGCCGCCCGCTTGGACATGTAGAGGTGGGAGGGGCCGTGGAAGCCGTAGCGACGCAGGCGGTGCTTTTCGTACCATTCATAAGGCAGAGGATAGATGAAGGCGGTCGGGCTCAGCGTCTGGTGAAAGGCCGTGTCGAACACGGCGATCTGGGGGACATCGGGGAGCAGGGCGATGGCCGCTTCGATACCGGCGATGTTCGGCTCATTGTGCAGGGGCGCCAGCCGGCGCAGGTCTTTGATGGTCGCCAGTACCTCGCCATCGATCTGCACCGAACGGGTAAAACGGTCGCCGCCGTGGGCGACGCGATGGCTGATGGCCCCGAGACGTTCCCCCTCCTGCAACACTCCCTGGTCGACATCGCTGAGCAGGTGGAGGATAAGGGCCAAAGCCTGGCGGTGATCGGCGCACTCCTGACTACTGACCTGGGTGGGACGTCCCGGCACATGGTGGGTCACCGTAGTGCCCCCCACCGCCACCCGATCCACCTGACCGCGGGCCAAAAGGACCCGCCGGTGCCAGTCGAAAAGATGGTAGCGCACCGAATAACTCCAACAGTTCAAAGTCAGTATGAACATCCCTTTCCCTTTCCGCTCAAGACCCTACCAGGTGCCACATATAATCCCACATAGCGAACCACGCCAATTTCGCACGATGCCCCACCGAATTCAACGATTTTTTCGGGCGCCACCCTTGCCCCTGCCCGGGGAGCCTTCTTCCTCATATCTTTTGATTTTCCGGCAAAAAGCGTCATAATAAAATCATTTAAAGCGCTTAGGTACAGAAAGGTCGGCACATGCCCAGAAAACTCGTCCGCAAAAGAGGCAAACCCGCCGGCTCGGCACCCGGCACCCTGATTCATGTCGGCGAGAAACGCACGGAATCTGTTCGCCTTCATTATATCGACTACGATGCCCATCAACTGGAGGAACAGGACGTTGCCGCCGACGAAGCCGCCGCCTGTTGTGCCCTCAAAGACCGCCCGTCCGTAAGTTGGATCAACGTCGACGGCATCCATCAACCGGCGACCATCCAGACGATTGGTGACTGCTTCAGCCTTCACCCCCTCGTCCAGGAGGACATCCTCAACACCGATCACCGGCCCAAGTTCGAAGCCTTTGACGATTATGCCTTTATTGTGCTCAAAATGCCTTTTTACGATCAGGAGCGCCGTGAGGTCCGCACCGAGCAGGTCAGTCTCATCCTGGGCAACCGCTTCGTGCTTTCCTTCCAGGAGAAAGAAGGGGATGTCTTTGACAAGATCAGGGATCGCCTGCGCAACAACAAGGGGCGCATCCGTAAGCTGGGGGCCGATTACCTGGCTTACGCCCTGATCGACGCTGTGGTCGACCACTATTTTTCCATACTGGAACAGATCGGCGACCAGATTGAAGATCTCGAGGATGAGCTGATCCTTGAACCGGATCAGGAGACGCTGCACGCCATTCACAACTTCAAGCGCGAGATGATTCTGCTGCGCAAATCGGTCTGGCCCCTGCGCGAATTGATCAGCGGCCTGCAGCGGGACGAGTCCGACCTGATCAGCGACACGACAAAGATCTATCTGCGCGACGTCTACGACCACACCATCCAGGTCATCGACACGGTGGAGACCTTCCGCGACATCATCGCCGGCATGCTCGACCTGTACCTGTCCAGTCTCAGCAACAGAATGAATGAGGTCATGAAGGTGCTGACCATCATGGCCACTATCTTTATTCCCCTGACCTTTCTGGCCGGTGTCTACGGCATGAACTTTCACTACATGCCCGAACTCACCTGGCGCTGGAGCTATCCCGCCTTCTGGCTGATTATGATCGCCATCGGCCTGGGCCTTTTCGTTGCCTTTAAAAGGAGAAAATGGCTGTGAAGCCCTCATCCTCATCAACCGGGATAGTCCTATGAAGAAGCAAAGCTGCCAGCGCCTCATGGAGCGCCGGGCCAAACGGGACTCTTTTCTGGGCACAGAAGACGGTCTGCCCCTTTTGGAGCAGTTTTTCACCGACCTGGAGTCCGCCTTCGTCGCCGCCCGACAAAACGCCCTGGCGCGCCTCGAAAAAAACCAGAATGCCTTGTCCCAGAGCCTCGACAAGGCGGCCGAGGACCTGGCGAAGAGCCGGGAAAAACTGTCCACCGCCTTCGACGAGACGGCCCAGGGGCAGGCAGGCGATGACAAGACGACCAAAAAACTGCAGAGTGAAATCGACGCCCAGATGCTGTGGCTCTATCAGCGCGTACGCTATCAGCTTGACCAGGCGCTCAAACCATTCACTGCCAAGCGCCGCCCGGTCGGGCAGAGCCTAGAACAGATTTATGATGGCTACCAGGCCTGTATCAAAAAACTGCCGCAGGAAATCGTCCTGATCAAGCCCCGCCAGGAAGACGCCGAGCCCCTCCATGGCCAGAGCATCTTCGCGCGGCAAAAAACGGCCTTTCTCGAGCGGGTCTGCGCCTCCTCCCTGGCCCCCCTTAACCGCTTCCTGTTCTGGCAGGCCCGACGGCAATTGCAGCGACGCTATCGCCAGATCCGTCTGCCGGCCCAGCAGCTTGCCCGTCAGCACCTGCCCGACCGGCAGCAGGTGAGTCAACACCGCCTGGTCAAGGATTATGAGGCCGTTTTCGAGAAGGCCAAAGAAAAGCTGGGGGATAGCTGGCGAAACCTGCGCTTCAACCTGACGGCCGCCATCGAAGAACTCAATGAGCTGCGGATTGAACGCCAGGAAGACAAAGAGGAAACCTTATCGGCCGAGGATTGGCAGGGCAAGCTGGCGGAGATACGCAAGCTGGTCATGGAGGTTCTGGAGCAGACCGCTGCCAGCCTGCAGGAAGTCGATGCGCCCCTGGTCTCTTTTTTTGAAGAGTTCCCCGCCCAACTCGACCTGGAACACGAGCGGCTGGCCTCCTTCCTGTACGAAGACATGCTCAAAGCCCGCCTCTGGCGAGCGCGCCTGCGCTGGGAATTTCATCGGCGCCTCCTGGCCATCCGTAGCCGCTTCAAGCGCCTGAGCAAAGAGCTGAATCTCCCTGCCGACCAGCAGCAGGCCAAAGGGCTGCTGGCGCAGCTGCGGAAAAAAGCGGCGGCGGTCCTCCCTTTTCTGGCCGTCAAGCAGGGGGCGGCGCAGGAAGAACTGCTGCGCATGGCCGATCTTCCTTCCAAGGCCGAACTGGCCCGGCAAAGCCAAAATCTTCCCCCGGTTTACCGGCGCCTTTTCAACACAGGCCCCCTGCGCAGCCGGGAGTTTCTCGTCGGCCGTGATGAAGAGATGGAGACGCTCTCCGAGGTGCTGAATCGCTGGCAGGAAGGGCGCACTTGCAGCGTGGCCATCACCGGCCCGGAAGGCAGCGGCAAGACCACCCTGGTCAACTGCTTCGCCAGTGAATATGGCGCCAGGCACCCCTTAATCCGACAGGTCATCGGACAAAGGCTGCGCCGCGAAGAGGATGTGCTCGCCCTCTTTGCACAATGGTTCGAAGAGGCTCCCCCTTTCGTCTCGCTGACGGATGTGGTGGCCTATATTCGGTCCCGGGAGCCGTTTATTCTGCTGGTGGAAGATGGCCATAATCTGCTGTTGCGCACCATCGGCGGACGCCAGGCCGCCGAAGCTTTTCTCTACGTGCTCCTGGCGACCCGGGGACACTGTCTGTGGCTGATGACCTTCCGGCAATATCCCTTCATCCGCCTCGATTATCAGCTGCGGCTTGGGCAGTACTTCACCCACCAGATACCGACCCTCTTCCACAGCAGCGCCGAAATCCGCGACATGCTGCTGCTGCGCCAGCACACCACCGGCTACAAACTGCATTTTTTGCCGGAAAAGGATAAGGAAGTGGCCGAAGACGCTTCCGAAGAAGACTTGGCCGCCGCACAAAAAGAGCGGAAGGAGAAATATTTTCGGCAGATGTTCGAGGCCTGTGGCGGAAATATCCACGCCGCGCTCTATTACTGGCAGTTGAGCGTCCACTATGACCTGGAGAGCAAGGAGATCCGCGTCTGCCCGCTGGGCCGGATCGATTACCGCTTTGTGAAGAGTCTCGATCGCCTCTACCTTTTCAGCCTCTCCGAGGTCATCAGCCATGGAGGGCTCTCAGTGGGAGAGCACAGTGAAATCTTCCGCCTTTCTCCCCTGCGCAGCCAGCTGACCCTCGACTATCTCGGGCAGATCAATCTGCTCGACGTCGCCGAAACCGAAGCCGAAGGTCTCGGGCGCCGCTATACCATCAACCCGATTTTTGTCGGGCCGGTCAGCGATATCCTGGTATCCCAGAACATCCTCTACTGACGGGGAAATCCATATGAAAGACGAAACCGCTAAATTTATTACCGAACTGTTCAGCGACAGCCGCCTGCTGGTGGCCCTGGCCGTCATTGTCGCCGTCTGGCTCTTCACACGGGCCCTGCAGAAACTGGCTGAAATTCTGGCCGACAAGTTTTCCCGCTACCGCCTATTCATCTCCAGCCTCTTTCCCGTACTGCGACTGCTGACCTGGCTCATCGCCATTCCGGCCATCACCTTCTCCATCCTCGAACCTCCCATGAACACGGTGCTGGCCATCACGGCTTCGGCCGGCCTGGCCATCGGCCTCGGCGCCCAGGATCTCATCCGCAACCTCATCGCCGGCATCCTCATCCTCTTCGACCGCCCCTTTCGGGTGGGCGACATGGTTAAAGCGGGGGATCATTATGGGGAAATCACCGATATCGGGCTGCGCTCCGTCACCCTGCATACCTTCGATGACAGCTATGTCACCCTGCCCAACTCCATGGTGCTGGGCCAGGCCGTTTCCAATTCCAACACGGGAGAACTCGATGAGATGATCGTCACCGAGCTTCTGCTGCCGGCCGCCATCGACACCCAGACGGTCCGGGAGATTGCCTGGGAGGCGGCGGCCTGCTCACCCTACGTCTATCTGAAAAAACCGATCACCATCATCGTTGAAGATCATTTCGACTTCACCTTTCTCACCCGTTACAAGATCAAGGCCTATGTACTCGACGTCCGTCTGGAGCGTCTGATGGCCAGCGACATCACCGAGCGTATCAAGCAGGAGATCAATCGGCGGGGTTTGCTGCCTCAGGCTGAGGCCAATAAGAGCCTTCAGGCTACCGGTCCCTTGCCTGCGACGCCGGCCCCAGCGGAGAAGAGTACTCCGTGAACTGGACCATCCTGCTCGTCTTCCTTTTTGTCTACCTTGGCATGATCCTCGGCCGACTGCCCGGCTTTGCCCTCGACCGCACCGGCATTGCCCTGCTTGGCGCCCTGCTGCTGCTTGTCACCGACCAACTGACCCTGACCGAAGCCTGGCTGGCCGTCGATGTGCCGACCATCGCCCTGCTCTTTGGCCTGATGATCGTCTCCGCCCAGTTCCGGCTCGGCGGTTTTTACAGTCGGCTGACTCTGGGGCTGGCCGCAGCAGATCGCTCCCCCGAACGTCTGCTGGCCCTGATGATTGCTGCCAGCGGCCTGCTCTCGGCCCTGCTCGCCAACGATATCGTCTGCCTGGCCATGGCGCCCATGCTGGTGGAAGGCTGCCTGCGGCGGCAACTCAACCCCAGACCCTTTCTGCTGGCCCTGGCCTGTGCCGCCAATGTGGGTTCGGCCGCCACCCTCATCGGCAATCCCCAGAACATGCTCATCGGCCAGAGTCTCGAGCTGTCCTTTGCCGGCTATCTTCTCGACGGCGGCCTGCCCGCCCTGCTCGGTCTCGGCCTGACCTGGTGGATCATCGCCCGCGTCTATCGCGGGCGTTGGCACTGCGAGCTGCCTCCCCTGAAGGTCGAGGCGCCCGTCTATGACCCTTGGCAAACACGCAAGGGTTTTCTCGTGCTGATTCTGCTGGTCGCCGCCTTTCTCGTGGCGCCCTGGCCTCGGGAACTGCTGGCCCTGGCCGCGGCGGGCTTCCTGCTTAGCAGCCGTCACCTCGCCTCGCGGCGTATCCTGGCTCTGGTCGACTGGCAGCTACTCGTCCTATTCATTGGCCTCTTCATCGTCAATCAGGCTTTGGCCGATGCCGGCTTGCTGGCTCAGGGCATGCAGGCCCTCGCCGCCACCGGCGTCGATCTGCACCAGCCCGGTTGGCTCTTCGCCGTCACCGTGCCCCTCGCCAATCTCGTCTCCAACGTGCCGGCCACCCTGCTGCTGCTGCCCGCCGCCACCCACCCCCTGGCCGGACCGGTCCTCGCCCTGGCCAGCACTCTGGCCGGCAACCTGCTTATCGTCGGCAGCATCGCCAACATCATCGTCGTCGACCAGGCCGCCCGGCTTGGTATCACCATCGACTGGCGTGAGCATGCCCGCATCGGCATCCCCGTTACCCTGGCGACCCTCACCGTCGCCGCCCTGTGGCTCTGGTGGCGGGCTGGAATGATCGCTGGCGGCTAGCCGCGAGAAAGGATGATTCATGACCGCCGTTCCCTCCCTGCGCCTTCGCTCTCTCAACGACAAGGCCCCGCGGCCCGAGGGGCAGTTCGTCCTCTACTGGATGGTCGCCTTTCGGCGCCCGCACTGGAATTTCGCCCTGCAACACGCCGTGGAACTCGCCCTGAAATACCAGCGTCCCCTGCTGGTGGTGGAGAGCCTGCGCTGTGATTATCCCTGGGCCAGCGATCGCCTCCATACTTTTCTCCTCGACGGCATGGCCGACAACGCCCGTCTGTTGCGAGATAGCCCTGTCACCTATCACCCCTATGTGGAGCCGCATCCTGGCGCTGCAAAGGGACTCATCCTTTTTCTCGCCCGGTCTGCCTGCGCCATCGTCAGCGATGATTTCCCCTGTTTTATTCTGCCCGACATGCTCCAGACCGCCGCAGCGCAATGCCCTGTGGCCTTCACCGCCGTGGACAGCAACGGCATCCTGCCCCTGCGAGCCACCGAGACCCTCTATCCCTCAGCCTATGCCTTCCGCCGTTTTCTGCAGAAAAACCTGGTCGGCCCCCTGCTCAGCCCCCCCCAGGCCGATCCTCTCAAGGGACTGCCGCTGCCCGAGCTGAAACCGCTTCCCGAAGAGTTAAGCCAGCGCTGGCCGGCCTGCCCTGTCGAACGACTTCAGAAGCCGCAAACGGTGCTCGCCGAGCTTCCCCTCGACCACAGCGTACCCCCTGTCGACATTAAAGGCGGCCCCCTCGCAGCCCAAAAAAACATGGAGGACTTTCTCCAGCACAAGCTAAGCCGCTACGCCAATGAACGCAACGAACCAGAAGCCGAGGTCACCAGCGGGCTCTCTCCCTATCTGCACTTCGGCCATATCAGCGCCCACCAGATCGTCCACGAGCTGTTGCAGACTCAGGGCTGGTCTCCTCACCGCCTCGAAAGCAAACCGCGAGGGCAGAAAGAAGGCTGGTGGGGGCTCGACGTCAACGCCGAAGCCTTCCTCGATCAGCTCATCACCTGGCGCGAGCTCGGCTTCAACATGTGCGCGCTCAACCCGCTCTACGATCGCTACGAATCACTGCCGCCCTGGGCGCGGGCCAGCCTCGAAGCGCACGCCGACGATCCGCGCCAAACCCTCTACACCCTGGATGAATTCGCCGCCGCAACCACCCACGACCCCCTGTGGAACGCCGCCCAGCGCCAACTCGTGCGCGAGGGGCGCCTGCACAACTATCTGCGTATGCTCTGGGGAAAAAAGATACTCGAATGGACCCGCCATCCCCGGCAGGCCTTGGAAGTGATGATCGAACTCAACAACCGCTACGCCCTCGACGGCCGCGACCCGAATTCGACCAGCGGCATCTTCTGGTGCTTGGGACGCTACGACCGCCCCTGGGGGGAGCGGCCGATTTTCGGCAAAATCCGCACGATGAGTTCGGAACGTACGGCCAAAAAGGTGCGGGTAAGAACGTATCTGGAGACTTATGGGGAGTAGGGGGATTCGGTCTGCACAGACAGGGCTGAGGCATACCCCCAAAAGAAAAGTTTCTGGTTCCTACCTCAATTCACTAATCCGCAGTTGAAGACGCTTTGCCATTTCCGGATTGAGCACACTTAGCCGGGGCAGCAGGTTAAGCGCCGAGGCAACGTCCCTAAGATCAAGGTATGTCAAACCGACATTATAGAGGGTACCTGCGTGGTTTGGGTTCAGCTGTGCTGCCACTAGGAAAGCCTGTAGCGCTTCTTTCAACTCTCCTTTTTTATTGAGGGCAACACCAAGATTGAAATAGGTCATCGGGTCTGACCTGTCCAGTTCCAGAGAACGCCGGTAATGATAGATGGCATCCTCCAAGCGGCCCAAACGCTCGTAGGCCAAGGCCAGATTAAAATACACCGTGGCATTATACGGCTCCAGCATCAGCCCTTTCTGCAGATAGGCGGCAGCTTCCGCATATTTGCCTTGAAAGTTATATAAAACACCCAGGTTATTGTAGAGCTTAAAATGAGAAGGGTTTCGGCGAACTCCCTCCAAAAGAATCTGCACCGCTTTCTTGTGCTGCTTCTGGGCGGCGTAAACCATGGAAAGGTTAATGTGTAACAAAACGTAATCGGGGTTAATTTCAAGGGCCCGCTCATAAAGTTGCTGGGCTTCCTCCAAGCGCCCCTGTTTTCTGTACACATTGGCCAAATCAAGATGGACACGTTCGCTGCGAGGTGCCCGGCGGAGGTTATCTTCATAAAAAGCGGCAGGGTCATTCCACAGATCATTTCGTTGCCAGGTCAAAACCGACAGAGCAGCGACGAGTAAAAATGTTCCGACCCAAGCGCCTCGACCCGGCAACCGAGCAAGCGCGGCCATCACGACCAGCGCAAAACCGAACATCGGGATATAGAGTCTGTGTTCAAAAACAGGATCCAGGGGAATTATAGTGGACTCTACCGCCAATCCCAAAAAGAACCAGAGAATACCGGCCGATAGGTACGGCAGCCGTTTCCGCATATATGCAGCCGTAGCCAGCAGGGCCACAACTCCTAAGGCGGCGATTAAGGTCTTGGCTTCCCACACTGTGGCGACAATAGGGATATCGTAATCAAGAGCCTGACCGTAAGGAACAAAGAGTAACCGGAGGTAAAGCCAGATGACGGAAAATTCGGTGGCCAGATAGTTTAGGGGCGAGAGGTGCCGGAGATGGACCAAATCCGGCATACCGCCGACATTGGCGATCCCCTCGCCTGACAGCGCCGGCAGCAGGAGACTGGTCACCGCCAATCCAATGGGAGCAATAGCAAATGGCGCGACATACCAGAACTGTCTCGACCAGGACAGACGCCGCTCTTCCGCCAAGAAATAGCGATCAAAGAGGATGATTGCCACCGGCAATACCGCCGTGTTCTGTTTAAAGAAAACGGCGAGAACACCGCAGACTATCGCGCTGCCGTAAAATACCCAGTGTCGGCTTTCCTTATGATCCGTGTTCTCCCGCGCCCGCACGTACAAATATAGGGCCAGAAAGAAAAACAGGGCGGCAAGGCTGGTCATGCGTTGCACGATGTAGGTCACTGCCTGCGTCTGCAACGGGTGGGCAACAAAGATGAGAGCTCCCCCTAGGGCGAGCAGATAGCGTGATGGAAAGACTCGCTTGAACAGGAGAAAGACCAGGCATGAAGTCACCAGATGGATGACAATATTGACGATATGGTAACCGACCACTTTCGTACCGCCATAGTGGTAGTTGAAGGCAAAGGTCAGGTTGGCAAAACCCCTCCCAGAAAAGAGGTCTTCCCAAGCCTCTGAAAGTTGATGGATCGTGCGATTTTCCACGATGGCACGCACATCGTCCATATACCAGGGCACCTGCAGGGTATGGGCATATATGAGTATCCCCAACAGACAGATTCCGACAAAGGCCGCAAGATCTCCTCGCCCGGTTCCCTCCCAGCTTTTATTTTTCGACTCCGCCATCGTTCCTCGCTCCTATGCTTCCTCAGGCGATTTTAACGGCTTACGAAGTGCCGTCATCAAAATCGCCAGGAGAACTTTGATCATGTAATAGACCCCTGTAATACCCGCAATCGACGAGCCTCCCCCCTGTCTCTCGCGCATCAAGGTGACGGCTTCGGCTATGCGGAAACCATTGCGGCCCAAAAGTATCACCGCTTCCGGCTCAGGATAATCCACCGGGTAATGCCTGGCCAGAAACTCAATCGCTTTTCGTCCATAAACCCGGAATCCCGATGTGTTATCCGTCACACGCTGACCGATCAGCAGCGAATTGACCACCTGAAAAAGACGAATGCCCATACGCCTGGCAAAGGTCGAACGATACCCCGCCTGCTGTTTGAGAAACCGCGAGCCGATCACCATTTGAGCTTCTTCCGCCGTCAAAGCCTTGAGTAGCCCAGGTATTTCACTCGCCAGGTGTTGGCCGTCACCATCGAACTGAATGGCGAGGCTGTAGCCATGGGTGGCCGCGTATTTAAAGCCAGTTTGCACGGCCCCGCCAATCCCGAGATTTTTCGGCAAATCGATTACCCGTGCCACACCGCTGGCTCTGGCCTGCGCCGAGGTCGCATCGACAGAACCGTCGTTGACGACCAGGATATCCAGGGGCAGGTTGATCGAACGCAGATCCTCAATGACCTGGCCAATGGCCTTCGCCTCGTTGTAGGCGGGTACAATGACCAGCAGATCGGCTTCTTTCGGCTGGAATGACAATCGGTTAAGGCCAAGCTCCTGGATCATCTCCTTGTTCTGTTCGGAGAGTCTCGTCACGACCACCGTCAGATGGATGAGCAGGAGAAACGTGAACCCCGTGGTCATCAGCGTCAAAACACTCGGAGGGTAAGCGATACCGAACAGCTGGCCGAGGCGATCGATGGCGAAGCGATCAAGGGAAAGGTAGAGAAGAAAAAGGCTCATGGCGAACCAAAGGATGGAATATTCCTCCTTGACGCGCCGGTTCTTCACCAGGCTGAAAATGAAAAAAAAGATAAACAGGCTAAAGAGAATGGAAAAGAACTGAATCCTGTCGAAAACAAAAATGTTCGGCATTAGGTCGCGTCTCCCTGTGATGCCGCCTGTGCTGGCATATCGAGCAGTTCTTTGAAGGTAATTCCATGGTGGCGTAACAGCTGGGCATACTCCCGCCCGGTCAGTTTTCTCATCTGCATTAGCTGACGGCGCTTGCGCAGCACCTGCGGCATCCCCCGCAAACTATCCCATATCCCTTTCAGGAGCGCCCCGACAAGTTCCACCCGGGAATCACCGTCACGGAACTCCCCGCCTGTACCACGCGAGGCCAATACCGCCTGTGCTTGCTCGAGGTAGCGCCAGACAGTAAAAAAGGGGAGCATCACAAGGAAATTCAAGGGAAAGTTTTTAAGGACCACCCAAAAATGATTGCGCTCAACCAGATACACCTTGAAGGGTGACAGGCTGCCACTGGTCTGCGAATACTTGTGATAGACGACGGCCCCGGTGGCGATAACAGCGCCCCAACCAGCCAGTCTGCCACGCAATCCCAGGTCAGTGTCTTCAGCATAGGCAAAAAAGTCTGCATCGAAAAACCCGACCGACTCCAGCATGGCCCTGCGATATAAGGCCGCACAAGCACTCGGAATAAGGATGTCCTCCACGGCCGGCAGATTTAGAGACGACCAGAGTCTGTTACGGAACCGGCCCCGGGACATGCCATCCTTGCAAATGGCCAGCCCCAGTGAGTCGATGACATCCGGATTGGTGAACGAACAGATCCGGCACCCCACCATTCCAGCGTGGGGATGATCGTCGGCGACCTGGACCAGGAGCTCCAGCCAATCCGGCTCCACCTGCGTATCGTTGTTCAAGGTAACGATGTATTCCCCGCGGGCCTGGTTGAACCCCAGGTTGTTTCCGGCCGCAAACCCCGTATTTTCCGGCAGCTCCACTAGACGGACCCAAGGGTATGCGTGACGCACGAACTCCACCGAACCGTCAATGGAACCATTATCCACCAGAACAACTTCAAACTCTTTAAAGCTTTGAGCCGCTAGACTGTCCAGGCACGTCGCCAAATGGTTACGACCATTCCAATTGACGATGATTATTGAAACCTTGTCCATCAAAGCGACATCCATTCCCTTCCTGCCATTTTTGTCCATCTCTCTGGAAGCTGTCCTCTGTTCGGAAATAGCTTCAGCAAAGAAGCATCCAGCCAATATTCCGAATGGCTCCGCTATAGAAAAACCCATATCTTAAAATGGCCCGCCGCTTTTCGAAAAAACCGAAGACAGGCATGCGGATAAAGGCGTCCAGCGTGGCCCGCTCGTTGCTCCCCATAATATCTCTGTATCGTTCATAGAACGCCTTGGCCTGCACGCGATTGCGAGCCATTACCTCACCGACCAGGGAAAGCCTAAACAACAATCGGGCTGCGTATAGGGGATTCCAGGCTTGTGCCCCCACCGCATTGCCCCCATGCTGGCGATAGAGCAGGGTCGGCACGGGCAGATAGACAATCTTGCCGAAACAGGCAGCAACCAGGCTCAACCAATGATCATGCATAAGAGCGTTCGCCGGCAGCGGCAGGGCGAGCTCGCGCAGGGCTTTATTCAACATGATCGTACAGCCAGTCGCGACATTCTGCACCAGCAGGCGGCCCAGCGTACCGCCTCGCTCAGCGTTTATCTGTTGAAAACGATGACCTGAGTCAGCTATCGGACTCAATTTGTCATCCACAATGCCAAAGTCTGTATGCACCATCAAAGGTGTTTCCGCCCCGTAGGCCTTCTCGGATTCCTTCATCCTGGCAAAAGTCAGACTAATTTTTTCCGGTAGCCAGACATCATCCTGGTCGCAAAGCATTAGATAAGGCGCCGTGCTTCGCTCCATGAGTCGTGCGAAGTTACCCGCAGCCCCTAGGTTTGTTCCCTCATCTTCATAAATGATTAACCGGTCACCCAGCCGCGTTTGCTGCGCCCGGAGGAACGCCAAAGTGCCATCCTTGGAGCCATCATCCCGAACTAGCAGACGCCAGTCCTGAAAGTCCTGCGCCATCAGGCTGGCAATTTGTTCTTCCAGCCAGGCTTCGCCATTATATGTTGCCAACAAAATATCGACCATGGCCATCCGTTAGACCGCACAGAAAAGTTGAACCCTTGAAGCGCTTTTTGATCTATTAGCCATATTTTTAGCGCGGGTTCGCAACGGCCACCGCGATGATTTCTTTAAACCTTGTGTTGAAATGTTTTTGCCCCCAAGAAGCAATCCGTCTTTTTCCCTTTTCGCTCAGTTCCCGACAGAGGCTATCATCTGTCCACAGCCGCCGGATACACTCGGCGATCTCCGTAGTCGAGTCAGGATTAAAATGCAGGGCAGCGCCGGCGGCCTGCTCCGGCATGCCGTATAGACCCGAAATCGCTACCGGACAACCAACAGAAAAAGCCTCCAGGGGAGGAACGTTCGTTGGGCCGTAATAGGTCGGCATCACCATGGCTCGTGCTCTACGGTAAAACTCGGGCATATCCTCCTCAGAAACATACCCGGCAAATATCACATCCCCTTCAAGGCCGAGCTCATGCACCAGCTTAATTATTGCCTCGTAGGCGTTCTGGCGGCCGCCGGACAACACCACCTTCAAGTCAGGCAGTTCGCTCTTCAGGCTGGCGACAGCCTTAAGTAAGTTACTGTGATTTTTGTGCCACCAGAACTGGGCAGGATAAAAGATATATTTATCCGGTAGGCGGTACTGTTCATCGAAGTCGGGGCGCACTCGGGTTGAGTGCATATAGCTGGGGGCGATGAAAGGTAAAGGGTGAACACGGTCCGGGGCAATATCATAGGCCTCGACCATCTGCTGGCGGCCCAACTCTGAGTCAACCAGAATACCTGTGGACCAACGGCAGTTATTCCGATTGATCCGATCTTTGTTGTAAAAATTCCACCAGGAGCCCGACTCTGGAAAACGTCTTTCATAGCGATACATCAGGTCATGAATACTGACCAAAGCCGAGACCGGATACTGGTAGCTGCGCTGATCATATGAGGGAAAAATCCAAAGATCGCAACCCTCCTTCAGCAGAGCCCTGGCAACAGGATGAAAATGTGGCGTCATTTGCCGCCACAGACCCATCGGCAGCCCCATAAGCGTCCAACCCAGGCCCGCAGCCCGCCCCCACTTCCCCAACGGAATCGGTACCGAGGCAACCTCGTACTTTTCAAGGTGAGGCAGCCATTGTTCAGAGGCATATCCCACCACGACCGAAAACCGGTCGGACGGCAGAGCAATCAATGCTTCGAGCATCGATTGAGCGATCTGAAATGTCCCGCCAAAATGGGGCTCTACCTCGAGATAAAGGCCAATTTTTTTCATTTCCATCCTTCAGGCTCAGCCGCGGCCTTCTGTCCGTTGGGCCACAAAACAGGCACCCCAGGTATCGAAACCCAAGGGGCGGTTTGTCATCCATTCAGCGTCCGCTAGCAGTGTCATTCCAGCCTCTTGCAAGAGTATTTCGATCTCCGTTCTAAACAGGTAGCGCAGGTGGTGTATCTCTCTGATTGCCTGCGTTTTACCGCTCGATTTCTCTCGCACGAGAATTTCATAATGCAGATCAACCACATTGGTATTGGCCTGCATGACCGGCTCCACGATCCGCGTCACGGCATACTCATCGTCCTCCAGACGTTTGACCCTGACCACCGGTCTGTCTGTCAGCACAGCCGGACCATACCAGCAGTCAAAAATAAAAACTCCCCCTGGCTTCAGGTGAGCTTTTGCCGTAGCAAAGGCTGATCGCAGATCGTCGTTACCCGTCTGGTAACTGATGACATGAAAAAGAGAGACAACTACATCATAGTGGCAATCCAGACGAATATGCCTGATATCGCCTTGATGGAAAACCGGGCAACGATAAGAGGATCGTTGCTCCTTTTCCGCCTTAATTGCCTGCTCGGTGGCTACCGCCAGCATGTCTTGCGAACGGTCAATGCCTGTCACTTCATATCCATTCCCAGCCAGCAGGAAGTCGTGTCGCCCTGTGCCGCAACCCAGGTCAAGCAGACCCCTGGCGCCGGGATGGTGTCGCTGGATCAACTCATGGACGAACCTTGCTTCCCCAGCATAGTCCTTGTCCTGGTAAAAGAGGTTGTAGTAACGGGAATAGCTACCAAACACGGCCATTTCGACACTCCTGCTCCAGGGAAAAATGTGTCACCATATCTCAAAAACCGACGGCCCCCTGCCGAACATCAGTTTCAGATAGAAATCACCTTCTCCATAGCCTCTACAACCACATCCATCTGCTCATCGGTCAACGCCAGCCCGCTGGGGATATAAAAACCGCGCCGGGCCAACCATTCGGCTATGGGGAATCGTTCATCTTTAAAAAGACCCATTTTTCTGAAAACCGGCTGCTCATGCATGGGCCAAAAAAAGGGACGGGTGCCAACGCCTTCCTTCCCCAGTCGGCGCATGGCCTCCTCCCCATCAAAAGGTATCCCGTCCTTCAGAACCACCCCGTACACCCAATAGATATTCTCTGCGTAATCGGTGCGGAGCGGCATCAAGGTCAAGCCTTCATGCCCGGCGAGCATTTCGGTATAGCGCCTGCCCATTTGCCTTTTACGGGCAACGAACTCATCGATTCTTTCCAACTGAGCGACCCCCAGGGCCGCCTGCATGTTGGTCATGCGATAGTTGAAGCCGAGGTCTTCATGGACAAAGCGTTTCTTCGCTTGAAAGCAGAGATTGCGCAGAGATCGACAACGCTCAGCCAGCGCATCGTCGTCGGTCAGCACCATCCCCCCCTCACCCGTAGTGATATGCTTGTTGGGATAAAAGCTGAAGGTGCTCAGATCACCAAAACTGCCACAGGCACGCCCCTTGTATTGCTGTCCATGCATTTGCGCGGCATCCTCGATGACCTTCAAGCCATATCGCGAGGCAAGCTCCAATACCGGATCCATGTCCACGGGCAACCCATAGATATGCACTACCATGATCGCCTTGATTCGCCGGTTATTGTTGCAGCCAATTTCGTTTTTGAGCTTGGCTTCAAGCTTTTCCAGATCGAAGTTCCATGTCACCGGGTCACTGTCGACCAGCACCGGCACTCCCCCCCGCCTTACGACGGCTGCGGCGCAGGAGAGGATGGTGAAAGCCGGCATTACCACCTCATCGCCCGGCTTCAAGTCCAGTGTGGAAAGAGCGACCTCCAGGGCCGCGGTGCCATTGCAGACTGCAATACCATGACGCCGTCCCGTCAGGGCCGCCATTTCTTTTTCAAAGCGAGCCACAAAAGGTCCCTCGGAGGAGATCCATCCCGTTTCGATACATTCAGTTAGATATTTTTTTTCGTTGCCATCGAGCAATGGCTCATTCACCGGAATCACACCTAAACCTCCAAAATCCGCCGCTGTCATGCAGTCATCGTTAGCTTTTCCCCTGATCAGTCGCGCATGAAAAGTTTCCCCAGGGTCGGGTTGAACTCATTCTGCAGGTCGAGATATTTGTAATAGACCTCTTTCCGAATATGCCACCGTTCCAACGCTACCGGTGAGAACTGGGTATCATACCGGTAATCAAAGCGCAGGTCGTAGGCCCAGACGTTGGGCACCACAAAATCCGGCTCCAGTTTTCGAGCCATGGCGATGGTTGCCTCATGGTCGACATTTTCCGCCCCGTCACCCCCAAGAAGCAGATAAGCAACGATCTTTATGCCCCATTTCTTGATCAGGGCCAATTTCTCCACAACATCGTCAAAGGTCTGATTTTTCTGATAGGAGGCAAGTACGTCATTGGACAGGCTCTCGATGCCGAGCTTGAGGTGGGTAATATTCATTCGCCTCATAAGTTCGAGTTTATTCTCATCGATGCCGTCCAGACGACAGTCGACCGCAAAGGAATAATTTTTGGGAATATCATGCTGTTCCAGCAGTTCCACCCGTTTTCTAAAAGCATTTTCAGAATAAATTCCGAAGTTCAGATCGTGAATGTACAGGCCACCGTGAGGCCGTGAAAGAATATCTCTGACCAGGGTTTCATCGGTCACAAACCGTACACCTTCACCCATTTTCCGATAAGACTGCCCAGCCACACAAAAACCACATTTCTCGAAACAACCAAAGGAGCTGAAGACGGCGTGGCACAGCTGCCCCGACGGTACCAGCCGACTGAAATTGGGCGTGATGTCGGTGGCGATCCTCCTGGCTGGAAGTGTCCCTTTCGGTCGATTCTGCAGGGCCTCCAGTACGCTATCCGAAGGTTCTCCGGCCAGGATGCAGTCAAAATCCGACACGAAGCGCTCATTATCCAGATAAAAGTAAGGGCCAATGCCGATGGTATAAATGCCTAGCTCACGCAACTTTCTGGAAAAATGAGCCGCAATAAACGGATTGCCCCAGTCTTTGGTCGGCACCAAAGGATCGGCGCCCATAATAATGACGACTTCAGGACTCATCGATAGGAGGTTCTCCATAACCTCGCCGTAAAGAGACCCCTTGCCGTCTACCGCATCGACATAGGTATCAAAGTTGTCAAAGAGATATCGTAAATTCCAGTGGATGTTGCTGGCAGTCGCATCCCCGTTATAAACACAATGCTCGACACCTTGATCCTCCAGAATGCGAGATAAGTAGCAGAGGCTTATCGGGGCCTTGTTGTTGTGACTACCCATAAAGCGGTAGAAAGGAGGATTAAAAAGAACGACCTTGGAATTCATAGTATGGCTCCACTATAGCATGGTGTGATTTTGCAGAAACAACGACTATCTACCTGCCTCGCTAGCGCTTCAAGCCCCGCGAGACCTGATAGTGATCCTGAACACCGGCGAAAGGCTGCTCTGCGGGCATGATGCCGTACTGCCAGTCCTGATAGAGCTTCTCCACCGCAAGGTTGTAATTGTTGTGGGACGGAACGCAATAAGCACAGGCGCTGCGCGACAGGGCCGTGCGTCTGGCGAGACTGTTCGACCAGACGGTGGCGAATTCACCTTTCAATTCGTCGAGGTTTTCGAATTTTGTCAGATGCCCGATGGCATCCTTGTGCGATCGCCGATACTGCGAACCCGGGTTGGCGGCATCCGAACAGGGATGCAATTCGCCGTAGGGTCCGATGGTGAGCATGCGGCCACGGATGGAAACCCAGCAGCGGGTAGGCGAGAGGTCTTGCGCCATCGACCTGTCGTTTGGACGCTGCAAATTGTCGTCCACCACCACATCAAGGGGAGAGAAAAACCCGGAACGAATCTTGTCCAGCAATTCGACAAAGGATGGGTCATCAGCCAGATTGGCCGCCTTGTACTCAGATTTTTCCCCGTAGCAGGTCTCAATTTCCTTGATATCACAAAAGTCCAAGCCGGTATTTCTGGCGCGTTCCAGAAAGGCTTCCAAGCTGGACGTATAGCTGGACACCAGGCAACTGGCGCCAATGCGTGTAGGACTCCCCACCCGGCGTTTGGCCGCAACGACGCGTTCAATATTCTCCCACAATGTTTCAAACAGCTCAGAGCGCCGGCCCTTGTACTGCGACCACTCCCAGGCATTGGCGGCGTCAATGCTGAAGCGGATTTTATTGAGACCTCGGACCAGAATCTCGCATTCTGCCTGCCCCCAACTTCCCGGGAAAATGCCGTTGGTGTAAAGGGAGATTTCTGCGTTCCTGCTACGCTCGCGAAGATGGGCAATTCCCGATAGCGTCAAGTCGGATAGCGACGGTTCGCCGCCGCCGCCGAAGCTGTAACTTTCCACCCCCATATCCAGAAAAACATCCTGAATCAACCGCAGCCTATCCGCCGTCAGGGGCTCACCAAGTTCAGGATAGCCGATGAAATGCCAGTCCCCGTTACTGTCCGGCTGACAGTTCGGACACGCCCTGCAGCGGAGATTGCAATGCAGGGCCGGGTGGAATTCCACCTGATTCGGTGGACAGACATCCCCTTGAAACAGCGAGATGAGCAGGGGAGCGTTTTCGGGGAGCAACTCCCGCCGCAGAAAACTGATCCGCCGGCGCAAGGGCGACTCAAAAGTCCAGGCGTCCTGAATCTCCCGAACATTTTTCATGATGCCGTACAGGCGGATCAGCTCCTGTCGGGCCAATTGCAATTCACCGGCCAGGTCTTCACTGGTTCGGGTCGGGTTCAGAAACAACTGCTCGGCCAGCCGCAAGACAAGCACCCAGTCCCGCTCGCTGACTTCCTGGGGCTTCGCCCTGCCTGACTCCGAGAGGGCCGCGCCAAAGCGGCTGATCGCTTTATCGAAAGAGCTCATCTTTCATTCTCCAATACAGTTATCTTCTTGATTACGGTAACGGACTTTCGCCCTCGACCTACCACACCTTTGGGTACGCCAGAGCCCTGGTCAGCATGACACCTGTCCGCCACAGAGGCTTAAAGATGAAACACGACCCATGCGCGGCAAACCAGTAGGCGGCCAGAGAAGCGACCACGGCGCCCATGCCGCCGTATCTGGGGATCAGCATCCAATTGAGGCCTACATTCAGCAGACAGCCTAAAGTCACGGTCAGCAGATAAAGACGGGTCCAGTTCATGGCGGTCAAAAAACCGCTTCGGGCCATCTCCAGACTGGTAAAGACATTCGACCAGATCAGTACCGAGAGCATCAACCCAGCGCGGGCGTAAGCCTCACCGAAGAGCGTGGAAACCAGCCAGGGAGCCACAAAGGTGACAGGCAGGGCTACGGCATAGGCCGAAAGAGCGGCCCAGTTATAAAGCCGCTGCAAGTGCCCAAAAAACATCTCGTCGCCAACGCCCCTCGCTTCCACTATGCCGGGGAAAAGCGACCAGTAAATGGCGGACGGGATGAAATACCACACCTCGGCCAGGCGCACAGCCACCGAATAGATGCCGACTTCCGAATCTCCCGCCATGTCGCCAAGCATGATCTGGTCGATGCGCAGGTAGATGACAATGACCACACTGGACAACATCAGGGGCCAACTGTCTTTAAGCAAAGCAGTCCCTTTTTTCAGCTGAACATTCCAGTGCAGGACACGGTTGCCCCGAACATGATAAGCCAGTATCAGACCGGACATACCCAGCATCACCTCGGCCGAAGCGATCCAGGCAAAGGCGACAAGAGGTGCGCCAACTAGAATAAGCACGACCTTCCCCAGAGAGCAGAGCAGAAAGGCGGCATTTTTGGCCAAGACCGCGTATTTGGCCTGCACCTGCGAGTGGAACCAGAATTCAATCACGTTGAAGGCTTGAAATACGGTGCCGATACCTATGATGGCGACCAACCCTTGACTCAGACCATCATTCGGGCGCAGGAAAAAAATGGTTCCCAGTGCGGCCAGCAGGGCGACAACACCACCGACCAGCTTCAAAGTGAAAGACGTACCGAGGATCGTCTCCTTGTCGGCAGACGTACGGACAATATCGCGCACGATAATGTCGTCGAGTCCCAGCGATGAAATGGACGAAAACAGGGCGACAAAAGCGACCGCGTAACTGAACAGACCAAACTGGGCCGGCCCCAGATAGCGGGCCAGCCAGATGCCAACCACCAGGGCAACCGCCATGCGCAGAAGGTTGTCCGCCAACTGCCAGCCGGCATTGCTGACCACGGCGGACGATGCTGCCTGTTGCAGCCCTGCAAGTCTCGACCGCACCACCTCCGGCAGAAATTGGCCCCATGTCCTGCTCATCGAAAGCTCACCGAAACACCTCGTCATAACGAAAAGACGGCGCATGAATATTCTGCTCGGTGACACCCAACTGGAGCAGAATCGATCTGAAGTGACCAACGCGTGGCGGGGAAGTGATCAGGATTGGGATATCGCCAGCTTCGACCCCCACCGGCAGCGACACAACGGGCGCCCCCAAAAAGCTGCCACCAACCCCTTCGTCATCCATCACCGAAGCCAGCTCCAAGCCGGCTTCCCTCAGCGAGAGATAGGCGATCTCCGTCAGGTCGTCCACGCCACAAAACGACACCCTGACCGCTCCTTGCTGCCGAAGTGAATCAAACAGAGCGAGGCTGTCCAGACGGGTGATGCGGTAGAGCTTGTTGAAATTGCTGAGATGCCGGTAGGCGAGATGACTCTTTTCCGCGAAACCTTTGGGCGTCAAGAGATAGGCGAAGCGGTTGCGGGGATAGGCCTTGACCTGCACGTAGCCCTTCTTCACCAGGGCTTTCAGGTAAGTATTAACCAAACCCAGGGCAATACCGAGACGGGCAGCGATTTCCCGCTGGGATATGGGCCTGCCTTCCTCCAGCTCAGCCATCAGCAACAGTGAACGGAGGGACTCGGAATTGTTCTTGGGATGTTTGTTCATACTGCGAACAATACGTCAAAAAAGGATGTATTTGCAAGCTAATTCAGGCAGATAAAGGAATATTGTTCACGGAATGAACAACTTGTTATGGGAAAAACCATGGAGAGGATAAAAAGCGGGCGGGGGACAAGCCCCCGCCCATGACAATCAATAGGACAACCCTTATGACTTAGGGAGTGTCTCTCAGCGTACCGGTTACATCTAGACCGGTTACATCGCCACTCAGGCTTAAAATGGCGTCGTACATCATTTCACGAGCAAACTTGCTGTTGTGCGCCCAGGAACCGCCATGGCCGTGGGTCTGGCCGTGCGGTGCGCCGTCTTCATAGGTGAAGACCTTCCAGGTGGTAGCAGCGTGGGCAACAGCAATACTCGGGAAGTACACCTGACGTTCCTGAATATATGCCATCAGTTCCTCTTCCTGGCTGGCATAATCGACGTTGGGATAGGTGCTGTCGAGCAGAGAATCGATCTTGGCCTGCAGAGTAGCGTTAAGCCCTACCTGCCCATCAGCAGCAACCATGGCGACCAAGATGGTATCCAGCAGACGCTCACTGAAGAGCTGGGTGCGCGCCTGTAGATCAACTGCATCAAAAGCCTGACCTTCTCCATGGCACCCGGCACAACTGAATTCAGGATTGGTCATCTTGTTGGTGGCTGCGTGGTTTTCATTGGTATTGTGAACATCATGGCAATCTACGCAACCGAACGGTGTGCCACCGTGAGTAAATCTACCACTGTAGCTTTCTCCGGGATACGTGGCTACCATGCCGGAATCGGCCCCCCAGAGGATAGCGAAGGAGGGAGCATAGTGCAGGTAAGAGATGTCGTAATTCCTTGTTCCGGCTTCCGCCTCGGTCAGGGTGGTCACATCGACACCAGGAGTACGACCTTTGTGACACTCGAAGCAGATCTGGTTTACACCGAGGTCAGCTACAGGCACCACAACACCGCCGCTGAGTTCAACAGCACCATCTACCAACGCATTGAAAGCGAACACATGATCTAAAGGGAACTCGCGTACCTGGGCAAACTCAGGTGCATTATTGAGACCAAACTCAGTATTGGGAATGGCCAGATCGTGGCAGGCGCGGCAGCTAAGAGTACCCCAACTCCAGGAATCATCAGGATCTACCCCCAGGGTTACAGCCGCATAGTTGTCACCCGTGTGGCAGGGAGCACAACCACTTTGACGGTAGGATACGGTGGTCTGATAGCTGTTATGGAAGTCGCCAAGGCCTTCCGCATAGCCGATGACCGGGTTATCAATGTTGTCGGCGCCTGCATAGGTGCCACCCACTTCGGCGAGCATCTTGCCGGCAGTGTGGGGGTCATGACAGGACGTACAAGCGTTGCGAGCGCCAGCGTTGACGTTGTAGCCCTTGATGGTGATATCCGTGTCCCCACCGGCGAAGTCAACCAGATGGCTGAGAATCTCGCCACCAAAGTGGGTATCGATCATAGTACGGCCATTGCCGCTGGCCCCATCATGATAGAAGGGGATATTGCTGAAATCGTACGTACCGCTGGTTGCGTCAATCAGATTGGCGGCACTGTAGGCATCGGAAAGCTCATACTCATAAATGAAACGGCCATTGTTGCCGGAACCGGTGTTGGTAGCGACGATGTCAACCATATGGCAAGCCGTACAGAGGTTGAATTCTGCCGAGAAGACCACCGTTGCTTCTTGGGTAGTAGTACCAGTATCACCCAGCATGAAGGCGGTAATGTCGCCATCGCCACGCAGATTGGCCTCATGGGGATTATGGCAAGTAGCGCAGGTTTTCTTCTGCACGCCGTCGATAGTATCAGAACCAACCGGCAGCAGGTAGGCATCAACCGTATCAGCGGTATAAGCAGTAGCCAGATCGGCCCTTGAGATCATGCGCTCCATAGCGAGCAGCTCAATGCCGCCCTCGTTACTATGACAAGCGCTGCAAAGCCCGCTACGGGCGTTTTGGCTGGCGTGTCGGCTAGTCTCAAAACGCTCGTAGATTTCAGGATAGAACGGATTGGCAGCCACCTGAGGATTATTGTGACACTCAAGGCAGGCGAGCCTCTCCCTTTTCACGGTATTCACACCTGCTGGGTCAGTCACGTCAGCCCACTCAGCGTGAAGCAGCTCGAGCGGTGCGTGACAGCTGGCGCAGGCAGGAATATCTCCCGCGATATGAAAGGTGGAAGCAAGAACCTCTTCGGTCTCCTCATGACAGACAGCACAGCGCTCGGCGGTCGGAATGGGATACGGGATGGTTTCTTGACCGTAGGTACCATGGTGGGCACTGCCGCCGCCATGACAATCTTCGCATTCATGCCTGATGACCAGGGCATTGGGCACTACGCCAACAAGGTCATTACCGGCAGACCAGATGGGATTGGTTTCGTTGTGGGTCACCAGACCGTGGCACTGCTTACAGCTGGAGCTGCCTACTTCAACAATCTCACCTTCGGGGCGGTCAACACTGGAGCCTCCCGAGCCGCTGCTGCCGCAACCCCAGAGCATCGCCGCGCTCAGCAGCATTGCCCCGTAAAATAGAATCTTCTTCGTTTGCATCTGTTACCTCCTGTGTGTTTGTGGGTGAAAAACCCCTCTTGCTCTTAGTGACACATTCTGCAGGTTTTGCCATTGCTGGCTCTGTCCAGGCGCCCCTTGCGATCATCCCAGTCTTTGCCATGGGGGTTGAAGCCGACGGCTCCGCCTTTGGCACTGTGGCAGTTGAGGCAGACATCACCCTGAGGATGACAAGCCTGGCAGGTGGCCAGATTTTTGCGCGCATCGCGGGCGTGATCGACAGACCAGGTATGGAAGTCCCTGACTACCGAATCACTGTTGTGACAGACAAAGCAGTCCGTATCAGCGGTTACCGTTTGGTGAATGACATCAATATCGCCACCGATACCTGAAATCCCGAATGCCTTGCTGTGCGACGGCCCGGTGCCAAGATCCACGTTGGAACGAAAATCGTTGTGGCAGTCGGAGCAGTAGTTGGGCTCATGGCAACTGGAGCACAGCTGTTGGTCGGTGCGAGCGGCGATGGGGTGGGTTACGTGAAAATCGCTGCGATGCACGTTGATCATGTTGTTGCCAAAATCACCCATTTCATCGGCGAAACCCGCAGTGTGGCAGTCCATGCAGTAGCTCTGCTGGTGGCAGGCGGCGCAGTCATAGGTGTTGCCCTTGGCAAAGGGGCGGTGGTTAAGGGCCCAGACGGGTCCGTGGGTTTTGAGGCCCGGCATCTTGACGGTGTCAACGAAATCCTGATCGTGACACTGCAGACAGGCCGTGGTCTCGGGAACGATGCTCTGCGCCCCCTCCACGTGGCAGGTGGCGCAATCCGTCCCTTCGATGTAGGTCAGATGCTCGGCGTGGTCGAAATCGACCGCCAATGCCGGTAGCGCCCACGCAAAGGTGACGGCCATAACGGCGATTAAACAGCGGATCATATCGTCACTCCTTTACTAAAAGAGGATGTTGAGGCGAACGCGGCCACGGTTGTAGTAGTCCCACAGATCACTCTCAACCCGCTCGATCTTGGCCTGCACGTTGACCTTCTTGGTGATGTAGCCGGTCACGTCAGCCCAATAGCGGGAGCTGGTGGTTTCGTCATCTTCGTCATCGATGCGGCGATCCAGAACATCGACCTCCAAACCAACACCAGCCTGAACGTAAGAATTGAACAGATAGGCGGCGCGGGCTTTGAAGCCCATGAGATCCTGGCCGTCTTCATCTTCGCGCACGACGCCAGTCAGATAACCGGAGAAATTGCGGGTACGGATTTTCTCAATACCGGCCTCGAAGACAGTGGCATCAGAGTAGTCGGGATAAATCTCACGGGTCAGACGCCCAAAAGTGTGAAGGCCCGTGGCAATACGGTAGGTCAGTTCAGCCATGATCTCTTCGTATTCAGCCACGGCAAAAACGGAGTAGATGGAAGTGGCGGAAAAGACCGGGAGGGAATAGAGATATTCAGCCCGCAGACCCCAGGTATTGTTAGGGCGATACTTAGCGCCCCCCAGGAAGTAAGAAATTCGATTAGAGAGGTAATCGAACTGCACTTCACCATAGAGGTTGAGCATGTTCTGGAAATCATAATCGACATCCAGCCCGATCAATTCTTTGGCCAGATCGCCGTTATCCCACTTCTGCACGTAGGACAGACCCAGGTCGAGACTGTCGAAGAAGCGGCCGCTGAGCTCGCCGCCGAACATGAGGTCGTCGGCGCTGTAGCCGCTGTAATAGGCGACATCGCCACCGCCGAACAGAGCCAGCTTGAGGGGACCGAGGTTGTCATAGTCGAGATAGAGACCGTCCATCATCGAGGCCCCGGCCGTGGTGGAGATGAACTGCCGACCGAACTTCAGATTCAGATCGTCGATCAGGTCCTTCTTTTCGAAATAGGCGTAATAAAGACGGCTCTCGATATCCACTTCGTCCTTGAAGTCATCGGCCAGGCGGCCGTAACCACGGAAGTCGAGTCCGTCTCCGTCAATGTCCCTGACATTGAGCATCAGGTACTGATAGGCCGGCATGGCGGTGTCGCCCTCGGCATCATCGTACCATTCGATCTCGGTGCTTGAGCGTCCCGAGATCGAGGCTGCCAGCGCATCGACCGCCGGCATCAGCGCCAGCAGCATCGCGGCCATGCAGACCGTCCATCGGTGCCATACTTTCATGTTGCCTCCTTAACATGATGGCTGTGAAGTAACCCCGGATAAAATCCGGCAACTCAATGAGGCCTGCCGCCAACCCCTCCCAAGGTCAGCATCAGGCCTTGCCTTCTTATGGTTCTCTTTTCGCTATCGCCTCCTTTGCTTCAGGTTGTGACAGGGGAAATCGCACTAAAACCAGGGAAAATACCCCAATGCTATTTGTCACCCAATTCATGAGTGAAATACCTTATCTGATATAATCAACAGCATTTTTCATACCATATAGAATCACTTCTCAGAAAATACCTCCACTTTTCATCATGTCAAGAAAAAGCCCTTCTTTTTGCGCCCCCAACATTAAAATCGCTTTTTAATATATAAAATAGCATGTTGCGATTAATGCCCTCATCACAGACATCTCAGTCAAATGGCGATAAGCCATCGCCATAAAGCCGAGCGAACCACTAGGGATTCATTAATCAGTATTTCCATATATGGTAACCTTTCGACATGGAGGTCATCAGATAGTCTCCTTCGAGGGAAAATGGTAGACTAACGACAATTATTCACCCCATGCCGACACCCCAGACACCCCAATCAGGAGCCCTGCCATGTCTGCCCACAAATTCAATCCGGCCAAGCTCGCCAAACTGAACCACCCCGACCGCTACCACCGTGAAAACCCGGAAGCGATCTGGAAAACGCTGAATCTGACGGATCCCCGGGTGATCGTCGATATCGGGGCCGGCACCGGTTTCTTTGCCATCCCCTTCAGCCGCCATATGCCTGAAGGCGTGGTGTATGCCTGCGATATCGCCGATGAGATGCTGGAATGGCTGGAGAAAAATCTCCCCGCCGAGCTGCAGGGACGGGTAATTCCCGTTAAAATGGAGGAGCGGAGCGTCCCGCTGGCGGCGGAGATGGCCGATCTGGTGTTCATGGTCAACCTGCATCATGAACTGGAAGACGCGGCCGCCATCCTGGTGGAGACCTGGCGCCTGCTCAAACCCGGCGGCAAGGTGGCCATCGTCGACTGGAAAGATGAGGCAACCGAGAGCGGCCCCCCTGTGGAGATTCGGGTCAGTGAATCACGCATCCGCCAACAACTGTCCGATGCCGGCTTCGGAGCAGTCAGGACGCATCGTGTCCTGCCCTGCCACCATTTTCTGGAGGCCCGTAAACCACCCAAACAACCTGACACCGAGGGAAAGGATTGACCATGACGAAAGAGAGACTTCTGGTGATTGGCGGCGACGCCGCCGGCATGAGCGCAGCTTCGAAGGTGCGGAGACAGAAGCCGAAAGCCGAGATTATCGTTTTTGAGCGCTCCCCCCATACCTCCTATTCGGCCTGCGGCATGCCCTATTACATTGGGGGCATGGTGGAAGAGGTCGATTCTCTGGTCGCCCGCACACCCGCCCAATTCCGCGAAAAGTACAACATCGATGCGCGGGTGGAGCATGAAGTGCTTGAAATCGACCCGGCCCAGGCGAAGCTGCGGGTGCTGAACCGCGAGAGTCGCACGGAAAGCTGGGAAAGCTACGATCAATTGCTCATCGCCACCGGCGCCGTGCCTTTCTGCCCCGAGATGGCCAACGCCCATGCGCAGGGGATATTCGGGCTTTCCACCCTGCAAAGCGGCATCCGGGTGCGGGAATTTCTCGACCAGGAGCAGCCCAAACAGGCGGTGGTGGTCGGCGGCGGCTATATCGGACTGGAGATGGCGGAGGCGCTGGTGCGGCGAGGGATGAAAGTCTCGCTGATCCAGAAGGGGGAACAGGTCATGGAGACCCTCGACCCCGACATGGGCGCGCTGGTTTCGGAGGCGCTGCGGGAAATCGGCGTCACCCTGTATCTGGAGGAGACGTTGCAGGGTTTCGAAGCGCAGGATGGCCGGGTGACCGCAGTGATCACCGGTCAGCGCACTTTACCGGCCGACTGCGTTATCCTCGGCATGGGAACCAGCCCCAACAGCCACCTGGCCGCCGAGGCCGGTCTGGCCCTGGGAGTGAAGGGAGCCATCAAGGTGAACGCCCGCATGCAGACCGACCGGGACGGGATCTGGGCAGCGGGGGATTGCGTGGAGTCGATGAATCGGGTGAGCGGCCGCCCCATGCACATAGCCCTGGGGACCGTGGCCAACAAGCAGGGGGTGGTGGCCGGCACCAATATCGCTGGCGGTTATGCCACCTTTTCGGGCGTGCTCGGAACAGCGGTCAGCAAAATCTGTCAATATGAGGTGGCGCGTACCGGACTGCTGGAGAGGGAATTGCCTGCACTGGGACTGGAGGCGGTCACCGCCACCATCCGCAGCCGCACCAGGGCCGGCTATTATCCCGGTGCCGGGCGTATCACGGTCAAGCTGCTGGCGGAGAAGGGAAGCGGCCGCCTCTTGGGTGGTCAGATTGTCGGGCTGGAAGGAGCGGCCAAGCGTATCGACATCCTGGCGACGGCGCTCTATGCCGGCTTGCGGGTGCAGGATATCGTCGATCTCGACCTGAGCTACGCCCCGCCCTTTTCGCCGGTATGGGACCCGGTGCAGACGGCGGCCCGGCAGCTGTTATCGCAGGTGTAGGAACATCAAGGGCTCATCACCACGAAGACACCAGGGCACCAAGAAGGTCTGGTTTAGGGATAAAAACCCTAATCTGGCTTCCTTTGAGATTGAGGAATTTCTTGGTGTCTTCGTGTCTTCGTGGTGAAAAAGCTCTTGGACGTTAAAGAAAACCGAACTTCTTCATGCGGTAGCGGAAAGCATCGATGCCCAGGTGCAGCAGCTTGGCCGCCTTGGACTGGTTTCCTTCCACCACCTCCAGGGCCTGACGGATGAGCTCGCGCTCGACTTCTTCGATATCCACCCCTTCCGGCGGAATGCGAAAATTCATGGGGCCACTGCTGGTGGTGGCTTTGGCGACAATTTCCTGGGGGAGGTGTTCGAGCAGCAGCGTTTCGTCGTTTTCGAGAATGATCGCCCGCTCGATGACGTTCTTGAGTTCCCGGATATTGCCCGGCCAGCCGTATTCGAGCAAAAACTTCTCGGCCATTTTGGAAATCCCCTTGACGCTCTTGCCGAACTCCCGATTGAAGTGAGAGACGAAATGCTCCGTCAGCGGGATGATGTCGTCCTTGCGCTCGCGCAGGGCCGGCAGATAGATGGGGATGACCTGAATGCGGTAGTAAAGATCGTTGCGGAACGCACCCTCTTCGATGGCTTTGAGCAGATCCTTGTTGGTCGCGGATATAATGCGCACATCGACACGGATATCCTTGGTGCCGCCCACCCGGCGGAAGGAGCGCTCTTCCAGCACCCGCAACAGCTTGGCCTGCATCCCCGGCTCCATGTCACCGATCTCGTCAAGGAAGATGGTGCCGCCATCGGCCAGCTCGAAAAGTCCCTTCTTGAGCATCTTGGCGTCGGTAAAGGCGCCCTTCTCATGCCCCATCAACTCGCTTTCCAGCAGGGTTTCGGGAACGGCGGCGCAGTTGATGGCCATAAAAGGCTTGTCAGCGCGAGCACTCTCGTAGTGAATGGCTTTGGCGATCAGCTCCTTGCCCGTACCGCTTTCGCCCTGGATAAGAACGGTGCTGGCGTCGCTGCGAGCGATCTTCTCGACCATGGCCAGCACGTTTTTCATATGGCGGCTGCTGCCGATAATCTGGCTGACGCCGAACTTGTGAGAGTGCACCGTGCGCAGATTGGCGACTTCTTTCTTGAGGTCGCCGGTTTCGAGGGCCTTGTTGATGACGATGGCCAGCTCATCGAGATTGAAAGGCTTGTTGACGTAATCGAACGCGCCCATGCGCATGGCCTGCACAGCCGTTTCGAGAACTCCGAGAGCCGTCACCATAATGACGATAATCTCGTCGTCGATCTCCTTGACCTTCTGCAGCACGTCCAGACCGTTGATGCCGGGCAGCTGGATATCGAGTAGAATGAGGTCGGGCGCCTCTTCCTGCACGGCCTTGATGGCCTCCTCGCCGGAAGCGGCCGTACCCACGTCATACCCCTGCTTGCGCAGGTTCTGCTCAAGCGACCAGCGGATCAGATGTTCGTCGTCAACAACCAGAATCTTATACTTGCGCACTTTCGACTCCTTCCACCCCTAACGCCTGCCCCGCTGTTACAGGCAATTCAATCGTAAATGTCGTCCCCTCCCCCAATCGGCTTTCGACGCTGAGCGTCCCCTGGTGCTGTTCCAGGAGCTGCTTGCAGATGGGCAAACCCAAGCCGGTGCCCTGGGTCTTGGTGGTATAAAAGGGAGCAAAGATCTTGTCGAGTTCTTCCGGGGGAATCCCCTTGCCCGTATCGGAAATCTTCAGCTGCACCATATATTGCCCACGCCGCTCCACCGCGGTGGTACTCAGATGGAGAGATCCTCCCGCCTGCATGGCCTGAATGGCATTGATGCTGATGTTGAGCACCACCTGCTGAATCTGCTTGGCATCGGCCCATACCGGCGGCAAGTCGCGAGCCAGGTCTTTGCGCCGATGGATATTGCGGGCTTCCGGGTGCTGAGAGACAAAAAAGAGCGTCTTTTTGACCAGATCGTTCAGATCGAGGTACGCGAATTCCGGCTTCCCAGGCTTACCGAAAACCAGCAGATCGGTGGCGGTCTTGTCGAGACGACGAATCTGTTCGAGAATCTGTCGAAAGATGTCGCGACGTGGATCGTCCTCGGGAAAATCATCGGCCATAACCGAAATGGCACTGCTGATGCCGGCCAGAGGATTCTTGACCTCGTGGGCGACGCCCGTGGCCATTTCACCGAGAGAGGCCAGGCGATCCGCCCTTTCCATCTGCTGAAAATGATACTTTTCGAGCTGCTTTCGCGCCTGCTGCAGATTCTCCACCATCGAATTGAAACTGCTGCTGACCCGCGCCATCTCGTCATTGCCCTCGGGGGTCAGGCGGACACTCAAGTCGCCGTTCTCGACCTGGGCCATCTTGTCCATGAGCATCAGAATGGGTCGCTTGACAAAACGGATGAGAATGACGGCACTGCCGACGGAGAGGAGCAGGAGAATGATGCCGGTGGTGGCGGCAAAAAACTCGGTCGATTCCTTCAGGCGCTCCGTGGATGGCGACAGGGAAAAATTGAGGCTCAGCAAGCCGATAATCTCGTCCTGCCTCTGCTCATGGCAGCGATAGCAGACCTGCTGGGAGCGGATAGGGCGCACCATGCCCAGGACCTCTTCGCCATTCACCTCGAAGGTGGCTGCAGAGCTTTTATTTCGGTAAAGCGCTAACTCTCTCGGATTGACTCGCGTACCGATCTCGTCTGGCTGAGCGGATTTGATGATCGTGCCGTCAGGTTCAAAAATGCGGACACGCACAATGCGACTGCCGCGGCCAACATTTTCCAGAGTCGCCTGCACATCATCGCTGTTGCCAACGCGCATGGCATTGAAAATGGCGTTTTCGATAGTCGTCAGCAGAAGCTCGGCGCTCTCTTCGGCGGACATTTCCATGTCCTGGTGATCCCGCTGTATGTGCATCAGGGAAAAAGCGGCCACCCCGATAGACAACAGCAGGATATTGAGCAGGATCACGCGACTGATAAGGCTTTTGAACAACAGCAGGCCCCCCTGGCAGACCAAGAAAGTACGGATACAGAGAAGCCGATCAGGCCTTTTTCTGCAGAACCCGCTGGGCGGCTTCCACCAGATGGGCGGGTGTCAGTCCGTAATGGGCCAGCAGATCTTCCGCCGTGCCCGACTGGCCAAAGACGTCGCGCAGTCCGACCCGTTCTACCGGCACGGGGTGGCTTTCACAGAGAGCCTCGCAAACGGCGCCGGCCAATCCGCCGATCACCGAATGTTCCTCTGCCGTCACCACCGCCCCGGTCTCACGGGCGGCCTTCACCACGAGATCAGTGTCGAAGGGTTTGATGCTGCCCAGGTGAAGCACCCGCGCCTGTACGCCGCCTTCGGCGAGAATAGCGGCCGCTTCCAGCGCCTGCGCCGTCATCAGGCCGGTGGTGATGAAGGTCAGGTCGCTGCCGTCACGCAGGACATGCCCCTTGCCGATAGTAAAGTCGCAGCCGTGTTCGAAGACGACCGGGACCTTAGAGCGGCCCAGGCGCACGTAGACGGGTCCTTCATATGCCGCGACAGCCCGGATGGCAGCTTCGGTTTCGGGACCGTCGGCGGGGCACAGTACGGTCATATGGGGCAGCGCCCGCATGATGGCCAGATCTTCCACCGACTGGTGCGAGCCGCCGTCCTCACCCACGGTAATGCCACCATGGGTGGCGACGATCTTGACGTTGAGTTTGGCGTAAGCCACGGACTGGCGGATCTGCTCGAAGGCGCGGCCGGCGGCAAAAACAGCGAAAGTGGAAGCAAAGGGAATCATCCCCCCCGCGGCCAGGCCAGCGGCCATGCCGACCATGTTCGCCTCGGCGATGCCGGCATTGAAGAAGCGTTCAGGAAACTCTTTGGCAAACAGAGCGGTTTTTGTCGATCCCGACAGGTCGGCATCCAGCGCCACGATACGGGTATTTTCACGGCCGAGTTCGACCAGGGCTTTGCCATAGGCATCTCTTGTTGCGATCATCTCGCTCACGGTATCCTCATCACTTTGGTTTATATACTTAAAAATTGTCGGATTACAGTTGTTTGAGCGCCTCGGCCAACTCGGTGTCACTGGGCGGCACGCCATGATAGCTGGCCTTGTGCTCGAAGAAGGAAACGCCCTTGCCCTTCACCGTGCGGGCGACAATCATGGTGGGACGGCCCTTGGTCTTTTCGGCGTCGGCCAGAGCCAGGCAGATGGCGCGGATATCGTGCCCATCGACCTCAAGAACGTGCCAGTTGAAGGCAAGGAATTTAGGGCCCAGCGGACCGACGTTCATCACCTTGGCCACTTCGCCGTCAATCTGCAGTCCGTTCTGGTCGACGAAGACGCAGAGATTGTCGAGTTGGTAATGGGCTGCGGCCATGGCGGCTTCCCATACCTGTCCTTCCTGCACCTCCCCGTCGCCCAGCAGGCAGTAGATGCGGCTGTCGGGCTTGCGAAGACGGGCCGCCAGCGCCAGACCGACGGCCTGGGAAAAGCCTTGGGCCAAAGAACCGGTGCAGACCTCGACCCCCGGCGTTTTGTTCATGTCGGGATGTCCCTGCAGATGGCTGCCCAGGCGGCGCAGTCCCTTGAGGTCGTCGCGAGAAAAATAGCCCGCTTCGGCCAGACAGGCGTACAGGGCCGGGGCGGCATGGCCCTTGGAGAGGACAAAGCGGTCGCGATCCTCCCAGGCGGGATTACTGGGATCGTGGCGCATCTTGTGGAAGAAGAGGACGGTGAGCACATCGATGGCGGAAAGGCTGCCACCCGTATGGCCGGACTTGGCCGAGTTCAGCATCTTGAGAATTTCAACACGGAGATCGCGGGCTGTTCGCTCCAACTCCTGCACAGTCTGGTCAGTCAACATCAGGCGGGTGCTCCCTTTCACAAACGTGCCCGCACAGCGGCGGGCAGATGGATTAGCGGGTTTTCTTGTCGTCGCCGACAAGGTAGGAAAAAATCAGATCATCGAGACTTTCCGCCGAGGCAGCGGAAGTCGGCGTGGCTTGGGAAGACGGCGAAGAAGACTTTTTGGTGGCCGTAGCCGCAACGGGGGCCTTCTTGGGCGGCGCTGGCGGACTCGGGGCGGCGGCAGGCGCCGAGGCCTTTGTGCTCTGGGAAACGGCCGAAGCGACGGGCTTCCCGCCAAAGAGAACGGCGTCGAGTTCCCCGTCTTTTAGGCGGCGAAGCATCTCCCGATGCTGCGTTTTCATACGGCTTTCGACGACGGCTTCAAGATTCCCGGTGTCGAGGATATCGGCATAGGACGTTTTCTGCGAAGCCAGGATGGTTCCGCCCTTGTAAAGCAGGGTGACGATATGGGGACTCTTCAGACCGCCGTCTTCGGTTTGAACATGGTAAACCTCGTTTTTATAACGGAAATTGTGGTTGAAACCAACGACCATGCCGTCCCTCTCATCATCCTGTAATAATCATTGCGAAACTAGCATACTCCGCCAAATGGCGCAACAGGATTGATGTTATTCCGTCTTAACACCATAGAGGCGGTCAGTCCTTGCGCGCCTCGCGAAAGAGAGCCTTGACCTTGTCGACCGCTTCCAGGGCATCGGCGGCATAGAGATCGGCGCCGATGCTGTCGGCGTAATCCTGGCTGACCACGGCGCCGCCGACCATGGTAAAGACCCGCACCCCGGCATCCCGCAACTGGCGGATGGTCACCTCCATCTGGTTCAGGGTCGTGGTCATCAGCGCCGACAGGCCAACGGCATCGACCTGATGATGGGTCGCCTGTTCGACGATGCGGGCCGCCGGCACGTTCTTGCCAAGGTCGATGACCTCGAAACCGTGATTTTCGAGCAGGGTACAGACGATGTTCTTGCCGATATCGTGAATATCCCCCTCGACGGTGGCCATGAGAATGCGCCCCAGCCCGCGCCCCTGCTGCTCTTTCATCTCTTGCTTCAGCCGACCAAAGGCCGCATGCATGGTCTCGGCGGAAAGCATGACCTGGGGCAGGAAGATCTGATTCTTCCCGAACCGGCGACCGACCTCTTCCAGGCCGGGCAGCAGCCCTTCGTTGCTGACCGCCAGAGGTTCCAGGCCTTCGGCCAGCGCCTCCTCGACCAGGGCGACAATCCCTTCCTGATCGCCTTCGAGCACAGCGGCGGCCAAGCGCTGGCGGATATCCGGGGGAACACCATCGTTCTGCGGCGCGGCGGCAGGGGCGCTGACGCCGCCATAGACATCGATATAGGCCTCGGCCCGCTGGTCCCTGCCCAGCAGCACCATGGCCGCCCGATAGGCGTCCATCATGCGTTCTTCCTTGGGGTTGACGATGGCCGCGGCCAGCCCCGCTTCCAGGGCCATAGCGAAAAAAGTAGCGGAAAGAACGGAGCGCGCCGGCAGACCGAAGGAGATGTTGCTGACTCCGAGCACCGTGCCCAGCCCGAGCTCCAACTTGACCAGACGCAAGGCGCGGATGGTCTCCATGGCCCGCTTCTGCTCAGCCGAAACCGTCAGCGTGAGACAGTCGATGATCACATCCTCTTTCGGCAACCCCACAGCCTCGGCGGCCCGCAGGATTTTGCGGGCGACCTCAAGGCGGCCCGCGGCCGTCTCGGGAATGCCCGATTCATCGAGAGCCAGACCGATGACAGCAGCGCCATACTTACGGGCAAGAGGCAGAATTTTGGCCAGGCTTTTTTCTTCGCCCGACACGGAATTGATGAGCACCTTGCCGTCAGCGGCTTTCAGGCCTTTTTCCAGCGCGACCGGGTCGGAAGAGTCCAGAACGAGCGGCGCCGACACCACCCCGCTGACCGCGTAGACGGCCCTCTCCAGGGCGGCGGGCTCATCCACTCCCGGCGCACCGCAGTTGACGTCCAGCAGGGTAGCCCCCGCCGCAACCTGCTCCTGGGCCTCGCGACGGATGTAGGCGGTCTTGCCCTCCCGCAGCTCGGCCGTGTACTTTTTCTTGCCGGTAGGATTGATGCGCTCACCGATTACGGCACAGGGAGCATCCCCCCCGATGGGCACGACGGTGCTGCGGCTGGAAAGGTAGCCGCGCCGCGGTGGCGCCTGCCAGGCCACCGAACGGCCCTCGAGAGCCTGCCGCATGGCACGGATATGGGCGGGGGTGGTACCACAGCAACCACCGATAATGCGTACGCCGATGGCCAGCAGACGGTCATGATAGGCTGTCATCTCCTCCGGTGTGCCGGGAAAAACCGTCACGCCGTTGCGTAATTCGGGCAGCCCGGCGTTAGCCTGGGAAATCAACGGCAGCGAGGTGACGGCGCGCATCTTTTCCAGCAAGGCATAGATCCCGTCGATGCCCAGGCCGCAGTTGGAGCCGATCACGTCGACGCCTAGGGCGTCCAGGGTCACCGCCGCCGCTTCCGGCGGGGTCCCGAGCACGCTGCGGCCGCCGTCATCAAAGGTCATCTGGGCGACAATAGGCAGGGAGGAGAATTCACGGGCGGCGATCACAGCGGCCCGGAGTTCGCGGATGTCGAGAAAGGTCTCCATGGTGACCAGGTCGGCGCCGGCTTCGGCAAAGGCCCGCACCTGCTCGCGAAAAACCGCGACCATCTCATCGAAATCGGCATCACCGACGGGAGTCAGAAAACGACCCGTGGGACCGATGGAGCCGGCCACGAAGCGGTCGTGACCGGCGGCCTGCCGCGCCAGCTCGACGGCGCGGGCATTGAGGTCATAGACCCGACCCTGCAGGCCATAGTGGCCCAGTTTGGTAGAACTGCCGCCAAAGGTGTTGGTGACAATGATATCGGCACCGGCCTCGACGTACTCCCGGTGGATAGCGACAACGACCTCGGGAGCGCTTTCGTTCATGGCCTCGGGGCAACCGCCCGGCGCCAGACCCCGTTCCTGCAACATCGTTCCCATGGCCCCGTCGAGAATCAGAACCTGCTTTGCCAGCGCCTCACGAAAATCGGCCATCAGTTTCTCCCTTCCGGATCGGTTACCAGAGGCTCTGCCGGAGCCACGGCGGCGGGCTCGCGGCTGAAACGGAAGTCGACCGTCACCGGCTCGGCAATCCCGACATGCCCCCGGATGCTTTCGCGGCGCTGCCCCTCAATCAGAAACTGCACTTGCCGAATATAGGGGAAATTGGCCGCCAGTGTATTCGTCACCCCATAAACCGTCATCAGCTCGGAAAAACTCCCCCCCGGATGAAACGACACCAGGTCGGCGCTGAAATCGACCGTGGCCAGCGAGCCTTCCACCCGGATATCCCGCAGCACGGTTTGCGCCGGCAAAACAGCCAGGGAGGAGGTAGCCGGCCCGTCGATCAAGGCCTGCACGGTATCCCGCAGGCAATCTTCCTCCTGCGCGCAGTCTTCAATCTCACGGGTCTCGGGGAGCAGGTAGTCGGCCGAAGGGGCGGCGAAATAGAGCATGATTTCGCGCATGACTTTGGGCTCCTCCACCTCAGCCGGCTGCGGCACGGAAGTCGGCGGCGACGCCAGATAGCTCCGCAGCACCAGCGCACCCAGAGCCAGCACGATTACGGCTGCAACGATCAGAAGCAGGCGATTACCCTTCATACACATCGATCTCCTTACACTTTTCAGACTGGCGATAAAATCAGACGGTCAGATCCAGTCGAGCTCGATCTGCTCCACACCGAGCAGATCCGCTCCCAGAAAGGCCCCGCCCACTTTCTCAAAACGGGTCGGCACGTCCGTGACGAAAAAGGATCTTTTCCCGGAAGCAGCCTGGCGTAACAGATAGGCCGAGGCCAGGGTTTCAGCCACTGTGCGGGCGGTCTCCTCCGCCGAATCGATCAAACGCACCGTCTCGCCCATGACGGCGCGGATGATGTTTTTCAACAGGGGATAGTGGGTGCACCCCAAAACCAGGGTGTCGATGGCGTGAGCCCGGAGGGGAGCCAGATATTCCTCGGCCGTCAAACGGGTCACGGGATGGTCGAGCCAGCCCTCTTCCGCCAGGGGGACAAAAAGAGGACAGGGAACATTAATGACGTCAAGAGAGGGATTGCAGCGGTGGATGGCCGCGGTGTAGGCGGCGCTCTTGACGGTTCCTTCCGTGCCGATCACACCGATGCGGCCTGAACGGGTCTGGGCAGCCGCCGTGCGCGCGCCCGGTTCGATCACGCCAATGACGGGCAGACTGAAGTGTTCCGCCAGCGCGGGCAAAGCCACGGAAGAGGCCGTGTTGCAGGCCACCACCAGCATCTTGACCCGATGCTTGACCAGAAAAGCGGCGGCTTCCAGGGCGTAGCGCACTACGGTCTGCGGGCTCTTGGTCCCGTAGGGAACCCGGGCCGTATCGCCGAGATAGACAATATCCTCACCGGGGAGCTGCCCCACGATCTCCTTGAGAACGGTAAGCCCGCCTACCCCTGAATCAAAAACACCTATGGCACGTTCGGACAAAAGAGGCCCTTTCCGTCGGATAGCTGAAGCGCCTGAACAAGCATGCAATCCTAGAAAAACCACCCTGAAAAGTCAAGGAAAACGCCCTTTTTTCGCTTTGTCTTCCCGATAAAAACTGTTATGGTAATCAATCGGTCGCACCCGGTGCTTCACACATCCGCAACCTTATCCAGCAAGGGAGATTGGCTTCATGGATTTTTCCAGTGTCGCTGAATTCTTTGAACGCTTCCAGACCGAACGGGTTATCGAATTTCTCAACGACATGAACGTCGGTGAGCTCATTTACAACCCCCTCTTCCTGGGCATCATGGGCGGCCTGGCCATCCTAGCCCTGATCATGCGCTGGCGCATGCTGCTCGTCACCCTCTTCAGCGTTGTCGGTTTTGCCGGACTGATCTCCTACACGCTGGAGCGTGGCGCGGACATCAGTAGCCCCAGCGACCCGACCTTGCTCATTTTCGTCATCGCCGGGGCCATTCTGGTCATGGCGGCCATCTATTTCCTCTTTATCAAAGGGGACTGATGACGCCGCCTTTTCTGCCCCCGCTTTGACCTCATCTGATCTAAAGGTGGAGATTCCATGCTGAAAAAACGTGATTTTGCCTTAATTGTTCTCGCCGTTATCATCGTCGCCTTTCTCTGGGCTGCTCCCGAAGAATCGACCAGCCGCGTACCCTACGACGACACCCATCGCCCTTACTTCGAGATGGTGAAAAAAGAGGGCAAAAAAGCGGCGGAAAAGCATTGTGAAACCTGTCACAACGCCGAGGGCGTGCCCTTCCCGGCCGAGCACCCTCCCAAATTCCGCTGCCTGTTCTGCCACAAACTGGAAGAGACGCCGTCATCCTAGGGCGCAGGCGTTTAGACCATGCCTGAACTCGATCTCAGCGGGGCGATGGACGGTCTCTGTCGTGATCTCTGTCACCGCCTGCCGGAACTGGGTCACATCGACCCCGACCGGGTCCTGTTTTCTCTCAGCCGCTCGCGGGCCGGCGGCACCCACGGGGTCTATGCCCGCATCGCTCCCCTGCGGTTTTCCAATGGCCACCTGGAAAACAGTCGCCGCCGGGGCCGCTACCTGGAAACCTTTCGGATGCCCAGACTTCACCACAACGGGCGGGACATCCTCTACCTGATCACCCTTATGGCACCACGGTTTCTGCGCCTGTCCTTCGAGCAGAAACTCACCACGGTCATTCACGAGCTCTACCATATTTCTGAAGCATTCGACGGCGACATCCGCCGCTTCCCCGGCCGCAACTTCGCCCATGGCCCTTCCCGCGCCGCCTACAACCGTATCATCGATGCCCTGATGCAAACCTACCTGAGCACCGACCCCGATCCGGCCCTGCTGGCCCCCCTGCGCCTCGAGGAAAAAGACTGGCAGGAAGGACGCATCAGGCTGTCCGGCCTGCGTGTTCCCTTGCCCAAGGCCAAGCTGGTCGCCCGTGTGCGCATCTAAAGGCGAATTCACCTCCAAGCCACCAGGCAAAAAAACACCGGGGACAAGCCCCGGTGCTGATATTCTCAAGGTATTTCGAGGTCGTCGGCTCAGACCGACTCCTTTGATCTTCTTTTCAACAAGAGTCCGGCGACCGTGGCCAGGAGCAGGGTCAACGATCCGCCGACGACTCCGGCTACCGACGTACCGGCATCAGCCTGTGGCCAGCTTTCTTTTTCAACAACTTCCGCACCCTGTTCATCCAGACGGAAACCATAGTCCGGGAAAATGGCCAGCCGCTGCTGCACCCTTGCCAGACCGCCGTGCAGCCCTTCCCCACCACTCTGTTCCTCTTCAAAGCCAGCCTTGGCGAGTGCCCATTCCAAACCATCGGGATGAGCGGAGGCAAACCAGGAAAAGACCCCTCCGACTAGAACCGCCGCCACAGACAGAGCAGCCAGGGCCTTTTTGCGGCGATGGGGAGCGTTCGCAGAGGCGTGAGTCATTCTCAGCAGATCGGGCCGCGCTTGCCCCACATAGCGGACTACCGCCGCGGTGACCACCCCTTCCACCAGACCGATCCCCAGATGGATGGGTTGCATGAGCAGAGCAAAAGCGCCGAACGAAAGATCGGCCAACCCCGACAAGGTCGTTTGCAGAACAACCGCGAAAGCGCCGAGCTGTAAGGCGACTACCGCGGTCAGGACGGTCGCGAAAGTTCGCCTGCTGTGGCCGACGTCGCCCACCGCCAGGGGGCGGTAAATGAGCGGATAGGCCAGCAGACAGGGGAACAGGCCCAGATTGATGATGTTGCTGCCCAGCGCCAACAGCCCCCCATCGGCAAAAAAGAGGGCCTGCACTGTCAACACCGAAGCCACCACCACGAAGGCGGCGTGAGGACCCAGCAGAACGGCGAGCAAAAGACCGCCGCCGAGATGGCCGCTGGAACCGGTTCCCGGCAACGTGAAATTGATCATCTGGGCGGCAAAGACAAAGGCTCCCAGCACCCCCATGAGGGGCACCATCCCGTCCTCCAGGCGGCCCTTAAGACGGCTGGCGCAGTATCCGAGAGTGGCGCCGGCGGCTACCCACATAGTACCGCCAACGGCAGGAGACAGCAGGGCATCGGACATGTGCATGGAAACACTCCTCCTCAAGGTGTCGGGGTCAGATGATGCCACGTTTTCCATTTTCGTGGCACCGACCTGCCTGCAATAGTAATTTCCCGGGGGAGATTGTCAAGCTTTCACGTCAGGACTGATTCACCACGCAGGCACGAAGACACCAAGGGAGGCCAATAGGCTGGCAGACCCAAGGGGGACATCTCATAGAAATTACGGATTTTTCTTGGTGGTGGGCAGGATTTGGTTTATATCGCCAGAGGGAAGATGCGCGCCTTCCGATCACAATCCACGGATCTGCACATCCTCGGCGTAGGTCTCGGCCAATGCGGCAAAGCGCCTGATCTCGTCCGCCGGATGGGGTTCAAGGGCCTGCAGGCTCTCGGCGAGGGCATGGCGGGGCACGAACTGCTGCAGCACCCAGGTGCGTGCCCCGGCAATGGCCTGACCGATCCGGTGGATATCGGCCTCTTCGACCAGACCGGGAACGCAGGTGGTGCGGAATTCGTATTCGACCCCGTCCTTCAGAACCAGTTCGAGGGAACGCCGCAGAGCCGGGACATCGACGGGAGCATTGTGCAACTCCCCGTAACGCTCGGGCGAGGTTTTGAGATCGATGGCCAGGTAATCGACCAGCTTTTCCCAGAGAAGGCCTTCGAGCACCCCAGGAGCCAGCCCGTTGCTGTCGAGCTTCACCAGCAGACCGAGGCTTTTGACCTGACGCAGGAAGGGAACCAGCCCGCCATCCACCGTCGGTTCGCCGCCGGAAACAACGACGCCGTCGATGAAACTGCGCCGCGAGCGAAGCTCGTCGATCAGGTCGTCAACAGGACAATTAGGATAATGGCCGGGATTGAGAACCAGGTCGGGGTTGTGGCAGAAGGGGCAGGTCAGGTTGCAGCCGCCGTAAAACACCAGGGAAGCGATCCTGCCCGGGTAATCGAGCAGGCTCGTCCCCTGAAATCCTTTGATGGGCATGGATTACTCGTCGCTGCCCGCCTGGCCGACCACAAACTCGGTGCGATCCTTGAATTCTTCCTTTTTGCCCTTGTTCCACTGCTGAACCGGGCGGAAGAAGCCGCAGACACGGGAGTAAACTTCAGTTTTTGCGTCACATTTGGTTGCCATAATGCCTCCTGGTAAAAATTATAGGGGCAGGTTCTAAACCTGCCCTGGGCGGGTTTGAAACCCGCCCCTACCAAAGAATTAAGCCGCCTTGCCCTCGTGATTGTGGGGGCAGGCGAAATGCTCACCGGTGATGTAGCCATGCACCGGACAGATCGTAAAGGTGGGACTGATGGTGAAATAGGGCAGATGGAAGTTCTCGGCAATGCGCCGCACCAGCAGGCGGGCGCTGCGCCAGTCTTCCAGCCGCTCACCGAGGAAACCGTGAAAAACAGTGCCGCCGGTATAGAGGGTCTGCAGGCCGTCCTGGTGCTGGAGCGCCTGAAAGATATCCTCGGTGCTGCCGACGGGCAGCTGGGTTGAGTTGGTGTAGTAAGGCTCGTCGCTGCCGGCAGTAATGATGCCGGGGTACTTCTTGCGATCGCGGTTGGCCAGGCGGAAGCTCGTCCCCTCGGCCGGCGTCGCTTCCAGGTTGTAGAGATGGCCCGACTCCTCCTGAAAGACTTCCAGCTGCTTGCGCATGAACTTCAGGGTCTCTTCCGCCAGCGTCTTGCCCTCGGCCGTATCGATGGATTTGCCGATCAGATTCAGACTGGCCTCGTTCATCCCCAGCAGGCCGATGGTGGAAAAGTGGTTATCCCAGTAATGACCGCTGCGCTCCTTGATACCGGAGAGGTAAAAACGGCTGAAAGGGTAAAGCCCTTCTTCGGTAAAGCGGTCGAGCTGCTTGCGTTTGATCTCCAGCGACTCATAGGCGAGCTTCATCAGTTCGGCGATGCGCTCGAAAAAAGCCTCTTTCGTTTTGGCGACGTAGGCCGCCCGAGGCAGGTTCAGTGTCACGACGCCGATGGAACCGGTCAGCGGGTTGGAACCGAAGAGACCGCCGCCGCGCCGGCGCAGTTCACGGTTGTCGAGACGCAGACGGCAGCACATGGAACGGGCGTCAGCCGGGTCCATGTCCGAATTGATGAAGTTGCTGAAATAGGGGATGCCGTACTTGGAAGTCATCTCCCAGATCGGCTGGAACCGGGGGCTTTCCCAGTCGAAGCCCGCGGTGATGTTGTAAGTGGGGATGGGGAACGAGAAGATACGCCCCGAGCTGTCCCCTTCCATCATCACCTCGCAGAAGGCCCGGTTGAACAGATCCATCTCCTCCTGGAAATCGCCGTAGGTGACATCCATCAGCTCGCCGCCGATGACCACAGCCTCGTCCTTCATGTTGCTGGGCGGCGTCATATCCATGGTGATATTGGTGAAGGGGGTCTGGAAGCCGACCCGCGTCGGCACGTTCATGTTGAAGATGAATTCCTGAACGGCCTGTTTGACCTCTTTATAGCTGAGCTGGTCGTAGCGGATAAAGGGCGCCATCAGGGTATCGAAGTTGGCGAAGGCCTGGGCCCCGGCTGCCTCCCCCTGCAGGGTGTAGAAGAAATTGACCGCCTGGCCGAGGGCCGTACGGAAGTGCTTGGCGGGACCGCTCTGCACCTTGCCGTAGGCGCCGGTAAAGCCCTTGAGCAGCAGCTCTTTCAGATCCCAGCCGCAGCAGTAGACGGACAGCATACCCAGGTCGTGAAGATGAAAATCCCCCTCACGGTGCGCATCGGCAATGTAGCCGGGGTAGATTTTGTTCAGCCAGTAGTTGCTGGTGATATTGGCCGCGATGTGGTTATTGAGCCCCTGCAGCGAATACCCCATGTTGGCGTTTTCGTTGACGCGCCAGTCTTCCTGGCTCAGGTAGGAATCGATCGCCTCGATCGACTCTTTCATGAACTCCTTGGTCCGGCGCAAATTGTCATGCTGCTGCCGGTAAAGGATATAGGTTTTAGCGGTCTGGGCGTGACCGTTCTCGATGAGGCTCTTTTCCACCAGGTCCTGCACATTTTCCACGGTGGGAATACGGCCATCCTTGTAGATGACCTCCAGGATGCCGACGACCTGACGGGCAATACGGGCCGCCTTGTCCATGTCCTTGCCGCCGACGGCGCGCACGGCCTTTTGAATGGCCTCGGTGATTTTCTGCTCCTCAAAAGCGACCAGCCGGCCATCCCGTTTGCGAATGTATTCGAGCATCCCTCTCTCCCTCCATTTGTGCTGAATGAACAGTGCGAATTTAACACAGGAAGGATCGCTGTCAAGGCAAAAAACACAACATATAGACATTGATATTTCACACACCCACAACATCTGGTGATATAACGGGCATAACCTGTGAAATGACGGTGGACAGAGACGGCCAAGTCCCCAATATTCTTGACCCCTTCGGGGAGGCGTGCTAAAGACTCTGGAATATCACCAAACTCAACGGGGATTTTACGATGGCCGACCTGACCCGCTTCGGCATTTCCATGGACGAACGCCTGTTGTCGCGCTTCGATGAACTCATCAGCAGCAAGGGCTACGTCAACCGCTCCGAGGCCATTCGCGATCTCATTCGCAATGCCCTGGTGGAAGACCGCTGGGCCCGGGACGATGAGGAGATCGTCGGCACGGTGACCCTGGTCTACGATCACCACACCCGCGACCTGGGGGACAAGCTCATCGAGCGCCAGCACACGCACCATCAGGCCATCGTCTCGACCTTGCACGTCCACCTCGACGCCCATCACTGCCTGGAAGTCCTGGTCGTCAAGGGAACCGCCGGCAAAGTAAGGCAGCTGGCCGACGAACTTATCGGCACCCGCGGCGTCAAGCACGGCAAACTGGTTACCACCAGCACGGGCCAGGATCTGGCCTGACCCGGGCAATCGACAGTTTCTGGCGCCCACGCGTGCCACGAAAGCGTCATTCGTAACACCAAAGGCTCCGGCATGGCCCATATCGGCACCGCTCTCCTCAACTTGGGAACCCTGGACGACCTGGCCGCACGCCAGAGCCCCCTGCACCGTCTCGACCCCCGCGCCAAAGTGCTCACCACCCTGGTCTTTGTCGTCACAGTGGCCTCCTTCGGCAAGTACCAGGTTGCCGCCCTGCTGCCTTTTCTGGTTTTTCCTCTCTGGCAGATCGCTGTCGCCGGCCTGCCCTTGACCATCTTCTTGCGACGTCTGCTCTGGGTTGCTCCCTTTGTCCTGTGTATCGCCATCCTCAATCCCATGCTCGATCGGGAGATTCTCCTGCAGGTCGGCCCCTTGCCCGTCAGCGGCGGCTGGCTCTCTCTGACGTCCATCCTGCTGCGCTTCGTGCTGACCATCGGGGCCGCCCTCATCCTGATCGCCACCACCAGCTTTCCCGGGGTCTGTCGCGCCTTGGAGCAACTGGGCGCCCCCCGAATTTTCACCATGCAGCTGCTCTTCCTTTATCGCTACATTTTCGTTCTGATCGAGGAAGGACTACGTCTGGCCCGGGCCAGGGCGCTGCGATCCTTTGGCAAAAAGGGGCTGGAATGGCGTGTCTACGCCCTGATGACCGGGCAGCTGCTCCTGCGGTCCCTGCAGCGGGCCGAGCGCATTCACCAGGCCATGCGCTGCCGCGGTTTTGACGGGCACCTGCCTTCCCTGCAGCAAGGCCGTTTTGGTCGGCGGGAAATCCTCTTCACCCTGGGGTGGTGCACCATCTTCCTCCTGCTGCGTATCTGGAATCTTCCCCAGTGGATGGGGGGACTATTCATGGAGCTGTTTTGATGACCGAGCTGGTGGTTAAGGCAAACAACCTGCAATACAGCTATCCCGATGGGACCAACGCCCTGCGGGAAATTTCCTTCGAGGCATACCGGGGGCAGTCGCTGGCCATCACCGGGGCCAACGGAGCCGGCAAATCCACCCTGCTGCTCCATCTGAACGGCCTGCTGACGCCCACATCGGGCACGTTGACAATCCAGAATATCGCCCTCGGCCCCAAAAACCGCGAGGAGGTGCAGCGCCGGGTCGGTCTGGTCTTTCAGAATCCGGACGATCAGCTGTTCATGCCGACCGTCTGGCAGGATGTGACCTTCGGCCCCTTGAATCTGGGCCTGGACGCCGAGGAGGTCAGCGCGCGGGCCACCGAAGCCCTGAATCAGGTCGACGCCCTTCACCTGAAAGAGCGGCCGCCCTATCGCCTCTCCGCGGGCGAAAAGCGCCGGGTCGCCCTGGCCACGGTCCTGGCCATGCAGCCGGACATCCTGGTACTCGACGAACCGACCACCGGCCTCGATCCCTGCAGCCGCCGCCAGCTCATCCAGCTGCTCAACGGCTTTGGGCACACCCTCATCCTTGCCAGCCACGATCTCGACCTGGTTATGGAGGTGTGCGAAAGGACCCTTGTCCTGCATGAAGGGAAGATTGCCGGGGAAGGCCCGACCAGCGAGATTTTTACGGATGGGGGTTTGTTACAGCGCTGCCGTCTGGAAAAACCATTAGGTATGCGGGGATGTCCCCTTTGCGGAAGGATGAAGACGTAAAGGGGAAAAACGTGCCTAGCGTCCCTCTTTTAACAGGGCTTCCAGTCGGGCCAATCGATCTTCGAAACGTTCAAGACGCTTGATGATATCGGCCGAGGCAGAGGTTGCCTGCTGGGTCTGCAGAGCCGCCGTGATGAGTTCGGGGTGCTGGCTGGCGTAACCGGGACCGAACAGTTTATCGATCTGGGCCACGATGCGGGACAGATCGGCAGATAAGGTTTCCGTCGATGCATCCTCGGCAGCGGCATACTCAGCGGCCAGAGCTGAAAGATCTTTTTTCGCCGCAGTCAGGAGCTCTTCATCAGGAGCAGGCTCTCCGGGCTCCTCGACCACCTGCGTGTCGTCGCCTGCCCCCTTTTCAGGTTCCACCTGCCGAGCCAAGGTCTCCGTCACAAAGCGATCCAACCTCTCGAGGGATTCGCCTTTGGTCGCCTGCAATTTCGGCTCAGGCTCAGGCTCAGGCTCAGGCTCCGGTGTCGGTTTCGGCGCTGCCTCCGGTGCTACCTCAGGCTCCGGTGCTGCCTCAGGCTTTGGTGCTGCCTCAGGCTTTGGTGCAGCCTCAGGCTTTGGTGCTGCCTCAGGTTCAGGTGCCGGCTCAGGCTTTGGTGCCGACGCGACCTCGGCCACGGGTCTAGCCGTTTCATCAGGGGTTTTCTTTTCCACCACGGTCTTCGTCAGGTCGGCAGCGACCTCTTTGTTTTCGGCCTTTTTTCCCGACACCACCGGCCTGGCTGGAGCCGGCGCCTTTTTCGGCTGGGCGGGCGGAGAAGACGGCTTGGGTGGGACCGCCTCTTCTTTCTTGACATCCACCACTCCGGAAGCTTTCGGCGCCGGCGCTGTTTTGGTCTCCGCCCTCTCCTTGGCCACCGCCGTCGGTGACTTTTCTTCGCCTTTATCCTGTAAAAGCGCAGAAGACTGCGAACCGAAGCGATCCAGGGATGACTCGATTCCCAGAGTGGATCCGGGTGAGGCACTCTCTTTCAGTATCCCACCACAACGGGGGCAACGGGAAACTTTCGCCCCGGTCGAGGTGAGCAGGGACACCTTACGTCCGCATTCTGGGCACTTACCTTCACTGACAACTGCCATTTCAGCATCCTTTTCCTTAATTAGGAAAGGGTAGCATAAAATTCTTTTGAGGGAATGGCGTGCAGGCAAAAACTTTGATACATGAGCAAAACCTGGGTGCAATCCAATATTTTCTAGACCTTTTCACCCCAAAGACACGAAGAAAACTTCCAAGCGGTGCCTGCCCAGAATCTGTTTTGGATATCCTGCCTTGGGAGGTTGCTGAATTTTTTTGGTTTCTTCATAGTTTGGCGGTGCGAAACCAATAAAAAAAGGCCGGTCAAGCCGGCCTTTAAAAGAGATTTAGCGTAAACCAGTAAAAATCAGTAACGCCCGAATTCCTCGTCATCCAGGGCGATAACCTGCGAAACGTCCTGACCCTTGGAGGCGGCCGGTGACGGCTTGGTCTCCCAGCCGGATGAAGGCGCGGGCTTGGCTGGCGCCGCCGAGGGCAGACTCAGGGCCGGCTTTGGGGCCGGCATCGGCTGGGCATAATCCTGGCCGAGATTCTTCAAAGAAAAGCGGGCCAGCATCTGTTGCAGTTGGGCGGCCTGGCTCGACAGTTCTTCGGCGGCGGCGGCGCTTTCTTCGGCGTTGGCCGTATTCTGCTGGGTGACCTGGTCGATCTGGCCGAGCCCCTGGTTGATCTGGGCGATGCCCTGGGCCTGTTCGTTGGAAGCGGCGGCGATCTCGGCCACCAGGTCGGTGGCTTTGGAAATGCCGGCCACAATCTCGCCCAGGGCGGCAGCGGTACGGTCGGCGATCTCCGAACCGTTCTGGGCCTTCTTCACCGACCCCTCGATGAGCTCGGCCGTTTCGGCCGCTGCCTTGGCGCTGCGGGCGGCCAGATTGCGCACCTCTTCCGCCACCACGGCGAAGCCCTTGCCGTGCTGACCGGCGCGGGCCGCTTCGACGGCGGCGTTCAGAGCCAGCAGGTTGGTCTGGAAGGCGATCTCGTCGATGACCTTGATAATGCGGGAAATGCTCTCGCCTGACGCGTTGATATCGTTCATGGCCGCCACCATCTGCTGCATCTGGGCGTTGCCGTTTTCGGCCGCGCCGCGGGCGGTCGTGGCCAGCTGGTTGGCCTGGGTGGCGTTTTCGGCGTTGAGGCGGGTCTGGGAGGCCAGTTCAGCCATGGAGCTGGTGATCTGCTCCAGCGAACTGGCCTGCTCCGTGGCCCCCTGCGAGAGGGACTGGCTCGAATCGGCCACCTGGGCGCTACCCGAGGCCATCTGGGAGCCGGCCACGTGAATCTGGGCCAGAATACCGTTGAGGTCTTCCCCTACCCGGCTGAGAGCACGGCGGATGACATCCTGCTCATCGCGGGGACGTACTTCGAAAGTCAGGTCGCCATCGGCCAGCTTCTGCAACGAAGCCACCACCTCGCCCTGCAGGCTGTCGGCAAAACCGTCCATAGCTGAGGCCATGTCGCCGATTTCGTCCTGGCGCTTCATGCGCAGACGCTGGTCCAGGTGACCGCGCTCCAGGCCCAGGATCATGGCGACGGCCCGTTTCATAGCCCCCGAGATATCCCGGGAAAGGACCAGGCCCAAGGCAATAGCCAGAATAACGGAAAGAATGACCGCCACCACCATGGTGCTGCGGGCCTTGGCGGCCCCGGCCTGCGCGGCGGCGCTGTCTGCCGCCGACTGCTCAGTGTCGGCCTTCATGATCTGTTCGAGGAGTTTTTCTACCGCGGAAAAAGCCTGGCGTTCGCTGCCGAAAGCCACCTCAACCGCTTGCTCCAGAAAGCCTACATTCTCCCGCACATCGGCACGCGCCTCTTGAAAAATCGCTTCGATAGCGGCCAGCGTCGGCACGACCTCGGTATCAAAAAGATTGCGGGCGGCACGGGTCTTACCGGCAGCAAGCATTTGGTTGATCTGGCCGCCATAGCCGTGCAGACGACGGTGGGGTTCGTGGAATTTGGCGATGATGTTGTTAAAATGGGGATCGTCCGAGGTAAAGGTCGACATCCACTTGCCCATGGCGCACAGGGTTGGATCCAGCTGTTTCTTGAACTGGTCGCCCTGGGCGATGCTCAGATCGAGGGTGCCGACCCATTTGACATGGTCGAGCTGGCGGGCGACCAGAATAGCCTCCAGGGTCTCCACGTCATCGAGCTTCACGCGTGAGGCCAGCTCCACCAGCTTGGCATGCTCCGCCTTCCAGGTTTCCAGCGCGGCAGCAAACCGCTTCCAGAGGGCCGCTTCTTCGTCGGAATGGGACAGGCCGCCATACAGTTTGTACCCTTCGTCAAACTTTTCCCAGCGCTTCCCCAGATTGTCGATCTCATGCTGGCGGTCCTGGGCGGAGATGCTGGCGATCACCATGGTGCGCTCCGCCGATTTGATCGCGTTCATCCCTTCCATCATCAGGGCCAATCCGCGCAGGGCCGGCACATTGACCTCGGCCTGCTCTCGCAGCGACCCTTCGGTCGAACGGATGCCGAACCAGCCGACGGCGCCGACAAAGGCGCAGATAAGCGCCACGACGATAAAGGCGCCCGTGAGTTTTGCGAAAATCTTCATAAAATACCTCCCACCCGAGTGTCATAAATCAAATGGATGCTTTAAGCAGCGCGCATCTTAAAAGGCGTTAAGCAAGCACAATGCCAGAAAATATGGTCCTTTTTGAGGCGCTGACAGCCTTCTGAGCCGTCGCAAAGTCAAATAACTGTCCTTAGGGTGCCGAGATATTGGCTTTTAAAGCCTTACCGCCGCCCGACCATACTGGCCATAGGGAGTAGCTCGCGCCAACAGGGGCGCCAGCTCTTCCACCCGGCAGGGACGACTGAAGAAGTAGCCCTGCATCTCCAGGCAGTCACGGGTTTTCAGGTAGTCGAGCTGAAGTTCGGTCTCAACCCCTTCGGCGATCACTTTCAGGTCGAGACTGCGGGCCAGGGCGAGGATGGCTTCGACGATAGCCTTGTCGCTGCCGTCCTCGGGGAGACGGCGCACGAAGGACTGGTCGATCTTCACCCGGTCGATGGGGAAGTTCTTCAGATAACTCAGCGACGAATACCCCGTGCCGAAGTCGTCGATGGCCAGACTGATGCCGCGCACCTTCAGGTCGGTGAGGGTCATGATGGTGCTCTCGATGTTGTCCATCAGGTGCCCCTCGGTCAGCTCCAGTTCAAGACACTCGGAGGGAAGTCCCGTTTCCGCCAGCACACGGTCGATCAGGTCGATGAACTTGGGCTGTTTAAACTGCATCCCCGAAATATTGACGGCCACCTTCACTTCGGGGTTGCCGTTGTCGCGCCAGGTGCGGCACTGACGGCAGGCGGTGCGCAGCACCCATTCATCGATGGCCAGAATCAGCGCCGTCTCTTCGGCCAGGGGGATAAACTCCCCGGGGGAGACCAGGCCTTTGACCGGATCCTGCCAGCGCACCAGGGCCTCCAGGCAGGTAATGCGCCCCGTCTCCAGGTTGATCTGGGGCTGAAAGCAAAGGAAGAATTCATCGTTGAGCAGGGCCCGGCGGATGCCGTTTTCCAGTTCCAGCCGCTTCAGGGCCAGGCCGTTCATATCCTCGGAGAAGAAATGATAGCGGTTACGCCCCAGGCGCTTGGCCTCGTACATGGCGATATCGGCGTTTTTCAGCAGGGTGTCGGCGTCCTCGGCGTCACGGGGAAAGAGAGCGATACCGATACTGCAGGAGCTGTAGGTCTGATGCCCTCCCACCCATACCGGCTCGGTGAAGATGTCGAGAATCCGCTGGGCGAAGATCGCCGGACTGTCATCGTGCTCAACATCTTCCAGAATAATGGCAAATTCGTCGCCGGAAAGGCGCGCCACCGTATCCATATTGCGTGTGCACTCTTCCATGAACCGCGCCACGCGGGTCAGCAATTCGTCGCCCATCTGATGGCCGAGGGAATCGTTGATATTCTTGAAGCGGTCAAGATCGACAAAGAGCACCGCCAGCTTCTTTCCACGACGCTGGGCCATTTTCATCGATTGGCGCAGACGGTCCATGAACAGGCGGCGATTGGGCAGCCCGGTGAGAGCATCAAAATAGGCCAGTTCACGGATGCGGCTTTCCGCCTCCTTGCGCTCCGTCACGTCGCGAGAGATGTGAATGATCTGACGAACCTCACCGTCGGCTGTCTTGATGGGAACAGCGACGACCTCCTTGAAGCGAATCCCTTCGGGCGTCTGCACTTCGTTCTCGACCACCACCTTTTCGCCGGCGGTAGCGCTGCGCACCAGCGAACAATCGCGGCCGTCGTTGAAGCAGGGGGAAGAAAATCCGTGGATCACCTCATGACAGGTGCGGCCCAGCACATCCTGCTCGGTTTGGCAATTCTCCTCCCGAAGAAACACCTCATTGACGGACAAAATGCGGTAATCCTGGGCATCAATGACAATCAGGGCGTCGTGCAGGCTATTGATAACACTGGCATTGAATTCGCTGAATGCCCGCAGGGCGTCTTCCACCTCCTGGCGCTCGCGAATGTCTTCCTCCAGCAGGCGGTTGGTGTGATGCAGTTCTTCGGTGCGCTGAGCGACCTGGGATTCGAGAGTATCCCGGCTGTGCTTGAGGTTGGTCGAGAGACTGTTGAAAGCCGCAGCCACCTCGTTGAACTCACGGGTTTCGAAAGAACCCACCTGTTCGCCCAGCCGCGATTCGTTGTGGACAATCTGCACGACCTTGTCATGGATCTTTCGCAGCGGGCCAACGACTAAACGGCGCCCCACAAACCACTGGAACAGAAAAAGGGCGACCAGGACGGCACCGATAACACCGTAGAGACTGTGTGAAAAGCGATCGGCGCTGGCATAGGCCGCCGCCAAAGGGATACGAACGGAGAGAGCCGAGACCAACTGCCCTTCAAAACGGTCGAAGCTCCTTTCCGGGCCATAACGGGCCACCAGGTCGGCAGGAGCCAGATCGGGGTTGAGGTGACAGCGCAGGCAGGATGCCTCCATGGACTCGCCGCGCACCATGACCTCGAAAAAAGGTTTCCCGTCGATCTCCCGCACCCCCGACCACTCGTTGAGATTCGGGTCCTGGCGCAGGGCGACCAGAAAAGCCCGCTCATGCTCGTCCGCCTCGTTGGCCGGGCTGCGGGCATCGATTGCCGCTTCTTTGTAATAGAGGCCATCATTCTCCGCCACATTGGCGTAAAAAATGCGGTTCATCTCCCGTACCGCGTAGGTCGACGACATCCAGGTCGGATCGAAATAAGTCGGTTCGAGCGAGCCACTCTGCTCCAGGCGTTCAAAGAGGCGGGGCTTAAGGTGGCTATTGAAGTACTGATGGACAGCCAGGTTGCGCTCTAAAATGACCCGGGAGCGGTTCCGGGCTTCCTCCAGAGAGTGGCGCCTCATGCCGTAATTGACAAAAGTCACCAGGGCCAGGGTAGCCAACACAAACAGGATCACGTTCGTCAAGCCCAGCACATGGCTGATCCGTGGCGTCCTGGTTCCCTGCGGCGGCTTCATCGTTGGCTGATCTGAATGGGCCATAAGACCTGTTCCCCTACATCGGTTTATTTCATCACATCAAAAAACTTACAGACAGACCCTCAGCACCGCCGGGGCCAGCCCGTCGAGAGGCAGCACCCTGTCGACGCCCCCCATTTTGATGGCCTCCTGCGGCATGCCGAAGACGACGCAGGTGGCCTGATCCTGGGCGAAGGTGACGGCACCGGCCTCTTTGAGCTCCAGCATGCCACGGGCGCCGTCATCCCCCATGCCGGTCATGATGACCCCGACGGCGTTCTTGCCGGCATAGCGGGCCGCCGAGCGGAAGAGCACATCGACGGAGGGTCGGTGCCGGCTGACCAGGGGACCGTCCTTGATCTGCACGTAATAGCGGGCGCCGCTGCGTTTGAGCAGCATGTGGTGATTGCCGGGGGCGATGAGCACGTGGCCGCGCAGCACCGAATCGCCGTCTTTGGCTTCGGCGACGGAGACAGCACAGAGACTGTCGAGGCGTTTGGCGAAGTTGGCGGTGAAATTCTCGGGCATATGCTGTACCACGACCACACCGGGGCTGTCCATGGGCAAAGCCTGCAGAAAGACCCGCAACGCCTCGGTACCGCCCGTGGAAGCGCCGACGGCCACCACCTTTTCGGTGGTCTGCAGCATGGCGCCCGAGGCCGGCTTCTGCAGCACGGCATCGGCCGTCAGCTTGGGTGCCGCCTTGATGCTGCGCTCGCTGAGACGGTGCAGCTGGGCCGAGGCGGCGGCCTTGACGGTATCGCAGATGCGCAGGCGGGATTCTTCCAGAAACTGCCGCGTCCCCAGGCGAGGTTTCTCGATAATTTCCACGGCGCCGTATTCCAGGGCTTTCAAGGCCGTCTCCGTCCCCTGACCGGTCAGGCTCGAACAGATGACCACGGGGATGGGGTGCTGGCTCATGATCTTCTGCAAAAAGGTGATGCCGTCCATGCGCGGCATCTCGACATCGAGAGTGATGACGTCGGGGATCTCCTCCTGCAGACGGTCGGCGGCGATAAAAGGGTCGGCCGCCGTAGCCATAACCTCGATCTGTGGATCGGAAGCCAGCAGATCCGCCAGGGTCTGGCGCACCAGGGCCGAGTCATCGACGATGAGCACGCGGATTTTTTTCTTCATGACCGCCCTCCTTGCCCCAGCCGCCGGAGCCAGACCTCGCCGGTATGCGAATGAAACAGAATCTTGCGTCCCTGTTTGCCTCCCGTATCGGAGGAGGCGACGCGCAGCCCGGCCGCGCTGATAAAGTCAAAAGCGGCCTGGATATTTTTGGCCCCCACGGTGCCGCCGGAAAAGCCGCCGGTGGTGGCCAGCACGTCGGCGCCGCCGAAGACCTTGACCTCGATCTCGCGGCGAAGAATCTTGCGCTTTTCAAATTGCTCCAGCATGTGGGCCAGGGCGCAGTTGACGAACTTGAAACAGTCCTCCGTCGTGCTGCTGGGCAGCAGAGCATGGCAGATCGCCGCCAGGCCCGTTCGTTTGTGAAAGAAGGTCACTGCCACGCACGATCCCAAAATGGTGGACACCAGGGCCGGTTCGCTGAGAATAAGCAACTCGGCCGGCATCAGAAAAAAGGCATTGGGCGGCGCGGCAAAATCGGTCATCGCATAAACCGGTACACGGTGGGGGCGACCTGTTTCAGGGGCACATCATAGCCGTGCAGCGACTCGGAATGACCGAGAAAAAGATAGCCTCCTGGCCGCAGATAGCGGCAAAAGCGGTTCATCAGCGCCTCCTGGGTCGGCTTGTCAAAATAGATGATGACGTTGCGACAGAAGATGATGTCCATGGGCTCGGGCCAGCCGAAATCCTCATCCATAAAATTCAGGCGGCCAAAGGTCACCTGGGCCCTTTGCGCCGGGGCAATGCGCACCAGAGGGCTGTTGGGATCCTTGCTCTTGAGCAGGTATTTTTTGCGAAAGGCCGGGCTGACGGGGGCAATCAGCCGCTTTTCATACACCGCCCGCCGCGCCTTTTCCAGCACACGGGTACTGATGTCCGTAGCGAAGATATCAAATTTGAAACCCGGCACCGTCTCGGCATAGTCGGAGAGCACCATGGCCAGGGTGTAGGGCTCTTCCCCGGTGGAACAGCCGGCGCTCCAGAGCCGCAGGCGGCGCCGCATCCCGGCCCCATAGGTGCGAGCCAGTTCGGGCAGGGTGGCGGCGGTCAGGTAATCGAAATGGCTCGGCTCCCGAAAAAAATCCGTCTTATTGGTGGTGACCGCATCAAGCAGATGGACCAGCTCTTCGCCCTGCCCCTCTTCGCTGAAGACGTGACGGCAGTAGTCGTCGTGGCTTTCCAGGCCCAGGGCGCGCATGCGCTTGGTCAGACGCCCTTCGAGCATGGTCTTCTTGCCCGGCGGCATCTTGATGCCCAGCTCATCGTAAATAAAATGGCTGAGCTCGTTGAAGGTTTTGGTGGAAAGGCCTGATTTCACCTGTATCTCCTATGGTCGCCCCCGGCGACGGACCACCGGGGGCGACTCTGCAGGCTAGAAGCGCTCGAACTCGTCGTCCAGCTTGTCGCTGCCCGACCCCATGTCCAGCTGCAGACCCTTGCCGGCCGCTTTCGGCGCGGAAGGCTTGGCCGCCGGCTTGACCGAGGGCGCTTTGGGTGACGGCAGGGCGCGGGTGGTAACGCGGGCAGCACTGCCGCTGTTCACCTTGAAGAAGGCGATGGTGTGCTGCAGCTGCTCGGCCTGGCTGTTGAGTTCTTCCGAGGTCGAGGCCATCTCTTCCGAAGCGGAAGAGTTCTGCTGAATGACCTGGTCCAGCTGCTGGATGGCTTTGTTGACCTGCTCGGCGCCGGCATCCTGCTCCTTGCTGGCGGCGGAGATTTCCTGCACCAGTTCGGCGGTGCGCTGGATGTCGGGTACCATGCGGGCCAGCATCTCGCCGGCCTTTTCCGCCACTTCGACACTGCTGCTCGACAGGTCGCTGATCTCGGCGGCGGCGTGCTGGCTGCGTTCGGCCAGTTTGCGTACCTCGGCGGCCACCACGGCAAAGCCCTTGCCATGCTCCCCGGCGCGGGCCGCCTCGATAGCGGCATTCAGAGCGAGCAGATTGGTCTGGCGGGCGATCTCTTCAATGATGCTGATCTTGTCGGCGATATCCTTCATGGCCGACACGGTCTCGGCCACGGCTTTGCCGCCGTCCTGGGCGTCACGGGCCGACTGGGTGGCAATCTTCTCCGTCTGCAACGCGTTGTCGGCGTTCTGGCGGATATTGGCGGCCATCTGCTCCATGGAGCTGCTGGCCTCTTCAGCGGCAGCGGCCTGTTCGGTGGCCCCCTGGCTCATCTCTTCGGACGAAGCCGAGAGCTCCTGGCTGCCGGAAGCGACGTTGTCGGCGGCGTTCTGCACATTGCCGACGATCTCCGTGAGCTTTTCCACCATGTTCTTCATGCAGGCGTAGACGCTGGCTTCATTCTTCACGACCAGATCCATTTTCTGGGTCAGGTCGCCGTCGGCGATCTTTTTGGTGACCTCCTCAATTACGGAAGGATCACAACCGAGCTGGCGCAGGATGCCGCGGATCAGGAAGAGGGCGGCGAGGATGCCGATGATCACAGCCGCAATAGCCATGATGGCAATCACACGGATGGCCTTATCGTTGGCGGCCTTCACGCGGGGGCCCAGTTCATCCTGAGCCTTCATAATGGATAGTTTGAGATCTTCAATGTCGACACCGGCCTGGTCACCAAGGGCGTCCAATTTGGCTCTCTCGTTATTGCGTTCAACAATAAGATTTACTGTCTTGTTGAAGTCTTGGGTATATTTTTCATGCCGGTCCATCACCTCACCCAGCAGGCGCCGACGTTCCGGGTTTTTCAACTCCCTATTAAGAACTTCAAGCTCTTTTTTACACTCATTTAACTCTTGACGCACGCGGTCTGCATCGGACTCATCGTTGGCATCGAGAAACTTCATCGCATACGTGCGGGCGAGCAGAAGATCCCTTAAGGCCAGGCTGGCATTATAAGCGGCGACCATGTCCTGATCAGCCCGGGCACTCGTGAGAATTGCCGTCAAACCCTTTTCGGCCTCCATACCATAAACACCGAGGTTGTTGACCAGCTCATTGCGCACATCTCTATAAGCAACCAGTTTGGCGAAGGTCGCATTATAGTCCTTCAACACTTCATCGGCTTTAGCCAGCAATCTTTGCCGCTCGGGGTTCTGGATGGATCCTCTTGCCTCCTCCATGAACTTCAAAGTCAGAGCATACCGTTCTTCAAAAATCTTCTGATCTTCATTGCTGCCGGTACGGATGAAGTTCAAGGAAGCCACCTGGCCCTCCAGCAGGTTAGCCTGGATACGGCCACTCGTATTCGTGTTACGGGCCATGCGGCGATAGTCTGAAAAATCGTGTGACGACTGGTTGATGGCGTTGAAGGCTACGACACCGATAATGACCAGCAGGGCCAGCACCACGGCGAAACCGGCCGTCAGTTTTTTGGCCAGACTCATTCCTTTAAACATAAAAACCTCCTGAATTAATAGTGTTTGAATCAGACTTTAACGGTTTCGTCCCCGGGTTGCCCGCCGGTCACTACCGCCAGCTCGTCGCTGGAAAAGACCCGGTCGATGTCGAGAATGATAATGAACTGTTCGTCGCGCTTGCCCATCCCCTTGATGAACTCGGTGCGCAGCCGCGTGCCGATACGGGGGGGCGGCTCGATCTGCTCCGGCTCCAGGTCGAGGACTTCCTGCACCGAATCGGCCAGGGCGCCGATGACGGTGGTCTCCCCTTCCAGGTCGATCTCGGTGATGATGATGCAGGTGTTGACGGTCTTCTCCGTTTTGGCCATGCCGAACTTGAGGCGCATGTCCACCACCGGCACCACGTTGCCGCGCAGATTGATGACCCCACGCATGAATTCGGGCGTTTGCGGCACCTTGGTCATTTCGGTGAAGTCGAGCACCTCGCGCACCTTGTCGATGCCCAGAGCAAAGACTTCACCGTCCAGCCTGAAGGTCAGGTACTGGTTGGTCTCCATGCCGTTTTCCACACTCATACATACTCCTTCCTGTTTCGATATATGGGACTCTGCCTATTTCGGGTTTTCTTGCTGTTTTTCCTGTTCCACGGCCTTGAGCAGGGAGGCAAGATCGAGGATGAGGGCCACGGAACCGTCGCCGAGGATGGTGGCACCGGAAACGCCCTCGATTCCGCGATAGAAGCGCCCCAGGGACTTGATGACGGTCTGGTGCTCACCGATGACGTGATCGACCACGAAGCCGATCTGCTGCTGGTTGACGCGGGTGATGACGATCTGCTCGACGGCCGGCCGCTCCCCGGTCATGGCGAACCGTCGGCGCAGATCGATATAGGGAACAAGCTGGCCGCGGACGTTGGCCAGGCTGCGGCCATTGGCCTGACCGCGTGTCTCGGCAGTCAGCTCGATGCACTCTTCGATGGCGTCGAGAGGGAGGACGAAATGACTGTCGCCAAGGCGCACCAGCAGGCTCTCGATAATGGCCAGGGTCAAAGGGAGGCGGATGCTGATGAGGGTGCCCTTTCCCGGCTGACTGTCGATCTCCAGACTGCCGCGCAGGGCCTCGATGGCCCGCTTGACCACATCCATGCCGACGCCGCGGCCGGAGACGCTGGTCACCGAGGCGGCCGTGGAAAAGCCGGGCGCAAAGATAAGCTGGTAGAGATCGTGATCGGCCAGCACCTCGCCTTCGCCAAGCAAGCCCCGGTCGATGGCTTTGCGGCGGATCGCCTCGCGATTGAGACCGCCACCGTCGTCCTGGATGCGGATGAGGACGCTGTCACCCGAATGCTCGGCGGCAAGATGAATGGTGCCCAGGCGAGGCTTGCCCGCCGCCTGACGTTTTTCCGGCGGCTCGATGCCGTGGTCGATGCTGTTGCGGATGAGGTGTACCAGGGGGTCACCGAGCTTTTCGATAACGGTCTTGTCCAGCTCCGTATCGCCGCCGCTGGTCTGCAGGTCGATCTCCTTACCGAGCTCGCGGGAGAGATCGCGCACCAGGCGCTTGAACTTGCTGAAGGTGGTGCCGATGGGGAGCATGCGGATATTCAGCGTGTTGTCGCGCAGCTCGGCGGTGAGGCGCTCGACCTCTTCGGCGATGGCCAGCAGGTCCGAGTCGTTGCGCTGCGCCGCCACCTGGCTCAGACGCGACTGCACCGTGACCAGCTCGCCGACCAGGTCGACCAGGGCATCGAGCTTTTCCGCCGGTACCCGTAAGCTGCTCTGGGCCTCTTCCTGCTTGCGTTTTTCCTGCAGCTGGCGCACCTGGTGCTGCTCGGCCAGGGCCGCCGCCACCTGGCCGGGTTCAACCAGGCGCGATTCGATGAGTTTCTCGCCGAGCTTCTTCTGCTGGCCAAGCAAGTCCTGCAGTTTTTCCTGGCTGATATCCCCCCGCTCGACCAGAATCTCGCCGAGCTTTTTGGTGTACCCCTCGGCCAGGTCGAACCCGTCGTCGATGCGGTCGATGCGAATTTCCGCCTCATCCTCGACAAAAATGAAGACGTCGCGGATGGCATCGAGGCCGGCCTCGGTGGTCAGCACCACGTCCCAGGTGACGTGACACTCTTCCGGGTCGAGGTCATCGAGAAAGGGGATGTTCTGCGGCTGGGCCACAATTTCACAGGAACCGAGATCACGCAGTTCGTTGAGCAAAAGGACCGGATTGGTACCGCCCCGCAGCAGTTGGGGGAAAGGTTTGAAGCGCACCCGGTACACGGCAACCTCGGTCTCCGTCTTTTTGCCGACCGCTTTTTCTTCTCCTTTTTGACTGCCGACCGCCGCCAGCTGCGGCTGCAGGGCACGAAAGGCTTTGACCAGGGCGGTGCCTTCCGGGGAGTCATCGGGACGGGCAGGATCAGCTACGTCGAGCAGGCGTTTGATCTGGTCCCGCGCCGCTAGAGAAAGATCCACCAGCTCGCGGCTGACAGACAGTTGGCCGTTGCGCACCAGATCAAAGACCGTTTCGACCTCGTGGGTAAAGGCGGCGATGGCCTCGAAGCCGAACATGGCCCCCGACCCCTTGATGGTGTGCATGGCCCGGAAGACCCGCCCGACCACGTCCATATCCTCGGGGCGCTCTTCGAGTTCGAGCAGGGATTCTTCCAGTTCGGCCAGCAATTCGTTGGCTTCTTCCCGAAAGGCGGCCCGCTGTCTTTCCATCATGGCGGCAATGTCACTCGTGCTCATGGCCATCCTCCACCCACAGGCAGTTGTCAGGGGCATTGCTGAGCGGGCAGCTGCAATGACGGTCAAAACCAGCCTCGGTCTTAAGACCCTCCAGCGAAGCGGGCAAGCTGGCCAGGGTCAGCGATTTACCTGCCCTCGCCGCCGTTCGGTGGGCGGAGCACAGCAGCTGCAGCCAGGGAAAGTCCATCTTCTGCGCCTGGGAGCAGTCGACCACCACCTGGTCGCTTTGGCTCAAGGCCTGCTGCAGCAGTGTCTTCAGTTCGGCGACTTCCTGGATGGTCAGCGCCCCCTTGAGACGAACCAGGCTGATGCCCCCACTCTCTTCAATAATCCGCTGTGTCTGTTGTTCCATGAGTTCCCCTTGTCGGAGCGGCAATTAAATTATCCGATGAGCTTTTTGACCACTCCGAGCAGCTTGGCCGGATCGAAAGGTTTGACGAGCCAGCCCGTCGCGCCGGCAGCCTTGCCCTTGGCCTTGAAGTCGTCGCCGGCCTCGGTGGTGAGCATGAGCATGGGGGTGAAACGGTAGGCCGGCAGTCCTCGCAGATTCTGGATAAGAGTAATCCCGTCCATGTTCGGCATGTTCAGGTCGGTGATGACCAGATCAAAGCTCTGCCCCTGGGCCTGGTTCAGGGCAGCCTGTCCGTCAGCGGCTTCCACCACTTCGTAGCCGGCCCCCTTCAGGGTGAAGCTGACCATTTGCAGAATGGAACGGGAATCGTCTGCTGCCAGAATTTTTTTCATGTGCCCTCCGTATGTTCGTCAGTGTGCAAGCCGCGCTGGGCGGCATCGTTAAAAGAGTTCGATGGAGCCTTCATCCAGGGTCTTCTGGGAGACGGGGTTGTGCTGGGCCTGCTCCACCAGAATGGCCGCCTGCCCGAGGACGTCCCGGAGGGCCCGTAGACGGAAGTTTCCATCGGTTGTCTCACCTTCTTCCCCCTCATCCGCCGATTTCCCCAGAGGCAGAGAAGAGAGATCGTTCAGCACCGCTTCGAGCACCTCGATGCGCCCGTTGACATGGCCGAGCACCTGATGGGCCATATCCTGAAATTGCAGGGAAGTGACCAGGGAGCGCACCTCGAGGCCAACGCTCTCGGCGATAGTGGAGATCCGGGCGGCGGACTGTTCCACCTGGCTGTCGAATTCGCGACTCTTCTGCAAAAGACCCACCACCCGATTTCTGGCGTCGGCGACCATGCTGGCGTCCTGGGCGGCCATCTGTTCCATGGCGGCACCCACCGCCCCCAGACCGTCGGAGATGCCGCTGACGGCGTCGCTGATCTGATCGCTGAAGCGGTTGGAGCGGGCCGACAGGTTGCGTACCTCTTCGGCCACCACCGCGAAGCCCTTGCCGGCCTCGCCGGCCCGGGCCGCCTCGATGGCGGCATTGAGTGCCAGCATGTTGGTCTGCCGGGCGATGGTGCGGATTTCTCCTAGCTGGCCAAGCACCGTGGCGAAGCGGCTGTTGGTCTGCTGCATCTCGCGGATGAGGCGTTCGGCCACCTGCCCGTTCTTTTCCGCCGCCTCGACGAAGCCGTGCAGCATGGTTTCGATTTCGGACAGGAAGGCGGCCAGCGACTGCTTGCCTTCGGGCGCCTCCCCGCTTTTCTCCGCCTTGCCGGTCAGCTGCAACGACAGCTGCTGCTGCTGCCGCGTCTGCTGCTCAAGGCCGGTAAAGCCCTGCACCAGCCGGTTGATGGCGTCGTCGAGAATGCCCTGCACCTGAGTGTTTTCCGAACGCATGCTGGCGAACTGGCCGTTGAACTTTTCCTGCAGGTCGGTAAAGAGGATCTGGGTCACCTGCTCCAACGCCATCACCCCCTCGGTAACGGACAAATCAGTAGCCGAAGTTTCCGCACCCGGCTCTGGCTTGGAGGAACGCAGCCGACTGGCCAGCGTCTCGGCCGCTTTTCGGGCACCTCTTTGCAGGGACGGCAGAACCCGGCTGACAACTTTCTGATTGAATCGGGACATCTGTAACGGCATGAAATTTCCTTTTTTTTAATGAATCAAACAGCCTTATTTCCTTGACGAGACTTTGCTCCCCAGGAGCGAGGCGACCAGGCTCTGGGCCGGCGCCAAAGAGAGTTCCTTCTCCACCAAAGATTCTCCTTGCATGAAAAGATGCCGGGCCAGTTCACCCTGTACATCGAGCACCAGCAAAGGCCTGTCTCCTTCCTGGCGACACAGCCTTTTGAGAAAAGCCGATTTGCGCACTTCGCTCCAGCAGCCTGCCACCAGGATCAGAGCCGCCTGCGGTTGGCGATCCCCATAGACCGACAGCCAGTTGATCGCCTCTTCCATACCCTGGACGTAGGCTACCTGATAGCCGGCCAGCTCCAGGAGAAACCCCGTGGACGTCGATCGTTTACATCCTTGTTCACAATACAAGATCATCTGTTTGCTCATATCTCCTCAACTTTGGCCACACCGGACAGCGCCGGTGTCATGAACATTTCCTAGAGCAAAGGCAATGCCAAACCGTATACGCTTTCTAAGCTACTGATATTAAATAGGTTTATCCTCTAAGCAAAAACAAAAAGGCTGCAACCGAAGTTGCAGCCTTTTTCCAAAAAAACCAATATCTGGTTATATTTTTGCTATGTTAGGTGACTTTTCCACCAAAGTTGACAGTGCAACCCTGGTTGCACCCTTTTCTCACGACGAGGTGGAGTTTTTTTTCAGCCTTTTACTCAAAGCCTGCCGAGATATGCCGAGCATGCCGGCGGCGATGCCCTGATTCCCCTGGGCCCGGCGCATGGCTTCATCAACCAGCTGCGATACCGCGTCTTCGATGCTGGGAAGTCGGGGGGGGAAAGAGCAGGTCACAGAGGCCGCCGTCTCGTCCTCACCGGAGAGCTCAGTCCCGCCGCTGGATTCTCCCATAGCCTTTTTGAAGGCCGCCATGGAGAGTTTGCCCGATTCATGCAGGCTGACAGCGTCATAGACCATGGCCCGCAGCTCGCGGACATTACCGGGAAAATGATAGCTGCCGAGCAAGGCCAGGAGTTCGGGGGGTGGCGTGGGGCGTTTTTTGCCCAGCTCCTCGGCGGCTTCGGCCAGAAAATATTCGAGCAGCAAGGGCAGGTCGTCGCGGCGCTGGCGCAGGGCCGGTACCTGGGCGTGGTGACCGCGCAGACGGTAGTACAGATCCTTGCGGAAACGCCCCTGCTTCTGCAGCAACTCCAGGTCCTGGTTGGTGGCCACCACGATACGCGCCCGGCAACGCTTGGGCTTGTCGCTGCCCAGGGGCAGGTATTCTCCCTCCTGCAGCAGCCGCAGGAGCTTGACCTGGGAGAGGGGACTGAGATCGCCGATTTCATCGAGAAAGAGCGTGCCCCCCGCGGCCTGCTCGATCATCCCGGGACGATGCTGATCGGCACCGGTGAAGGCGCCGCGCACATGGCCAAAAAGGGTATCGGAGAAGACATTGTCATCGAGCCCCGCCACATTGACGGGGACCCAGGGCTCTGCTTTGCGGCTGAGCAGATGGACAGCCCTGGCCAGCAATTCCTTGCCGGCGCCGCTCTCACCCGTAATGAGCACCGGCTGCCCGCTTGGCGCCACGGCTTCGAGGTAGCGGAACAGGGCCAGCATGCGGCAATTTTGGGTGTGAATGCGGCTGAAGGCTTCGGGGTTGCGAAGCTCTTCGTTGAGCACCTGCTGCTGCAGAGCACGGTTTTCACCCTGCAGTTCGAGAAAGCGCAGGGCACGATGGATTCCGGCCAGCAGGGGACCTTCTTCCGAGGTCTTCACCAGAAAATCAAAAGCGCCGAGCTGCATGCATTGCACAGCCGTTTCGACCTGGTTCAAAGCCGTGTTGACGATAACGGGGATCTCGGGATACTGCTCGACGAGCAGGGGGAGCAGTTCATCGCCCGGCAGATGGGGCATGGTCAGATCGAGCAGGATCAGGCTCACCGGGCGTTCGGCCAGAATCCCCAGCACCTGACGGCTGTCCTGGCATTCGATGATGTCGGCAAAACCGCCGCTGCGTTGCAGGGTGCGGCTCAGCGCCCGCAGCCACAGGGGTTCATCATCGACCAGCAGCAAGGACTTGTTGTGACGTATGGGCATATCCTCTACTCCTCTGGGGCAACAGGTAACCGCAAAATGACCCGCGTCCCTTCTCCCGGGTTCGATTCGAAAGACAGGGTGCCGCCGTGTTCCCGGACGATACGCGCCGACACGGACAGGCCCAGCCCCGTCCCCCCTTCTTCGCGGCGAGTGGTGAAGAAGGATTCCGTGAGGCGGGGCAGATTCTCGGGGGCGATGCCCACTCCCTGGTCGGCCACTTCGAGGACCGCCTCGGACGCCGGGGCGTCGAAGGAGGTCCGGATGGTAATGGAACGGCTGCGGTCGGGCAGGGCCTGACAGGCGTTGACCACCAGGTTGATGATAACCTGCTCGATGCGCTGCATGTTGCCAAGAAGCAGCGGCATGTCTGCCCCGTAGTGCGTCACCAGATGATCGGTGGCCTTGTGGATGGGGTTGGCGACCAGACGCAGGGCGGCCTGCACCGCCTCATTGAGCAAAAAGTTCTCCTGGCGGTCGGTGCGTTCCCGACGCACGAAATCCTTGAGATCCTCGACAATGCGCTTGATGCGGCGGGCGCCCCCCTGAACTTCGTCCAGTACCTGGGGGATCTCCTCACGCATACGGTGGTAGGGGAAGCCGGCGAGTTCACCATCGGGGTTGGTGCGGAAATGGGTATCGAGAATGGGCAGGGATTCGTCGAAGACATCCTGCAGCAGGGGCAGGTTGAGCAGGATGAGGGCGTTGGGGTTGTTGATCTCATGGGCCACTCCTGCCGTCAATTCCCCCAGAGATGCCAGTCGGCTGGATTGGTTGGCCTCTTCGCGCAGCTTGAGCTTTTCGGTGATGTCGCTGGCCAGCTCGATGACCTGGTGCACCGTACCCTTTTCATCCTTCAGGGGAAATGCCTTGACTCCCCAAATGCGGCCGTCGGGTGTCGAGATAACCTCTTCCGCCGTTTGACCCGTCGAAAAGGCAACCCGAGAGGGACAATTGCTGCAGGGAATATCGGATTTGTAATGGCAGGTTCTGCCCACCATCTCGTCCGGCGTGATACCCAAATAATCGGCCGAACTCTTATTGGCCCAGACGATCTTAAAATTGCGGTCCAACAAGTGCAGGATATCGGGTATGCCGTCTAATAGTGTTTTCAATTGATCAGAAAGCTCGCGTTTCTGCTGCTCGCTTTCCCGCAAAGACTGCTCTCGCTCGGCAATGGTCGTGGCCATGTCCTTGAACGCTGTCGAAACTTCGCCGATTTCATCATCCGGCCCTTTAGGCAAGGTAAACCGGTAGTCGCCAGCCGCCACGGCCAGGGCAGCCTGGCGCAGAGGCCGTAAGCGATTGAGAATAAAGACGCTGAGCATGGCGATAAGCGCAATAAAGAGGATGAGATAACCGGTGAGGTGGTCGACGAGATTCATCCAGAACAGACGGTTGGTCATGGATTTAATCGCAAACCCCGGCATCTTGATGCTAAAAATGCCAACGAGTTGCCCGACACCATAGTCATAGCCGGCATCATAGCGGGCACGGATGCTGGCAGGAGCGGTAGCGCTCTGGCCGTGGCAGGTGAGGCAGTAAGCTTCCGTACGGATGGGGGTGGCGTAATGGTAGATCGTTTGACCTGACTCTAGCTGGTAGACGTGCAGTCGCTCTGTCTCGGCAGGATTTCCGCGAAAATAGGCGATAGCCTGGCGCTCGATATCATCTGCCAGATTGTCGGGATTGCGGGGGTTTTCAGAGACGTTGTTGAAACTGATACCGCTTGGATTGCGGTTGGAAAAGTCGACCGAAATGCGCCGCAGGGCATGAGCCGGAAGAAAGCCGAGGGTCTCGTCAGTCAGGGGCAGGCCACTGTCAAGGAACTGGTGGTGATAGACTTGGCGGATAGCCATAACCATGCTGTGCAGGGCGCGTGCCTCTTTCAGCATGAGGTCGCGTACTTCCCACTGCACCCCCTGGTACCGTAGAATTTCGACTAGAAAGAGGGATACTGCAAAGAAGAGAAGCATGGCTAAGGTCAGACGGGTACGCAGCCGCATGGGATCTCCGGATGTCAAGAAATTGGCTTGCTAACGGTCCGGAGGGGAGAAATGCAAACGGCGTGCCGCCGGCGCGGCGCTAAAGGCCGAGGTAGGCTTTTTTCACTTCATCGTTATTGAGCAAATTTTCGGCGGAGTCGACCAGGGTAATCCGGCCGTTTTCCATGACATAGCCGCGGTCAGCCAGTTTGAGGGCCTGGTTGGCGTTTTGCTCCACCAGCAGCACCGTGGTGCCGTATTCCTTGTTGACCTTGCGGATGATTTCAAAGATCTGCTGGATGATCAGGGGCGCCAGTCCCAGTGAAGGTTCATCGAGAAGCAGCAGGCTGAGGCGGGCCATGAGGGCGCGGGAGATGGCCAGCATCTGCTGCTCGCCGCCGGAAAGGGTGCCGCCGAGCTGATGGCGGCGCTGGGCGAGAATGGGGAAGAGTTCGAGGATGATCTGCAGATCCCGCTGGGCCTTTTCCTTGTCCTTGCGCAGAAAGGCGCCCATCTCCAGATTTTCCATGACCGTCATGTTGGGGAAGATGCGGCGTCCCTCCGGCACCTGGCAGATGCCGAGCTGGACGATTTTTTCCGGGCTCATGCCGTTAATGGGCGCCCCCTTGAAATAAATTTCGCCCCGGCGCGGCGGCACGATGCCGCAGATGGACATGAGGGTGGTGGTCTTGCCGGCGCCGTTGGCGCCGATGAGAGCGACGATCTCCCCTTCGGCGATGTCGATGGAAACATCGTGCAGGGCCTGGATGTTGCCGTAGTAGGTCTGGACGTTGCGCAGGCTAAGCATGGGCTTCCTCTCCAAGATAGGCCTCGATGACGCGGGGGTTGTGCCGGATCTCCTGGGGGGCGCCTTCGGCGATCTTCTTGCCGTATTCCATGACGGTGATCCGGTCGGAGATGTTCATGACCAGCTTCATGTCGTGCTCGATGAGCAGGATGGCCATGCCATCTTCGTCGCGGATGCGCACGATGAGTTCGTCGAGGGCCCGGGTCTCCTGGGGATTCATCCCCGCCGCCGGTTCGTCGAGGAGCAGCAGAAAGGGATCGGTGGCCATGGCCCGGGCGATCTCCAGGCGACGCATGGCGCCGTAGGGGAGATTGCGGGCAAATTCGTTGGCGAAGGGGGCCAGGCCGACCTTCTGCAGCAGGCGGTAGCTCTTCTCGATGGTGTCGACCTCTTCCTGCCGCGTTTTTTTGCCGCGCAGGATGGCGCCGAGGATGCTGGTGCTGGTACGGCAGTGGCAGCCGATCATGACGTTTTCGAGCACGGTCATGGCCGGGAAGAGGCGGATGTTCTGAAAGGTGCGAGCCATGCCAAGGGTGGTTATCCGGTTGGGCTTCAGACCGTTGATGCGGCGGCTTGGCCCTTTGGGCGGATAAATGACAACATCCCCCCGGCTCGGCTTGTAGATGCCGGTAACGCAATTGAAGAAGGTCGTCTTGCCGGCGCCGTTGGGACCGATCAGGGCGACAATCTCTCCCGGGCACACCTGCAGATCGACCCCGTCGATGGCACGCAGGCCGCCGAAATCCATGGTCAGATTGCTGACTTCAAGCAGTTTATCCATGTTCCCCCTTGCCGGCGGGTTCTGCGGAGAGACCGCGATATTCATACTTACGGCGGATGTTGCTGACCAGCCCCTGGGGCCGGAAGATCATCATCAGCACCATCACCGCCCCAAACACCAGCATGCGATAGTCGGCGAAGGCCCGCAGATACTCGGGCATGAGGATCAGCACCAGGGCCGCCACGATCACCCCGACGATGGAGCCCATGCCGCCAAGGACGACGATGGAGAGCACGATGGCCGACTCCATGAAAGTGAAGCTGTTGGGATTGATGTAGGTGTTGCGGGCGGCGAAGATGACCCCCACCAGGCCGGCCCAGAAGGCGCCGAGGGCGTAGGCGGACAGCTTGGTGCGGGCCATGTCGATGCCCATGGCCACGCAGGCGATCTCGTCCTCGCGCAGGGCGATCCAGGCCCGGCCGATGCGGGAATCCTTGAGACGGTTGACGACGAAGATGGTGAACAGCACCAACAGGATCATCAGGTAATAGGTATAGATGGTCGCCCCTTCGATGCTCATGTCCAGGCCGAAGAGACCGGGCCGGTCGATGTTGGCGATCCCCTTGGCCCCGTTGGTAACGACTTCCCAGTTCTCGATGACGATTTTAGCGATGGAGCCGAAGCCGAGCGTGACGATCGCGAGATAGTCACCGCGCAACCGCAGAATGGGGAAGCCTAGCAGGGTGCCGAGCAGAGCTCCGGCCAGCCCGCCGATGGGAAGGCAGATCCAGAAGCCGAGGCCGAACTGGGTATTGAGCAGGGCGTAGGTATAGGCCCCGATGGCGAAGAAGGCGACGTAGCCCAGATCGAGCAGCCCGGCCAGCCCGACCGTGATGTTGAGCCCCAGCCCCAGCACGACAAAGATCAGAGCCAGCACCATGATGTTGACCTGGTAGACGTCAAAGACCCAGGGGAATAGGATCGCAAAAGCCAGGACAGCTCCGATGAGGGGACGGTAGATCTTGGCCTCTTCCAGGATGCGCTGGCCGATCCCCGGCCGCACCTCCTCTTCCCCCATCTCCATCTTTTTGGAACGTTTCGCCCGCCGCGCCAGGGCCCAGCGCCAGATGAAGGAAAGCACAAAGGCGCCGAGGCCGACCCAGAGGACGTTGAACCAGCGCCACTCCACCAGGTTCTTGAGGGTGTTGACCTTCACCACCACGAAGGGAAAGGTGAGGAACATGAACCAGAGCGCGATGCCGAGAGAATGTTTGATATGTGCCAGCATGGTTTATACTCCCGCCGCCGTCAGACCTTCTGCTTGACGGCCTTGCCAAGCAGGCCGGCCGGTCGCAGGATGAGGATCAGAACGAGGACGCCGAAGGCAAAGACGTCCTCGTAGGCGCTCGACACGTAGCCGGCGGCGAAAGCTTCCGCCAGTCCCAGCACCAGGCCGCCGAGGGCGGCGCCGGGGATGTTGCCGATGCCGCCCAGCACGGCCGCGGTAAAGGCTTTGACGCCGGCCATGAAGCCAATATAGAAGTTGATCTGCCCGATGTAGGAGCCCACCAGCACTCCACCGATGGCCGCCAGCACCGAGCCGATAATAAAGGTCATGGAGATGACGCGGTCGACGTTGATCCCCACCAGCCGGGCCATGATGAGATCCTGCTGGGTCGCCCGCATCGCCTTGCCGATGCGCGTGTACTTGATCAGCACGGTCAGCCCCATCATGCTCAGGGCGCTGGTTACCAGAATCACCAGTTCGGCCGAGCCCATGATGTGGGCAATGGGTTCCATAAAGGCGAAATCGGGGACGAGCTGCGGAAAGGGGAGAAAGTCGGGGGTCTGAGCCAGCAGGACATAGTTCTGCAGAAAGAGCGACATGCCGATGGCGCTGATCAGCGGCGACAGCCGCGGGGCGTTGCGCAGCGGCCGGTAGGCGATGCGCTCGAGGGTGAAGCCGTAGGCAGCGGCGTAGATGACGGCGATCAGGGCCGCGAGGATGAGGATGGACACCCCGGAAAATCCATAGATGGTCAAAACGCCGGAGACGATCAGGGCCACGAAGGCGCCGATCATGTAGATCTCGCCGTGGGCGAAATTGATCAGCTGGATGATGCCGTACACCATGGTGTAACCCAGGGCGATGAGGGCATAGATGCTCCCCCGGGTCAGGCCGCTCAGAAAGAGTTCGAGAAAGTAGTCCATACGACTCCGCTAAAAAGGGGGGCAGGCCTGAACCTGCCCCCCTAGGCATTACTGAACTTCGAGGAAGGTGCCGTCCTTGACCTGATAGACGGAGAAGCCGACCCCTTCGGCGTCACCGCGGGCGTCAAAGCGGATCTTGCCCAGTGTCGTGTCGACATAGGAGGTCTTGAGGGCGTCCGAGAGCTTGGCGTAGTCGACGCCGCCCACCACCTTGATGGCGTTGAGAGCAGCCTGGATGGCGGCATAGCCCTGGTCGTAAAAGGTACCCGGCTCCTTGCCGTACTTGGCTTTGTAGGCTTCACGGGCTGCTTGGTTGAGGGGGAAGCGGGAAACATCCATGGGGCCGGTGGCGTAGACGCCCTCGGCGTTGGCGCCGGCGATTTCGAGGAAGCCATCCCCCTTGATGCCGTCCGGCCCGATGAAGGCCGTGTCAACACGCTTCTTCTTCATCTGCCCCACCAATTTGGAGGCCTCGGGGTGATAGCCCCCGAAGATGACCGCCTCCGCCCCTTCGCGGCGGATCTTCTGCACGACGGCCGAGTAGTCCATAGCACCGGGGGTGATCCCTTCGTACATCACCACTTTGGCCAGGCCACCCTGCTCGATGGTCTGCTGGGCGAAGTCGGCGAACCCCTTGCCGTAATCCCCCTTGTCATGAATGATGGCGACCTTTTTGGCGCCGAGTTTGCCGGTGACGAACTCAGCCGCGAGCTTGCCCTGCATGTCGTCAGAGGCAATGGTGCGGTAGAAGTTGGGATATTCCCCGCTCTGAGTCAAGGTCGGGGTCGTGGCGGAGGGGGAGATGGCGATGACGTTGGCTTCTTTATAGATGCCGAGAGCGGCCTTGGTAGCCCCGGAGCAGACGTGGCCGATGACGACGGCGGCACCCTGGGACACCAGCCGGGTCGCGACGTTGGTGGCGATTTCGGGTTTGCACTGGTCATCGAGGAGCAGCAGCTCGATCTGGCGGCCCAGTACGCCACCTTCGGCGTTGACCTGCTCAGCCACCAGCTGGACAGCCTCCATGGTCGGGATGCCGTAGGGCGCCAGATCACCGGTATGGGGTCCGGCCACGCCTATCTTGAAAGTGTCCGCTGCCCAGGCCGGAGCCGTCAAGGCAAAGAGACAAAGACAGAGGATGGAAAAAACGCGTCTGCTACGATAGAAGCTCATACTTTCCTCCTGGTCAGAAAAATAAACCGCACATGTGGAACAACCGCTCAAGATATAACGTTAATCCCTGTCCCCGTCAAGAGCTAATCGATTGAAATAACGATGAAATTCATTCAAGAAACATCATAAGGTTGGGCATATCTCCGGCGGGCCGCGATCTTTTCTGGACGGTTTAATGGCGACACCACCCTTCCCCCGCCAGGAAGTATAGCGCTTTTTTGGGGAGAAAAAGGCCTCCAGATTTTGCCAACCGTCCTGCGAAATTACGGAAAATACTATCCCAAACGCGGAAACAAAACGCCACACAGGAAAAGTGCGTTATGTACTGCAGTTAATGAATCGGATCTTTTGCAACAAAAACCTTGACTTTTAGCACTTGTCCACCATCTTTTCCCATGGTATAAGCTGCTTGTTCAGCCATTTTTAATGCATCGCCCGTCCAAAATTTTTCAGGGGAACCTTTATGAATCGTGGCCGCAAAGAACCTGTGCAGGTGGTCTGCCCCAAATGCCGCTTCACCGAAATTATCTATCTGCCCAGAGAAGACCTGCCGCGCTGCCCGGAATGCAACACGCCCATGATCATCCAGGAACTGCTGGATGAAGGAAAATCCTACTGACGACAAGAAGGTTTATCCACTTACCCCAAGGAGAGACGTCATGAAACGATTGCCTTTGCTGCTGCTCCCCCTGCTGCTTCTGCTGGCCCTCGCACCGGTCTCGATGGCCGACACCCTTGACGACATCAAGGAGAGAGGCGTGCTGCGCGTTGGCATGGAGCCGGGCTACATGCCCTTTGAACTGACCAACCAGAAGGGGGAGATCATCGGCTTCGACCCCGATGTGGCCAAGCGTATGGCCAAAAAACTCGGCGTCAAACTTGAGTTGGTCAGCACGGCCTGGGACGGCATCATCCCCTCGCTGATGACCGGCAAGTTCGACATCATCATGAGCGGCATGACCATCACCGACGAGCGGGCCGAGGTGGTTGACTTTGCCAATCCTTACATCATCATCGGCCAGACGGTCCTGCTGCGCAAAGACCTCGCCGGTGAAGTGACTTCGTACAAGACCCTCAACGACCCCAAATACAAGATCGCCTCCAAACTGGGCACCACCGGTGAATTCGCCGCCAAGGAGACTTTTCCCGACGCCCAGTATTTCTCCTACGAGACCGAGCAGGAGGCCGTCATGGAGGTCGTCAGCGGCAAAATTGACGCCTTCATCTATGATTCGCCCTACAATGCCGTGGCCTTCGCTGAAAAGGGTCAGGGCAAGCTGGTCTTTCTCGACGAGCCTTTCACCGAAGAGCGCATCGGCTGGGCCGTACGCAAGGGCAACCCCAAGATGCTGGAATTTTTGAACGCCTTCCTGGCGGAAATCAAGACTGACGGCACCTATGACAAGATCTACACCAAGTGGTTCAAGGACGACACCTGGCTGAAGGAACTCCAGTAAGATTTTTCGCCAGAGATTAACGACAGCGGCCCCACCAGGGGCCGCTTGATTTAAGGAAGACCTGACGTTTTGAATTCCGGCCATCAACTTTTTTATTCGAAGCTTCTGCTCGCCGCCATCCTGATCCTGGTGGCGGCGGGGATGTGGGGCGCCACGGCCCGCGTCGACTACACCTGGCGCTGGGAGCGCGTCCCCCAATATTTCCTCTACAAGGGGGAAGATATTCATAAAGCCGGCGAGGATGGCCGCGTGGACCAAGTGCAGGTCCAGGGCAAAAGCGCCCTCATCCAGATGCGGTACGACAACGGCGAGACCGAAGAATTCACCGTGGACGCGGACACGGTAAAAGTGACCGCCGGCGAAGAACTCTTCGAAGGGGATATCCTCGGTTTCAGCTCCGGCTGGCATATCGGCCCCCTGATCCAGGGGCTGTGGGTCACCCTGTGGCTCTCCCTGCTGTCAAGCATTCTCGGTCTGGCCCTGGGGCTGGTGACGGGCCTGTGTCGCGTGTCGAAAAACTACGTCCTCAAAAGCCTGGCCTCCATTTACGTCGAACTGATTCGCGGCACCCCCCTGCTGGTACAGATCTTTATCTTCTATTTCTTCATCGGCACGGTGCTCAACCTCGACCGCATGGTGGCGGGCATCGGCGCTCTCGGCATTTTTGCCGGCGCCTACATCGCCGAAATCATCCGGGCCGGTATTCAGTCCATTCCCCGGGGACAGATGGAAGCTGCCCGCTCCCTGGGCATGACCGTGCCCCAGGCGATGCGCCACATCATCCTGCCACAGGCTTTCAAACGCACCCTGCCGCCGCTGGCCGGGCAGTTCATCAGCCTGATCAAGGATTCCTCACTGGTGTCGGTCATCGCCATCACCGATCTCACCAAGAGCGGCCGCGAGGTCATCACCTCGTCTTTTGCCACCTTTGAAGTCTGGTTCACGGTGGCCGCTCTCTACCTTGTCGTCACCTCCCTGCTGTCGCAGGTGGTTTTCTGGATGGAACGGAGGCTTTCGGTCAGTGATTGATGCACGGCACGTTGTAAAGACTTTTCACGGGCGCGGCCAGGTGGTTCGCGCCGTCGACGACGTTTCCACCACCATCGCCAAAGGCGAGGTTGTGGTCGTCATCGGTCCTTCCGGTTCAGGCAAATCAACTTTTCTGCGTTGCCTGAACGGTCTGGAAACCTTCGATTCAGGCCATATCGTCATCGACGGCATGGATCTGGCTGACCGGCGCACCGACATCAATCTGGTGCGCCGCGAGGTCGGCATGGTCTTCCAGCAGTTCAACCTCTTTCCCCACAAGACGGTCCTGCAGAACATCACCCTGGCTCAGCAGGTGGTGCGGGCCCGCAAGAACGCCGAGGCCGAGGAGACCGCCCGCAAGCTGCTGAAAAAAGTCGGTATCGCCGAGAAAGAGGCCGAGTATCCGGCCCGCCTCTCCGGCGGGCAGCAGCAACGGGTGGCCATCGCCCGCGCCCTGGCCATGAACCCCAAGGTCATGCTCTTTGACGAACCGACCAGCGCGCTCGATCCCGAGATGGTCGGTGAAGTGCTCGATGTCATGAAACAGCTGGCTCGCGAGGGAATGACCATGGTGGTGGTGACGCACGAAATGGGTTTCGCCCGCGAGGTGGCGGACCGGGTGCTCTTCATGGATGCGGGCAAACTCGTAGAGGAAGGCACTCCGCAGGAAATCTTTTCGAATCCGCGGGAAGAGCGCACGAAACTCTTTCTCAATCAAGTTCTGTAAGCGCCTTAAGCCATCACATCAGAAAAGGGCGCCGGCTGGCGCCCTTTTTATTTGGGAAAAGGTCCGAGGAAAGACGGTGACACACACGAACAACGCCGCCGATGAGGCGGTGCAGGATATTTCGCCGGGCTGGCTGCGCGAGGGACTGGCCGCCGCCGCCCCCATCGCCCTCGGCTACTTTCCCCTGGGCCTGGCCATGGGCGTCTTGGGCCAGAAAGCCGGGCTCTCGGCCGGCATGGTCGCCCTGATGTCGCTGCTGGTCTATGCCGGCAGTGCCCAGTTCATCGCCGTGGCCATGCTGGGGACGGGAGCGGGGCCGGGGGCGATCATCCTGACCACCTTCGTCGTCAACTTCCGCCATCTGCTCATGAGCTTCGCCCTGTCGGTGCCTTTACGCGGGGCACGTCGCGGCTTTTTGTCTCTCTTTTCCTACGGCATCACCGACGAGACCTTCGCAGTCAACATGACCCGCTTCCGCCAGGGGGGCTGGGATCGGCGCCGCGCCCTGGTGGTCAACGAAGGCTCCCATCTCGCCTGGATCAGTGCCACCACCTGCGGGGCCTGGGCCGGCTCCTTTATCCCCGCCGGCGCGTTCGGCATCGATTATGCCCTGGTGGCCATGTTCCTTTGCCTGCTGGTCTTTCAACTGCAGGGGCGCCTCTATGTACTGACCGCCCTGGCCACCGCCATCCTGGCCGTCACCCTCTACCTGTTCGTTCCCGGTAACGCCTACGTGGTGCTGGCCTCGGTGGGTGGTGCCACCATCGGTTTCCTCCTGCAGAAACGCAAAAACCACACGCGGAGGGCGTCATGAGCCTGATGGACTATCTGCTGCTGGTCGCCGGCATGGGAGCCGTCACCTACATCCCCCGCTGGCTCCCCCTCTTTGCCCTGGCCCAGCGCCGACTGCCTCAGGGCCTGGTCGACTGGCTGCGACTGATCCCCGTCGCCATCCTCAGCGCGCTGGTGGCTCCGGCCCTGCTGGCCGACAGTGCCGCGCGCACCCTGTCCTTTGGTAAGCCCGAATTCTGGGTCGCCATCCCCACCCTCTTTTTCGCCTGGCGCACCCGCTCCCTGGCCGGTACCGTCATCTTCGGCATGTTCCTGTTCTGGCTGGCGGGAAAATTCTAAGAAGCCGAAGGATCAGGAGGTCACCCTTGGTTCGTGGCCCGGACGGCGCGGCACGACGGCCAGAGTCAGGCGCGAGATACAAACCAGCTTGCCCTGCTCATTACTGATGCGAATTTCCCATACCTGGGAACGGCCGCCGATATGGATGGGCGTAGCGAGTCCGGTGACAAAACCCTTGCGCACCGGGCGCAGGTGGTTGGCATTGATCTCCTGACCGACGCAGACCTGACGTTCCTGATTCACGCAGAGATTGCCGGCGATGCTCCCCAGGTGCTCGGCCAAGGCGACGGAAGCGCCGCCGTGCAGAACACCGAAAGGCTGATGCACCCGCGCCTCCACCGGCATGCGCGCCACCAGAGTGTCCTCGCCGATCTCGGTAAATTCGATGCCCAGATACTCTCCCAGGTTACCCGCCGACAGGGCGTTGATTTCTGCCAATGCATATTTCTTGAACCAGATGGCCATAGTGCGATTCTCCCGCTGATATTTTGCTGCAAGCTCTCGCCTTCCGGCGATTTTCTGTTTGAATGGGTAAAAAGGGCGAGAACGTTTTTTCGGCGCCCGGTGTGGGGGAAAAACGATGAGAGAGAACCGCCTGCGGGAAATGCTGCGGGTCATCGACCTGGAATACGGCCAGACCGCCTATGTCACGGGACGGTTCAGAGCGCCTCCCCGGATACTGGAGGCCATGGCGCGTGTGCCCCGGGACGCTTTCGTGCCCGCGGAAATGAAAGCCCGCGCCTATGACAACAACGCGCTCCCCATCGGCCGGGGGCAGACCATCTCCCAGCCCTTCATCGTCGCCCTGATGACCGATCTGCTGGAGACCGAACCGGATGACGTGATCCTCGAAATCGGCACGGGCTCAGGCTACCAGGCGGCGGTTCTGTCTCAGCTGGTGAAGCAGGTCTATAGCCTGGAGATTCTCCCCGAACTGGCCGAACGCAGCGCCCGTCTGCTGGCGGAACAGGGCTGCACCAACGTGGAGGTCCTCTGCGCCGACGGCACCCAGGGCCTGCCGGCGCGAGCGCCCTTTGACGGCATCATCGTCACGGCCGCCGCCAGCCACATTCCGCCGGCTTTGCCGAAACAGTTGAGGACGGGGGCTCGCCTGGTCATCCCCGTGGGGCCTCCCTACGGCCACCAGGAACTGCTGGTGGTCGACCGGGGAGAGGAAGACGAAATCACCACCCGCTCCGTCCTTGGCGTGGCGTTTGTCCCCTTGACGGGCGCCGGGTGGACCGACGCCTAGACGAACAACAGCGCTCAGCCCGGGATAACGTCTTCCGGCGGCTCTCCGCTCTCGCCCCCATCATCCTCAGCGGCCTTCAATTCGTCCGGCGTCTCCAGGCTGACGCGGCCGATCTTCCCCCCACGCAGTTCGAAGAGCAGAATCTCGGCGGCCCGATGACGGTCGACCTCGCCGCCGGCCACCAGACATCCTCGCCGCCGACCGATCTCCTGCAGCGTGTCGGCGGCTGTTGGCGGCAGTTCCGACAGGCGGTAACGGGTCTTCAGCCCTTCGGGATAACGGCGGGCCAGATAATCCAGCACAAAGAGCGCCACTTCGGGATATTCCATGACCGTATCGCCGATGGCCCCGCTGGCGGCGAGGCGGTAAGCGCCATCCTGGTCGGCCAGGTTGGGCCAGAGGATGCCTGGCGTATCGGACAGGACGATGCCGTTTTTCAGATCGATATGCTGCTGGCTCTTGGTGATGGCCGGCTTGTCCCCCACCTTGGCGATGGCGCGACCGGCCAGGGTATTGATGAGCGTGGACTTGCCCACGTTGGGGATGCCCACCACCATCACCCGCAGAGGCTTGCCGGGGACACCACGGTGGGGCGCCAGGCTGCGGATCAGCTTGAGCAGACGCGGCACCGAAGACCGGCTTTTCGCCTCGAGGGCGATGGCCTTCACCCCATGTTGGCGCTCGAAAAAAAGACCCCACTGACGGGTCACCTCGGGATCGGCCAGGTCGGCCTTGTTCAGCAATTTGATGCAGGGCTTGTTGCCGCGCAGCTCGGCCAGCAGCGGATTGGCGCTGGAGGCGGGCAGGCGCGCATCAAGCACTTCGATGACGACATCGATGGTGCGCATGGTTTCGCTGATCAACCGCCGGGCCTTGTTCATGTGCCCGGGATACCATTTTATGGCCATGGGGTTCTTCGCTTTCGTCTAGTTCAATTCTAAGGCCAGGAGCCTTACTGTTCAGATGCACAGATGGGCGACGTGTCTTGATTCCGGCAATTTTACGAATCCGCACGTGGCCGCGAGGGCAGACACCGGGTATAGTTTAACCATCAACGGATGCTTGTGGCAGAGCAGACGGTAGATAAAAACCTTCTTCATCACAGCAGCTCCTTTGGCGCGTCGAATTGCCCTCCTGATCGACGCGTCTTTTTTTGGGGCCGCGGCCCTCCCACAAAGAAACACCCACCAGCCTGCCTGAGACCGGTGGGTGCCCCGTCGGAAAACGGCTGAAAGGCTATTTTCCTTCCGCCGCCCTGAAGGCTTGCAGGTACTTCTGCAGAATCCGCCGGCCCCGCTCATCGATTTCGGTGAACTCGATCCCCGAGCAGATGCCCTCGTCGGGGCAGAACTCCTCGTGCACCACCGAGCCCTTGAGCTCTACCACTTCATCTTCCAGTCCCAGGGTCAAAAGAACGGTATGGTAATCTTCCAGCGGCACATGCGTCTGTAGCATCAAACCTTTTTCACAGACATTGCGGGTGCGGCCCATCCCCTGATCCACCACCTGGCCGTTCTGATCCAAAACCACGTAATCCAGAAAGTTCAGGGAATCCTTCCGTTCTGACTCCCGCCGGTCCTGATTCTCCATAGATTCTCCCCTCATCTGAACGAACAGGTCGAAATGCCCATACGACGTGTTGGCAGCCGTGTCATTAAGTTTCGATAATTCTACCCGGCGAATCCCGTAGATACAAGGAGTTATTCTTCGACCAAATACCGGTCGCTTTGCCTCAGCGCCCCCTGGTCGCGAAGGTTAATCCTTAACGGCCACCACGATATACACCGGGTTGTAGGCCTCGAACATCTTGTAGTCGGTCAAGGGCCGGGTGCGGGCGATGTTGATGGTCGTCACCTCGACCTGATAGCCGGCGTTGTCGAAGAATTCGTTGGCAGCGGTCAGTGTATCGAGGGTGGTGGCGTTCAGCACGATCCGCCCTTCGGCGGGGAGACGGCCATCGACCGCCTCAAGGATATCCCAAAGATTCCCGCCCGACCCTCCGATAAAAACCCGGTCGGGGTCGGGCAGATCTTCAAACACGCTCGGCGCCTCCCCTTCAATCAGGGTCACGTGGCGGGCGTTGAAGCGGTTCAGGTTTTCCTTGATGAAGCCGACATACTGGTCATTGCGCTCAATGGCGAAGATGCGGCCATTGGGGAGCAGGGAGTCCGCTTCGATGCTGACCGAACCGGAACCCGCCCCGACATCCCACAGAATCATGTCATGGCGCAGATTGAGCTTGGCCAGGGTCACCACCCGGATCTCTTCCTTGGTGATCAGATGCTTGGTGGTCGAAAATTCCTCGTCGGGAATGCCGAGCGTGGGGATGTAATCGTCGCCTCCCCCCTCGTATTCCTTGATGAGGATGAGGACGTTGAGGGGAGCGGCCTTGATGTCCAACAGTCCGCGCACATCGGTAACGACGATGCGTTCCTCGGCGGTTCCAAGATTCTCGCAGAGGTAGGCGGCGTAGCCTTCGCGACCCCGCCGGATCATTTCCCCGGCGATGGCGGCCGGCGTGTTGACCTTATCGGTCAGAACGGCCGCCTTGTCGTTGGCGACGATGCGATCGACGGCTCCCTTGATACCCCGCCCTTCGGCGGAGATGAAGACGGCATCGTCCCAGGGCTCCTTGATCTTGGCGAAGGCATACTGCACCGAACTGACGTTGGGCACGAAGTCGAGGCTTTCCTCCGGTAGATTGCGCAGCAGGTAGCGCCCGATGCTGAAAAAGAGCGGATCGCCGGTGGCAAGGATCACGGAGGTTCCTTTTTCGGTGTTCAGGCGCTCCAGCAGGCCGCCAGCGTCACTGTCGACCACCACCTTTTCACCGGAAAAACTCGGGAACAGAGCCAGCAGATGCTCACTGCCGAAAAGACGCGCAGCCTGATTGATAATATCGAGGGCGCGGCCGCTGAATCCTTCCTGTCCCTCGACACCTGCTCCGATCACGTACACTTTTTTCATATAGACCCTCTCAGGTTACGCCTCAGGACAACAAGCCCCCAAACGTCGCTCCTAATGGCGGCGGCCATAAAAGAACCCCTCAACCGTTCAGCAGGGAAACAACCCTGAGACCGTCGGAGTGATAATCGATGATATTCAAACAACCGAAATCCTGCGCCAGGTGAAACATTTTATCGAGAGGTGCGCCGATGGCGTCGAGCAGAATGAGGCGATTTACGCCGCCATGACCGACGATGACGACCTCTTCCCCAGGATGGGCACGGAGGATATCCTCCAGGGCCGGGCGTACCCGCTGGCCCAGGTCCAGGAGATTTTCACCGCCGGGGACCCGGTAATGGACCAGATCATCAAGACGGTCCTGCCATTGTTTGGGGTAACTCGCCTGTAGTTCCTGCCAGGTGCGCCCTTCCCACTCGCCGACGTGCAGTTCGCGCAGGGCCGGTCTGATCAGCGGCTCCAGGCCATGCGCGTGGGCGAGAATCCTGGCGCCCTCCACGCAGCGCCCCAGGTCGCTGGTGTAGACGGCCTTAATGGCCCGCTCCTGCAGGCGCATCTGCAGCATACCGAACTGGGCCCGCCCTTTTTCGGTCAGGGCCACTTCGCTCTGGCCGTTATAGCGTTTCTGCTCATGGCCCTGAACCTGGCCATGGCGGATAAGGTAAACGCGGGTACAATTCATCTTTACTCCAGTTCCATGCGGCACGCTGCCTTGGTTGTAGCAAACCGCCGGAAAACCTGTCAACGAAATAGAGGAAGCCATGACCTGTGCAATCTTTGCTCAGGTGTGAAGTTCCTGCACGGCGCCAAAGGCCCGCCGGTCGCCGCCCCATGGCCTGAAGGTGCATTTCAGGCCTCTTGCGGAATTGGCATTGCCCCTGCAACAACAGAAGCAAACACTCAACCCGATCGGCACCCGGCCGGTCAAACAAGGAGACTATACCATGAAAAACTTCGGCAAAGGTCTTATCGTCACCGCCCTCGTCCTTTCCCTGGCCACTGTCGCGCTGGCGGCTGGAGGCCCCGGCAGCGGCATGATGAGAGGCCAGGGAATGGGTCCCTGTGGCGGGAACTGCTGCGGCGGCAAAGGGATGATGGGTCAGAATCAGGCCGCCCCTGAGAACATCAGCCTCGAACAGGCAACGACGACTCTCAACGAGTATGTGGCGAACAATCTCAAGGGCTACCAGGTTGAAAAGATCGAAGCCATCGAACGCCCCCGCGCCACGATGTACGCCGCCACCGTGACCGATGCCGGTGGCAATACTTTCTCCCTGCACCTCAACCCCTGGGGTATGGTGCGCGGTCCCTTCCTCCAGAACAACTAATCAATCTTCTTTCGCCCCGGGTGGCCGACCCGGGGCGTTTTTTTGTCAAATGTTCAATCTTCCAAAGAAAAATCCTTCAGCTTGTAGTACAGGGCCCGTCGTGATATGCCCAGCAGACGCGCCGCCTGGCTTTTGTTTCCTGCCGCCTTTTCCAGAGCCTGCACGATCAGGGCCTTTTCATTCTCCCGCAGGTCCACGCCGGTCTCTGCTGCCTCGATCGGGGCCGCGACGAGAGGTGGCAGCGTCTGCTCCTCAAGGCGGTCCCCCCGGGCCAGAATGACGCTACGCTCTACCAGGTTTTCCAGCTCACGGATATTGCCGGGAAAAGAGTACCCCTGCAACCGGCGAAGATAAGCGTCACTCCAGCCGCGAATCACCTTGTTGAAGCGCCCGGCGTAGGTGTCGACAAAGTATCGGACCAGCTGGGGGATCTCTCCCCGCCGCTCGCGCAGAGGCGGCAGGACCACCGGAAAGACATTGAGTCGGAAGAAAAGATCCTCCCGAAAGGTCCCCCTTTCCACCATAGCCTGCAGGTCGCGGTTGGTCGCCGCCACAATGCGCACATCGCTGTGCAGGGTGCGGGTGCCGCCGACGCGGGTAAAGGTTTTGTCCTGGATGGCCCGCAGCAGCTTGGCCTGCATGGCCAGCGGCATTTCGCCGATCTCATCGAGAAAGAGCGTGCCTTTATCCGCCTCCTCGAAACGGCCGAGACGCCTTGCCGCCGCGCCGGTAAAGGCCCCCTTTTCGTGACCGAAGAGTTCGCTTTCGACCAGGTTTTCATTGAGAGCGGCGCAGTTGACTGCTAGAAAAGGTCCCTGGCGCCGGGGTGAGTTTTCGTGAAGGGAACGCGCTACCAGCTCCTTGCCGGTTCCGGATTCTCCCAGGATAAGAACAGAGGCATCCGTCGGCGCGACCATCGCCAGCAGGTCGACAATCTTGCCCAATCCGTCGGGCGAGCAAACCCCTTCGAAGCGGTAGTCACTACGGCCGGGTGGCACAGAAGGCGAGGTCGGCTGCCGCAGCAGGGTCTCTACCAGATCCAGAAGCTCCGCCGGGTCGACGGGTTTGGTGAGGAACTCCGTGGCCCCCAGCTTCATGGCTTCGACGGCCGTGCGGACGTTGGAAAAGGCGGTGATAACCACCACCGGCGTCCCCTTCCCCTGACGACGCAGGTCGGCCAGGAAACCGTAACCGTCCATGACAGGCATTTTGAGGTCAAGCAGAATGAGAGCGAACTCCTCCCGCTCCAGGCATGCCAACCCCTGCTGGCCGTTTTCGGCTTCCACCGGGTGAAAGCCAGCCTCGGCCAGATGCAGACGCAGCATCAGGCGGTGGTTGGGCTCGTCATCGATGATGAGGATCCTGGTCTCAGGACGGGTCATGGGAAAATTCCAGGAGCAGGGTAAAAGGCGCAGTCGCTGTCAGCCGCACCGAAAAGCCGTGGGCTTCCAAAAGCTTGCGGGCGATGGCCAGCCCCAGCCCCGAGCCCTGGCTGCGGGTGCTGTAAAAAGGGGCAAAGAGCTGTTCGGCCGTCGCCGTCACCGGTTCGGCCACCGGGTTGGCAATTTTCAAAGACCGCCGGGCGGCATCGAAGGCCAGTTCCACCCGTCCCCCCGGCGGGGCGGCCTGGGCGGCGTTGAGAAGCAGGTTGACCAGAACCTGCAGCAGCCTGTCGCCGTCGGCAGACACCGTAAAATCGTCGCCTCGAAGATCGCAGGCCAACCCCTTGTTTTCCATCTCGTAGTGGACAAGCTCCAAGGCCCGTCGCACCAGGGGAAGCAGAGCCACTTCCTCCAAGTCGAGCACGGTTTCTTTCCCGTAGGTGAGAAAATCATCGGCGATGCGATTGAGGCGGTCGACTTCGTCCAGGGATTTGTCCTGGACCTCCCGCAGGACGGCATCCTGCTCTTTTTGCCGGGCAAAGGCCAGCAACCCCCGCAAAGAGCTGAGGGGGTTCTTGATCTCATGAGCCAGAACGCCGGCGAAGCGACCGAGCTCGGCATGGCGCTCAGCCACCTCCAGCCGCTCCTGGGTACGGAGGTGATGGCGGATGAAACGCAGCAGAACCAGATAGACGAAAACGAGAAGCACCTGCAGCAGCACGACAAAGCCCAGGTGTACCCAGGTTTTGCCCTCCAGCTCGAGCAGCGGCGTCTTGTCGAGCGCCAGGGCCATGTAGAGCGGCGTCACCGGCCGCCCCCCCATCATCCCCATGCCCAGGCGCGGCGGCGTGTAGGGCGCGAAGAACAACAGGGCATCCTCTTCTTCGCGCACCAGACGGGACGCCGGCCGGGGCATATCGACCGGATGCGTTTGCGGATGCAGGGAAAAAAGCACCTGTCCGGTACCGTCATAGAGGAAGAAGGCCTTTACCGGCGTCTGCTCGAAGGCCTCCCGGAAATAGCGCTGGGCCTCCTCGGCGGAAAAGGACATATGGCGCATGAAAAAGCGGTGCCCACCGGCTACGGACCGCAGCAACATATCACCCTGGGCGAGCAGACTGCCGCGGTAGGAGCGGATGCTGTGATAGGACGAATAGACCTGCAGTCCCAGCACCAGCGTATTGAGAGCGAGAGCCAGCAGCAGCAGGCTCTTCAGTCGGTAGGAAAAACGGGTTGGCGCCACTGGTCAGCTCCTTTGAACAGGGTTCTTGAGCCTTCAGCGATACACGCGGTCATCCGCCATGACCGTTTCGAACAGCTGCATGGGGGATACGTCATACCGACGGGCAAGATTCTTGAGCGAAACCTCCTCCGACGCCGCCGGATATCCCTCTTCGGCCAGCACCGCCAGTACCGCGGCCAGGTTGAGGTCGATGCGCCGGGACAGCTCCGCCAGCGGCATGAGTTCGGCGTGGGGGAAAGGCGGCTGCACATCTTCGCCGGCATACCAGGCCTTCTTGGCGGCGGCGCCCAGCTCCATGACCTGCAAAAAAGGCGGCCATTGGGCCGCACTGCCGCCGACGACGACCAGACCGAGGACCAGGGCAGCGGCCAGTTCGCGGCGCAGGGTGAACCTTTGCCGCAGGCGATCTTTCAGGTAAGCCATCAGCACCCGCCAGTTGTAGTAGAGATGAAAAACCAGCACCAGGAAAAAGAGGAAGCTGAGGTTGGTGTGCACGCTGCCCCAGGCCTCTTTGGTCAGACCCAGCAGCGTCCAGTCCGTCCAGTAGGCCACCCGGCCCTCGGGGACGACGTAGAGGACGAAGCCGGAGACCGTCATGACCAGGCCGCTGAAGGTGACCAGCAGGGTGATAAAGTTGCGCAGGCGAAAGGGTGAGGTTGACATGATCGTTCTCCGTCTCGGGTGACAGCAGGCGAACCAGGCGCTTCCGACGTGCCATCTGCGTGCTGCAGGAGGAGTGCCAGTTTCGCCAAGCCCTTTTATCTGCAGGGTCTCAGCGTTCGCAGCCGCCAGCCCCCCTGCCTACGTGTGAAATAACTGCACAGGAAGAAAAGCAGGTCAGAGATCTTCTGCGACTGGGGAGGGACGCTCCTGGGCCAGGGCCGCCTCGATTCTCTCCCACACCTCGTCCCGGCCTTCGCGGTTGAGGGCGGAAAAGAGGCTGAAAGCATCCCGCGGCAGCCCCGTGGCGGCCAGAATCGGCTTGATCTGCTTTTCCCGTTGCCCCCGGGAGACTTTATCCACCTTGGTCAGAACCGGGATGGTCGGAATCTGGTACTCTTCCAGCCAATCGAGCAGTTGGAGGTCTTCTTCCCGGGGAACCCGGCGAATATCGAAAAGGATGACGACCGCCCGCAGGTTGTGGCGTCTTTCCAGAAAAGTCCGCACCATGGGGCCCCAGTCCTTCTTGACCGCCAGGGGAACCTTGGCAAAACCATAGCCGGGCAAATCGACCAGGGAGAAAGTGCCGTTGATGTCGAAAAAATTCAGAAGCTGGGTGCGGCCCGGTGTCGAGGAGGTTCGGACCAGGGCCTTGCGGTTGACCAGAACGTTGATCAGGGAGCTTTTCCCCACATTGCTGCGACCGGCGAAGGCCACCTCGGGCAGATCGCTGGTGGGATAATTGTCGGGGCGGGTGGCGCTTTTGACGAATTCTGCGGATTTAATGAGCACGAGACCCCCGTGAAAAGTAATGGATATCTGTTAAACTGAAGGATCGTCAGAATAGCCCAGTTCCCATGGATTTGCAACGATACCGCCCGGTGGCGCGCTGGACAAAGCCAACTGTCGTGGTTATAATTTTGGCCAGTTCAACAGATGCAGACGATGGAGGTAAACGCCATGCTCAGTCCCAAGATGCAGGACGCCTTGAACGAACAGATGAAAAATGAATTCTTTTCCGCTTATCTCTACATGGCCATGGCCGGCTATTTCCAGTCGGAAGACTTGCCCGGTCTGGCCAGCTGGATGCGGGTACAGGCCCTGGAAGAGATGACGCATGGTGAGATGTTTTTCAATTTCATCTGCGACGCCGGCGGGAGAACCCACCTTTTGCCGGTGGATGAACCCCAAAATGATTACGCCTCGCCGCTGGACGCCTTCGAATACGGCCTCAAGCATGAACAGTTCGTAACCGAGCGCATCGGCAAACTGCTCGATCTGGCCCGCACGGAGAACAGTCACGCCGCTCAGGTTTTCCTGCAATGGTTCGTTACCGAGCAGGTCGAGGAAGAGGCCAGCTTTTCCCTGATCATCCGCAAACTGTCCCGCGTCAAGGACGACGGGCGCGGGTTGCTTATGGTCGACCAGGAACTGGGCCAACGCGTCTTTACCCCGCCAGCTGCCGCAGGAGCTTAAGCGTTTTTGGCGCTGGCGCCAGCAAGACTTCACCGGTATGACCATCGGGTCCATATCACCATTTACGTACAAAGGAGAGACACATGGATTTACAGGAAGCAATCAAACGTTCCATTCAGACCGAAAAAAACGCCATGGACTTTTATCGCCTGGCGGCAACCCACATGAAAGACGCCGATGCCAAGCGCGTTTTTGAAGTACTGGCCCGCGATGAAAAAGAGCATGCGGGGCAGTTCTTCGCCATCTACCAGGGCGGCGACATCAACTCTTTCGATGACTTTATCGCCAAGCCTCCCAAGGAGGAGTCCGACTGGATGACCGATCTGCGCAAAATGCTCGACGCCGATTTCAACGAGCGTCAAGCCATGGAACTGGCTATGAAGAAAGAGCAGCAGCTTGAAAAGGCACTGCGGGAGATGGCTGCCAAGATCGACGATGCCCAGGTGCGGCAGGTATACGAGGACAACGCCAAATCCACCAATCATCACTATCAGGTTATCGAATCGGAATACGCCCGTCTCATGGGCATGGTGCATGAGACGGACATCGATACCTTCGTGCGCGAATAGTCCCACCGCGACAACAGCGATAAAAAAGCCTGCCCCGTACTCACCACGGGGCAGGCTTTTTTATTCAGACGATCCGAACTGGCCGTCGCTGGTACCCGGCTCCAGCGGGATGGTGAAGCTCACCTTCGTGCCTCGGCCTGCCTCGCTCTCCACCCAGATTTTGCCCCCGTGCATTTCCACAATGGTTCGGGCGATGCTCATGCCCAGGCCCAGACCGCCAATCGCCGTGTCGGAGGCATCGGCCCGATAAAATTTCTCAAAAACCCGTTCTACCTGGGCTGGCGTCATACCGATGCCCTGGTCTTCCACCGTCACCAGCAGACGATCCGCCAGTTTTTGGCCCTCGACCCGAATGGTGCCGCCCTGAGGGGAATATTTCACCGCATTGCTGACCAGGTTGTCCAGCACCTGCGCCATCTTGTCCTTGTCCACGAGAACTTCGGTCACCTCTTGCGGCACCGCGATCTCGAAATGATGCTTGCCCTGCTCACGCTGGTAGGGACTCACCACCCTCAGCAGACACTCGCCCATATTACAGGGAGCCCGGTGAAGGACAATAACCCGTCCCGACTCGATACGGCTCAGGTTGAGCAGGTCATCGACGATCTTCTCCAGGTGCTGCACCTTGTCGTAAATCGTCTGGACATAGTCGCGGGACTGTTCGTCCCCTGTCTCCTCCTGATGGGTCTGCAGAAGCTCGGCATACCCCATGATAACCGCCAGGGGCGTACTCAATTCATGGGCTGCGGTGGCAATAAACTCGCTCTTCATGCGGTCGAACTCCCGCTCCCGCGTTACATCGTGGAGCAGGGTGATCCATTCACTGCCGGTACGATCACGCCGATGCACCGGCGCCGTTCTAGCTTCCATGATACGGGCTGCCTCCCCGTCCTCGCCAGGCAACTCGAAAACAAAGGGATCGCTCACCTTCTCGCCCGCAATCACCCCCTGCAGGTAGTCGCGCAGCCCTCCGGGCAACGACACCTGTGCCAGGGGGAGATGCGACATGGCGGGGCATTGCAGGGTCAGCACCTTTTCGGCCACCGAATTGGCCATGACGAGATGTCCGTCCCGGTCGGTGACCAGCAGACCGTCGGCGACCGAACGCAAAATGGCGTCGATACGATCCCGCGATTCCTGGGCGTTTTCCAGCGCCCGCTGAAGGGCGGCCTCCGCCTCCTGCCTTTGTGTAATATCATCGTAGAGGGCGACCACTTCACCGGAGGGCAGGCGGTAGAGCCGGTTATCCTGCCAGCGGATCTTGTCATGGCCTCCCGGTGCCACCGATGAAAACATCTCCGGACGCCCACTCTTCCAGACCCGCTGGAGCGCCCTGAAAATTTCGGTATCACCGATTTCAGGGAAAGATTCGCACAAGCCTTTGCCAATCAGCTCTACCCGGGCGATCCCTCCCATCTTCCTGGCGGCCTGGTTACAGTCAATCAGGATGAAATCTTCGCCGTTGTCCCGGGGTTCAAAGATGGTCATGCCACTGTTCATGTGGCTGAACAGTTCGGTGAAACGGGTCTCGCTCTTCTGGCGGGCCTCTTCGGCCTCTTTGCGTTCCGTCACGTCCAGAAGAATCCCTTCAATCGCCAGCAAACGGCCATCCGGAGTAAAAACGCCACAGCCCTGATCGGCGACCCAGCGCTCCCTCCCCCGGCTGTCGAGCAGGCGGTATTCAACCTGGAACAGGCTCTTCTGCTCGACGCTCGCCTCGATGTGTTCCCATACCCGCTCCTGATCCTGGGGATTGATCAGGTCAGCAAAGGCGACGGTGCGATTGTCGATCAGGTCCTCGGGTGCATAGCCGGTCAAGTCCTGGCTGCCGGCACTGACAAACTCCATGCTCCAGGACGGATCGTGTTTGCAGCGGTAGACCATGCCGGGCAGGTTGCCCATCAGGGTGGCCAGCTTGCGTTGCTCCTCCCGCAGGTTCGTTCCCAGGCGGCGAAGCTGTCGTCGGTTGATTAGCAGAGCCACCAACAGCACGATAAAAACCAACAGCACCCCGAAAACCAGCCAGAAGATGACCTTGTTTATCGTGTAGACCGGGTCAGGCGGATAAAGAATCTGGCTGTCCGGCGGCAGCTCACCCAGTTTGATACCAAATCGGCTCAGCTGCCGGTAATCGAACATGGCGCGATTGGCCTCTTTGGTCACCACCGGGATCGCCTCGGCTGATTCTCCCTGCAGAATACGAACCCCGATATCCGCCGCCATCTGGCCCTGGGCACTGCCGCTGACCAGCACACCGCCGATGACCCCCTGGCCGAAGTTCAGGTCCCAGGGCCCCCACAGAGGGACCGTGCTGGCTTCGCTGAGAATCGGCGTGGCATCCTTCGGCGTCAGCACCTGGCCGTAGGTATCGGTGACAAAACCCACCATAAGTACGAGGTGATCCTGCGGCAAGGCTTTGAGTCGCGACACGGCCTCGTCCAGAGAAAGATCGTCCCAGAAACGGAACCGCAGACGATTTTGGAACCGGTCGGCCAACCGCTCCAGCACCGCGTGGATGTGACGTCCGGTCTCATCGACCTGGTTGCCCAGAACCACCAGCGAGCGGGTTTGCGGGCGCAGGCGCAGCAGGATATCGAGGGTCTCGGCATAGGAAGGCACTTCGGCCACGCCGGTAACCCCCCGGTTCCCGGCCAGCATCTCGGGACGATAGTTATTGATGCCGCAGAAGACCACCGGCAGTCCGGGGAAAAGACGCTCCCGGTGGCGCAGCACGAAGTTCAAGGCATCATTGTCCGACACCATGATCAGGTCGAAATGCCGACCGGAAAGTTTGCTGACCAGAGCCCTGTCGACCGTCTCCGTAATATAGAAAGCCCCCGGATGACGCTTGGTGTCCATGTATTCGGAATAAATCCGCACCTGCAGGGGCTGCGCGGCAAATACCCGGGCGATGGCTTTGTCAATGGAGGTTGTCCAGGGGAAACCAGGGTCGTAGGAATGAAGGACGAGGACGTCTTTGGCCTCTGAATATTCGGCGCGGCCCTGAGCGGGGGAGAACAAGCCGACGGCCAGAAAGAAGAGGCAAGCGAGGATGGTCCTGCAGAAGCGGGGATTAAAAACCATGGTAATCCTTACGGAAGCGAGGAGTGGTGCCACATACATGCCGTGAAGATTAAAGTGAAACGCAGATCGGTTCGGGTGTCCACCCCTGAAGGTCGTTTTGTGCCTTGGCCAGAAAAAAAGATGCGCTGGCCCGCTAATCTTTAAAAAGTTCCAACTGCTTGAAGGGAGCCTCGGCGATCTTGAAAGGCATCGGCTCAAAACGGGGGCACTGCAAAAGCAGGATGTTCTGTGACTGCCGGCAGCTGCGCAGACATTTCTGGCAGAGCCTGTTCGCCTCCTGACGGGGAATGATTTTAGGCACAGCACACCTCTCTTTCCGGATCATCCCGAAAACCTTAGCAGTCCCGCCGCCCACCGGCAAGGGGGAAATACTTCTCCACGTCCTCGGGCGGAACGGGCATGGCCACCAGATAGCCCTGAACTACGTCACACCCCTGCTCTCGCAGAAAGACGCGCTGGGCTTCGGTTTCCACGCCCTCGGCCACCACCTTCAGGCGCATGCTGTGAGCCATGGCGATGATCGCCTTGACAATGGCGGCATCCTGGTCGCTGCTGACCACCCCCCGCACAAAGGTATAATCGATCTTCAGGACATCCAGCGGAAAACGCCGGAGATAGTCCAGGGAAGAAAAACCCGTACCGAAATCGTCCAGCGCGATGCGGATCCCCATATCCTTGAGCTTCTTCAGAATGGCAATCGCCCGCTCGGTATCCTGCAGAATGACACTTTCGGTGATTTCGAGCTCCAGGCACTGAGGCGACAGGCCCGTATCCCCCAGGGCCCGGCACACTGTGTCGACCAGATCCTTTTCGCCGAATTGCTGGGCCGAGAGGTTGACCGCCACCGGGAAGGGTTGATAGCCCTCCTTTTGCCAATGCCGGTTCTGCTGGCAGGCTTTGCGCAGGGTCATCTCCCCCAAGGGGACGATTAGACCGGTTTCCTCGGCCAGAGAGATGAAATGGGCCGGAGAGATCAGCCCCCGATCGGGATGCTGCCAGCGCGCCAACGCTTCAAGACCGGTGAATTCCCGGGTAAAGCTGTTGAACTTGGGTTGATAGTGCAGCAAAAACTCGTCACGTTCCAGGCTGCGTCGCAGACTGGTCTTCATGATCAGCCGCTCCTGCACCTGCCGATTCATCTCGTCGGAGAAAAAGACATAGCGGCTCTTGCCCTGCTCCTTGGCACAGACCATGGCCGTTTCCGCTTTCTGAATCAGCTCCTCGGGGTCCGTGCCATCGATATCGCTCAGGGCGATGCCGATACTCAAGGTGATATAGAATTCCCGGCCTGCATAGGTAAAGGGGGTTGCCAAAGAATCCAGCAGCTTCTGCGCCACAGCGGCGGCATCTCCGCCCGGCACCAGTTCCCGCAGGATGACGGCGAACTCGTCGCTGCCGGGACGAGCCACCGTATCGCTGGCCCGGATGCATCCTTTGATTTTGCGGGCCACTTCCTGCAGCACCTGATCTCCCGTCGGGCTGCCCAGCGTATCGTTGATTTCCTTGAAGTCATCCAGATCGACAAAGAGGACAGCGACTTGCCCCTGGTGGCGCTTTTCGCCGACCAAACTCTGCTGCAGGCGGTCAAGGAACAGCAGTCGGTTGGGCAGGTCGGTGAGAGGATCGAAGTGGGAGAGATAATGCAGCTGCCGTTCCGTCTCCTTCAGACGAGAAAGGTCGGTGGCGGTAAAGACGTAATGGCCGTTTTCTTCGCCCTCGCTTCGCGCCTCGTTGACGGAAACCAGGGCAGGAAAGGATTCGCCGTCCTGTCGCCGGCTCCAGACCTCCCCCTGCCAGAAGCCCTTGTCCGTCACGGTCTGCCAAATATGCCGGTAGAACCCCGGATCATGCTGGCCGGAAAGCAGGTCCCCCAAGGACCAGCCGACAATTTCTTCGCGACCATACCCTGTCAGTCGGCAGAAGGTATCGTTCACATCGACCACCCGGGCCTGCATATCGGTAATGAGGATCATGTCGCCGCTGTTTTCGAACACCTTGCCGGCGAGCACCAGCTTCTCCTCAATCCGTTTACGATCGGAGATGTCCTGAATGGTGCCCACGAGGCGGACGGCTTCTCCGCCGGCATCCACGATCCGGTCCGCCTGGCCATGCACGAATCTTTCGGTCCCGTCAGGGCGCAGAAGGCGGAAATCGAGAGCCAAAGGAGGGCCGTTTTGCCAAAGCTGGTCGAGACCGCGGCGTATAGCATCACGTTCCTGGGGATGAATGCGTTCCAGATAAGACGTCAGGGGCAGGAAGGGAACGTCATCGGCAAGGGCCAATATGCGCCGGGCCTCTTCAGAGAGGCGCAATCGGTCATCCCCCCTCTCCCACTCCCAGTTTCCCAAGCGGGCCAGACGTTGGGCATAAGCCAGGCGCTGCTCCTTCTGGCGCAACTCCTCGACATTGAGGCTGGCCCGCAGCATATAGCGGACGTGGTGACGCAGGTGAGCGGCGTTGATCGGCTTGGGAATAAAATCGGTTGCCCCGGACGCATAAGCTCTTTCGGCCACTTCGCGCTCTTCGGAGGCCGTCACCATAAGAATGGGGACATGGCGCATTTCGGGAATTTTCCGCAGGCGGGAACAGACTTCGAAACCATCCAGATCGGGCATGATCACGTCGAGGACAACCAGATCAGGATGAATCTGGCGAATGGTCTCCAAGGCGTCGCACCCATTGCTGGCTTCGCTGACTCGAAACCCGGCCGCTTCCAGGGTATCCCGCAACATAGTTCTCATCAGCCTTTCGTCGTCGACGATGAGTACCAGAGGCGTTTTTCTTTGCGTGCGGCTTTCGGGCATGGCTAGGCCTTTTCGAGACGGGGTACCGGCGGCTCGGCCAGCAGACGGTGGATTGACTCTTTCAGCCGGGCTATCCCTTCCTCTTCCGGCTCCAGATCGATCTCGATCCGCCGGTCGGGATGGGTATGAAAATACAGAGGGTCGTAATAAAGAACCATCAGGTCGGCCACCAGCTCCCGCCACTTTCCGGCGTGGAGCAGGGCCAGCAGGCGCTCGACGGTCTCGGTGCCGAGACGGCGCTTGAGAGCGACAATAGGCGGGACAAACTCTTCACGAGGAATGCAGTCAACGGGGTATTCCTGCAGAATCAACTGGATTCGGTAATCGAGAGAGGCCTCCAGCCACAGGGACGTCTCCGCCTGCAGGGCCTCGTACACGCGGGGCGGCAACACCACCTTGCCGATGTGTTTGCTCTCCCCTTCAGCCAGGGCATAGCCGCCCGGCGGGATCTGGCGCAGAGCCTCCCAGAGTCGGGCCTCGAAGGCCTTCTGACTCGGCTGTTCTCCTTGTCCCAACGCGCCAAAAGCGCTGCCTCGATGGTTGGCCAGACCTTCCAGGTCAATAACGGGATAGCCCTCCCCGCGCAACCGGTGCAGGATTCGGGTTTTCCCCACGCCCGTGAGGCCGCGCAGGACGAACAGACGTCCCCACTCCCCCTTCTCCAGAAAATCGCGCACCTCGGCCCGAAAAGCTTTGTGGCCGCCGGTCAGCTGCCGCGCCGAAAACCCGGCCAGATCGAGAAAGGCGGTCAGAGCCCGGCTGCGCATGCCGCCGCGCCAACAGAAGACCACCAGGGGGCGTCGGCGGTCGTCGAGCAGCTCATCGACCTGGCGAATCATCGCCGGGATGCGGGGGGAAACGAGATCCACCGCCAGCCTTCTGGCCGGCCCCGGCCCCTTTTCCTTGTAAAGGAGACCCACCTGAGCCCGCTGCGCGTCATCAAAAAGGGGAATATTCACAGCCCCGGGAATGGTCGTCTCGGCAAATTCGGCCGGGGTACGGCAGTCGATGAACAAGGCGCCCTCGTCCCGCTGCTGCAGTGCTTTTGGCAGATCGATTTTCAAATGGTGCATGACTGGATTCCAAGCTCTCTCAGGCCTCATCGGCCGGCCAAGACTGCATTCTAACGGAATCGCGCCACTTAAACAAGGAGTTCCACGTCTGCCGGCCATAGTGGAATCAGGAATTTTTCAAAATTAATGGTTGACAGACAAAACAAGAGTATATATAGTTTCAAATTCTGACGCGGGGTGGAGCAGTCTGGTAGCTCGTCGGGCTCATAACCCGAAGGTCGGAGGTTCAAATCCTTCCCCCGCAACCAAAAAAGATCAGGGATCTGCTTTTGCAGATCCCTTTTTTTGTTTTCGCCCGCCAAATAAAAGTGGGGAGCCCGCCCGGGACTCCCCACCCTGTCATGCCCATCTTCGCCACGGCTAGACTTATTGAATCCCGTGACTGTTCAAAAATGGCCCATAGGCTTTGTCGGTCTTCTGGATGTGATTGGTCAGCCAGGACTTGAGAAAGTTGAAAACATCGCTGGAAAGAGTCGCTTTCCCCTGGCTGAACTGCTCCCGCAGGGAGGCTACCTGCTCGACCAGATCGGCATGGAGTTTTTTGTGCGCCGCCAGATCGGGATAGCCTTTGCTTTGCAGCATTCTCTCTTCGCTGGAGAAATGCCCCTGTGTATAGGCAATCAACTCATCCAGAACCTCCCCGAGCACCTGATTGCCCTGCCCGCCCTTGAGAGCCCGGTAGAGCTTGTTGACCAGGGCCAGCAACTTCTTGTGCTGGCGGTCAATCTCGACAATACCGACGCTGAAGGCCGGCCCCCAGGACATAAGGTCGTCCGGGGAAGACTCCTCGCCACCCCAGCCCAGGGCCGCCTGGCCGCCACCGGCCGGCGCCGGCCGGACCGGAGCCTCCAGCTGTCTGGCCGAGGAAGCCAACTGAAAGCTGGAGAGCATCTGGCGCAGGTGTTCGGCCTGACTGGAAAGCTCTTCCGCCGCCGCGGCACTCTCTTCGGCGTTGGCCGTATTCTGCTGGGTGACCTGATCGATCTGGCCGAGTCCCTGATTGACCTGGGCGATACCCTGGGCCTGCTCATTGGAAGAAGCCGCAATCTCGGCCACCAGATCCGTCACTTTGGTGATACCGGCCACGATTTCGTCCAGAGCCGCCGCCGTCTTGTCGGCGATGTCCGAACCATTTTCGGCTTTCTTTACCGAGCCTTCAATGAGCTCGGCCGTCTCACGGGCGGCCTTGGCGCTGCGCGCGGCCAGGTTGCGGACCTCTTCAGCCACCACCGCGAACCCCTTGCCGTGCTGCCCGGCTCGGGCCGCTTCGACGGCGGCGTTCAGCGCCAGCAGGTTGGTCTGGAAGGCGATCTCGTCAATGACCTTGATAATTTTGCTGATGTTCTGGCCCGATTCGTTGATGGCGACCATCGCCCCGACCATCTGCTGCATCTGCTCGTTGCCGCGCTCGGCGGCCCCGCGCACATCGGTGGCCAGGGTGTTGGCCTGGGTGGCGTTCTCGGCATTCTGGCGGGTCTGGGAGGCCATCTGAGTCATGGAGCTGGTAATCTGCTCAAGGGAGCTGGCTTGCTCCGTTGCCCCCTGGGACAGCGACTGACTCGAATCGGAGACCTGGGCACTGCCGGCGGCGATCTGCGAACCGGCAGTCTGTACCTGACCGAGGATGGCGTTGAGATCGGTACCGACCTTCTGCAGAGCCAGACGGACGACATCGTCGCCATCCTTGGGAACCACCCGGAAGGTGAGATCCCCGCTGGCCAGCTGCTGCAGCGATCCGACGATTTCCTTTTGCAGGCTGTCCGCAAAAGCATCCATCGTCCGGCCGATGTGCCCGATCTCGTCCTGGGCCGACAGATTGAGACGGTGGTCGAGATGCCCCTTATCCATTTCGACGATCATTTTTTCCAGCGCTAGCAGAGGCCGCCGCACCAGGGTTCCGAGCAGCACATAGACCCCGATCGATGCCAGCAGCAGGCAGACCAGGCCGGTGACAATCCCGCTGGACAGGCTTTTACTTGACGCTCCGGCAATGAGCGCGGCCGTCTGTACCTCGGCAGCACGCAGATCCTTGAGACTGTAGTCCAGATAGAGAATGCCGGCGAGGTCGCCCTCTTTGACCCCTTCGTGGCAACCGAAACATTTGGGTTCCATGCGCAGGGGCTGAATGATCAACAGGGTGTTGTCGCGCGGGAATTCCTGCATGGCGGCCTCACCCGACAGTGCGGCCTTGTGCGCCTGCGCGTCCATGCGTCCGCCGACGGACTTGGTCAGATTGGAGTAATGGATGTCCCCGTCGGGGCCGGCCAACCCGACTTCTTCCACGTTGCGGATGGCCCCCAGTTCGTTAAGCAGGTCGGCGAAGAGATCCATCTCGCCCTGCTCCACCGAACCCTGGGTACCAATATGCAGACTTTCAGCCACTCGCCGGGCCTGGTCATGAATGGCGACCTCCAGCCGTTGTCGGGAGTCTTCGCCGGCCTGTTTTAACAGAACCGTCGCCTGACGGGTGGAGACGAAGGTGCTGATACCGAAAGCGACCAGCAGCAGCAGGACCAGAAACAGCGTCACTTTTCTCTGGATGTTCATTGCAGCGATACCTCATCGTTAAGGTTCAAAAGACACCCCCTATCAAAGCCTGTCGAAAACTCGCCTGGGTCTACCTGGGGGCAGGGTGCGCACGCCCAAGGTTTTCAACGGCATAATCATCCATTCTCCGCGGCAGCGGCCGACCGTAAAACCTTTTATCCCTGGCTGACGGAATCGAGCTGCTCCAGTTCCTCCTCGTACAACAGACGGCTGACATCGAGCAGAATCTTGACTTCTTCGCCAACCTTGCCCATGCCCTGGATGTAGCGGTTCTTGCCCTTGCTGCTGCTGGGAGCGGGTTCGATCTGTTCAGCCGGAATCTCGAGAACCTCACTGACTTCGTCGACCACCAGCCCGACGCTCTTGCCGTCGAGGTTGACGACGATGATGCAGGTCCGCTCGTCGTAGGGGCGGCTGGGCAGATTGAAGCGCAGGCGCACATCCATCACCGGAATGACCTTCCCGCGCAGGTTGATAACGCCACGGATGAAGTCAGGCATATCGGGAACATCGGTAATCTTCTGGATACCGATGATTTCCGTGACGTGACGGATTTCGATGCCGTAGCCGACTTCTGCCAGCTGAAAAGTCAAAAATTTGCCTTTGAGGGTATCTTCATTGTCGGCCAGATGATCCGCCATGTCCCACTGAGATACAGAACTTGCCATGATTCGCTCCTTAGTCGGGCTAAAGTGAAGGGCCGGCAGCCCCAGCTACCGGCCATATAATGCAAAAACTATGTCAAAACCAATAGCAGGCGAGAACCTACTCCCCCCAGCCAATCTGGGCAGGCGTCGTGGCCGGCGCCGATTCCAGGCGGGCCCGGCGCTCTTCCTGCAGTTTGAAGTGGGTCAGCATCTGCCGCAACTGCTCGGCCTGACCGGACAGCTCCTCGGCGGCGGCGGCGCTCTCCTCGGCGCTGGCCGTGTTCTGCTGGGTGACCTGATCGATCTGCCCCAGGCCCTGGTTGACCTGGGAAATGCCCTGGGCCTGCTCGTTGCTGGCGGCGGCGATTTCGGCGACCAGGTCGGTGACCTTGGTGATGCCGGAGACGATCTTGCCCAGCGCCTGCTCCGTCATGCCGGCGATTTCGGCGCCGTTCTGAGCCGCCTTGACTGACCCCTCGATGAGCTCGGATGTTTCCCGTGCCGCCGTGGCGCTGCGGGCTGCCAGGTTGCGCACTTCCTCGGCCACCACGGCAAAGCCCTTGCCGTGCTGACCTGCCCGGGCCGCTTCCACGGCGGCGTTGAGCGCCAGCAGGTTGGTCTGGAAGGCGATCTCATCGATCACCTTGATGATCTTGCTGATATTCTGGCCCGATTCGTTGATGGAGCCCATGGCCGTGACCATCTGCTGCATGCTGGCATTGCCCATTTCGGCATCCTGACGGACCTCGCCGGCCATCCGGTTGGCCAGCGTGGCATTTTCGGCATTCTGCTTGGTCTGGGAGGCCATCTCGGCCATGCTGCTGGTGATCTCCTCCAGGCTGGAGGCCTGTTCGGTGGCCCCCTGTGACAGGGACTGGGCCGAATCAGAGACCTGGGCGCTACCGGAAGCCATCTGCTGGGCGCCCTGATTGATCTCGCCGATCACCTCGGTCAGACTGCGGACCATCTTCTGGAAGGAGAGGCCCATGGCATCTTTTTCCGAGGCCATGGCGACCTGCACCCGTAGATCGCCCGAGGCGATGGCTTCCGCCTCTTCTGCCTTACGACGCAGTGAGGCAACCATGGTCTGCAGGGACCGCAGCAGATCACCGACCTCGTCCTTTGAGGCCGCCTGAATATCGTGATCAAGATCGCCAAGAGCAACGGACTCCGTCACTTTCACAGCCCGCTGCAATGAGGAGGTGACCCCCCGCGCCACCAGCACGAGGATGCCGACGATAACCACCAGGGAAACGAAGAGACCACCCCCCAGGCGCGTGCGGATGGCACTTTGGGCCTCCTCGGCTTGCGCCTGCATGCCGGTGATCATCCCCTTCACCTCTTTCATGTCGAAGGCGAGCACCATGACGCCGACGGGCCGGCCTGAGTAGTCGGGAATAGGGAAGGCCTTGACGAAGTGGCCATCAATTTCCTTTTCCACATCGGCCTTGACCGCTGCCTCCAGCAGCTGTGCATCCACCACGGCATCGGTGATCTCCTTGCCGGTGGAGGTCATGTAGACGAATTTGTCGCCGACGGGAGGGTTCTTCTGTGGATCTTTCAGGCCGGTGGCGATGGAGAGCATGGACGAGTCCATATAGACGGCCAACTGGTAGTCATCGCTAACATGGTTGGCCTTAAGCAGATTGTCGAAGGACAACAGGATTTCGCAGGAGCCGAGATGGCGGCCGTCGGCGGCGGTTATCGGGGCGAGACCGCGGATGGAAAAACCGCCCCGGCCGACCTCGATGCCGCGAATCGGCCGATGGTCGCCACGGTTGATTTCCATGACAGTTTGTCGGAAAGAGGAAATGTCATCCGATATGTCCAGTTGTTCACCGTTGCGGCGGGTCTGCCAGCCGTCCCGCCACACCCGGGCGAGGCTGCGGCCGTTGGGCAGGTGAAAATGAAGCTGCAATTCCTTGATGCCGGTCTGGCGGGAATAGCCGGCCAGAAAGGGTTTCAGTTCCCGGCGCAGCAGCTCGCGGGCCTGCTGTCCTTTGGGATCGGCTTCATTTTCGAAATTGCCCGACAGGGCAATTTCATAGGCCTGTTGCACCACCGGAATCTCGGAAAAGAGCGCCGTCATTTCCAGGGCCTTGCTGCCGACTTCGCCAATGCCGTCGGTGATGGCTTCCTGCCGCTCCTGAGCACGCTCGGAAAGATTCTGTCTTGCATAGTCTTCCACGCGGTCTTTCTGAGTCTGCACCAGCGAACCGATCATCACGGTGACCGCGACAAAGGCGATGAGGGCAAAGACGAGAAACGATGCTGCCACGGGAACAATAAACTTGGTCTGAATTTTCATGGAATTTCCTGCTTACTTCCGGTTGAAAAACGCTGCCGGTTCTTTTTGCTCTGCACAGGGCGAGGCAGACCAGGACATGGCGCACTATCGTGTCGGCATCCCTGTGCCAGCCGAGCCCCTCTTTCGGATCAATATCGGCCGAACTCGTCGTCGTCGAGGGCAATGGAAACCTTGGGAGTCACCTTGGCCGGCGGGGCGGCCGGAGCCTTCCGCGCGGGCGGCTGAACCGGCGGCAGGCTTCCAACAGCCGCCGCCGGGGCAGGGGACGAAGTCCCTTGCTTGAGCTGGAACCGCCGCAACATCTGCTGCAGCTGCGAAGCCTGCCCGGACAGTTCTTCCGCCGCCGCCGCGCTCTGTTCGGCATTGGCGGTGTTCTGCTGGGTCACCTGATCGATCTGCCCCAGCCCTTGGTTGACCTGGGCAATCCCCTGGGCCTGTTCGTTGGACGCGGCGGCAATTTCGGCGACCAGATCGTTGACCTTGGTGATGCCCTGGACGATCTCCGTCAGAGCGCCGGCCGTCTGGTCGGCGATGGCGGCGCCGTTTTCGGCCTTCTTCACCGAGCCCTCGATCAGCTCGGCGGTCTCCGAGGCGGCCTTGGCGCTGCGGGCCGCCAGATTGCGCACCTCTTCCGCCACCACGGCGAACCCTTTGCCGTGCTGCCCGGCTCGGGCCGCTTCCACGGCAGCATTCAAGGCCAGCAGGTTGGTCTGGAAGGCGATCTCGTCGATGACCTTGATAATCTTGCTGATATTCTGGCCCGCCTCGTTGATTTCTCCCATGGCCTGCATCATCTGCCGCATCTGTCGACTGCCGCCTTCAGCGGCACCCTGAGTCTGGGTGGCCAGGCTACTGGCCTGACCGGCATTCTCGGCGTTGTGACGGATCTGCGACGCCATCTCGGTCATGGAGCTGGTGATTTCCTCCAGACTGGAGGCACTTTCCGTCGCCCCCTGGGAAAGGGACTGACTGCTGTCTGAAACCTGGGCGCTGCCAGAGGCGATCTGCTCTCCGGCCAGCAGGATTTCTCCCATCAGCTGGTTGAGGTCCTCCTCCAGGGCCTTCAGGGCACCGCGCACCGCGTCCTTTTCATCCCGCGGCACAATGGTGTAGGTCAAATCTCCCTGCGCCAGGCGCTGCAGGGCATCGACCACTTCATGCTGCAGGCTGTCGGCAAAGGCATCCAGGGTACGGGCCATGTGGCCGAACTCGTCGCGTCGATTCAGGTTGAGACGCCCATCGAGATGCCCCTGCTCCATCTCCGTCAGCATATGGCTGACCGCATGGAGGGGGCGCAGGGTGCGACGGGCGAACAGGGCCGCCAGCATCGAAGCGGCCAGGGCGATAACCACCGCGCCAACCAGCATCGACATCCGCAACTGCCCAAAGGAACGTTCAATGACCTGGGCGGTAGCCAGAAACTCGTCTTCCGGAATGCTGGCCCCCACCACCCAGTCATAATCCGGATAGTAGGTAAAGCGCACGATTGTCTGGTGGACCTGATTATCGAAAGGATTGGTCACTTCGACACGCGCATCCAGTATCTCGCCCGGTTGGGCTTTGACCGCCTTGTCGAGCATTTCCTGGATATAGGGACGACCATCCTGGTCGGTCGCTTTGAGCATGTTTTTGCCGTCGTTTTTGCCTGCGGGAGAAATGACGAATTCCCCCCGACGTTCTCCCGAGCCCACCAGGGCCCAGACATACCCCTTCTCTCCCAGTTTGACGGCTTTCAGCAGGGACTTGAGATCCTCCATCTCGCGCCGCTCACCTTCGATGTCGTAGAGGGATTCGAGCTCATCAATGAAAACGCCGGGTGCGATGATCAGGTCGAGGGGCTCGAAATAGCGGTAGTATACGGCCTTGTCCCGCTTGGCGGTCACCGCGTGATAGGTGATGTAGCCATTTTTACGCTGGCGCATTTCATCAATGTGCACCTGGCCCGACAAATCCTTCCCCTCACTGGACGGGTGGATGGTCAGAACCCCTTGGCTGTTCATCCCGAAGGCGTAGCCCGTCTTGGCAATTTTGTCCGCTAGAAGGATTTCGCGGATACGCGACCAGGCCTGCTGCGGGGTGCTCTGGGCATATATGGCCTCAACCCGGGCCAGTTGACTGTCTGCCGTGGAACGCAGGTAGTTCTTGACGGCGGTAGCCCGTTGCTGGGCAATGGCGTTCTGCTTGGCCTCGGCCAGGTTCAAAGCACCGGCAATAACATAATCGAGACTGGTGCGCCCGACTTTCTGCGCCTCTTCCGTCGCCTGCCGGCGGGCATCAGCCGAATTGAACTCGGAAACAACCAGAATTGCTCCAAGCGGCACCAGCACCGCCAAAACGACCATGGCAATAAGTTTGAATTTGAAGGACACGGGTTTAAGCTCCTTTACCTGAGAGATCATTATGGGTTCGATAAATCAAACCCAAGAGGCACATCGCCCCTGATCTTCCTTTAGCAACAGGAATGCCAACCCGCCACCACAATAAAATTGCTTTTATTTTAGCTATTTAGACAACACGAGCCCGCCGGGGAAGGATCAACCAAAGTTGACAGCGGTAGGCAACTCATGGCTCCAATCCTAAAGATATCAAATACCTACCCTCTTCATAACCAGAGTTATGGGTGCAACCCAGGTTGCCGGGTTTCCAAAGAGGCTGAAGAAGAAAGCCATGATTCTGAAAAAGAAATTTCCGCCAGGAGCCAGAAGAATAACAAGGTGAAAGGATGACGCCGAGGAGAGTGTCGGATGCAACGGGCGGGGCGGACAATCCCGCCCGTTGCATCCTTGTTGTGATTTCAATAGCGGCCGAATTCGCCATCATCGAGAGCGATAATGTCCCGAGGGAGGGGCAATGACTTTGACAGCGCCAGGGAGGACGAGGGGGACTTCGTCTGTCGGCCACCCGCCAGCTCCTCCCAGCCGATCGCAGCCGGGGCCGAGGTCACCTCACCGGCCAGCTCCTGCGCATCATCGCGCAACATGAAACGCTGCAGCATCTGCTGCAATTCGGCAGCCTGGGCGGAAAGCTCCTGAGCCGCCGCCGCGCTCTGCTCGGCGCTGGCCGTGTTCTGCTGGGTGACTTTGTCAATCTGATCCAGTCCCAGATTGACCTGGGCGATACCCTGGGCCTGCTCGTTGCTGGCCGCGGCGATTTCCGCCACCAACTCGTTGGACTTGGACACATTATTGAGGATTTCCTGCAGAGCTGCCGCCGTACGGTCGGCTATGGCCGAACCGTTTTCCGTTTTTCTCACCGTTCCTTCGATGAGGGCGGCCGTCTCCTGGGCGGCCTTGGCACTGCGGGCGGCCAGGCTGCGTACTTCTTCGGCGACGACAGCGAAACCTTTGCCGTGCTGCCCCGCCCGGGCCGCCTCGACGGCAGCATTGAGGGCCAACAGGTTGGTCTGAAAGGCAATCTCATCGATCACCTTGATAATTTTGGAGATATCCTGGCTGGCCCCGGTAATTTCATCCATGGCCTGCACCATCTCTTGCATCTGTTCATGGCCCCGGCCAGCCGCCTGACGAGCCGTTTCCGTCAGCTGGCTGGCCGCATTGGCGTTTTCGGCATTCAGACGCGTCTGGGATGTCAACTCATGCATGGACGCCGAGATTTCTTCCAGGGAACTGGCCTGCTCCGTCGCCCCCTGAGAGAGGGCCTGACTTGAATCGGAAACCTGGGCGCTGCTTGAGGCAATGCGCTCGGCCCCCGAGCGAACCTTCCACAACGACAGATTGAGTTTTTCGCTCACCCCTTTGAGGGCAATGCGGGTGGAATCCTTGTCGTCGCGGGGCTTGGGTTTGAAACGGATATCTCCCTCGGCCAGCTTGTTGAGCGTCACCAGCAGCACGTTCTCAAAGTTGTTTGCCAAAGCATCCATGCTGCGAGCCATATGCCCCACTTCGTCCTTGCGGTCATTCAGGTTGAGACGGTGATAGTAGCGGCCCCGCTCGATTTCATCGATCATCTCCGCTGCTCGACGGATAGGGACCGCCAGACCTCGGGCCAGAACGAAGCCGAAACCCAGGGCCGCCGCCACGCCGGCCAGAACGGTACCCATCATAAAGAGGGTCGACCTGGCCTCCAGCGTCGCCGCCTGTTCGCGGCTCTGATCCGCCAGGCGCTGGTTGAGTTGAACCAGTTCCTGAAGCTTTTCTTCGGCTCCTTCAAAAGCGATCAGTTCGTCCCCGAAAGCTACCTTGGCAGCCGATCGCAGCAGTTCGATGTCCGCTCCGATGATGAGCTGGGCCATATCGAGCTGGTCCACAATTTCCGCGAAGGCCGGCATGACCTCTTGCTGCATGAGGCGGCGTGCTTCGGCGTAGCGCCCCTTCCCGAGCAGGTTGTTAATGACGGCAGCGCCCTGATGGAGCTGTTCGTGAGGCTCGGAAACCCCCTCCATCACCTCGGCGAGATCCGGATTCTTCGCCTCGAAGGTCTTCAGCCAGGCGCCGAATTCGCAGCGGGCAGGATCAAGCTGCCCGTCGAAAGACTGCCGTCGGTCGATGGCCCGATCCAACGCGTCGATCCAGACCACATGATCCAGCTCGTGGCTGACCAGAATGGTCTCGAGGCGCTCGATATCGTCATCCTTCACCAATACGGTCATCTCGGTGACCGTCACATTGGCAGTTTTCCAGGCCCCCCAAGCTTCTTTGAAGGCGACCCAGAGAGCCTGCTCCTCCGCTGTTTTGTCCAGCGACTCAAAGCGGCTGAACTCCTCTTCAGCCTCGGCCCAATAACGGCTCAGATTCTCCAGTTCCTGGAGACGGTCTTCCCGGCTGACACTGGGAATCAATAAGGTTCTTTCGGCCGTAGTGATGGCATTCTGCAGCTGGGCCAGTTTTTCCACTGCGGAAACGGCTGGCAGACGCACCTGGGCAATCTCCTGCACCCCTTGATTGGTCTGGCGCAGACCATACCAGCCAACGCCACCGACCAGAGCGGCGACGAGGGCCAGCAGGGAAAAGGCTCCCATCAATTTGCCGAAAATCGTCATGATCCGCTCCTTTCCCCCGTGACAAGGGGGTTTACATTATTTGACACGGTTTTTCAACTGACTGGAGTGCCGGGAAAAAATTTCACACTCGTCAAAGTGCCCACCGCAAAAATAGATCGCGGCCTCGGCCGAGCTGCTGGTCAGGTTGGCGCAGTGGCAGCTGGCGTGGGGCCTCTTCACCAGCGGGCATATTTTACCGGCGCCCGGATTGCGGGTTTCGTTCATAAGGATATCCGTTCTTGAGGAAGTCGATCTCGCGCGTCGCCTTCGGGCGACCTGACTCTATCGACTTCCAAAAGTCATGCCGCTTTTTCTACGGCATTTTCAGCATCCCGAAAGTACGGCTGAACACCGGAATAGAGGGGGTTGGTAAGGCGAAAAAGGCCAACCGGAGAAAAGGCGGACGCCCGGAGGTGAGCAAAGGAGTCGACCAGCTGTGCCAACGCGGTGGGCACAGCTGTGACATGGCACAGGCACTGAAAAGTCCTACTCCTGAATATCCAGCTCCTCGATTTTGCGGTAGATGGTGCGCCGACTGATGCCGAGAAGCCGCGCCGCTTTGGCTTTGTTCCAGCCACACTTTTCAAGCGCCTGGCGGATGGTGTCCGCTTCGTTCTCATCCTCCCGCAGATGACGGCTTCCCGCGCCGGGAACATGAGGGCTCAGATCGGGGGGCAAATGCTCGGACAGGATGAGGGTGCCGGGGCAGAGGATAAAGGCGTGCTCCATGACGTGCTCGAGTTCCCGCACATTGCCGGGCCATTCGTAGGACATGAAAAAACGCATAACCTCGTCGGACACGCCCCCGATAGCCCGCTGGAATCGCTCATTGAAGCGCTGAATAAAAAAATCGACCAGCAGAGGGATATCCGACCGCCTTTCCCGCAGGGGCGGCAGGGCCAGAGTAACAACCTTCAAACGGTAGAAGAGGTCTTCGCGGAATTCCCCGCGCTTGATTTTTTCCGGCAAATCTTGATTGGTGGCGGCGACCACGCGCACATCGACGTCAATCGGGCGGGTACCGCCGACCCTTTCCACCTTGCGCTCCTGCAGCACACGCAGCAGACGGACCTGCATGGCCGGGGAGATATCCCCGATCTCGTCCAGAAAAATAGTGCCGCCGTGTGCCATCTCGAATCGTCCCGCCTTGTCGCGAATGGCCCCGGTAAAGGCCCCTTTGACATGGCCGAAGAGTTCGCTTTCCAGCAGATTTTCCGTCAGGGCGGCACAATTGACTTTGACCAGGGGGCCCTGTCGCCTGGCCCCCTGGTAGTGCAGGGCGTCGGCAATAAGCTCTTTCCCCGTACCGCTTTCGCCGGTGATCAGCACAGTGCTGGGCACATTCGCCAGTTTCTCCAGCAGAGCGTAGACCTCCTGCATCCGGTCACTGCCGCCTATCAGCTTATGGAAGGAGGTGCGCTCCTTAAGATCCCGCTCCAGGGTATGCAGACGGGTCTCATCGCGGATGACCAGCACGGCGCCATAGGTGGCACCCTCACCGTTGACCAGAGGCGCCGTCGTAGCCGACACAACCTGCGCGGCCCGGCCTGGACGCTGGCATTCAAAGCGGGGCAGATCGACGGGCGCATTTTTTTGCAGGGTTTCGGCCAGCGCATCGCGGCAGCGTCCCTGGCAGTCGAGTGGGAGGCTGGCGAAATCCTGCCCCCGCATTTCGGGGTCCAAACCACAGAGACCCGCGGCGGCCTCATTCATACGCACGATGTTCAAGCCGGAATCGACCGTGACGATCCCCTCCGAAACGCTGCGGAAGATCGCGTCAAGGTCGGCCTGGTATTTTTTCTTCTCATCGTTGATGTGCTTGTAACGCAAGGCGATCTGGGTCGTTCGCAAAAGGACGTCCTGCGTAACCGGTTTGGACAGATAATCGAAAGCCCCCAGCCGCACTGCCTCCCTGGCCGTCTCCACCCCCGGGAAGCCCGTAATCATAATGACTGGAATATCGAGTCCCTGCGCCCTGACTTCCTGCAGAATATCGATGCCGCTGTCGCCGCCCAACAGGATGTCGCTGAAGACAAGATCCACGCCTCCGGCCGCCAGTCCGGCCATGGCCTCTTCATAGCTGGACGCTGTCTCTACGGCATACCCCGCTTCCGCCAGGAAGTTGGAGAAGGTAAAGCGGATGCTCTCCTCGTCGTCAATAATCAGTATCTTCTGAACCATCGGGGCATTCTCCTTTCGATGCGGCAGCGGGCAGATCCATCACGACCCGGGTAAATTGTCCTTCCACGCTGTCAAAAACCAGACGTCCGTCGTGATCCTTGACGATGCCGTGGCTGATACTCAGCCCGAGGCCGGTTCCCTTGTCGTGCGGTTTGGTGGAGAAAAACGGGTTGGTGATGCGTTCGATGATTTCTGCGGGGATGCCGGTACCCTGATCGTAGAGGGTCATGCGAACAAAGGGGCGGCCGCCCAGACAGAGCGTTTCTCCCGACAGGCGCATGAGCTTCTCCGGATGCGTGCCGGGGTACTTTTCATTGAGGGCATAGCGGGCGTTGCTGATCAGATTGAGAAAAACCTGCTGAATCTGCTGCTTTAAGGCGAAGACGGGCGGAAGTTGTTCCGGTAGCTGCAATTCAAAACGGATACCGTCCTTACGCAGCTGCGCTTCCACCAGGGCCAGCGAGTCGGCGAGAATCTCTTCCACGGCGACCGGGGCTTTTCTGTCCTTGCGCTCACGGGCAAAGGAAAGGAGGTTGCGGACGATGGTCGCCACCCGATCACTTTCCCGGATGATGCGCAGGCTGATGTCCCGTTCTGGACTCTGCTCCGCGGCCTTGTTGGCCAAAATCTGGGCGTAATTGATGATCCCATTGATGGGATTGTTGATTTCGTGAGCCACCCCGGCCGCCAGCTCACCCAGGGCCGCCAGGTGCCCGGCGCGGATCGTTTCGGTCTGCAGACGGATTTTTTCGGTAATGTCGTGGGCCAGCTCGATGACGTTGCTCACCCGTCCCATCTCGTCTTTGATGGGGAAGGTTCGCATCCCCCAGATACGGCCATCGGCCGTCGGCATGTGTCCCGTCTCGGTCTTGCCGCTTCGCAGGCTGCGAATGGCGTGACAGTCATCACAGGGGGTGGCGCGGTGGTGCCACACTTCATGGCAGTGCTTGCCAATCATCTCCGCCGCCCGCCCCTTGATGGCCCGGGCGGCCCCCCGGTTGGCCCAGAGAATTTTCAGCTCAGGAGTCAGCACCATGAGAGGATCGGGAATGCCGTCAAAAAGGGTTCTAAACTGTTCAAGCAGGCGGCGGTTCTCCATTTCACTCTTGCGCAGGCTCTCTTCAGCCCGTTTTCGCTCGGAGATGTCCCTGGCGATAGCCAGCACCGTCTGACGCCCGCTCAGTTCGAAAAGATGGGCATTGATCTCGAAGGGGATGATCTGCTGGTGCTTGGTCATCACATCGAGTTCCACGACACCATGGCGGTCGCGCAGCACCATGTTGGCCAATCGGTCGAGCTGCGTCTTGGTTCGATCCGAAATAAAATCGGAAGGCTTGAGAGCCTGCAGTTCCTCCCGCGAATAGCCCAGTTTCTGCACCGCGACGGTGTTGGCTTCGATAAAACGCCCCGGCTGATCGCCCTGATGCAGTTGATAAACGCAGATGACGTCATTGCCACTGTTGAAAAGAACGCGGTAGCGTTCCTCATTGCGCTTGAGATCATCCATGGCCTTGCCGGCCCGCAGCATATAACGGATGCGCTGTCCCAGAATGGGCCATTTGATCGGTTTGGTGACAAAATCAGTGGCTCCCGCCTCATAACCCTGCCGGATCGAGTCCACGTCGTCCAGGCCGGTCATCATAATGATGGGGACACCGGCGCCGCCCTCCACCTGCCGCATCGCGGCACAGGTGGCGAATCCGTCCCTGTTTGGCATGACCACATCCAGCAGCACAATATCGGGTTTTTGGCGCACGAACAGAGCCAGCCCCTCGTCGCCATCGGCCGCCTCTTCCACGGTAAAACCTTCGGCCTGCAGTGCTTCCCGCACCAGACGGCGGATGATGCGATCGTCATCAATGACCAGAATCCTTGATTGGCGCGACTCTTCCGGGTCAGACAGCATAGATTCATCCCCTTGAATTTTCTTCCATTGCTATCAGCAGATTGTTAACCAATTTCCACCGATATTCCAGAAAAACCTTTGGCCCGGGCCTTCGCCAACGGCTTGTTCGATTTTTTGAAACGTTCATTTATTTTGAAAACATATTTATATTGACATGGCAGGCTCTTTCTTGACCGATTTTGCGCCATGCTTTAGAATCGCCGGGCTCGATGGGTCAAGGGGAATATTTCTCCTTGAGTCCTTACTGCCACGCTTAACGAGAACGAGAGGATAGACCTATGAGGATTGCCGTTGATCCCAACCTGTGCCGCGGAACTGGCGACTGCGTCAAGTCCTGCCCCATGGACGCCATTACGCTTCAGGAAGGAAAAGCCCAAATTGATCTGGACCGCTGCGATCTGGACGGAATCTGCATTGCAGCCTGTCCCGAACACGCCATCCAGTTCATCGAAGACTGAAACCTCTCTGACGTGCAGACCGACACGACGCCATGAACCTCATCCTGCTTTTCCCGGAAGACTTTATCTCCGCCGATACGGTCAGACTCACAGGGAGGCGGCAACAGCACATCCGCGATGTGCACCGGGCCGGTGAGGGGGATACTCTAGGCGTCGGCCTGGCCGGAGGCGGCCTTGGGCAGGGACACATTCGGACATGGAGCAAGGACGAGGTCGAAATGCAGGTCTCGTTTGAAGCCCAACCGCCCCCCAAACTGCCCCTCATCCTCGTATTGGCGCTGCCCCGCCCCAAGGTCCTCAAAAGGATTCTGATTGCCGCCACTTCTTTAGGGGTCGAACAAATCCACCTCATCCATTCCTGGCGGGTGGAAAAGAGTTTCTGGCACAGCGACCTCCTGAAACCCGAAGCCATGCGCGAACCACTGGTTCTCGGTCTCGAACAGGCCAAGGACACCATCATCCCTGCCGTTGAACTGCATCACTTTTTCAAGCCTTTTGTGCAGGACGTTCTCCCTCTTCTCAGCGCCAACTCCCGACGTCTGGTGGCTCACCCGACCGCTGAATCGTCCTGTCCGCGGAATCTAGGGGAAAGAACCACGCTGGTGATAGGGCCCGAGGGGGGCTTCATCCCTTACGAAGTTGAACTGCTGGCGTCGGAAGGCTTCACGCCGGTCCACTGCGGCCCCCGCATCCTCCGAGTGGAAACAGCTGTTCCTGCCCTGATTTCACGTCTCTTCTGACCCGCCCGGCGCGATACGCCCATGCGCCAGCCCCCGAGCGCGAGGGGCACACAAATGGTACATTTTTCCTCGTTTCACCACCGCGCATACTCCGCCGCTGTTCCATCCTGACGACAGACAGAGAAGATCTCCTTATCTGCAATCCTGATTTCACATGTCATTTCGAAGGTTTTTCGCGACGGAGTTCGATTTCCGGGCTTCGTTTTAATGAATCAACAAAGGCTGGCACGACTCTTGAGAAAGGATCAGACAGAGGCTTGAAAAATATTCAGAAAGGTGCCCCCCTTGAACACGACTCTGGCCCAGCCTTGGTTCATCATGATTGCCCTGTTCGTTGTCGTCCTGGGCGCCGGGATAGGTGCCGCCCTGATCCGTAGACGCGGTAGACAAAACTATCCTGCGGACAAATACCCGATTCATGAATCCATCGAAACCGGTCACGACTGTGAACCGGTCACGGCTGAACGTCCCCAACCTGAACTGATTCGCTGTCCGTCTTGCGGAACCAAGTTTCTCTATCGAAAAAATCAGACAGCACCGGCCAGCTGCCCCAATTGCGAACAGCCTTATCCCCCGGGCAAAGATCACTAGCAGCTCACTCCCTCACTGGCTTAGATTCCGGCCCTCCCATTTTTTCTTCTCATCCGACACCAGCGATCGCCCCCTTTCTGTGTGGCAAAAATCTGTTAGGCTTTCTTTAAGAAACTGCTGAGAAGGGATAACTTTTTCGTGACTCGACAGCCAACTTTGGACTGGATTATTTCCGGGTGCACTGCCCTGAGGCTTTTACCGCTGGTTCTGCCCATGGTGCTGGCCGCCACCCTGCTCCTGGCGCTGTCCTCCGGGGCGGCGGCCGAAAGCCACGCCTTGGGAGCGCCGGCGATCCGGCTCGATTCTGGCGCCCAAATCATCCTCGGGCCCGAAGGGGATCCCTATGCCCCCTACCTGGCCGATCTTCACAGCGCCGCCACAGGCATGCACTACCTGGCCCTGGCGGAGACGGGCATTCCGGACACCGGCTCCCGGCGATTCAACCTGCAGGCCGGCGGTCGCTTTGGTCTAGTGCGTTTCCTGCCGGCCGGGGATCCTGAACATCCTTGGCAACTCAGCTTTGAAGGGGGGCTGGACGCCCAGTTCGACATCGAACATTCCCTGGACAACATTGGCTGGGACGGCAATTACGGTCTGGTGGTCACCACGACCGTCAAACCGGGGACGAACCTCAAGTTCGGCACGGTGCATACGTCGAGCCATCTGGGAGACGAATATATGCAGCGTACCGGACGCACTCGCATCGGCTACCTGCGCGAAGAGATTCTGCTCGCTGTCGACCAGCGGCTGGGGAAATGGATCCGGATCTATGTCGAGGGCGGCTTCAGTTATGCCCGTGGGGACAGTCATCAGGAAAAACCGGGACGGCTGCAGACGGGAGTAGAATGGGAGAAGACCCGCCCCCTGGGGGCCGGGCGGGCAGGCTGGTATCTTGCCGCCGACTTTTCCGCCATGGAGGAAAGGAACTGGAAGGTGGACACGGCCCTGCAGGCCGGCCTTATCTCCCGCTCACCGACACGGGCCTGGCGGCTGGGCGCCACTTTCTACCGGGGGCGCCCCACGCTGAGTGAATTTTTTGACAAAACGCAAACCCTCGGGATATTCGGCCTGTGGGTGGATTTATAAAAACCGGCACAGGACCACAACAGGAGGTTTGAATGACTGAGAAAGTCGCCCTGGTCGCCTTTAACGGCGATTCGACCTGCTTCGTGCACGTACTCTTGAATGCCCTCGATTTTCATCAAAAAGGCTGTGAGGTCAAAGTGGTCATCGAAGGAAGCGCCACACGCCTGATCCGGGAATTGGCCAGCCCCGATCATCCCCTCGCGGCGCTCTATGCAAAAACTATCCAGGAAGGCCTTATCGACTGCATATGCAAGGCCTGCGCGGCCAAAATGGATACCCTGTCCATTGCCGAGGCGCAAAAACTACCGGTCTGTTCGGACATGTCAGGTCACCCCAGTCTGGCCTCATACGTCTCCAGGGGATACCAAATCATCACCTTTTAGGACGAAACCTCCACCCCGTAGCCAATCAACCGCAGGGCACCGGCTCCCCCTGCAGAAAAGCGGCCAGACGGCCGGGTTCGTGGAGAAGAGTCCTGACAGCCACGGTCAACTTCACGCTGCGGCTGTCCAGATTCAAACCGGCGAGGGCGGCCCCCAGACCCCGGAAGGTGGCATCCATGAGGGTTTTCTGAAAGAGATTGATCAGAACGGTTCTCTCTTCGCCCAGGGCCTTGAAAGCAAGGGCCTCCCGGCAATCGTCCGCATTGGTCGAGGTGATGGAACGGCAAATCAGCGGACGCACCGGATAAATGGCGCAGGCCCCCTGCTCGTTCAGAAATGCACAGGATTGCCGCAGCAGAACGCGGTCGTCATCATCAAGCCAGAGAATACGCGGGTAGAGGTCATCGAGGCGGGCGGCGATTGCGGCGGCCTCCTCCGCTGGCATCGACTGCTGCAAATAGGCCACGATCGCAGCGGCCTCCGGTAGCAGGACGGCGACATTGACGGCACAGCAGGTTCCGCAGCCGGCCGCACAGGCGATATGCTTCTGCTCGACAGGGTCCCGGTGTCTGGCCAGGGTATCCTCCGCCAGCGCATAGAGTTGACTGACGCTGTGCCGGCAATCGTCCAGATTCGCCGCGCCGCGCAAAAGTTCGCGGGCTCGACTTTCTATTGTTTGGGCATACCCGTTGAAATCAAAAGCATCAGACATTGGCAACTCCCCGCTAGAGAAAAAATATGGCTATCTTTTTAATCCTAACGGAAGAAGCCTCTTTCACCAGGGGCCTGAGGTATTTTATCCAATTGCTGATGATTTTAATTCACGACTTGCCAAACTGGGGAAGAATGGCAAAATATCACTTCAGGCGATAAACGTTGAGGAGAACACCCCATGGAGCTGGAAATTGCCTTCGAATGCCCCCAATGCCGAAAAAGATTTGCCCAGAACCTCATCGACTATGCTCCCGGCACGCGACGGCTTTGCCCTGCTTGCGGCATGGAAACCATTCTGACCTCGGATTGCCTGCAGTCTTTCCGCGCCGACCTGGAATCCTTCTGCCGGCAACCCCACTGACGCAGCCACCCTTCAAATGAAAGCCCCCGGGCCAATAAGGACCGGGGGCTGTTTATTTGGTGACTGACCCGTCGGAACGAAAAAGGACTCAGGCCGTCTTGTCCACCAGTTCCCGGGCAATCTGCTGCAACGCCTTGCTGATTTCCGACTCGGGGTGAGCCAGCACTACCGGCTTGCCGCTGTCACCAGCGTTGACCATATCCGGGTCGACAGGAACCGCACCCAAAAAGGGTGCCCCCATGGCCTCCGCCATCTGCCGTCCACCGCCTTTTTTAAAGAGGTCGATCACCTCATTGCAGTGGGGGCAGACAAAACCACTCATGTTTTCCACCACGCCCAGCAGATTCATCTTCAACTGATGGCAAAACGTAATGGATTTGCGCACATCATTGAGAGCCACTTCCTGCGGGGTGGTGACAATGACGGCCTGGGCATCAGTTCCAAGGAACTGGGCGACGGACAAAGGCTCATCCCCGGTCCCCGGCGGGCAGTCGACTACCAGATAGTCCAGATATCCCCACTCGACGTCGGCGAGAAACTGCTGGATGACGCCGGCCTTCATGGCGCCGCGCCAGATGACCGCGTCCGTGTCTTTCTCCAGCATGAAGCCGATGGACATGACCTTGAGGCCCTCGTAGTTGACGGGAAGCATGGCATCCTCGGCCTCGGTGATCTTCGGCCGCACTCCTTCGAGGCCGAGCATCTTGGGGACGCTGGGCCCGTGAATATCCACATCGACCAGGCCGACCGCGTGCCCTTGCTGGGCGAGGGCCATGGCCAGGTTGACCGCCGTCGAACTCTTGCCGACCCCCCCCTTGCCGGACATGACCAGAATCTTGTTCCGGATATGACCAAGGCGCTGCTGCATGAGCATCCGGCGTTCATGCTGTTCGGCCGATTCACCAGGGCGGGCGCCCGCTGACGGGCAGCCCTTTTCGGAGCACCCCGATTTGTCCGCACAACTGCCGCAGGCACTGTCTGATTGTTTCATCGTTATTGATCCTCCCTTTCTTGCATGCTGTTTGTTGCCGGTGGCGCACAAAAAAGTCCCAGCGGGAAAAGCGATTCCCCGTGAGACCCCCACCTGTCGTCGCGCCGCCAAAAGGCGCCCGTTAAAAGCTGCCGTCCTTGTTATCACTTTCGGATTGGACCGTCAAGCGCATTTCTCACCATTCTATGAGAGAATACTCAAACAGAAGTCAACCTGGAAGATCGGGTCTCTGACAGCAGATCCCTTCTTGGCTGAAATAAACGGTAAAGCCCCTGGAATCAGGCGTTCTGCCCGAACCCAGAGGCCAAAATGGTGGAGCTGATGAGGATCGAACTCACGACCTACGCATTGCGAACGCGTCGCTCTCCCAGCTGAGCTACAGCCCCATGATGGCGATAGGATATGCCTTCCCCTGACTGGTCAGCGCCGCGATTCACGGCGCTCACGACAGGGGATGCGCAGAATAAAGAGGGCGCCTTTTTGGCGATTCATGACTTCAATTTCCCCCCGGTGCAATTCGACGATTCGGTGGGATATAGACAGACCCAGGCCAGTCCCTTCCCCCTTGGTGGTAAAAAAGGGATTAAAGATATTGCGCATGACTTCATCGGAAATGCCACCGCCGGTGTCCTCCACCTCGACGGCCACCGCCGCTTCGCCTCGCAGGCTGGTCGGATAGGCGCGAACCGTCAGGATGCCCCCCTGCGCCATTACCTGACGGGCGTTGGCCACCATATTGAGCAGCACCTGTCTGAGCTTCTGGGCGTCTCCCTGGACTTTGGCCAGGTCGGCGATCACCTCGACTTTAAGGTCAATGCCCGCCGCCAGAATGGCGTTGTTTTCCAGGTCGATGACTTCCTCAATGATCCGGACCAGATCGCATTCGACAAAACAGAGCATCTGCTTTTTGGAAAAGGCCAGGATATTGGTAAGCATTTCCTCCATCCGCCGCACTTCCCGGGCAATAATCCCGGCGTATTCCCGATCTCGACTGCCCTCGGGAGCGTGCCGGCACAGGCGTTGGGCGAAACCGCCAATGGAAACGAGAGGGTTGCGCAATTCATGGGCCACAGATGCCGCCATCTCGCCCAGTACGGCCAGTTTTTCTCCCTGAATCAGCCGTTCCTGCGTTTCCCTCAAATCCTGATGGGCGCTCTCCAGTCGGTGCAGCAGCATGGAGTTTTCCATGGCAGCGGCGGCCTGATTGGCGAAGAGTTCGAGAAAACGCAGCCGCCCCGGCGTGATATCGTCATGGCTGTCCGAGTTGTCGACCACGACGACGCCGAGGACGCGATCTTTGCCCAGGAGGGGGGCGCAGGCATAGGCGTTCAGCCCCAAGGCCGCGGCAAAGGTCTGGTTGGATCCTTGCTCTGGGGCGGGCCCCCGTACCAGGACGACCTCCGCATCAGCCACCGCACGGGCCAGGGCATTGTCGTCCGGGTCCAGCGGGAGCCGCTGTTTGAGCACCTGCCGGCAGAAAACCGTCCTTCTCTGGGCCTCCTGCACGTCGACCCCCATGCGAGGGTTCACCCAGCTGTCCAGACCGTCGGCTTTGGGCAGGACAAGTTGGGCAGCCTTGCGCGTCACCCCAAGCATCCCCTGCAGGATGCCGCTGCGTTCATTGACCGTAAAGAGCATGGCGCGCTCGAAGCCGCCCCCCCCTTTGACCGTCGCCGCCGAAAGGATGAGATGCACCAGTTCATTCAGCCGCAAGGTGCTGTGCATCGCCCTGGATATCCGGTAGAGCAGGGAAATCTCGCGATATTTACGATCATTCTCCGCCGAAAGGGCTTGCAGTTGGCCGAGAACGGACGTGCGTTCTTTTTCGGTTTCCACATCGTGCTGGAGTTGGGCTAGTGAGGCGAGTTCTTCGGAAACGGCTTCAAGCAGGGAGAACTCGGCGGGGGACAATCGCGTCTCGGGGGCCAGTTGCAAAGAAAGGACGCCGTGTTCCCGAAAATGGGTGACAACGGCAAAAGCGGCCTGAGTCCCCTCAATTTTGGGCTGGCGGGAAAGCAGGACTTCACCCTGGAAGGATTCTCCGAGCGAAATGTGGCAATCACGGAAGAGCGGTGGGCCGGTAGCATGGAGGACCCGGGAAAAACCTCTCGCCTCAGCATCCAGAAAATAGAGTGAGGCCTCGACCAGCCCCAGGGAGCGTACGAGATAGTCGAGAATGCCATGTAAACAGGTGAGGTGATTGGCCGCCCCGCAATTGGCAAGGCGGACCACATGGCGCAGCACATCAAAGGATTCACGCGTCATCGGCACTACTTCCGAAGAAAGGTGATCCTTGCCCTTCAGGATCAGCCTATTTTTTCCTGGCGTTCCTGCTCCGTCTTGCAATCGATGCACAAAGTGGTGACCGGCCGGGCGCGAAGACGGGCTTCCCCGATTTCTTCCTCACAGTTTTCACAGACGCCGAAAGTGCCGTCTTCGATGCGCTCAATCGCCTCGCGGATTTTCAGGATCAGCTTGCGTTCCCGGTCACGGATACGCAATTCGAAGTTTCGGTCGGACTCGAGGGACGCACGGTCGGTAGGATCGGGAAAATTGGTCTTTTCGTCGGTCATCTCAGAGACGGTCTTGCCAGCCTCCCGCAACAGATCGTCGAGCTGATTTTGCAGAATCTGACGGAATTCTTTGAGTTTTTCCTGCTCCATTCGGTAACTCCCTTTACTCTGTGTAATTGCGCAAATCTAATTTAAAACAGCGTTAAAGTCAATACAGATCGCCCCGGCCCGGCCTCATCGCCCCGCCATGAGTTGAATATAGAGAATAAATGCCAGCAGGATGACGGCCAGCCAGCAGGAGATGATATCGGTGCTTTTGGACGGCGGCGAAACCGCCATCTGTCGGGTCTCTTCACTGATAGCCGCAGGGGGAACCCGTTGCAACAGGGTGTGTACCAGAACCGGGAAGTTCGCGTAGGCGTTGGAAAGGATGATAAAATCTTCCTCCGTACTGATAGTCAGAAAAGCCCTTTTTTTGACCAACACCGTATCCACGGCCGTAATCTGTTCAATCGGGAGACGTTTCTGTCGGAAGAGCTTGTCCACCCGAACCTCTTCCGCCGAAACCCGAAAGCGTCGCACGGCGCTTTCGGCGAAAAATCCGGCCACGGGAAGAATGATAACGCCGAGTATCACCACCTTGGCCAGCGGCTCCCCCTTGATCAGGATCACGGCGAAGAGCAGCACCGAAAGGGCCAGCAGTATCCCCAGCGGGATGAGAAATGTACGTCGTATGACAAAGTTCTGTTGGGCAGTCACGGGATTCCTTCCCTGGCTAAATAAGTAAGGCGATGGTCATTATAGCCCAACAGGGAAGCGTTGCAATCCTGCCGGGCCTCTTCTGACTCGCCGCTCACACAACAAGCAAGACTCGGGCCATCTAGTCAAAGACCCCCTCCAGGGCTTCTTCTGCCGACCGGACTCCGATCAACTCCATCCCCACGGGTGATTCGAGGTTTTTCAGGTTGCCCTGGGGTAGAATGCAGCGATTAAAGCCAAGGCGGGCCGCCTCTTTGACCCGCAGTTCGGGTCGGGAAACGGCTCGCACCTCGCCGGCCAGGCCGACCTCACCGAACAGAATGGTCCGGGCCTGTACGGCCCGGTTGAGATGGCTCGAAGCCAGAGCCGCCATCACGCCGAGGTCCACGGCGGGTTCATCGAGCCGAACACCGCCGGCGACATTGAGAAAAATATCCTGGGAGAGGAGGGACAGCCCGACCTTTTTCTCCAGAACAGCGACCAAAAGAGACACCCGGTTATGGTCAATTCCCATGGCTGTGCGCCTGGGGGTGCCAAAGGAAGAGCCGGAAACCAGGGCCTGCAGTTCCACCAGGATGGGGCGGCTTCCTTCCAGCGAAGGCACCACCACGCTGCCGGGCGCATCCAGGGGGCGCTCGGCCAAAAAGAGCTCGGAAGGGTTGGTCACCTCGGCCAAACCGCTTTCCTTCATCTCGAAAACACCGATTTCGTTGGTGGAGCCATAGCGGTTTTTCACCGCCCGCATGATGCGATACGGGTGCCCGGGATCACCCTCGAAGTAGAGGACCGTGTCGACCATGTGTTCCAGCATGCGCGGACCGGCGATGGAGCCGTCCTTGGTGACGTGGCCAACGATGAAGGTGGGAATCCCCTGCCCCTTGGCCAGCTGCATGAGGCGCCCGGCACATTCGCGCACCTGACTGACGCTGCCGGGGGCCGACTCCAGCGCCTGGGTGAAGATGGTCTGAATTGAATCGACCACCAGAAAATCGGGCTTGAGCTCCTTGACCTGGGCGAAGATGGATTCGAGGGACGTTTCGGCCAGCAGATAGAGAGACGGGGCGGCGGCGCCCAGACGCTCCCCCCGCATTTTGACCTGACGGGCGGATTCTTCCGCCGTCACGTATAGGGCCTTGCCGCAGCGGGCCAGACGGTCAACGGCCTGCAACAAAAGAGTCGATTTGCCGATGCCGGGATCGCCGCCAATCAGAGTGAAAGAGCCCGGCACCACGCCGCCGCCGAGCACCCGGTCGAGTTCGGCGATGCCGCAGCACAGGCGATCTTCTTCGGTGCCCGACACTTCGGTGAAACGGACGGGCCGATTATCGGTCACCACTAGGGACTTGCCTTTGCCCGCCACCTCCACGACCTCTTCGGCCAGCGTGTTCCAGGCCTGGCAATCGGGACATTTTCCCAGCCACTTCGGGCTCTGATAACCGCACTGCTGACAGGTAAATAGCGTTTTTGTTTTCATGACGCCCCTTTCCGGAAGGTGCGATTCTAAGTCGAAGTTACGGCCGAGTCAATTGAATGGTCTAACAAGACCGCATTTGACATTGATCAGGTCGACGGCGGCCGCTATCATGGGGGGCCTGACCCGAAGTCACAGTTCGCTCACTCTATCTGGAATTCACCCTGCCATGGCCCCCACTCTGCCCTTTCTCGCCGCTTTTGCCGCCACCCTGGTCGCCATGGTGCTGTTTTCGACCGGCGGTCGACGGACGGCCCGCACTGCCCGGGACTTTTCGGTGGCGGGGCGGCAGGCCGGCCGCTGGAGCGTCGCCGGCGCCATCATGGGCACCCTGGTCGGAGGCGCCTCCACCATCGGCACGGTACAATTGGCCTTTCTCTACGGTCTCTCCGCCTGGTGGTTCACCCTGGGGGCAGGCCTGTCCTGCCTCTTTCTCGGGCTGTTCATGGCCGCTCCCTTGCGACAGGGGGAGGTGGAAACGATCCCCCAAGTCATCAGCCGCTTCTACGGCCCCCGCCCCCGCCTGGCCGCCAGCCTCTTTTCCGCGGCGGGCATGTTCGTGCACATTGTCGCCCAACTGCTGGCCTGTGGCGCCATTTTGACCAGTCTCTTCGGCCTCAGCCTCTTTCAGGGGGCGCTGCTGTCTGCTACTCTGGTCGCCCTCCTCTCCCTGCAGCAGGGGATGCTCGGCGCCGGCAAGATCGGCCTGGTCAAACTGCTGCTCCTCTATCTCACCATGGTCAGCGCCGGCCTTATGGCCTTCACTCTCAGCGGCGGCTGGCCGGGGCTTGCCCATTCATTTAGCCCCTTCCCCTGGTTCAGCCTCTTCGGCTACGGCCTCGGCGCCGGCCTCAACGATCTATTATCCATGCTGGTGGGCGTCATCTCCACCCAGACCTACCTGCAGGCCATCTTTTCGGCCCGCGACGAAAAAGCCGCGCGCCAGGGAGCGCTGTTGAGCGCCGTCCTCATCCCACCCCTGGGCCTCTTCGGTGTCGCCGTCGGCCTGTTCATGCGCCAGAGCCAGCCCGGCCTCGACAGCGCCCTGGCCCTGCCAACCTTTCTCTTCCAGCAGCTGCCGCCGGCCTTCGCCGGCATCGCCTTTGCCGCCCTGCTCATTGCCGCGCTCGGCACCGCGGCGGGACTGACCCTCGGGGTCGGTACGACCCTGCAGGTGGACGTCTTCTCTCGTTTCAGCTGGGCCAGAAAACACGAATTGACCGCCCTGCGCCTGACCACTCTGGCCGCTCTCCTCCTTGCCTTGCTGCTCCTCCTCGTCAACCTCGGCTCCACGATCATGGCCTGGAGCTTTCTCTCCATGGGCCTGCGCGGCGCCACCCTGTGCCTGCCCCTGCTGACCGCCCTCTTCCTGCGAGAGCACCTCTCACCCAGGGGCGGTGCTCTCGCCATCTACCTCGGCCCCACCGTCGTCCTGGTCGCCGGCCTCTTTCAGACCAGCATCCCCCCTCTTTACCTGGGGCTGGCGGCGGCCTTTTTTGCTCTGGCCCTTGGGCAACATCAAAACCGAAGAGAATCCTCGCCGTAAAAACACCTCTCTTCTTGCACTTTCCACGTAAAATCCGTAGAATACAAAGGCTACTCTGGAGGTCATCAATTGTCGGTTATCGAACTTAAATACGGCGAGCGCACCCTGACCTGCACCCTCCCCGAGGCCCAGGTTTTGCGCCCCCGCCACCTGACTCCGCCCCTGTCCGCCGAGGACCTGGTACGCCAGAGCCTCGCCGCACCTTTGGGCAGTCCCTGTCTGGCCGAGATCGTTCAACCCGGCGAGCGGGTCGTCATTGTCACCTCGGATATTACCCGCTATACCGGCAGCGAGGTCTACCTGCCCATCCTGGTAGATCATCTTAACGGCTGCGGCATTGCCGACAAGGACATAGAGATTCTGATCGCCCTCGGTATTCACCGTCCCCAAACAGAACAGGAACACCGCAAGATTCTTGGCCCCCTTTATAGGCGCATCTGCGTCAGCGATCACAACTGCGACAATCCTGCCGATCTCGTGACGCTGGGCCGTACGGCCGGCGGTATCCCCGTTACGGTCAACCGCAAAGTCACCGAAGCGGATCGGGTCATCGTCACCGGCACCGCTGGCTTCCACTACTTCGCTGGTTTCGGCGGCGGCCGCAAGGGGTTGGTCCCCGGCGTCGCCAGCCGCGAAACCTGCATGGCTACCCATTTCGCCGTTTTCAATCCCCCGGAAATAGGCGGCAAGCATCCCCACGCGGTAACGGGTGTCCTCGCAGGCAATCCCGTGCATGCCGCCCTGCTGGAAGCCGCCCGCATGATTGGCCCCGACTTCGTGCTCAACACAGTACTCTCCCCCCGCAAAGAGTTACTGGGCGTGACCTGCGGGGAACTGGACCAGGCTCACCTGGCCGCCTGCCGGCAGGTGCAGGAACTCTACGCTATCCCTCTGAAGGAGCCCTTCGATCTGGCCGTGGTCTCCTGCGGTGGCTACCCCAAAGACATCAACTTTATCCAGGCCCACAAGGCCCTCGATTATGGGGTTGGCGCCCTCAAGCCGGGGGGCACCCTCATTCTGCTCGCCGCCTGCGCGGATGGCTTCGGCAACGGCACCTTTTTCAACTGGTTCCGCTATCAGGATCTGCAGGAGTTCGAAAAGCAGTTGCGCCAGCACTACGAAATCAATGGACAGACGGCCTACGCCACCCTGCTCAAGGGTAGAAAATATCGGTTGATCCTGGTCAGCGAGCTCGGTGCCGAGGAAACCCGCCAGATGGGCATAGAAAAGGCCGCCGATCTTGACGAAGCCCTGCGGATGGCGTACAAGGGGCTGAGCAAAAACCCCAGGACAGTGGCCATCCCCGATGGCGGCAGCGTACTGCCCGTCCTCGCCTGAGCCGCTTTGCCCGCCGCCCCGGCGGCCCAGAAAAGGTATAAAAACATGCTCGAATCACGACTTGTAAAAATCTTGCAGGATATCGTCGGCAAAGAGAACGTCTCCACCCAAAAGGCCGATCTGATCTGCTATTCCTATGACGCCACCCAGCAGCAGTATCTGCCCGAGGCCGTGGTCTTTCCCGCTGATGCCCAGGAAATCAGCCTGGTTATGAAGATGGCCAACGCGGAGAAAATCCCCGTCTTTCCCCGGGGAGCCGGCAGTGGCTTTTCCGGCGGCAGCCTGCCCACCAAGGGCGGGATCGTCCTCTGCACCGAGCGACTCGACCGCATTCTTGAAATCGACGAGGAAAATCTCGTCGCCGTCGTGGAACCTGGCGTGGTGACCGAGCAGTTTCAACAGGCCGTCGAAAAGGTGGGGCTCTTCTATCCTCCCGACCCGGCCTCCCTCAAGTTCTCCACCCTGGGGGGCAACGTCGCCGAATGTGCCGGCGGACCACGCTGCGTCAAGTACGGCGTGACCAAGGATTACATCCTCGGCCTTGAAGTCGTCACCCCCACCGGCGACATCATCACCACGGGGGGACCGACCATGAAGGGCGTGGTCGGCTACGACCTGACCAAACTCATGTGCGGCTCGGAAGGAACGCTTGGCATCATCACCCGCATCGTCATCAAACTGCTGCCTCTGCCCGAAGCCAAAAAGACCATGCTGGTGCTCTTCGATTCCATCGACGGCGCCGCCCAGGCCGTCTCGGCCATCATCCGCGGCAAGATCATACCGACGACCCTTGAATTCATGGATGGCCGTACCATCGACTGCGTGCGCCAGGCCACCGGCCTGCAGGTACCCGAGAACGCCCGGGCCGTGCTCATCATCGAGGTCGATGGCGACCGCGAGTTTCTCGACAAACAGGTGACCCGCATCAGCGACATCATCCGCCCCCTGGGCGTAGTGGAAACGCGCATCGCCGCCACCCCCGAGGAGAGCGAGGCCCTGTGGCAGATCCGCCGCGCCGTTTCCCCGTCGCTGCGTAAGGTGAATCCCGACAAGTTCAACGAGGATATCTGCGTGCCACGCAGCAAGGTCCCGGAGATGATTCGCAAAGTCGATGCTATTTCAGAAAAATACCAGATCCCCATCGTCAACTTCGGTCACGCCGGTGATGGCAACATCCACGTCAACGTCATGATCGACAAGAAAGTGCCCGGTCAAATGGAAAAGGCCGAGAAGGCCATCGAAGAGGTCTTCCGCGGCGCCCTTGAACTCGGCGGCACCATGAGCGGCGAGCACGGAGTCGGCATCGCCAAGGCGGCCTATATCCCCCTCGAACTCAGCGAACAGACGTCCGCCACCATGAAAGCGGTCAAAAAGGCCCTTGACCCCAACAATATCCTCAATCCCGGCAAAATTTTTCTGGATTGAACCCAGGGTGAGCGGTGAAACCGCGCGGAGCACACCGTCCCCATTACCCCAGCACGCCATACTGGTTTTTTTATGAGCAAACTGAAGAAACTCGAAGATTTCAGAGAAGAGATAGAGCAATGCGTCAAATGCGGCGCCTGCCGCGCCCACTGTCCTGTGTTCGGTGCCGAAAAGCACGAAGGGCGTGTGGCCCGGGGCAAGGTGGCCCTGGCGCATTCCCTGCTGGAAGGACAGGTCGACCTGGAGGCCAAGGTCCTCGAGGACATGAGCCAGTGCCTGCTCTGTGGCAGCTGCTGCGCCCAATGCCCGAACAAGGTGCCTACGGATGACATTGTGGCCGCCGCCCGCCGCCGCATTGCCGAGGAGCGCGGCCTGAGCAGTTTCGGCAAGGGGGTCGCAGCCGTCCTGGGCCGCCCCAAACTCATGAACACGCTGGCCAAGACGGGCGGGGCGCTCTCTTCCCTGCTCTTCAAAAAGCTACCGGAAAACAGCGGCCTGCGCCTGCGCTTTCCCGCCCCGTATCTCGACCGGGACCGCACCTTGCCGCCTATCGCCGCCAAGCCCTTCCGGGAGCAGCACCCCGAAATTATCCCCGGCAAAGAAGGGGCGCCCACCGTGGCTTTTTTCACCGGCTGCGGCATCAATTACATGTATCCCCAGATCGGTGAAGTTTTCCTCAAGACCCTGAAGTTTCTTGGCGTGACCATCGTCATCCCCAAAGATCAGGCCTGCTGCGGCTTGCCCGCCGTCAGCGCCGGCGCTGGCGAGGTGGTCGAGCAACTGGCCGAGCAGAACCTGGCCGCCCTCAATCGCCATCCCGTCGATTACGTCGTCACAGCCTGCGCCACCTGCAACGCCGGTCTCGGCAAAATCTATGGCGAGATGGGAGGCGATTTCGAGAAACTGGCGGCCAAAACCAAGGACATTTTCGTCTTTCTGGTCGAGCAGGGTTTCCCCGAGAAGCTGGCCGCCCTGCCCAAAACGGCCCAGCGCACCCGGGTCACCTATCACGATCCCTGCCACCTGCGCACCCGCGGCATCACTAAGGAACCGCGCCTTATCCTCAAGGCCCTGCCCCAGGTTGATTTCGTTGAGATGACCGGGGCCGGGACCTGTTGCGGCCTGGGCGGCACCTATTCGGTCTATCACTACGACACCAGCAAAAAAATCGGCGCCAAAAAGGCGGCCAACATCGAGGCCAGCGGCGCCGAACGGGTCGCCACCGACTGCCCCGGCTGCATCATGCAGCTGCAGGACAGTCTCAACCATGCCGGACAGCATCAGAAGGCTGTCCATCTGCTGGAACTGGTCGATGAGGCTCTGAGCCTCTATCCCGACAGTCAGGGCTCCTGAGGAGGCCAGTTGCACTTTCCCTGGCAAAGGGCATAATTAGACAGTGATTTCAGACATTCCAACCTTATGTGAAGGAGATTTACCATGAAAAAACTGGCTTTCGTTCTTGTTCTGTTCGCCTTTGGTGCCACCGCAGCCCTCGCTGTCCCCCCGGGCAGAACCCTCGAGTTTGACAAGAGCCCGATGGGAAAAGTGATTTTTGACGGCAAACTGCATAACGATGCCGCCAAAAGCTGCGCCCAGTGCCACAACAAGGACACCTTTCCGGCCATGAAAAAAGGAACCGTGACCATCACCATGGACGAAATCTACGCCGGCAAACAGTGCGGCATCTGTCACAACGGCCAACTGGCCTTCGACGCTAAAGGCAACTGCGCCAGGTGTCACAAAAAATAAACTTTTCGACAGACCCACATCCCGGAGGCCCGGCAACGGGCCTCTTTTTTTGTTTCCGGCAAGCGGCTCTAAAGCCGGGCGCCCCTCTTACCTCAGTGCAGCAGACAGCCTGAGCGCACACAGCACCATGCAAGGAGTAACGTTATGAGCAAAGGCCTCGGCCTGATTTCCGGCGGTCTCGACAGCATTCTGGCCGCCATGGTCCTGAAACGGCAAGGCGTTGATGTCACGGGCATCGTTTTTGTCACTCCGTTTTTCGGTTCGGAAAAAGCTGAAAAAGCCGCCTCCCAGATCGGCATCCCCCTGTTGATCCGGGATATCGGCGACATCCACCTGGAGATGCTGAAAAATCCCAAATACGGCTACGGGCGCAACATGAACCCCTGCATCGACTGCCATGCCATGATGTTCCGACTGGCGGGGCGCATCATGAACGATGAAGGGTATGACTTCCTCTTTTCCGGTGAGGTGCTTGGGCAGCGCCCCATGAGCCAGAATCTCAGCGCTCTCAAAGCCGTGGCCAACTATTCGGACTTCCCTAATCGCATCCTGCGGCCGTTGAGCGCCAAACTGCTGCCCATCACCCCCATGGAAGAACAGGGGCTGGTTGATCGTGAACGCCTGCTGGATATTCAGGGACGCACCCGACGCCGACAGGAAGAACTGGCCCGCGAATGGAAACTGGTAGAATACCCCGGTTCGGGGGGGGGGTGTCTGCTGACGGAAAAATCCTTTGCCGGGCGCTTGAAAGACCTCTTCGCGTACAACCCGCAAGCCAGCGTCATCGACGTCGAATACCTCAAACTCGGGCGCCAGTACCGATTGTCGGACAGCGCCAAACTGACCCTCGGCCGGGACAAGGTCAGCAATGAGGCCTTGAAAAGCCTCCTTCGCCCGGAGGACATCCTCCTGCGCACGCTCAACTTTTCCGGCCCCCTTGGTGTCGTCACCGGCGACGCCTCTCCTGCCGATCTGACCACCGCCGCGGCCATTCTGGCGTCCTATGGCAAGGGTAAGGACGAACCGCGCCTGGAGGTGCTGCTGCGGCAGGGGGAGCAGAGCTGGACCGTCGAAGTGTCGCCTATGCCCCGGGAGCGGGTCGCCGATTACATTCTCTGATCCGCCAGCCCTTTCTTATCAGCTCAAAAAAAATCCCCCGGAATTGCTTCCGGGGGATTTTTTGGTTGTTCCAGTGCAGCTCAAAGAGCAGCGGTCAGTCGGGTAAGGAGCGGCCATTGCTGGCCGCCCCTCCCCTAAGAACGGAGCGTGCGAGTTTCCCCGCACTCCGCTCAAGCCTTTATAAGTCCGGTCAATGACCGAACCGGCTTCCTCACCCTTAAACCGGCAGCATGTAGCTGCGTATGGCAGGTGGGGTGCAGCAGTACCAAATTGGAGAGGTTGTCACTTCCCCCATCAATCCGCCGAACCAGATGGTGAATATCCCAATCTGTGTCTTTGGTGATGGGATGATGACAAACCAAGCATCGCTTGTCCTGCTCCGTCCAGAGTCCGTAGAGTTTCCGTCTAATCACATAGGAGTCTTTCCAGATCCGCTCGTGGCGTTTCTCAAAATAAATCTCCCACTCTGGGTCGTACGGATTCGCTTCAGACTGAACCTTAGTATGCCGCTTGATGGGCGTGTCGTTAGCATAGATGAGTGAAAAATGATCCCCATTTTTGCTGACACTCTGGAAAACCCAGTTCCGGGTACCCACTGTTTTAAAGTATTTTTCTTTAATCCAGCGCTTTTGGCGTTTTGAATGTCGCCGACGGCACCATTTCCACAGGAGTTTCCAAGTACGGTAATCGACATAATTGTAGGTCTCCTTGGCAACCACATGTCGATGATAATTAGCCCAACCCTTTAATATGGGATTGAGTCGTTTTATCAAAATATCCGTGGGTACCGTTGGATTCCGCTTAATCACGTTCCGCACCTTGGCCAAGAGCGCCCGCATATTACCCCGACTCGGCTTGATCAGCATTTTGCCATTGTATTTGCGGATATTTTGGCCAAGAAAGTCAAACCCTTCAGAAATATTCGTTATTACCGTCTTTTCTGCTGACAGTTGCAGACCGCGCTCCAGCATAAAGGCTTCGACAATCGGCTTGATTTCTGTTTCCAACAACTCTTTCGAGATGCCGGTAATGATGAAATCATCTGCATAACGCACATAGTTAACCTTGGTCTTGTAGCTCTTCTTGGTGTTCTTCTGCCCGAAATGTTCCTCAAGCACTCCTTCCAAACCATCAAGCGCAAGGTTAGACAATACCGGCGAGATAATACCTCCTTGCGGAGTACCGGCCTCTGTCGGATTGAAGCGGTTCGACTCCATGTAGCCCGCTTTCAGCCATTTCCTTAAAACCTGCTTGTCCATAGAAACATGTTCAAGCAACCAGTCGTGGCTGATGTTGTCGAAGCATCCCTTGATATCTCCCTCCAAAACCCACTCGGCCGAGTTCTTGCGACTGAGATTGACAAAACATTGCTCAATTGCGTCGGCCGTGGAACGCTGTGGACGGAAGCCATAGCTGTTCCGGTCAGCGGTTGTTTCCGAGACCGGTTCGAGGGCCAGCAGGTAAAGCGCCTGCATGGCTCTGTCTGACATCGTCGGGATTCCGAGCGGACGACGCTTGCCGTTCGACTTCGGAATATAAATCCGACGTAGCGGTTTGGGACGATATCCTGTCCGTTTCAACCGCTCGATGGCTTTCCATTTGGAGTTAGGGGTACTCCACAACTCCCCATCTATACCGGGCGTTCTTTTGCCCCGGTTTTCGGTAACTCGTCTGACAGCCAATGCCCTAGCTGCAAACGAGCGGACCAGAAGACGCTGTAGCTGTTTAACACGTCTCCATTGACCCTCTTTGGTCGCCTGCGCGATCCTGACCTGTAGCCCTCTCACCTTCCTTTGCACCCGATACCAATCGATGGCATGCCAGTGTTCCGGAAAATGGAAGGACGCAGGCCCCTGTTTTTCGGTGCTCATCTTGCTGTCCTCCTGTGTTGGAACACCTAGGGGACAAAAGACGCACCTCTCCCCCGAAGGGAAAATGTGTTTCTTTTTCCCTTCGGAGTTCTGATTGTGGACTGGGTTTATGCCCGTCCGTTTTTAGAGAGCTTTACACGTGTTCACACGCATAAAGACCCGCCGGAAGTCTGCACCCTTTCGGGTCGGAGCAATGGCTCCTATCCCGACCATTACAGTCAGGCATTCGCTTTCTCCGGCATCCTTTACCCGCACTCCCAACAGCTCGCCTCACGGCTCACCTGCCCAGTGGGCGGAAATACGGGCTTACCGAGTTCCAATCCTTGCACACGAATGGGTTAGGTTCTGCCTTTTCACCGGTGACAATTTTGCCGACGCCGCCCCAGATGGAAGAGGACGGTCCTGTCACATACCTTTTGGTTAGAGCCTATCAGCGACATTTGGCTCTGTGCGGTTGACGGTGTTTATCAGCAGTTCACATGTGTTAACCATACCATCCAGCCTAGTCCCTCAACGACCGTGTCGCTGGCAGTATCATTCTGTCATCTCACGATGATCAAAATCCGCAGATACGGGGGTACATTGTCAGGGAGCTTCGCACCTCACCGTTACCAGTGACGCACTACCCCTAGGCTACAGTTGGTCGGACAACTGGTCTCACTACCAAAAATATTTTTATTTTTTGGTCGAGACAATGCAAGGATTGGCTTACGCCGGCAGGCTTAGCAGCCGCTAGCATAATGATCCTGGATATCCCCGTTACTGCTTTATAAGAAGCAGCAACAGAAATTCCTTCTTTGAGAGGATGCCTTCGGGATGTTTTCCGAAAGACATTCATTGATTGATAGACGCGTTTGGTCAAAGAGCATTTTGGCCGTAGGAATCTATCACTTGTGAAGTGGTGGGCAGCTTGTCGTTTCGCGCAATTACCCAATCTTCTTGATGGCAGCAAGATTTTCTTGCAACCTTTGAAAGGGTTCTTCCGAGAGCTGATTAACTCTAGTTCAACCAGCACACTAAGCTACCCCTCTCATTGAGGGATATTGGACTATTATCCAATACCTGTGCATCTTGTATGTATAATCCCGTAGGGATGTATATATGCAAGACGAGTTTCCAGGTCCGGACAATAAGCCCGGACACCGGGATTTTATGCTAATTTTAAAGGTTTTTCAGGGCTTACGAAGAAGTCCTGCTGCGTAGCATTTGCGAGGGGGACAAAGCCCCCCTCGCTACTAGCGTGGTACCTTTTAGGCTAGCTACCTACGCGACTCTCGTCGCACTCACATCATGCCGCCCATGCCGCCCATGCCGCCCATGCCGCCGGGCATGGCGGGCATCGCTTCGTCCTTGGGCAGTTCGGCGATAACGGCCTCGGTGGTCAGCATCAGACCGGCCACGGAAGCGGCGTTCTGCAGGGCGCTGCGGGACACTTTGGTCGGATCGATGATGCCTTTTTCGATCATGTCGCCATAGACGTCGGCGGAAGCATCGAAACCGAAGGACCCCTTCTTGCTGAGTACCTTGTCAATGACGATGGAGCCTTCCATGCCGGCGTTGGCAGCGATCTGACGCAGAGGCTCTTCGAGAGCGCGCTTGACGATATTGACACCAAACTGTTCTTCGCCGGCCAGCTTGAGGGAGTTCAGACCGGCGATGCAGCGCAGCAGAGCGACACCGCCTCCGGGGACGATCCCTTCCTCAACAGCGGCGCGAGTGGCGTGCAGAGCGTCCTCAACGCGAGCCTTCTTCTCTTTCATCTCGGTCTCGGTAGCCGCACCGACCTTGACTACGGCGACGCCGCCGACGAGCTTGGCCAGCCGCTCCTGCAGCTTCTCGCGATCGTAGTCGCTGCTGGTCTCTTCCATCTGGGCGCGAATGGTCTTGACGCGAGCCTGGATGTCGGCTTCGGCACCGGCGCCGTCGATGATGGTGGTGTTGTCCTTGTCGATGACAATGCGCTTGGCGCGGCCGAGCATATCGAGAGTAGCGGTCTCCAGCTTGAAGCCGATGTCTTCGGAGATCACCTTGCCGCCGGTGAGGACAGCGATATCTTCAAGCATGGCCTTGCGGCGGTCACCGAAGCCGGGAGCCTTGACGGCAGCGACGTTCAGGGTGCCGCGCAGCTTGTTGACCACCAGAGTGGCCAGCGCTTCACCTTCCACGTCCTCGGCGATGATCATGAGGGGACGGCCCTGCTTGGCCACCGGCTCAAGAATGGGCAGCAGATCGCGCATATTGCTGATCTTCTTGTCGTGAATGAGGATCAGCGCGTCTTCGAGGACGGCTTCCATACGCTCGGCATCGGACACGAAATAGGGGGAGAGATAGCCGCGGTCGAACTGCATGCCCTCGACGGTCTCCAGAGTGGTCTCCATCGACTTGGCTTCCTCGACGGTGATAACCCCTTCCTTGCCGACTTTCTCCATGGCCTCGGCCAGGATGTCGCCGATGGTCTTGTCGCTGTTGGCGGAGATGGTGCCAACCTGGGCGATTTCCTTGTGATCCTTGATGGGCTTGGAGAGCTCTTTCAGCGAAGCAACGCAGACTTCAACCGCCTTGTCGATGCCGCGCTTGATTTCCATGGGATTGTGACCGGCGGTCACCAGCTTGACACCTTCGCGGTAAATGGCCTGGGCCAGTACGGTCGCGGTAGTGGTGCCGTCACCAGCAACATCGGAAGTCTTGGAAGCGACTTCCTTGACGAGCTGGGCGCCCATGTTTTCAAACTTATCGTCGAGTTCAATCTCCTTGGCGACGGTGACGCCGTCCTTGGTGATCAAAGGCGCGCCGAAAGACTTCTCGATGACCACGTTGCGACCCTTGGGGCCCAGGGTTACCTTGACGGCATCGGCCAGGGCGTTAACGCCCTTGAGAATTTTTGCACGGGCGTCCTGCCCGAATTTGATTTCCTTAGCTGCCATAATCTATATCCTCCTTGTCAGATTTGATATACGGATTACTTTTCAACGACGCCGAGAATGTCATCCTCGCGCATCATCAAAAATTCTTTGCCTTCAATCTTGATTTCGGTACCGGCGTACTTGCCGAACAGCACCTTGTCGCCCACCTTGACGTCCATGCCAAGCACCTTGCCGTCCTCGGTCACCTTGCCTTTGCCGGCGGCAACAACAACACCCTGCTGGGGCTTTTCTTTAGCGGAGTCGGGGATGATGAGCCCCCCGGCGGTCATGGTCTCTTCTTCCACTCTTTCCACAATGATACGGTCGTGCAGCGGTCTGATGTTCATGTTTCTGCTCCTTTCTTCTCACTCTAAAATGAAATCAGGGATAGACTCCCAAGGCCTTTCGCCAGCGCTGTTGTTAGCACTCATTCACAGGGAGTGCTAACAACAGCGCTAAATATAATCAGCTCAGATAGAATGTCAAGGGGTTTCTGGAGAAAATTCTCAACCGTCCAGTCCAGCCCCGCCATTTGCCTGAACCGGGGCGACCGTTGGCGCGAACGGCTTGACAGCGCCCCGGCGGATATGCTAATGAGTCGCCAGATTAACCGAACAATTCAAGGGCCTCCTGTGACTGGCGAAAGGTGGGATACCACCGGGGAGCAGGATATCAAGGCCCGGTCAGCCGTTCGCCTGGGCTCCCCATCATCACTGGAGCCAGGCGTTTTTTATTTTGTCCCTACGAGTAAGGAGACCTCGACGATGGGCAAGAAACTTTACATCCCCGGACCGGTAGAAGTCAGTCGCGACGTCATGGAGGCCATGTGCGCCCCCATGATCGGGCACCGTATGAAAGAATACGCTGTCCTGCATCAGCGGGTGACCCGGGCCCTCAAGACGCTTCTCAATACCAGCGATCCCGTCTTTCTCAGCACCTCCAGCGCCTTCGGGGTCATGGAAGGGGCTGTACGCAATCTGGTGCAGAAGCGCTGCGCGAACTTCGCCAATGGCGCCTTCAGCGCCAAATGGCACGACGTCACCCGCCGCTGCGGGCTCGAAGCCGATCTGTTCAGCGCCGAATGGGGGCAGCCCATCACGCCGGAAATGGTCGACAGCGCCCTGGCCAGCGGCAAGTACGACGCCATGACCGTCGTTCACAACGAGACCTCCACCGGCGTCATGTCTCCTCTGGCCGAGATCGCCGAAGTCATGAAGAAATATCCCGAGGTCTCCTTTATTGTCGACACCGTCTCCTCCATGAGCGCCGTCCCGCTCGACCTGGCCGCCCTGCAGACCGACGTCTGTCTGGCCGGCGTGCAGAAGGCTTTCGGCCTGCCGCCGGGGCTGGCCGTCTTCGCCGTATCGCGCCGGGCTCTCGACAAGGCGAAGACGACGCCCGATCGCGGCTACTACTTCGACTTCGAAGAGTTCGAGCAGAATGATCTCAAGGACAACACCCCCAGCACGCCCTGCATCAGCCTCATCTACGCCCTCGACCACCAGCTCGCCAAAATGATGGCGGAAGGGCTCGACAACCGTTACGCCCGCCACCGGCAGATGGCTGAGATGACCCGCCAGTGGATCCAGGCGCAGGGATTCGGTCTCTTCGCCGCCGAGGGCTACCGTTCCATGACCCTGACTGCCGGGCAAAACGACCAGCGCACCGATCTGGAAAAGTTGAAGAAGCTGGCCAGCGAGCGGGGCTACGCCATTGACAACGGCTACGGCAAAATCAAGAACAAGACCTTCCGCATTCCACACATGGCCGACTTCACCCCGGCCGATCTGGAGGAATTATTCACCCTGCTGGAGGAGCTTCTACCTGAGGCCCGAGGCTGAGAGTAGCCCGCGACATCACAACGCCCCTCAGGAATCGTCTTTCCTGCGGGGCGTTTTTTTCAAGGTCAGTTGCCACCGGAGCCGGTGAGACGGCCAGAAGGGTGTATAATTAAAAGTAAGAGATTCGCTGCCCTTCGTGCCAGGGAGGCCACTATGCGATACGCCAGCAGACCCACCCGCCCTCTGAAGCTTACGCGCGCCCTGACTCTACTGTTGAGTGTTCTGGCCGCCCTCACACTCAGCGGCTGCCTCAAACAGATTGACGGTACGGCGCAGACTCACAACGTATCCCTCGAAGCAAAACAACTGGAAACCTACGGTCTCGCCGTCATCACCCCCACCTCCGTCACCGGCCAGGAAGAAGACCGGCAGAGCGTGGCGCTGATCTTTGCCCTGGCTCTGGAGAAACACCGCCCCGACATCCCCCTGTCCACCCTGTCGGAAACCATCGGCCACATCAACCGCAATGGCATGGCCACGGAATACCGCAGCATGTTCGAAGAGTATCACTTTACCGGTATATTCAAGCAGGATGCGCTGATGAAGGTGGGTGAGATGACCGGACACCGTTATCTGGCCCAGCTCAAACTGGCCAATTTCTCCCAGAACAGCCAGAGCCGGCTCAGCTTCTTTGGTCTGCGCCTCTTCCAGACCAAGTCGGGCAACGTCCGCCTTTTTCTCTCCGTCTGGGACAGTTGGGATGGCAGCATCGTCTGGGAAGGAATGGACGAGGTGAATTTCGCCTATGACACCTTTCAGGAGAAACCCATCACCTTCCGGCAGGTCGTACGTGAGGCCTCAACCCGCCTGGTGAGTCGACTGCCCTGACTTTAGGCCGGCTCCAGTCCGGCAAACTTAAGCAGGAGCTTTTTGGGGCCCACCGTATTGAAATAGACGATGACCTTCTGGTTGTCGCCGCTCCCTTCCAGGCGCCGTACCGTGCCGACGCCAAATTTGACATGACGGACGCGAATGCCGATACGCAAGCCCTCTTCGGCCTCGGGAACGACACGTACTTCCTCTTCGAAGAAATCCTCATCCTCGTCGGCGAAGGGAGCCGGCTCCATCTGCTCGAAGATGGAAGCCAGGTTGTGCTGCGCCGGCTTTTTCAGGGACGGCGTCTCGCTGCCGGCCAGCAGCGAAGCGGGTATCTCTTCCAGAAAGCGGCTGGGGGGATTGAACTGAAAACTGCCGTAAACCCGGCGACGCCGGGCCTGGGTCAGATAGAGCTTCTCCATGGCCCGGGTCATCCCCACATAACAGAGACGGCGCTCCTCCTCGACGTCGCCGTCATCGGCCCCCACACGGGCATGGGGGAAGAGGCCCTCTTCCATGCCCGTCATGAAGACGATGGGAAACTCCAACCCTTTGGCAGCGTGCAGGGTCATGAGGGTGACGCGGTCGAGGCTGGGATCGTAGGAGTCGAGATCGGTGATGAGAGAAACCTGCTCCAGGTAATCCTGCAGAGTCCCTTCCGAGCCGTAATGTTCCTCCATGCCGGCCAGCAGCTGCTCCAGATTTTCCAGCCGGCCCCGCGCCTCTTCCGTGCGCTCGTCGCGCAGCATCGGCCCATAGCCACTGTCATCGATAAGCGCCGCCGTCAGGGCGGGATAAGGCATGTGCTCCAGGCGGGCACGGTAATCGTCCATGAGGGCCACGAACTCGCCGACCTTCTTGGCAGCGGCGCCCCGGATCGCACCATGATCCAAAGCCGCCAGGCAAGCGGGCAGAAAGCCGCCGGCCTCTTCTTCATACTGGCCGATCCGCTCCACGGTGGCGGCGCCGATGCCCCGCGTCGGCACGTTGATAATGCGCCGGGCCGAGACCGAGTCGGCCGGATTGACGAGTACCCGCAAATAGGCCAGGACGTCTTTAATCTCCATGCGGCTGTAGAATTTCAGGCCGCCGAACATGACGTAGGGCAGCCCCTGGCCGCGCAGGGCTTCTTCCAGAACACGGGACTGCACATTGGTGCGGTAGAAGACGGCGATGTCCCGCAGGGGACGGCCGGATTTCTTCAGGCGGGCGATTTCTCCGGCGACATAGCGGGCTTCTTCCAGGTCATCGGCCAGGGCCTCCAGGGTGATCTTCTCCCCCTCCGGATTTTCCGTCCACAGGGTCTTGCCTTTGCGGCCGAGATTGCGGGCGACCACATGACCGGCCGCCTCCAGGACGGTGGTAGTGGAACGGTAATTCTGCTCCAGGCGGATGACCTGGGTGCCGGGAAAGTCCCGGTCGAAACCGAGGATATTGCTGATCTCGGCCCCCCGCCAGGCATAAATGGACTGGTCGTCGTCACCAACCACGCACAGGTTGCCGTAGCCCGAAGCCAGCAGCTTCACCAGCCGGTACTGGACCTGATTGGTGTCCTGGAACTCATCCACCAGGATGTAGCGGAACCGGCGACGGTAGCGGTCGAGCACCTCGGGATGCTTCTCAAACAGGGCGATGGTGTAGAGGATGAGATCGCCGAAGTCCAGCGCGTTGGCCTGCTGCATCTTCCGCTGATAGAGGTCATAAACCCGGATCAGGGCCTCGTCGGGCGAATCCTGCCCCTCCAGCTCGGCCGGGAAAAGCCCCCGATTCTTGCACTGATCGATGAAGGTGGCGGCGGCGCGTTCCTTGGCCACCTTTTCGGGGACGTGCAGCTCCTTAAGGATGTCCTTGAGCAGGCGCAGCTGATCCTGATCATCGTAGATGGTGAAGTTGGTGGTAAACCCCAGGGCACCGATTTCACGCCGCAGGATGCGCACACAGGTAGCATGAAAGGTGGCGACCCAGGGAAGTTCCTCCTGCCCGAGCAGGCGCTCCAGACGCTCCTTCATTTCGGCAGCAGCCTTGTTGGTGAAGGTGACGGCGAGAATTTCCCAGGGGGCGACTTTCTGATGATGCAGTAGATAGGCGATACGATGAATGAGGGTGCGCGTCTTGCCCGAGCCGGCCCCGGCCAGGATGAGCAGAGGACCCTCGGTCTGTTCCACCGCCTGCCGCTGCGGCGCATTGAGCCCGGCCAGCAGATCAATCATCGGCGTCCTCCAGGGTACGGGTCATCAGGGCCCGATTGTAAGCGGCGACCATGTCCCGCCGGGAGATAATCCCCACCAGCCGGTTGCTCCCCTCCCGGTCCACCACCGGCAACTGCTCGATGTTGCGGTAGCCGATCTTGCGCATGGCCTGATCGAGATCCTCGTCTTCGGTGACGGTGATGACGTCGAGAGTCGCCAGCTCTTTCACCACAATCAGATCCCGCAGGTCGCGCTCGAAGACGACCCCCATGAAATCCTGTACGGAGATGATGCCCGTCAACTCCCCCGTGGCACTCACCAGAGGGAAATTGGTGTGTCGGGTGGTGGCCGTGAAATTGGCGAACTGCCCCAGGGTCATGTTTTCCGGAATCGACTCGGGCGAGCCGCTCATGACTTCGCGCACCTTGATCGACTTCATGATGTTGCGTTCCTTGCCCGCCTCCAGATTGATGCCGGCCCGCGACAGCTCCACCGTGTCCAGACTGTCCTTCTTGAAGTGGCGGCTGATGGCGGTGCCGATGACGCAGGAAAGCATAATGGGGATGATGACCTCGTAGGAGGACGTCATCTCAAAGAGCAGGAAGATGGCGGTCATGGGCGCATGGGTGGCTGCCGACAGAAAGGCTCCCATGCCGACCAGTGCGTAGGCGCCCGGCGATGCGGCCACCGACGGGAAGATGATCTGAGCCAGCTTGCCGAAAGCGCCGCCGGTGACGGCGCCGATATAGAGGGACGGGGCAAAGAGTCCGCCGGGCAAACCGCTTCCCAGGGTGATGGACGTGGCCAGCGCCTTCATCAGGATAAGCGCAGCCAACAGGTACCATAGCCCTTCGCCGTGCATGACCGCTTCCATGAATTCGTAGCCGTTGCCGAACACCGCCGGAAAAAAGACGCCAATGACGCCGACGAGCAGACCGCCGAAAATCGGCTTGGCCAGGGGGGGCAGACGCAGTTTGTCAAAGACTTCCTTGACGCGAAAATGCACATCGATAAAAGCGGCCGCCAGCACGCCGATGATCATGCCCAGCAGAACATAGAGGGCTATTTCCCAGGCGCTGCCCATGACATAGGGGGGCACGGCGAAGGCCGGTACGTTGCCGAGCAGGGCGCGGGAGACGACGGTACTCATGCCGCTGGCAATGACGATGGAGGTGAAGCTGGAGAGCTCGAACGAGGAAAGCAGAACGATTTCCTGGGCGAAAAAAACGCCGGCGATGGGGGCGTTGAAGGTGGCGGCCACGCCGCCTGACACCCCGCAGGCCACCAGCACTTTGAGACGGTCACCACTGACCTTGAAGGCCTGGCCGAACTGGCTGCCGATGGCCCCGCCGATCTGGGCGATGGGCCCTTCCTGTCCGGCCGAGCCGCCGGTGCCTATGGTGATGGCGCTGGCCAGTCCGCGGGTAAAAATAGTACGGCCGGGAATCTTGGCACCGCGCAGATTGACCTGCTCCAGAAAGGCGGGAAAACCGTAACGCATGTCCCGGGCAAAAAAGAGCCCGAAAGGAATCAGCAGCAGCCCGCCGATGACCGGAAAAAAGACCAGCAGCAACCGGCTCCAGCTCCACTCCGTCATCGAGATGCCCAACAGGGCACCACCATGCTCGAAGATCAGCCAGTGAAAAAAATCGATGGTCTTGCGGAAGGCGTAGTTGCCAAGCCCCGAGAGCAGGCCGATGACCACCGCCAGGGTGGCCATGAAGGTGTTCTCGCTGATGCGGAAGTGGCTGAGAAAAGCGGTGCTGCGGCGGCGCAGCCAGGCAAAGAGCCATCTCTTTCGAATACGCAAGATTCTTACTCCACGGTAACGCTTTTGGCCAGGTTGCGGGGCTGATCGACGTCCGTACCTTTTGAGACAGCCACATGGTAGGCCAGCAGCTGCAAAGGGACGGAGGTCAGGATGGGTAGGAGTTCATCGGCTATCTCCGGCACGGAAAGCACCACATCGGCCACCCCGGCAAGATCGGGTCCACCCGCCGTGCCGATGGCGATGATGCGTCCGGAACGGGCCCGGACCTCCTCCATATTGGAGACAACTTTTTCGAAAGTCTCATTATGGGGAGCAACGACCACCACCGGCAGATTCTCGTCGATGAGAGCGATGGGACCGTGCTTCATTTCGCCGGCAGGATAGCCTTCGGCATGGATATAGGAGATTTCCTTGAGTTTGAGAGCGCCTTCCAGGGCGACGGGATACTGGTTGCCCCGGCCGAGATAGAGGAAATCGCGGGCATTCATGAAATTCTGGGCGACCGCCTGCAGCTCCTTGTCCAATTCGAGGGTATCCTCGACTTTGCGCGGCAGCGTCGTCAAAGCGGCGAGGAGTGAACGGGCCGCTTCGGCACTCAGGGTTCCCAGGGCCCGTCCGAGCCGAATAGCCAGCAGGTTCAGCGCCACCAGCTGAGTGGTGAAAGCCTTGGTGGAAGCGACGCCGATCTCGGGGCCGGCGTGGGTGTAGATCACGCCGTCGCTCTCGCGAGCGATGGACGATTCGACCACATTGCAGACGGCCACGACTTTGCCGCCCTTGCCCTTGGCCTCCCGCAGGGCCGCCAGGGTGTCGGCCGTTTCCCCGCTCTGGCTGATGAGAATGGTCAGAATACGCTCGTTAACAATAGGATCGCGATAGCGGAACTCACTGGCAATGTCGACTTCCACCGGCAGTCGTGCCAGCTTTTCGATGAGAAACTTGCCCACCAGTCCCGCATGCCAGGAGGTGCCGCAGGCGACGATGGTCAGCTTGTCGATCTGCCGCAGCTCCTCATCGCCCAGCTGGAGGTCTTCGAGATAGACATCCCCCGCCTCGTCGCGCAAGCGGCCGGCCAGCGTATCGGCGATGGCCCGGGGCTGCTCGAAAATCTCCTTGAGCATGAAGTGCTTGTACCCCCCTTTTTCCGCCATCAGAGGGCTCCAGGTAATGGTCTTGACCGTCTTCTGCAGAACGTCGCCGGCCAGAGTCGTCACCTGCATGCGCCCGTCGGCGAAGACCGCCAGCTCCCCATCTTCCAGAAAGATCATCTCCCGGGTGTGGGAGAGCATGGCCGGGATGTCGGAGGCTACAAAAAACTCGCCCTGCCCCTGCCCCAGCACCAGCGGCGAGCCGAGCTTGGCGGCAATAAGCTTGCCGGGCTCCTGTTCGCACAGGATGGCGACGGCGTAGGCCCCGCGCACTTCGGCCAGCGCCCGCCGCACGGCGGTCTCGAAGTCGGCGCACTCGGCATAGTGCTGATGCACCAGGTGGGCAATGACCTCCGTGTCCGTTTCGGAGCTGAAGTTGTGCCCCTGGGCGCGCAGCCTCTCTTTCAGGGGGAGGTAATTTTCGATGATCCCGTTATGAACGACGACGATGCCGCCGGCATAGTGTGGGTGCGCGTTGATTTCCGAGGGGCGCCCATGGGTGGCCCAGCGGGTATGGCCAATGCCGCAGGAGCCGGTCAGGGGGCGTTCCTGCAGGATCTTTTCGAGATTCACCAGCTTGCCGCGGGCGCGACGGATCTCTATGGTGCCGCCGTCCAGGGTGGCGATGCCGGCCGAATCATACCCGCGATATTCAAGGCGGCGCAGGCCGTCGAGGATAATGGGCGTGGCTTCCTGAAAACCGATGTAACCAACAATTCCACACATGCGTCGTCAACTCCGGGTAAGGGTAAAGAGGGAAGTGAGGCAAGGGGATACCCCTCACGCTTCACGCCTCACGATTTACTTTCTTTCTTGCGCTTTCGCAGCACCCAGCCCTCAATCACCTTTTGCTCGCTCCGCGACAGCGCCAAGGCATCGGCGGGGACGTCCTTGGTAATGGTCGAGCCGGCCCCGATGAGGCTGTTGCGCCCGATGCGTACCGGGGCCACGAACTGGGTGTCGCTGCCAACAAAAACGCCGTCCTCAATGATGGTCTTGTGCTTGTTGACACCGTCATAGTTGCAGGTAATGGTGCCGCAGCCAATGTTGACCTCGGCGCCGACCTCGGCGTCGCCGATATAGGTCAGATGGCTGGCCTTGGACCCCAGGCCGATGACGGCCTTCTTGGTTTCGACGAAGTTGCCGATCTTGTTCCGGCCGGCCAGCTCCGTCCCAGGCCGCAGATGGGCCATGGGACCAATATCGGTACCATCCCCCACGCGGGAGTCCTGCAGGACCGAGCCCGCCTTGACATGGACGCCATCCCCGAGAGTGCAATCGGCGATGATTACGCCCGGCTCCAGAATGCAGTCGCGCCCGATGCGGTTGGCGCCGCGCAGATGCACCCCGGGATAGACCACCGTATCCGGCCCGATCTCGGTGCGGGCATCGACGTAGGTGGCCGCCGGGTCGATGAAGCTCACGCCGGCGCGCATCAGTTTTTCATTGAGGCGCTGACGCATGAGCGCATCGGCTGCCGCCAGCTGCACCCGGTCGTTGATACCCAGGGTTTCGGTCGCACCCGCCACCGGCAGCGCGCTCACGGTCAGCCCCTGCTGACGGGCGACCGCGATGATGTCCGTCAGGTAGTATTCCCCCTGAGCGTTGTCCCGACCGACCGTGCGCAGCGCCTCGAACGCCCAGGGGATTTCCATGGCATAGATGCCCGTATTGATTTCGTGAATGGCTTTTTCTCTGGCAGTGGCATCCTTCTCCTCGACGATGCGCAGCACCTGCTCTCCCTCCCGCACGATGCGTCCGTAGCCGTGGGGTTCGTCCAGATTGGCCGTAAGCACGGTAACCGCCGCCTGCTGGGCATGGTGCCAGGAAAGAAGCTGTTCGAGAGTCTCCGCCCGCAGAAGGGGAACATCGCCGCAAAGCAAAAGCAAGGTCCCCTCGAAATCGCCCAGGGCCTCGCGGGCGCAGAGCAGGGCGTGTCCGGTCCCCAGCTGTTCCTCCTGGCGGGCGAACACAACCTCCCAGCCGGCCAGTTCCGCCTGGACCTGCTCAGCGCCATGGCCTACAACCAGCACGGTCGGTCGACAGCCAAGACCTGCCGCCAGATTGACGGGATAGCAGACCATGGGCTGCCCGGCAACAGGATGCAGCACCTTGGGTTTATTCGATTTCATGCGGGTTCCCTGACCCGCTGCCAAAATGACCGCCGCGACGTTTTTTTCCATGGGGACAGCCCCTTTCCGATGGAGTCTTTTAAAACGGTCATTATTATGCAAAGGTGCGGGGCAGTCAAGGAATTAGCCCTATAAAACAAGGGCGTTGGCAACATACACCTTTGCAAAGCGTCAAGGGATTGAGTATAGTAAGTTTTTCAAGGAAAGGCTGCCATGCAAGAAAGAAACGCCATCTCTGTGGCCCTGGTCGAAATGGAGCAGGATCTCAAGGATCTCCAGATCCGCTACGAACAGTATTTTGGCGGGGTCGAGAAGCGCGAACCCATCCGGGAGCGGGAGGAACTTTCGCGCCGGCTGCGTCTTCTCAGCAACCGGCGCATCATCCAGACCGATCTGCGCTTCCGCCACCAGTCCCTGCTGGCCCGCTTCCACAGCTACGCCAGTCATTGGGACCGCATTCTGCGCCTCATCGACGAAGGCAAGTACGAGCGACATCTGGCCAAGCTCAAGCGCCCCCAACCCGAGGGAGAACCCCGCGCACGGCAAGAGGGCGAATCACCGCCGGACGCGACCGTCGACCGACTCTACCAGGATCTGGTGACGGCTCGTCAGGCCTGCAACCTGGCCGGCACCGCCCCCGACCGGCAGCAGGTGGCCGAGTTTTTATCCCGTCAGCGGGAAAAAATCCGTGAAAAATTCGGTGACAGGGAAGTCGATTTCGTCGTCGTCACGGAAGATGGCAAACCCAAGATTAAAGTCCGAGCCAAGAAATAGGTGACTATGGCCGGTGCCTCCCACAAGACCGCTCTCGTCCTCGCCGGTGGCGGGATCATGGGAGCCGCCTACGAAATCGGTTGCCTGACCGCCGTCGATCGCCTCTTTTTGCCCGGCTTTTCCAGCCGCCGTTTTGATATGTATGTCGGCGTCAGCGCCGGTTCGGTCATCGCCACCCTCATGGCCAACCGCATCGCCCCCGAGACTCTTTTCAAAGCACTCGCGAGCAACGACTCGACGGTCTTCAACTGGCGACGCGGAGATATCTACCGCATGGACAAGGGGGCCATTTTCAAGTCCCTCTGGGATGTCTCCCGCAACCTTTTCGGCATTTTTCGCCACCATCGCCGCAAGGGTTGGGGCTTCACTTTTTCGGATATGGTGAAGATCGTGCAGGAGCAGTTCCCTGCTGGTCTCTTCTCCCTGGAGCCAATGCAGCGCTACCTGCGCGAAGCCTTCGCACAGGAGAATATCGCCGATGCGTTTGATCGGCTCAAGGCCGAACTGTATATCCCGGCCTATGACCTCGACCGCGGGACCCGAGTCGTCTTCGGCACCGAAGGATACCGGGATATGGCAATCTGTCAGGCCATTACTGCCTCCTGCGCCATCCCCTTCTTCTTCAGCCCGCTGCAGATCGGCGACCGTTTCTATCTCGACGGCTCCGTCGGCCGCGTTTCGCATATCGATATCGCTATTGAACGGGGCGCCAAACTCATCCTGGTCGTCAACCCCCGGGTGCCGATGAACAACGACCGGGAGCACATCTGCCTGCCATCTCTGTCTTTCGGTCGATGTTCCAGCATTGCCCACCTGGGGCTCAGCTCCGCCTGGGAACAGGCCCGCCGTATCGAGAACAAGGAAAAACTCGACCTGGCGCTGGAGACCTACGGGCGCTGCCACCCCGAGGTGGACATCCTGCTGATCGAACCGGGACGCGAAGAGTCCATGCTCTTTTTCCAGAACCCCATGAGCAACGCGGCCCGCCACCACATTATGAATTACGGCTATCACCTGACCCTGAGCCAGCTGCAGAAGGATTACGATCACTTTCACGCCCGTTTTGCCAAGCATGGCATCAAAACCACGGCAAAACGACTGCACAGGGCGCCACCGGCGGAAATCGTCGACTGAAGAACCGGCTGCAGCCAGCCCCATGGAGAGGGATCATGACCATCGTCCTGCCCACATTGCACGTCCGCCGGTCGGCCCAAGCGGTGCCGTTGGCCGCCGCCTGCCTGGCGGCCGCGCTGCCCGCCTCCCTGAGGTCGGCAACCCACCTTCCTGATTTTTTCCCCGACCAGAGCGACGAAGACATCCTCGCCGGCATCCTGGCCTTCGCTCCCGACCTGGTGGCCTTTCCCATCTACGTCTGGAACCGCCGCCGCCTGACCCAGTTGGCCCGGCAGCTCAAACAACGCCGTCCCGCCCTGCGGCTGGTCGCCGGCGGGCCCGAAGCCACCGCCGATGCCGCCGCCATTCTGGCCGAGGGGATTTTTGACGCCCTCGTCTGCGGGGAGGGGGAAATCCCCTTCGCTCACCTGCTGACCGCCTGGCAGGATTCCGAGGCGGCCACCCCAAGGGCTGGAATTCTTTTTAAAAACCAGCAGGCCCCCGCAGTCTGCGAAACCAATGCCGGACCCGAGAGCCTGGATGAACTGACCTCCCCCTGGCTGACCGGGACACTGGTTCCCCAGACAGGCCAGGGCGTTTTATGGGAAACTTCCCGCGGCTGCCCTTTCGGCTGCGATTTCTGCTTTGACGCACGCGGTCATCACGGTGTACGTCCCGTCTCCTTTGAACGCCTCCGCGCCGAACTCGACCTCTTTGTTCGGCAGGGCGTCTCCCAGGTCTGGGTGCTGGATTCCACCTTCAACTACCCCCCCGAGCGGGGCAAGATGCTGCTGCGCCTGCTGGCCGAACGGGCGCCCCACATCCACTTTCACCTCGAAGCCAAAGCGGACTTCCTCGATCGGGAAACGGTCCGCCTGCTGGCCCGCCTGTCCTGCTCGGTGCAGATCGGCCTGCAGTCCGCCAACCCCAAGGTGCTGCGCCAGGTTCACCGTTCCCTCGACCCTGAGCTCTTCGCGCGCAAGGTCCGCCTGCTCGCCGCCGAAGGGGTCACTTTCGGCCTCGACCTCATCTACGGCCTGCCCACGGACGACTACACCGGCTTTACCCACAGTCTGAATACGGCCCTGGGTTTCACCCCCAATCATCTGGACATCTTCCCTCTCGCCGTCCTGCCGGGAACCCCTCTGCATCGAAACCGGGACAAGTTCGCCCTCAACGCCCAGACCGCGCCGCCCTACGAAATCCTTTCCACGGCGACTTTAAGCGCCGACGACATGGAACGCTGCCGCGACCTGGCCGCCGGCACGGATCTCTTCTACAACCTGGGGCGGGCCGTGGGCTTCTTCCAGTCTCTGCTCACCGCCATGCAGGAAGAAGCGGTCCCCTTTCTGGAAAACTTCGCTGCCTGGGCAATGACCAAGGCTTCGGTCAGCCGTGAAGAGTTCCGCGACTCCTCCCGCTGGACGACGGCGCGGATTCTCGACCTGCAGGAGGGCTACATCCGCCAGCGGCTGAAGACCCTGGGCCGGACGGATCTGCTGCCGGCGGCGCTCGACATGGTGCGTTATCACTTTCATTACGCCGAGACCCTGCTGGGTGAGGAAACCCGGCCAGCTGACCCGGAACAGCGTCGCAGCCGAGACAGCTGGAACACGCCCTGGCAGCGCTCAGCCGCCGCCAGGCTGGTGCCCTTCAGTTATGAAATACTGGATCTGCTCGAAATGGGAGAGATGGATCTTGAACGCATTGCCAGCCTCTTCCGCCCGGTCGGGTCGGTCGCCCTCTTTGCCCGCCGGGGCCCCGAGGTTCTTTGCGAATCGCTGGAGGAGGATTTTCTGAAATTGCTGCAGGGAGCGGATGGCCAGAAAACTCCCCGGGAAATTTTCGCGGGGAGTATCTCACGCAACGAAGGAGAGGAAATTCTTGAATTCGCCCTCAGTGAAGGGTTTCTTGTCCCTTCCGGGGACATAAATCCAAGCCGGGTCACTGGAAAGAAGCCTTACCTGAAAAGACCTCAAAAAGGGAAGGGCTGAACGGAAAGCATGCCTCAGGCCACCTTCCGAAGGCGTTGTCGGAATCGCGGCCGTTCAATCAGAATCTTGACAATCTCGTCGACCTCGGGCACCCGTCCGGACACCCTCACGCTGTCATCCACCAGCAGAGCGGGCGATACGTGCACACGGCTGTCGATCATTTTGCGACGATCCTTGAAAAGATGAACCTCCGCCTCCAGTTCCAGGAGGGACAGGGCCTGCCGAACATTCTCAAGGGCCCGCTCACCTTTGCCGGAGCTTTCGGGTTTGCACAAAATATCGATACGCATAATGCCCTCTCTTTCTGCCGTTCTACCAAACCGACGCCAGCATTGATGACCTTTTTGGTTAATTATACACATTCCTCCTGTTTCTTCAAGGTATTCCACTTAAAATAGGTCCATTATCGGCAGGGCGGTCAGGCAGCCGAACCGTAGGTCAGTCGCAGCGCCCGGCGCACCCGGGCCACCAGGCGGACGGGGTTGACGGGCTTGGGGATAAAATCGAAAAAACCAAGGTCGAGCAGGCGCGCTTCTTCTTCCGCCGAGGCCAGACCGGACAGAGCCACTACAGGAATTTTGCGAAGAGCGGGATCTTCCTGCAAAGCGGCATACATCTCCTGACCATCCAGGCGCGGCATCAGCATATCGGTCAGGATCAGGTGGGGTTTCTTGTCCCGGGCCACCTGCAGGCCTTCGGCGCCATTGACGGCTTCGAGCACATGGAACCCCATCTTTTTCAAGGCGGACACGGTGGCAGCGCGAACCAGTTCGCCGTCTTCAACCACCAGCACCGTCCACTGATTTTCGCCGCCCTGCTGTTCTTTCAGATAATGCCGGCTGACCGCCTCTTCGATTTCGGCCGGCGTGGTGACCAGAGGCTGAATTTTCAAGCCGGTACGGAAGGTGATGTTTTCCAGCACATCTTCGGCCAGCGGATTGACCATGGCAAGGTAGAGGGTCTTTTCCACCACTTTTAACGGGAAGACCAGGGAATGGATGGCTTCATCGCTTTCGACCAGGCCAAGAAGTTCGGGCGAAAAACGATGTTTGGCAAAGCCGCTGACCGTCTTGAAGCCGAATTGCCGGGCCAGAACACCGGCAATATCCCGCTGGGTGACACTCCCCATTTCTTCGAGCACCGTGCCGAGACGTTTTCCGGTCCCTTTTTGTCTCTGCAACGCCTGCTGCAGAATCTCTTCGGTTACGACCCCGGCCTCAACAAGAACCTCGCCAAAACGCTTTTTTCTCATCCCCGCCCCCAAAACAAAAGTAATGTTTAGATATACGATTTGAAAATGTAGCACAGAGAACGGTCGAGGCGAACCTCCCTTTTTAATTTATCGGGAGAAATCATAAAAAAACCGGCAGGAACCCGTCGGGCTCCTGCCGGTGACCTGATCGGAAGCGTCATTTTAGCCGCAGACAGACCTATGCCGGCGCACAGCCTTCTGCGAGGGTGGGGCTCCCCTCGACCGCGTGGGACGGCAGGACGGTCAGATCGCCATCCTGGACATCAACGACCAGCCTGGCTCCTTCGCGCAGGTCGCCGCGAATGATGGCCCGACCGATGCGGGTCTCCACCGCATGCTGGAGATAGCGCTTGAGGGGCCGGGCACCATAGACCGGATCGTAGGCGTTCTGGGCAATGAAATCCCGGGCGGCATCGGTCATCTCCAATGTGAGGCAGCGGTCGGCCAGTCGCCGGCGCAAGCCCTGCGTCAGCAAATCGACGATGCGCTTGATTTCCTCCAGAGTGAGCGGTTTGAACAGCACGATGTCGTCGACCCGGTTGAGGAATTCGGGGCGGAACTCCCGCCGCAACTCCCCCATCACCGAACTGCGGGCGCCTTCCTGGATCTCGCCGTCTCGCGTCACCCCATCGATAAGATACTGGGAACCGATATTGGAGGTCATGATGATGACCGTGTTCTTGAAGTCGACCGTGCGCCCCTGCGAGTCGGTCACGCGGCCATCGTCAAGGATCTGCAGCAGCACGTTGAAGACGTCATGGTGCGCCTTTTCGATTTCATCGAAGAGAATGACCGCATAGGGTTTACGCCGCACGGCCTCCGTCAGCTGCCCCCCTTCCTCGTAGCCGACATAGCCGGGAGGGGCGCCGATGAGGCGGCTGACCGTGTGCTTCTCCATGTACTCGGACATGTCGATGCGCACCATGTTGTCCTCGCTGTCGAAAAGGGCCTCGGCCAAAGTGCGGGCCAGCTCGGTCTTGCCCACCCCTGTGGGACCCAGGAAGATGAAAGAGCCGATGGGACGCTGGGGATCCTTGATGCCGGCCCGGGCACGGATGACGGCGTCGGCTACCAGTTGTACGGCCTCGTCCTGCCCCACCACCCGCTGGTGCAGGATCTGGTCGAGCTTCAGCAGTTTTTCCCGCTCCCCTTCCATCAGGCGCGTCACCGGGATGCCGGTCCAGCGGGAGATGATCTCGGCGATTTCTTCTTCCGTCACCTCTTCGCGCAGGAGGCTGGGCCCTTCATAATCCTGCCCGTGGACCGTCTCGGCCTGGCGCAGCTCCTGCTCCAGCTGGGGCAGGCGGCCGTGCTTGAGCTCGGCGGCGCGGTTGAGATCGTACTCGCGTTCGGCCACTTCGATCTGCTGGCGCACCTTTTCAATCTCCTCGCGCAGGGTCTGCACCTTCTTGATCGCCCCTTTCTCCAGATCCCACTGGGCGCGCAGGGTGTCAGCCTCATGCTTGAGCTCGGCCAGCTCCTTGCGCAGGCCTTCCAGACGCTCACGGCTGGCCCGGTCCTTCTCCTTGGTGAGGGCGGCCTCTTCGATTTCCAGCTGCATGACCCGGCGGGTGACCTCGTCCAGCTCGGTGGGCATGGAGTCGATCTCGGTGCGGATCATGGCGCAGGCCTCGTCGACCAGGTCGATAGCCTTGTCCGGCAGAAAACGGTCGGTGATGTAGCGGTTGCTGAGGATGGCCGAGGCAACCAGGGCGTTGTCCTGGATGCGGACACCGTGGAAAACCTCAAAGCGCTCCTTGAGCCCCCGCAGGATGCTGATGGTATCTTCCACGTTGGGCTGATCGACCATCACCGGCTGAAAGCGGCGCTCGAGGGCGGCGTCCTTTTCGATGTACTTGCGGTACTCGTCCAGCGTGGTGGCGCCCAGGCAGTGCAGTTCGCCACGGGCCAACATGGGCTTGAGCATGTTGCCGGCGTCCATGGAACCTTCCGCCTTGCCGGCGCCGACGATGGTGTGCAGCTCATCGATGAAGAGCAGAATGCGCCCCTCGCTCTGGCGAATCTCGTTGAGTACGGCTTTGAGCCGCTCCTCGAATTCGCCGCGGTACTTGGCCCCCGCCACCAGCGCCCCTATGTCGAGGGCGAAGATGGTCTTGTTCTTCAGCCCCTCGGGAACGTCACCCCGCACGATGCGGTGGGCCAGACCTTCAGCAATGGCGGTCTTGCCGACGCCCGGCTCGCCGATCAGGACCGGATTGTTCTTGGTCTTGCGGCTGAGAATGCGGATGACCCGGCGGATCTCCGAGTCCCGCCCGATGACGGGATCGAGCCGCCCCTTCTGGACTTCCTTGACCAGATCGCGCCCATACTTCTCCAGCGCTTCGTAGGTTCCCTCCGGATCGGGGCTGGTCACCCGCTGATGACCGCGCACGGCGGTAAGGGCCTGCAACAGGCGATCGCGGGTGATCTTGAACTGGGCCAGCAGCTTGCCTGCGGCCGTGGAGGGGCCTTCTTCCACCATGGCGAGCAGCAGGTGCTCGACGCTGACATAATCATCCTTGAGATGGGTGGCTTCTTCCTGGGCTTTGATCAGCAGGCGGTTGAGGCGCTGTGTCACATAGATCTTGCCGGCTTCCACGCCCGGTCCTGACACGCTGGGCCGGCGCTCCAACTCTTGCTTGACGGCCGCCGCGAAGTTGTCTACCGGCACGTCCATGCGCTGCAGCAGGCGCCCGATGAGACCCCCTTGCTGTTCGAGGAGGGCCATCAGCAGGTGCTCAACGTCCACCTCCAGGTGTCCGTATTTCATGGCCCGGGTCTGGGCCGCCTGCATGGCTTCCTGGGTTTTTTCGGTCATTTTATTGGGATCCATGGGCCTATCCTTCCGCTCATTGTTTTTAAATCCAGTTTTCTTTTGCGACAAGGGCCGGAGGCTTCGAACCCCCGGCCCTTAATACACTATCTCAGCTGGAGCTGATTTCAATGCGGCGGGGCCTGGCCGCCTCCGCCTTGGGCAGATGCAGCCGCAACACCCCGTCTCTGACTTCGGCCTTGGCCTTGTCGGGATCGATCTCGTCGGGAAGCTGGAACTGCCGATAATAGGCGGACAGGGAAAATTCCCGATAGAGCTCTTCACCCTGGGGGGGCGGCACTTCTCCTTCAATGGTCAACACACCTTTGTCGATGCCGATGTGCAGGTTCTCGCGGGAGACCCCCGGCATATCGGCCAGCAGGGTCAGCCCCTCATCGGTCTCCAGGATGTCGACGGCCGGGGTGACGTAGTTGCGGGCGGAGCGGGTCTGTTCCCGGGCCAGAGCTTTATTCTCTTTGCTGCTGTCGTAAATTTCATGTGCTGCCATGATGCACTCTCCTTTATTTCGTTTAGATTTTTAAGTCCTTGGTGATAGAGGCTGTCTCAGCCGACCTGAACGGTTATTTTCTTCGGTTTGGCCGCTTCCTGCTTGGGCAGAGTGACCCGCAGGATCCCGTCATGATAGGCAGCCTGCACTTTGTCGGCATCCACCTCGCCCGGCAGTTCGATGGTACGCAGGAAGGCTCCGAAACCTCGCTCGCGACGGTGCCAGACCTTGGCCTGCTCTTCCCCTTCGACTTCTTTCCTTTCACCGGAGAGGGTCAGACTCCCCTTCTGCAGGGTCATTTCCAGCTGGTCGGCATTGACTCCCGGCACCAGCGCCTCGACATAATAGTTGTCCGCATCCTCCCGCAGATTGATGCGTGGAAAAGGCCGGACCCCCATGCCCGGTAGAAAAGCCGGCTCCAGCAGACGGGCGGCACCGAAGCCGCGAAAAGCGTTTTCCATCTCCCGACGAAGACTGTCCATTTCCCTGAAAAGATCCCAATTTGCCATGATGGTTTCCTCCTTTGAATATCTATGGTTGGCGGGATTCACCCGCAGTGTCTATCTGCCCGACAGACATATCAAGGGGCGTGCCAACCAGATGCAAAGATTTTTCTCATGCAAATTCGGGAGCTTACGCAATGGCTATTAAAAGAAGGATTTTCTTGCGACGTCGCAGCAGCCGGCGTTTGCGTCAGTTGCGACGTCACATGGGGGTTTGCGACAGGGGCGGGGCCAGCGACTAGGATTCAAGATCGCGGCGGGAAAGATCGAGCTTGTCGAGATAGCGGTAAAGGGTAGCGCGATGAACGCCGAGCAGACGGGCGGCAGCGGTCAGGTTGCCGTCGGCGGCCTGAAAGGCCCGGCGGATCTCGTCGGCGTCGAGTTCGGCCGGCCGGGTCGATTGGCGCCGGGGGCTGTTTGCCGATGAAGAAATATCGGCCTGGCCTTCGAGCAAGGATGGCGCGGAAAGCAGCGGATAGGGCGGGATCAGAGGTGGGGTTTCAGCCGCTGTGCTCCCCCATTCACCGGCGGCAAAGTGGCGGCGCTCCTGAATCCACTCGCGGAAGGCCTTGGCCCCGATCACCTCGCCCTGGGTCTCGATAAAGACCCGTTCGAGGACGTTGCGCAGCTCGCGGACATTGCCGGGCCACAGGTAGGATTGGAGCAGTGCCAGCGCTTCGCCGGTCAGGCGATGGATGCGACGGTCGTATTTCTGGCTGAAGATCCGCAGGAAATGGGTGACCAGGGCGGGGATATCCTCCTTGCGCTCGCGCAGAGGCGGCAGATGGATGCGCAGCACCGAGAGGCGGTGGTAAAGGTCCGCCCGAAAACGCCCCTGCCCCACCGCCTGCTCGAGGGGGACGTTGGTGGCGGCCACGATGCGTACATCAATACGGCGGGTGCTCTCGCCGCCAACCCGCTCAAAGGTCCCCTCTTCCAGCACCCGCAGCAGCTTGGCCTGGGTATGCAGAGGCATGTCACCGATTTCGTCAAGAAACAGGGTGCCGCCATCCGCTCGCTCGAAGCGGCCGACATGCGTGCGCACCGCCCCGGTGAAAGCGCCCTTTTCATGACCGAAAAGTTCCGATTCGAGCAGTTCCGCCGAAATGGCGCTGCAATTGACGGCGACGTAGGGACCAGCGTCCCGATCGCTGCAGTCGTGCAGGGCGCGAGCCACCAGCTCCTTGCCCGAGCCCGTCTCCCCCGTCACCACCACGCTGGCGGTCGTCGGCCCGTACAGGCTGATCTTGCGAAAGACCTCCCGGGTCAAGGGACTGGAACCGACCATGCCGTGGAACGTTTCCACGGTATCCCGTTCCGCCGAGGTGGGCTGACGGAAGGTGAAGGTCACGGTGCGGCCACGAAAATCCGAGGTCAAGCCACCGGGGCGCACCTCCACCATGAGCAGGATATCTTCCCGGCCGGCGAAACGAATCTGCAGATCCAGCAGAGGCAGATCACGCTCGATGGCTTCATTGGCCAGATCAGGCAGGGCCGGGCGAACACCGGCAAAGAGTTCTTCCAGAGGAGCGCCAACGGCCTCGGTCGAGGCCACACCGAGCCACTCGGCCAGGGCCGGCGACAGACTCAGTACGCGCCAGGGGCCGACCTCCCCCCTGGCCGCGACCAGATCGGGCACCCTGGCTGGCAGGCCAATCGATTTTTCACCGTCAGCAAGCATGGGTTCTCCTCGTGCCATGAAACTTTGCTGCCGTCAATTTAACCTTTCCCTCGGCATAGTTCAACCGGCAAGGCGCAAATCCCTGCCCCCTTATTCTTCGATTTTAATCTTTATTTAGTGCAGGAACATCTCCTTGGTTTTGTGCTAGAATTAAAACCTGATTTCCATCCGGAGGGGAGCTCTTTCGATGCCGTCCTATACAAGTAGCAAAACGGAAAATGCTCCCCATCCTGAGGGGAATGGGCAATTTACCGTTCTGCTTGTGGAAGACGACCGGGGCATCCGCAACCTGGCCAAAATTCACCTGGAACGTCTGGGCTGCCGCCTGCTGCTGGCCGCCTCCGGCCATGAAGCGGTTGACCTTCTGGATGAACACGCCTGCGACCTGATGCTGCTGGACTTCGGCCTGCCCGATATGACCGGGCAGCAGCTCCTTGATGAAATTTCTTCTCGACATCCGCACCTCCCCTTCCTGGTCACCACCGGCCACGGCAGTGAAAAAGTCGCTGTGGAATTCATGAAGCGCGGCGCCCTCGACTACGTCATCAAGGATGAAAGTTTCTGGAAAAATCTCCCTAAGGCCGTGGAAAGGGCCAGGGATCACCTGGCCATGGTCCATCGCCTCGAAAGAGCGAAGGAAGCCCTGCGCCAGAGCGAAGAACGCTACCGGGCCCTGACGGAGAACACCAACGACGTCACGCTGATTTTTGACGACAACTTCAACGTCCACTACGTCAGCCCCTCGGTAGAGCGGGTGCTGGGCCTCCCCCCCGATGAATTCACCTCTAATGGTCTGACCAAAGCGTTGCACAGCAGCGACCTGCCTCTTTACAAGCAGGCCGTGGAACAGGCGGCGACGGCGGCCGGCGAAACGGTCAAAATCGACAACTTCCGCCTTCGACACCAGGATTCCAGCTGGCTCAACATGGAAGGGCAGGTCACCGATCTTCGGCACCTGACCAGCGTCCAGGGACTGGTTCTTAACTGTCGGGACATCACCGACCGTGTGGAAGCGGAAAACCGCTTGAGAGAAAATCAGGACCGCCTCAAGCACCTGGCCCACCACGACCCCCTGACCAACCTGCCCAACCGCACCCTTTTCAAAGAACGGCTCAACCAGGCGCTGGCCAAAGCCAGGCGCTCGGGAGAACAGGTGGCCATTGTCTTTCTCGACCTTGACCGTTTTAAAAAAATCAATGACACCCTCGGCCATGAAGCCGGCGATCAACTTCTCAAAGATGTGGCGGCCCGCCTGCGTACCTGCATCCGCCAGTCCGATACCGTGGCCCGCCTCGGCGGCGACGAATTTGTCCTTGTCCTGGAGGAGATCAATCAGCCGGGTCCGGTCATCACCGTCGCCAAAAAGATTCTCAGCGCCCTGGCCCAACCCTTTGTCATCGATGACTATGAACTCTACATCACCACCAGCATAGGAATCAGCCTCTTCCCCTCCGATGGCGACGAGGCCACGGGCTTGATGAAATGTGCCGATGTGGCCATGTATCGGGTGAAACAGCAGGGACGAAACAACTACCAGTTTTATCAGCCGGACATGAACGCCAGGGCCCGGGAGATGCTGTTGATGGAGGGCGCCCTGCGCAAGGCGCTGGACCACAACGAACTGGACGTTTTCTATCAGCCCCAGCTTGACCTGGCCACCGGCCAGCTGCTCGGCATGGAGGCCATGCTGCGCTGGATTCACCCCAAGCAGGGCATTCTCTGTCCACGGGACTTTCTCGCCCTGGCCGAAGAGACTGGTCTCATCGAACCCTATGGCTATTGGGCCATCCAGGAAGCCTGTCGGCAAAACAAGGAGTGGCAGGACCAGGGATATACGCCGGTTCCCGTCGCCATCAACATTTCGAGGCGCCTCTTTCACAAATCCAACCTCGTTTCCAGAATCAGGGATATCCTCCTGCAGACGGGCCTTGCTCCCCAATATCTTGAACTGGAGATCACCGAAAGCATGGTCATGGACGATGTGAATCGCATGCAGACCACCATGCAGCAGCTTGATGACATGGGGGTCAAGCTTACCCTCGATGATTTCGGGTCCGGCTACTCCTGCCTCCGACAGCTGACCCATTTCCCCATCAGCAAGCTGAAGATCGACCAGAATTTCATCAAGGATGTTGCCATCAGCCCCCAGGATGCGACGATCACCGCGACCATCATTGCCCTTGGCCGCGGGATGAAGCTCGAGGTTATCGCCGAAGGGGTCGAGACCCCCGAACAGCTGCGGTTTTTGCGGGACCACCAGTGCCGACAGGCCCAGGGCTTCCTCTTTTGCCACCCGCTTCCCCCCGAACAGCTCACGAAGTTTCTGGACAAAACCGCCTGAAACATCCTTCCGCATCTGACGTCTTGACAGGAGGTCCGGCCCTGACGTATTAATGAAGACCTCACAGAAACGTCCACCGGTGCCCGCCAGGGTGAAAAGGGAAGAGGGGTGCAAATCCCCCGCGGACCCGCCACTGTAAGCGAAGACGAAGGGTTGACAGACCACTGGCCGCCTGGCCGGGAAGGTAACCCCGAGGATGATTCGCGAGCCAGGAGACCTGCCGACATGGACACACCACATTGACCTCCCCGGGAAACAGGGAGAGTGGAGATTAGCGGCGCTTCAAATACGGGAAGCCCGCGCACCTATTTAGGGTTGCGCGGGCTTTTTTGCGTTGAAGCGGTCCCCTTTTCGCCATTTTCGTTCGGGGCAAAAAGGAGAAATTCGATGAAGAAACACCTGCTCGCCTGCCTCACCTTCGCCTTGCTGCTTCTGTCAGCGGGCACCCCCTTGGCCCAGCCGACCGAAATGGAGGCGGTGGTGGTCACGGCCACACGCACTGAACAAGCGATCAAAACCGTTCCCGCCAATGTCACCGTCATCGATCAGGAAGCCATTGCCAACTCCAACGCCCAAAATGTCGTTGAGCTCCTCCGTTCGCAGGAAGGGATCGTGGTCAGGGACCTCCTCGGCAACGGTAAAACAGCCAACGTCGACCTGCGCGGTTTCGGAGAAACCTCAGCGGCCAACACCCTCGTTCTGGTGGATGGACGGCGCGTCAACGCCATCGATCTCAGCGGCACGGACTGGCTTCAGATCCCCCTGAATCAGATTGAACGAATCGAAATCATCCGAGGAACCGGCGGAGTCCTCTATGGCGACAATGCGACCGGCGGGGTGATCAATATCCTCACCAAAGTTCCGGCGGGTGGACTGCACGCTTCAGCAGGTATCGAGGTGGGCAGTTATGACTTCAATAAAGAGAAAGTCTCGTTAAGCGCCTCGCAGGAAAGCCTGGCGGTTTCACTGTACGCCAGCCGCAGCGACACCGATGGCTACAGGGACAACAATGACCTGCTGGCCAAAGATGTCGGCGGCAAATTCTCTTATTTTGCGACAGACGCTTTGACCCTGCGTCTCAGCGGCACTTACCACTACGATATCTACGGCATGCCAGGGGCCCTCAATGCCGGGGAGTTGGCGCTTAACCGTCGGGCCGCCAAAAATCCTGACGACGAGGCCGAAACGCATGACCGATATCTGCAGGCCGGCCTGGACTTTGAAAGAGCGCATGGCAGCCAGGTCTCGGCAGATGTGTCATTCCGTGACCGGGACACGGACGCCAATGTGGTGAGCTGGGCCTTTAAAGCCAGCAGTTCGGTCAAAACCTGGGGATTTACCCCGCGGTACACATTAGAAACGGACCTGTTTGGCTACCCGCATAAATTCATAGCGGGGGCAGACCTTTATCGTTCCCAACTGGAAAACGTATCCTCCTATAGCCTGGCTGACATCGACAAAGATTCTCTGGGCCTCTACCTTCAGGATGAAATTTACCTGCGGCCCGATTTTATCCTCTCCGCCGGGGTTCGTCAGGAATGGACCGCTTACGATTTCGCGCAGGAGGATCTGGGTGGTGCCCTCGCTTCCCTTGACGACACCGCATCAGAGAGGAATCATGCCTGGTCCCTCGGATTGACCTATCTCTACAGCGACCATTCCTCCGCCTTTGTACGCACCAACAAAAGCTTCCGACTGCCTTTGGTCGATGAAATGATCCAGTATGACTACATGGCTGGCTCTATCAGCCTGAACAGCGCCCTGCAGCCTCAGACCTCTCTGCAATTCGAGGCAGGAATCCGGCATCACTTCGGTGAAGCCTTCGAAGGCAGGGTCACGCTTTTTCAGGCGGATATCAAAAACGAAATTTTTTACAACCCCATCGACTACTCCAATCAGAATCACCCGGAGACAAGACGGCGCGGCCTGGAATTCGGTGCCGACCTCAAACTGGCCAGGCACATTTCCCTCACCGGCAATTACAGTTACACCGAAGCCACCTTTGAAAAAGCCCCCTTCGCCGGGAATGACGTGCCGGCCGTTCCCAGGCACAAAGCCAACATAACGGCCAAGTTGACCGATATCATACCCGGAACAATTCTCTCAACCACCTATAATTACATGGGTTCGATTTACGCCATAAGCGATCAGGCAAACCTCTATGGCAAAACAAACAGCTTCCATACCCTGGACGCAAAAGCCTCCTATCGGTGGCAAAGTCTCAAAGCATTTTTCGGTGTCAACAACATCACCAACACCAAATACCATCAGCATGTCGTGTCGAACTTTGCGGGTTTGAATTATTATCCGGCCGCGGAACGAAACTGGGTTGCCGGCCTGGAATACGATTTCTGAGGACGCGACTTTGACAGCCCGGCCCTTTTTTGCCATAGTCCAGGCTAATCAGCCCTAACCAGGTCGGGGGATGCCATCCAGCGCATTGCAGCAGTGGCATCCCCCGCCTTTTCTCTTGGAAGCGGTCCCTATGACCCAGCGTCTTCTACCTTTTTTTCTCGTCTTTTTGCTGTGGGCGAGCCCCGCGGTGAGCGCCACCTGGACGGACGCCGTCGGCCGCACGGTGCAGGTGCCTGACCATCCGCAGCGTCTGGTCTCCCTGGTGCCGAGCCTCACGGAGATTCTCTTTGCCCTGAATCTGGGCGACAGGCTGGTCGGGGCGACCCAGTTCTGCACTTACCCTCCCGCCGCCGCCCAGGTGCCGCGCGTCGGCAACTACCTGCAGCCGAGTCTGGAAGCCATCGTCGCCAGCAAACCCGATCTGGTCTTCGCCTCCGCCGACATGGCGGCCCCGGCCCTGGTGGCGCAGCTGGACAAGATGGGGATTGCCACTTTCGTCGTCGCCCCCCGCGATCTGGATTCCACCATCGCCACCATTCGCACCATCGGGTCGGTCCTCGGAGAGGCCGCCACGGCCGACCGTCTGGCCCGCGATATGGAAGAAGCTTTCTGCCGTATTCGTGGGGCCACCGAAAAGCTACCCCGGCCTCGCGTCTTGCTGGCGATTATGGTCAATCCCCTGACGGTAGCCGGTCCCAACACGCTGGGGCACCATCTGATTGAAACAGCCAGGGGGATCAATGTCGTGCCGGATGGACCCGGCCGCTATCCGACCTGGAGCATGGAAGCCGTGCTGGCCGCCGATCCCGATGTCATCATCGTCTCCCCCAACCCCGGCGAGGCCAACCCGGCTGCCCACTTCGCCACCTGGCCGCAACTGCGAGCCGTCAAGGAGAATCGCGTGGTCACCATCCCCGACCCGGACTGGGTCTACCGGCCAGGCCCCCGCCTGGTGCTGGGTCTCGAGGCGATCGCCCGCGCCCTTCACGGCAGCGGACTGCGGCTAGAGGATGCCTCATGCGCGCCCTGACGACACCCTTCCGGAGCCCGGCCTGGCTGCTCATCCTCACCGGCTGTCTGCTTCTCGCCTTCGGCTTTTCTCTATGGGCAGGTCCCCTGCGCATTCCCTTTACCGACATCCTCGCCGTCTTTTTCGGCACGGAAACCGACGCGGCCCAGTCTACCGTCGTACTGAAGATTCGACTCCCCCGGGCCGTGCTGGCCGCGCTGGTCGGCGCGTCGCTCGGCTCGGCCGGCTGTGCTTTTCAGGCGGTACTGCGCAATCCGCTGGCCGATCCGTACGTGCTGGGGGTCTCGGGGGGCGCCGCCCTTGGGGCCGTGGCCGCCATCTCCCTGGGTTTCGCTTCCGCCATGATCCTGCCCGCGGCCGCCTTTGTCGGCGCCATCGGCGCCCTGGCTCTGGTCTATTGGGTGGCCCGCGCCCATCGCAGCACCCCGCACACCCTGATCCTCTCGGGCGTCATGGTCGGCAGTTTTGCGGCGGCCCTGCTCCTTTTTCTGCTCTGGCTGGCCCCGTCAGACCCCGTCCGCTCGGCGATTTTCTGGCTGGCTGGGAATTTGAGTCTGGCCGATCCCAACCTGCTCCCCTGGGCGATGGCCTGGAGCACCCTTGGCTTTGCTGTGCTCTGGCTGCATTTTCCCGCCCTTGACCTGCTGACCCAGGGTGAAGAGGTCGCCGCCGATCTTGGCCTCGCCGTCGGTCGCGCCCGCCTGCTCGTCTTTGTCGCCGCCGGCGCCCTGACCGCCTGCGCCGTGGCCATGGCCGGACTGGTCGGCTTCGTCGGGCTGGTGGTGCCCCACGCGGCCCGCCTCCTCTGGGGCCCCGGTCACCGCCGCCTGTTGCCAGCCTCGGCTCTCTTGGGGGCCGCCTTTCTGTTGGCCGCCGATGCCGTTTCCCGCCAGATTCTCGCCCCGGCCGAAGTGCCCGTCGGTGTGGTGACCGCCCTGCTGGGGGCGCCCTTCTTTCTCTATCTGCTGCGTCGCAGCGAGGGGGGCGCGTGATCCGTACCGAACACCTCGGTTTTGCCTATGGCAAAGAACCGGTGCTGCAGAACCTCGATTTCGAGGTGCGTTCCGGCGAAATTCTGACCATTCTAGGCCCCAACGGCTGCGGCAAATCAACCCTGCTGCGCCTGTTGCGCGGCCTGCTCAAGCCGACGGCTGGCGGCGTCTTCTGGGGTGAACGCCCGGCCCACAGCCTGCGCCGGGTGGAGATGGCCCGCCTGGCCGCCGTCGTCCCCCAGTTCACCGTGGCCCACTTCCCCTACACCGTGCGGCAAATGACCGCCCTGGGGCGTTTTGCCCACGGCACCGCCCTGCGTCCCGAATCGAAGGAAGATCGCCGCGCCATTGAACAGGCCCTGGCCGTCACCGACACCCTGCACCTGGCCGATCGACTCATCACCGGCCTGAGCGGCGGCGAACTGCAGCGCGTCATCCTCGCTCGCGCTCTCGCCCAACAAACGCCGGTGCTGTTCCTGGACGAGGCCACCAGCCATCTCGACCTGGATCATCGTCTGGAGATCGCCGATCTGCTGGTGCGCCTCAACCGCGAACAGGGCACGACCATCGTGCAGATATCCCACGACCTCGACCTCGCCGCCCAGGTTTCCCATCGCCTGATGCTCCTCACCGACCACGGAAGACTGACCGCCCTCGGGCCCCCGGTCGAGGTCCTGACCCCTGCCAATCTGCGCAAGGTCTTCCGCGTCGATCTGCAGGTGGAAACCAACCCCTACACGGGCGCGCCCCGCGTCTTCCCCATCTCCCAGCGGCGGCAATGGAGCAGCGCCCCTCCGCGCCTGCACGTGATCTGCGGGGGCGGGCTCGGCGCCGATACCCTGCGACGGCTGCATGTGGCCGGCTGCGCCCTGTCTGTCGGCCCACTCAACCGTGGCGACTCCGACGCTACTCTTGCTCTCGCCCTTGACCTGGATCCCGTGCTCGAGGAGCCTTTCTGTCCTATCTCTGCCAAAGCCGCCAGCGCCGCCGGCACCCTGGCGCATCAGGCGGCCGCGCTGGTGGTGGCGCCAACCTGGTGGGGGCCGGGCAACCTGATCTGCCTGCAGCTGGCCCTCGATTGCTGCCGGGCTGGCCGACCCGTTTTCCTCATTGACCCGCAACAGGAACGAGACTTTACGGAGGGGAAAGCCTGGAGTCTCACAGAAGAGATCAGGTCGGCGGGAGGTCAGGTGGTGGACGATGTGGAGGAGGTGCTGAAGCACCTGCGGCGGGACGGATAAAAAAGGGGCCAGCGACGTACATGCCGCTGGCCCCTTCCACGTCGTGCATAGTTGGCGGGTTTACCGATCGGTGAAGCGGGGCGGCCGCTTCTCCAGAAAAGCACTCATCCCCTCTTTCTGGTCGTCGGTGGCGAAAGCCAGGGCGAAGAGTTCGGCCTCGTAGGCGCAGGCCCGGTCGAAATCCATTTCCAGTCCATTTTCCACCGCTTGCTTGTTCAATTGCAGAGCAACGCGCCCTTTGGCCGCCATCTTCTCGGCCAGACGCCGGGCTTCTATCAGCAGTTGGTCGGCCGGCACCACCCGGTTGACCAGGCCGATGCGAAAGGCTTCGACGGCGTCGATCCGGTCCCCGGTAAAGAGCATCTCCTTGGCCCTCCCCTTGCCCACCAGCCGAGGCAGCCGCTGGCTCCCACCAAACCCCGGCAGGATGCCGATGTTGATCTCGGGCTGGCCGAAGCTGGCCATCTCGCTGGCCAACCGGATATCGCAGCACAGGGCCAGTTCGCAGCCGCCGCCGAGAGCGAAGCCGTTGACGGCGGCGATAACGGGTTTGGGTCCTTTCTCGATGGCCGCGAAGGTCTTCTGCACCTGCAGGGCCAGGCGGCGGGCCGCCAGAGGGTCGAGCTTCAGCAGACCGCTGATGTCGCCGCCGGCGGCGAAGGATTTCTCTCCGGCGCCGGTAAGAACGATGGCGCGCACCGCCTCATCGGCGAAGAGCTCCGAAAAAGCCCGATCCAACTCATCGAGCGTTTCCTGATCCATAGCGTTGAGCACTCGGGGACGGTTGAGGGTCAACACCGCTACGCCTCGGGTAATCTCGAGCAGCAGGTTTTTGAATGCCATAGATGTCCCTTCTGAGAGCGGTCCGGTCAGGACTCGCGCAGGTTTACCAGGGTGCGGCCGCAAGCCTGCCCCTTGAGGATCGCCTCGATCTTTTCATCAAGCTCATTGAGGCTGCACTCGCTCGCGACCATTTTCAGCCGCTCGGGCTTCCAGTCGCCGGCCAGCTTTTTCCATACCTGCAGGCGGGTTTCCATGGGACATTGCACCGAATCGACGCCAAGCAGTGAGACCCCACGCAGAATAAAGGGAAAAACGTTCATAGTCAGATCCGAGGAACCGACCAGACCGCAGCAGGTCACCACGCCACCGTAGCGGGTGGCTTTGAGGGCGGCCGCCAGGGTCTCACCGCCGACGGCGTCAACGACACCGGCCCAGCGCTCCTTCAGCAGGGGTTTTTCGGCCCCTTCAGTGACGGCCGCGCGTGGGATGACCTCACTGGCGCCGAGCTGTTGCAGATAATCCTCTTCCTCGCTTTTACCGGTGGCGGCCACCACGCGATACCCCGCTTTGGCCAAAATGGCCACGGCCAGGCTGCCGACGCCACCGGTGGCGCCCGTCACCAGGATGTCGCCATCGGCGGGCTTGACTCCGGCATTAGCCAGCTTCCACACCGACAAGGCCGCCGTAAATCCCGCCGTGCCCAGAATCATGCTTTCCCGCAGGGACAGCCCCTCCGGCAGACTTACCGCCCACTTGGAAGGAACCCGGATGTACTCCCCGAAGCCCCCCGCCGTATTCATGCCCAGATCGTAGCCTGTCACCAGCACCTTTTCGCCGTGGGAGAAGAGCGCGGTGGAACAGTCAACTACCTCGCCAGCGGCATCGATGCCAGGCGTGTGAGGATAATTCCGCGTCACCCCTTTATTGCCGATCGCAGACAGAGCATCTTTGTAGTTGAGTGAGGAGTAATGAACCCGGATCAACAGATCGCCCGGCGGCAGTTCATCAATTTTTCGCGACACGACCTTGCGGGTGAACTCTTTGTTGTCGCCCTCTTCCACGACCATGGCCTTGAACGTCCTCTGTGGCATGCGCGCCTTCCTCCTTTTCTGCTGAGTTGAAGTTATGAACGAATGGCCTGCAACAGGTGGTTCATGTTATCTTTTCTCGGAACTTCAGGTACTAGCCTAGGGGCTATGGCGATTCGCGTCAAGGGTCCAACCGGCGGGGAGACCAAATTTTTCCGTCACGAACCGGAACTTCGTACGCCTGAAGGGTAGGCACTCTGCCCCTGCAGGCTTCCGTATCTCTGGTACAATCCTTTGAGACTCTGAATGAAGGCTGGCATGGAAAAATCGACCGCGACACTGGAAACCGGCCCCAGCGCCGGGGGGGAATTCACCCTGAGCCTGACAGGACATCTCGATGCGGCCTCGGTTGGGCCCCTGTGGAAAAAGATGGACAAGCTTTTTGCCCAGGGCACAGGGGATCTGGTGCGCGTCGATGTCGGCGGGCTGCTCTATATCGACGGCGCCGGCGCGGCCCTGCTGATTGAAATCGGTCGCCGACAGCTGCTGGCCGGGGGGCGCTACGAGCTGGTGAATCTTCAGGATGAGTTCCGACAGCTGCTCGATCTCTTCGATCCGGCCGACTATCTAGAGGCCTATCCGACCAAGCCCGCCTGCTCGAACCTGCCCAACGAAGTCGGCAGAGCGAGCGTGAGTCTCTGGCGTAACATTATTACCCTGGTGGCGTTCGTCGGCGAGCTCAGTACCGCTCTGCTCCATGCCGTGCTGCATTTCCGCAAGATCCGCTGGAAGGACACCTTCCTGATTTTCGAAACCGCCGGTATCAACGCCTTGCCGATCATCACGCTGCTCAGCTTTCTGGTCGGACTGATCATGGCTTTTCAGGCCGCCATCCCCATGCGACAGTTCGGGGTCGAGATTTACGTGGCCGACCTCATCGCCCTCTCCATGCTGCGCGAGCTGGGGCCGCTGATGACCGCCATCATCCTGGCCGGCCGCTCCGGCTCGTCCTTTGCGGCGGAGTTGGGTACTATGAAGGTCAACGAAGAAGTCGACGCCCTCACCACCATGGGACTCGACCCCGTGCGCTTTCTGGCCATCCCTCGTCTGCTCGCCGCCCTGGTGGCCACGCCGCTGCTCACCATCTTTTCGAGTTTGCTTGGACTGCTTGGCGGCGCTGTCGTCCTGCTGGCCATGGGCTACCCCCTCGTCGCCTATGCCAACCAGGTCATCGGGGCGGTTAGCCTGCAAGACCTGGTTGGCGGCCTGGCCAAGACCTTCTTTTTCGGCCTTCTTATCGCCGGCATCGGCTGTCTGCACGGCCTGCAGGCCGGGCGAGGCGCCAGCGGCGTCGGCAAAGCGGCCACCAGCGCCGTCGTGGCCGGCATCATCCTCATCATCGTCACCGACGGCATCTTTGCCGTGGTCTATTACTATCTGGGCTTCTAACTATGGACGACCACACAGATCCCATCATACAGGTCAGGGGCCTGACTGCCGCCTACGGTGATCAGGTGATCTTGCAGGATGTTTCTTTCGAGGTGAACCGTGGGGAGATCTTCATTATCCTCGGGGGCTCGGGCTGCGGTAAGAGCACCTTGCTCAAGCATATGATTGGGCTATACAGGCCACGCTCCGGTGTCGTCTTGCTTAACGGCAGCGACATTGTCAGTGCGCAAGGGGAAGCACGCCGGCGCATTCTTCGACAGATCGGGGTCAGCTACCAGAGCTCGGCGCTCTTTGGCTCACTGACGCTGCTGGAGAATGTCTGTCTGCCGCTCGATGAATTCACCGACCTGCCGACGGAGGCCAAAGACCTGGTGGCGCGCATGAAACTGCGACTCGTCGGGCTGCAGGGATTTGAGGACCACCTGCCGGCTGAATTAAGCGGGGGGATGCAAAAGAGAGCCGCCATCGCCCGGGCCATCGCCCTCGATCCGGCCATTCTCTTTCTCGACGAGCCCTCTGCCGGTCTCGATCCGGTGACCTCGGCCGAACTTGACCTGCTCATTCGCAATCTGGCCGAATCGATCGCCAGCACTTTTGTCATAGTGTCCCATGAACTCCCCAGCATCTTCGCCATCGCCGATCATGTCATCATGCTGGACAAAGAGAGCAAAGGCATCATCGCCGAAGGACATCCCGTCGATCTGCGGGATCACAGTGAAGACCCACGAGTTCGTCGGTTCTTCAATCGCGAGGTCGCCTGAAGCATTCAATTACACTAAGGGCCTGGCCCGACCATCGCAGGAGTTTTTTCAACCATGAGTGAACGCGCCAACTTCTTCAAAATCGGCCTCTTCGTCATCGGCGCGACGACCATCGTCGTCGTGGGGATTGTCGTGCTCGGGGCCAACGTCCTCTTCCGGCATCCCATTGTCATGGAAAGCTACTTCGATGAAACGGTGCAGGGCCTTGACGTCGGCTCTCCTGTCAAGTTTCGGGGTGTGCAGATCGGGCGGGTTGAAACCATCACCCTGGCCGGCAACGAATACCCCACCGCCAAACGCTACGTTCTGGTGCGCTTCGCCCTCGAACGGAACGCGTTTCAACTTCAGGCCGAACATATGAATACCCAATTGCTGCAACGGGAGATCGACAAAGGGCTGCGCGTGCGCACGGCGGCCAAGGGTGTTACGGGCACTGCCTTCCTGGAGGCCGACTATCTTGACCCGCAGCGCCATCCGACCCTTGCCATCGACTGGACGCCGGATTATCCCTACGTCCCCTCGGCCGGCAGCGTCATCACCCAGCTCAGCGATTCGGTCAACCGCATCCTGTTTGCCCTGGAGAAGATCGACCTCGAAAGACTGATTATCAACATGGAAGAATCCCTGCAGGCTATCGCCGGCCTGGCCCGCGACACCAACATGAAAGAGATCAGCCGCCAGACCGAACTACTGCTGACGGAGATCCGCCGCACCAACAGCAACCTCGACCAGATGGTACAGGGCGTTTCCGCCGAACTGCCCTCCAGCCTGGCTAACCTGCGGCAAACGCTCCATCGCCTTGACAGCCTGCTGGTCAACCAACAGCCCAACGTAGAAGAAACCCTGGACAATCTCCGTGTCCTCAGTGACAACCTGCGCACCCTCAGCGACGAGGCCCGCGCCTACCCGGCCCACACGTTGTTCGGCGCCCCACCCGCTCCCGCCTTCCCAGGAGAAACCCCATGAGAAGTCGACTCTTTTCTCTTTTTGCCATCGCCTTATGCGGGCTCAGCGCCTGCGTACAGGTCGACAATAAAATGCTGGAAAAAAGTCCGCCGACCAGACATTTCTACAGTCTGGAAGTGACCCGCCCGCTGCCTGCGACCGCCGGGCAGACTGGCAACGTTATGCGCCTGGCTCCCTTCCGGCTCGCGGCCCCATTTTACGGCAAAGGATTCATCTACCGCTTCGATGAACACCGCTATCAGAGCGATTACTATCATCAGTTCCTCGCCGAGCCGGCCGCCCTCATCACCACCGCGACCGCAAATTGGCTGTCGGCGTCAGGACGTTTCGCCCTGGTTCACAGCACCTCCAGTCGCCTCGGCGCGGACCTGCTGCTTGAGGGGACTGTCGATGCCCTTTACGGTGATTTTCGACAGAAGGAATTCCCCAAGGCGGTTCTCGAGCTGCACCTGCGTCTGCTGGATGTCAAAGCCGACCAACCCGCCTTGTTGTTCGAGCGCCGCTATACAGCCGCGGTTCCCTTCGTGTCCGACTCCCCCGAAAACCTGGTCAAGGCCTGGAACCAGGCGTTATCGAACATTCTCACACAATTCGAGCAGGACGCTGCCTTACACCTGGAGCCGTAAATCAGCGCAGCCGAATCCCGGCACGAAAAAAGGCAGTGCCCAACGAGGCACTGCCCTCAATAAAAATCTTCCATGTCCTTTTTTCTCCTGAATATCTGGCTATTTCATTTTTTTCCTGAGCACTGCCGCCCCAATCAGACCAACACCCAGCAGAATGAGGGTTGACGGTTCTGGAACAGGCGCCGGACCATCGTTAAAGTCCCCGTTGCCATCCTCAATGACGCCGTTAGTGGGTTCTTCGATATACTCTTTTTCCAGTTCGGTGGCGACATTCAGCACATAGAGCGTGGGCATAGTCGTGGAAGCGGTTACGACCTGGGGTTCATCATTAAGCAGATCTATGGTCGTTGATGTGCCCCACCATTCGTCATAGCTCAAAGTTAAGCTATAGCCCCAACCAGAACCCGCCATAAAGAGAACCATAACCATTCCGACCAACAGTGCCTTCATCAAATCATAGCTTTTCATAAGTTCACCTCCTTTCATAAAAGCTTATATGTTTGACCTAGTTGATAAGCAAAAATCGGTCCGAGCCTCTAAGTAACTGAGTTTGTTGTTTTTTTTGATTTCCTCTTCTGCCTCGTAAGAAATGTCAACACTTTCTAATCTTTACAACAAAAATGCACCATGATGCTAAGGTGATGATATCACATAAAAAGAGCCTCCATCACACCAATTGATGGTTATAATTTCGATAAAAGGAACAGTATGTGTAAGATTTTTCGACATAAATTTGAACAGTTTCTTTAACAATGTTCCATTTCAATTTTAATGAGGAAATTGATCACTAATCATAGTGACTTAACTTACCCGTGTCATTGACAAACTCATTTAGCTTATTATTGTTGTCTTATCAAACTGACTAAATTGTTCTTCTTTGTTAATTATAATCATCAGAAAACAACACGACATCATTAAGGCTCAAACCAATTCCGCCAACAGAACACAGGAGGAGGTAAAATGGCTATTAAGATGAAGAGACAAATGTGGCTTGTTCTTGGTGTGGCTATCCTGCTTGTTGGCGGATGCGGTGGCGGCGGGGGCGGCGGGGGGACAACACCACCGGCAGACCCCAGGACATTGACCGAGAGCTATTTTCCCTTTTCACAGGGCAATTTACTTAACTATGAAGGCCGCATCAGTGAAAGCGGCACGCTCACCGACCGATTTTTCAATGCTCTGACGGTGGGGGGCACACACCTCGTCGGCAGTGTGTCAACGACGGTAATCACGGAATCCAACCCCGAAAACGGCGGCGTCGGTGTCGACCTCTATTACCATTTGGCGGCTGACGGGATTACCGATTACGGCAACAATGATGCGACCGACACCATTACGGAACAACTCGTCCCCTATCCACTCGTCGAGTTCCCCATGGTGACAGGCAATTCTTTCGTCCAACTCAACAAATCAGGCCTCACCTGGGATACGGATGAAGATGGGGACGGCACCCCGGAAACCTTTGACATCTATTCTGTGGTGACCCTGGCCGGCTTTGAGACGCTGACGCTCCGTAACACCCCCTTCGCCGACACCGCCCGTCTGGTCACGGACACCACCATCACCGTTCGCCCCTCGACTGGCGCCCCTGCCGTTTCTGTCAGCGGCAGCCAAACCCTCTGGTGCGCGCCGGATTACGGCCCCATCAAACGCAGCATCACCGTTGGCAACGAGACCACGGTGGAAGAAGCCGTGGGGATGCGGGGCAGTTTTGGCGCCATCGGCCTCATGCCACAATTCACTCCTCTGACTGATTTGGCGCCGGCAAGTTCAGATACGGAACAACCCGGTCGCCCGGCCGTCGCCAGCGATGGCACCAACTTCCTGATCGTCAGCGCCCAAACGAATACGATAACCCCCTTCGCCTCCACCCTGGTCGGTGCGCTGGTGGATGGCGACGGTAACCCGATTACCACCGTACCAATTGCCACCCTGGCCAATGATGCCGAATTCAGCCATCCGGGCGTGATCTTTGACGGCACCAACTACCTAGTGGTCTTTCAGACTTCCCGCGAAATCAGGGGTCGCCATATTCAATCAAACGGCACCCCCATTGGCAGCAGCACGGGCTTTTTACTCTCTTCAGGTTCTTCCAACTTCCAACCCGTCCTGGCCTTTGATGGTGCCAGGGCCTTAGCGGCCTGGGCCAAATACGATGAAACAGACTACGACATTTATGGCGCCTTTATCGACGAGCTTGGTCCCGATGGTAGCGAATTTTCGATGGTGAATGAAGCTGGCGGACAAGATGAACCAACTATTGCCTTTGACGGGCTGAACTACCTGATTCTCTATCGTAACTATGCGACATTGCCAGAAGCGGAGAATGGTGACATCTATGGTCGGAGAGTCAATATCAATGGAGCAAATTTGGCGCCAAGCCCAATGCCTGTCTGCACAGCACCACATGGGCAAGGAGCCCCCCAACTGGCCTTTGATGGACTAAATTATTTCGCTGTGTGGGTCGATCTGCGGAATGGCAAATTTGACCTTTACGGTAGCGGAATTGATAAAGACGGAGTCATCTTGGATGGCCCAACCGACACAGGTGGAGTTGCCATCAATACCGCCACTGGTATTACCAAAGGATTTCCCTCCCTCACCTTTGACGGGACGAATTACCTGGTCACCTGGGCAAGCGGCGACCCTGTCAGTACGTTGAACAGCGGCATCTTTGGCAACCGGGTTTCCACCTCGGGCGTCCTACTTGACGCTACGGCAACGGCACTTGGTCAGGCCCTTAGTGAACCACCCGCAGCACCGAGGCAATACATTCATCCCGTGGTTCACTTCAATAGTATGACTGGCCATTCCGTACTGACTTGGGTCGACAACACCGAGGTTTCAGGGACGACCAAGAGGCTTCGCAGCGCAATGATCTGGCCGCTCTGATCCTCCCCGTAAACGACAAGAGGCGGAACCAATCGGTTCCGCCTCTTGTCGTTCTGGTCGAAAAGTGTCTTTTATTTTCCCCGCCGAAGATCCCTCATCTCAACCACTTTCTCCCGTGCTCCCCGCATTCGCTGCATGAACACCTCGCAGGCCGCGCACTGTTTGAGTTCCTTGGCGCAGGCGGTGTTGGCCCGTTCCCAGCAGGGCTTGGTGCGATCGACATAGGCGGAACAGTGGGCCCGCTTGTCAGGGTCGCAGGACTTGATTTCCCAGCAGGGGCTCAGATCGAGAAGTTTTTTGAGGCCGGGTATACTGATACCGTCGTCGTGGATGAGATCGCGCAGGCACTGGATCCACTCGATATCGTCGTTGGAGAAGTAGCGCTTGCTCCCCTGACGGGAAGGCTTGACCAGACCTTCTTCCTCATAGATCCGAATGGTTCTTGGATGCACATTGAGCAATCTGGCGGCTACGCTGATCGGATAAATGGGGTCGCTGCTGTCTACTCCCATTTTTGGCACCTCCCGAGTTGACACGGCTTAGGGAGTCCAGGCAGGAAACTTTGCAGGAATTTTGGACTTACATGAATCATACTATACCGATTCCGTAAAATCAAACACTGTTTTTATTTTATCTTATATGATAAGCCCTGTGATAAATAGATTGCCTAAACCCAGTATGAAGCATAAGTATAATCAGTGTTTTATGCAAAACCAAACCTTAAAGAGTTCTAAATACATTGTTTTAACTTCACAGCTTTCATGTCTTCAACATTGTCGCCAATAAAAAAACCGGCTTCTGTTGCTTTGGCAGGGAGTTTTATAGTATATGCCCCCTATGTCTTTGGAAGAGCACATCATAACTGAAGGCCGACGCCTCGGCTTTGCCGCCGTGGGGTTTGCCGAGGCGAAGGAGGCCGAGACGCTGGGCATTTATAACCGCTGGCTCGACAGCGGCGGTGCGGCCCAGATGAGCTACCTGGCGCGCCATGCCGAACTGCGGGCCCACGTGAACCGGCTGGCTCCCGGCACCCGCTCCATCATCGTGGTGGCGGCACGCTATCCGGTAAACCCTGAACCGGCCCAAGGGGGCATCGCCAGCTATGCGCGCGGACGGGACTACCACAAGGTGATGCGCAAGAAGCTGAAGCAGCTGGTCGCCTTTCTGCGCGCCCATACGGAGATACAGGTGGCGCGTATCTGTGTCGACTCGGCGCCGGTACTGGAGCGGGAATGGGCCATCCGCGCCGGCATCGGCTGGCGCGGCCGGCAGGGGCAGCTCGTCCATGAAGCGTTCGGCTGCTGCTTTGTGCTGGGCGAGATTCTGGTCGATCTGGAATTACACCCTTCTCGCCCTCGTTCTAACCGCTGCTGCAGCTGCCGTCGCTGCATCGACGCCTGCCCGACTGGGGCGATCGACGCCAACGGACTGGTCGAGTCCCGCCGGTGCCGCTCCTACCTGACCATTGAGCACGACGGGGATATCCCCACCCAGGACCAGTCCCTGCTAGGCCAGGCGCTGTTCGGCTGCGATCTGTGCACGGCATCCTGCCCCTGGAACCGCTTCGGCGAGGCGCTGGTCATGCCGGAGCTGACGGGAGACGCCCCGTTCACCCCTGAAGACTTTCTGACCATGACGGAGGAGGTTTTTCAGGAGCGCTTTCAGGGCACCCCCCTTTATCGCACTGGCCTGGCCCGTCTGCAAAGAAACGCCGCCATCGCCTTAAAAAATCGCGGATAAAACACTCCTCACTCCTCACTCCTCACTCCTCACTCCTCACTCCTCACACACAGACAGGGTTCGATCTCCTCCGGAGGAATCGGCCGGCTGAAGAGATAGCCCTGGCCATGGGCGCAGCCGTGTTTTTTCAGAAAAGCCAGCTGCTCCTCCGTCTCTACCCCCTCGGCCACCACATTGAGATGCATTCCGCGAGCCAGACCGATAATAGCAATGGCGAGGGAGGCGTCGTTGGCGTCAACGGTGACATCGCGGATAAAAGATTGATCGATCTTCAGGGCTGAAATGGGGAAGCGCTTCAAATAACTCAACGAAGAATATCCGGTCCCGAAGTCATCGATGGAACAGCCAACCCCCATTTCCGCCAATTCCTGCAGAATCGCGATAGAGGCGTTGATATCGGCCATAATCATGCTTTCGGTGATCTCCAGATGCAGATAGCGGGGCTCGAGGCCGGAGTCCTCCAGCGCCTGTTTGACCATCCCCACCAGATCGCGCTGACGGAACTGGCGCGCCGAAATGTTAACCGAAACCGGCACACGGGCGCAGCCGCGATCCTGCCAGTACTTGTTCTGGCGACAGGCGGTGCGCAACACCCACTCCCCAATGGGCACGATAAGACCGGTCTCTTCGGCCAGGGGAATAAAACTGAAGGGAGGCACCAGATCGCCCTGGCCCCGACGCCAGCGGATCAAGGCTTCCATCCCCACCAAGGTGCCGCTTTGCAGCTCGATCTGGGGCTGGTAGTGAAGCAGAAGTTCTTCCCTTTCGAGGGCGTTGCGCAGATCCGCCTCGAGGATCAGGCGGTCGCGGGCGTGGGCATCCATATCGGGCATGTAGAACTGATAAAGATTGCGCCCCAGTTCCTTGGCCCGATACATGGCCACCTCGGCGGCCTTGATCAGGCTTTCGCTGTCGGCGCCGTTATCGGGGAAATGGCTGATGCCGATGCTGGCCGTCGGGTAAAACTGCAGGTCATCCAGCACCAGCTCGCGGGTCAGACTGAACTGGATCTGCTGGACGATTTCCGAAACCTTTTGGAAATCGGTTATATCCTCAAGAAGCAGAATGAACTTGTCGCCACCGAAACGGGACAGGGTATCCGCCCGCCGCACATGGGATTCGAGCCGCAGTGCCACCTCGCACAAGACGCGGTCACCAAAGGCGTGACCCATGGAATCGTTGACCGTCTTGAAGCGGTCGAGATCGAAAAAGAGCAGGGCCAGTTTGCCGCCAGTGCGCTGGGCCTTGTCGATGGCATGCTGCAGGCGATCGTGCAGCAGCACCCGGTTGGGCAGATGGGTCAGGGGGTCGTAATAGGAGAGATAGTTCAGGCGCTCCTGGTTTTCGCGCAGACGGGTTTCAGCCTGAGCCCGTTCGGTGACGTCCGTGGAAACGCCGATAATGCCCACGACCTTTCCCGTGGCTATTTTCTGCGGACTCCACAGGGTCTCGAAAACCCGCCCCTTGACCTCATTGCGGGCGGTAAATTCTTCGCCGTTCAGAGCCCGCTGAACATAATGCTTCAGTTGAGGCACCTCGTCGAACAGCTCGAAAACCGATTGTCCGACCACCTCGGCCGGCTTCAACCCCATGGTGGCCAGTGAGCGCCCTTCGGAGAGAGTGAAGACGCCCTGGGCATCGAGGGCCCAGAGGATGATGGACGCATTGTTGACGGTCGTACGAAAACGCTCTTCGCTCTGGCGCAGCAGCTCTTCAGCATGCTTGCGGTCGGTGATGTCCTGCACCATGGCGATGGCGTGATCGGGCCGTCCCTCATCGTCCAGTATCCAGGCAACGGTGACATGCCCCCAAACCACGCTCCCCGATTTGCGAACAAAGCGCTTCTCGTAATCGAAGGCCTGCAGGTGCCCGGCCTTGACCTGCTCGTAGAAGAGGCGGGTCGTTTCCCTGTCGGCGGGATAGGTAATATCCTCCACCGACATCTGCAGCAGCTCCTCTTCGGAATAACCAAGAAAGCTGCACATACGGGGGTTTACCATGGAGAACCGACCGTCTTTGGTCAGCGTGTTCATGGCCGCCCCCGTCGAATCGAATATCAGCCGAAAGCGTTCTTCACTGGCCAATAGAGCCTTTTCGGTCTGACGATGCTCCTGCACCTCACGGCGCAGCTCCTGGGTGCGGGCGCGCACCTGCTTGCGCAAGGTCCAGAACCACAGAGCGGCCAGAACGGCAAGCCCCAGGCCGACGGCCAGCAGGAGGGTTCCGTATCGCACCAGGTCCCGCATGGGGACCCGGCTCGGCTCCAAACCGCCCAGCCATTTGTCGTAAAGCCGCTGATAGGTGCCGTCCTCTTTGACGATGGCCAACCCTTCGCTGAAGCGGGCCAGCAGCTCTTCTTCCCCTTTTCTGACGGCAAAACTGCCGTACTGGTCCCAGAAAGGCTCCCCGACGGTCCGCAGGTTGTTCAAGCCGAGCTTGCGAACCCAGTGCAATCCGGAAAGCCGCGAAACCAGAGTAAAATCATAATCCCCATCGGCCACCAGTTGCAGTGCATCAACCTGGCTGGGAGCCAGCGCCAGATACTCATCGAACCCCTGCTGCACAAGGTAATCATGACTGACGTCGCCCCGGTTGACCACGATACGTTTTCCGGCCAGATCGGCAAGGGTTTCGACAGGAGGCGAGTTTCGGCGGGCAAAGATGGAATAATTGACGATGGTATGATGAGGGCTGAAGTCGTAGAGGCTTTCGCGCTCGGGGGTGCGCACCATATTCTGGATGATGTCGATCTCGCCCCGATTCAGGCGTTGGCGGGTCTGGTGCCAGGGAGCCAGGCGAATTTCCACCTCCACCCCCATTGCTTCCCCCACAGCACGGGCCAGTTCGACGTGGAAACCGGTGGGTTCGCCGCTGGCCGGATCGACAAAGCTGTAGGGGGGGAAGTTGTCAGGGCCACCGACAAGAATGGGACGGGCGCCAATTGCCGGCGCGACGGAAAACAGTAACAGAAAAAATGCGGAAAAACCCAGGTGACGCAGCGATTGACCGAAGAACCCAAGAGCCTTCATTTCAGTCTCCTGAACACCGGAAGCCTGCCCAAAAATTCTCGTTCGCAAAACCCGAAAGATTTGATCATGTTAGTGAAACCCCGATAATTCTGCAACCTTTTAACTCAAGAACAGGCAAACAGGCCTCCCGCTGGCCATGGCTGCAGATTGTCCACCTCCCATTTGACATCACCGGCGCGCCTACTAGAATGATGAACAGAGGCTCATCCAGTAAAAATTTCTGCGCAAAAACAGCAGCAAAGGAGATATGCCATGGCCAAAAAAGAAGGCAAGGACATCCCGGCCGTCGAATCGAAAAAATCACTCATCCCCTTCGATGACATGGAGCGCTGGTTCGAAGACTTCTTCCGCCGCCCGCTGGACATGGAGCGCTGGTTTGATGACAGCTTCCGTCGCTCCTTTTTCCCACCCGGCTTCCGCCACCGCCTGCGGGCCGATCTCGCCGAAATTTCACCCTCGGTCGACATCTACGAGGAAGGGGACAACGTGATCGTGAAAGCCGAGGTGCCCGGCCTGGAGAAAGAACACCTCGATATTCGGCTGACGGGTGACACGCTCACCATCAGCGGCGAGAAGAAGACCGAAGAGAAAGTCGAAAAAAAGGATTTCTACCGACTTGAACGCTCCAGCGGGTCCTTTTCCCGCACCCTGCGCCTGCCGGCGGAAGTGCAGACGGACAAGGCCAAAGCCAGCTTCAAAAACGGTGTCCTCGAGATCGTCCTGCCCAAGACCGTTCAGGCCAAAGAAAAAGTCAAAAAGGTCACCATCGAATAGCTGGCACCCGGTATTTGCAGCGAAACCAGCGGCCGCCACATTCCTTTGAGAATATGGCGGCCGCTGGCGTTTCACATCATCACAATGATCTTTGTACGAACCGCCGGCTTCAATAGCGGCCGAATTCGGCGTCGTCCAGTGCGATCACTTCCCGGGGCTCGGGCTTGGCGGCCTGCGACTTGGGCAGCGCCTTCTTGGCGGCAGCAACCGGCTTGTCATGCCCCCAGGATGCCGGCGCCGGCAGCGGTTCCACCGGTGCGTACTGGGTCTGTTTGCTCGTCAGCATAAAGCGCGACAGCATCTGCCGCAGTTGTTCGGCCTGGCTGGAGAGTTCCTCGGCGGCGGCGGCGCTTTCTTCGGCGCTGGCCGTGTTCTGCTGGGTCACCTTGTCGATCTGGCTGAGTCCCTGGTTGATCTGAGAAATCCCCTGGGCCTGCTCGTTACTGGCCGCGGCGATCTCCGCCACCAGGTCCGTCACCTTGGTGATGCCGGTGACGATTTCAGACAGGGCGCCAGCGGTCTTGTCGGCGATATCCGCCCCATTTTCCGCTTTCTTGACGGAACCTTCGATCAGATCGGCCGTTTCCTTGGCCGCCTTGGCGCTGCGAGCAGCCAGGTTGCGGACTTCCTCGGCGACCACGGCGAAGCCCTTGCCGTGCTGGCCGGCCCGGGCCGCTTCGACGGCGGCGTTAAGGGCCAGCAGGTTGGTCTGGAAGGCGATCTCGTCGATCACCTTGATGATCTTGCTGATATTCTGGCCCGATTCGTTGATTTCGCCCATGGCCGTCACCATTGCCTGCATGTGGGCATTGCCTTTTTCGGCGGCGCCGCGAGCATGGGCGGCCAACTGGTTGGCCTGGGAGGCATTTTCGGCATTGAGACTGGTCTGGCTGCCCATCTCGGTCAGAGAGCTGGTAATCTCTTCAAGGCTGCTGGCCGATTCGGTGGCCCCTTGTGAGAGAGCCTGACTCGAGTCGGAGACCTGGGCGCTACCCGAGGCAATCTGTTCGCCCGCCACCTGCACCTGTCCCAGAATGCTGTTGAGATCCCGAGCCACCTGGGCCAGGGCGTTACGCACTACATCCTGGCCGTCGCGGGGCGTCACCCTGAAGGTCAGATCGCCGGCGGCCAGTTGCTGCAGAGAGGCGACCACCTCGTGTTGCAGGCTGTCGGCGAAGGCATCCATGGCCTGCGCCATGCGGCCGATTTCATCTGACTGGGTCAGGTTCAAACGGGTATCCAGGTGACCTTTTTCCATCTCTTCCATCATGTATACGGCCCGGCCCAGAGGTCGCGAGATCCCGCGCGCCACAAAAATAACCAGGGCCAGCGCCAGCAGAATGATGGCAGCGACCACCACCGCTATGCGCCAGAGGATGGCGAAGAGCTCGGCCTCGATATCGTCGAGATAAAGGCCGGCGCCGATTACCCAGTTCCACTCGGGGATGAGCTTGACGGCGGAAATCTTGGGCACGGGACGGTCAGAGCCGGGTTTGTTCCATTCGTATTCGACAAAACCGCCGCCCTTTTCTTTGGCTATACGGGCCATCTCCACAAAAAGAGCCTTGCCGTTGGGATCCTTGTTTTCCGTCAGATCCTTGCCGTTGAGCTCTGGGGCGAGAGGATGCATGACCATGCGAGGCGACAGGTCATTGATCCAGAAGTAGTTGGTTTCATCGAAACGGGTGTGGCGGATCGCCTCCAAAGCCGCCTCTTGCGCACCTTCCATGGAAATATTGTAGGCCGCGGCCTCCTTGGCGTAGTGATCCACCACCCCCCAGGCCGTCTCCACGGCGTGGAGAACTTCCACCCGTTTGGCTTCATACAGGTTGTCCCGAGCCCGTAGATAGACCCAGCCGATAACCAGGGTAAAGATAACGATGATGGCCAGACTCAGGCCGAAAATTTTCTGTCCGACTTTAACGTTTTTCATCTTTTCCTTCTCCTCCCATCCCTGGGCATGGGGTTTGATGTGTTGCCTGTTTTGATTCGAGACATAGCGCGTTGCAGCTGCTAAGCCGAATGGGCGGATAGCCGGCCGCTACCTTGGTAGCCTTGCTGAAGCAGGCGCTCAACGGTGCCCACCACCTCTTCCGGCTCGCAGAAGTATATTCCTTCACGGCTGGCCTGCAGGCGGCCAAGAAGTGCGTTCCGGTCGTCGTTGCCACGGTCAATAATCAGCAGCGGCGTTTGTCGACGGATTTCCTGCAGCATGAGGAGCTCGCGGCCATCACCGGCCGCCATGGCGGCGCTGTCGGTTAGAATGAGATGAAGGGGAAAACCGTTGGTTCGACAATTATGGAGATAGTTGACCCCCTCCATCACATCACCGGCCAGGCGATAGCCATAGCCGCCCAGCTTCATCAGAAAGGTCAGATTGCGGCCATCCTGGGCCGTCTGACAGATCAGCAGAATCTCTTTTTGTTTTCCGTCAGCCATCCATTCCCCCATTGGCGCTCCCTTGCACGCAATCCGGATAGAGCAAGACGGGTGCCAATCTTCTGAATTGAGCACAAGGGCCTGTTTTTACAGCAATTTCAATTTATGGGGAAACCTGAACTGGGAGTCGTCACCCATAACCCTGGTTATGGGTGACGACCGCTACAGACAGACAAGGCACGGGAATAACAGGGTTTGGGGAACCCCTATAACCGCAGGGGGAGTTATAACTCAGGCTATAGGCCTCGGTACGGGCTTTCTAATGGTCAGCCCTCTTTTTGAGACGCTTGCTCAGTGCCGGCTGGGAGATGCCAAGCAGACGGGCCGCGATGGTCTGGTTACCCCCGGCCCTGGCCAGGGCTTCGTCAACCAGAATTTCACCGACCTGGTCCAGGGTAGGAAGAGGATCAAAGAACTGCACCCGGACGCCATCCGGCCCTGCCTTCTCTTCTCGAGCTCCCGTCGTCGCCGGATTTTCGTCAGACTGAGACATGGCCTTTTTGAAGGCTGCCATGGAAAGGATCCCGCCTCCATGCAGGCTCAGGGCATCATAGACCATAGCCCGCAGTTCACGGACATTGCCGGGGAAAGCGTAGGTGGACAGCAGGACAGCCAGTTCCGCTGGCGGGGTGGGACGGCTCTTGCCGAGCGCAGCGGCGGCCTCGGCCAGAAAGTGTTCCAGCAGGCAGGGAATATCCTCCTGGCGCTGACGCAGGGGAGGAATCTCCAACTGGTGAGCGCAGAGGCGATAATAGAGATCCCGGCGAAAGGTCCCCTCGGCCTGGCGCCGCGCCAGATCCTGGTTGGTGGCGCAGACGAGCCGGGTCTGCACCCGGCGAGGGCGATCCGAGCCCAGGGGGTAATACTCCCCCTCCTGCAAAAGTCGCAGGAGCTTGACCTGCGAGGGCAGACTGAGATCGCCGATTTCGTCGAGGAAGAGCACGCCCCCCGCCGCCTGCTCGACCATGCCGCTGCGGGCCTGCTCCGCCCCGGTGAAAGCCCCCCGCACATGGCCGAAGAGGGTGTCGGCAAAGACGTGATCGTCGAGGCCGGCCACATTCACGGCTACCCAAGGTCCGTCGGGGCAGGCCAGGCGATGGGCGGCCCGGGCGAAGAGCTCTTTGCCGACGCCGCTTTCGCCGCGGATGAGAATCGGTTCGCGGCTGGCCGTGACCGCTTCAAGATAGGAAAAGAGCGTGCGCATTTTCGGGCTGCGGGTCTGAATACCGGCAAAGGCTTCGGGCGTGTCGAGCCCGCCGTGCAGCATCCTTTCCCGCAGGCGTTCGAGCTCATCCTGCATTTCCCGCTGGGCTAGCGCCCGTTTGACTCCGGCGACCAGGCGTTCGGCCTCCGTCGTCTTGACGAAATAATCGAAGGCCCCGGCCTTGATGCAGCGCACCGCCGTCTCAAGCTGATTGAGCCCGCTGAGAATCAAGACCGGCAACTGGGGGAAATCAGCGGCGATCTGAGCCAGCAGTTCCTCTCCGTCATGATGGGGCATAGTCAGGTCGAGTACGACGGCGCTGATCGGCTGGCGGCCGAGAATGTCCATCACCTCCCGGCTGTCCTGACAGAGGAGGACGTTGTTGATCTTGCCCGAATACTCCAGGGTAAAGGCAAAATTTTCCAGCCAGGACCGCTCGTCATCAACGAGAAGTATGGGATGCTGCGGATAGAGGACATCGGTCATCGCGGCGGCTCCTTGGAGACCGGGAAGGCGATGGTGACCACCGTGCCCTGCCCGGGCGTCGAATCGAAGGTCAACTCCCCCTGATGTTCCCTGACGATGCGGGCGGCGATGGAAAGTCCCAGGCCCGTCCCCCCCTGTTGACGCTTGGTGGTGAAAAAGGGCTCCAGGATATGGGACAGGTTCTCCTCTTCGATGCCGCTCCCCTCATCGGTCACTCGCACCATACTGCGATGCTGGCTGCTGTCGTAGGAGGTTTCCACCCGTACGGCCCGACTGCGATCGGGCAGAGACTGACAGGCATTCATGATGAGGTTGACCACCACCTGCTCGATGCGTTGGGGTGCCCCCATAAAAGGGGGCAGAGCTTCGGTGTAGTTGACAGCAAAGTGATCGGTCGACACCTTGATGGTATTGGCGGCCAGGCGCACGGCGAACTGCACGACGGCGTTGAGATCAACGGGTTCGAGCACGCTGAGATCGCCCTGACGGACAAAATCCTTGAGATCCTCGACGATGCCGCGAATACGGCGGCTGCCCTCCAGAATCTGCTCGTACATTCGCGGGATCTGATCGCGCAGGCGCGAGTAGGGGAGCCGTCCCAGGGTAAAGTCACCCTTTTCGGCCTGGACTTCATCGAGGATGCGGCGCATGTCCTCCCAGGCTTCCTGCAGCATGGGCACATTGTGCAACGTCAGGGCATTGGGGTTGTTGATCTCGTGGGCCACTCCAGCCGCCAGCTGGCCGAGGGAGGCCAGCCGCCCGCCACGTTCGGCCTCCTGGCGCATGCGGACCTTTTCGGTCACATCGCTGGTGACGTGAATGACATGAGTAATCTCACCGGACTCGTCCCGCATGGGAAAAGCCTTGATCCCCCAATAGCCGCCGTCAGGCGCCCTGATCAGTTGATCTTCGGTATGGCCCGACACCAGACAGCGCTGGACCGGGCATTCCTCGCAAGGCTCGGAGCGGCCATACCACCTTCCGTAGCAGGTCGGACTCGATGGGTTGCCGTGGCGAAGACTGTATGCCGGGTCAGCCTCTTTGTTGCTCCAGCCGAGACGCAAATCAGCCGTCAACAGGGTAATGCGGTCAGGGATAGCATGTATAAGCGTCCGGAATTCGAGAGCCCGCTGCCGGGCCAGTTCTTCGTAAGCCCGCAGCTCCTCTTCAGTCCTTCTTCGTCGGGCGATCTCACGGCTGAGGACGGCATCCAGGCCGATTCGGCGCTGACTTCCCACGGCGGGTTTCAACGTCTTGCGATTGAAGGGATTTCGATGACGCATGATCTCGGAGCCTTTTTTAGCCAACCAATGACAGAAAGGAGCTCTGGGGGCAGGCGAAGGCCTGTCAAAAACCCGTCACAAACGGAAGCTTTTTTCCGCTGGCGGATATAATGCAAAAAACCTGCCCAGGATTAAAACGGAACCCCTTTCCCGGCGGAAGAGAGAAAAGGCTTAAGACGGCGGGACCTTATTGACCGGAGTAGAAGCAGAAGGCGCCGGGATGGGCAGACCCCATGAGCATGGCCTCAAGCGCCGAGGCCGACAGGGGATGGCTGAAGTAAAACCCCTGTATTTCATCGCACTGGCGCTGCCTGAGAAATTCGAGCTGCGATCGCTGCTCCACCCCTTCGGCCACGACATGGACACGCAGGCTGTGGGCCAGGGCGATGATCGCTTCGGCAATGGCGGCATCATCGGGCTGAACATCGATCTCCTGCACAAAAGATTTGTCGATTTTCAGCCGATCGATGGGAAAGTGTTTGAGATAGTTAAGAGACGAGTAGCCGGTGCCGAAATCGTCGATGGCCAGCTGTACCCCCATCTCTTTCAGGGCATTGAGGGTGTGGCGAGTGGCCCCAGCATTCTCCATGAGGATGCTCTCCGTCAACTCCAGTTCGAGACAGGAGGCTGGCAGACCGGTTTCCCGCAGCACGCTTTTGATGCATTCGAGCAGCCCGCCTTCCCTGAACTGCTTACCGGAAAGATTCACCGCCATGCGCAAGGGTGAAAAGCCCGCGTCCAGCCAGGCCTTGTTTTGCCGACAGGCCGTTTCGAGCACCCAGCGGCCAATGGGGAGAATCTGACCCGTCTCCTCGGCCATGGGGATGAACTGACTCGGGGAAATCACCCCCAAATCCGGATGCTGCCAGCGCAGAAGGGCTTCGGTGCCCGTCATTTTGCCGGTTTTCAGGCACAGCTGCGGCTGGTACTCGAGAAAGAATTCGTTGCGCTCCAGGGCTCGGCGCAGGTCATTGGCCAGCAGCATTTTTTCCAGAGCCTGGGCATGCATCTCAGAAGCGTAAAACTGGAAGTTGTTACGCCCCCGCTCTTTGGCCTGATACATAGCCGTATCGGCATTTTTCAGCAGGGTCTCCGCGTCAAGCCCGTCGGCCGGGTAAAGAGCGATGCCCAGACTGCCCGTGGTGAAAACCTCACGCCCCCCCAGCGATATAGGCTGGGAAAGAACATCGAGGACCTTCTTCGCGACCTCGCCGACGGTGGCTTCGTTACTGACATCGTCCAGCAGCAGAATGAATTCGTCGCCCCCCAGTCGGGCCACGGTGTCGCTCTTGCGCATGCAGTCGCTGAGTCGGCCGGCAATCACCCGCAGCAGGTGGTCGCCCGAATCGTGCCCGAGGGTGTCATTGACCGCCTTGAACTGATCGAGATCGAGAAAGATCACCCCCAGCTTCAACCTGTTTCGCCCCGCCTTGGCGATCATCTGGCCGAGGCGGTCCCGCAACAGCACACGGTTGGGCAGGCCGGTGAGCATATCGTAATAGGCCAGCCGCTCGATCTGGCTCTGGGCCTTTTTCCGCTCGGTGATGTCGTCGAAGATAATGGCAACCTGCCCGGGCGAGGGACAGATCGCGGAAAGAGCCAGAATTTTGTCGGAAGGTTCGTAGATCTTTTCCAGATGCACAGGCTGGCCTGTCTCCACCACTCTGGCAAACGCTCCCAGCAGCGGCGGCTTCCCCTTGGCGTTGGGCGGGTAGATCTGTGAGCCGAGCCGGCCAAGCACCCGGTCACGGCGCAGACCAAGAATCCGCTCATATGACGGATTGACATCCACTATACGATAGTCAATGGCCCTGCCTGCCTCATCATAGATTAACTCTTTCAGGGCCATGCCTTCATGCATGGTGCTGTAGAGGGAGCGATAGCGCTCCTCGCTCTTCTGCAGGCGTTCTTCGGCCTCTTTTCGCGCCGAAATATCGATGAAGCTCTCCAGAAACTTCTCCCGCCCCCCGATATCCACCCGGATCACGGTTTTGAGGACCGGCGAATGCTGGCCACAGGCAGTCACCAGCACCTGCTCCGAATTATCGATGGTTCTACCGCCATCCACAGGACAGCGCCCCTGCAGGGCGGGACAGATGAAGTCATGGCAGACCTTGCCGATCATGTCCTCGGACCGCGCCCCGACGAGACTGGCCGCCGCCTCGTTGACGAGTTCAATCTGTTTCGTTTGGGGATCGATGACCATGATCCCCGCCTGAACGCTGTTGAGAATCGTCTTCAGGCGGGCTTCAGCTTCACGAAGGGCCTGTTCATTGCGCCGGCGCTCGGTGATATCCGTGCAGACGAGTATGACCTGGGCGATTTCACCCTGATTATCTTTGAGGGGGGTGGCAATGACATGATAGTTCCGGCCGCCGGCAACAAAATCCTGCTGCTCGACCACCGCCTTTTCCGCCATGACCTGATCGAAGATGCACTCCTGCGGGTGTGTCTCGGGATCGCACATGAGTTCGCGAAGATTATAACCAATCACCTCCGGGCGGCCTGGGAAAAAGAGCTCCTGACTCTTGCGATTGTAGGCCTGTAACTGCCGGTTTTTATCAACCACCAGGATCGCGGCGCCCGCCGAATCGAAAATGGCCTGGATTTCACCGTGGGCCAGGGCGAGGGTCTCGTTGGTCTCCCGCAGATGCTCCAGAACCTGCGAAAAAGAGTCGGCCACAATGCCGATAGGATCGACCTGAACCAGGGTCTCGTCGTCCAGTTCCTCCGCCCGCAAAGGCAGGGTGCCAATAACTTCCAGCAGCTGATTGGTCTTCTGGCGCACATAGGTGCTCAGGGCTTTTTCCCGCTCCTGCAGGGAGAAAAAGTCATTCAGCAACTGCTCCGCCCCTTTGAGGGGCCCTTCCCGCAGGTCGATGATTTTGGCTTTTGGTTCTGCCGAATCTTTTGCCATGGATGATCCCTCGCTTATTCGCTTCTGCCGGCGATGGTCAGGCGATAGTGCGCCCCTTCTTTGTCCACCGTGACAGCATATCCCATATTCTCTGCGGCTTCGGCGATGCGCGTGGTTGAATCCCGGTTATCGGACAACACCACCAGGGCCAGTGTTCCGTGGCGCAAAGCCGCCTGATGGATGTTAATCTCTTTCAGGGCGACCAGCAGCGTGGACGGACAGATCTGGTTGCGAACATCGAGTTTCAGGGTTTCCATAACCACCCTCCACCGGAATAATCCTGCTCCATCAGCGTAGAACCACGTTCACGAAAAGTCGGGCACCCAGCCAGGCGCCGGGAAAGAGCCCCAGGATGAAGAGCAGGCTCTGGGTGACCAGCAGAGGCCCTCCTCCCAGCAGGTGCCAGACATTGCACCCCGGCGCCAGGCGGGACGCCAGTCCCATGGCTACCCCCCCCAGGACGGCGGAAAGGGCCTGCCGCCAGGGCAGGCGAAAAGAGAGTCGAAATTCGCCGAGCAGGATAGCCGAAGCGGCGGCGCCCAAAACGATGCCGGCGATGAGGGGGAACTGCAGCACCACCACGCCATCGAGCCTTGGTCCGCCCCCACCGGAGAGTGGCCCGCCGCCGAAACGCTCCACCGCCATCATCGTCTCGTTCTGAAAATAGGCAAGGCCGGCCACGTGTTCCGGAAAAAACAGCTGTTCAATCCAGCTTCCCATCTTGGCATAGGACGTGGTTATGCCCATGGGGGATCCCAGCAGCCCGCAGGCTGCCACGCCGATCAGAGCCAGCAGCAAAGCGGCTTTCCAGGGTTGCAGATAACCGGAGACTACCGATGGCCTCACCATGGCCCCCGTTCGGAGCCAGCGCCAAAGGGGAACAGCCAGGATGACCGCAAGCCCGAAGATCATGGGTGTCGTCGCCAGCCCCAGGTGCACCGGCAGCGTCTTGCCTATCACAGGCAGCTTGAGATAATCGGTCCATGCCATCCAGACCGGGTGAATTTCGGCGTAGAGAACACTGCCGGCCAGCAGCCCGAAAAACGCCAGCAGACTCGGAAAGCGGCCAGCGCCCATCTTGTAAAGTGTCCCGACGACGCAGCCACCGGCCAGCACCATGCCGATGCCGAAGAGGATGCCGCCCAACAGGTTGGTCAGAGCGGGGGTTTTATAGAGGACCTGCATCGCCGGAAAGAGCCCGGCCAGACGGCCAGCTTCGAGGAGCACCATGCTGGCCGCGATCATCAGCAGCAGACTGCGCTGCATGCCGTCCACACCGGTGAGGAACAAGTCGCGGAACATGCCGGCGATGCAAAAATCGGCGCGATGCATCACCACGCCAGCCGCCAGCCCGAGCAGCAACGAGAAACCGGCAATCAGAAACGCATGGTATGTCAAAAAAACAACCTCCTCCGAGATAAAACAGGATGCAGGATTATCTTTAGCAAAAAATCAGCCAACGGGTGAACATGTCGGTCTACCCATTGTTTTACAAGGATTAACATGATTTTAATCCTATAGTGGAGACGATGATCAACGTCCGTCCCTGGCGATAGCCCGGCAGAATCCGTCAAAAAACGGCATAGGTCTCTGAATTCCACGTAAAAAACGAAACAAGGTACCACAGCTTGAACTTTGGCAGCCTTCGATTAAAATCTGACGATATCCCCAATTATCCTGAAAAAGGAGGAATCATGAAAAACATCCAGATCCAGGTCGTCTTTTACAGCATGTACGGTCACGTCTACCAGATGGCCGAAGCCATAGCGGCCGGCGTGAATGAAATCGAAGGGGCCGAAGCCCTGCTGCTGCAGGTTCCCGAGCTCATGAGCGAAGAAGCTCTGAAGGCTGCCGGCGCGACCAAGGCCCGCCAGGCCTTTGCCCATATTCCCGTGGCGAACCCGCAGCAGCTGGCCGAGGCCGATGCTATCATCTTCGGCACCCCCACTCGCTTCGGCAACATGTGCGGCCAGATGCGCAACTTTCTCGACCAGACCGGCAAGCTGTGGCTGGAAGGAAAACTTATCGGCAAGGTGGGTAGCGTCTTCACCTCGACGGCGACCCAGCACGGGGGGCAGGAGACGACCATCACCAGCTTTCACACCACCCTGCTGCACCACGGCATGGTCATTGTCGGGGTACCCTATTCGGAACAGGGGCTGCTCAAAATGGATGAAGTCACCGGCGGTACGCCTTACGGCGCCAGCACCCTGGCGGCCGGGGACGGCTCCCGCCAGCCCAGTGAAAACGAGTTGACCCTGGCCCGTGCCCAAGGCCGCCGAGTGGCGGAAATCGCTCTGAAACTGTGCCGCTGATCGTCCCGATCCCTGCATAAAAAAGAGGCCGCTTTCCTTTCGGGAGCGGCCTCTTTTTGTTCGTCATGAAGCAATATTCAGGCGGCTTTCACCTGCGTGCTCTCCTTGACCCCTTCCTGAGTTTCCTCATGCCCGCCTTCCTCAGGCTCTTCCACTTTCTCCCATCCCGTCCACATGGGGACGATATGCGCCATCACAGTATGACCCAGAGTAGCCAGATAGACGTGGGTAAAGAGAAAAGCGCACAGGCCGCAGGCGAGCAGGAAGTGCAGACCCACCAGAAACTTCAGGCCGCCGAACAGCAGAACCAGTTCGCGCAAGGGAGCGATATTCATCAGCAGCAGACCCGAGACGATGACCAGGGGAACCAGGATCATCATGATGACCAGGTAGGCCGACTTCTGCAGAGGATTGAACTTGTTGTCCGGGGTGGTGTGATGAGGGTTGGGACCCCCGCGGAAGTAGTTGAAGAAGTAGAATATCCCTTGACGCAGAAGGCCATGCTGCAGATCGTCCTTGCCCGGCAGATACAGTTTCTTCAGAGTGCCGGCGACCACCAGGTAGTAAAAGAGCCAGAGGCCGAAAGAGATGGCTACGACCACCCCGGCCGTATTGTGCAGCCGGATAGCGGCCTTGTAGGTCCCGAACAGGTTCACGTATTCGGGAAAGCGGATCTGAATGCCGGTGGCAATCAGCGTAATGATGCCCAGGGCGTTGAGCCAGTGCCAGATGCGGACCGGTGTCGGCTGCAGATAGATCATTTTTGCTTTCATGATTAATGCCCCTTTCCTTGACGTTTGTTTCGGGTCAGGAATCGCAGCGTCCCGTGCCCGATGGGCATAACCAGACCGCCGGCGATAATCGCCAGGCCGATAAGATTCAATGACGCGTTGCGGGTGGCCCCCATCATGTAGAAGTCCGGGGTACCGTTGAGAGCATCGAGTACGGCCCCTTTCTCGACGGGCAGACGGTTGTAGGAGTTGTCGACCAGGGGGAAAGCGACATAACTGTTCTGCATCGCGTCAGGTCCGGAGGCATGGCAGAAGGAACAGTCCCAACGATTTTCCAGAATCTGGAAACTGTGGGTCACCTGTTCCGGCATCATCATGCCTTTAAGACGGATTCCTTGGTTTTTCAGGTCGATCCGTGTATTGAAGTCTTTCAGCTCGTCCAGAGAGACCTGGCCATCCTCATTGCTATCGAGCAGACGGTTGATGTTGTCGCCGCCGGCCAGCTTCTGCAGCTCGCGGTGGGAAGCCAACTCGAAATCCCCATAGCGCGGGTCACTCTCCCGTTTGATGATGTACCAGGTGATCACATACTTTTCCGAACCGGTATGACAGGCCACGCAGGGAAGCGCCCCGATGTGCAGCTCGGCCTGGGGCAGCCACTGGGCGTGGGTGCGGATGGAATCGGCCTCCAGGTGGCAGGTGTCGCACTGCTGGTTCATGTCGTGGCCTGAAACGGCGGTCGGATCATGGACATCATGAGGGTTGTGGCAGTCGGTGCAGGCGGCCTTGTCGCCATGCAGGCTGGCGGCGTATTCCTCATGAACCTCTCCGTGGCAGTCGTTACAGCTGGCCTTTGTGGGTACCAGGCCGTCATCGGGGTGCGCTTCTGTCACACTGGCATGACAGCTGGTGCAGCCGATCTCTGCATGGGCTGTATGGTCAAATTGCTCGGCCTCTATAACCAGGTCGGATCCGACCATGTCCGCCTCGGCATGGCAGCCAAGACAATCCTCATTTTCCATGGCCCAGCCCGATGCCGCCACCAGACCGGAAATCAACACGGTCACCAAACTTATTCTTCTTATCCATTTGAACACAACACGGCCCTCCTTTAGTTGACCACGCGAAGAATTAACGCAAAGCGACCCGTTTGGCTTTTTTCTTTCTTTCGGTCCATTCCTCCATCAGGGAACGGAGCCCTTTCAAGGCCGCCATGAGCTGAGCCACCACCACCAGGGCGCAATAGGCCAGAAAAACCCAGATGACCAGTCCGCTGGCCCCGTCGGGGGCGAAGGATATGGCCCAGGCCGATTTGGCCGTCCCCAGCATCCCTATTGCCACTAGAGTAAAAATCGCTGCTTTCATACCCTTACCTCCTTTGGCGTCGCCCGAGCGGCGGCTCGAAATTTTCGTCTGCTTGCGGCCGCCGCAAACTGCCTTTGGCGATCAGTTGTGCGCTTATTCATTAATTTGGGATTTCGCGACCTTGGGAGCCGGGCTGAAAGCCCCTTTGATCAGCCCAAACAGCATCATGGCTGCGGGGAGAAGCTGAGCGACCACGATCAAGGCGCAGAAGCCGAGGAAAACCCAGACCACCAGACCGCTTGAATCTTCCCGACCCGCCGCGGCCAGGGCCGGAACAACAGAAACGATCCACATACTTGCGGCTGCCGACAGAATACGCGTTGCTTTCATGACATCCTCCTCTATTGTGGGTTGACAGATAACTTTCTGGCATGACCGCCAGCGAGGCGATTTTCCAGTTCTTCGAAAGCACATTTCAAAGCCAGCCTGATTTCCTCGCGATCCCGGGAATCCAGGGGTTTCAGCGCATGATAAAAGATGCCTTCCCGCCGGATCCGACGTTCCATGGCCAGGGAGACCTCATTGGACATGAGAATGATGGGAAGATCACGGTTGAGCATTTTGAACAGCGGGATCAGATCAGCAGCGGCCAGCTCGTCGAACTCACTGCCCAGCAGCACCACCTGGACGTTTCGCTTCAGAATGTCCCTGAGGACGCGGGCCGCTGAGTTAGTCGCCACCACCTGGTAACCGGACTCGATGCAAAGGGCGGCCATCTGTTTTCTGACGGCTGGATCTTTATCCGCTATGAGAATCGCTCTTTCCATCATGGCATCCTCATTTCATTTGGGGTTTGCGGCAATTAACTATCCGCTGCATTATCCTGAACCCTGTGTATCCAACCTTCATTTTCTGCTTCGCCTTCTCTTGTCTTGCTGAAATTGCATCGCTTGTGCCAAAGTCTTAGAATCCATTAAAAAACAAACTATCTACTTAAAATAACAAGCTTTTATTCACAGGACATCCAAGGCTTATCGCAAATTTCCCCCCGATGACGTATGAACAAACTATACGCCGACCGCTTGGCAGGGAGACTGCTGCCGAAATCGGGACAGACCAGGCCGAGTCAGTGCACCCTAAACCAGAAAGAAACCTAGCCAACCCATTGAAGATAAAAGATTTTTACGGAGACAGCGATAAGCGGAACTCACACACAGACAAAAAGAAGAGGTGCATAACCCGATTATCCAGCTCCCCTCTGCCGACCGGACCACCGAAGGCAAGCGACGATAAGAGCCCGATATCATAAGAGTTTAACCCGAGTGCGGCCGTATAAAGCAGATGTACAGTCGATAAAGGACTTACTGGCAGGATGAGATAACGGGAAGAGACAGCGACGGGGTCGTTCAGGATGGATTCGAGGCCGAACGCACAAACTGATAGAGCAGCTCTTTTTCTTTGGCAAGGGCATGCTGGGTTTCAGACCAGGTTCGATAGTGTTCGAGCCCGAGGATGGTCAGGCCGGCGATAAAAACCGCCCAAAAATTGCCTTTCAGAGAATTGCCGGCCCAATAGAAGAGGTAGAAAGCCGCCAGATAGCCCAGATGGGGCCAGCCCTTGTAGACTCCCGCCCCTTTCGCCATGCGCGCCAGCAGTATCGTCAGGGCGGAAAAGCTGTACACGGCCAGGGCGAGGCTGACGAGGTTCGCCGGTGGCGGCGCCCCCAGCAGTTTTCTCGTCTCCAGCGAGAAAAGGTCGTACAGAATGATCGACTGCGCACCGGCAAAAAGAACACTCACCAAGACGAATGAGAGGATGCCCCAGAGACCAGTCCGGGCCCGGCGCTGAAGGACACCGATCCTCTTTTCGATCTGCGCGCGCCGCTGCTCCGGCGTCAGAAATCCGTTTTCCGGCGAAAGGGTCTTCACATCAGGCCTCTGGATTTACTGGGCTTTTCTCCGGCGAAGGGCTTTGCACCGCCACGGAATGACCTTTGTCGTGCAGGCGAGCCGCCAGACGATGAATAGAGCGCCCCAGGAACTCGACTTCGGCATTCTCATCGGGCAGGGGATGATGTAGTTCGCCTCGCAGAGTTTTTTCACTGAAATCGACCAGATTCTTGATCGGCTGCAGCACATTGCGGTGGAGAAGAGCGGCCACCCCACCGACGGAAAGCAGCAGGATCATCAGACAGAACCCCACCAGTCCCTGGCCGAGAGTGGCGAGGGTGGCATTCAGCGGTTCTTCCGAGATGCCGATATCCAGAGTGCCCAGCACCTTCTCCTCTGACGAGTGCACGTGACAGTCTCCGGCGAAGCAGCCGGGTTCATTGTAGATAGGGACGGTGATGGCCATGACATCCTGACCATGCTCGTTGGTGTAGCGCCTCGTCCGTTCGTTGGTGCCCAGAGTGGCCAGAGGAACCGGGTCACTGTGGCACTGAACGCACCCTTCCGCCTCTTTCTTGACCATCTGATTGATTTCGGACGGGTCGGAAGAAAAGGTGATGATCCCCTTTTTGTTGAAGATGCGCAGGTGCACCAGATCTTTATCTTCTCCCACGTACTGGATGGTATGGGCGAGAGATTCCCGGTCTGATTTCAGCATGCTGTAACGGGTGGCCTTGACCACCGTGTTCGCCAGACTGTTCTGCTGCTTGATCTCATCCGCCACCAGATTCTGCCGGTTGTAACTGTACAGCAGGATACTGCACACGGTGACAAAACCGGTGACGGTGAGAGCAACGGGCACGATGGCCTTGAACGACAAACTCTGTCTCATGGTGAACTCCCTGCAGGATGAATAGAGTGGCGCCTTCTCGGGCGCCTTGTGCCACCCAGACAACTATACCAACAAGACTCACGATGAAAACCGGGATCCGGGTAAAGGGCCGTCCGCGGACGAAGAAGAGCAATCGGCATTTTGCATTCGCCGCCAATCGACGGCTCTTTTGGTCTGATAAAGAATCTGCCCCGGCGTGAATGGCTTGCATAAGAAGTCGAAAGCCCCGGACACCATCGCCTCAGTGGCCATTTCTGCTGTCGCGTACCCGGTGACGATCAGCACGGGCACCTCCGGTTGCAGACGACGGATCGCCTTGAGCACTTCSAGTCCGCTCATCCCCGGCATTTTCAGGTCGGTAATGACCAAGTCGAAGGCGTGTTCCTGCAGACACGCCAAGGCCTCCAGGCCGCTGACCGCCACCATTACCCGCTGACCGTCCCGTTCGAGAACCTTCTGCAGACCGTTTCGAATAACCTGCTCGTCATCCACAATCAGAATATGCGCCTGGCTCATAACCCCAACCGCTTCCTCCCGCCCTCCGGCAGGCCCGTATGCCCTTCTTCAACGTGAATCTTCCCCATACATTACTTAGCATCGAATATGCCAAAGCGTTCACACGAGAGGGGCAACCCATAACCAACCGTTTTAAATAGACTTTTACCCTAACGCGCTAGTTCCGGAAGAATAACGGCATGGTCAATGAATAATTTTTTCATACAGAGGATATTGCTTTGTCGCCCCTTCTCATGTCGCTGCCGAACTCTAACCGGCTGAAACAAAAAGGCCGATGGGACGATCTCCTCCTGTATGCAGAAAATATACGCCTCTGTTTTTTGCCGTTCCTTCAACTTACGGCCGCATGACACGATCACTCAATCAACCTGAAACAGGGCTGTTGGGGCAAAAACCCCATTGCTTTTGGGGTTAATTTTGGTATTGTTTAACGAGTTTTTTCGCATATTCCGCCAATCCCCGTCTCTCCCTGACCGGCGGAAATTTTGTCCAAGTGAGGGAGCTATTCATGAAAAAAGGCGAGGCCAATATCCTGGTTGTGGATGATGAGAGTGTTATCCGTGAAGGGGTACGGCGAATTCTCCTCCAGGGCGGCTACCAGGCCGAGACCTCATCCAGCGGGAATCTGGCTCTCGAACGCCTGCAGTCCGCTGACTTCGATCTGGTCATTACCGACCTGAAAATGCCGGGGATGAGCGGMMTSGAAGTGCTCAAGGCCATCCGTATCCTGCAACCGGACGTGCCCGTTGTCATCATCACGGGGTACTCCACGGTGGAAACCGCCGTCGAGGCCATGAAGTTCGGCGCCTTCGATTACCTGGCCAAGCCCTTCACGCCTGAACAGATCCTCCAGTTGACCGAATCCGCCCTCAAACACCGCCTCACCCAGATTGAAAAGGCAGTGCGGGGGGGCTCTGCCGGCCGACACCCCGGCTTCGATCTCTTTGTGGGGGAAAGCCGACAGATGGAGCGCGTCTACCGCCGGATTCTGCAGGTGGCCCCCACGGACAGCACCGTGCTCATCACGGGGGAGAGCGGCACCGGCAAGGAACTGCTCGCCCGCGCCATTCACAATCACAGCGCTCGCAAGGACCAGCCCTTTCTGGCCGTCGACTGCACCTCTCTGGCGGAAAGCCTGCTGGAGAGCGAGCTTTTTGGTCACATGAAAGGCTCTTTCACCGGCGCTGTGCAGAGCAAGGTGGGACTCTTCAAGGTGGCTGACGGCGGCACCCTCTTTCTGGATGAAATCTCCAACATCAGCCTGACGACACAGGCCAAACTGCTCCGTGTGCTGCAGGAGCGGGAGATCACCCCCGTCGGCGGCAACAAACCCCTCCCCATCAATATCCGGCTCATCGCCGCCACCAACCGCAACCTGCGGGAGATGTGCGCCAAGGGGGAGTTTCGCGAGGACCTCTTCTTCCGCCTCAACATCATTCCCATCGACCTCCCCCCCCTGCGCGAGCGGCCGAGCGATATCCCCCTGTTGACCCGATTTTTTCTGGAAAAGTTCGCCCGCGAACTGGGCAAGGAAATCCGTGGCCTCTCGCCGGCCGCCATGGAACACCTGAACCAGCATGCCTTTCCTGGCAACGTGCGTGAGTTGGAAAACATCCTGGAGCGCGCCGTCGTGCTGGCGGAAGGATCTGTCATCGAGATCGACAATCTGGAACTGGCGGGACAGACGAATGAGGCCGGCGCCCCCTTCTGTCAGTTCATCCCCAAGACGGCGGAAGAGCTGAAGGAGACCAAGCAGAAGATACGCGAGATGGCGGTCATGCCGGTGGAAAAAGCCTTCGTGCTGGACGCGCTGGAAAGAAACAACTGGAATGTCACCCGGGCGGCGGAAGAAGTCGGCATGCTGCGCCCGAACTTTCAGGCGCTGCTCAAGAAGCAGGGCATATCCATTCGAGACAGGATTCCCGGTTGACCCAGTGCCACCTCAGTCTTCGGTTGCTGCCACGGCGGGGTTGCTGAAGGGGAGAGTAATCGTGAAGGTCGTCCCCTTCCCCTCCTGACTGGAAACTTCGATCTGGCCGCCGTGATTCTCCACGATCCCATAAGAAACCGACAGACCCAGGCCCGTGCCGCGATTCTCCTTGGTCGTATAGAAGGGGTCGAAGATACGGGCCAGATTTTTTTCGGGAATACCACACCCCGTATCGGCAATACGGACAAAGACTCCCCGCCCCTCGCTCTCCACCCCCGTCGTGATACTCAGACTGCCCCCCCCTTTTCCTTCCATGGCCTGACTGGCGTTGATGAGGATGTTCATGAATACCTGCTCCAGCTGGTTGTGATCAATCAGCACCTGGGGCAGCCCCTCGCCGTATTCCCTTGAGATCCGGATGTTTTGAAAGTCCGCCTGTCTTTCGATCAATGCCAGCGTTCTTTCCATGACGCTGTTGATGGACTCGGCTCTTTTCTGAGGAATAGATTCCCGCGAAAAACCGAGCAAACCGCGCACGATCTCCGCACAGCGCTGCGTCTCCCGCACCACCACGGAGAGGTCGTCTTTCAGGCCGGCATCCAGGCGGGGGTCGCTTTCGAGCATGGAGGCATACATAAGAATCCCGGTGAGGGGATTGTTGATTTCATGGGCGATCCCTGCCACCAGTTCACCGATGGTCGCCAGCTTTTCCGAACGGACGAGCTTCGACTGCATGGACTGGATGCGGGCGGTGCGTTCCTCAACCTTTACTTCCAGGGTGTTGGCCCACTCTTTGAGTTCCCGTTGCGCCTTCTGAAGGTTCTGGGCCATGTCGTTAAAGGCCAGTGCCAGCTCGCCGATTTCATCGGAGGGCACGGTGGAAACACGGCTGTCCAGTTCGCCATCGGCCAGTCGTCGCGTATGATAGAGCAGCCGGTTGACCGGCACGTTCACCAGCTTATGGGTTAAAAAAGCCAGACTGAGGGAAACCAGCAGCAAGACAAAGACGGTCAGCAGAACGATCTGATTGCGGCTGGCGGCAGTCTGGGCCTCCATGCGATTCAAAGGAATAATGACATCCAGGGTGCCGAGGACCGTGGCACTGGCCGAGTGGACATGACAGGCGGCGGTATAACAGCTCGGCTTGTTGTAGATGCCCTTGGTTACGCCTAGAAAATTATTGTTCCCTTCGGAAAAAAAGCGGGCGCGCCCCTCTGTCGGCACATCGGTGTGGGGCGGTTTATTGTCGATATGGCAACCGTTGCACCCCTCGGAATCGACATCCAGGGTGCTGCCGACTTCTTCCTTGGCCGTGGAAAAGCTGATCAGTCCATCCTTATTGAACAGCCGTATGCGGGAAATCCCCTCCTGAGCGCCGACCTCTTCCATCATCTGGTAAACGCGGGCACGATTATCTACCAGCATCTCGTAGTGGGTCGTGCTGAGCAGGGTTTCGCTCAGATGCTCGACATGCTCGATTGCGTTGTCCGTACTCATGTTCCGGACATTCTTGATCGTCATGAAGGCGAAGAAGCTCATGGCCACCAAAACCACGGCGCTCGTTCCCAGGGTGAATTTGGTACTCAATTCCAAAGACATGAGAACTCCCGGCGTTAACAACGGTCTCTTTTGACAGTCACGGAAAGTCGGCCTCTTAAAAGGTACCTTGTTTTTCACCGGGGACAAGCGGATGGGGCAAATCCCTTATCCGTGTCAAAAAAAGCCGCCTCAGGGGAGAGGCGGCCGGCGGGAGTCAGGACGGCAAGGCGCAGGCTAGGATTTCGGCCCCCAGTCGCTGGTATGGCGGACGATCTCCCCTTCGATGAGGTAATAGACTTCCTCGGCGATATTGGTGGCCAAATCGGCGATGCGCTCCAGGTGGCGGGAGACGGTGAGATACTGGGTGATATGGTCGATGCTGTCCGGGTCGCGGCGCATTTCGGCCTTGATGAAGGTGAAATTGTCGGCATGCATCTGGTCCACCTCGTCGTCGAGGCTCTGTACCTCTTTGGCCAGAGCGACATCGAGACCGACCAGGGAATCGAGACTCATCTTCAGCATCCGCTGGGTCTTGGCCGCCATGGAGAGGTAGTCGAAAGGCGGCTCCAGCCGGCAGATGGAGGCCAAAGCCACGGTCCGTTCGGCGATATTGGTGGCCAGATCGCCGATGCGCTCCAGGTCGTTGTTGATCTTGAGCACGGCGACGATGAAGCGCAGATCCACGGCCACAGGCTGATAGAGAGCCAGCGCCTTGAGGCACTCCTCCTCGATCTCCACTTCAAGGTTGTCGATCTGGGTGTCGCCGGCGATGACCTTCTCGGCCAGCACCACGTCGCACTTCTCCAGGGATTCCACGGCCTGGTGGACGCTTTCTTCCACCACGGCGCTGAGCCCCAGCAGCATCTTTTTCAGGGTATCCAGTTCCTTCTGCAGATGTATGGTCATAGCCTGATTCTTTCTCCTTAACCGAAGCGGCCGGTAATATAGTCTTCTGTCTGTTTATTTTTAGGCTTCATGAAAATGCCATTGGTCTTGCCGTATTCGACCAGAATGCCTTCGTACAGAAAAGCGGTGTAATCGGAAACCCGGGCCGCCTGCTGCATGTTGTGGGTGACGATGATAATGGTGTAGTTCTCCCGCAGCTCGCCGATGAGCTCTTCCACCCGGGCCGTCGATTTGGGGTCGAGGGCGCTGCAAGGCTCGTCCATGAGGATGACCTCGGGATTGACGGCAATGGCGCGGGCGATGCACAGGCGCTGCATCTGCCCGCCGGACAGACCGAGAGCCGACTGATGGAGGCGGTCTTTGACCTCGTCCCACAGGCCGGCCCCCCTGAGACTCTTTTCCACCGTCTCGTCCAGGGTGATTTTATTCTTCACCCCGGCGATGCGCAGCCCGTAAATGACGTTTTCATAGATCGATTTGGGGAAGGGATTGGATTTCTGGAAGACCATGCCGACGCGGCGGCGCAGCTCGATGACGTCCATAGCCGAGGAGTTGATCTCCACGCCGTTGAGCGTCATGCTCCCCACCACCCGGGTGCCGTCCACCAGATCGTTCATGCGGTTGAGGCAGCGCAGAAAGGTAGACTTGCCGCAGCCCGAGGGACCGATGAGGGCCGTGACCTGGCGTCGTGGGAAGGCGAGACTGATATCGTGCAAAGCCTCAGCGGAGCCATAGTAGAAATTGAGGTTTTTGACCTCGATGACGGGATCGTCGATGGTAACGAGTGTACTTTTTGGCATGAACCTGTCCTCTATCGGTGTTTAGAAGGTACTGTAAGTGTAGCGCTTTTTCATCTTGTTGCGCAGATAGATCGCCACGCTGCTCATGATCAGGACGATAAGCACCAGCAGCAGGGTGGTGACAAAGACCATGGGTTTGGCGGCCTCGACGTTGGGCGACTGAAAGCCGATGTCGTAGATATGAAAACCCAGGTGCATGAATTTGCGATCCAGATGGATATAGGGAAAATTGCCGTCCAGCGGCAGGGCCGGCGCCAGTTTGACCACGCCAGTGATCATCAGCGGCGCCACCTCGCCGGCGGCCCGGGCCATGGCCAGAATCAGCCCCGTCATAATACCGGGCGAGGCCATAGGCAACAGCGTCCGCATCAGGGTCTGAAACTTGGTCGCCCCCAGCGACAAGGAGCCTTCGCGCACCCCGGCGGGGATGGCGCCGAGCGCTTCCTCGGTGGACACGATCACCACCGGCACGGTGAGCAGCGCCAGGGTCAAGCTGGCCCAGAGGATGCCGCCCGTACCGAAGGTGGGGGTCGGCAGCTGTTCAGGAAAAAAGATTTTGTCGATGGTGCTGCCGATGCCGTACACAAAGAAACCCAGGCCGAAGATGCCGTAGACAATGGAGGGAATACCGGCCAGATTGTTGACGGCGATACGCACCAGGCGCACGACGACACCGTCTTTGGCGTATTCTCGCAGGTAGACGGCGGCGATCACGCCTAAGGGGAAGGTGACCAGGGTCATAAGGAAGATCAGCATGACTGTGCCGAAGATGGCCGGGAAAAGGCCGCCTTCGGTATTGGATTCCCGCGGTTCGCCAAAGATGAGCTCCCACAGCTTGCCGGCATAGATCAGGGACTTGTCTCCCCAGGACAGCGCATTGGGCTGGTAAAAACGTACAATGTGGCTGCCCTCGATCTCTTTTTCCTGGCCGCCGGCATCGGCCACCACGACCTGGTAACGCGTCAGTTCCGCCGCTTTTTTACCTTGCTGCGACACGATCTGCTCGAAATCTTCCCGCAACACAGCCTGCTGCTGCTGCAGTTCCACCAGGCGGGAGTCCGCATCGTCCACCCCCTGGTAGGCCAGCTTCAGTTCCTGGCGTCGCAGCTTTTCCATTTCTCTGTTGAGCCGCCCCAAGTCCTCAGCGCTTTTCACCAGGGGCTTTTCCAGCTCCTCCACCTGGGCCAGCATCTTTTCCAGAGGCTCGGTCAGTGGCGCCTGGGTGTGCTCGCCGGCCGGCGTCTGCACCCGAACCAGGGTGCCGTAGAAGTTCCCGTATTCTTCCCGCTCAATGACTGTTATCTCATCGGGATAATCCATGGCGGCGATATCCGCTTCGTCGATCCAACGGAAATCCAGACCGTACAGATCCCGGTTGCCGATCTTGAACTGAATCCGTTCCCCCTCGCCCGAAGCGGTCGGTTCGCGTTTGATGATCTCGCCGATGACAGTCTGGCCGCTGTGCAGCCGGGCCATCGCCACGTCGGAGGGCCAGAAGACGCCGAGGCCGTTGACCAGCACCACGAGGATCAGGGTCGCGGCAATGAGCAGGGTCATGCCCAGGGCCACGCCGGTGGCCCAGACAAAGGGTTCTCCTTCACGCCAGTACTTTTTCATGCCGTCTGTCCTTTAAAACCGGCCGTATTTCTTGCGCAGCCGCTGCCGAACCACTTCGGCGATGGTGTTGAGAATGAAAGTGAAGAGAAAGAGGATAACAGCCGACAGGAACAGCACCCGGTAGAGCGTGCTGGCCACCGGCGCTTCCGGAATCTCGACCGCGATATTGGCCGACAAAGGCCGCATGCCATTGAAGATGCTCATGTCCATGATGGCCGTGTTGCCCGTGGCCATCAGTACGATCATGGTCTCGCCGATGGCGCGACCGAAACCGATCATGATGCCGGCGAAGATGCCGGGACTGGCCGAAGGCAGAATCACTCGCCACACCGTCTGCCAGCGGCTGGCGCCCATGGCCAGGGAGGCCGCCTTCAGGCTGCTGGGGACGTTGGAGAGCGCGTCCTCGGCAATCGTGAAGATGATGGGGATGACGGCGAAGCCGAGGGCGAAGGCGATGATGATGTTGTTGCGGGGGTCGTAGCGCGTCCCCATTTCGGTAAAGAGCCACAGGCGGAAATCGCCGCCGAAGAGCCAGGCTTCCACCAGGGGGCCGATGGCGAAGGCCGCCGCCACCGAGAGGACGATGACCGGCGCGAAGGTGAGGAACTCAAAACCCCTCTCAATTTTCCGCAAAGGGCTGACTTCCCGCAGCTTCTGCCAGAGCAGGGAGAAGAGGATGAAGGAGGTCGGCACGAAGAGGAGGCTGAGGAAGATAGCCGTCACCGACTTTTCCACAATAGGGGCCAGCCAGAGAGCGGCGAGAAAGCCGATGATGACGCTGGGGATGGCGGCCATGATCTCCACCGTCGGCTTGATGAACTGCTTGAGCTTCGGATGGCCGAACTGGCTGGTATAAATCGCCCCGAGCAGCGCCAGGGGGACGGCGAAGATCATGGCGTAGAAAGTCCCCTTCAGGGTGCCGAAAATCAGCGGTGTCAGACTGAGCTTGGGCTCGAAATCCTCCGAAGCCGACGACGACTGCCAGACGTAGGCGGGTTCATCGTAGCTTTCGTACCAGACCTTGCCGAAGAGGGTGCGCCAACTCACCTCGGGATGGGGATTGTCCACGCTCCAGGCTACAAGCTCCCCTTTGGCATTGAGGGCGATGATGCCGGTGCCCCGCAGATTGAGGGCGGCGGTACGCAGGGGTTCCTGCCCTTCCAGGGTTAGCAACTGGCGTTCGCTGGTCATGTGGTCGAGATAGACCGTCCCTTCCTCGTCGAGGCTGAGCAGGGATTTGTCCCGGTGGGAGGGGGTGATGGCCCGTACGGCGCTGCCGCGATCGGCCAGGGTATGGATGCGGCGAAGCCGTTTCTCCCCACCGTCCGTATCGGTGCGCACCGGAAACCAGGTGGTCAGTTGCCCCTGCGCATCGCCAACGGCGAGGGAAATATCACCAAAGACCAGGGCCAGGGCGGTAATGGCGCGGCGGTCACGAAAAGCCTGCTGCCGCTCCACGAGCCGGGGTTTCCCCGCCTCGCTCAGATCCCAGCGCAGCAGCGCTCCCTGGTCGGTGCCGGCATAGAGGGTACGTCCCTGGGTGTCCAAGGTCAGGGCGGTGAAACGGTCCGGCTCTCCGCCCCCCAGAACCGCCGAGGATTGAATCCGCTCCTCGTTGCCGAAGATATCGGTAGTCACCGCCTCCTGGTCGAGCAGCAGGCGGTTGTCGTCCATGAGGCTGACGCGGGTACGGGTGCCATCGCCGGCAATCCGTCCCCGGGATATGGCCGGCAAGTTCCCCTCGGGAGCCGCAAAGACCCCTTCCCGTTCCACGGCGATCTCGAAGGTCCGGTTGTGCTCCTTGTCCCACTGGGCCAAAAAACGCAGTTGCTCGATGGACAGAGCACCGTCGCTCCACAGCAGGCCGTAAGCCTGGCGACCGAATTTGTCGACGGCGACGATGTGGGCCTCCGGCGCGCCGGGAGGATGCAGAGAGATCTGTTCGGAGACCTCCCCCGAGGCGACGTCATAAAAAGTGAAGTCCCCGGCAGCCGACAGGGTGAAAGCCGTCTCCAGATATTCGTCAAGGCCCAGCCCCAGGATCGCTTCGCGCTCCTGGGAGTCGACCGGATGGATACGGGCCACGGGCGCTGCCGTCGGTTGATTGAACAGGGGCAGAGAAACTTCCCCGATAAGGAGCAGGATGAAAATAACCACAAAAATGATGGCCATACCCCCCACGGTGATCACCCAGCGCGCGATACGGTCCCGTCGTTTAACTCTTTTCAGCAGCTTCTGATCCATATCCATCCATCCAGAATCCTGAACATGCGTCTACCTGCCCCCGGCTAGATGGCCGCAAGGCAGGCAGACGGGTTGTCAGGGTTGATACCGGGTCTGGCCGGTTTATTTGAGCAGGTCGAGCTGTTGCTGGGCGGCTTTGGCGGGCAGCGGGAGATAGCCGTCCTTGACCACGACCTCCTGTCCTTCCTTGGACAGCACAAACTTGATGAACTCTTCAAGCATCTTGGGCAGCGGCTCATTGGGCTTTTTGGCAACGTAGAGGTAGAGCATGCGTCCCAGGGGGTATTTGCCGCTGAGGACATTTTCATAGGTAGGCTCGTAGGCCGGGCCACCTTTTTCCGACAGGGCGATGGCCTTGACCCCCGAGGTCAGGTAACCGATGCCCGAGTAGCCGATACCGGACTTGTCTTCCGTCACCGACAGGACAACGGAGGCGCTGCCGGGCTGCTCCTTAACGATATCCTTGTAGTCACCCTTAAAGAGAGCGTGATCTTTGAAATACCCGTAAGTACCGGAAGCCGAGTTACGTCCATAGAGGCTGATAGGCATATTGGCCAGGGAACCGGTTACACCCACCTGGCTCCAGGTCACGATATCCTGCGGGTAGCCTCCTTTGCGGTTCTTGGAAAAAATGGCATCGATCTGCTGCAAGGAGAGTTCCTGGATGGGGTTGTCCTTGTTGACGAAGACGCCCAGGGAGTCGAGAGCCACGCCGATCTGCAACGGCTTGAAGCCATACTTGCTCTCAAAAGCCTCGATCTCCGAGGTCTTCATCTTGCGGGACATGGGGCCGATCTGAGCGGTTCCTTCGATAAGGGCGGGGGGCGCGGTGCTGGAACCCTTGCCTTCAATCTGGATATTGACGTTGGGGTACTGCTTGCGGAACCCTTCGGCCCAGTAGGTCATGAGATTGTTCAGGGTATCGGAACCGATGCTGTTGAGGTTGCCGCTTACCCCTTGAGTCTTGGTGTACACCGGCAGGGCAGGGTCGACTTTGATTTGGGCAGCGACAGCGGACCCACCGGCAAAAACCATGGCTGCGGCCGCTACGGCAGCGGCAAGAACCAGCTTCTTCCAAACATTTTTTTTCATCTGTCTTCTCTCCTGAGTTGTCGTTTTGAGATACCGCTTAAACACGTGCAAGCGGCGATGGCGATCGTTCTGTTTCGTTCTTTACGGACCGGATTATGCCTTGCTTCTGTTAGGGGTTTGTTAGCCGCCTGTAAGAAGCTCATGAGTTTTTCCGCCGATGAAACAGACCTCGCCCGAAAACTGGTCAGGAATAGGATATAAAGGGCTTTTGTTAGGGGAATATTAGGATAGAAGCACTATATCGTCCCCAAAACCCCATTCAAAGGAGCGAAATCAAAAAAGGAACGACCGACCTGCGTACGACCTCCTGTGGCAGCACCCGGTAATTTTGCTGGCTCTGAATAAAAAAGAGGAGTATTTTAGCGCGCGGTCGGCAAGGAGGCACGTGAGACATGATGAATGGGATCGGTATGAAGAGAGAAGGGATCGAGTGGCTGCCGCTGGTCAGTCTGGTGGCGGCCATGCTGCTGTGGGCCAGTTCCTTTGTGGCCCTCAAGCTGGCCTTTAGAAGCTACGACCCCATGGTCGTCATTTTCGGCCGCATGTTTCTGGCCAGCCTCTTTTTTCTGCCCTTTATTCCCAGCTTCCGCCGCATCCGCTTCCGCCGGGGGGATCTGAAGTATCTGGTCCTTATGGCCCTGTGCGAGCCTTGCCTCTACTTTGTCTTCGAGGCCAGGGCCATGGAGAACACCACGGCGTCGCAGGCGGGGATGATTACCGCCATGATGCCGCTTTTAGTAGCTGTGCTCGCCTGGTTTTTTCTGCGCGAGCAAATCAGCCGCCTGACCCTGGCAGGATTTCTGCTGGCCATCGTCGGCGCCGGCTGGCTGAGCCTGTCCAGCCCCGGCGACGCCTATGCGCCCAATCCGCTGCTCGGCAATTTCTATGAATTTCTGGCCATGATCTGCGCCGCCGGTTACACGGTGGCCCTGCGCCACCTGAGCGCCGGCTATCCGCCCCTGTTCATGGCGGCCTTCCAGGCCTTCGCCGGCAGCCTTTTTTTCTTCCCTTTCCTGCTGCTGCCACAAACAGTTCTCCCCAGCGAATTTCTGCTGGTACCGGCTCTGGCCATCGCCTACCTGGGCATCTTCGTCACCCTGGTGGCCTATACCTGCTACAACATCGGCGTCAAACACATCCCCGCCAGCCAGGCCGCGGTCTTTGTCAATCTCATCCCAGTCTTCAGCGTACTCATGGCTATGCTCTTTCTGGGCGAACGCCTGAATCTTCAGCAGCTGGCCGCCTCGGCCCTGGTCCTGGCCGGCGTCCTCATCAGCCGTCACGGCGGCCGCCAGGCATCCCGCCAGACCGCCGAGCCGGCAGCAACCGCTTTGACCGAGGAGAGCGCCCTCAGTCAAACTGGGCCCTGAAGGCGGCCATCTCCCGCCGGAGAGTCTCCACCTCCTCACGCAGGGCGGCCAGTTCGTCCTCAAGACGGGCCATACGCTCCTCTTCGGCCCGCACCCGCAGGGTGGCCGCTTCGGCCGGAGCTTCGGACCCGGTCGATTCCTCCGGCGGCGGCCCGCCGAAGAGTTGGGCGTAGCGGGACTCTTTACGCCCCGGCTGACGGGGGAGACGGATCACCAGGGGCGGCTGCCGCTGTTCGAGCCCCTGCAGCACCTCCTCCACCTGGGCCAGCTCGTCGAAGGCATACAGCCGCTCGCTGCGCCCCCTCACTTCCCCCACAGTCTGTGGTCCACGCACCAGCAGTACGCAGAGCACAGCCAGTTCCTCGGGCTCGAGATGAAGCTTCTCGGCCAGTGTGTGCCGGTATTTGGGAACCCTTCCCCCTTCACCGCTCTGCATGGCCAACCCGCCGTGGCGAAGGCGCTCCAGCGCCCGCACCACCTCCGTCTCCTCCAGAACCATCACCGGCTCGCGGTTGGATTTCTGGTTGCAGGCGTTGGTCAGGGCATTGAGGCTGAGAGGATAGTATTCCGGCGTTGCCATCTCTTTTTCCAGGAGACAGCCGAGCACCCGGGCCTCCACGGCATCCACTATCATCTGTTCCATAATAAAATCTCCTCGGTTTTTCGCGTGGGCGCAAGCGGCCGGGCCTGATCCGCATAATTAACGCCACCTGAAGGGGAAAAGCCCATTTTTGACCTGCCTCAAGGCAACGGCGCCCGGGACGTGTTTAAGTAGCGGCACGATCATCACTGCCAGGAGGATAAGCATGCCAGAGAGTGAAACCATTGTCACCCTGCTGATTTGGGGGCTCACCGCCGCCGGCTGTTTTTTCGGCCTGCGGGCCCGCCGGAAAAGGCGCCGCCCGCCTCGACCATGACAAAGGGCCACCGGGAATCTGTCCCGGTGGCCCTTTCTTTCAGGTTGGTATCACGCCAACCTCAGTCCTTTCCGTTGCCCCGACGCTCCTGCTCGCTCTCCTGTTCCTGCTCGCGCTGACGTTCCCAGATCATGCGGCGATCCCCGTCTTCACGCTGTGAATCCCGCTTGCGCTCGACTTCTTCAGCGCGCTCGCGCATCTTTTTACCCTCATCGGCAGCCTTTCCTTTACTCTTTTCATAACGCATGCGCTCCTGATAGGCGTTGCGCTCCTGCTTATGCCGCTGTTTGAGAGCTTCCTTGTCCGCTTTGTAGCGCTCTTCGAGCGCCTTGCGCTCGGCCTGCTGGCGCTGCTCCAGGGTCTTCATATCGCCATCGGCGACCTGTTGCATCTGCTCCATTCGGTCCGGCTTGCCCTTGCCCTCCTTGGGAGCGGCGAGAACGGCCTGGGGCAGGGCGAAAAACAGCATCCCGGCGAAAAGGACAAAGAGGGCGACGGGTCTTCCTGTTCCCTTGTTCATCATGAGATTTCCTCCTTCGGTTGAGTGGTGACACCAAAAACTACCCCACAATTTTAGCAGGATTTGAAGGAAGCGAAAGTTCCTCAGGGGAGACAGTCCGACCACCCCAGCCGTTCCAGCACAGCGGTCATGGCCGGGTCGAGCGGAGCCTCGATGACCAGCTGCCGACCGTCCAGGGGATGGGGAAAAGCCAGGCGGGTGGCGGCCAGCAGCAGGCGATGGCAGCCGAAGTGCTCCCGAAAAAAGCGGTTGTGGCGCCCTTCCCCGTATTTGGTATCCCCGATAATGGGGTGGAAGAGATGTTTGAAGTGGCGACGCAGCTGATGACGGCGCCCGGTGTGGGGACGGGCCTCCACCAGGCTGTAACGGCTGCTGGGGTAGCGCCCGACGGCGACGGGGAGTTCGACCTGCGCCAGGCGGCGGAAGGAGGTCACCGCCTCCTGGGCTGGCTTGTCCGACTGGGCCGGATAGACAGCGAGGCGGTCGGGCTCTTCGAGCAGGGGATAGTCGATGATCCCGGTCTCCGGGCAGACGCCGCGCAGTACGGCCAGGTAGGTCTTTTCCACCGCGCCGTGAGCAAAAGACTCCCCCAGGGCGCGGGCCACCTCGGGAGAGAGCGCGAAGAGCAGCACGCCGGAAGTCGGCTTGTCCAGACGATGGGCCGGGTAAACCGGTCGGCCCAGCTGGTCGCGCAGCAACTGCAGGGCAAAACGGGTTTCACGCCGATCGATGGGGCTGCGATGCACCAGCAGCCCCGCCGGTTTGTTGATGGCGACCAGGTGGTCGTCGGCGTAGAGGATATCGAGCATTTTATGGCCGCTGGGAAAGACCGCCATCAAGAGGTCTTCAGCAGACGTCGCAGCACATGATGAAGAATGCCGCCGCTGTGAAAGTAGGCGATCTCGTCGGCGGTATCGATGCGACAGCGCACCGCCACCTCCTGCTGCCCCCCGTCCTGACGGCGGATGACCAGCTGCAGGGTCATGCCCGGCCGCAGGTCCCCAGCCGGCGGCAGCAGGTCGACCTGTTCGCTGCCGTCAAGGCCGAGGGTCACCCGGGTGACGCCTGGCTCGAACTGCAGGGGGAGCACCCCCATGCCGACGAGGTTGGAGCGGTGAATGCGCTCGAAACTTTCAGCGATGATCGCCCTGATGCCGAGCAGCCGGCTCCCCTTGGCGGCCCAGTCGCGGCTGGAGCCGGTGCCGTACTCGGCGCCGGCGATGATGACCAGGGGCGTGCCTTCTTCGCCGTAGCGCATGGCCGCGTCGTAGAGGCTCATCTCCTCGCCGCTGGGGATATGGCGGGTGTAGCCCCCTTCGCGTTGCGGAACCATCTCGTTGCGCAGGCGGATATTGGCAAAGGTGCCGCGCATCATGACCTCATGATTGCCGCGTCGCGATCCGTAGGAGTTGAAATCGGCCGCCTTGACCCCGTGTTGCTGCAGGTATTCGCCGGCGGGACTGTCGGCCCGGATACTGCCGGCGGGCGAGATGTGGTCGGTGGTGATAGTGTCGCCAAGCAGCGCCAGAATACGGGCGCCGGCGAAGGCCGCCTCCCCATGCTCCTGCTCCACATCCAGAAAGAAGGGCGGCTCCTTGACGTAGGTGGAATCAGGGTCCCAGGCAAAGGTTTTGCCTTCCGGCACCGGCAGGGTGCGCCAGCTTTCCTCGCCGCGGAAAACGTCGGCATATTCCTGATGAAACATCTCGGCGGTCACCTTCTCTACCGCCCGGGCGACCTCAGCGGCCGTCGGCCAGATATCCCCGAGATAGACGGGCTGGCCGTCCCTGTCCTCCCCCAGGGGTTCTTTCGACAGGTCAATGCGCATGGTACCGGCCAGGGCGTAGGCCACCACCAAAGGAGGCGAGGCCAGCCAGCTGGCCTTGACCTGGGGATGAATGCGCCCCTCGAAATTGCGGTTGCCGGAGAGAACCGCACAGACCGTCAGGTCCTGTTCGCGCACGGCGGCGGCGATAGGCTCGTCGAGAGGGCCCGAATTGCCGATACAGGTGGTACAGCCGTAGCCCACCAGCTGAAAGCCGAGGGCATCGAGGGGTTTCTGCAGATCGGCGGCGGCCAGATAGTCACTGACGACTTTGGAGCCTGGAGCCAGAGAGGTCTTCACCCAGGGTTTACTGGACAGTCCCTTTTCCAAAGCTTTCTGGGCCAACAAACCGGCGGCCATCATGACGGCCGGGTTCGAGGTGTTAGTGCAGGAGGTGATGGCGGCGATGACCAGGTCGCCGTCCAGGAGGCGGTAACCTGCCCCTTTGACCTCGGCGGATTTTTCCTGGCCCGCGTCTGCCAGCAGCGTATCCATGGCGCCGGGCAGTTCCGGGAGCGCCACCCGATCCTGCGGACGCTTGGGACCGGCCAGGCTCGGCACCACCTGACCCAAGTCCAGCTCCACCACGTCGGTAAAGAGAGGGGCCGGCGTCTTTTCGTCCCGCCATAGCCCCTGCGCCTTGGCGTAGGCTTCCACCAGGGCCAGGGTCTGGCCGTCACGCCCGGTGAAGCGCAGATAGTCCAAAGTCTGCCGATCCACCGGGAAGAACCCGCAGGTGGCGCCATACTCGGGAGACATGTTGGCGATGGTGGCCCGGTCGGCGATGGGGAGATGATCGAGACCGGGCCCGAAAAACTCGACGAATTTGCCGACGACGCCGAACTCCCGCAGCATCTGGGTGACGGTGAGCACCAGGTCGGTGGCCGTCACCCCTGCCGCCAGGGAGCCGTGCAGGCGAAAGCCGACCACCTCGGGGATGAGCATGGAGATGGGCTGGCCGAGCATGGCCGCCTCGGCTTCGATGCCGCCGACCCCCCAGCCCAAAATGCCGAGACCGTTGATCATGGGGGTATGGCTGTCCGTGCCGACAAGAGTGTCGGGATAGGCCAGGGTGCGGTCGTTCTCCTCGGCGCTCCACACCGTTTGTCCCAGATACTCCAGATTCACCTGGTGACAGATGCCGGTGCCCGGCGGCACCACGCGGAAATTGGCAAAGGCCTTCTGTCCCCAGCGCAGCAACGCGTAGCGTTCGTGGTTGCGCGCCATTTCGGCGGCGACATTGGCGGCAAAAGCGTCTTTCGAGCCGTAGCGATCCACCGTCACCGAATGGTCGATGATCAGATCCACCGGCACGCGGGGGTTGATCTTTTCCGGGTCGCCCCCGGCCCGGGCCATGGCGTCGCGCAGAGCGGCCAGGTCGACCACGGCGGGAACCCCGGTAAAGTCCTGCATCAGCACCCGGGCCGGGCGAAAGGCGATTTCCCGGGAGGAGGAGCGCTCCTTGAGCCAGGCGCCCAGGGCTTCGATGTCGGCGACGGTCACGCTCTGGCCGTCCTCAAAGCGCAGCAGATTTTCCAGCAATATTTTGAGTGAGAAGGGCAGGCGGCTGAGATCGCCAAGCCCCGCCCGTTCGGCGGCGGGGAGGCTGAAATAATCGTAACGGCGACCGTCGACGGTCAGGGTGGTTTTCGTCTTGAGCGTATCTGTGCGCTGGACATGCATAGGGACCTCCTCGGGGCGGGTTCAACCGTTCCCCCCTGGCTCGGGGATTAAAAGAACGGTTAAACCTTATCACGCCCGAGGCAGCCCGCAACCCCGACCATTCAGGCTCAGGGTTCGGCGGGAAGGATGATGGAGAAGGTGCTGCCTTTACCCGGAACACTTTCCACAGTGACGCGGCCACCATGGGTTTGCACGATGTGTTTGACGATGGCCAGGCCCAGCCCGGTGCCGCCCTGCTGGCGGCTGCGGGCCTTGTCGACCCGGTAGAAGCGTTCGAACAGACGGGGCAGATGTTCGCGGGCGATGCCGCAGCCCTGATCGATGACGCGGATGACAACGCCTTCGTCGCCCTGCGTCCCTTCGACCCGCACCCGGCTGCCTTCGGGGGAATATTTGATCGCGTTGCTGATGAGATTGACCAGAGCCTGCTCGATCAGTGGTGGATTGAGATGGGCCCGCAGGTTATCGGCCACCGCCTGCTCCACCTGGATCCCCCGCTCCTGCGCCTGCACCTCGCAGGACTGGATGGCCGACCGCACCACCTCGTCCACCCCCTCCGGCTGCAGGTCGATCTGCTGCCGCTCGGCACCCTGTTCAAGGCGGGAAAGATCGAGCAGATCATCAATGATGGCATTGAGACGGTCGGCCTGCTTGCTGACAATGGTCAAAAAACGCTGGGCGTCTTCCGGCTGGTTGAGGGCGCCATCGAGAAGGGTCTCGACGAACCCCTTGATGGCCGTGATCGGCGTCTTCAGTTCGTGGGAGACGTTGGCGACGAAATCCCGGCGCATGGTCTCCAGGCGCCGCAGGCGGGTCACGTCATTGAGGACAATCAGCACGCCGATGCGCTGCCCCTGGGAGCCGCGCAGGGCAGTACCGTGGGCCTGCAGAAAACGTTCGGGCTCGCCGTGAAAGACGATATCCCCTTCCACCGCCTCCGGGCTGGACAGCGCCTGGGCGATGAAGCGCTGCAGATCGGCCTTGCGCACCACTTCCTGGATGCGGCTCCCCTGCACCTTTTCGGAGTCGAGCGCCAGCAACTTTTCCGCCGCCCGGTTCAGGCGCAGGATGCGCTCCTCGGCATCCACCGCCAGCACCCCTTCCACCATGCTGGCCAGCACCGCCTCCTGCTCGTTGCGCTGGCGCAGCACCGTACGGATTCGCTCGTCGAGCTGGGCGGCCATCTTGTTCATCGCTTCGGCCAGGCTGCGCACTTCCGCCGAACCTCGCACGACCAGCGGCTGCTGCAGCTCGCCCTGGGAAAAGCGCTCGGCCCCCTGTTTCATCATCTCCAGAGGTTGACTGATGCGGCGGGAGACGAGCAGGCTCAGCAGGGCCGCCAGCACAGCCGCCGCCAAACCGCCCAAAATGACCCGGCGCAACAGCGTATCGAGGGTTTCATCCAGGGCCGTGATCGCCATGGCGGTCCGCACCACGCCGGTGATGGCGCCGTTCTCCGCCACCGGCAGGGCAACGTACATCATGTCCTGCTGGATGGTATGGCTGAAACGGACCGAGCGGCCGGTGCGCCCCTGCATCGCGGCCACAATTTCCGGCCGACCCGCATGGTTTTCCATCCGGGCTGCTTCTTCCTCCGAGTCGGCCAACACCACACCCGAGGGCATAATGAGGGTGATTCGCGTCGCCGCGTCCTGCCCCAATTCAGCGACCAGCGCTTCGAGATAGGGAGACTGGAAGACGGCGAAAAGCCCTTTGACCTGGACGGTGACCAGGCGCGCCCGGGCCATCAGGTCTTCTTCCGCCTGTTTGAGGTAGGATGAACGCAGGGTGGAGGAAAAATACCAGGTCAGCACCAGCAGGGAGAGAAGAATGATGACCAGACAGGGAACATAGAACTGCCAGAGCAGCCGCTTGGGACGCATCATGTTGTTTTGCCTCGTGAGAAAGGATAATCAGGCCTTGAAGCGGTAGCCGACGCCGCGCACTGTTTCGATGGACTTGCCGCAGGGACCCAGCTTTTTACGAAGCCCGACGATCTGGACGTCCACCGCCCGGTCGGTCACCGAGTAGTCGTCCCCGCGCACCGCGTTGACAATCTGATAGCGGGTGAAGACCCAGCCGGGACGACTGGCCAGAAAGTGCAGGACGCGAAACTCCGTGAAGGTCAGTTCGACGGGCTCACCGCCGACCAGCACCTCGTTGCGGCCGGGGTGGATGACCAGCTCGCCCAACCGCAGGACCTCTTCCGCCGCGGCGGGCTCCCCCTCGCTGCGGCGCCGCAGCACCGCCTTGATGCGGGCCAGCAGAATTTTGGGCGAAAAAGGCTTGGTGACATAATCGTCGGCGCCCATCTCCAGGCCCAGCACCACGTCAGATTCCTCCCCTTTGGCCGTGGTCATGATGATCGGAATCGGGGCCAGGGCCGGGTCGTTCTTCAGCGCCCGACAGACCTCCAGGCCGTCAAGCCCCGGCAGCATCAGGTCGAGAACCACCAGGTCGAAGGGTTCCTGTCTCGCCCTCTGCAGTCCTTCTTCCCCGCTGATGGCGCCAGCGACCTGGTAGCCTTCCTTGGCCAGGTTGTAATGGATCAGGGCCAGAATATCCTCTTCGTCCTCGATGACCAGAATGCGCTCTTTGCTCATGGGTCCGCTTCTTTTCTCCTGGGAAATATCGCTCGATTTGGAGGAATATAGGTCCGTTTTGTTAGAAATATGTGAGTTTTGAGGAAAATTTACTCGACGTAAATCATTTTGCGCGTCATGCCACCGTCTACCACAAAATTTTGCCCGGTGATGAAGCTGTTTTCGGAGCGGCAGAGAAAAACGGCCAGCGAGGCGATGTCCTGCGGGGTTCCCACGCGCCCGGCCGGATGCTGGGCGTGATCGGCCTCGCTCAGCTCTTCCTGAGCCCGGTCGGATTTTTTGGCCCAACCGGACACGTCGATCCAGCCCGGACTGATACAGTTCACCCGTATCTCCGGCCCGAGACTGACGGCGAGGGCGTGGGTGAGAGCGAGCAGCCCCCCCTTGGAAGCCGCGTAGCTTTCCGTGTCGGCCTCGGACATCAGGGCCCGGGTGGAGGCGATATTGAGCAGGGCACCTTTGGTTTGGCGCAGGGCGGGGGCGCAGGCGCGGGCGCAGAGGAAAGCGCCGCTCAGGTTGACGGCCAGGACCCGCTTCCATTCCGCCAGGCTCAGCTCCGTCAGGGGCCGGCGGATCATGATGCCGGCGTTGTTGATCAGCACGTCCAGACCGCCAAAGATGTGCAGCGTCTGCGCGACCAGGCGGCCGACCTCCTCTTCCGAAGCCACATCGGCGCGGAAAAATCGCACCTCCCCCGCCGCCTGCAGTTCCTGTTCAGTCTCCCGACCGGCGTCATCGTCGATATCGGCGATCATCACCCGGGCCCCCTCGGCCAGAAAGCGCTCGGCCAGACCGCGGCCGATCCCCTGGGCTCCACCGGTGATCAGGACGTTTTTCCCTGCGAGACTCATGCGAGGACCTTCCTTTCTCTCAATCGTTTTTACCCTGTGGATAAAGGCGGCGATAGACAACCACGACCCCAGCCGTCGCCCCGATGGCTATCGCCAGCATCCCGCCGGCGGCAGCCGGATTGTTGAGCCAGGCCGGGTGGAGCAGCAGTACGCCGCCCAAAAGCAGCATCATCACCCCCGACAGCAGCTTGAGCACCCGGCCCTCCCACTGGCTGAGTTTGCGGGAACCCAGCGTCCAGGTAAAGACCAGGGTGATGGTCAACAGCGGCAGGATGTAGACGAGGTTGTAGAGGACAAGGTAGCCATAATACTGCCAGGTGGTCAGCGGACGCAAGGTCAGCAGCCGGGTATAGACCATGGGGAAACCGGCGGTACACAGCAGTTCATAGGTATTGGCCGCCACGGCCAGCACCAGAGTGGCCATCAGCACGGGGCCGAGCTGTCGCTGGCCGAGCAGGGCGCGCATGCGGGTGAAGAGCTTCGGCTTGGCCTCCTCGGGGATGGACAGGCTCACCCCCTGTTTAAACCAGAAGAAGTCCTTGATGTTGATGGCGGCCACCCCCAGGGCCACCAGCCCGGCCGTCACCGTAATCCAGGGCAGATGGCCCGCCAGCAGGAAGAGATTCAGCCAGGCGGCCATGAACAGAAAATAGATCAGCCCCGAGCAAAAGACAAAGGAACCGCCCACCAGCAGCATCCAGCGGCGCGAATGCGCGTGCACCAGCAGGCTGAGCAAAAAGAAGAGGACGAAAAAGGCGCAGGGATTGAAACTGTCGAGCAGGCCGAGAACCAGGGTAATCAACAGCAGAGAATGACTTTCGCCGTCGACCGCCCCCAGCAGGGGGAGGCGAAGGGCGTAATCCTCCCCGGCGGACGCGACCGGCGCCGGCGCTTCCGGCCCCAGCCGCCGGGCCACAAAGGCTTCGATCTCACGGGCTGTCTCCGCCGAAAAGCCGAACCACAAACGGTCCTCGATGTGAAAGGCCGGGGTGCTGACGGTGCCGCTGCCGAACTGCTCGGCCAGGGCAACCAGGCGATTGAAATGTTCCCGGTTGCTCCAGACTTCGTACTCGACCAGGCTCAGACCGGGGTAGGCCGCCGTCAATTCCGCCAGAAAAGGCTTGGCTTCGGCGCAATGCGGGCAGTTGGCCGCCCAGTAGTAGTGCAGGATGAGGGTCTGCGTCTCGGCCCCTGCGGCCGGCTTCGGCGCTCCCCCCGGCGACAGCTGCAGACTCGCCAGCAGCACCACCAACAAGCCCTGCCAGAATCGAAATTTCCCTGCCATTGGACTCCTCTTCGGCAAGAAGCGCCCTTCCTCCTTGTCCTGTTTCCATAAGTCTACCAGAAATCCCGATCTTCTCCCCCGGCCTGAAGCCCGCCGCAGAGCTGGTATACTTCAGAGCAGGTTACCTTCCCTTCGATGAAAGGATTTACAGCCATGCCCAGCGAGGAAAACTTCTGGTATCCCGGCGACCAGATGGAACGCCTGGTCGAATTGACCAGCCGCCAGGAAGAGAGCAAGGACATCCCCCTGCGCCGGGATGTGCGCTCTCTCGGCAAGATGCTCGGCACCGTCATCCGCGAGCAGGCGGGTCTCGACCTCTACAACACGGAGGAAGAACTGCGCCAGCTGGCCATCCGTCACCGTGAGCAACTGGACAAGGCGGGAGCGGGCGCCCTGGAAGACCCGGTGGAGAGCGAGCTGATGGAGCAGGCCCTGGCCCTGGTGCGAAATCTCTCCGTGGCCCAGTCCCACACCATCATCAAGGCCTTCGCCACCTTTTTTGAACTGACCAACCTGGCCGAGACCAACCACCGCAAGCGGCGCCGGCGGGCCGAACGGCTGCAGGCGGGCGCTCCGGACAAGGCGGGTTCGCTGCGCGGAACCCTGCTGCGGCTGCAGAAAAAAGGACTGGACCTCGACGCCGTCCTCGAACGGCTGACCCGCATCGAGATTATCCCGGTCTTCACCGCCCATCCGACGGAAGTCGCCCGCCGAGTGGTCCGTTTCAAACGCCGCCGCATCGGCCAGCAGCTCGAACAGCTGGACCGCCTTCCCCTCGGCGAAGCTGACGTCCGGCAAGGGCAGCAGGAGATACTCTCCGACATCACCGCCCTGTGGCAGAGTGACGAGGTTCGCCGCCGCAAGCCGACGGTAAGCGACGAGATCCGCATGGGTTTCGACCACTACCTCAATGCCCTGCTCCCTCCCACCCATGACCTGTACGTGGACATGGCCGCCGCCCTGCAGGAGGTTTACGGGCGGCCGGTCGAAGCGCACGACCTGCCGACGGTGCTCCGTTACGGTTCGTGGATCGGCGGCGATCGGGATGGCAACCCCTTCGTCACGCCGGAATCGACCCTGGAGGCGCTGGGTCAGGCCCGCGCTCTCATTCTGGGCCATTACCTCGAAGCCGTCAGCCTGCTGCAGGAGTTGCTCACCCCCTCTACCTGCCGGGTTCCGGTCTCCCGCGACCTTACCCAACGCCTGGAGGCCTACCGGCAGGCTTATCCCGCCTTTGAACAGAGCCTGTCCGACGGCTTTCCCTGCGAGAGCTACCGGCAGCTGCTTGGCTTCGTCCTCTACCGCCTGCAGGGGGCGCTGCGTCAGCCCCAAACCGACGAAGCCTACGATGTCGCCGCCGATTTCGCCGAAGACCTGAAACTGGTGCGCGAGAGCCTGATAGAGCATGGCGGCGGCCGCCTGGCTCGACAATGGCTCGACCCGTTGCTGCGCAAGGTCGACACCTTCGGTTTTCACCTGCACACCCTCGACATTCGCCAGCATGCCCGGGTCCACAGCCAGGCTCTGCACGAACTGGCCGCCGGCAGTCAGGGCTGCACCGAGTCCCCCGAGGATTTTCCGACACCCCCCTCGCGCCAGACGGAAGAGCTGCTCAAAGCCCTGCGCGCCATCGCCGACCAGAAAAAACGCGGCATCGCCCAGGCCATCCGCAGCTACGTCATCAGCGGGGCCAGTGGCGTGGCGGACATCCGCGCCCTGGTGTGGTTATGCGAACTGGCGGGCATCACTGTCAAAGGAGATAAAACGGCACGAGACCCCGGCCTGATGCCCGTCCCGCTGTTCGAATCCATTGAGGACCTGCGCAACGCCCCCGCCATCTGCCGCAGCCTGTGGAACGCGGCGGACTACCAGCCCTATCTCGATTCCTGGGGGCGCTGGCAGGAGATCATGCTCGGCTATTCGGACTCCAACAAGGACGGCGGCATGATCACCAGCACCTGGGAAATCTTCAAGGCCCATCGCGCCCTGCATCGGGTCGCCGAGGAATGCCAGGTGAAACTGCGCCTTTTTCACGGCCGCGGTGGCACCGTGGGGCGCGGCGGCGGGCCCACCCACCGGGCCATCGTCGCCCAGCCGCCGGGGGCCTTCACCGGCACCTTCAAGCTGACGGAACAGGGCGAAGTGATCAACTTCAAGTACTCCGACCCCCAGCTCGCCCTGCGCAACCAGGAACTGATGGTCGCCGCCTCGCTCGAGGCCCTCTGCCCTTCGCTGCTGGATTGCCCAGATATCCCCGGCCGTTGGGAAGAAGCCATGGAGGAGATCTCCGGCTACGCCTTTGCCCGCTATCGGGACAAGATCGCCGAGAACCCCGACATCCTTCCCTATTTCGAGCAGGGCACGCCCGTCCTCGAATTCGAACTGGCCAAGATCGGCTCGCGGCCATCGCGACGCAAAGATAGTCAGAGCCTCGACGACCTGCGCGCCATCCCCTGGGGATTCGGCTGGATGCAGAGCCGTCACGTTATTCCCGGCTGGTTTGGCGTCGGTTATGCGTTCGAACGTTTTATGGGAGAAGACGAGAAGAAAGAGACCCTGGTGCGGGAGATGATGGAAGAATTTCCGTTTTTTTCCGACATGATGCGCAATATCGAACTGGCCCTGACCAAGGTCGATCTCCCCCTGGCCCGCCTCTACGCCGGGCTGGTGAAGGACAACGGGGTGCGGCAGCGCGTCTTCGACCTCTTTGTCGACGAGTTCCGCCGTACCCGCCAGGTGCTGCTGGCCATTACCGGACAGACGCGGCTGCTGGAAAAAAACCAGCCTCTGGCCCGCTCCCTGCAGTTGCGGAAGCCCTATGTCGATCCCCTGAGCCTCATCCAGATCGAGCTGCTGCGCCGCAAGCGGGCCCAGGAAGAGAATGATGAATTGAATTACGCGCTGGCGGCGACCATCAACGGCATTGCCGCCGGCTTGCGCAACACGGGGTGAGGCGTAGGATCAGATGTCCTCTTTTTTGAGGGCTTGAAGGTTGGTCAGCTGGGTGCGGCTGGTGACCAGAGATTTGTGCGCCCCCTCGTGGTCAGGAGCAAAGGCGAGAATCTGCTCCCAGGTTCCGATCGCCTCTTCGAGCAGGCCGTTCCGGTAGGCGTTCATCCCCTGGACCATCAGTTGCTCGGCGCAGAAGTCCCGCTTTCGGGCCAGCTCCTCGCCAGACACTTCTCCGCCGGTGACGGTCGCCTCGTTCTCTTTAACGACAGTCAGCAGATAAGCGAAGGCGGCACCGGCTTCGGCATAATGCTGCGCCGCCAGCATCTGCTCCCCCTGCCGGTAAGCGCCCGGCAGCGCCCGCCGAAGAAGCTCGGCGCTGTTCCCCTTGCCGTTATCAGCAAGGCTCAGGGCGGCCAGGTAGTCTCCCTGGGACAAAAGCTTCTGCTGCTTCTGCACCAGACTGCCATCCCGGTTCGCTTCCGGCGCGGGGAGGTTTAAGGAGGGAGGGGAGGATGATGCAGGCGTGTGGGGGGCACAGGAAGAGGTCAGAAGGTTCAAAGCGCCCAGCAGGGCAAACAGACAGATCGTTTTCAGGGGAAACCTCATAAGCCATCTCCCATAAAGGATGGACGCCGACCCGCGTCAAATTCCGGCAGAATCTTGATGAACAGGTCGGTCAATTCGGGGGAAAACTGGGTGCCGCGGCACTTCAGGATTTCCCGCACGGCCGCGTCGCGGGAGCGCCCGGACCGGTAGGGCCGTGAAGAGATCATGGCATCAAAGCTGTCGGCCAGGGCGACAATCTGGGCGTGCAGATGGATCTGGCTCCCTTTCAGGCCGGCAGGATAGCCGCTACCGTCATAAAACTCATGGTGCTGCAGGACAGCCGGAATATAACGGTGCAACGAATCGGCCAGCCCGAGGATCTCGGCGCCATAACTCGGATGGCAGCGAATGAGCTTCGCCTCCTGTTCATCCAGGGCTCCCTGCTTGTTCAGGACCTCGTCGGGGATGCGGATCTTGCCGACGTCGTGCAGAAAACAGGCCATTTCCAGCTCTTTAAGCTCTTCCGACGACAATCCCATTTTTTCCCCGAGCAGAAGAGAGAGCCCGGCCACCCGGGAAGAATGGCCGTAGGTATACTGATCCCGCGCATCAATGGCAGCGGCCAGAATCCGCACGGTATCGCTGTAGGACGACTCCAGGTTCTCGGCATATTTCTGCAGACGTTCCTTTTGCCCCTGGATCACTCCCGCCATTTCGTTGAATCGGCGGGTCAGCTCCCCCAGTTCGTCCCGGCTACGTGGGACGAGAGTCACCCGGTAATCCCCCTGTTTGATCCGATTGACCCCCGTTGCCAGTCGCTGAATGGGACCAGTGACGAGGCGCGACAGCAGAATGGCGCCGACCACACCCCCCAGCAGGGCCGCCACGCTGACCCAGGCGATCTGCCGGCGGGCGCTGCCGCGGCTGGCTTCCAGATTGGCGGCATCGATGCCGAGAAAAACCTGGCCGACATGACGGCCGGCAAAATGGACACCGCTGGAAAACTCATAGCCGGCCACCTCGTCACGCACAACCCGGCGAACCGTACCAATCGGACTCTGCTCCAGCAGCGTGCCTGAGACCGGGGCGTACGTCTGACCGGCCTTGGACAGGTCATTGTGAGCCAGAATTTTCCCTTCGGTGTCGACAATCGCCAGGTAGAGAATGTCCTGCTGCGATTCCTTGATCTTGGCGGCCAGATTGTCGAGGGCCAGACGGTCTCCCGACAGGATGCTGAAGCCGGCGGGCGTGGTGGCGCTCAGGGCGATGGACTGCCCGCGCTTGACCATTTCCGCCACCAGAAAACGATCGAGGATGTCGGTGACCAGAAACGCCGACGCGGCGGTGATAACGGCAATGAGCAATAAAACGAACAGGGCCAGCTTGGCCCCGATACTGCGAAAAAAAAGGGATACTACCAGCTTCTTCATTTCCCCCCTCCAGCGGGTAAGGGGTGATATTAGCGTAACTTTTTGTTTCTGGCAAACCGAAACAACAACCGAAACGACGGCCGGCTGAAAGAATCGGGAATCACAGGCAAAGCTTCTGGTGTGTCTGGAATCCCTCAGGAGGGAATAAGGCTTTTGTCTGAACCGGAAGCCAGTGAGGTGGCCAGGAAGGGGAGACACTGTTCTTGCGGAAGGGGACGACCGAAGAGAAAACCCTGGCCCTGGTGGCAGCCATAATCCAGGAGAAATTCCAGCTGCTCCCGGGTTTCTATCCCTTCGGCAATGACCTCAAGATTCATACTGCGGGCCAGGGCAACAATGGAAGCGGCGATGGAGGCGTCGTTGGCGTCGTTGGTGATATCCCGCACGAAACCCTGGTCGATCTTGAGCTTGGAAATGGGAAACAGTTTGAGATAGGCCAGCGAAGAATACCCTGTACCGAAGTCGTCGATGGCCAGATGCACCCCGCGCACCTTAAGGTCGGTCAGGGTCATGATAACCTCGCCGAAATCCTCCATGATGATGCTTTCGGTAATTTCCAGTTCCAGCCACTGGGGATCGAGACCGGTTTCCTCCAGAACCCGATCGATCATGTCCACCAGGTCGGCCTGACGAAACTGTCTGGCTGAGATGTTTACCGACATACGCACGGGGGGAAAGCCCTGTTCCTGCCAGGCCCTGTTCTGCAGGCAGGCCGTCTTCAGCACCCATTCACCGATAGGCAGAATGATCCCGGTTTCCTCCGCCAGGGGGATAAACTCGCCGGGAGAGACGAGTCCCCGCTGCGGGTGCTGCCAACGTAGGAGGGCTTCCATACCGACCAGTTCGCCGCTGTTAAGATCGATCTGTGGCTGGTAGTGCAACACCAGCTGATCGTTGTCCAGGGCTTTGCGCAGGCTGCCTTCGAGGGCCAACAGCTCGTGGGCACGGGCATTCATATCCGGCGTGAAGAACTGACAGGTATTGCGCCCCTTGTCCTTGGCCCGGTACATGGCCACATCGGCGAATTTCATCAGTTCTTCGGGACTTTCCGTATCGATGGGGAAGAGGCTGACGCCGATGCTGGCCGTCACGAAAAGCTCCTGCTCGTCAAGATGCACCGGTTGCGTCAGTACACCCAGTATTTTCTGGGCGACAGCCCCCACGTAGGTGGAATCCTGGATATCCTCCAGGATAATGACAAACTCGTCGCCGCCCAGTCGCGCTACCGTATCCGAGGCCCGCACCCAGTAACGGATGCGTTTGGCAACCTCGGTCAGCACCCTGTCTCCCATTTCATGCCCGAGGGTGTCGTTGATTACCTTGAAGCGGTCTAGATCGATGAAGAGGAGGCCGACCATGAGATTCTGCCGCCGGGCCTTGCTCATGGCATGCTGCAGGCGATCCTGAAAAAGCAGGCGATTGGGGAGGTCGGTCAGGGGATCGTGGTGGGCCAGATGGTGCAGGCGTTGCTCGTTCTCGTTCAGCCTGGCCTCGATCTGCAGCCGGTCGGTAATATCGCGCGACACCTCGATGATCCCCGTGAGGGTGCCGTTCGCATCCCACATAGGGGAGGCCTCCAGCTCATAGATACGGCGCTCGCCGGGGCCACTGACATGCTGATGAATGACCGTGACCGGCTGCCCTGTTTGTTTAACCTGCTCCAGGGGGCAGGGGTGATCCGAGCCCTGACATGGCACATCACTGCCGTGGGAGACCTGATGGCAGCACAGACTGGCCATTTGTTGTAGATCCGAACGCAGATGCTGCCGCGCCGCTTGATTCATCATGACGATGCGATAATCAGGGGCGATTACCATGATAGGATCGACCACGCCATCGACGACGGCCTGGAGGAAAGCCCGCTCGGCGGCGACGGCATCCTTGGCCTGACGCTGTTCGGTGACATCGATGGCGATCTCGAGGCGCACCAGACGGCCGTCCGGCCAGGTGATGGCGCGATCGATGCACTGGTACCAGCGCTGGGTCACCGTGTTCTGGAATTCCCATTTCACTGGGGGCTGGATTTCGCCGTTCACCACCAGTTGATCGTTGGTGCAGAACGCACAGGGTCCGGCCATGTCTTTCTGCAGCACTTGGTAACATTTGCGCCCCGGCCAGTTTTGTCCCCACAACGATTCACCGCTCTGGTTGATATACAGTAGATCGTAGGTTTCCAGATCAGCCACATAGACGACGGCATCCAGGGCATCGAAGATTGCTGTGACCTGATCGAATTGACTCTTGAGCGCCTGCTCGGCCTCCTTGCTTTCGGTGATGTCGCGAACAGAAAAGACGACGCCTTGGACGATGCCGCCATCATCGCGCAGCGGCGACAAGGAAATCTGGCCGAAAAACACGACACCCGACCGGCGCAGCAGGCGAATTTCCAGAACAGCCTCCGACTCACCCTGCAACAGGCGGTCCACAGTCGCCGGAATATCCTCGCCCAGGGGCTCAGGGAACAGTTGAAAAACCGGATTACCCAGAATTTCATCAGGCGAATAACCGAAAAGCTCCTGAGCACCGCGGTTCCAGGAGGTGACCAGGTTGTCGGAATCTGTCGTAAAAACCGCTTCACGCACCTGTTCCAGCAGCTGGGCCTGTTCGCGCAGAAGGGCTTCGACCTGCTTGCGCTCGGCAACTTCCATCCTCAGTTCGCGGTTGCTATCTTTGAGCTCGGCGGTCTTTCTCTTGACCTGAAAGCGCCCCCACAAGGAGGAGGCCAATAGCAGAACCACCAGCAAGGCAATCAGAATCATGGCCTTGGGCAACCAGGTGGGCAGGTGTCTTTCCGAGTGCTGGCCAAGCCAATTCTCCAGACTGCGATAGTACAGCGAGGTCGGATTCTGCTTCAGACGGGCCAGATGGGTATCGATCTTGCCAAGCAGTTGGGCATCGGCCCCCAGACGGGTAGCAAAGAGAATTTCGAAAGGACTCACCAGAATGGAGGTTTTGCGAATCGGCAGACTGTATTCATAGGGCAGGGCATAGATACGATTGACCAGACCGGCATCCGCCTCACCGCGGGTGACCGCGGCCAGCACCTGATCCGGGCCGTTCAGTTCCAGATAATCGATCTGCAGCTTGAAAGCCTCGGCCAATTGACGCAGGCCGTTATCGCCGACATAAAAGACACTGTCCTTCATGACCGCCACGGTTTTGCCGTCCAGGTCGATAATGGACTGAATGGAGGAGGTCGAAGAAGAAACAAATACCTGCCCCCAGTCGGATACCACCGCCTCCCGGGAGAAGGCCAGACGCTTAGTACGTTCCCGGGTGATGGCGATAGCGGGGAGCAGGTCGATCTCCCCTTTCTCCAGGCGAGACAGGCATTCGGCCCAGGTTCCCCGCACGAATTCAAGCTGCCAGCCTTCCTGCCTGGCGACATGCTGCAGCAATTCGGGGAAAATCCCCTGTACGGAGTCCGGAGACTTTTGGTCGGAGAGAACGATAAGGGGCGGAATGGAGTAGATGCCCGTGCGCACGACCCGGGCTTCGGCCTGACAAAGCCCGAAGAAGAGCAAAGAAAGTCCGACAAGGAATATGAGGCGCAACGTTTTGATAATCACGGACCCCAAAATCGCAGTGAGAAAGGGTTGGCGCCGGCACCGGGGACAACTTCCGGCGGCGTTCAAAAGAGTAGCACAGACCTTTCGCGCAATAAAAGCCTTCTTTTCGCCTTTATTGCAGGGTAAAATCCTTCTGGACCGCCCAGGAAGTCACACATCAGGATCCGGCACTTGATTTTATACCCCCGCTCCCTCTATGCTCCCAGCAAAGGATTTATCTCAGTCCGTCGAAGGAGTCCCGTCCATGTGCGAGATCTTGAACCAGTTCGCCAGTGACAATTACGCCGGTATCTGTCCCGAAGCCTGGGAGGCCATGGCAGCGGTCAACCAGGGCTTCGCCAATGCCTACGGCAACGACCCCTGGACCGAAAAAGCCTGCAATCTGCTGCGGGAATTTTTCGAAACCGACTGCGAGGTCTTCTTCGTCTTCAACGGCACGGCCGCCAACTCCCTGTCGCTGGCCTCCCTCTGCCAGAGCTATCACAGCATCATCTGCCAGGAGCTCGCTCACATCGAGACCGATGAATGCGGCGCCATCGAGTTTTTTTCCAATGGCACCAAGGTCCTGCTGGTGGCTGGGCAAAACGGCAAGGTCGACCTGGGGGAAGTGGAAAGAACGGTAACCCGTCGGGCCGATATTCACTATCCCAAGCCGCGGGTATTGAGCCTGACCCAGGCGACGGAAGTCGGCACCGTCTACTCGGCAGCGGAGATGGTGGCTGCAGGCGAAACGGCCCGGCGGCTGAACCTGCACCTGCAGGTAGACGGCGCCCGTTTCGCCAACGCCCTGGCCTTCTTGCAGGTTCCCGCCAAGGAGCTTACCTGGAAAGCAGGCGTCGACGTGCTGACCTTCGGCGGCACCAAGAACGGCATGGCCATGGGCGAGGCGGTGATTTTTTTCAATCGCGACCTGGCCCGCGAATTCGATTACCGCTGCAAACAGGCGGGACAGCTGGCCTCCAAGATGCGCTTTCTGGCCGCGCCCTGGATCGGCATGCTCAAAGACGGCGCCCTGTTGCGCCACGCCAACCACGCCAACCGCTGCGCCCGCAGCCTGGCCGCGCGTCTTCGGGAAATACCCGGAGTCGACATCATGCACCCGGTGCAGGCCAACGCCGTTTTCGTGCAGATGCCGGAATCCCTTATTGAGGCTCTGCACCACAAAGGCTGGATCTTTTACACCTTCATCGGTTCAGGGCACGCCCGCTTCATGTGTTCCTGGAAGACCACGGAACAGGACATCGACCGGCTCGTCGCGGATATTCACCGCCTGGCCCAGTCAGGCTGAAATCATTTCTCTCCCTGGGACTTTTTGACCTCTGCCAGATAGCTGTAGAGGTTCCGGCACTTTTTCAGACGAAAAAGGTAGACCTTCTTCTCTACCGAATCGCTTTTTTCAATGTCCCCCATGACCCGGTCGCAGGCGGCGGTCAGACTGTCCAGTTCTGAGACCGTCAGCCCTTCCGCCACAGCGGTCTGGCTGCAAAGCCGGTCGAAATCTTCTTTCCAGGGTTCGGCCTGCACCAGGCTCGCCGTCAGCAGCAGCCCAACCAGAACCCCGCATCCCCATCGTTTCATAAGCACCTTCATCCTTTATTAGCGGGAAATGCGCGGATGGCACCCCTTGCAATCGTCCAGAGGGAAAGCCACCCGCAGGTGACAGACCCCGCAAAATTTGCCTTCGAGTATATATTCCATGGAAAAATGCTGGGTCGTCTTCTTTTTAACGTTGAAGATGTCCGGGTGGCAGTTGGCGCAATCGAGCCAGGGCGTGTGCTTGGCATGGGGAAAGTACGCCGGTGGCACATAGGTCCATTCGGCCTGCAGCTCCAGCTCGCGGTCGAAATCCATCGGTTTTTCGTCCGCATGGAAGAGACTGTAGGCCGGCCTGATGAGCCCATCTTCCAGGGCATAGCCCCAGTGAATTTTGTTGCCGAAAGGCGCCGACGGCAGGGGCCGCCTGAAAGCTTCGAATTTCTCCGCATCCGTCGAACCGTAACCGGAGTGACACCGTTCACAGTTGCCTTCCGTATGACCGAACGCCCGCACGCCGTCATGACAGGAGCCGCAGTAGAGACCATTGCGATTTTCGGCCTCGGTAATCTCCGTTTTGTTGGTGGCAAAAGCAAAATCGAGCTCAAAATGACAGACGCGGCAGCTGAATCGGGCCCGATGACTCCAGTGGGGGAAGAGCACCGGCTTGACCTTGTTTTCCACCGAAATCCGGCTGATCAAAACATTGCCGTACTCGTGGGGCGCCGGCAGCGGGGGAAAATCCCAGTACTTACCCGCCGCCATTCCTGTTTCCGCCCACAGAAGCCCCAGAACGCACCACCCCAGTATCCCGAGCCATCGTAACCTTATCGTTCCCATACGCTATTTCATCCCTCAGGTCTGTGGCGCGGGCGGCCCGGCGGCCCGCCCGCATCGGATCAATGCACCGGCTGGGTATGGCAGCGCTGGCAGTCGATATTGGGGAAGGCCACCGTATCGTGGCAGACTCCGCAGTATTTGCCGTTGAAGATGTCCTGCATACTGTAGGTCTGGGTGCTCTTCTTGACGGGGAATATCTCGGGATGACAGAGTTCGCAGCCGTTCCACACCACGTGCTTCTGGTGAGACAGGATGATATTGGGCATATTCGGCTCCGTGGGGGTCAGATCGAATTTATCCGGCTCTTTGATCTTGGCCCGGGAGATGGAGACCCCCTCTAGGTAGTCCTTGACCGTGACCAGCCCCTCGTCTTCGGCCTTGAGCCAGTCGATGCCATTGCCGAACCGCTCTTTGGGCATCTTTTTGCGAAAATCGTAGAAGTTGTTCTTGAACAGCACGTTCTTGCCGTAGGAATGGCAGCGATCACAGTTTTTTTCCGCCTTGGCAACGGAAAAAGCTTCCTGACCATTGTGACAGGCACCGCAGTAGAGACCGTTGATATTGTCCGTTTCAGTCATCTGTGTCCCTTCGGCGGTCATGGCGAAGCCAATATCCACATGACAGAGACGGCAGGTGTACCTGGCCCGATGCACCCAGTGGGGAAAAACGACGGGCGCGATGTTCTTCTGTTCGGAGTAGTTGTTCATAACGACAGAGCCGTATTCATGCAGCTTGGGGCGTTTCTGCTTCATGCCAAAGGTTTCCGCCCCCGCCGCCCCGGCCAGCACCACGAGCAACAGCCACACCATTAATCCGACAATCCTCTTGTTCATTCATTGGCCTCCTGCGATAATCACATCTGTTGAAAAGACAACGAAAGCCCTTATCGGGCTTTCATTACAATTCTTAAATATTACCATTTTTTTTATTTATGTCAGGGGCGGCTGAAAAATAGCGGACCCAACCCCTGACAGAAACCTCTTTTATTGCCACACACGGAGATAAGGAATATCCATGACCAACCGACCCACCACGATTTCTCTCAAGGATTACACCCCCCCGGCCTTTCTGGTCGATAACACCGACCTGCATTTCGAGCTGGCCGAATCACAGACTCTGGTCACCGCGACCCTGCGTCTACGCCGCAACCCGGCCAGTGTCGACCCCGCCGCCCCGCTGGTCCTGCACGGCCGGGAACTGAAACTGCGGGAAATCAGCCTGGACGGGCAGCCCATGCCGTCGACCGCCTATGCCCTCGACACGGAAACGCTGACCCTGGCCGAGGTGCCCGACGCCTTCACCCTGCGCACTGTCACCGAAATCAACCCGCAGGCGAACACCTCGCTGGAAGGACTCTATCTGTCCAGCGGCAACTTCTGCACCCAGTGCGAGGCCCAGGGCTTTCGCAAGATCACCTACTATCCCGACCGTCCCGACGTCATGGCGCCTTTCACCGTCACCCTCGTCGCCGACCGCGTCAAATACCCGGTGCTGCTGTCCAATGGCAATCTACTGGAGAAAGGTGAGCTGGTTGACGGCCGCCACTTCGCCCGCTGGCAGGATCCCTACAAGAAGCCGTCCTACCTTTTTGCTCTGGTCGCCGGCCAGCTGGTCAAAATCGAGGACCGCTTCACGACCCGCTCCGGCCGTGTGGTCACCCTGCAGATCTTCGTGGAGCCGCGCAACGCCGACAAGTGCGAACACGCCATGCGTTCTCTGCAGAAAGCCATGGCCTGGGACGAGGCGGCCTTCGGACTGGAATACGATCTGGACATCTACATGATCGTGGCGGTGGACGACTTCAATATGGGCGCCATGGAGAACAAGGGGCTCAACGTCTTCAACTCCAAGTACGTGCTGGCCCGACCCGATACCGCCACCGATGCCGACTATCAGGGTATCGAGGGGGTCATCGGCCACGAATACTTCCACAACTGGACCGGCAACCGCATCACCTGCCGCGACTGGTTTCAGCTCAGCCTCAAGGAAGGGCTTACCGTCTTTCGCGACCAGGAGTTCTCCGCCGACATGACCTCGCGACCCGTCAAGCGCATTGAGGAGGTGCGCCTGCTGCGCCAGGCCCAGTTTCCTGAGGACGCCGGTCCCATGGCCCACCCTGTACGGCCCGAATCCTATGTGGAGATCAACAATTTCTACACGGCCACGGTCTATAACAAAGGCGCCGAGGTCATCCGCATGATCCAGACCCTGCTTGGCCGTGAAGGCTTCCGCCAGGGGATGGACCTCTACATCGCCCGTCACGATGGTCAGGCCGTGACGACCGAGGATTTTCTGGCGGCCATGGCCGACGCCAACGGCGCCGACCTCGACCAGTTCCGCTACTGGTACAGCCAGGCCGGTACCCCGGAGATCCAGGTCACGACGGCGTTCGACCCGGCCGGCGGCGTCTACACCCTGCACTGCCGCCAGTCCTGTCCACCGACGCCGGGGCAGGAGAGCAAGCGGCCCTTTCATATCCCCCTGGCCCTGGGTCTGCTCGACCGCCAGGGCAACGATCTCCCCCTGCAGCTCGAAGGGGAGGCAGCCCCCCACGAAGCCGGCACCCGGGTACTCAGCCTGCGGCAGGAAGAGGAGAGCTTCCGCTTTGTCGGGCTCACGGAAGAGCCCGTCCCCTCGCTGCTACGGGACTTTTCGGCGCCGGTCAAACTGCAGATCGACCTGGCCGACGCCGACCTCGCCTTTCTCATGGCCCGGGATGCGGACCCCTTCAACCGCTGGGAAGCCGGTCAGCAGCTGGCCACGCGGGTGCTGCTTGACCTGGTCGAGGATCTCCGCCAGGGACGCACGTCGGAAGAAGCCAGCGTTTTCAGCGAAGCCTTCGGCCTCACCCTGCAGGATCGCGAGGCCGATCCTGCCCTGCTTGCCCTTGCCCTGACCTTGCCGAGTGAAACCTACCTGGCCGAACAGATGACCGTGGTCGATCCGGCGGCTATCCATACCGCCCGTCAGACCCTGCGCCAAAGCCTGGCCAGGCGTTGGCAGGCAGAACTGCGCCACACCTATGAACACCTGGATGAAACCGGGCCTTACAGCATCGAGCCCGCGGCGGTGGGGCGACGCAGCCTCAAAAACGTCTGCCTCGCCTATCTCATGGCCCTGGAGGAGGATGCGGCGGTCCAGCTGTGCTTGCGGCAGTTCGGGCAGGGGGACAACATGACCGACGTCATTGCCGCCCTCGGCGCCCTGTCTCACAGCCGCCGTCCCGAACGGCAGGCGGCGCTGGCCGCCTTCTACACCAAGTGGAGCCAGGATCCCCTCGTCGTCGACAAATGGCTGAGCCTGCAGGCCACCGCCGACCACCCCGACACCCTGGAGCAGGTGCGCACGCTCATGGCCCATCCCGCTTTCAGCCTGCGCAACCCGAACAAGGTGCGCTCCCTCATCGGCGCTTTCTGTCACGGCAACCCGGCCGCTTTCCACCGGGAAGACGGCAGCGGCTACCGCTTTGCCGCCGAGCAGGTACTGGCTCTGGATCCTCTCAATCCCCAGGTCGCCGCCCGGCTGGCCGCCGCCCTTATCCGCTGGCGAAAGTTTGACGACGGCCGCCAGCAGCAGATGAAAGAACAGCTGCAGCGCCTGCTCGATGCCCCCAGGCTCTCCCGCGACGTCTATGAAATCGTCAGCAAGAGCCTGTCGTAAGACAGCGTTTAAAAACGCTTTTAAAAAAGGATGGTCTCCATGGATAGAATCGTCATTATCGGTTGCGGCGATATCGGTCGCCGCGTCGCCCGCCGGGCCTTGGCTCAGGGGCAACAGGTACACGGCCTGGTGCGGGAAGAGGAAAAAGGCCAGGCCCTGGCCGCAGCAGGGATTGCCCCCCTCGTCGGCCACCTCGACGACCCCGAATCGCTCACCGGGCTGCCGCTGGCCGGCGCCGGCCTCTTTTACTTTGCGCCGCCGCCGGGGGGCGGCTTCAGCGATCCGCGGGTACGGAACTTTCTGGCCGCCATCGCGCCGGGGCAGGGACCAGCCAAAATCGTCTACATCAGCACCAGCGGCGTCTACGGCGACTGCGGCGACAAACTGGTGACGGAAGAGACGCCGCCCAACCCGCAGACCTCGCGGGCCAGGCGCCGCCTCGACGCTGAAAACGCCTTCCTCGCCTGGGGAAAAGAGCATCGGGTTCCTGTGGTCATCCTGCGTGTCACCGGCATCTACGGCCCGGGGCGTCTCCCTGTCGCCCGCCTGACGGAGGGGCACCCCCTGCTGCGGGAAGAGGAGTGCAAACCGACCAACCGTATCCACGCTGAAGATCTGGCCCGCGTCTGTCTGGCCGCCATGGACAAGGGCGAGGCTGGCGACATCTTCAACGTCTGCGACGGCCAGGGCGGTACCATGACCCAATACTTTCTGGCCGTGGCCGATCTTCTCAGCCTGCCTCAGCCGAAGCAGATCCCCATGGCGGAAGCCCGTCAGGTCATGGCGCCCTTGATGATCTCCTACCTCAGCGAATCCCGGCGCATGGACAACCGCAAGATGCTGGAGAAGCTTGAGATCCGGCTCGATTATCCGACTCTTGCCGAAGGGCTGCAAGCCTGCCTCGATGAGAATTGAGCTGCCATGCCCCGCTGCCGCTTCTCCCTCCATATCGACCGCCAGCAGTTTCTGCGCTACTACCAGGGGCAGGTTCAACAGATTCTGGTGACCACGGAGGAAGGCCCGCGGGTGCAGTTTCCGGCCGCGCATCTGCGGCCCTTTTTGAGCGAACGGGGGATTCAGGGACGTTTTGCCCTGTATTATGACGAAGGCGGCAAGTTCGTGCGCCTGGAGAGGATAGCCTGATGGGAAACCCGACCGGCTCCGATGGAGACGATGAGCTGATCTGCTATTGCTTTCGCCACAGCCGCGGCGATATCCGCGAGGATGTGCGCCGACACGGCCACTCCACCATCCTCACCGCCGTTCGGCAGGCCCACCGGGAAGGACGCTGCCGCTGCGACACTCTGCATCCGCAGGGGCGTTGATGTCTCGGCGATATTCGCCAGGTGGCGGAGGAGGAAAACAAGGAGAGATAAAAGAGAACGGGGGAGATGGTTACCCATCTCCCCCGCTTTGTGCATGGTTCCGACTGTCTCGATTTACTGAGCCGTTTCCGTGGTTTCATGGGTGGAAGGATCACGCAGCTGGATACGATCACGGGTGCTGTCCTTGTCCGCGATACCGTCGCCGGTCTGCTCAGCCGCACCCGTTTTGTTCTCATAGCGATACTGGTTCTGATGCTGGTAACGATTCTGTGACTGAGACTTGGTCATGGAACCGGCGCCGTTCATCGAACCGGCCTGCGAGCGTGAAGCCCCCTGGCCTCCCTGACCCCCTTTAGCCAGTGCGGCGCCAGGACCGGCCACGGCAACACACACCACCAAACCACCAATGAGCATTACTTTTTTCGCATTCATCATTTACCTCCCTCTTTCCTTCGTTAATGTTTTTATGCGGATGAGATCATCCGTGGAATTGTCAATTTAGACGGTGCCGACCCTCCAAGGTTTACCTGTTGAGGAAAAAAAGTTTTTACGTCCTCCCGCTCGGCAGGTCATTTTCACGACTTGCCCCCATCCCCCAATACCTGTTATAGATGAAACCTTTCCCAACACCCCTTTCCCGTTAGGTTTTGACGCTTTCAGGAGCCCACTATGTCCTTTGATCCCTCCCAGTGGACACGCTGCGCGTTCGAGAACGTGCCTATTTACGTCCGTGGCGACCAACCCTGCTGGTTCGTGCCCAATCGCGCCGGCGACGAACTTTTGCAGCGCTGGCAGCGGGGAGAAGCCCCCCCCAGCTCGCTAGAGGCTGAACGGTTTCGGCAGAGGCTGCCGGACCATCAAGACGCTGGCTACGTCGGCCGTGGCGCCATCCTTAAGACCGAACATTTGCGGGAACTGTGGTTTCACCTGACCAACCGCTGCAACCTGGCCTGCCGCCATTGTCTGTTCGCCTCCGGACCAGAGGCGGCCGACGAACTTTCCCTGGAGGACGTGACACAGCTGGCCGCCGAGGCGGTGGATCTCGGCTGCCGGGTCTTTGCCCTCACCGGCGGCGAGCCTCTTAGCCACCCCCACTTCAGCGCCATCGTCCGTGACCTGCTGGCCTACCGGGACACCCAGGTCGTCGTGCTGACCAACGGCCTGCAGCTATCCAGCCACCTGGAGACCGCCGACTGGGATCTCTCCCGTTTTCATCTGCAGGTCAGCGTCGACGGTCTGGAAGAGCGACACGACCGCCTCCGGGGCAAGGGGACCTTTGCCGCCCTCGGCGCCGAGCTAGCGTGGCTGAAAGCCCGGAAACTCCCCTTCACCCTCTCCATGTGCGTCGAGCGCGAGAATGTCGCCGATATGCCGGCGCTCATCGATTATGCCGCCGACGTCGGCGCCGCCACCGTCCATTTTCTCTGGTACTTCGTGCGCGGCCGCGCCGGGGCTGAAGGCTTAGTCCCCCCGAGCGAACTCTTCCATCATCTGCGCCTCGCCTCCGAGCGCGCCAAAGCCCGCGGCCTCCGCATCGACAACCTGGAGGCGCTGCGCACCCAGGCCTTCGCCCCCGTCGGCACCTTCCACGACGGCAGCAACAGCGGCTGGGAATCCGTCGCCGTCGGCCCCGACCGCCGCCTTTATCCCTCGGCCGCCACCGTCGGCCTGAAAGAGCTGGCCACCGATCTTTCCCAAGGTTTGGCGACGGCCTGGCGCCAGGGCGAATCTCTGCGACAGCTGCGAGAGGCCACGGCGGCCACACTCCCCTCCCCCTGGCGATTTTTTACGGGCGGGGGCGATGCCGATCACAGCTTTCTCCGTGGCGGATGCTTTGCAGGAGATGACCCCTATGTGCCGCTGTACGAGAACATCCTGCTTTGGCTTATCGCCTCAGAGGCCGAGCCCAGCCGCGACGATGACAGACCGAGCCTACGCCTGAAGATGGGGGATGTGCTGGAGAGCTGCGGAGCCCATGGTGCTGTCGCCCTCACCCACGCCAACTGCCTGCTGTCCCTGGCCAATCACGACAGCCGCCGCGTCGTCAAAGACTTTTACGCCGCGGCGGTGGGTGACAGCAAAACGGAGATTCTTAATCCCGTCTGTTATGACAAGGACCTTATCGCCCACATCCCGGCCGAGTTCCGCTTTCGTGGCTACGGCTGCGGCAGCCCGGTGCTGGACGCCGGCCTGCAACCAGGGGAGACGGTGGTCGATCTCGGCTGCGGCGGCGGGGTTGAATGCTTTATCGCAGCCCGCCTGGTCGGCGCGACAGGCCGGGTCATAGGGGTCGACATGCTCGAACCCATGCTCGCACTGGCCCAAAAAGGAGCGCGGGGCGTCCGGGTCAACCTCGGCTACGACAACCTGACCTTTGAAAAAGGCTATCTGGAAGAACTGCCTCTGGCTGAAAATAGTGCCGACGTCATCCTCTCCAACTGCGTCCTGAACCTCTCCAGTCACAAGCGGCGGACCTTTGCCGGCATCGTCCGCGCCCTGAAACCCGGCGGCCGTCTCGTCGTGGCCGATGTGGTGTGCGACCGCGAGCCCGGCGGCGCTATCCGCAACGACACCACCCTGCACGGCGAATGCATCGGCGGCGCCCTCAGCCAGCAAGATCTGGTCGGGTTGCTGGAAGAAGCTGGCTTCGCCCACATTCGCCTGATCAAACGCTTCCCCTATCGCACCGTGCAGGGGCACCCTTTCTTCTCCTTGACCTTCGAGGCCCGCAAACCTGCGGCCGCTGCCACGGTGCGGGCCATGTACCGCGGCCCCTTCGCCAGCGTCATCACCAGCAGCGGCCAGACCCTCACCGTCGGTACAGAGATGGAGATTGCCGCCAGCGAGGCAGCCCAGCTGGGCGAGCAGCTATTCGTCTTCGACACCCAGGGGGCTGTCAGCAACCTTGATCTCGGGGCCGGCTGCGGCTGCGCTCTGCCGCCGGAAACCCGGACCGATCAAACGGGGGTTCAGCTTTCGGCGCCGCGCACGATGAAATATGGCAGCGGCTGCATGGTCTGCGGCGCTCCCCTCGACTACTTTCCGCAGGAGCGCCCCGCCACCTGCACCTATTGCGGCCAGAGTTTTGCCGCCAACGCCAGCTGCACACACGGTCATTTCGTCTGCGACGGCTGCCATTCACAGGACGCCCTGCAGGTCATTGAGCAGATTTGCCTGGAGAGCCGCGAAACGGATCTGCTCGCCCTCTTCGACCGCATCCGTCGGCACCCGGCCATTCCCACCCACGGCCCCGAACACCATGCCTTGGTGCCGGCTGTCATCCTCACTACCTTTGGCAATCTCGGCGGGCCTATCTCCCCTGACCAGATCCGGGCCGGCATCCAGCGTGGCAGCAGGGTCCTTGGCGGCAGTTGCGCCTTCCTCGGCACCTGCGGCGCCGCCACCGGGGTCGGCGTCGCCTTCAGCCTTCTGCTTGAGGCCAATCCCCTCAAGGGAACACAGCGTCAGCAGGTTCAGCAGCTGACCCAGGAGGTGCTCGCCCGCATCGCGGCTCTGAAAGCGCCTCGCTGCTGCCGGCGCGACGGCTGGGTCGCCCTGCGAGCCGCAGCCGAGCTGTCGGCGCCGCTGCTGTCCATCCCACTGCGGGCCGAGGCCGTCATCGGCTGCCGCCAGCAGGCCGACAATCGCGAATGCATCGGTCAAAACTGTCCCCTTCATGCAAACCATCGGCAAGTTCCCCGCCAGGCCCATCCCGACTGAAGGCCAGGAGTCCATTCGTAAAAATGAAACGAGGCCGCCCCCCAAAAGGAGACGGCCTCGTTTTTTCGCGCTTCAGTCCATTATTTCCCGCAGCCGCCACACCCCCCGCAACCCGTGCAGGAGTGGATTTCCTGCTGGCAGCGCGGGCAGCTGCGCCAACCGGGATCACTCAGGGTACAGCCGCACTGGGGACAGCTGCCGGTTTGGGCGGCATGAGCTTTGGCTTTTTTTCCGGCGATTTTCCACATAAGGACCTCCTACAGGACGATCTGGGCCAGGGTGCCGCCGACCAGAAAGGCAAACACCCAGGCACCGGCCCAGATGGACAGGGCTTCTCGCACGCCGCGCTCCTTGAACAGGATCATGAGGCTGGCGATGCAGGGAACAAAGAGGGTAATCACTACCAGGGAAACGACCACCTGCCAGGGGGACAGGGCCAACTCGGTCAAGCCGGCGGCGCCGAAATCGCGGCGCACCATGCCCATGACGAAGGCGGTAGCCGCCTCTTTCGGCAGGGACAGCCAACCCTCGGTGAGGGGGGCGAGCAGCTCCTGCCAGGCTCGCAGACCGCCAGAAATCTGCAGCACGGAGACGCCGAGGGAACCGGCGATGAACCAGACGTAGGCCTCCTTCATGAAGAAGTAGCTGCGCATCAGGGTCTTGCGCAGGACGTTGCCGGGACGCGGCAGCCGCATGGGCGGCAGGTCGATGAGCAGCGGCGAGCTCTTGCCCGGGATGGCCCGGTTGAGCACGGTGCCGAGCACGGCCAGGCAGAGAAAGATGGTCAGCGTATAGACCAGGGTCAGCTTCAGTCCCACCGCCGCCAGCATACCGACGATGACGCCGATCTGGGCGCTGCAGGGGATGACGAAGTTGAGGATGGCTGTGGCGATGGTGCGCTCGCGCTGGGAGCCGAGGATGCGGGTGGTGATGGTACCCAGCTGCACGCAGCCGAAGCCGAGGATGACAGGAATCACCGCGCGGCCGTTGAGACCGATGGCGTTCATGGCTCGGTCGACCACCGTCGCCAGACGGGGAAGATAGCCCGAATCCTCCAGGATGGAGAGCGCGATATAAAAACCGATCACCAAGGGGAGCAGCAGCCCGAGGAGATAGGTCACCGTCATGGTCAGCACGCCGAACTCACCGATGAGCAGCTGGCCCAGCACGGAGCTCTCCGCCACCCAATTGCCGACGAGACCGCGCACCCACGGCTCATAGAGACCCTGCATAAGGGTTTCTTCGGTGAGTCCGACGACATCGCCGGCCACCCAGACCCCCACCAGCACATAGCAGCCATAGAGCACGGCCAGCAGAATGGGGATGCCCGTCAAAGGATCGAGACAGAGACGACCGATCCGGCTGCGCAGGCGCCCCGCCTTTTCCGGCCGGGTCACGGCCCGCTCCACCACCTCGTTGGTGCGCTGACGGCGCCACAGATAGATGCGCTCACGCTCCGCCAAGGGTGCTACCCCGTGCCGGGCGGCCACCACCTCGTCCCCTTCCAGCACCAGCAGCGCTTCAGGGCGCGAATCGATGCGGTCGAGCAGCTGCAAGGTCGCGGCCTCCACTTCCGGCAGGCAGCGGCCGGGTCGCGCCATGGCGAGGGCGGCATAGGCCTCTTTGAGCCCCTGCCCCTTGACGGCGGCGGTGCGGATGACCGGTACCCCCAACTCCTCCTCCAGAGCAGGGACATCGATGTCGATACCGAGGGCGGCGGCTTCGTCGCAGAAATTGAGGGCGACGATCATCGGCAGCCCCATATCGATAATCTGCTGGGTCAGAAAGAGATCCCGCTCCAGATGGGTGGCATCGACCACGTTGACCACCACATCGGCCCCCAGGATGACATCCCGGGCTACCCGCTCCTCATCGTTGAAAGAGGAGACGCCGTAGACGCCAGGGGTATCCATGAGCACGTCGTCCCCCACCCGACCGCTGGTGATTTCCACCGTGGTGCCGGGGAAGTTGGAGACGTCGACATACATGCCGCTCCAGCTGCCGAAAAAGATCGATTTACCGACATTCGGATTGCCGGCCAGAACGATCCGCCTCTTACCTTCCAGCTCCTCGCCGGCCACCTTGCAACAACTCTGTGACATCACCTGCATCTCACTTTCTCTGCTGAATTCCGTGGCGCCCTTAACGAGCCACCCTGATCTGTTTGGCCACCTCACGCCCCAGGGCGATTTCCTGACCACCGTAGCGCAGCACCACCGGCCCCGCCCACAAGCGGGTATCGCAGACGACCCGGCACCCCGCCGTGATCCCGAAGCGCAGCAGCTGCACCCGCAGCTGCTCATCGGGGATATTTGCCACCGTCGCCGCCTGCCCACGCTTTAATTCACTGAGACACATCATGGAGCTCCTTTTTTGTGAAATTGAAAACGGTTTTCAGGTTAATGAGAAACCAGCCCCTTGTCAACAGGAAAATGAAAACCGTTTTCGTTTTTTGTTTTCAGGGGGAAAGGGACGCTGGACACGGGTTCCGTCAAAAGCCGCAGGGCATTGACGCTAAAAGGCTCTTTAGCCTCAGGCCGGCCACAGGTGTGTCGCCCAGACCACAGTTAACGGCCGACTCAGGGTCAGGGAAGGACGGTCGACTCTCCACCTAACCGCCTGAAACCTCAAGCCCACATCAAAAAGTTACGAAAAAACAGGCCTGTCTGGCACAGCACTTGCTCTTGAATCGTTTCGCCGACGGTGACCACACCGGTTCCGTTCTGCAAACCCCGACCCAAGAGGCGAAACATGGCTCCCATCATTTCCCGCATGACCGGCGTTTTTTTCTTCGGTGTACTGGCGCTCCTGCTGTCGCTGGTACCCGTTTCAGCCGTGTCTGCCGAAGACTATGACATCCCTCTGGCTGAAGGTTTTCCCGGCCTCTACCTCGAGACCAAAGGGAATCTGACGGGGCTGAGCTACGCGGCCGATTCCAACGTTACCTCCTTTTTTGGCGCCAGCTTCCAGCTTGAGGACTCCATCACGGAGGAAGGGACCTTCATCCCCGACGGCAGCTCCCTGTATCTGGAAGAAAAACAGAATTATTTCCTGGGAGCAGCCATCGACTGCTGCATCGGCCAGGATGCCCGCCTGACCCTCAATTATCAGTGGAATCCCAAAAACGTCCCCGGCTTTATGGACGGCGTCAATGACGGCGTCGACACCCTGGACGAGAGCTACCACATTTCTTTCGGTCTGAGCATGGCTTTCTGACCCGGATCAATACCCCTCCAAACAGAAAAGGCCGGCTCATTGCCGGCCTTTTCTGTTTTTATCCCCTGCCACTTTTACTCAGCGACGCCTGATGGCATCGACGGGACAGACGCCTTCGCAGGTGCCGCAGTCGATGCACTGGTGCATGTCAACCTGGTATTTTCCATTGATGGGATGAATCGCCTGCATGGGGCACACCTCCGCACAGGCCCCGCAACCGATGCAATCTTCTGTTATCCGATGATGTCCCACGGGGAAATCCTTCCTGCCAACAGGCGGGCGCGCCGCCAATACCGTTTTTACCCTGAGTGTTTCAGCAGACCGGGTAGTGTCCCAGCGCCAGCTTGTTACAAAGACTGGCGATGTCGTCCAGTTCGGCCTGCAGAATCTTCGCCGCTGGTTTCGACACTTCAGCCACCCCGCACCCGGCCGCCAGAATGAGCTGCAGTGCGGCCATTTTCGGGTCGTTGATCGGCGCGCCGATGCGGCTAACCAGGTATACGGCCGCTTCCCGGATGCCGTCCACCTCTTCCACCAGGCGGCGGGCCACCCGATGGGCCAGCACGTTGTAGATCTTGCCGACATGGCTGACCGGATTCTTGCCGGCCACCGCTTCGGTGCCCAGAGGGCGTCCGACGGAAATGAGGCCGTTGACACGGTTTCCCCGCCCCACCTGTCCCGAGTCGGCATCCTCCGCCGAGGTTCCCAGCAGACTCAGATAGGTGCCCTGCTGCCCCTGCCCCGCCTGATCGAGGGCATTGAAATAGAGGTGAACAGCCATTTCATGGGTCAGCGTCGAGACAAAACGGTCGAGTTCGGCGCCGATCTCTTCCTTGCGCCGGAAGTAGTCTTTTTCGGAAGCAACATAAGGGGCCAGCATCGGCATGGCCACCGTCAGATCCAGCTCTTCGCCGCGGCGAACCGCCATGATCTTGACATCTTCGCCGGTATCGGGAAAGTCTTGCTTGAAATCGTGCCCATTGAGGTGATGCTCCAGCCCAAGGACCAGCCGCTCGGTACGGCTCAGGGGATAAAAGCCCACGGCCGCCGAGGTGTCGTTGGCCGCCAGCACCTCCCCCGGACGGCTGAAGATGCCCGTCAACTCAGCGGAGCCGGGGGCCAGGACCACCCGGCAGCGCAGGTGACGATCGACCTCGACAGCGGGCAGATGCTCGCGAAACCACTGGCGAGCCGCCTCCGTGGCAATCTCTTTGACGGGGATCTTGTCGCCGCCGTAGGCCAGGGTGGCACGGTCACCGATATAGAGATCCATGGGCCGTTGCACACGCCCGCCGCCGAACCACTTGCGGGTACGCCCGGCGACCAGCAGGCCCTTGTCCACATTATGGTGGAGGATGACGCCGAAGCGCTCCCGATAGGCTTGGCACAGAGCCACGGAGACGGCGTCCATGGCGGCGTCGCAGATGGAATCGGGATGCCCCAGACCCTTGCGCTCGACGATTTCCATCGGACGCCGCTCCATGGGGGCAACAGGCAGCTCTTCGACAACCAGGCGCACAGGATCCTCCCGCTTTCAATCCGACCAAGGGGACGCTACACTTCTGTTTACTGTAGCCCTGGCAGCAGGCTTGTCAACCGACGGGACGGTGGCAGCAGGATTGCCATCTCCCCCTCATTCTGTCATGATCGGGCAAGAAACAGGAGGTGCGGTGCAGAACGACAGCGCATACGAGCAGACGGCGTCAAAAGGATCCGAACAGCCCGAGTGGCTTCGTATCCTTCCGGAGGAGCCCGCCCTGACCTGGGGACGGATGCGCCAATGGGCCCTGGTCCTCTCAGCCCGCCGCATCCCCCACCGTCGGCAGAAAACGGAAAAAGGGTGGCACCTGCTGGCACCTCCCAGTTATCTGGCCTTGGCGGAAAAAGAAATCGCCCTTTTTGAGCAGGAAAACCGCAACTGGCCGCCGCCCGCCGAACCTCCCGTCCTGGCCGACAACAACCTGGTCACGCTTTCCGTCCTGGGTGTCCTGGCCATCTTCTACAATGTGACCCTGATGGATATCCTGGCGTTCGGCCACGCGCCCGTCGACTGGATCGCGCTCGGCAACGCCGATGCCGACAAGATTCTGAACGGCCAGTGGTGGCGGACCGTTACCGCCCTCACCCTCCATGCCGACGCTCTGCACCTGCTGGGGAATATCGGCATCGGCGGCTTTTTCCTCGTCCTCGTCTGCCGCCAGCTTGGTTCCGGTCTCGGTTGGAGTCTGGTGCTGCTGAGCGGCACCGCCGGCAATCTGCTCAACGCCTGGATCTATCACAGCGATCATCGCTCTGTCGGGGCTTCGACGGCCCTCTTCGGCGCCGTCGGCCTGCTGGCGGGTATCCGCATGGTACAGAAGCGTCACCCCCTCTCCCGCGGATGGCTCTGGCCCCTGGCCGCCGCCCTGGCCCTGCTCGCTCTGCTCGGCGTCGGCGACGAGAACACCGACCTCGGCGCGCATCTCTTCGGCTTTGTGGCCGGCATCGTCCCCGGGCTGCTGGCCGGCCGTCGGCTCCGCCGTGCCGGCCATCCCTCGCCGCGGGTCAACGCTCTCCTCGCCCTCCTGGCCTTGCTGACGGTCGTGCTGGCCTGGGCTCTGGCCCTTCATCTTTCAGCCTGAGTCGCCCACCATCCTCACTGCATCAGCTTGACGATTTCCGGTTCAATCTGAGCGGGAGTCAGCCCAGTCGACGCCAGCACCTCGCCCCAGGTGGTTTTCTGGGTTTGCACTTCAGCAAAGATGTCGCCGGCAGGCCGTCCCGTCTGTCGCGACAGAAAGACGGCCAGCAGGACCTGCTGGGTGCCGGCCCCGCGGTCACGTAGCGATTTTAGTACGCCAGCCTCCACGGCGAGCAGACGACCGGCGGTCTCATCGGCGACGGCTGCCGCCAGCGCCGCGTCATCGCCACCCTGTTGGGCGATGGCCTGCACCTGCGGCCCCAGTATATCCGCCGGCAGGGACAGCTCGCGGATAACCACCGACCAGAAACCCTTGTCGGCGCGGGCGTCCATAAGCTCACGTGTGTGAATACCGCTTTTCTCCGACAGATAATGGACCAGCCAGAGGTCTTCCCCGGCAATGCCCCCCATGCGGGCCCGAACCACATCGGCCTTGTTGAGGGCAAAGGCCTGGGCGAAGAACGAGTTGTGGGTGGTGGCCAACAGATAATCCGTCACCTTGTGCGGCTGCTCGGGGTCGTAACTGCGATCCTTGAAGCAATGACAGTTGATGGTGCTTTCACGAGCCGAGGCAGTGGCGGCCGTCAGCAGGGCCACCCCGAAAAACAAAACAGCCAGGAACTTCATACGCATCTGTACATCCTTTCTGCTCAAGCGCCCAGACGCGCCTCGTAGTTTTCCACCATGCGGCGATAGTGTTCTTCCAGCCCTGCCGTCGCCGAAGCCTCGGCCTGCCGGTAGCCTTCCTGCATGGCCGGGCGGACGTCCTCGGGGAGCACCTTTTCGGCCAGGGGGTAGAGGATATTATCCTCCTTGTCGATATGGTCGCGCAGCAGGCGGGCGTAGCCCCGGGCGTTTTCGGCGATACGGCTGACCTGGCCCGGCTCGCCCTCTTTCGCCAGCTGGGCCGCCTCTTCCATGCCGCGGACAAAATCGCGCCCCTGGTCGTGGGCCATCATCATAGCCGCCACCGGAGAATTCTCGCGGGGCATGCCGTTGGCCACCAGCGCCTTGAACAGGACGTCCTCTTCCTTGGCATGATGGAAGCGATCAGCGTAGTTGCGAATAAAGCTCACTGCGTCGAGATAGAACTGCCAGTCGCGGAACTTGCCCTGCTCCAACAGCTCGGTATTCTTCTCCACCAGCGCGATCATGCGCAGGATGAGCTTGTGCTCCTCCACCATCACCTGAGTTACGTTGGTCATAATCAGTTTCTCCTTTCACCGTCCACGCCGATAACCACCACTTCGACCGGGATGTCCTTGCCGGAAGCTTCCAGCGCCTGTTTCACGACCATAACCATACCACGGCAGCAGGGAACCTCCATGATGGTGATGGTGACGGACTGGATATCGTTGTGGGTGAAGATCTGGGTCAGCTTCTCCACGTAAGGGCCGCAGTCATCGAGCTTGGGACAGGCGTTGACCAGGACCTTGTCCTTGATGAAGTCCCGATGGAATTCCGCATAGGCAAAGGGGGTGCAGTCAGCGGCGATGAGCAGATTGGCGTTCTGCAGCCAGGGCGCCGTCGGCGGCACCAGGGTCAGCTGGGTCGGCCACTGGCGCAGTTCCGAAGCGATCCGTCCGCTGGCCTCCTGGGAGGTGCAGGACTTCTTTTCGATGGTGCGTACCTGGGAACCGGGGCAGCCGCAAGCGAGATTTTTCATGGGTGTGTCTCCTTTTAAGTCGTTATAAATCGTTATGGTTACTGTTCGTCCAGATAGGCGTTGATTTCGTCTTCGATCTTCTGTTCCACCTCGTCGCCGAGGGCATGGATGCTGACCACGTCCTTAAGCAGGCAGATGCCCACGCCGCAGGTCACACAGCCGATATCATATTTCGCCAGAATCTCCCCAATGCGGGGATGGTCCTTGAGAACCGTTCCTATTTGAGCCGTGCCGAGATCGTTTTTGAGTTGCATGCTGTTTTCTCCTTTCGTCAGGGTGAGTGCAGAATACCGACAATCCTCCGGGGAAAACATGACGCAGATCAAAAATCGAAAAAAATACGTAAATTCAGTTAATTTGACCTCGGTCAAGAAAACTCTCTCCAGATTGAAAGCCCAGGCGGGTGCAATCCGGGAAAAGTCTGTTATAGATTAAAACTGTCCGTGTGATTCCCGACGCTACCGGTCTGCATAGACCCAATCTTAAACACAGAAAAGAAGGAGGACTCGATGTTTTGCTACCAGTGTGAACAGACTGCTAACGGTACCGGCTGCACCAAAATCGGCGTGTGCGGCAAACAGCCCGACGTCGCCGCCCTGCAGGACCTGCTCGTCTATGGCTTGAAAGGCGTCGCCTTCTATGCCAACGAGGCGCGCAAAGCCGGCAAGAAGGACGCCGAGGTCGATCGTTTCATGCTGGAGGGACTCTTCACCACCGTCACCAACGTCGACTTCGACGCCGAAGCCATCGTCAAGATTCTGAAAAAGTGTGCGCAAATGCGCGACAAGGCCAAGGCTCTCGCCGGACCCGTGGTCGGAAACGTACCCGAAGCGGCCCAATGGCAGCCCGCCGCCGATACCGCCGGCCTGGTCGAACAGGGGGAGGCCCACGGCGTCCAGAGCAACGGCGTCGACCCCGACGTCAAGTCGGTGCAGGAAATCCTCATCTACGGCATGAAGGGCTACGCCGCCTACGCCGACCATGCCCTGATTCTCGGCCGGGAGAGCGATGAAATCTACGCCTTCACCCACAAGGCCCTGGCCGCCACCCTCGACAAGAGCCTCGGTCTGATGGACTTTGTCACCCTGGCCCTGGAGTGCGGCCGCATCAATCTGGTCACCATGGAGCTACTCAACAAGGCCCACACCGACGCCTACGGCCATCCGGTGCCGACTTCTGTCCAGCTCGGCACCAAGAAGGGCAAGGCGATTCTGGTGTCAGGCCACGACCTCAAGATGCTCGAAGAGCTGCTCAAGCAGACGGAAGGCAAGGGGATCAACATCTACACCCACGGTGAAATGCTGCCGGCTCACGGCTATCCGGGGCTGAAGAAATATCCCCACCTGGTCGGCAACTTCGGCGGCGCCTGGCAGGATCAGGCCAAGGAATTCCCCGACTTCCCCGGCGCCATCATCTTCAACACCAACTGCATCCAGCGCCCGGCCAACAGCTACAAGGACCGCCTCTTCACCTGGGGCCTGGTGCAGTGGCCCGACGTCAAACACATCGACGGCTGGGATTTCTCGGAAGTCATCCAGAAGGCCCAAGAGCATGAAGGCTTCGGCGACAACCCTGGTCAGGAAATCCTGGTCGGTTTCGGTCACAACGCCGTCCTCGGCGTCGCCGACAAGGTCATCGACGCCGTCAAGGGCGGTCAGATCAAACACTTCTTCCTGGTCGGCGGCTGCGATGGCGCCAAAACCGGGCGCAACTACTACACCGAGTTCGCCGAGAAGGCGCCTGAGGACACCGTTATCCTCACCCTGGCCTGCGGCAAGTACCGTTTCAACAAGCTGCAGTTCGGCGACATCGGCGGCATCCCGCGTCTGCTCGACGTCGGCCAGTGCAACGACTCCTACAGCGCCGTCCAGATCGCCCTGGCTCTGGCCGATGCCTTCAAGTGCAGCGTCAACGACCTGCCTCTGTCCTTCATCCTCTCCTGGTACGAGCAGAAGGCGGTGGCGGTACTGCTGACCCTGCTTCATCTGGGGATCAAGGACATCAAGATCGGCCCGTCGCTGCCGGCCTTCGTCACCCCGAATGTTCTCAACTTTTTGGTACAGAACTTCAACATTGGCCCCATCGGCACAGCGGACGAGGATCTTAAAGCCGCCCTCGGCACCGCCTGATCGCCAAGGTGAGTCCCACAAAAAAGAGGAGGAAGGCYCGCGRGCCTTCCTCCTCTTTTTTGTCTTTCGCAACCTGGATTGTTTATTTGTCCAGGTGTACGTCCATCTGCGGGAAGGGAATGTTGAGCCCCACTTCCGCGAACTTTTTGTAAACCGTTTTGTTCATGTAAAAATGCACGGCCCAGTAATCCGCCGACTCGACCCAGGCGCGCACAGTGAAATTGACCGAACTGTCGGCCAACGCTCCCACCTCAACGAAAGGCTCCGGGTCCTTGAGAACTTTGTCATGCCCGAGGAGCAGATCCAGCAAGGTCTTCTTGGCCAGATCGACGTCGTCCCCGTAGGCGATACCAAAGGTCCAGTCCACCCGCCGTCTCGGTTCGGTGGAGTAGTTCACCATGGAAGAGGTGGAAAGGCCACCATTGGGGATTATAATCGTCTTGTTGTCCGGCGTGGTGAGGATGGTGTTGAAAATCTGGATTTCCTTGACGGAGCCGGCATAGCCCTGGGCTTCAATATAATCGCCGACTTTAAAGGGCCGGAAAACCAGGATGATGACCCCCCCGGCGAAATTCTGCAGCGTTCCCGACAGCGCCATGCCCACGGCCAGACCGGCGGCGCCGAGAATAGCGATGAACGAGGTCATCTGGATGCCGACCATGCCCAGGACGCTGATGACCACCAGCACCTTGAGCAGGGTCCCGACCAGGCTGACCATGAAGGGGCGCAAAGAGGGGTCAACCTGCTTTTTATCCATCGCCCGGCCGACCATCCGGCTGATCGCTTTGGCCAGGTAGAGCCCCACAACGAGAGCCAGAATGGCCCCGACCAGCTTGGGTCCCCAGAGAACGAAGAGATTGATCAGAGTATCGAGATACTCGCCCCCGGCTTTGAGTTGATCTTCCACGTGCACCTCCTGTGTTGGATGATTAAATAAGCCGAACCTTCGGTCCGACCCATGACCTCAACTTATAGCGCACATTCTTCCAAACTCAAGCTATTTACCTAATTTCCCTCACATTTATACCCAAGTGTCCCTGGTGATGAATAGTTTCCCGCGAACGCGATCAGTCCAGCGCCAGGTATTCGACCTGGACGATCTCCAGCTCCACGGGACCGGCCGGCGCGGTGAAAGTCACCACATCGCCCTCCGAGCGGCCCAGCAGCGCCCGCCCGATAGGGGAAGCCCAGCTCACGTAACCCCGGGCGGCATCGAGCTCATCGACGCCGACAATGCGGTAGACCTTCTCTTCGCCGTCCTCGTTTTCCACCCTGACGGTGGCGCCGAAAAGCACTCGTCCCCTGGCGATTTTTCCCTGCTCCACCGGGTCGACAATGGTGGCCTGTTCCAGGCGTTTGCTCAGAAAACGGATGCGGCTGTCATAGTTCCGCAGCTTGCGTTTAGCATAATGATAATCGGCGTTTTCGCTGCGGTCGCCGTTGCTGGCAGCCCAGGCGGCCGTCTGCACCATTTCCGGACGCAGACGATAGAGGATATCCTTGAGTTCGGCCCGCAGCCGCTCGGCACAGGCGGGCGTCATATAAATCGGGGCGGGTTTGGCAGTGGTCATGCGCTGTCTCTTCCTTTTGGATGATGGTTTCAAAGAGCCATTCTAGGCTTTTTCAGGACCGGCGTGAAGCCCTGAACGCGTAAAAATCCGGTGTGATAACTCCTTGTTTTTCTGCTATGGTTTAATCATGAGCGACGAACGCAAAGATCGACAGCTGTCTCAAAGCGAGCTGATAACCACTCTGGCCCACTATTACCGGGCCGAATCCCAGCGCAGCCTGGCCTGGCGTGAGCGGCTCGACCGCACCACCAACTGGGCCGTCGGCGCCACCGCCGCCTTTCTCGGCTTCGGTTTCAGTCATCCCGAGTTTCCCCATCCCTTCTTTCTCTTCGGGTTGGCCGTCCTCTACACCCTGCTCCTTATCGAGGCCCGCCGCTTTCGCTTTTACGACGCCTACGAATATCGGGTACGTCTCATGCACCAGAACCTTATCTATCACGCCGTCGCCCACGGCACCCTGCGAGACGACCCGGACTTCGACAGCGGCGGCGTCTACTGGCGCGCCGAGCTGGCCTCCGACCTGCGTTATCCCCAGTACAAGATGAGCATCGCCTACGCCATCGGCCGCCGCATCGCCGCCAACTACATCTACCTGTTCATCATTCTCCTGAGCGGCTGGCTGATGAAAATCAAGCTGCATCCCCGCCCCGTCCACAGCTGGGATGATTACCTGAAGCAGGCCACCGTCGGCAACCTGGCCGGCTGGTTCACCTTCGCCTTTATGTTCGCCTTTCTCGCCCACCTGATTGTGCTGCTGTTGATCAGCCATAAAAAGCGCGGGGGGCGAGATGTGCTCCATCCCTTCCGAGAACCCGAACCGGACTAACCTCAAGAGGAAATCCGCATGACTCCCTGCTCGTCGACCCGGCATCGCTGGCGCTGTCTGGTGTTCATTTTCCTCGGCCTGGCGCTGCTGGTGGCCAGCTGTGACAGACCGACGGCCATGTCCCAGGTGGATGATCGCGCCGCTCTGCTCGATACGGATCGAGTCGCCCGCCTCGAAGCGTTTCAGGAGCACCTGCTGCAGGATATCGACATTCATTTCCAGCTGACCCTGCTGGCCAAGAGCCCGACTGATCTCGATGCGGAGGCCCTGCGTCTGTTCGAGGCCCATCGGCTCGGCAGCACCACGAGGGGAGCTCGGGGGGTGCTGCTGCTGGTCGACCCTGTCGGCGAGCAGGTGCGGCTGGAGATCGGCTACGACCTGGAAGGCATCTTCCCCGACGGCTTTGTCGGCTATGTGGAACGGGAGCAGATGGCCCCCTTCTTTGCGGCGGGGCGAATAGCGGACGGCGTGGAAGCCACGGTGGAACTGCTGGTAGGGCGGGCGCTAGGAGAGGTTCCCACCGACTATGGCGGCAAAACCAGCCTGGAGCATCTCAGCGGCGGGGCCGGCGCCCGCCTGGCGACTCCCATCGGCGGCGGCACCTTGAACAAGGAAGCCGTGGAAGACCGGGCGCCTTTTGCGGCCCAACCCTCACCGCGACAGACGCTGGAACGCTATCTCGAGATACTGCAACGGCACATCAAGGATTCCGAGCTGGGGATTTACACCCCGTCCACTCGCGAGTTCTTTCGCCAATGGCTGGTAACCAACGCCCAGCAGGACAACGAGCGCAAAGGGCTGGAGAAAAATCTCCCCCTGGCTGAAGAACATATCAGCGGGTCCCTGGCCGTGTTACGTTTTCCCGTCGAGAATCGGCAGGCCGCCCCCTACTTCTTTCGCCGCGGCGACGAAGGCTGGCAGCTCGACATGGTGTCCATGAGCCGCCTGCTCGGCTTCAACCACAAAAATCAGTGGTTTTTTCGCCACCGCGAGCATGAATTCGCCTTCGCCTTTGACGACCTCCATTTCGATGCCAACGGCTTTCCCCACCGTCGCTGACGGTTGCAAGAAAGCTTTCAGCGATAACCTTCAGCCTGCAAAGAAAAAAGATAGGCATACTGGCCGCCGAGCTTCATTAATTCTTCATGGCTGCCGCGCTCGACAAGGTGTCCCTTGTCGATGACAACGATCTGGTCGGCCATGCGCACGGTGGAGAAGCGGTGGGAGATGAGTATCGTCATCTTGCCGCGGCTGAGCTCGCGGAAGTGTTCGAAAATGGTGGCCTCGGCGGCGGCGTCCATGGTGGCGGTGGGCTCGTCGAGCACTAGGATATCGGCCTGGGTTCGCATGAAAGCCCGGGCCAGGGCGATTTTCTGCCACTGGCCGCCGGAGAGTTCGCGACCGTTTTTGAACCACTTGCCCAGCTGGGTATCGTACCGCTGCGGCAGTTTATCGATAAACTCTTTCGCCATCCCCATGTCAGCCGCCTCTTCCCAGCGTTGCCGGTCTTCGAAGTGCTCGATGTCGCCGGCGCCGATATTCTCGCCGACCAGAAACTGGTAGCGGCCGAAATCCTGAAAGATGACCCCGATGCGGGACCGCAGGGCATCGCCATTCCACTGCTGCAGGTCGAGTCCATCGAGCAGAATGCGGCCAGAGGTGGGCCGATAGAGGCGGGTAAGCAGTTTGATCAGGGTGGTCTTGCCGGAACCGTTTTCGCCGACCAGAGCCAGGCTGTCCCCCGGCTTCACATGGAGGCTGATGTTTTGCAGGGCAGGCTCCTCGCTGCCGGGGTAACGGAAACTGACCTGCTCGAAACGCACCCCGTCCCCCGGTTGCGGTCCCTGCCCCAGTTCACTCTCTCCGGCCGGCACCTCCTGCTCCAGGTACTCATACAGGTTGGACAGATAAAGATTATCCTCGTACATGCCGCTGATGGCCGACAGACTGGCCGAAACAGCCGACTGCCCCTGCCGGAACAGCAGCAGGTACATGGTCATCTGGCCCAGACTGATATCGCCCCGGATGGCCGACAAGGCAATCCAGCCGTAAGCCCCGTAAAAGGCGGCAGTGCCGATGAGTCCCAGAGCGAATCCCCAACTGTCACGGCGCAGGGTCAGGCGGCGATCTTCCGCAAAGAGCATGGCGAAGATATCCCGATAGCGCTGCAGCAATTTCGGCCCCAGGCGGAAGAGCTTGACTTCCTTGGCATAGTCCTCCCGCGCCAGGACCGTTTCGAGGTACATCTGCATGCGTGTTTCCGGCGACCGCCAGCGAAAGAGGCGGAACTTGTCGCCGGAAAATTTGGCCTCGGCCAGAAATTCCGGGATACCGCCGGCCAGCAGGATGAGCACCGTCCAGGGTGAAAATTGCACGAGGAGGACACCATAACTGGCCAGGGAGATGCCGTTCTGAACCAGGCCGAAGGTACGGGTAACCAGGCTCAACGGCCGGGTCGACGCCTCACGCCGAGCCCGGGTGAGCTTGTCGTAGAATTCCGAATCCTCGAAATGAGCCAGTTTGAGCGTCAGGGCTTTTTCCAGAATCATCAGGTTGATGCGTTGCCCCATCAGCGCTCGCAGCAGCGCCTGACAGGTGGAAATGCCGCGCTGTGATCCCGCAATGAGGGCCACCACCCCGGCCTCGGCGGCGACAAGCCAGAGAACGGTCCGCGTATCGGCGCTGCCTGTGAGCTGATGCTGCGCGATCGCCGCGACCACGCCATCGACAATCAACTGCCCGATCCAGGCCACGGCGGCAGGAAGCACACCAGCAACCAGGGTCAGTGCAGCGAAGATCAGGGCCAGGTGGCGACTGGTCGTCCACACCAGCTCAAGGGCACGGCGGCTATAGCGAAAGATGTCGAGAAAGCGCTTCGGTGGGGGGTTGCTCTCGATAGCCAGCGGTGGATATTTCACGGGACATCCTGTCAAAATTTAATGGGGTAAGCGCTGACAAGCATATCATGGCTGGGCGGGGTTAAAAAGAAACGACTTGTTGCGGCAAAGAGGCCTGCCACAAAGAGGCTCGTTGGTGTATAAAGAAGTTCTGATTTCTTTTCAAGGAGTTTGCCGTCATCGCCATGAAGCCGACTGCCCCCATCTCTGACACCGATTTCCGGCGCTGCAAATACTGCGGCAATCTGTCGGCAGAGCCGCTCTACCGCTTGGCCCGCCAGACGGTCTATGGCTGTTCCCAGTGTGATTTTCACACCCTTGACCGGCTTGATCCCATCGGCCCCCTGTCCGGCTCCAACGAAGAGAAGCCTCTGGATGAACGGTCACGGCAGTACATGGAGCAGAGGATGCAGGATGTCGATCCCCTGCTCCCCCTGCGCCTGCAGCTGGTGCGGGAGCAGCGGCCGTTGGCGGGCGCGCGCCTGCTCGATATCGGGGCGGGGACAGGTCAGTTCATGCAGCGGGTGAGCGAGGAGGGAGCCCAGGCCTACGGCTTGGAGCCCAGCGGCCTGCGGCGGCAGTTCGCCCAACTGAAATTCGGCCTGGAGCTGGCGGGAGAGACGATTGAAACATTTTGCGAACACCGGGACAACGTCGCGTCTTTTGACCTCCTCACCCTGTGGGACGTCATCGAACACGTGAATTTTCCCGTGGAAACCTTAGCCGGCGCCAGGCGCTGCCTCAAGCCGGGGGGATATCTCTTTATCGACACCCCCTCGCGGGACGCCCTGGCCTACCGAATGAGCGAGAGGGCCTACCGCCTGTCCGGCGGCAAGGCGACCCTCTTTCTCGATACCTTCTACGAACCGGTTCCTTACGGGCACAAGCAGATATTCCGACCGCAACAGCTGGCCGAGCTTGTCGAAAAGGTCGGCTTCCACCTCATCCGGCAGGACAGCGGTTTTTTCCCTCCCGGAAACCGGCTGCAGAAGCTGATCCGACCCAAAAACCGCATCGTGCTCGTCGCTCAGCGTCCTGCGGACTAGCGTCAGAACTCGTCAGGTTCAGCGCACCGCCGACCAGATCTTGCCCATCCAGCCTTTTTTCTCCCAGTTCTTTTTCAGCCCTCGCTCCAGCAAAACCGGCGCATAGGCCTTGTCTTCCACCATAATGTGGTTGGTCAGCCACTTGCGCAGAAAGACCAGCAGTTCAGGGGTGACCATCTTTTCGCCGCTCTGAACCTTGCGGTTGATATCGATAACCTGTGCGCGCAGCTCGTGGTGGTGGGCGCAATGCGCCTCGTAATCGGGATAGTCGAAGATGCGAAAAAGAGATTCCTCCACGGCAAAATGGACAACGGTATACTGCATGAGCTCATTGAGGACATCCTTGGCAACCTGCAGTTTTTTCTCCCCTGAAATCATGGCATCGTAAAGGCGATTGATCAGGTCGAGCAGCTGCTTGTGCTGCTCGTCAATCTCCTCGATTCCCACGCTGACCTTGTCGTTCCACTCCATAAATGCGGCCATACTTGACTCCCTTCCTGAAAGTTTACTTCACATCACAATTAATGACCTTCGCGGTCATGTTTAGCACTTCATGACATACATTTCAAGCCCTGGTCACTTTTTTATCGATAACTACCTGAGCAAATAAGAAAAACGGGACTCTCTCAAAACAGACTTGAGAAAATCCCGTTCATAAGGTGCCGAAAGCAATCCGGTCAGAACCGGCCGATCAAGTCCCCTTGGTACCGCTCAAATCCATGGTCATCTTGTAAAGACCGTTTTTGACCCGCACCAGGATTTTGTTCTCCAGCAGGATCTGGAAGGCGTTGACCACGGTGGGCTTGCTGGCACTCAGGGCTTCGGCCACTTCGTCGTAGGTACCGTGGAACATCAGATCGTCATCGAGATGGCTGATGATGTACTCGATGATCTGCACCCGCTTGCCGCCGATGGAGTTGAGCATCTTCAGCAGGAAATTCTTGAGGTCAAGTTCTTTTCTCATCATCTTCTGTGACGCGACACCGGAAAGCAGCTCCAGCATTTCATAGAGGTTGAGCGGCTTCAGCAGGTAGCCGTCCGCTTTGAGGCGAATCGCGTCGAGCAGGTATTCCGATTCGGAATGAGCCGAGACGATGATGACGGCGATGCCGGGGTGCTGCTTCTTCACGGCCGCAAGAAGTTCGAGCCCCGTACTTCCCGCCATGCGCACATCGGTGAGCACGATATCGGGCGGTTCCTCCTCGATGGCCTGCAGGGCCTTTTCGGCGCTGGTGACACAGACGGTTTTTTTGCAGAAACTGTTCAGGGCCAGATACATCTGGTCCAGAGCGTCCTGCTCGTCATCGACGCAGACAATGCTTATGCTTTTCAGAGCTTCAAGATTCACAAGAGTTCTCCTCGCTTGTGGCTTTAAATTTCAGACAGATGCAGGCGCCATGGTAGCGCTTGCCTTCGAATTCGAATTCGCGATTTTCGGCCCAGACCTCCCCCTGATCAAGGTTCTCGGCGATCTGCCGGCACAGGTAGAGGCCCAGCCCCGTTCCCGCCGAGTCCTCCTTGGTCGTCAGGTAAGGCTCAAATACTTTGGTCAGCAGCTTGGGCGGTATGCCGCCGCCGTTGTCCTGAAACTCCACGACCACCAAACCGTTTTCCTGGCGGGTGGACAGCAGAATCAGCCGCTCTTCCTCGCGATTGATCAGGGCGTCCTTGGCGTTCAGCAGAACATTGACGGTGAGCTGCACCAGGTCATTGGCGAACCCGTAGGTATGAACGGATCCCTTGATACGGTTTGCAACCAGGATGCGATTCTGTTCGAGAACCGGATGGACGATGCCGATAGCACGGCTGACCGAGTCGGACAGTTCGATAAGCTGGCGCGTCGTTCCTGACGTCAGCAAAGACCGCCAATCCTCGATGATGGTGGTCAGGTACTGGATGTTCTTGTTGGCCGCCCCCACCTGTTTTTTAACAAGGGTGTCATCGAGTTTGCCCAACTGGCTCTGCAACTCGATGTTCTGAATGGTCAGCGACAGGGCATTCAGCGGTTGACGCCACTGATGGCCGATATAGCTGAGCATTTCGCCCAGGGCACACTGTTTGGAGCGATGGGCCAGTTTTTTCCCCTGAGCGGAGATGATCTGGTCGTATTTTCTGAAGCCGAAATAGCTGATGAGAAATAGCACGAGGGCGGTGCAGGCAAAGAAGACAACCCAGAGATAAAAATAGCCCCACTGTCTGTTCCAGAAATCTGACATATCGTAGGCTACCAGCAATCTTCCCACCTCCAAGCCATCATGGCTGGACATCTTCTGATAGGTGCTGATTATATAATGGTTACCATCGACCTTGCGATGAATGACCTCCTGACCAAAATCAATATCCCCTATGATGGTTTGAAAAAAAGCCACATCCTGCTGACGCTTTTCATTATTGAACACCCGTTTAACCTTCTCGGGCACTGAAGTAAAGCGGCTGTCATCGTTCAGGACGCTATCACGGGTGACGATGGCGGTTTTGATTCCCTCCAGAAACCATCCAAGCTTGAAATGAAACCAAGCCGGGTTCAGACCAATTTCGACGGCGCCAACAATCTGCCCATCCGTTTCATTCACCACCGGGAGGGTGATGCCGTAATGGAGTGGAAAACCTCCAAACTCAAAACCTGAGGTTGGCCTTCCCTCTTCAAATGCCGCTTGCATCGAAGTCAATGAGTGATTCGGATAGGTTCCCCTCATGTGAGGATCCTGCTGACTGAAAAGCGGCCTAAAAGCTGAATCAATCACGGTCATGCTTATGACAGGCACAGCCCTGCTATGAAAATCCCGGTAAACAGGTTCGAAGGCCGCCCTTATTTTCTTTTCGTTACCCTCCACAATGTGCCGAGCTATGTCGCTCTCGGCCACGATCGCTTCAATGTAATTCGTGATGCGCAGATCAAGATAAGCCATTTCACTTTCATAAGTGTTATGGATGATGCCATTTATCTTTTTGGCGAAAAATTGATAATCCGACATTCGCTTCTGCAGATCCATTAGCGAAAAGAAAAAGAACATGAGAATGGTCAGGATAAAGGTGAGCCCCACGATTCGGTTTTTGTTTTTCGTGAAAAATCTAGTGCTTGGCGATGTCATATTTCGCCGGCCTCCTCACAACCGGGATTCTGCCTTGTTGGCTCTCATCCCCAAAATGGTTAAAATCTGCACAAATCCATTGGTAACAAAAAATAAACTGACGGTCAAACTATTTCTCTATATACCCTCACTAAAAGTAGCATGACTGCTGATGAATTCGTGCATCTCCCATCAGGAAAATCTCTTAGCTGTCCGCCAAGATACCTGTATTTAAAGCCAAAGATGAGGTGCGGCGGCAACGAGATTTAATTACCGCAGCACTTCCAAGTCGCAGAAAAAAATCTTCTCTCAGAAAATCAAGATCACCAAAAATGTAATTTTTCCATAAAAATTACATTTTTTCTTTTGACAGCCATTTATGGTTTTGTTAAATAAACCTCAGTTTAGGCATTGATGGACATTAAAAACTCAAACCCTTCGTCCTGGAGACGCGTGCCATGAAAAAGATCGCCCTTGCCGTCATGTTACTCGGCATCCTCGCAGCTGTCCTGACTGGAACCGCCTACGAGCCGGACAGCCGCCAAAAAGCCAACACATTTAAAGTCAGACACATTCCCCTCACGCAAGAGTTCATCCAGGAGGGCACTCCCATCATCGACATTCGCACCCCAAAGGAATGGAAAGAAACCGGGATTGTGCCAGACTCCTACCTGCTGACCTTTTTCAACGAAGACGGCAGCCACGACGAACAGGGATTCATAAACAGACTTCAGCAGATAACCGACCACGAAACCCCTCTTGCCATCCTCTGCCGCTCGGGCAACCGATCAGAAAAAGTCAGCCGTTTTCTGGCCAGCCAAGGCTTCCGTTCCGTCATCGACATTTACGAGGGGATAAAGGGCGGGATAGCCCGCGGAGTCGCCCTTGAACCCTACACAGACACCCTTAAACACAAGGAGGCAAAACCATGAACTCCTATTGCGCCTGGTGCGGAAAATCCCTCGACAAGCACCCCTTAATCAAACACTGGAAAACCTGGACAAAAAGGCTGACCGCCGCCTACTCGGTGCTCCTCACCGGAAAACTGCGCCCCGAACGGGACACCCACGGCATCTGCCTGACGTGCCTAAAAAAGCACGAACCAGAACTCTACAGCCAATACATCCAGACCCAGACCGTCAACGCCTAAACCAAAAGGAATCCAACCAACCTCTTAGACCTCAGAAAACCTGGCCACGCCGCATAAAGACAAAAAAAATAAACCTTGGTAAAATTTTTTATTGACACCGTTAAAAGGTTTGGTTAACTTAACCACAAACAAGTTAGTTTAGTTTTAAGCGAAGGCAGTAAAGAAAATCTACAACCCCCAATGAAGCCTTTCCCCATACCGTGAAAGGCAAAAGTCAACAGCCAAGTGTGTAACCACCACGAGAGGAGAAAATCATGAAACGCAAACTGTTCCAAACCCTGATCGCCGCCATCGCCCTGGTCGCCATCTTTGCCGGTTCCGGTTTCGCCTTCACCGAAGGCACCGACTACCTGGTCCTGGAAAAACCGATCCCCAACGCCCAGAATACTCTCATCAAGGTTTTCAGCTACGACTGTCCCTTCTGCTACAAGTATGACAAGGCCGTCACCCCCAAGGTGGTTCCCCAGCTGCCGGCCGATGTGACCTTCCGCCCCTTCCACCTGAAGACCAAAGGCAAATACGGCGAGATGGGAACGAAGCTTTTTGCCGTACTGCTGGCCAAGGATCAGGCCAACGGACTTTCGGACAAGGAACTCTATAGCGACAAGTCCCTGCTGAAGAAAGCCAAGATGGCTTACTACCAGGCCTATCATGACAAGAAAGAGCGCTGGGATGCCGGTGAAGAAGCCTATCTGCAAACCGGCCTGGATGCCGTTGGCATGAGCAAGGCCGAGTTTGAAGAAGGTCTGAAGGATCCCAAGGTACAGGCTCTGATCACCGAGTGGGACCAGTCCTACGACGTCGCCAAGATCCAGGGTATCCCCGGCTTCGTCGTCAACGGCAAATACCTGATCTACACCAAGAACATCAAATCCGTAGACGGCATGCTGCAACTGATTAACGAGCTTCTCAAGAAATAAGGAGGCCTGTCGTGAAACTCATTCAACAGTGGTGGCAAGACCTCCGCTCCGAACCAATCCCGACAATTGCCCGATGGCAGGACCGCCGCTTTCTGTGGCTGCTGATGGCCGGCATGAGTCTCTTCATGGTCATCCTGGCCCACTCGGTCTTTCAGATATGGCTGTACATGAAGCCCTGCGAGCAGTGCGTCTACATCCGCTTCGCCTTCTTCGCCATGGTGATCGGGGGCTTTGTGGCCGCCATCAACCCCAAAAACGCTGTCCTCAAAGTCATCGGCTACGTCTTCGCCATCTATGGCAGCATCAAGGGAGTGCTCTGGAGCCTGAAGCTGAACAAGATTCACCATGTGGCACACAGCGACGATCCTTTCGGCGTACAGGGCTGCTCCACCGACCCGAGCTTCCCCTTCGGGCTGCCCCTGGACAAATGGTCTCCCGAGTGGTTCAAGCCGACGGGTGACTGCGGTTTCGACAACCCCATCGTCCCCGACGGGGCGGTTTTGAGCAGCATGCAGCAGTGGCTGGTCGATTTCTACCGCGACGGTTGGTATCTGTGGCCCCCCTCGCACTTCATGAATATGGCCCAGTGCACCGTCATCACCTTCGGCGTCATCCTGCTCGTCCTGATAATCTGTGCCGCCGCCTGGATCATCCACAGCATTCGCAGCAAAAGCGCAAGCGTCTGAACCTGAGTAAAAAGAAATTGGATTGAACCAGTTAACCAACAACCATCACGCAACACCAACACAAGGAGAAAATCGATGAAAAAGATGGTTACGAACCTGGCCAAAACGGTCGTGTCATCCACCGCGCTGGCAGCCCTGCTGGTGGGGGGAATTTCGGCGACTTACGTCCCCGAATCCCAGGCGGCAGTCTTTGAGCGCAAGAAATCCACCCAGGGGGAACTGGGCAAGGTCATTGTCAACCCCTACAAGGTCGCTCCCCTGACCGCTGTTATTGAACGGGACGGCAAGGACCCCAAGAATATCAAGGTCACCGTTTTGGGCAAAGAGGGTGGGGGAATCGACATCTCCTATCCTGTCTCGGAAGGGGCCCTTCTAAACCATGACGGTATTCCGGTCTTCGGCCTGTATGATGACTACGTCAACACCGTCCGTGTTGAGTACACCCTGGATGGCCGTAAAGTCAGCACCGACTACAAGATACGCACCAACCCATTTACCGCACGTATTACTGAGGGGCGCCTGGAAACAAAGCCGACGCTCGAATCATCCAAAGTGGTTAAGGGCTTTGAAGGCCGCCTCTACATGCTGACCCTGATGGGGAATGCCGACAACAAAGAATGGGCCTGGGCGACCCCAGACCACAAGATTCACGGGGCCGGCGAGTGGCTGGAGCCTGCCGAGTTGTACATGGTCGACACCAAGGGGGAGATCCGCTGGTTCCTCGATACCGAACAGTTCTATGACAAGTACGGCCGCGACATCGATTCCCAGGGGCGTATCATGAGCATGCATCAGATGCCCAATGGCGACCTGCTCTTTGCCATGGCGCAGAAATACTTCCGCTACACCCTCATGGGTGAAAAGGCTTTTGAACGCAAACTGCCCCGTGGCTACATCGACCTGAGCCACGAAGCTATGCCCATGCCCAACGGCCACATGCTGCTGCGCGTTGCCAAGACCAACTACAACATTCCCGGCACCAAGGACGTACGCAATACAGTCCGTGATCACATCATTGAAGTCGATGAAGGCGGCCGCGTGGTGGAAGAGTGGGACATGGTTGAAATCATGGGCAAAAACCAGTACCGCAAGGATCTCATTGTCGGCCTGGATGCCAGGGCCGTCTGCCTGAACATCGACATGAACGCCGACAAAGTTGAAGTCAGCGAAGAGATCCCCTACGGCGACAACACCTCCACCGGAGCCGGCCGCAACTGGGCCCACATCAACAGCGTTGATTACGACCCGAACGACGACTCCATCATCCTTTCCTTCCGCCACCAGGGCGTGATCAAGGTCGGCCGCGACAAAGAGGTCAAATGGATCCTGGCTCCCAACGTGGGCTGGACCAAGGATATGGCCGCCAAGGTGCTGACCCCCGTGGACAGCAAAGGCAAAAAACTCGACTGCAATGGCGCCACCTGCAACAACACCGAGTTCGACTGGACCTTCACCCAGCACACCGCCTGGCTCAGCGAACGTGGCGAAAACAGCAAAAATGTCACGACTATCAGCGTCTTCGACAACGGTGATGGCCGTGGACATGAACAGCCGGCACTGTCAGAAGATAAATGGTCCCGTGCCGTCGAATACAAAATCGACGAGAAGAAGCTGACTGTCCAGCAGACCTGGCAGTTCGGAAAAGAGCGCGGTTGGGACTGGTACAGCGCCGTTACTTCCAACGTCAAGTATGACCCTGAAATGAAGACTTATTTCATGCTCAGCGGCAACGTTCACCTGCTGTCACCGAAGCGGACCAAAGGCATCATCAACGAAGTCGATCCCAAGACGGGTGAAGTCAAGGTGGAACTCGTGCTGTCCAACGACAAGAAGCCTGCGGTCTATTACCGTAGTCAGCTCATCAAGCCTGAAAAACTGTTCGCTTATTAAGGCCTGAAAGCTTCTCCCACCTGGGAGAACCACAAACAAAGCCGGAATCCCTTCACGGGGGTTCCGGCTTTTGCGTGGGGATGGCCCCTGCCTTGACAGAGAGAGCTCAACCATGTATCAAGGGGGCGGTGGCAGCTTAAGACTGTCCCGTTTTTCCGTTGGTCTCTTTCAGAAAGGATTTAGCGATGTTCAAAGCCGCCGCTGGCGATACGGTCAAGGTTCATTACACGGGCAAACTCACCGATGGCACCCTGTTCGACACCTCGATAGACAAGGAGCCCCTGCAGTTCATTATCGGCAAGCATGAAGTGATTGCCGGCTTTGAAGAAGCGGTGACCGGTATGGTCATGGGGGAAAAGAAGACGGTCGTCATTCCGCCGGAAAAGGCTTACGGCCAGCCGAAAGCAGAGGCGCTGGAGCAGGTGGAGCGCAAGGACCTGCCGGCCGATCTGGCCCTGAAAGTGGGCGGCCAGCTGGAAATCACCCGCCATGACAATACGGCCTTTTATGTCATGATCACCGAGCTCACCGACACCCACGTCACGCTGGATGCCAATCATCCCCTGGCGGGCAAGGATTTGGTGTTTGATATTGAGATGTTGGAGATTCAGCAGAAGAAGAAGTAGGTGTTTTTGTCGGGGGGGGTTTTGGGCAGCCCGGTTTTAAGACCGCCGGGACTCGCCCCGGCAGGCGACCTCCTTTTTGTTTGCCGACAAAAAGGAGGCAAAAAGCGGCTTTTTATTACTTTTGACGGGGTTTTTGCCCCTTTTGGGTCGCGCTGAAAATCAAGTACGGCATCCCTTCGACTCAAAGAGGGGCGAAAGGCCCCGGCTCACTGCGTTCACACGGGTTAAATTGGGCCGCCCCTGCACCAATTGCTCTGAGCGGCCAGACACAACCGGTTTTAAAAATCCTTATCACCGCAGTGTCCTTCCAATAATCAACCGCGCAACCAAGTTAACCCATTTGAGAAACGTGTTTCTCAATGGGGCCTTTCGCTTTCAGGTGCCACGGAGTACCCAACGTCTAAAAAGCGCTGCCGCCTCAACGCAGCGGCGCCACCAGGCAAAAGAAATAAAAGCGTTTCTTTTGGTTCCTTTTCTTTGCGCCCAAAGAAAAGGAACCCGGCTGTCGGGCCGGAACCCGACGGTTCAAGATTCAAAAGGTTTTCACCCCACCCACAAAACCAAAAAATAACCTCACCCCAACAACCCAGCCAAGCGCCGCTTGCTGTCCTCAATTATCATATAGAGACAAGGCACCAGCACCAGAACGACCGCCGTGGAAAAAAGAATCCCGAAACCGAGGGAGAGCGCCATGGGGATCATGAAGCGCGCCTGCCGGGAGGTCTCGAAGATCATGGGGGCCAGACCGCCGAAGGTCGTCAGCGTGGTCAGAATGATCGGTCGAAAGCGGCGCTTGCCGGCAGCGTGAATAGCCGTAATAGCGTCCTCTTCTTCCTGCAGGCGGCGGCGGTTGGCGTAGTCGATGAGCACCAGCGAGTCGTTGACCACCACCCCCGAGAGCGCGACGATCCCCATCATACTCATGAGACTGAGGTTGTAGCCCATGAACAGATGCCCCAGCACGGCGCCCACCATGCCGAAGGGGATGGCGACCATGACGATGAGGGGCTGGGTGTAGCTGCGAAAGGGGATGGCCAGCAAAAAATAGACGCAGAGCATAGCCATGACAAAACCCAGCACGAGGCTGCGCATGCTCTCCTTGAGGTCGGCCTGCCGCCCTTCGTAGCCAATGCTCAACCCGGGAAAATCCTGCTCCAGTTGCGGCAGTATCGTACTGTTGAGCGTAGCCATGACCTGGCCCGTTTCGCCGAGGGGTTCGACATTGGCGCTCACGGTCACGGTACGGCGGGCATCCCGCCGGGTGATGGTCGTATAGGCCCGGCCACGCTCGACTTCGGCGATATCCATCAGGGGCACGAAGGTTCCGGCCGGTGTGCGGATCATCAAATGCTCCACGTCGAAAATCCGCTGGCGCTGCTCTTCCGGCAGGCGAACGCGCACGGTCACCTCGTTGCGCCCCCGCTGCTGACGCAGGGCCTCGACCCCGGAGAACGCGTGCCGCACCTGGCGGGCCACCTCGCGAGAGGTGAGCCCCAGACTCATCCCTTCGGGCTTGATGCGGAAATCGAACTGCCGCTTGCCCGGCGTGAAACCGTCATCGACGTCCGTCACGTTGGAAAAATCCTCCAACCGCAGGGCCAGGGCCGCGCTGGCGTCCTCGAGTATGCCGATGTCCCGGTGCGACAGTTCGACGGTCAGGGCCGCCCCCGAACCGGGACCGCCGCGATCCGATTCAAACCGCAGGGATTCCAGACCGACCAGGGCTCCCACTTTCTCCCGCCACAGGCGCGTGACCTGTCCTGTGTTGATGGGCCTCACCCCGGGGTCGGTGAGGTAGGCCCGCACGACCACCTGGTTTTCGTCAATTTCAGCCAGAATCCCTTCAAGCAGACGCTCACCGCCGTTAACCGCTGCCACCTCTTCCATAGAATCGACCAGACGTCGCTGCACATCCTGCGCCCGCTCCACCGGGCTGCCAACAGGGAGCACCGCCGTGACCAGGGCCAGATCCGCTTCCACCCTTGGCATCAGAATCATGCCGATGCGGCCGCTCAACGCGTAACCGCCGATCAGGAGGAGGGTGGCCAGACCGATGGCCAGGGTCAACGAGCGCCAGCGCAGGCAGAAGTCGAGGGAGGGGCCGTAAACGCCGTCAATAAAGCGCACCACCAGACGGCTGAAGCCCTGCTGCCAGTCGTGCAGCCGGGCGGTCAGGCGGCTGGCGGGACGGCTGCCGGTATGGGCCAGGTGCGAAGGCAGGATAATCAAAGCCTCGACCAGAGAGACGAGAAAGACGGTGATAACCACCAGGGGGATGACCTTCCAGATCTTGCCCATAACCCCCGGCACGAAGTAGAGGGGCATGAAGGCCACCACGTTGGTGAGGATGGCGTAGGTGACAGGGACCGCCACATCCCGCGCCCCCTGGATAGCCGCCGTCACGAAATCCATCCCCTTCTGGCGGTATTCGTAGATGTTCTCCCCGGCGACGATGGCATCGTCGACGACAATTCCCAGGGCGATAATAAAGGCGAAGAGGGAGATCATGTTGATGGAGACCCCCAGCGCCGGCATGAACAGCAACCCCCCGAGAAAGGAGATGGGGATGCCCATGGTCACCCAGAAGGCCAGCTTGAATTCCAGAAAAAGTCCGAGGACGAACAGCACCAGGCTGAGGCCGATGAAAGCGTTTTTCAGCAGCAGTTCGAGGCGCTGGCGGTAGATGTCAGAGCGATCATTATTGATGATCCAGTCGATACCGTCGGGCAGATCGGCAGCAATCTCCACCATGGCGGCGCGCACTTCGTCCGAAACGCCGATAGGCGTCTGCCGGCCGACGCGGTAGACGTCCACCCCCATGCTCCGCTGGCCGTTGAAGAAAGCGCGGCGGTCGGTGTCTTCGAAGCCCTCTGTCACCGAAGCGATGTCGCCAAGAGTCAGCACCGCCCCTGCGGCGGTGGTAATCAGGGGGATGTCGCGAAACTGCCGGGCCCAGTCGCGGCGGTCTTTGACGCGCAACAGGATATCCCCACCGGAGGTCTCGACGGTTCCTCCCGGCAGCTCAATGGAGGCGGCGCTGATCCGTGCCGCCACATCGGCCAGCGTCAGCGCATAGGTACGCAGGTTCTCCCGGGGAACATGGACCAGAATCTCATAGTCCCGGGCGCCACTCAGATCGACCTGGGTGATACCCGGGCTCTGCAGCAGGCGGTCCCGCACCTGCTCCACGGTCTCGCGCAGGGCCACTTCGCTCACGTCGCCGTAAAACTGCATATTGACCACTTCCCGGCGGCGAACAACCAGCGAAACCTGCGGCTCCTCGGCATCCTCCGGAAAGGTGGTGATACGATCGACCTCCTGCTTGATGTCCTGATAGACCCGCTGCTGGTCCACATCTTCGAGGAGTTCAACCTGGACAGTCCCCGCCCCCTCGGCGGCAGTCGCCTGCAGCTCCTTGATGCCGTCGATGCCGCGGACCCCTTCCTCCACGGCCAGGATAATCCCCTGCTCTACCTCTTCGGGGCTGGCTCCCGGATAGGCGACGGTGATCGTCACCAGATCCAGATCAAACTCGGGGAAGACCTCCTGCTTGATGCGCGAGGTCATAAGGAAGCCTCCCAGCAGGAGGAAAATCATCAGCAGATTGGGCGTGACCCGGTTGTACACCATCCAGGCGATGGGCCCTCGCAGCTGGCGGTCGCGGCCCCGGCTCATGGCGTCGCCGCCTTGCCCGGGGAGGACGCGTCCTCCTGCAGGCGCAGACGCATGTCCTCTACCGCCGCCGACAGATCGGTAACCACCAGACGCTCGTCCTCCTGCAAACCTTGGGGAACAAGGACTTCATCACGGCCGCGGAAAAGAATCTCGATGGGGCGAATCTCCAGGCGGTCCTGTTCATTCATGATCCACACCGTATCGCCATCGCGAACCAGGCGGCGCGGAATCTTCGCCGCCGCTTCCACGGCGCTCCCGACGATTTCCACCCGCACGTAGGAGTCGATCAGCATTCTCGGGCGACCGGCATTAGCCTGCCGCCGCGCCAGTGGATCTTCGACCTCTACCAGGAGGCGGGCCATACGCCCCTCCGGTTCCACAGAGGCGGCCAGACGCAGGACATGTCCCTCGCGAAAGAGATCTTTACCCCAGGCGGCCTCATCATAAATGCGTACCCTGCTCCCCTTCCCGCCTGTCCGGTCGGGCAGCTTGATCCAGCGCAGCTGACTGACCGGCACGGAGAGCTCCACCCAGTAGGCGTCCGTTCCGGCCAACTCGACCAGGGCGGTCGCCGGGGTGACCCGGGTGCCCAGATTGACGTGGCGCGTCTGCACCACGGCGTTGAAAGGGGACGTCATGGTCGTCCGCTCCAGATCGAGGCGGGCCTGCTGCAGACGGGCAGCGGCCGCAGCCAGGGAAGCCTTCAAGGTATCAAGTTGCGGCTGTCGCAGCATCAGCGCCTTTTCTTCCTCGCTGACCTCTTCGCCCAACAGTTCGTATTCCCGGCGGGCCACCAGCTGGCGTCCCTGTTCGAGCTGAATCTCGGCCTCGACCCTGGCCACTTCACTCTCCAGCTGGGACACGGCAATGCGATAATCGGCGGGCTCAATCCGCAGGAACTCTTCCCCCTCGGCCAGCATCCCCCCCGGCATGAAATGGGGGTTGATGGCGATGACCTCGCCGCTGACCTGGGGCATGATCGTCACTTCGCGGGCCGGTTTGACGGTGCCCATGGCGTGAATGACCGTACGCTGAGGGCCAATGTGAACCGGCTGCACTTCCACCAGGATCGCCTGACGCTCCTTCGGTTTCGGCTTGGCCTTGGGACCGGTCTTCATCAGCCAGAAGACCATAGCCACCGCCCCAACCAGGATGAGCAACGGCAGAAGGTAGCGCAACAGCAGCGAGCCCCGCCGCCGGGGGTCTGGGGATGGGTTATGCCGGTCCCTATCGGATGTTGTCTCTTTTTCCATCATTTCAGCCTGTCCAAGTCTGAAAGCCCGGATGCCCGCAACGGCAGCCAGGCCAGGTTTTAGGAGTTATCGGATCAGCTCTCCTGCCGATGTGCGGGCATCTCCCATCCCGAGCCAAGAGCCCGGCAGAGATCGATGCGGTATTGTATGAGAAGGCGCCGGCCGGTCAGGGTGCTGCGCTGCAGCTGCTGGTAGGACAGCAGGGCGGAAAGAACCCGCTGATAATTCTCGGCCCCGTTGAGATAGCGATCGCGCACCCGGTCGATGGCCTGCCGCGCCAGTTCGAGCTGCTGCTGAAGGCTGTCCAGATATTCCCGCTGGCGCGCTTCGCTGCTCAGGGCGTCTTCGACTTCGCTCACCGCCTGCAGAACGGTCTGTCCATAGGTATGCAGGCGTTCGCGGGCCAAAGCCTGACTGCGCTCCACCTCGGCCCGCCGCTGACCGCCGTCGATGAGGGGCGCCACCAGGTTGGCGGCCAGAGAGGCCAGCCAGTTGTCGAACAATTTGTCGATATCGTCCGCCGAGGTGGAAGCCCCGGCGGTAAGGCTCAGGCGCGGGTAGCGTTCACTGACGGCGGCCGCCGTGCGCTCGTCAGCGGCCAGCACCTGGTACCAGGCCCGAAGCACATCGGGACGATGACGGACCAGTTCGGCGGGAACGCCGGTTTCCGGCAGAGCCGGCAGCGTGATGAGACCGGCGGGGGGCAGTGACAATGGGGCCGGGGCCAGACCGGCCAATAGATTGAGACGATTTTCAAGCAGGCGGATCTGGGCGGCGACCTGCGCCCGCTCTCCGCGATTGGCTTCAATCAGCTGGCGCTGCTGCAGCACATCGGCGATACCCGTCTGACCGGTACGGAACTGCAGGGTAACCAGCTCCAGCACCTGCTGGTTGGTCTCAATCTGGCGGTCGAGCAGGTCGAGCTGGCCGTATTTTTCCATCCGCTCATACCAGGCCGAGGCCACCTGGGCCGACAGGGTCAATGCCGCGGTCCGCAGGTCCTCATGGCTGGCCTGTGTATCGAACCGAGCCGCGTCACGGCCGGAGCGGATTCGCCCCCAGAGATCGATTTCGTAACTGGCCGAAAGTCCCAGGTTGAAGGTATTTTCCGAGCCGGAACCCCCGTTGTTTTCAAAACGCGATCGTGCGGCGCCGGCTTCGCCCTGCAGGGAGGGGATCAGCCCGGCTCCAGCCTTACGCTGCTGGGCTTCAGCCTGCCGCAGGCGCTCCCAGGTCGCCTGCAGGCTGAGATTGCCGTCCAGCGCCCGCGCCATAAACGCCTCCAGGGCCGGATCGTCGAACGAATGCCACCATTTGTCCGGCAGCACCGCTTCCCCGGTAACGCTGAAGGTCGGCGGCAGTTCTAGCTTACTCTGCCCGCCCCTGTCCACCGGCGCACAGCCGGCGGTCAACGTCATGGCCGCAAGCACGAATGCCGCCAGGGATGTCAGCCAGCGCCCCCCCAAAAGCAAAAAATCTCGTTCTGTCACGCCACTTTTCCTATCCATCCTGATCCTTTTAGGCTTACCTCATTGAAAGGGGATTATATCGGTAAATATTTTAAATGGGAAGCAGGGCCGCAAGACGGCTTCATAAAATTCCCCAATGCCACCGCTTTTGGTCCGGCGGTTGACAAGCCGGGCTCCAGTGCTAGACATGGAAACAGACCCCTGCATGAAGCCGGAAGGAGGCCCCCATGGCAACGGAGCAAAAATCCATCCGCTGGTTTGAAAATCTGAGCAACCGGGATGTTCCCCTCGTCGGAGGAAAGAACGCTTCGCTGGGGGAGATGATCGCCGCCCTCAAGCCGGAGGGGATCCGAGTCCCTGACGGCTTTGCCACCACCGCCGCCGCCTACCGAAAGTTTCTGACGACCAACGACCTGGAGGAAAAGATCCGGCAGCACCTGCAGGACTACCGCCAAGGCAAGCGCAGTCTGCACCAGGCTGGGGAAGCCATCCGCACCCTCATCCGCCGGGGCCGCTGGCCCAAGGAGATCGCCGATGCCATCCGGGACGCTTACGGAGAGCTGTGTCGCCGACTTGGAAAGGATGAGGTCGATGTGGCCGTTCGCAGCAGCGCCACCGCCGAAGATTTGCCCGACGCCAGCTTTGCCGGCCAACAAGAGACCTTTCTCAATATTACCGGCGCTGAGGAGCTCCTCGATGCCTGCCGTCGCTGCTATGCCTCCCTCTTTACGGATCGAGCCATCGTTTACCGGGAGACCAAGGGCTTCGACCACCTGCAGATCGCCCTGTCCGTTGGCGTGCAGAAGATGGTGCGCGCGGACCGTGCCAGCGCCGGCGTGATGTTTTCCATCGACACCGAGACCGGCTTTCCTGACGTCGTCGTCATCGACGCCGCCTGGGGTCTGGGCGAAAACGTCGTGCAGGGGGCGGTCACGCCAGACAACTACCTGGTCTTCAAGCCTCTGCTCGACCAGGAAGACCTGCGGCCCATCCTGCACAAGAAGCTGGGCTCCAAAGAAAAGAAGATGGTCTACGCCCGCAGCGCCGGGCACACAACCCGCAACACCGAGACCTCCGCGAAAGAACGTCATGCTTTCGTGCTGACCGACGCGGAGATCCTGCAGCTGGCCCGCTGGGCGGTCATCATCGAAAAACACTATCAACGTCCCATGGACATGGAATGGGCCAAGGATGGCGACAGCGGCGAGCTCTTCATCGTGCAGGCCCGGCCGGAGACCGTGCAATCGCGCCAGGCAGCTGGCGTGCTGCGCCGCTACACCTTGAAGGAGAAGGGAGAAGTGTTGCTCAGGGGGCTGGCTATCGGGGAGATGATCGCCACCGGCAAGGTGCAGGTCATCAAGAGTGCCAGCGACATCGAGAGCTTTGAGGAAGGGAACATCCTGGTGACGGGCATGACCGATCCGGACTGGGTGCCGGTAATGAAAAAGGCGGCCGGCATCATCACCGATCACGGCGGCCGCACCTCCCACGCCGCCATCGTCAGCCGCGAGCTGGGCATCGCCGCCGTCGTCGGCACCGGCACCGGTACCAGCGACCTGAAGGATGGCCAGGAGGTCACCCTCAGCTGCGCCGAAGGGGATGTGGGAAAAATCTACGAGGGCCGCCTCGACTTCGAGCAGACGGAACTCAACCTGGAGAACCTGCCGTCAACCCGCACCCGGCTCATGATGAACATCGCCAGTCCCGCCACCGCCTTCCGCTGGTGGCGCCTTCCCTGCCGGGGCATCGGCCTGGCCCGCATGGAGTTCATCATCAACGCCATCATCCAGGTACATCCCATGGCTCTGGTCGAATTCGACCAGCTGGAGGACAAAGCCGCCCAAAAGCAGATCCGCGAACTGACGCGGCATTATCCCGACAAGAGCGAGTACTTCGTCGACCAGCTCAGCCAGGGGATCGCCACCATCGCCGCCAGCCAGTATCCCGAACCGGTCATCGTGCGCCTCTCCGACTTCAAGACCAACGAATACGCCGAACTCATCGGGGGCCGGCAGTTCGAGTTCGCCGAAGAGAACCCCATGCTCGGCTTCCGCGGAGCCTCCCGCTACTACAGCGAGCGCTACCGGGCCGGCTTCGCTCTCGAATGCGCCGCCCTCAAACGGGTGCGCGAGAGCATCGGCCTCGACAACGTCATCGTCATGGTCCCCTTCTGCCGCACTCTCAATGAGGCTGACCGGGTGCTGGAAGAGATGGCGGCCAACGGCCTGGTGCAGGGGGAGAGAGGACTGGAGATCTACATGATGGTGGAAATTCCCGCCAACGTGGTGCTGGCGGAGAAGTTTGCCGAGCGCTTCGATGGCTTCTCCATCGGCAGCAACGACCTGACCCAGCTCGTACTCGGCGTCGACCGCGACTCGGCCATTCTGCGGGAAGTCTTTGACGAACGGGACGAAGCGGTCAAAACCATGGTCGCCCAGGCCATCCAGTCGGCGAAGAAAGCCAGCATCAAAATCGGCATCTGCGGCCAGGCCCCCAGCGACTATCCCGACTTCGCCGCCTTTCTGGTCGAAGAGGGGATCGACTCCATCTCTCTCAACCCCGACAGCGTTCTGGCCGTTTTGCAGAAGATCGCCGAGATGGAGGCCCGCCTCGGCATCTGCCCCCGCCGGCCGGCATAAGCCTGTTCAGGCGGCAAAAAAACACCAGCGACCTGAATTTTATCAGGCCGCTGGTGTCAGGCTGATTCCGCAATCAGTGCCCCAGTGCTAACCCATCTTTTCAGCCAGATAGCACTGAATACCCATTTGCTCGATCTGATCCTTCTGCTCTTCGAGCCAGTCGATGTGGCTTTCCTCGTCCTTCAGGATCGCTTCAAGCATGGTCTTGGTCCCGTTGTCGCCCACTTCGGCGGCAAGTCGAATGGTCTCGTTATACTTCTTGATCGCATCGTCCTCGGCAGCCCAATCCTTTTGATGCATCTCCTCGACTTTTTTACCGATGGAAATGGGGCCAAGTTTGGAGACAATGGGGCGGCCTTCCAGGAAAAGGATCCGTTCGATCAATTTTTCGGCATGCTTCATCTCCTGAATCGAACGCTGCTTGATGGCCTGATGCAGAGAGTCATAGCCCCAGTCTTCGCACATTTCTCCGTGAACAAAATACTGGTTAATGGCTCCAAGTTCCTCGGCAAGGCGTTCGTTGAGAGCATCAATTAATTTCGCATTTCCTTTCATGTGCACCTCCTGAAGCATAGATTGACCAACACGGCTCGACTTCAGTTGGAACCGTAACAGGGATTCAGGAGATTTCAAGGTAGGGCCACGTCATCTGCCACCCCAGATAGGATCCTCAGCGAACTGGGCTTCGATCCTGGCCTCGGGGTTCTGTTCGTAAAACTCCTGCCGCGTAAAGGAAAAGCGATACTCCCCGACATAGGCCATGAGCAGGCGATAGGCGGCGTTGACCTGCCGTATGGTCTCCGAATCTTCTGTGTTTCCCCTATCCGGGTGGTAGCGTTTCACCAGCTCTTTGTGGCGCGCCTTGATTTCGGCCAAAGAAGCCTTTTCTCTCAGGCCCATGATTTCACAGGCATCCTGCAGTTCCGCAAAGGTCATATCCCCCCCGTTTTCCAGTTCACAGCTTGGCCCCCACCAGAATGTAGAGGGCCGCCTGGCCAGGTTCGGTGCTGGGAAAAATTTCCTGCCCGTCGATGCCCAGAAATGATAGCGGATCCGCAGCCGACAGTGAGTACCTCTTCATCCGCACGAAGGTATCTCCGCAGATAACCGAGTTCGGCGGCAAAGACCTTTCGCCAGAAGGGGCTCTGGCAGGAGGCCAGATAAAGCGCAGACTCCCTGGAATGATTCACCGCCAGCTCCTTGACGGACCGTCGCGGTCAATCCGCAAAGCGACAGATCAATATGCTAATAGCACTTGGCAAGAGCAGGTGCAAGTGAAGTTTCACGGTAAAAAAATGGGTAAATTGTGTCCAGACACACCTGTAGATTCTTAATGAAAGATAAAACAGCTGACAGTGACAGCCATTCCAGGAAAACCGGGTGAGGGCTGTTATGCTATAGAAAAGCGGGGAGATCATCATGAAACTCAAAAACGATCTGGAAAAGGTCATAACACCAACTGACCTTAGCGAAAAACGGAATGGCAACGACCTCGCCGGGAAGATACAACAGCTTCTGCTGCCAAAGGCACCTCCAAACTGCAGCTGGTGTTGCATTGGCGTGAAAAACATTATGGCCGTGGGCGTCGGCGGCGATTTCTTTGAATTCGCCCCCACCCATGACGGCTGCCAGGTGGTGATGGTCGGTGACGTAACTGGCCATAATGTCGCTGCGGCGGTTGTGATGTCCCTTATTTACGGCTACATTCACCGCAGCATTGAGCAAAAATGTTCTCCCTTGGAGGTCGTCCAGCAGGTTAATCGCTTCCTCAACAAATTTGGCGCACGTTCGGAAAAATACGACCATCTTTTTTCTTCGACGCTGTTTTTTGGTGTCATCGTGCCGGAAACCCTGGAGATGCATTACGTCAACGCTGCCCATCCCTCCCCTCTGGTTCGGCGCGACAATAGGCTGTTCGAGCTTGAAGCCAGTGCGCCGCTACTTGGCTTTTTCCCGGTGGGGGACGATGCCGTGAGATCTTTTCACTTCGAAAAAAATGACCGCCTTTTTCTCTACACCGATGGTATCAGCGAAACCACCGACCTGCAGGGAGAGATGTATGGTTCCCAGCGTCTGAAAAACCAACTGCAATCCCATCAGGGCGACCAGGATGAGTTCCTAGACAACCTCTTTGTCGCCCTCAGTCAATTCAACGGCTCCGCCCCGGTCCGCGATGACTGCACTGCCGTCATCATAGATTTCAATCGACCTCAACCGACAGCCTGAGATCATGCGCACTTAGACCATGAAAGAGGTGGTTAATTCCGCCTGACCCAGCGACGTAGAGATGATCGATATCACTGGCAGCGCTCCCGAACTGGTGACCGGTGTCGAAGGGTTCGTTGCCGCTCTGGCCGGGGTCACACCGCCGCGCACTGTTATGCCTGTACTGTCGTCACAGGTTTTTCCTGAGGGGGAGAAATCGCGACCTCGTTAGCTCGCAGGGGCTTTTAATAAGAGGGGCAATTTCAGGAAAGGGTCCTCCATGAAAGGCAACGGCAAAAAAATCCTCATCGTCCTCACCATTGCCGTATTGGTCACGTTGTTCTTTGCTTTCGATCTGCAACGCTATCTGACCCTCGCTGAACTTAAAGCCCGGCAGGAAGCCTTCCTGCAATTTTACGCCGCCAATAAAACGCTGACCCTCGGATTGTATTTTGTTTTCTACGTCATCGTCATCGCCTTGTCTCTGCCTGGCGCGGCCGTCATGACGCTGGCTGGAGGCGCCCTGTTCAGCTTCCTCCCAGCAGTCATCGTGGTCTCTTTCGCCAGTACCATCGGCTCAACCCTGGCGTTTCTTGTCAGCCGTTTTTTGTTGCGCGACTGGGTCCAGGCCAGATTCCGTGAGCGCCTCAAAACCGTTAACGCCGGCATTGAGCGAGACGGGCATTTTTACCTCTTTACCCTGCGACTGGTGCCCATTTTTCCTTTGTTCATGATCAATCTGGTCATGGGCCTCACCCCCATGCGTACCCTGACCTTTTACTGGGTCAGCCAGCTCGGCATGTTGCCCGGCACCGCCGTCTACGTCAATGCCGGTGCCCAGCTCGGCCAGATAGAAAGTTTGGGCGGCATTCTGTCTCCTGAACTGATCTTTTCCTTTGCCCTGCTGGGGATCTTTCCCCTGTTGGCCCGTAAAGGCGTCGACATCATGCAAAAACGTCGAAGTCTCAAAGACTTCCCCAAACCTGAATCCTTTGATTACAACGTCGTCGTTCTTGGAGCCGGCTCCGCCGGGCTGGTCAGCGCCTATATCGCGGCGGCGGTCAAGGCCAAGGTGGTCCTGATCGAAAAAGACAAAATGGGCGGGGATTGCCTCAACACCGGCTGTGTTCCGAGCAAGGCGCTGATCCGTTCTGCAAAAATGCTTGCCTACGCTCGCCGCGCCAAAGAATTCGGTCTGCAGAAATCAATGGCTGACTTTGATTTCGCCGAGGTCATGGCCCGGGTGCACCGCGTGGTGAAAAAAGTCGAATCGCACGATTCGGTGGAACGCTACACCGCGCTTGGGGTGGAATGCATCAAGGGCGAGGCACGCATCACCTCACCCTACACCGTGCAGGTCGGCGAGCGTATCCTGACCACGCGCAACATCATTGTCGCTACCGGCGCCGAACCCTTCGTACCGCCCATTCCGGGCCTCGACCAGGTGGACTTTCTGACCTCGGATAACCTCTGGCAATTGCGCGAATTGCCTCGGCGGCTGGTGGTAATGGGTGGCGGGCCCATCGGTTGCGAAATGACCCAGGCTTTTGCGCGCTTCGGCGCCCAGGTGACCCAGGTAGAGATGGCGCCACAGCTCATGGGGCGAGAGGATCCTGAGGTCGCGGCCTTCGTGCGCGAGCGCTTCGAAGCCGAAGGGGTGCGGGTACTGACCGAACACGCCGCCAAGGAAGTTCAGGTCAAAGACCAGGAGAAGATCCTGGTGTGCGAGCATCAGGGGCAAAAAGTCGAGGTGCCTTTCGATGCTATCCTGGTTGCCGTGGGTCGGCGCGCTCGCACAACGGGATTCGGCCTGGAGGAACTGGGGGTGCGCCTCAGTCAGCGCGGCACCATCGAGGTCGATCCCTTCCTGCGCACCAACTTCTCCAACATCTTCTGCGCGGGCGATGTGGCCGGCCCCTACCAGTTTACCCACACCGCCGCCCATCAAGCCTGGTATGCGGCGGTCAACGCCCTGTTTGGCGACTTCAGGAAGTTCCGTGCCGATTACCGCGTCATCCCCTGGTGCACTTTTACCGACCCCGAAGTAGCGCGCGTCGGTCTCAACGAAGCTGAAGCCCGCGAGCAGAACATGGATCATGAGGTCACGCGATTTGAGCTGGCCGATCTGGATCGCGCCATCGCCGAGGGCGAAGAGCACGGTTGGATCAAAGTCATCACGCCGCCCGGCCAGGACAAGATACTCGGTGTGACTATCGTTGGCACCCATGCCGGTGATCTGCTCGCCGAATACATCCTGGCCATGAAGTACGGTCTCGGCCTCAACAAAATTCTCGGCACCATCCACCCCTATCCAACCCTGGCCGAAGCCAACAAGATGGCCGCTGGTGAGTGGAAAAAGGCCCATGTCCCTGAAAAACTGCTGGCCTGGGTTGAAAAATACCACGCCTGGCGGCGGGGCCAGAAAGGCTAACCATCATGGAAAACAGACAAGAAAGGCCCGCAGTACATGCTGCGGGCCTTTGCTTTGGCGTTTTTGCCGTTTGGGGAAAAGAACGTCAGGCGGTCGTTTTCTCCTCCTTTGGCTGTCGGTTACCGACCAGCAGATAGAGACAGGGTAGCACGAAGAGGGTCAGCAGGGTTGAGGTGAGGACACCACCAATGACCACGGTGGCCAAAGGGCGCTGCACTTCGGCGCCGACCCCAATGGAGAGGGCCATCGGGAGGAAACCGACAGCATCGGTAACGGCCGTAGCCAGCACCGGCACCAAGCGCTGCCTGGCCGCCCCGGTGACCGCTTCGAACAGCGGCAGACCGTCGGCCAGAAGGTTCCGGATGGCCGACACCAGCACCTGGCCGTTGAGCACGGCGATACCCGACAGGGCGATAAAGCCGATGGCGGCGCTGACACTGAAGGGGATGCCGCGCAAGTGGAGAGCGACGATGCCCCCTACCGCCGCCAACGGGATGCCGGTGTAGATGATGAGCACATCGCGCAGGCGCTTCAGGCTGAAATAGAGGAGCACGAAGATCAGCAGCAGGGTCAGGGGCACCACCAGCATCAGGCGTTTCTGGGAGCGCTCCAGGTTTTCGAACTGCCCCCCCCATTCGATCATGGTGCCTTCCGGCAGCAAAACGCCCTCGGCGATTTTGGCCTTGGCCTCATCGACAAAGGAAGCGATATCCCGGTCCCGCACATTGACCTGCACTTTGATCAGCCGGCGTCCCCACTCGCGGTTGATGGTCGAGGGCCGCTCGACCTCCCGCACTTCAGCCAGAGCGCCGAGGGGGAGGACCGCGCCGGTGCGGGTGGGGATCAGGGTATTCTCCAGCGCTTTCACATCATGGCGCTGCGCATCGGGCAAGCGCAGCACCAGCGGGAAGGAGCGCTCCCCTTCGAAAACTTCACCCACCCGGGGGGTGCCGACGGCGGCGATGATGTCGAGAACATCGCGGGCGGCCACCCCGTAACGGGACAAGGTCTCACGGTCGACGGCAATCTGCAGGGTCGGCTGGCCGGTGATCTGCTCCACGGCCACGTCGGCAGCGCCCTGGACATCAAGCAGCAGATGTTCGACCTGCTCGCCCAGGGATACCAGGGTGTCGAAATTTTCCCCGTAGATCTTGATCCCCACATCGCCGCGGATGCCCGAGAGCATCTCGTTGACCCGCAGTTCAATGGGCTGGGTCAGCACCGAGCGGATGCCAGGCAGACCGTGCAGGGCCTCTTCCACCCGGGCGGCCAGCTCAGCCTGGCTGTCGGCCCGAGTCCATTGCCGGCGCGGATGCAGCGTCATGAAAATGTCCGTGAGCTCCGTGCCCATGGGGTCCGTAGCGACCTCGGCGCTGCCCAGTCGGCTCCAGATGTGACGGATTTCATCGGGAAAAGTCTTGAGCAGCAGCTTCTCCATCTCCGTGTTGTAGGCAATGGATTCATCGACGGATACGCCCGCCAACCGCACCACGCTGACCACCAGCGAGCCTTCGGACAGGCGAGGCAGAAATTCGCCGCCCAGACGGGTGGCCAGCAGGATGGAGGCGACCAGCACCACCGCGACCGCGGCCAAAAAGGCCCGGCGCCAGCGCAACACCATCTCCAGTAAAGCGCCGTAGCGGCTTTTGAGCCAGCCATCAACTTTGCGCTCCTCAACCCGCAGCTGCTTGGGCATGAACTGGAAGGAGAGGACGGGCGAAAGGAAGATGGCTACCACCAGGGCGCCAAGCAGAGCGAAGATGAAGGTCCAGGCCATGGGCTTGAACATCTTCCCTTCGATCCCCTCCAGGGTCAGCACGGGCAGAAAAACAAGTACGATAATACCCAGGCCGAAGACGATGGGGCGCACGACTTCCTGGCTGGAAGCCAGGATGGCATCGAACCGCTCCGCCGGGGTGAGTTGCCGACCCAGCTGCATCTGGCGTTCAGTCAAGCGCCGCAGGTTGGCTTCGGTCATGACCACCGAGCCATCCACCAGAATGCCGAAATCGATGGCGCCCAGCGACAGCAGGCTGGCGGCGATCCCCATCTCCTGCATGCCGAAGGCGGCAAAGAGCATGGCCATGGGAATGGTAGCCGCCACCAGCAGCCCGGCCCGCAGGTTGCCGAGCAGCAGGAAGAGCACGGCGATGACCAGCAGGGCGCCGGCCGCCAGATTGTGTTTGACGGTGTCAATGACCTGGTCGACCAGCTCGGTGCGGTCGTAGACCGTTTCGAGGATGACGTCGTCGGGCAGGGCCTTCTTCACCCGTTCCAGGGCCAGCTTCAGGTCGCTGGTCACCTCGCGGCTGTTCTCGCCCATGAGCATGAAACCGAGGCCGAGGACCACCTCGCCCTTGCCCGCAGCCGAAACGGCACCACGGCGCAGTTCATGGCCGATGGCCACCTCGGCCACATCGCCGACCTTGACGGCGGCGCCCTGATAGGCGGTGATGACGATGCCGGCGATCTCGTCGACCGTGGCGACCCGGCCCAGGCCATGCACCAGCAGGGTCTGGCCGCCGGTGACCACCTGGCCGCCCCCCACGTTGGCGTTGTTATCGCGCAGGGCGGTGGCGACATCGCCGTAGGTCAGGTTGTATTTGATGAGGGCGTCGGGAGAAACGATGACGTGGTACTGCTTCTCCAGGCCGCCCCAGGAGTTGACTTCCGCCACCCCTGGCACCTTGCGCAGCTCCGGCTTGACGACCCAGTCGTGCAGGGTGCGCAGCTCGTCGAGGGTTCGCTCCGGATGGTCGGAGCGCAGGACATAGTGAAAGACCTCCCCCAACCCGGTGGAAATGGGCCCCAGCTCGGGACGTTCGATCCCTTCCGGTAGCGAGACGCTGGCCAGCCGTTCCATGATGAGCTGGCGGGAATCGAGAATCGGCATCTCGTCTTCAAAAATGGCCACGACCTGCGAGAGGCCGAATTTGGAAATGGATCGGACATGCACCAGCCCCGGCAGGCCGGAGACGGCCAGCTCCACGGGCTGGGAAATCTGCATTTCGATTTCTTCCGGCCCCAGGGCCGGGGCGGTGGTGTTGATCTGCACCTGCACCGGGGTGGTGTCGGGAAAAGCATCGACGGGCAGGCGCAGCAGAGACCAGAGGCCGGCGGCAAAGGCCAGCACAAAACAGAGGACGACGACCAGGCGATTGCGCAGGGCCGCCGCGATGAGTTTTTCCAGCATGGGAACCCCTTTCTAGTGATCGGCGCAGGACGCGCCTAGGCGCGCCTTGAGAACCTCGGATTTGAGGGCGAAACCCTGCCTCGACACCACCTGCTCATCCACCTGCAGACCGGCGGCGACCACGACCAGACCGCTTTGCTGCGCCCCCGTGGCAATGCGGCGCAGCTCGAACAGGTCGGCATCCTCCTGAATGAACACATAGGGGAAACCGTCGATGTGCTGCACAGCCTCGGCGGGAATGGTCAGATTCAGGCCTTCGGCCCCTTCGAGCAGGCGGACGTTGCCATACATACCGGCCTTGAGGCGATGGTCGGGATTGGGCACTTCGGCCAGAGCAGTCAGGGTGCGACTGCGCTCATCCACCTGGGCTCCCACCTGAAAGAGTCGACCGCTGAACACCACGCCGGGCAGACCGTCGAAACGAGCCTGCACGGCGGCACCGGGCTGGGCCTGGGCGATACGGGCCTCGGGAATGGCGAGTTCGATCCACAAAGTATCGAGGTCAGCCACCGTGAAGAGGGGGCTGCCGGCCTGGATGTTTTCCCCGGCCGCCGTGCGCACCTCGGTCACCACCCCGTTAAAGGGAGCCCGTAGGGCCAGAGTTGTGCTGGCCTCCGGCGACTGCATCAGGCGGTCGATGTCGCGGGTGGAAAGACCGAATTGCCGCAGCTGCTGACGATGCTGTTCACTGAGACTCTGCAGCACCCGGTACTCGGCTTCGGCCTGCTGAAATTCCTGGCGGGAGGTGATGCCGCGCTCCAGCAGATCCTTTTCCCGCAGATAGACGGCCTCGGCCTGGGCCAGCCGGGCCAGCGAGCCGGAAAGCTCGGCCTGCAGGCGGGCGACCTCCGCCATGGCGACCTCGGCCAAAACCTCCCCTTTGGCCACGGCGCTGCCCGGCTGCACGGGGACGCGCAGAACCACTCCCGTCGCCAACGGGGCAATGGTGGCCAGCTTCGTGCGATTGAAGACCGTCCGGCCGGGAACTTCTACCCCGGCCGCCAGGGAAATCTGCTGGGGGCTGATCAAGCGGATGCCGGCTTTGGCCGCCGCCTCCAGAGTCCCCAGACGAACCTTCATGCCCTCTCCCGGTTGCAGTTCAGCCAGATGGCTGCCCTGACAGAGGGCACATTCGGACTCGATCACCTGGTGTTCGGGGCAGAGTTCGTCGCCGGAACCATGATTGTGCCCGGCATGACTGTCCACCGGCTCACGGCCGTGGTTATGGCCGGCGTGGGGATCGACGGCTTTGGCCTGGCCATGGTCATGGCCGGCATGGTCATCCACAGCCTCCTTCACATGTTCGTCATGGTCGTCGTGTTCAGCGTGGTCGTCGTGTTCACCATGATTCTCATGGTCATCGCAAGCCTGGCCGGCATCGCTGATCAGGGGCATGGCCTCGAGCGCCGGTTGACCATGGGAGCCTTCTTCAGCATGGTCATGGTCGGCATGAGAGTTGGCGTGGTCTTCGGCGGCGATGGCGCTGGGCGGCAGCTCGCCCCCCTTGAACAGCAGCAGACCGCCAAGCAGGGCCAGGGGCAACAAGAAAATATAAGGACGTTTATTCATCACTGACCTCTCTGGTTTGATACGGAGGTTAAGGTTTGGTCTTCATTGGCGGACAAGGGTTGACCGAGCTGATTCTCCAGCTCAGCCCAGGCCTGATGATAGGTTTCCAGACTGTCGATATAACGGCTGCGGGTCTGAAAGAGACTCTGTTCGGCCTCCAGAACCTCGAGAAATCCAAATTTGCCGGCCTTGTAGCCATAGGTGATCGCCTCAAAGCTCCGCTGCACCGCCGGCAGCAGGGTCAGGCGCAGCATCTCGGCTTCGGCCTGCGCCGCCAGCAGCCGCTGGTGAAGCGCACCCAATCCGGTCCGCAGCGCCATGCGCACCTCACGAGCCTGGGCCGCAGCCTGGGCCTGACGGGAGCGCGCCGCGCCGACGGCCCCCTGTTGACGGTCAAAAAGGGGCAAACTGAAGGCGACACCAGCTACCAGCGCTTGGTCGCCGCTCTCCTCCATCTGCTTGGCGCCCAGGCTCAGGGTCAAGTCAGGAAGACGGCTGGCCATGGCCAGTTCCAGGTCGCGCCCGGCCCGCTGCCCGGCAAGACGTTGCCGCAGCACCGCCGGGCTCTGGTCTATTGCGGCCTCGATATCAGTCCAGTCGGGCAATGGCGGCATCTGCGCAAGGTCGACGTCAATGGCCACTTCCTCCACCACATAGGTGTCGTCGCCCCACAGAACCCGCAGCGCCATCCAGGCGGCCGCCTCTTCCTGCCGGGCCTGGACCTGGCGCAGCTGGGTTTCGGCAACCAGCGATTCCATCCGCACCCGCTCGATTGCAGCCGATTTACCGGCGGCGATGCGGTCGTCAACGGCCGCGAGCAGCTGAAGAGCGAGTCCATGCTGCTCAGCCGCCAGCGCCTGCCGCTGTTGGGCCGCGGCCACGGCGACAAAGCGCCGGGTCGCCTCCGCCACCACTTCGGCCCGGGCCGCGGCATAGTCGCCCTCGGCCAGGGCGACAGCCGTGTGCCCCAAGGCTTGGCGGCCCGCTCTTTTCCCGCCCAGTTCCACCTGTTGACTGAGCATGAGGGTCGTTTCGGCCCGCTGCGTACCGGAAAACTCGCCGCTGCCGGCGAAATCCTCCATCTCGATGGCGAGTTCCGGGTTGGCCCACAACCCCGCCTGTCGCAGCTCTTGCTGCCGGACCTGAATTTCTTCGGAAAAGATCGCCAGGCGGGGATGGCTTTGCAGGGCCTTGGCCACCGCCGTCGCCAGGGTCAGCGCTTCGGGGACATCGGATTCACGGCCGACGGTTTCCTGAATGGATAGTGGTGTCTGGCCGGAAGCCTGGACGGCGGCATCAGCCCCCCAGGCAATGGGGGCGATACCGATAAGGCCCAGCCCAAGCGCAGCACCGAAAGCAACCAGAGCCTTTTTGGGCATGGTTGAACCTCCGTATTTTATTGTTGTTCTCACGATTTAAAGAAGGACGGACGAATCCCACAGGTTTCCGGGGAAACCGGGGGCACCGAGACTGAGCGGAAGGGGTGGTTTAATTCAGGAGGACAACGGTACGATGGATGAGGATGGTCTGACTGAGGCGTGGTGGTGGATGAGCCAACAGATCGTTGGTGAGTATCTGGATAAAAACAGGAGCGGCAGCGCGTGCCGCCGGGACAGGCAACCCGGTCAGGGCAAGATCATCCGGCTGCTGCTGACGGGAGGAGGTCGCTTCAAGCGTGGCGGGAATGTCCAGGCAGGGGCCACAATGGCTGTCCGAATCAAAATGGTTGGCCTCGTCTTCGCGATGCTCGGCATGATGATCAGGGCCAGTCTGTAGCTGACGCTTTTCCGTACCGCAGGCACTGGTGCCGGCATATTCCAAAGCGGCACGGCCATCCTTGCTCAGGCACCAGACATAACCCTGCACACTGGTTTGCCCCGTCAGCAACAAGACCAGCAGGCAGACCAGGGTCAGCAGATATCGGGAAGGAGACGTTTTCATTAAATCGGATGATAACCGATGACCAGATTAAAATGCAACCACCCACCAAAGGATTTTGATCATCCCCTGCTTTTTTGCGCTAAACTTGCAGAGCTGGCCACCATTACCGCATCAGGAGGATTTGTCATGAGCGATCTGATTTTTGAAGAGAGCCGCTGCAAAGAACACCTTGAACACCCCGGCGCCGCTATCCGTCTGCTGCTGGAGCCCAAAGACAAGGACCTTGGCGGTTTCACGGTCCGCCGCCTGCTGCCGACCGCCGATCTGCGCTCCGTCGGCCCTTTTATCTTTTTCGACCATCTCGGCCCGGCGGTTTTTGCACCCGGCCAGGGTCTCGACGTGCGCCCCCACCCTCATATCGGCCTGGCCACCATCACCACTGTCTTTGAGGGCGAGATCCTGCACCGCGACAGCCTGGGCCACGTCCAGCCTATCCGTCCCCATCAGATCAACTGGATGACCGCCGGCAAGGGCATCGCCCATTCGGAGCGAACCCCGCCAGAGCTGCGCCGGCATGGGCACACCCTGCATCTTCTGCAGCTGTGGATTGCTCTGCCCGAAGCCGACGAAGAGACGGAACCTTTTTTCACCCATTATGGCGAAGAGGCCCTGCCGGTGCTCGAAGACGGTCGAAAGTCGGTACGGATACTGATCGGCGAAGCCTTCGGCGCCCGCTCGGCGGTCAAGACCCATTCACCGACCCTCTACCTGGACGTGAAGCTGTCCAAAGGAGAGCGGTTCACCCTTCCCGACGGAGTCGATGAACGGGCGGCCTACCTGATTGAGGGGGAGATTGCTGTGGCCGGCTGCACCGTCCCCCGCCACCATCTGGCCGTGTTTGACCGCACGGCCGGTATCGAGGTAACCGCCCACCAGGACAGTCATTTCGTGATCGTCGGCGGCACCCCCCTGGGACGACGGACCATGTGGTGGAATCTCGTCGCCAGCCGCAAGGAGCTCATTGAAAAGACCAAGCAGGCCTGGCGGGATGGTACCTTTCCCCAGGTGCCGGGCGAGACGGAGTTCATCCCGCTGCCCGAGTGAGCAGAGCCTTTTTACGAATCATCCCTCCATCAGCAGGATGGCCTCGGCGACCTCCTTGAGGCTCTTGCGCTTATCCATGGCGATCTTCTGCAGCTTGCGGTAGGCCTCGGCCTCGTTCATCCCCTTGGCCATGAGTACGCCTTTGGCCTTGTCCACCTGTTTGCGCGTCTCCAGGGTCTCCTTGAGCTTATGCACCTCGTCCTTCAGGGTGGACACTTCCACAAAATGGTGAATGGCCAGATCGACGGCGGCATAGACCTGTTCGGCCCGCAGGGGTTTGAGAACATAATTCATCACCCCGGCCCGGCGGGCGCGCTCGATCGTCGCGACATCGGCGGTGGCCGTCAGCAGCACCACGGGGATCGACCGAATCTTGCCTATTCTTTCGGCAGCCGTGATGCCATCCATAACGGGCATGGACACGTCCATCACGATGAGGAGGGGATTTTTTACCCGGGCCAGGTCGAGGGCCTGACTGCCGTTTTCCGCCTCGACAATCTCATCAAAGCCGTAGTCGGCCAGGATTTCCGCCACCTGGCGACGCAGCATCGGTTCGTCATCAACGACCAGAGCACATTTCATAAGCGTGGCACCTCCTTGGGAATTGCTTTTCCGTTAATCTTTCAAATGCATTAACAATGCCTAAGTCTACCCCAGACTCCCCAGACTGGCCAGAGACACAAGGTGGCGGCCTAATTCAGCGGGGCATTCTCCCTTGACCATAAGGGCCGTTGACCCGCAAGGACGAAAACCGGCCCGGCTGAGCAGCGGCGACAGGCCACTTTCGGCCAGAAGATCGGTAAAGAGCGGGGCAGCGCCTTGGACCGCGTCCAGAGCCAGCCGCAGGAGCCGGCCGTTTTCCTCCAGGCGACGGCTGGCCGAATACCAGGGCCCCAGAATCTGCATATCCTCACCCTCCTGCACATGGAGACAGGAGAGGCCGGCAACAAAAGTCTGGCCCCGCGCCGACAGGAAGGACAGCAGAGGACTTCGGGCTTCCTCCCAGGCCAGGGCGTCTAGCTGGTACAGCGCCTCGCGACCATCGTGGTCAAAGGGCGGAAGGCCATTCCGCCTGGGCTCCGGGTCGTGCCGCCAGCGCTCGATGGTGCCGATGGCGCGGAATCCGCGCTTCTCATAGAGGGGCCGGCCCAGCGCAGAGGCGGTCAGGATAATAGACGCTGAACCGCTCTGCTCCAGGTGTCCAACGGCAAAGTCGAACAGCCTGCCCCCGGTGCCCTTGCCTCTTTCTTCCGGGGCCAGAATGAGGTTCCCTATCCAGCCGCTGCGAGGATGAGCGGCCGTGGTGACGAAGCCTCGGCAGACGCCACCCTCGAGCAGGGCGAAGGCGCCGCCGCGCAGGGGACCGGCAAACAGGTCGATTTCGAGGCGGGGGACCTGCCAGCCTTCCTCCTTGGCCAGGGTCAGAAAAACCGGCCAATCGGTGGTGGTGGCGGAGCGGATCTCCATTTCAGGCCACGGCCTGGCACGAGGGCCAGAGAGAAAGCAGCTCATGGTCGCTCAAGGGACGTTTGCGCTGCTGACTCAGTTGACGAACACTGGGCAGCAGACTGTCCGCCTGCTGTCGCGTGGCACGGATGCCCAGCTCCTGCAGGCGGTGAACGAGCCCCTGACTCCCCGAATGCTTGCCGAGGACCAGGTAGCGTGACAGTCCCACCTCAGCCGGATCGAAGCCTTCATAGTTGCAGGGATTTTTAATGACGCCGTCGGCGTGGAGCCCTGATTCATGGGAGAAGACCCGCTCACCGACCACGGCCTTCCATTCCGGTACGGGCCGATGGCTGGCCTGCCCGACAAACCGACTGATCTCCACAAAACGGCGGGTGTCCATGTGCAGATCGATGCCGTTGGCGTGCTTAAGAGCCATGACCACCTCTTCCAGAGCGGCATTGCCGGCGCGTTCGCCAAGCCCATTCACCGTGGTGTTGACGAAGCGGGCGCCGGCCCTGATCCCGGCCAGAGCGTTGGCGGTGGCCATGCCGAGATCGTTATGGGTATGGATCTCGAGATCAAGGTCGACCCGTTCCCGCAGGAACCGGATCTTCTCGTAGGTGGAGAACGGGTCGAGAAGACCCAACGTATCGCAGAAGCGGAAGCGGTCCGCCCCCATGGCGCGTCCGATCTCCATCAGTTCGACCACAAAGTCAAGGTCGGCCCGGCTGGCATCTTCGCCGCCGATGGACACATACAGGCCATGCGCCTTGGCGAAGCCGAGGGCCGTCTTCAGCTGTTCTTTCACCCAGTCCCGACTTTTAGCCAGCTTGTGCCGTATGTGGATATCGGATACGGACAGGGACAGATCAACGGCCTGCACCCCGGTGGCCAATGAGGCCTCGATGTCGCTGATCAGGGCACGGTTCCAGGTGATCAGGCGGGCGCCAAGACCAAGCTCGACCAGGGCTCTCACGTCGGCCTGCTCTTCTTTCCCCATGGCGGGAATGCCGCACTCCAGTTCTCCCACGCCGATTTCATCCAGCATGCGGGCGATGCGAATTTTCTCCTGCCGCGAGAAAACCACCCCGGCGGTCTGTTCCCCGTCGCGCAGCGTGGTGTCGTCGATGATGACCTCTCTGTGCTGGATATCCGTTTCAACCGTCATGGCCGGCTCCTTCCACAAAAAAAGCCCCGGGAAGCCTGTGGCCGTCCCGGGGCGTCGTTGCCCGTTTCCAGCGTCCTCGCCGGAGGGTGAGTTCACCATAGTTTTAAGCACAGGCTGTGCCATAAACAAATACGAGCCTAAAACGCCTTGAGCCGGCCAGCACGGGGAAAACGGTTCCTGATGACAGGTCATCTCCCGGCCTCAAATGATCAAAAAAGAGGCATCCGAAACGCCCAGTGCCCTTGAATCAAGCGGGTCGACCTTAAGAATGGGGGTCATTGCAGGCCGTAGGGGGCCCTTCCGGGCTGGCCGAAGTCTTGCAGAGGTTTTTCAGCATAGCGCTGTCAAGCGCCTTGCCCGCCAAGGCTGACGGGGCAGAAAAGTTCCATCTCAACGAGGCGACGGGACTGATTTTAATCTGAACTCGCTGTTTCAGAAAGGATCAGACTGTGGCCACCAAACCGAAGATCAAAGAGCTGCTCGAAGAGAGCGCCTGTTCCCACCACAAAACCAAAAAGACCTCCTGCAATGCCCCCACCCCCGGGGCAACCACGGGTGGCTGTGCTTTCGAAGGGGCCCAGATTTCCCTCTTCCCCTATGCCGATGCCGCCCATCTGGTGCATGGGCCGATCACCTGCCTGGCGGCATCCTGGGAAACCCGCGCCACTAAAACCAGCCATACCGGGCGGGATTTCACCCAAATGGGCTTCACCACTGACATCGCCAACACGGACGTCGTCTTCGGCGGCGAGCAGAAGCTGCTCAACGCCATCGATTACATCCTGCAACACTACTCCCCCGAAGCGATTTTCGTGTACGCCACCTGCGTCACAGCCCTCATCGGCGACGATATCGACGCGGTGTGCCGGCAGGCGGCGGAGAAATATGGTCTTCCGGTGGTGCCCGTGCACGCTCCTGGTTTCGTGGGGAGCAAGAACCTTGGCAGCCGTCTGGGGGGAGAAGCGGCGCTGATGCACCTGATCGGCACCCTGGAGCCGGAGTTCACCACCCCCTTCGACATCAACCTGATCGGCGAGTACAACGTCACCGGCGACATGTGGCAGTACTCGCACCTGCTCGACGAGCTGGGCATCCGCATCCTCTCTACCCTGAGTGGCGACGGGCGGGTCCGCGCCATCCGCAGCGCCCATCGGGCCAGGCTCAACGTGATCGTCTGCGCCAAGTCCCTGATCTCTTTGACCCGCAAGATGGAAGAGAAGTACGGTATCCCCCATATTTCCCTCTCTTTCTATGGCAAGCGTGACACCAGCGCGGGACTGCTGGCCATCGCCGAGGCTCTCGGCGACGCCGACCTGATTGAACGAACCAAACGACTTATTGTCCGCGAAGAGGCCGCCCTCGAAGAAAAACTCGCTCCCTACCGCGCGTTGTTTCGCGGTAAGAAAGCGGTGCTCAACACCGGAGGAAACAAAACCTGGTCCATTGCTGCGGCCCTGCAGGATCTGGGCATCGAGGTGGTGGCCACCGCAGTGAAGAAGGCGACCGAGGCGGACCGGGAGAAGGCGCGCGAGGTCCTCGGCGAAAAGGGGGTGCTGATGATGAATCCGGGCGCGGAGCAGGCCAGGATCATTGAGGAGCGGGGAGCACACCTGCTGCTGGCCGGAGGCCGCAGTCTTTACACCGCCATCAAGAAAGGGATCGCCTTCGCCGACGTCAACCAGGAGAAGAAAAAGAGCTATGGCGGCTACAACGGTCTGCTCAATCTGGCCGAAGATCTGAAGAACGCGCTGGAAAATCCCGTCTTTAAAAACGTTGCCAAGAGGGCCCCATGGGAGAAATAAGTCATCGAAACACCAAACCGCTGCAGGTCAATCCCTTCAAGCTGTCGCAGCCGATGGGGGCGACCCTCGCTTTTCTGGGAGTGGACAGGTGCATGCCCCTGATGCACGGCGCCATGGGCTGCACCTCCTTCACCAAGGTCTACACCACCCGCCATTTCTGCGAGCCCATCGCCATCCAGACGACAGCCGTCACCGACATTACCGCGATTCTCGACGGCGGCGACACCAGCATCGTCGAATCGGTCAAGAATATCACCGCCAAGGTCAGCCCCAGCCTCATCGGCCTGCACAGCACCGGTCTCACCGAAACCAAGGGGGACGATCTGCGCGCCGTCGCCGCCCAGGTTGACTTTCCCCTGGTTTACGTCAACACCCCCGACTACGAAGGCGGGCTGGAGAGCGGTTGGGCCCTGGCCACCCGGGCGCTGATCGAACAGCTGGTCGAGCCGACCGAAGCCATCGACGACGACAAGGTGGTGCTGCTCCCCCACGTCAGCCTGACCCCCATCGAGGTGGAAAAGATCAAGGAATTCATCGCCGCTTTCGGCTACGACGTCCTGGCGCTACCTGACCTGTCGACCTCCCTTGACGGCCATCTGGGAGAAAAGCAGGCAGCTCTCTCAAGCGGCGGCATCGGAGTTGAGCAGATTCGTACCCTGGGAGACGCCGGGCTCGTCGTGAGTGTCGGCGACTCCATGCGGGCCTGCGCGGAGGCGTTGCAAAAGAAAAACCCCTTCATGCGTCATCGACACTTCTCCCATCTCAGTGGACTGGAGGGAACTGATGCCCTGGCGGCCTGGCTGCTCGCCGAGACAGGCCGGGAGTGTCCGCCCGAAGCTATCGTCCGCTGGCGCCGACGCCTGCAGGACGCTATGCTCGATGGCCATTTCTCCCTCGGTCAGACCCGCGTGCTGGCTCTCGGCGAACCGGATCACCTGACCGGTCTCTGTCACTCGCTGCTTGAAGCAGGAGCAAAAGTCACCGTCGCCATCAGTACGGTGGCTTCGCCCCAGTTGGAGAGAATCCAGGGGCGGCGGGTGCTGGTCGGTGACCTGGAGGATGCCGAGAACCTGTGTGACGAATACGACCTCATCGTCGGCAACGGCCACTGCGAGGCGCTGGCGCACCGACTGCACAAAGCCCTGGTGCTGCGAGGATTTCCCAATTGGGAAGAGGTAGGCAATCCGCTAAAACAGGATGTGCTGTATGAAGGCGGCGCCTACTTTCTGTGCGAGTGCGCCAACACCGCGGAGAAACTGCGGGGGCATGGTTAAGCGGGAAAAGCGGAACACACCAATACTGTTTGGTGGCAGTCTGCCGTCAATAAAGCGGCCGAAAGGCCGACGCCTTCACAATCGCATAAATTTCCGATCCCTCCTTGATTTCCAGTTCCCTGACCGCCTCGCGCACCAGTTGCGAAACGAGGGGGCGACCGCCGCAATCCAGTTCGACACCGATACGGTTGCCGCTCTCGAAAATCCGCCCAACTCGGCACGGCAGCAGATTACGAGCGCTGCTCGCCTCGGGCCGGCCTTTGAAAAGAGTGACATCCTTGGAGGATAACTGGAAGAGGGCCGATTCCCGGGAGGCACGCTCGGTGAGAATCAGCCGTTGTCCGCCCCAGTCGTAAGCCCAGAGATCATCCACCGGCCGGGGACGTTCCAGGGTCAGCAGGTTGATGTAGCCTGCCTGCCGGCTCCCCATCAGGCTTCGAGCCAACTCCTCCGCTGAAGACTGGGAGAGCAGCCGTCCACCGTCGAAGAGCAGGACGTCATCGGTCATCAGGCGCATTTCGTTGAGGGAATGGCTGATAAAGATCAGGGGGATGCCGAATTCATCGAAAACCGCCTTGAGATAAGGAATGATCTGGTACTTGCTGCCGGCATCAAGTCCGGTCAGGGGCTCGTCCATGAGAATCAGGCGCGGGCAGGAGAGTACCGCCCGCCCCAGCGCGACCCGCCGCCGTTCCCCACCGGAGAGGGTGGTGACGTCGCGCTCCAGCAGGGGGCCGAGGCCCAGCACCTCGCCAAGGGCTTCGGGTGAGATACGGCGGTCACGGCGGGGAATGCGTTTATAGCCATAGAGAAGATTGCGGCGCACGTTCAAGTGCGGAAAGAGATGAGCGTGCTGGAATACCACAGCGAGGCGCCGCCGCTCCGGCGGGACCATCAGCTTGCGCCCCCCGTCATAGAGGGTTTCCCCGTCGAGGCGGATCAGGCCGGCGTCGGGGCGAATCAAACCGGCCAGCATTCCCATCAGGGTCGATTTACCACTCCCCGACTTGCCATAGACGCCGAGGCGCTGACCTTCCACGGCAAAGCCGGCCGAAAAGCGAAAATCCCCCAGACGTTTTTCCAGCGCGACTTCCAGTTTCATGAGGACTTCTCCTTCCCGGCGCGCCGCCGGCCGACCAGGCGTTCGTTCCCTAGCAGCACGACCAGGGAAAGGGCAATGGCAACCAGACAGAGGGTCAAGGCCTGAGCATCCCCACCGGGAACGGCGGTGTAGTCGTAGATGGCCAGTGGGATGGTCCGGGTCGAGCCGGCGATGTTGCCGGCGATCATGATGGTAGCGCCAAATTCGCCAAGCCCGCGTGCGAACATCAGCGTCGCGCCGGCCAGCATCGAGCGCCAGGAGAGGGGCAGAATCATGGTGAAAAGCAGATCGTGCCAGGGGGCGCCGAGGGTCCGTGCTGCCGCGAGCAGGTCCTTGTCGATGTTCTCCATGCCGATGCGCAGCGACCGCACCAGCAGGGGGAAGCCGACCACCAGGGCCGCCAGCACCGCCGCTTTCCAGGTGAAGATAACCCGGATGCCGAGAGTATTGAGCAGCCCGCCAAGCCAACTGTCCTGCCCCAGCAACAACAGTAGCAGATAACCGACGACTACCGGCGGCAGCACCAGCGGCAGATTGACCAGCCCCTCCAGCAGCGCCTTGCCCGGCAGGCGGGTGAAGACCAGCACGGCGGCCACGGCAAAGCCCGCCGGCAGGGCCAGCAGGGTCGCCAAGGTCGCCACCTGGGCCGAAAGCCAGATGGCCTGATAATCGTTGCCGGTCAATTCAAACATCGGACCCTCTCCGGTCAGTGGCCTTTCGCTGTCACCAGGAAGCCATGCCGCGCCAGGATTTGTCGGGCTGTTTCTCCCTGGAGAAAATTGAAGAAGGCCCCGGCCGCCGCACTTTCCCGTCCGCTCAGGGTCAGTGCCATGGGATAGTTCACCGGAGTATGCAAATCCCCGGGGATTTCATAGAGAATCTGCGTCTTTTGAGCGAGACGGGCGTCGGTGCGATAGACCAGGGCCGCGTCGACTTCGCCGCGCTCGGCGAGGACCACTGCCTGACCGACATCCTTAACCGGCACCAGGTGCTTTCGCAGGGCCTCATAGAGACCAGCGGTCGTGAGGGCCTGCTCGGCATACTCGCCGGCCGGGCCACTTTTCGGGTTGACCAGGGCGATGCGCTCCAGCTTCAAAAGATCGTCCAGTCCGGTCAGGGCGGCCGGAGCGCGGCCGATGACCACCAGCTGATTACCGGCCAGAACAGCGGCAGCCTGGTCGAGCAGCCCCTTTTCCCCCAGATAGTCGAGCCATTTTCCATTAGCCGAAACGAAGAGATCAACGGGGGCTCCCTGCTCGATCTGTCGGGCCAGGGTACCGGAAGCGCCAAAATTGCTCGCAAAGCGGACCGCGTCAGCTTCCAATGCGTACTCTTCGGTCAATGCCCCCATGACCTCGCGCAGGCTCGCGGCCACCGACAGCCGCACCTCGGCGGCCATGGCGGTGGAGCCAAGCAGGAGCCATCCCAGCAACCAGACCAGCATGAGAGTTCTCATCATCACCTCCTTCAAACAACTTGGGCGTGCAGGGCTTCCAGATTGATGTCCCGTCCTACCACCCCGGCGGCATCGGCGCGGCACTGCTTGCAGTGGCGGGCCTGGGAGAGGATCAGCTCGGCCTGGTTGCGGACCATCTCCATAACCGCTTCCGAAGGGGGCTCGATTTCCCGGAAGAGCCCGATGGGAATCACGGGAAGAATGTTCATCATGCTTGCCCCAAGCTCCCTCACCTTGACGGCCAGCTCCAGGGTTTCGTGGTCATTGACGCCCGGGATGTACACGTGGTTGATCTTGACCATCAGCCCGGCCCTGGCCGCCATCTCCACCCCCTTGAACTGCTGCTTGAGGAGGATTTTCGCGGCCTCTTCGCCGCTGAGGCGCTGACCGTCGATCCGGATCCATTCATACACCTTGGCGCCGGTTTCAGGGGTCAGGGCATTGATGGTGACGGTTAGACTGTGGATGTCGACCTCAAGGAGCTTATCCAGCATCTCGGGCAGGCGCAGACCGTTGGTTGACAGGCACAGGGTCATCTCGGGGAAGGCTTCCCGTACCAGTGTGAACGTTTCAAAGGTCTTGGGATTGGCCAGCGGATCGCCAGGGCCGGCAATGCCGACTACCTTGAGCTGAGCCCCTCCGGCTTTCTCCATATGGGCCTTGACCAGGCGTACCCTCTCAACGCCCTGCGCCGGGGTGAGCACCCTGCTGGTGACACCGGGGCGGCTTTCATTGGCACAGTCGAACTTGCGCTCGCAGAATCCACACTTGATATTGCAGCCGGGAGCGACGGGGAGGTGAATCCGGCCGGCCTTGCTGTGGTCACCGCCGAAGCAGGGGTGGTCGGACTGGACTTTGGCTTTCATCATCGGGCATTGCTTGGCCATAACGGGTCTCCTTGGCTGGGGACGCAAAAAGAGCGCTCCCTGTTGTTGGTAAGCGCCCTTGCTGATTCCACAGCATAAAAAAGCCCCGAGGTTGATACCCCGAGGCTTCATTGCCGAGAGAGAAAATCCGGTACGTCCTTGTACCTGTAAATTGATTTCATCCATAGAGTTGCGAATTGCATGCCAAGCTGTGGGGTGCCTAAAGCAGGGGGTAGGGAGTCTCAGCTCGGTTCTTCCTGCCCATACCAGAGGCAATAATGACAAAAAGCGATCGCTTTTTGTGCAGCAGCAAGGGTTATTCCTTTTAAGCTCAGCTGGAACACCCGGATGAACGACAATGACAATGATTGTCGGCATGCAACGCCGAGCAGATGGCCTCCTCGATCGGTCCGGAGGCGCTGAGGTGGCGGATTCCAGCCTTTTCCAGTTCCTGACGGGGATAATCGCCGATCTGTGCCGTTACCATCAGGGCGCAGCCATCCAGCGCGGCCAGGATGCCTGCCATGCGGCTGTGACTGAAGACATGATCAGGGTCCGCGGAGCAGAACTTGACCACCGGCACCTCGGAGATCTTGGTTGGTGAAGCACAGGATTCCCCGATTTCATAAATGTGAAATTTTTCCGCGTGACCGAAGTGTTGGTCGACTTCGGTTCCGCTTTTGGATGCTACCGCAATACGCATTTCAACCTCCTGAGTTCTACCGGAGTGAGGTCTTCCGGCACCTTGTCCGGAAGACCCGGGAAAACCCCTGTACAGTGATTCCTAAACGTCCATGGTCGTAAAAGTGAAACACTTTTTGGGACAGGTGACGCCGCAACCGGCACAGCCGATACAATTGTCGGAATTGACGATGGTCATGACCATACGGGTAGAGTCCGTCTCTTCGTCCACAAAGTCCTCAGGACCCAGCACCTTGCGGGAGCAGGCCTTGAAGCAACGGCCGCAGCCGATGCATTTTTCGGGGTCGATCGTTTCGGCGAAGGTTGGCGTCCAGTCCTTGCCCCCCCGGGTTTTACCGGTCAGCAATGCCATGGTGAATCTCCTTTATTGGGGAATGGTGTTTTCCTGAATGGATCCGGTCTCAAGCCAGCCCGGGACGCTCGCCCTTGAGCATAGCCTTCTGGAGCCAGGGTGGCGGGCTGCCACGCAGAACCTCCTGCAGTTTTTCCACGACCGCGGTGATGGCCTCCTGGTCTTTGCTTTTGATCGGATGAATTTTTTTGGCAACGAGCCGGGCCGCAGCGGGCCCGCCGATCTCCGCCACATAGACCAACGCGCAGTCTGAAAGCCCTGAACAGCGCGCTTCGATGCGGTCGGCTTCATCAGCGCCTTCGGTCTTGACCTTCACCACCCCACTGAACTCAGCCGCATCAGGACCGACTTCCCAGATGGTGAACTGCTCGGCGCGACCAAAGTGTTCATTTACGTAAACCTTGTCGGTACTGGCGAATGCTACTTTCATAGTCAATCCTTCCCGGCCCGGTCGACCGACGATGACAAATCTGCTGGTGCGAATCATAGGGATTCTCCCGTAGGGGCGTAATCCATCATGCCCTGGGCGCCACGAATTGCGCCCTTACTATTTTGGCTACCGCATCATCTCGAACCACTGGTCCTCGCAGGTCTCGTCTTTGATTTCAAGGAATTTATTGGCGATCATCGTCAGCATGCAGATCGCGCCATTGTAGCCGATCACCGGGGTGCGGTGCAGGTTGACGCGGTCGATGATGGGGAAGCCGATACGGAAGAGGGGAATCCCGGCGTCACGTGCCGCCCACTTGGCGTGGGTGTCGCCGATGATGCCGTCGACCGGATCGGTGACCAGCAGGGAACGCATGTGCCAGAGATCCTTGTTGATGTAGCAGGTGCAGCCTTCGCCGAACGGTGACGAGGCGAGCAGCGCGTCCATCTCCTTCTGGAACTTTTTGGTAGCCCGTGAGCAGAGCACGTGCCAGGGGCGGGCGCCCATCTCGAGCAGGAAGCTGACGATGCCGATCAGATAGTCGGGATCACCAGCCACGGCGAACTTTCGGCCATGCAGGTACTGGTGGGCGTCAGTCATGGCATCGACCGCCAGGGCGCGCTCCTTTTTGAGCACCTCCGGAATTGGCTTGTCAAACAGGGCGCTCAGCTTGAGCAACAGCTCGTCGGTCTTTTTGATGCCGAAGGGCATCGGCAGCACGGCTTTCTCGCCAGTGTACTCGGATTCGATCCATTTCATGGTGTTGACCGTTGCGTACTTCTGGAAGGAAATGGTCGCCTTGCCGTTGATCGACTCGGCGGCATCTTCAAGCTTGGTGCCGCCAGGGTAGAGCTTGTACTCGCCGTCGCAGCCCGAATCGAAGACATCGGAGACATCGGCGAGCATGGTGTAAGGGATCCCCATCAGCTCGCAGATCCGCTTATACTCACGCAGGTTGCCGACGTTGCCGTCGAAACCGGGGATGATGTTGAGTTTGCCGGTACACTTGCCCTCGACGCTCTTCCCCTCGGTGAGGGTCTGCAGAATACTCAGCAGCATCGCGTCGTAACCGTGGATGTGGGTGCCGTTGAAGCTCGGGGTGTTAGCGTAGGGGGTCGGCACCTCTTCCGGCAGGTGCCCCTGCAGCTTGGCGTTCTTGATAAAGGCAGTCAGGTCGTCGCCGATGACCTCTGGCATGCAGGTGGTATAGATGGGGATCATCTTCGGCTTGTAAAGGGCGTAGGCGTTCGCCAGGCCCTCAAACAGGTTGTTCTGGCCGCCAAACACGGCGCCGTCCTCGGTCATGGCGTCACAGGTCGCCGCCGCCGGTTCGCGGTAGTGGCGGGAAAAAGTGCTGCGGAAGTAGGAAGCACAGCCCTGGGAGCCGTGCACGAACGGCAGGGCGCCCTCGAAGCCGGTCGCCACCATCTGGGCGCCGAGTGGCTGGCAGGCATGGGCCGGATTGACTACCAGGGCGGTGCGGGCAAAGTTCTTCTCTTTATACTCTTCCGAATTGATCCATTCCTTGACCCGGTCGATCTCTGACTCTGGGGTCTCGGTCACAAACTTTATGGCAGTTTCTGCGCTCATGGCATAAATCTCCTGTATAACGGGGTGACTGTAGGGGCGCAATTCATTGCGCCCTTTGTGTTTTCGAAACCGGGCGTGATAAATCACGCCCCTACATCGCGTCACGGTTTAAAACGGGCTTTTGACCAGGCCCCAGGTCGGGCTGTTGATCGCCATGTCGATATCGCGGGCGAAGATCTTGAACCCTTCGTAGCCGTGATACGGGCCGGAGTAGTCCCAGCTGTGCATCTGCCGAAAGGGGATGCCCGCTTTCTGGAACACGTACTTCTCCTTGATGCCGCTGCCGACCAGGTCGGGCTTGAACTCTTCGACGAACTTCTCCAACTCGAACTCGGAGACGTCGTCGTAGATCAGAGTTCCCTTGGCCATCTCCGGAGCGGTGCGATCGTAGTCGTCCTGGTGGGCGAACTCGTATCCCGCGCCGGTGATCTGGATGCCGAGGTCCTCGTAAGCGCCGATGGTGTGTCGCGGGCGCAGGCCGCCGACAAACAGCATGGCGGTCTTGCCGTCAAGGCGTGGCTTGTACTCGGCGATCACCTCGTCCATCTCCTTGCGGTACTTTTTAATCACTTTTTCGACATTCTTCTTGATCTTGTCGTCGAAACGCTCGGCGATGGCACGCAGGCTCTCCTCGATCTTGGTGGGGCCGAAGAAGTTGTACTCGAGCCAGGGGATACCCCACTTCTCTTCCATGACCTTGCACATATAGTTCATGGAGCGGTAGCAGTGGATCAGGTTGAGCTTCACCGCGTGGGTGGCGCCGATCTTCTCGACCTCGCCATCTCCGGTCCAGACCGACTTGACGTTGAGACCGATCTCCTCAAGGATGGGCTTGGCCGCCCAGACGTCGCCGCCGATGTTGTAGTCGCCGATCAGGGCCACGTCGTAGGGTCCGGGCTCCTCCCGGTACTGGTACTTGCCGATGATGTGGTCACGGATCGAGTCGTTGGAGATGTGGTGTCCCAGCGACTGGGAAACGCCGCGAAAACCCTCGCAGTTGCAGGGGACCACCAGCTTGTCGAGTTCGATTTCCATTTTTTTGGCGACGGCGTTGATGTCGTCACCGATCAGGCCGACCGGGCACTCGGAGAGGATCGACATCCCCTTGTTGAGCGGAAAGAGTTCATCGGCCTCGCGCAGCAGGGTTTCGAGTTTCTTGTCGCCACCATAGACGATGTCACGCTCCTGGAAGTCGGAGGTAAAGTCCATCGGGAAGGAGGTGACGCCCGGGATGCCCTGCATCAGGTTGCGCCGGGTTCCCCAGCTGTAGACGCCGCAGCCGATTGGGCCATGGGAAACGTGGACCATGTCACGGATCGGTCCCCAGACCACGCCCTTGGCACCGGCGTAGGCGCAGCCGCGCTGGCTCATAACGCCCGGAACGACCTTCTTGTTCGACTTGACCGCGCAGGGGGAGGCACTTGGCTCATTGGCGCCGAGGTGCGGCGCTCGCTTCTTGGCGGCCTTGGCGGGCATTTTGGCCAGAGTCTCCGCGATCAGTTTTTCGGTTTTTTCCTTTGTCACGCCCTTGATGGGCTTTCTCTCAGCCATAGGGTGTCTCCTTATTTACTTCAACGAAATATTCTTCTAACTCTTCGCCTCTAGCGGCGGGCAAGTTGCCCTCAGATCAAGGCGCCGAGTTGGACGGCGGGGGAGGCGTAGCAACGCTACGTCGAGCGTGCTGGCCAGGGCGGCAACGCCGAGCTGGGGGCAAATCGGCCGCTGCCGATCAGGCGTTTTCCGCCTTGCCAACCACCGACTCATCCTCCGCCTCCATGATGCCAAACTCCAGCAGCAGGTCTTCGAGCTCCTCCATCTCCAGAGGGGTCGGCACGACGAACATCTCGTTATCGACGATCTTCTGGGCCAGAGTGCGATACTCCTGGGCCTGTTTGTGCTCCGGCGAGTACTCGATGACGGTCATGCGGCGCAGTTCAGCGCGCTGGACCTGATTGTCGCGCGGCACGAAATGGATCATCTGGGTGCCGAGACGTGCGGCCAGGGCTTCGATCAGGTCGGCCTCGCGGTCGGTGTTGCGGCTGTTGCAGATCAGGCCTGCCAGGCGGACACTGCCGGAGGAGGCGTACTTGACGATTCCCTTGCAGATGTTGTTGGCGGCATACATGGCCATCATTTCGCCGGAGACGACGATGTAGATTTCCTGGGCCTTGTTCTCACGGATCGGCATGGCGAAGCCGCCGCAGACCACGTCACCGAGGACGTCGTAGAAGACGTAGTCGAGATCGGGGGTGTAGGCACCCTCTTCTTCGAGGAAGTTGATGGCGGTGATGACGCCGCGGCCTGCACAGCCGACACCCGGCTCGGGGCCGCCCGACTCAACGCACATGACGTCGCCGTAGCCGCGCTTACAAACATCTTCCAGTTCCAGATCCTCCACGGTGCCGAGTTCGCGGACCTTGTCCATAACGGTGTCCTGAGCCTTGGCATGCAGAATCAGGCGGGTCGAGTCGGCTTTAGGGTCGCAGCCGATGATCAGGACCTTTTTGCCAAGGGAGGCGAGTCCGGCCACGGTATTCTGAGTCGTGGTGGATTTGCCGATGCCGCCTTTGCCATAGATTGCGATCTGACGTAGCTTTTTTTCTGCCATGATGATGTCCTCTCTTTTCCGTTATTGTTTGTGCGGTCTGCCAGCGACAGATCCAGGGCGGCATCCCCGTTGATGTGTCCAAATCTGCCTTGCGGCAGGCTGCTAAAATGACAACGCCCCATCTGGAAAGTCCGGATGGGGCGCCGTTGCCCGGCGGCTCCGTCATGGGACCGCCAACCAGTTCTTGCATCAAAAATAAAACGCCCTGAGGGGATATCCCGCCGGGCGCCGTTGCCTGCTTTACCTGAGTCACTGCTTTGTGTCTCGGAAAAAATTTTTGGTTTTGTCTTCCTGTTTGCAGAAGCCATGCCAGTTGTGCATCGGTGTCCCTCACTTCGGGTGGCTGATCCCTTCTGAACCGCTTCGTTGCGAGCCATAGTCCAACTTTCACCACCCTCCCGCGACCGCCAATTGTCCTGCGCGACGGCCCTCGTCGCAGGGGCTACGTGCTTAAAAAACAAGCTATCCTGCCCAAAAAAACACCCCCGGCCCCGCTGCCTTCCCCTATAAGTCCCCGTTTTTACGTCAATGCCCGGCGGCATGAAGCTTGAAATAGGGGAATCGTCCGGAATCAATGGCGCTCCGGCCCCTAAAACAAGGAGGTTTTAAGATGGACATGGCGGTCGAATCCCTGGTTCATAGCGGGGACGTACTCTTTCTCATGCTCGGGGCGGTCATGGTCTTTGCCATGCACGCCGGATTTGCTTTTCTCGAAGTCGGCACCGTCCGGCGGAAAAGCCAGGTCAATGCCTTCGTCAAGATTCTTACCGACTGGTCAGTATCAACGGTAGTCTATTTTGCCGTCGGCTTTCCCATCGCCTATGGCATTCATTTCTTCCACCCGGCCGCGGATTTGCTCGCCGCGGATCAGGGCTATCAACTGGTACGATTCTTTTTTCTCCTCTGCTTCGCCGCCTGCATACCCGCTATCATTTCCGGCGGCATTGCCGAGCGGGCCAAGTTCTGGCCGCAGGTAGCGGCCGGAGCCGTTTTTGCCGCGGTGATCTATCCCCTGTTCGAGTCGCTGATCTGGGGGCAGAACAGCTCTGGTCTTCGGGCTTTTTTCGAGCAGAATCTGGGCGCCCCTTTTCATGATTTTGCCGGCAGCGTGGTGGTTCATTCCATGGGAGGGTGGCTGGCCCTGCCCGCTATCATCATCCTTGGCGCCCGCAAGGGACGCTTTGTCAAAGGACAGAGCCGGGCCATTCCGATCAGCAACATTCCCTTTCTCGCGCTGGGCAGCTGGATTTTGGCTGTCGGCTGGTTCGGCTTCAACGTCATGAGCGCCCAATCCCTGACCGGCATATCGGGGCTGGTCGCCCTGAACTCGCTGATGGCCATGGTTGGCGGCGTCCTCTTCGCCCTGGTCGCCGGTCGCAATGACCCCGGCTTCGCCCACAATGGCGCGCTGGCCGGCCTGATTGCCATCTGTGCCGGATCGGACATTCTTCATCCGATCGCCGCCTTCGTGGTCGGCGGCATCGGCGCCCTGATTTTTGTTTACGGGTTCCAGTGGGAACAGGAAAAACTGAAGATCGACGACGTGCTCGGAGTCTGGCCGCTGCACGGCATCATCGGCACCTGGGGAGGCATTGCCGCCGGCATTTTCGGCTACCCCCTGCTGGGCGGCCTGGGAGGCGTCAGCTTCCTGTCCCAGGTGGCGGGCAGTGTACTGGCCATTTTCTGGGCGGTCGCCATGGGTACCTTGGTCTACGGGGCCCTCAAGAAAATTTTCGGCATCCGCCTCAAGGAAGAGGAGGAGTTCCGTGGCGCTGACCTCTCCATTCACCGCATTGACGCCTATCCGGAAGAGCACGTCAAGTAGCGATTTTGGGGGCAGGGAGGCTCGTCAGCTCTTCTCTCTGGAAATGGAATCCACCTTTAGAGCAAAGGTCAGATCGAGACCGGCCAGAGGGTGGTTGCCATCCAGAGTGATGCAGCCTTCCTGCACCCGTATCACACGCATGGGCAGCAGGTCCCCGTTTTTCAGGGTGAGTTCCACCTGCTGCCCAGGCTTGGGCTGAGACCCGACGGGGAGCTGATTCTCGCTTAAGGTCAGCAGATTCTCCTTGCGATGGGGCCCGTAGGCCTTCTCGGCGGGGATAAGCAGATTCTTCACCTCGCCGGCGGCCATTCCTACCACCGCCTCTTCCAGAGCGGCAAAGACCTCGCCGGCGCCCAGAACGAAGGACAGGGGTTCACGGTCAGTGGTGCTGTCGAAAATGCGGCCGTTATCGAGGGTGCCGATGTAGTGAATGGCCACCCGGTCGCCGCTGCGGGCTCTTTTCATCATGTCTCCTTTCGGCTGATGATCCAGAAACGATCATCGAAATAACGTGCGAGGAGGGGTCTGACCTCCTTCCACGACAATCCGCCACCTCCACAACCAGGCCGCGGCACGATGATACGCGGCCACCCCCGGCCATCGGCCAAGTCCCTGAGCTGCTGGCAGGAACACTCAATGATCCGGAGGTCGGGAACCTCGTAAGGGCTGTTCTCCACCGGAAAGCTTACCAATCCCCCCGTCAGCGCGAAAACCCGGTTTCCGTTGTGGCCAATAAGACACCCCAGCGTTGCCGCCAGACCCGGGAAGCGATCCCGGGCTTCACGGGCGCAGCCCCTCGGCATGGCGCACTCCCCTTTGGGGGTAACGAGCCCGCCGGTGGTGATGGCGATCACGCCGTGGCCGAAATAATCCCAGAGCTCCCCTTCGATCTCCTGCATGCCGCTTACCCCCTGAGAATGTGACGCATGGTTTCGTAGAGGGCATCGTAGACCTCCTCGCGAGTGGAGATAAAAGCGGGGATGTCGTTGTTGAGAATATCCTCAAGATGCTCGAGCACCAGCCCGTCATCCGACTGCAGGGCATCCATCACCGCCGTGAACATGGGGAGTACTTCGTACAGATCATAGCGGTCAAAGGGCCGAGGATCTGGTTTGCCGGAGAACTTGGGTTGCTCCCGGGTTGCCTTTTTACGGGGATAGCGATACTTCAGGTCCGAGGGTTTGATCATAACGCCCATGGGAGGTCCTCCTTGTGGTCAGGATCCGCAACCGGAGCAACCGGATTTCTTGCAATGCGGGACAATTTTTGGGGTGAGCCGGTCAGGGTCACCAAGGCAGGCAGCGATGCTTTCGCGCGTCACCTGCCAGACGCCGTCGATTTCCTGCCCGGAAAGCAGGTTCTGCTTGAGCATCATCAGGATACGCACCGGGGTGGTGTTCAGTTCCCGGGCGGCTTGAGCTACAGTCAGCCGGGAAGACGGACAGGATGTTTCGGTCATGGGTTATCTCCTTGTCAGGTGCTAAAAAAAAAGCCTGCACGAAACCACAAAGGTCTCTGCAGGCGCCATTGCCTGTATCTCCATTGGCCTTGACCGGACGATTTTTCGAGGGAACCAGGGGTACGAACTAAAATCCCTGCTGCGCCAGAGGGGAGAGCAGCGTGAGTTTTTTGGCCTTCTCTTCCACCTCCATACGGGTGGTACGATCGAGCTGTTTAAGCCACCTGGCGGGAATCGAGGCGGGCCCGTAAAAGGCGCCGGCGATCATACCCGCGATTGCTCCCGTGGTGTCGGCATCCCCTCCCTGGTTGACCACGCCGATCAGGCAGTCCTCAAAGGTGGCGGTGGTGAAGAGATAGTGGAACACCGTCTGCATCGTCTCCACCACATAGCCGCTGGCGCGCCCTCGGTAGGTGCTGAAACGGAAGGTGGGGAACTCGCTGCAGAGCTGCTGGGTTTCTCCGTGCAGCTCAAAACGGTCGGCCCCGAGCAAGGCCTTCTGTACCATCTGTCCGGCAGTCAGACAGGCCGCGTCAGACAGCGGGTGGTGGTGCGTCAGATGGGCCTGCTCCAGGGTGCAGCGCCTAAACAGGTCCTCGTCACCCAGGGTGTAGAGCGCGACCGGAGCCATTCTCATCACCGCCCCGTTACCCGCATCCCAATCATTCTGCGGTCGCTGAATGGTGCCGTTGAGCATATAGTCCCGGATCCCCTTGCGCACCGTGGCGCCGATGTCCACCGGCTTGCCGCGCATCCAGGCGACGAATTGGTCGGCAATTCCCGTCAGGTCCCAGGTCCCTGCTTCTTCGATGGCCCGGGCGATGCGCAGGGACATCTCCGTATCGTCCGTCACCTGCCCCGCCTTGAGGCCGAGCCAGCCACCGCCAATAATCTTACGGTGCACCCCGTATCGGTGGGCGATCTCCGCCGGTGTCATGAACTCGGTGGTGGCGCCCAGGGCGTCACCAATGGCCACCCCCAGAAAAGCCCCTCTGGCCCTCTCCAGGATCACCTCCCTGGCACGGCTGCTCTGTTCGGTCATGCGCTCCCCTGTTCAGCCGCCGGTAAGAATCTTGATCTCAAAGTCCCCGCCGATGACCAGCACTTCTTCTTCGCCCTTAAGCAGTGCCCTCGGAAGCAGATCACACCGAAAAAAGATTTTGGGCGTCGGCACCTCGACCTGCATGACCCGTGTACCGAACTCCCAGGCCCGCTCAAAATCGGTAGTGAAAGAGGTCAGGTTGTTCAACCGGATCAAATGCCGGTTCTTGCCCAGGGGTTTGAGAATGCGCTGCTCCGAAAAATCCTGCACGCCGCGAAAGAGGGTGCAGTGCCCCAGCCCGCCTTTTTCTCTCTCCAGTTCATATTGGCCGAACTCATAGAGCAGGTCGAGCTGCAGCAACAGAGCGCTGGTGCGCGCCGACCCCTTCATGCGTTCGGTCAGGTAGCGGAAATAGGCCTCGCCATGGATATCCTCGATCGGCCCCTTGTGATACGTGGGAGGCAGACCGATGCGACTCTCCACCCAGCCTTTGAGAACGGCGCCCTCGATGGAGTTGGCGTCGAACATCCATCCCCGCAAAAAACGTAGGTAGCTGTTTTTCAGGCTCTTACGGCCTCTTTCCGTCGCCTGCTGCTCCCATTGATGCAGCTGAAAGCTGACATCCATGTAGTCATGAAACTGCAGGCCGCGCTTTTCACGGGTTTCCAGACAAGCCAACTGGTCAAAGAGCAGTCGGTGCGCCGCTCGCACTCCCTGAATCTCCAGCCGCTGCGGATGGCTATTGAAGGCCGGGGAGGCGATCACCCAGGGAGGCAAATTGCACCGATTGATGGCGGCGGACGAAAAAGGCACAGAACGCTCCCATGCGATAAAAAAACAGCCAGCAGGTGCTGATCCTTTAATCACTGTGGTGTCAGAAGAGCTGTTGATAACCCGCTATAGGCCTTTTTTGACACCGTCTGCCTGTAACCTTTCAAAAGACGTGCCTTTTGCATGATGACAACGCTTTTTTAGATAGCGAACCTTGGGAGTATCATAAAACCACTTGACCTTATCCGCATAGGCGGATACATTCTCCCCATGAAACAGACAGCGAAACGATTCAAAGCCCTTTCCGACGAAACCCGCCTGCGCATTCTTGCCCTGCTGGCGACAGGCGAACTGTGCGTCTGCGACCTGATGGCCGTCCTCGAACTGCCCCAGTCGACGGTCTCCCGCCATCTGGCCACCTTGCGCAATGCGGCCCTGGTGGATGACCGTCGTCAGGGGGTGTGGATGGTTTACCGGTTGACGGTCTCGGACCGGTTTCTGCTGGAGCAACTGGAAAAGCTTGCCCTCACCTCGCAAGGACAAGAGGATCAGGTCGCCCTACAGGACTTTCTGGCGAAGAAAAATACAGGATGCGCCTGATTTTTTTGGCACCAAATATCCGCTCATGCGGATTTACGGCATGAGCGGACCGTTTATTTTACGAAAGGGAAATCCCCGTGAAAAAAAAAGTGCTCTTTCTCTGCACCCACAATTCCTGTCGTTCGCAGATGGCCGAAGGGCTGGTCAATCACGATCTTGGTGACCGCATTGAGGCTTTTTCCGCCGGCACCGAAGCGACCCGGGTCAATCCGCTGGCCGCCAAGGTCATGACGGAGATCGGCATCGACCTCTCCAGCCACTCTTCCAAGACGCTGGATCAATTCGCCGCGGAATCTTTCGACTACGTCATCACCCTGTGCGGCGATGCCAACGAGAAGTGCCCCCTCTTTTTCGGCGGCGTTGAGCGGCTGCACATAGGCTTCGAAGATCCTTCCCGTCTCCCCGGCAGCGAAGAGGACGTTCTCCCCGAGTATCGCCGGGTCCGGGATGAGATCCGCCAGGCCATGCAGAAATTTTTCGCCAGGGAATTGCCGTAGGGGCGTGATTTATCACGCCCGCTTGTTGCGCCCCCTACGCATCGTCATCATCAGTCGGCACAGGGCGCAATAAAAAACCAGGGCGCCATGAATGGCGCCCCTACAGGGATTTATTTTATGTCTGCAACTCTCTCGAAACGACTCTCTTTTCTTGATCGTTACCTCACCCTGTGGATTTTCGTGGCCATGGCGGTGGGGGTTGGCGCCGGCTGGCTGATCCCCGGCGTCAAGGATTTCGTCAATATCTTCACCGTCGGCACCACCAATATCCCCATTGCCGCCGGCCTGATTCTGATGATGTACCCGCCCTTTGCCAAGGTGCGCTACGAAGAGATGCCTGATGTCTTCCGCAACAAGAAGATTCTCGGGCTTTCCCTTATCCAGAACTGGGTGATCGGCCCCATTCTCATGTTCATCCTCGCCATCGTCTTTTTGCAGGGCTACCCCGAATATATGGTCGGCCTTATCCTCATCGGGCTGGCCCGCTGCATTGCCATGGTTATCGTCTGGAACGAACTGGCCGACGGCAACAGTGAGTACGCCGCCGGGCTGGTCGCCTTCAACAGCGTTTTTCAGGTCCTCTTCTTCAGCGTCTACGCCTGGTTCTTCATCACCGTCCTGCCACCCTTCTTTGGGCTCGAAGGGGCAGCCATCGACATCACCATCGGGGAAATCGCCGAAAGCGTTTTTATCTACCTCGGCATCCCTTTCCTGGCCGGGGCTCTGACCCGCCTGATCGGGGTCAAAATCATGGGTCGCGAGCGCTATCATGCCGAGGTGGTGCCGCGCATCAGCCCCATCACCCTGATCGCCCTGCTGTTTACCATTGTGGTGATGTTCAGCCTGAAGGGGGATCTCATCGTGCAGATTCCGCTCGACGTAGTGCGTATCGCCATTCCCTTGCTCATCTATTTCGTGCTCATGTTTCTGGTCTCCTTCTTGATGGGCAAAAAGGTGGGAGCCGACTACAGCCGCACGACGACTCTGGCCTTTACCGCCGCCAGCAACAACTTTGAGCTCGCCATCGCCGTAGCCATCGCCGTCTTTGGTCTCAATTCCGGGGCCGCCTTTGCCGCCGTCATTGGGCCCCTGGTGGAGGTACCGGTGATGATTGGCCTGGTTCATGTCGCGTTCTGGTTCCAACGTCGGTACTTCGCTGGCAATGTCACGTTTTGATTTTCCGGCCGGCAGTTTTCGGCCGCACAACTACCTTCCCTTGCGAGATGCCTCATGAACTGGAAACAGGAATGGAAGCCCCTGGCCGCCATCGTCGCGGTCTTTGCCGCCTGCTACTGGCTGCCGGTGGACTGGCTGCAGGCCAGTCGCCGGGTTGAGAACGCCCTGTGGGAATCGTTGCATCTGGTTAAATGGTATGCCCAGGAACACGTTCTTCTCTGCCTGGTCCCGGCCTTTTTCATTGCCGGTGCCGTTGGCGTCTTCGTCAGCCAGGCGGCGGTGATGAAATATCTCGGTCCCAAAGCCAACAAACCCCTGGCCTACGGCGTCGCCTCCGTTTCTGGCACCATCCTGGCGGTCTGTTCCTGCACCATCTTGCCTCTCTTCGCCGGCATCTACCGCATGGGGGCGGGACTCGGTCCGGCCAGCGCCTTTCTCTATTCCGGCCCGGCCATCAATATCCTGGCCATTGTGCTGACCGGGGCTGTGCTCGGCCCTGAAATGGGCCTGGCCCGTGCCGTGGGCGCCGTGACCTTCGCCATTGTCATCGGCCTTCTCATGCACCTCATTTTCCGCAAGGAAGAGCTGGCCAAAATTGACGCGGCCGCCGCCATGCCCGAGCCCGAAGTGGCGCGCCCCCTCTGGCAGAACGGCCTCTACTTCGCCAGCATGGTCGGCATTCTCGTCTTCGCCAACTGGGGGAAGCCCGCCGACCCCGTCGGCCTGTGGCAGGCCCTTTATGAAGGCAAATGGATCATCACCTCCTTGTTCAGCCTAGCCCTTGCAGCTATTTTGGTAGCTTGGTTTCATGTGAGCCCGGTGCGGATGCTTATGGCCGCCTTGCCCGTCGTTGTCCTGGCCCTTGCCTTTCCAGAGCAGCCGATCCTCGCTTTTGTCGCCGGTTTCCTCGGCCTCTCCGTCCTCACCGCTAACGGCAAGGATGAAGAGGGCGAACTCCAGGAGTGGTTCTCTACCAGTTGGGATTTTGCCAAGAAGATTTTACCTCTGCTTTTCTGGGGCGTGCTGGTGGCCGGCGCCCTGCTCGGTCGCCCTGACCATGAGGGCCTTATTCCTTCTGGCTGGATTGCCAGTCTGGTGGGGGGCAACTCGCTCTGGGCAAACCTCTTTGCCTCTGTGGTCGGCGCCTTCATGTATTTCGCCACCCTGACGGAAGTCCCCATTCTGCAGGGTTTGATCGGCGCCGGCATGGGCAAAGGGCCGGCTCTCGCCCTGCTGCTGGCCGGCCCGGCGCTCTCGCTGCCGAACATGCTCGTCATTCGCAGCGTCATGGGTACGAAAAAAACCGTGGTTTTCGTTAGTCTGGTCATCACCATGGCCACCATTTCTGGCCTGCTTTACGGCGCCATCTTTTAGTTCCACAGGCACCACGCGATCTGCCCCTATCAAAAAGGAGACAAACAATGAAAAAAATCCAGATTCTCGGCACCGGCTGTGCCAAATGCAACGAATTGGCCGCCAACGCCAAAGAAGCCGCGCAGACTCTGGGCGAAGAAGTCGAGTTTGAAAAGGTCACGACCATCAACGAGATCATGACCTTCGGCTGCATGACCACGCCAGGTCTCGCCATCGACGGCAAAGTCGTTTCTCAGGGCAAGGTACTCAAGCCCGAGCAGATCATGAAACTCCTGCAAGCCTGATATCTTCGCACCATCAACCTGCCGGGAGGTTTACCGATGTCCATCCGCACCCTTTTTGTCGCGGCTTTCACAGTCTTTTTTGTCCTGAGCCTAACCGCTTGCAACAAGGCTGATTCCGCCGGATCCCGACCGGATACAGCCCCTGCCCCCGGGGTGGCGACCGGTGTGCCGCGCCTCGTTGATCTGGGCGCCGACAAATGCATTCCCTGCAAAATGATGGCGCCGATTCTGGATGAGCTGGAAAAGGAGTATGCCGGTCGGATGGACGTGGTGTTCATCGACGTCTGGAAGAACCGGGAGGAGGCCACCCGCTACGGGGTTCAGCTCATCCCCACGCAGATTTTTTACGGTCCCGACGGCAAGGAACTTCACCGGCATCAGGGCTTTATCGGCAAGGAAGACATCCTCGCTACCTGGAAACAACTCGGCTACAATTTCTAAAATCGTTCCCGTGGTCGATCCTGAGGCTTCATTTCCAGGCAAAGGACTTTAGCGATGGAATCCCTCTTTGTCGCCCTTAATCAAGCGGTCACCGGCTCGCCGCTGCTCGCCCTTGCGGCCGCGCTGGTCTGGGGCGTTCTCAGTGTCGTTCTTTCCCCCTGCCATCTGGCCAGCATTCCCCTGATTGTCGGCTTTATCGACGGCCAGGGAAGGATGACCACGAAGAGGGCTTTTCTCATCTCCACCCTGTTCGCTTTCGGCATCCTGCTCACCATCGCCTTGATCGGAGTCATCACCGCCTCCGCTGGACGCATGATGGGCGATCTTGGACCCTGGGCCAACTGGTTCGTCGCCGGCATCTTTATCCTGGTCGGACTGCACCTGCTCGACTTTATCCCCATGCCCTGGTCGGGACCCGGCCAGGTCGGGATGGCGCGCAAAGGGATGCTGGCGGCGTTCCTGCTCGGTCTCATTTTCGGTATCGCCCTCGGACCCTGCACCTTTGCCTACATGGCCCCGATGCTCGGCGTCGCCTTCGGCCTGGCCGCCGACAACATGCTATACGGAACATCGCTCCTGCTCGCCTACGGCATCGGTCACTGTGCCGTGATCGTGCTGGCGGGCACCTTCACCGAAATTATCCAGCGTTACCTGGACTGGAACGAAAAATCCAAAGGGGCGGTCATCCTTAAAAAGATTTGCGGTATTCTCGTGATAGCGGGCGGCCTGTGGCTCATCTACAGCGCCCCCTTTTAACTGGAGGGAGAAACATGAAAACCTGGACAAGGTACACCCTGATGCTCCTCGGTGCGACTCTTCTATTCACCACCACAACGCTGGCGGCCGAGACCATCTCGCTTGAGGATTATCTTCTTAACTACACCTATGAATCCCGCAAGGACATGAAGGCAACCAGCAGGCAGGTGATCGACTGGGTCGAGGATGGCAAGGCCGTACTGGTCGATATCCGCTTCAAGGAAGAACAGCAGACCTGGGGTGTCAACTTCGGTTTGAAGATTCCCCTGAGCGAATTGCCAAAACGGTTGGCCGAACTGCCCAAAGACAAGATTATTGTCGCCGCCTGCCCCCATAAGGACCGGGCCATCATCGCCATGGTCTACCTGCGCACCCAGGGCTATAAGGCCCGCTACCTCACCGACGGTCTGATCGGACTGATGGAAAACCTGCGCGGAGAAGACGCGCTTTATTTTCAAGAACTACTGAAAACGCCATAGCCGTGAAGTCATTCCGAAGTTCTGCTTGCACCAAAACAACAAGGGCCTACAGCCTTTGACAGCTATTCTATGGGCAATCGCCCCCTCAGAGGGGGCGATTGCCTGCCCTTCTCGCCATACCTCTTCGTCGCCACCATATAGGCCAAAGACTATGTTTTGTATCTATAGCCCTTAGCCTATTTTCCCCCGATATTGGCTATTGACTATATTTCAATTTTATAGCTAAATACCTATGGGATACGACAGGAGGACAATATGGACCAAAGAATCATTTCAACACAACACTTGGGAGAGGCGCTTCGGGCTGCCAGGAAGAAGATGGGGATAACCCAACAGCAGGCCGCCAAGTCGGTGGGTCTGGATCAACCTTCGATGTCGAAGATCGAGCGGGGGGAATCGAAGGCGCGCATCGACACGCTCTTCCGGCTGTTGGCGGCCCTGGATCTTGAGCTGATCCTTCAGCCACGGCAAAAATCGCTGGACGAGAACGAAGGAGACCGCTGGTAATGGGGCGCAAACGGATCGCCGCAGAGATGTTCATCTTCATGAACGGCCAGAAGGTGGGCAGACTGCTCCAGAATGCGGCCGGCAAACTGGAAATGACCTATGCCGAGGAATGGCTGGGCGCCGAAGCCCGCCGCCCACTTTCCCTCTCCTTGCCGTTGAGCAGCCAGAAGCACTCGGGTTTGGTGGTCGAGAACTTCTTCGACAACCTGCTACCGGACAGCCAGCCGATCCGGAACCGCATCCAGGCACGGTTCGGCGCGAGAACGAACAGGAGCTTCGATCTGTTATGGCACATCGGCCGGGAGTGCGTTGGCGCCCTACAGCTCTTTCCAGAGGATGCCGCCATGGATGTCCGCAGAGTTGACGGGGAGCCGCTCACGGAGGCGCGGATCGCAGAGACGTTGCGCAACTACAGGACCATGCCTCTGGGCATGGGCACGGACACCGAGTTTCGCATCTCGATGGCGGGGGCACAGGAGAAGACGGCCCTGCTTCACCTGGACGGCGGGTGGCATCGGCCACAGGGGGCCACCCCAACCACTCACATCTTCAAGCTACCGATCGGCCGTATCGAACACAGCAACATGGATCTGAGCGACAGCGTCGAAAACGAGTGGCTCTGCCATCTGATCCTGAAGGCCTACGGAATTCCGGTCGCGGGCGCCGAGATGGCAACTTTCGACGGCGTAAAGGCATTAGTAGTCGAAAGATTCGACCGTCGCTGGGCAGAGGACCGCTCCTGGATTATCCGCCTGCCGCAGGAGGACATGTGCCAGGCCCTGGGCGTACCTCCTGCATTGAAATACGAAAGCGATGGCGGGCCCGGCATCGGGAGAATCATGGAACTCCTCTTCGGGTCCAGTGAGGGACTTGCCGACAGACGCACATTCATGACTTTGCAAGTCATATTCTGGTTGCTCGGCGCCATTGACGGCCACGCGAAGAACTTCAGCATTTTCCTGCTTCCCGGAGGAGCTTTCCGGCTCACTCCCGCCTACGACATCCTATCTGCCTACCCCCTCGTCGCCAAACGGCAACTGGAACAGCCCAATCTGAGGATGGCCATGGCCGTGAATGGAAGGAACCGGCACTATGCCTGGGCAAGAATCCTGCATCGCCACTGGCTGGGAACGGCTCAAGCCTGCCGACTCCCCGCAGAAGAGATGGAGACCATTGTCGGCGACCTCCTGGACAGGATGGACGAGGTGATCCAGACTGTTACGGAACAGCTACCCCCTTCTTTTCCTGCCGATACCGCAGGCCCAATCCTGGATGGGATGAGGGAAGCGCGCGACCGCCTCATCCGCTCCCAACCGCAAAAGGATTAAAAAAGACCCCGGGACCCCCGACATCGTCGATGGGGCGGTGCTCGAAGTATGTCAGCACATCGATTCGCGTCCGCTGCACCGCCACCACGCTCTCAAGCTGCCGCGCACGGCACTGGCGCCGCGTTCCGGGTCTGAAGGTGGATCACTGCTGGAGAGAAACTCTTCAGAATGATTTTCTTGGTACTTTTTGCTCACATAAAAAAGGGCCTGCGAGTGATCCTCGCAGGCCCTTGATTTTTTGGCTCCCCGGGCCGGACTCGAACCAGCGACAGGGTGGTTAACAGCCACCTGCTCTACCGACTGAGCTACCGGGGAATGTGTGACAGGCTGGGAATATACTGGATTGCCCTGGGGCTGTCAAGTTTTTTGTGCCCTCTTTTTTCCTCGTTTTTGGAGCACGGTAAGCCCTAGCGGCCCCCTTTTTTGAGATCTACGAGAATCAGTTTAGCCACCGCCTTGAGCGTCTCGAAAACTCCTTCACCAGTGGTGGCGCAGGCCTCAAAGTCGGGCACATTGGTCGGGTTGAGCAGGCTTCGCAGCTCTTCCAGAGACGAAACGTTGGGAAGATCCCGCTTATTGTATTGGATGACGAAAGGCAGGTTTTCAAGCTGATACCCTTGTTCTTCCAGGTTGACCTTGAGGTTCTCGAGGCTCTCGATGTTGGCATCGAGGCGTTCTTCCTGGGAATCCGCTACGAAGACGACGCCGTCAACCCCTTTGAGGATGAGCTTACGGGAGGCATCGTAGAAGACCTGACCCGGTACGGTATACAGATGAAAACGGGTCTTGAAGCCACGAATTTCTCCCAGGGCCAGCGGCAGAAAGTCGAAGAACAGGGTCCGTTCTGTCTCCGTTGCCAGAGAAATCATCTTTCCTTTGGACTCAGGTGCCGTCTTCTGGTAGACGAACTGGAGATTGGTCGTCTTGCCGCAAAGGCCCGGCCCATAATAGACGATTTTGCAGTTTATTTCGCGTGAAGCATAATTGATAAAAGACATGCTGGCTTACCTCTCAGCTGAAGAGGTTATCAATGTCATCGTCGGTGATTTCGGCAAAAGGACTCTGGAAATCGCCACCGGATTCCATCTCTTCTGCCTTCTTTTCCAGATCCTGAAAAATATCACCCAACTCATCGCTGGCCTTTTTGACGCGAAGACGGACCAGTCCAAGCGAACTGCGCTGGTCGAAAATCACCACCAGAATCACCCTGCCGGCGACAATGGAGATATGCAGGTTGTCTTTTTCCCCTTCGTGAAAAAGGATGGAAAATTCCTTCTCGCCGATGAGTTTGGCCAATCCGCCCGTCGCCGCGATATTTCCTGCCGTCAAGGAGGCCAGGCTGGTCGTATCCAGATGTTCCGTCTCGCCGACGGCGGTGATCAACTGGCCATTTTTATCGACCAGAAAAATAACCTTGGCGTTGGCTTCCCGCAGCAGTTTCTCAATGGTCGCGTTTATTCTTTTCAATTCCTCGTCATACATGACGAGCGATGATTGTGGGCCAAACATGCCAATGCTCCTTGATAGGGTTTGCGCACCAGCGGATTTTATAGCATCTATCCCCTTAACTATCAAGGTCTTTTAATGACTTAGGATCTGCAAGAAGGAAGGGCCTGTCCTCAAATTATTCCAAAAAAAACTCCCGGCAGTTTCCTGCCGGGAGTTTGAATCACCGAGTTGTCACTCAGTCTTTCTTGCCACAATCGACCTGCATATCGGCCAGCTTTTTGTAGAGATCGTAGCGGGCGGCCGTTTCGGCATTGGCCTGCTTCATCAGACGGCCAGCCACTTCGGGATCGGCTTTCTGCAGCACTTTCCAGCGATTTTCCCCGGTGGCAAACTCCTCGAAGGAAATGCTGGGTTCCTTGCTGTCGAGCTGCAGGGGATTCTTGCCCTGGTCGGCTAGCCGGGGATCATAGCGGAATAGAGGCCAGTGACCGCAGGCTACCGCCTTTTTACACTCATCCACGGCGGTGGTCATGTTAATGCCGTGAGCGATGCAGTGGCTGTAGGCAATGATGAGTGAGGGTCCGTCATAGGCGTCTGCTTCCAGCATGGCTTTGACAACCTGGGCTGGGTTGGCCAGAGAAACTTTGGCGACATAGATGTTGCCGTAGGTCATGGCGATCATGCCGAGATCCTTTTTCGGCATGCGCTTGCCGCCGGCGGCAAACTGAGCCACCGCGCCCAGAGGCGTCGATTTGGAGGCCTGACCACCGGTGTTTGAGTAAACTTCGGTGTCGAGGACCAGTACGTTGACGTTCTCCCCGGAAGCAAGGACGTGATCGAGGCCACCGTAGCCGATATCGTAAGCCCAGCCATCGCCGCCGTGGATCCAGACCGACTTCTTGACCAGGTAATCGGCCACGGACAGCAGGTTCTTGCTGTCGGCATCAGGACACTTCTCCAGGGATTTTTTCAGTTTGGCGACCCGGGCGCGCTGCGCCTCGATCTCTTCCTGGTTGGTCTGCGGCGCCTCTTTGATCTCCTTCATCAGGGGCAGGCTTTCCTTGCACCCTTTGCAGTCACAAGAAGACAGCTTGTCGAGAAGCTCAAGCGCATACTGGTTGAATTTGTCGATGGTCAGGCGGAAGCCAAAACCGAACTCGGCGTTGTCCTCAAACAGGGAGTTGCTCCAGGCCGGACCCAGACCGTCTTTGCGCTTGCTCCACGGGGTGGTGGGCAGATTGCCGCCGTAGATAGAGGAGCAGCCGGTGGCGTTGGCGACGACCATGCGGTCACCGAAGAGCTGGGAGCAAAGCTTGACGAAAGGCGTCTCTCCGCAGCCGGCACAGGCGCCGGAGAACTCGAACATCGGCGGCAGCAGCTGGCTGCCCTTCACCGTAGCCCGGTTAAACAGCGTCGGATCGGTGTCCGGAAGGCCCAGGAAGAATTCGAAGTTTTCGCGCTCTGTTTCGCGCAGAGCCACCTGCTCCGCCATATTGATGGCTTTGTGGCCTTCTTGAGTCTTGCTCTTGGCCGGGCAGTTGTAGACGCAGGCACCGCAACCGGTACAATCTTCGACCGCTACCTGCAGAGTGAATTTTTTCCCTTCTACGTCCTTGCCCTTGGCACCGCACGACTTGAAGGTCTTGGGAGCACCCTTGAGATCAGCCTCGTCATAGATCTTCATACGGATGGAGGCATGCGGGCAGACAAAAGAACAGATGCCGCACTGGATGCACAGCTCTTCATCCCAGGTCGGTACAGAGACAGCGATGTTGCGCTTCTCGTACATGGCCGTCGCCGTGGGGAAAGTGCCGTCGGTAGGCATGGCTGAAATGGGCAGTTTGTCGCCCAGGCCGTCGATGATGGGACCGAGGGTTTTCTGCACCGTCTCCGGCGTGCCGGCCCACTTGCCGATCTGCATCTCGATGGTGCTGTCGGCCTTGGCCGGAACCTTGACTTCCTCGACATGCTGCGCACCGGCGTCGGCCGCCTCATAGTTCATCTTGACGACCTTCTCACCCGCCTTGCCGTAAGACTTGTCAATGGCATCCTTGATTTCCTTGAGGGCCAGATCGAAGTCGATGATGCCGGAGATCTTGAAGAACGCCGACTGCATGATGACGTTGATGCGGGGACCGAGGCCAATCTTGTTGCCCAGGTGGACGCCGTCAATGACGTAAAACTTAAGTTTCTTGTCGATGATCTGCTGCTGCACCTGCTTGGGCAGATGGGCCCAGACCTCGTCCTTGTTGTAAGGGCTGTTGAGAAGGAAGGTCGCTCCATTCTTGGCGCGGCCAAGCATGTCGTACTTCTCGAGGAATGAGAAGTTATGGCAGGCGACGAAATCGGCGCTGTCGATCAGGTAGGTGCTGCGAATGACCTCTTTGCCGAACCGCAGGTGGCTGGTGGTCATGCTGCCGGCCTTCTTGGAGTCATAGACAAAGTAGGCCTGCGCATTGTTGTCCGTGTTTTCGCCGATGATCTTGATGGAGTTCTTGTTGGCGCCAACGGTACCGTCGGAACCGAGACCGTAGAACATGGCAGCATAGACGTTCTGGGGCACCTTGTAGTTCGGATCGAAATCGAGGCTTTTGCCGGTGACATCGTCTTTGATACCGACGACGAAGTGGTTCATCGGCTTATCGGCTTTAAGATTGTCGTAAACGGCCTTGGCCATGGCCGGGGAGAACTCGTAGGAGCCGAGGCCGTAGCGGCCGCCGACGATTGTCGGATAACCCTCGAAGGAGAAGGTTCCCTCGGACATGGCCTCACCGATGGCGGTCCGCACATTGTGGTACAGAGGCTCGCCCATGGAGCCGGGCTCCTTGGTGCGGTCGAGTACAGCGATTTTTTTGACCGTCTTGGGCAGAGTCTTGACGAAGGCCTCGGTCAGATAAGGGAGGAAGAGGCGTACTTTGAGCAGGCCGACCTTCTCGCCCTGGGCATTGAGATGCTCAACCAGCTCATGGATGGTCTCGCAGGACGAGCCCATGGCCACGATGACCCGCTCGGCATCCGGGGCGCCGACATAATCGAACAGATTATACTGGCGACCGGTCAGCTTGGCGAACTTGTCCATCTGGGCCTGAACGATGCCGGGCACCTTGTCATAGTAGGCATTGACCGTCTCACGCCCCTGGAAATACACGTCGGGGTTCTGGGCGGTGCCGCGCAGAACCGGATGATCGGGCGAAAGACCGCGGGCACGATGCGCGCGCACCTGCTCGTCGTCGATCATCGCCCTCATGTCGTCCATGGACAGGGCTTCCACCTTCTGGATTTCGTGCGAGGTGCGGAAGCCGTCGAAAAAGTGGAGGAAGGGGATGCGCGACTCGAGAGTGGCGGCCTGGGCAATCAGGGCAAAGTCCATGACTTCCTGAGGATTGTTCGAGCACAGGAAGGCCCAGCCGGTAGAACGGCAGGTCATGACGTCGGAGTGATCGCCGAAAATGGACAGGGCCTGGGCGGCAATGGCGCGAGCCGACACATGGAAGACCGTCGGCGTCAATTCACCGGCAATCTTGAACATGTTGGGGATCATCAGAAGCAGCCCCTGCGAGGCGGTAAAAGTGGTGGTCAGGGCACCGGCCTGCAGAGCGCCGTGAACCGCACCGGCCGCGCCACCTTCGGACTGCATTTCGACGACCTTGGGAATCGTGCCCCAGATGTTTTTTTCACCCACCGCACTCTTTGCGTCGGAGATCTCACCCATAACCGATGACGGCGTGATGGGATAGATGGCGATAACCTCGTTGGTAGCATGGGCTACATGCGCCGCCGCAGTATTGCCGTCAATGTTTACCATAGTGCGCGACATGAACTCCTCCTTTTGCGTGTTAATGAATCTGTACCCGATATTCCGGATGGGCTCGCCAGGAAAAATCTGGCCAGCGGTGGAATAGTCGGCTTTTCACAAATTTTCACCCAATGGCTGCAAAACGCCAGGCGCAATGCAAAACCGTAACAGTATAGCAAAAGTTCCGACAAATTCAGGAGGCTAAAGGTCGCGACGGCCTTCAACGGCCCGGTTCACTGTCGCCTCATCGATATATTCAAGGTCGCTCCCCATGGGGATGCCGTGAGCCAACCGGGTCACCCTGATGCCCAGAGGAGAAATCTGTCGGGCCAGAAAGAGCGCGGTCGTTTCGCCTTCTACCGAAAAATTGGTGGCGAGCAAAACCTCCTTCACCCCCCCTTCCTTCAGGCGGGCCAGGAGGGCTTCAACTTTCAGATCTTCCGGCCCAACCCCGTCAAGGGGCGAGAGCGCCCCATGCAGAACATGATAACGCCCCCGAAAGGATCGGCTGCGTTCGATCGCCAACAGATCCTGGGGCTGCTCAACCACACAGAGCAGGGAGTCATCACGCCCGTCGTCAGTGCAGACGGGGCAAGGGTCCTGCTCGGTCACGCCAAAACAGCGGGAGCAGAAACGGATGTTCTGTTTCAGTTCCCGAATGGCGTCCGCGAGAGCCTCGGACTCAGGGCCGGACTGGCGTAGAATATGAAAAGCCAGGCGGATAGCGGTTTTCTGACCGATCCCTGGCAATTTGGCCAATTCAGCGACTAGCCGGGTGAAAGACGGGGTGGAGTTTAGCATGGGACTCCGCAAAAATCCAACAAATTAAAATGGTGTTTTATTTTTTTAACAAAACAAAAAATTCGTTTACCGCGAGTTAAAGCTGGTATCTTTCTCAGAACAGGCCGGGAATATTCATCCCGCCGGTAATCTTGGACATTTCCTGCTGCATCATGTCCTGACTCTTCTTGATCGCCTCATTGACGGCGGCGACCACAAGATCCTGAAGCATCTCGACGTCCTCGGGATCAACCACGCCCTGATCAATTTTAAGGGTGATCAGCTGCTGCTTGCCATTGACCACGGCAGTGACCATACCGCCGCCGGCCGACGCCTCGACCTCGCACTGTGCCAACTCCTCCTGCATGCGCGCCATCTTCTGCTGCATCAGTTGAGCCTGCTTCATGATATTTCCAAGACCTTTTGACATGCTGAATATCCTCCTTGTGATAAATCGCGGGTGTGAACAAGATAACAATCAGGTATCCATCCAGGCGCCTTGGCCGCCTAGACAAAGCCCTTGTCGATGGGTTTGACTTCACTGACTTTGCCTTCGAATATTTCAACAGCCGCCTTGACCATGGGGTGCGCTAAGGCGTCATTGCGCAGACGGTTTTTCCGGTCGGATTCCTGGGCCTGACGTTCCTGGACCAAAGAGGGCGGCACCGCTTTCTCGCCAGGAACGGGGGATAGTTTTATGGTGACAGGCTGGCCAAAATATTCACTGGCAAGAGTTGTGATCACTTCGAGTGTTTCCGGGTCACGAACCTGCTCAAACATAAAAGAAGCGGCCACATAGCCGATCTCCAGAACGGGAAGTTCCAGGCGCAGCAGGCTGCCGTTTTCAAGCAGGGTCGCGATCAGGGGACGACGTGCACGCACATGCTCGACCAGCCCCTGCCACCCCCCCGCCGCTGGTGCCTGGGGAGCCGGGGCTTCAGGCTTTTTTGGCGAATCCTCCGAAACCGGAGCGGGAGGTTCGGGCCTCACAGGCGCGGGTCGGGACGGAGGTTCCGACCGTCCGGAGGCAAGCAGGCGCTCCAGGTCTTCGATTTTGCGCACCAAGACGGCCACACTCTTGATTTGGGGCATATGCGCAAGACGGACCAGGGCCATCTCGAGAATCAGCTTGGGATAAGCCGCCGTAGCCAGCTCCGCTTCGGTGCGAATAAGGATCGACAGAATGCGCTGCAACTCTTCCAGGTCGCAATCGTCAGCCAGACCCCGAAGTTCCTGTAATTCGCTGGAAGACACCTGCAATAGTTCACCAGGTTCCTCCACTACCTTGATAAGCACCAGAGACCGGAGGATCTCCACCAGTTCCTGACAGAATTGGCGAAAAGAATGTCCCAGATTATCGACCTGCCGGACCACTTCGAGAACCCGGCGGCCATCACGGCCCAGCACACCCGACACCGTATCCATGAGAAGACGGCGATCGACCATGCCGAGGATACCGAGAGCATCCTGGTCTGACACCTCCATCCCGCAAAAGGCGACAATCTGATCAAGGGCCGACAGCGAATCGCGCATACTGCCTTCACCCTGACGCGCCACCAGCCCGAGGGCCTTGTCGGAAATCTGGATACCCTCGGCATCGACAATCTCGCGCAAGCGCTCTGTCACTTTCGGCTGAGAGATTTTACGGAAATCAAAGCGCTGGCACCGGGAGAGGATGGTAATCGGTATTTTATGGGGTTCGGTCGTAGCAAAGATAAACTTGGCATGCTCGGGCGGTTCTTCAAGGGTCTTCAACAGGGCGTTGAAGGCATTGATGGAGAGCATGTGGACTTCATCGATGATGAAAATCTTGTAGCGGGAGCGAGAAGGCAGGTAGCGGATATTTTCGCGCAGGGTACGAATGTCGTCGACCCCCGTATTGGAGGCGCCGTCGATCTCCAGCACATCGACACCCTGCCCGCCGGTGATCTCGAGGCAGGAAGGGCATTGGTTACAGGGGGTTTCGGTCGGCCCTTCGGCGCAATTCAGGGATTTGGCCAGAATGCGGGCCGCCGATGTTTTACCTACCCCGCGAGCGCCCGTGAAAAGAAAGGCGTGATGAACGCGGCCGGATTGTATGGCGTTGGCCAGGGTGCGACTGACATGCTCCTGCCCAACCAGGTCGGAAAAGCTCTGGGGTCGCCATTTGCGAGCCAGTACCAGGTAAGACATGGGGTGTCGGATCTCCGGTAAGAGGGGAGAAAGGAGAGAGCAGGGACGCCGGTGGGATTTGCCGGCACAAGTGACAGCCAGGCACCCCCGCGGCACACGGCTGAGGTCGTTGCCGCTGCTCCCTTCCGGGCCTGACGGGGTTGGCGACCGTCCGTTGCGCGGGACCCGGCTGTCACTTCTAACGGCAATTGGGAAAGAGAGGAATCCCTCAGGAAATTGCTTGATTTATAAAACTGGCGGAGAGGGAGGGATTCACCCACTCTGTCGCCGCCGTCACGGCAGCTCCGGCGTCGGCTCCCCTGCGCTCGCTGACGCGGACATCCTGTCCGCTTTTCTGCCACTGGCAGCGCTCGCTTCGCTTCGAATCCCGGGGAGTTATCCATTTAAAACTGGCGGAGAGGGAGGGATTCGAACCCTCGGTACCTTGCGGTACACACGATTTCCAGTCGTGCACCTTCGGCCTCTCGGTCACCTCTCCGCGGAAAAGGAAGATTACACAAATGGCCCGGCCCTGTAAAGTATTTTTTCCCGGCCGAAAGGACAAAAAAACGCCAAAAGCTTATGATCCGGTTGCATTCGCTGTCGGCGATGCTACTGTCAAAGGGCAAAGACTTTTTCAGGAGTGTCTTTTATGATGATTCGCGTCATCTACCAGGATGGTCGACAGGATGTCGTCAACAGCCGAGAACTGGACGACCTGATCGCCAGCGGAAAAATCCGTCAATTTCTGCGTCAATCCGGCTGGGTGATGCCCGGCTTCGACCCCATCCGTCGCATCACCCAGACCGCCCACCGCGAGGAAGCTCGGCGCTCACCCTGAAAGGGGCACTGCCACCCGGCTTTACTCCGCCAAATACAAAACATCCCGCCAGGCGCCGACCGGACGGGATGTTTTGTGATGGATGAAAATAGAAAAATAGAGACGGTCAGTCTTCCTTCTTGTCGTCGGATATTTTTTTCTTCTCTTCTTCCTGCTCCCCATTCCCCTCTTTGATCCCCTGCTTGAAATTGCGCAGGCCTTTTCCCAAAGCACCGCCGACCTGCGGCAGCTTGCCGGCACCAAAAATAATGAGCACCAACACAAGAATGATGAGCAGTTCCTGGGTTCCAAGACCGAACATGGCTTATGAATTCTCCTCTATGGCGTGGTTTCGAAAATCATACACCCCTTGCAGCCAAAGCTCAACAGCCATTTATCGCGCCATCCGCCAAGAAAAAGGGCCGGCATCGCTGCCGGCCCTTCGAGGTGGTGCCTGCAAGTTCGTATTAGAACTTGACGGTCAGAGAGGCATAGCCGTCCCAGGCCTTGTCCACAACGGGAAGCATGGAGAAAGCCGTGCCGTCGAGGACGCTGTCGACCTTCTGGGGAGCGCCGACGGGAGAGCCGCTGCCAGTGTACTCGTAGTCATAGTAGATACCGCCAACCTTGATGAACATGTTGGGGTTGATATCGAAGATGTAGTAAGCCTCACCGGCATGGCCGCGAGTGGCGAGCTTGCTGCCGGCGACGTCATCCTGGGCCTGAGTGAAGGGGGTCCAGTATTTGGAACCGAAGTTGTACTCCAAGCCGAACTTGCCAAGGGGAGCAGGAACCTGCACGCCGGCATAGACACCGTAGCCGTCTTTGGCATCCGTATTGGTCACACCGACAATTTCCCCAGTCGTAGCACTAAATACAGCGTCGGAGGCCATACCACCGAACATTCCAGCCTTGCCATTGGGATCCAGACGAGTCCAACCCAAAGAGGCGAAGTACTTGACGTCATTCATTTCTTCGCGGGCATAGCCCAGACCGCCAAGGAACATGTCACCCACTACGGTGGTAGGCTGATAACGCACGACAAAGTTCATATTAGGGAACATGGCGGTGTCAGCAGCGATATTTGTAGTGAAAAGATCGACAAATTGAGAAGGGAAAGCGAATGTCCCTTTGAAACCATCCACGACATCAAGCGCGGCAAAAGCGGTCAACTGCAGGAAGTTAGTGCCGTCGTTCAGAATATCGAAATTGATACCACCCAGGTGGGTATCTTCGGTATTGAAATCATTGCGGGTGAAAAGCTCGCCATTACCATACTGGGACTCAAAACCCTGACCATAACAGAAACGGATGGTCTGGCCTTCGATGCCGGTCAGCTCGCTCAGGTTATAACCGATGGTGACGCCATCAAAGTTAAAGTTCACCAGGTGCCCGGAAGGGGTACCGCCACGCAACTCGTTTTCACGATACTGGGTGGGAGGACCATAAGTCGAAGGACGACGACCGATGGAGAGGTAGAAGTTCGAACCACCGATGTGGCTCCAGTCGAAATAGGCGCGCTCAACAAACAGGCTGTCACTAGTGGTATTGCCACTATGTGTGCCATCCATAGTGAAAGAATCCCAGGAGTCAAACACCTTGACGCCCGTGGAATCGCCCCAGTTCTTATACATGCTAAGACGGCCGGAGAAATTAACATTATCATACACCTTGGCCTTCATATTGAGGCGCAGCCGGGTAGTGTAGAGGATGTCGTTATCGAGATCCCCTTTTTCCGGCGCTACAGCCGGCATCATACCTGGGATAACAGGGTTACCGGTGAGCATAGATACAGGGACTACCACCGGCGGCATGCCAGGAACTCCGGTCATATCGACCATCATACCAGGGCTCCAGGCCACATCGCTGTAATGCAGGGTGTCAGCCTTGGCACGCAGGTCGCCGGAAAACTCGATGCGGTCAAGAGCGGTGTGCTTCTCGGTCTTGTCGACGCGGCCGGAGAGGTAGTCGACTTCGTCGGTCAGTTCTTCGATCTTCTTCTGCAGTTCCTCGATGCTGGTAGCTGCCAGAGCGGTGGCAGGCGCTACGAGCAGGGCGGCCAGCAGAATGGCCATCAGTTTACGCATTTTGTGCCTCCTTGGTTGATAGAATCAACGTGGTTTGTGGTACCGGGCAAAAACAATCCCTGCCCGCATAAACGGGCAGGGATATCTTAATTAACCGCAGGTCTGGGGCTGGGGGCCGTCAGCAGCGTGGTCATAGAGGAACTGCTGGATGTCGAGCAGATCCTTTTCGCTGATGCCCTCGAATGCTTCGGGCTTGGCAGCATGCTTGTCACGCTCGAAGAAACGGTCCCACTGGGCCATGGTCTTGCTCAGAGGGGTCAGGTTGCCGCCCTCAGCGCCTTCAGTATGGCAGGATTTGCAGTTTTTCTTGTACAGATACTTGCCTTTTTTGGGATTGCCGCCGGTTACCGCAAAGGCCGAGGTAGCCATGAAGCCGACCAGAGCCAAAGCAGCCGCTGCTTTCATCACCTTTTTCATACCTAATCTTCCTCCCATTGCTTCTTGTTGTGACGCCCGCGCACCATACACAGCCGCCAATTGTCAAAACGGGTTCTTGTTATCACCGGGCCGGTAAAGAATCAAGCAAAAATTCCCTACATATAGATACCGGAATATAACAATCAAATAAAATCTATATATAAATGACCCAAGATATGCGAACCGATATATGGCGAATACACGCTTCATGCCAACCAGAATGACAACGTCTGGAGTTGTGTATTTTCAAGAACTAGCCTTTCCTTTAATCTTTTGGCGTCATGGGCTCTTTACGCGATATGGCAAATCTGGCCGCGAAAACACCGGCCATAACACGGCATACCTCCCCGCGCCCTGAGCACCCTTGAGGCACCACCAAAAATGCCCCTTTTTCCCGCCAGTTGCCTTTTTCTTCGGCCGGCTTTCGCCTTGACATCAACCGGCAGTGTTGCTAACGTACGCTTTTGTTTGGCTGGTTTCCTCTGTAGCCTTAGGCATTTTTCCGAATATTCAGGTTCTGGCCTATGAAAGTGCTTGTTTCCGACAATTTCTCCCCTGCCGGCCTGGAGGTCTTTAAACAAGCCGAAGGCATTGAACTCTGCTACCATCCCGGACTCTCCCCCGAAGATCTTCTTAAAGAAGTGGCCGACGCTGACGCTCTGGTCGTGCGCGGCGGCACCCAGGTAACCGAAGAGGTGCTGCGGGCCGCCACCCGCCTCAAAGTGGTTGGCCGGGCTGGCATCGGCATTGAAAATATGGATCTGGCCGCCGCCAATCGCAAGGGCGTAGTGGTTATGAACACCCCCTTTGGCAGTACGACCACAACGGCGGAACACACCATTGCCATGCTGATGGCCCTCGCCCGGCAGATTCCCTTGGCGAGCCAGTCGACCAAATCCGGTCACTGGGAGAAGGATCGTTTCACGGGCGTGGAGATCGCCGGCAAGACGCTGGGCGTCATTGGTGGGGGCAAGATTGGTCGACTGGTCATCGAGACCGCCCTTTGTCTCAAGATGCGCGTGCTGCTTTACGACCCCTACCTGTCCGGCGAAATGGCGCGTCAACTGATGGCTGAGCAGGTGGACCTCGATGATCTGCTGCAGCGCTCGGACTTCATCACGCTCCACGTTCCGTTAAATAGCGAGACTGTCAATATCCTCGATGAGGAGTCCTTACAAAGAGTCAAGCCCGGCTGCCGCATCATCAACTGTGCCATCGGCGGCCTCATTGATGAGGACGCCTTAGCTAGAGGCATAACGAGCGGCCGTATCGCCGGCGCTGCTCTCGATGTTTTCAGCAAGGAGCCTCCCCATAAAGACAATCCCCTGCTCTCTCTTCCCCAGGTTATCTGCACACCACATCTGCGGGCGGCGACAACGGATGCGCAGATCAATGTCACAGTTCAGGTAGCGCGACAGATCGTCGATTTCCTCCTGCGGGGCAACATCGTCAATGCTATTAATGTGCCGTCCATCAGCGCCGAACTGCTGGCGGTCATGAAGCCCTATATCGACCTGGCCGGGCGGCTCGGCTCCTTTCAGGCGCAACTTTGCGCCCGCGGCCTGGAGAAGCTCACCATCGAATATGCCGGCAGCGTCACTGACTTTCCCACGGAGCCTCTGACTCTCTCCCTGCTCAAGGGCCTGCTGACCCCCATGATCGGCTCCATGGTCAACTATGTGAACGCTCCGCACCTGGCTGAAGAACGGGGAATCAAAGTGTTGGAGACTCGCAGCAAAGCCTCTGAGGGGTTCGCCAACATGATCCGCCTGACGGTACATTGCGCTGACGGGGTACGTTCCGTCTGCGGTGCCCTTTTCGGCGAGGAGGATTACCGCATTGTCCGAGTGGACGACTACCCGGTAGAAGCCGTCCCCGACGGGCACCTCCTCGTCCTGCACAACGATGATCGTCCTGGCGTGATTGGCTTTATTGGCTACACCCTGGCCGAAGCCGGCATCAACGTGGCCATGATGAACCTTTCCCGTCGCAAGATCAAAGGAAGGGCCATTTCGCTGATCAATGTCGACAGCGAAATACCGGAAGCGGTGCTGACCAACATGCGCAACAACGCCCATATCCTTTCGGCGGTGCAGGTCAGGCTCTGACCAGGCGCCGCCGAAGGAGACCGACCGCCCAGACGGTCGATACGAACACAAGACTTTGCAACGGATATCAACCATGCCTATTCCCGATAACGCCATCGAGGCCATGCTCCCCAAAGGAGTGAAGGATTTCCTCCCGGTCAAGGCGGCCAAGATTGACTTTCTTCGCAGCAGCCTGCTCAGCGTTTTCAGCTTGTGGGGCTTTCGTCCCGTCATCCCGCCGTCCCTCGAATTTCTCCATGACCTGGAGCGGGGCCTAGGGGCCGGACTGCGGGAGAAGACCTTCCGTTTCGACGACCGTCAGAGCGGCAAACTGGTGGCCTTTCCCCCCGACATCACTCCCCAGGTCGCCCGCATTGTCGCCACGCGCATGCGCGAGATGCCGCTGCCGCTGCGTCTGTGCTATTCGGGCCGGGTTCTGCGCCACACCGAGATACAGGCCGGCAAGGACCGTGAGATCTTTCAGGCGGGAGTCGAGCTGATTGGCTTGGAAAGTCCGGAGGCCGATGCCGAAATGATCGCCATGGCCGTGGAGTGTCTTAAAAATTTGGGGGCGGGTGAATTCACCATCGATATCGGTCAGGTCGAGTTCTTTCGAGGCGTCATGGAAAACCTGCCCGTCTCCGGCGACCGGGCCCGGCTGATTCAGGCCGCCATCGCCCGTAAAGACAATTCCGGCCTCAAAGAGCTTTTGGCCGATCTGCCCCTGACCGAGCAGGCCCGAGCCGAAGTAATGGCGCTCCCCCGCCTCTTCGGCGGCCGGGAGGTTCTGCAAAAGGCCGAAAACGTGGTGAGCAACGACCGTTCGCGCAAAGCGCTGTCCGACCTCAAAAAAGTTTTGGATATCCTTGAGGTCTATGGGGTTGAGGACCATGTCACCTTTGACCTTGGCGAACTGCGCGGACTCGACTACCATACGGGTGTAACCTTCCAGGGGTTCCTCACCGGCTTCGGCCGTGCCGTCTGCTTCGGCGGCCGCTACGACAACCTGACCGCTGCCTACGGCTATCCGGCCCCGGCCACGGGCTTCGCCTTCAATCTGCTCAACCTGCTCTTTGCCCTGGACAAACGACTGGATGAACTGGCCGTCTGCCAGACCGACGTGCTCATTTTTCAGTCCGCCCCGGACAAGGAACTGGCCCAGCGCCTGGCCCAGACTCTGCGGAAAAAAGGCATCTCCGCCGCTCGCGATATCATTCCCCGCGATCTGGAAGGCTCCCTGGCCTATGCTCGCAAAATGAACTTCCGTTATGTCATGATTCTGTCGCCGGCGCAGGATATCCGCCTCATCAACCTCACGGACGGTTCCGAAAAATCGGTGTCCTATCCATCGATCCAGGACGAAAGTTTCGTTCTTTAAGTCTCACCAGGAGAAAATCAATATGGCTAATGTAATTATCGTAGGCGCCCAATGGGGCGATGAAGGCAAGGGCAAGGTCGTTGATATCTACACCGAGTATGCCAACGATGTCGTCCGCTACCAGGGCGGCAACAACGCCGGGCACACCCTGGTCGTCGGTGACGAGAAAACCGTCCTCCACCTGATCCCCTCCGGCATCCTGCACGAAGGCAAGCGCTGCATCATCGGCAATGGCGTGGTCCTTGACCCCGAAGTTTTCATCCGCGAAATTACCAACCTGAAGAAAAAAGGGTACCTCAAAGACGACAGCCAACTGGTCATCGACGGCAACGTGCATGTCATCATGCCCTACCACCGGGAGATCGACAAAGCCCGCGAAGCCCGTTCCGGCGCTCGCAAGATCGGCACCACCGGACGGGGTATCGGCCCGACCTACGAAGACAAGATCGGCCGCCGCGGCATTCGTCTCAACGATCTGGTGAAGCCGCAGGTCTTCGCTCGTAAGCTCAAGGAAATTCTGCCCGAGAAGAACTTTTACCTTGAGAAGTTTCTGGGACAGAATCCTCTGTCCGAAGAAGCCATCCTCGAGGAGTACAGCGGCTACGCCCAGGTACTGGAGAAATACCTGGGTCGCGCCTCCCTCATCCTCAACGAGAGCATCGAGGCCGGGCACAACATCCTTTTCGAGGGCGCTCAGGGAAGTCTGCTTGACATCGACCACGGGACTTACCCCTACGTCACCTCGTCCTCAACCATCGCCGGCGGCGCCTGCACCGGTGCAGGTGTCGGGCCCCGGTTCATCGACGAAGTCATCGGCATCTCCAAAGCCTATGTCACCCGCGTCGGCGAAGGCCCCTTCCCCACCGAACTCAATGACGAGATGGGCGAAAAGCTGCGCCAGATCGGCCAGGAGTTTGGCGCTACAACGGGCCGCCCCCGGCGGACGGGTTGGTTTGACGCCGTGGCCCTGCGTGAGGCCGTGCGCACCAACGGCCTGACCGGGCTGGCCATCACCAAGCTCGACGTTCTCAACGAACTCGACACCATCAAGATCTGTACGGCCTATTCCTACCATGGCGACATGGTGGAGACATTCCCGCAGGATCCCGACATTTTGGCCGAATGCAAACCGGTATATGAAGAAATGGAAGGGTGGAATTCCGACCTGTCGGGCGTACGCTCTTACGATGAGCTGCCGGAGAAAGCCCGCCTTTACCTTAAGAAGCTCGAAGAGGTGACTGGCTGCCCCATCGCCCTCGTTTCCGTGGGTCCCCGACGTGACCAGACCATGCAGGTAAAGAATCCTTTCGGCTCCAATTAAGACACAGAGCTGAAGATTTTTTTTGAAAAAGGGGTTGACTTCCCCAAAGGGTTCCAGTATAAAGTCATTCCTGTTGCACGAGCCGCTAGCTCAGATGGTAGAGCATCTGACTTTTAATCAGATGGTCGTTGGTTCGATCCCAACGCGGCTCACCAAGTCAAACCGTACACAGCGGGGTCATTTCCCGCGGGGTACTTGAAAGTTCAAGTCCCTATCGTCTAGCCTGGCCCAGGACACCGCCCTTTCACGGCGGCGACGGGGGTTCGAATCCCCCTGGGGACGCCAAAAAGAAAACGCCCCTTCCGATGCAGAGTCGGAAGGGGCGTTTTTCTTTTTTGTGGTGCTTATTTCACACAAAGCCGACCGGTATCATTCCACCTGCACACCCTTGCCCCCAGGTGTTGGTGGCAACCCGCAGTAGACCGTGGCAGGGGTGCGGCATTCGCTCTTGAATTCGAGTTCTGTGCATACACAGGCATCATAAGCGACTCCCGCGCCAAGGGTCAGTCTCCCGTCCACCCATTCCTCACACTCGTGGGAGACGGAAATGTGCTGCCTGCTGCGCTCGCAGGCGGTCTCGTTGTTGTAGCCTTTGCCAAAACCGGTCACCCTCTTAGTGTACTGATACGGCCCGTCATAGGTGGTAGGCTGGCAGTGAGGCGAATTGTCGCAGGAGCTGTCGATGCGCTTCTGTAGCCCAGGCGACCCAGCTTTTTCGGGGGCAGGATTCAGTCTGTCGGCGGAAACTGAAACAGGCGGGAGTTGCCGCTGTTGAGCAAGTTGGTACTGGTTCGAAGCCTCTTTCAGCAGGGCCACTCCGGAGGCTGCCCAGCTGTTGGAGTCATCTACGACCTCCTGCGCCTGCTGACGGGCGCTCTGGGCCAACCGGGCCTTCTTCTCTTCGGCCTCCGCAGCTCTGTGCGTCGCAAGGTGCTGGTTGCGGCGCTCAAGCTCAGCCTTGAAGTTTCTAATCTGCCGTTCGTTCATCTTCTGGAGCGCAATGTACTCCTCGATGACGAAGTTGGCCATCTGCGGCTTCCCCTGTTCTTCGGCGTAACTGGGAAGGGTGTAAAGCCCATCCATGTCGAAGGGGTCGGCCCCAGACTTTAGAAGCAGCGACAAAATCTCCTGATCCGTCTCGTCGCCGTCGCGACCCTTCAAAACGGCATACTCCAAGGGGGAGTACGCCACCGGCATGGGACCCAACTTGGCCAGGTAGAAAGGATTCGATCCGGGCGGGTCCTCGCAGCGCTTGGAACGCAGGGTCGCGCCGTTTTTCAGCAGGACTTCCACCGACTTCGGGAAATGTCGTCGGATAGCCGTATTGAGCGGGGGGCCAGGGCTGTTGCGACTGCACAGATTCGGATTGGCGTCATATTCGAGGAGAAGGGCCAGTGATGCGGCCGCCTCCTCGTCCGACTTGGCCCGGATCACCACATTCTGGATGAGGTAGTTGGTTTTGTCGGCCGAATCCCCAACTCCGATCATCGGCTTCAGATCCGGCAGCGCTCCCCGCTCCAACAGGTAGCGGGCCACCTCCATGTCTTTGGTGTAGAAGGCGCAGTCCAGAGGGGAGTAGCAGGGCAGGACCTTGCCGTAAGGATGGTTCATCTCCCACTGGAAGTCATCTTCATCGTAGGTCGCGATCGCCTGATCGAGAAGTTCGATCTTCTTGCTGCTCGGCTGCTGCCGTTCGAAGTAGACGATACTTGTCAGGTTGGGACCGCAGGCGGTTAAAAGCGGGATACACATTGCCAGAAAAAAGAGAAATTTCATGCTACAGCCTCCCAAGAAATTTAGGGCAGAGCATAACATACATCAATGGCGCCATGCGCCATCAAATACCCCACCTGCAGCCCGCCACTTATTTCTATCCTTTCCCGGGTCGTGCTAAAAAAGGAAGTCCTTAAAAATATTGGGGTAGTAAACAGAATTGAAGTGCGTAATAATGTTTTCCTTTTGAGGAATCCCATGACAGCATCCAAGAAAACTGTTGAGATCTTCAGCGACGGGGCCTGTTCCGGCAACCCCGGTCCCGGAGGTTGGGGCACCCTTCTGCGCTATGCCGGGCAGGAGAAGGAGCTGTCCGGCTTCGACCCGCAGACGACCAACAACCGCATGGAGATGATGGCCGCTATCGCCGGTCTTGAAGCGCTCAAACGCCCCTGCCAGGTTCACCTGACCACCGACTCCCAATACCTTTACAAAGGCATGACCGAGTGGATTCAGGGCTGGATTCGCAAAGGCTGGAAAAACTCCAAGAAAGAAGAGGTGCTTAACCGCGACCTCTGGGAGCGTCTGCTGGCTGCCGTGAACGGGCATCAGGTCACCTGGGCCTGGGTGCGCGGACACGCCGGTCACCCCGAAAATGAACGCTGCGACGAACTGGCCCGCACCGCCATTGTTGAAGGTCTTGCCCGCCGGGGTTAATATCCCCCATTAGACAATTTCCTACTTTGTGTTATTGTTCCAAGTGGCTGTCTATTCGGTTGCTTACAGCCGCATCAGCACCGATCCTGATAGCCGTTTCACTGGGCAACCTTCGGCTTCCCGTACCTTAAGAACTCGACCAAGCGGATCCTATCATGCCCTCACCTTCCGCCCATACCCCTGCCTTGCCGGCGGGTGGAGAACTCGCGCCTTCTTTCGAGGCCCTGCTGTCGCTGGGGCTGTATGCCGCCATCGCTCTTTTTCTCGTTGGCATCCTGCTCCTGCTGGCCTGGACCCTGGGCCATAAAACCCGCCACCCCATCAAGCAGGAATCCTACGAATCGGGCATCGCCCCGACCGGCAGTGCCCGTCTGGGCGAACCCGTGCCCTTTTATCTCGTCGCTATCTTCTTCATCGTTTTTGATGTGGAGATCATCTTCGTCGTCTCCTGGGCGGTGGCCTACGACCTGCTGGGGTGGGCCGGATTCTTCCAGATCACCTTTTTTATTGCCATGCTCTTTGTCGGCCTGCTGTACCTATGGAAAGCCGGCGGGCTCGAATGGGGCCCCAGCGCCATGCGTCGCCAAGGGGGGGAACCGTGAAAGAGAATATCCCGCCGAATATCGTCCTCACCACCCTCGATGACGCCATCAACTGGGGGCGCAAAAACAGCCTCTGGCCCATGTTTTTCGGCCTGTCCTGCTGCTTCGTCGAAATGATGACCAGCATGACCCCGCGTTTCGACCTGGCCCGCTTCGGTGCCGAAGTCCTGCGTGGCAGTCCCCGAGAAGCCGACCTCATGGTGATTGCCGGCACCCCCTTTAAAAAGATGGGGGCGTCTATCCTCCGTCTTTACGAGCAGATGGCCAACCCCAAGTGGGTCATCGCCATGGGCAGCTGCGCCAACTCGGGTGGCATGTACGACACCTACAGCGTCATTCAGGGCGTGAACCAGATCATCCCCGTCGACGTCTATGTCCCCGGCTGCCCGCCCCGCCCCGAGGCCTTCATGCACGGACTCATGCTGCTGCAGGACAAAATCGCCCGCGAAGAACGTCCGGCACGCCCCGTGCTCGGCCTTCCCGGCGGCAACGAGGGCACCACCGTGCCTGTTCTCGTGGACGGAGTCAGCAAAAGCCGCGACACTCGCGGACCCGGCTACGGCTTCAGCCCCATCCGCGGCACCTCCCAGCAGCCCCCCGATTTCCGGCAAAGCCGTGCAGACATTATCTGGCGGCCCCGGCAACCGCAGGTGGAATTTCCCGGCACCGACGACCTGCTGCGGGCCGTGCAGGAGCGTTTCTCCGAAGCGGTGAAACGCGATTCGTTGGGGGCCGACATGCCGACCCTGATCACTGCACCGGAAAAGGCGTTGGAAGTTCTCCGTTTTCTCAAAGAGGAGGCACCGCAGAAATATCGTCGTCTGGAGGACATCACCGCCATCGACGAATCGGCGCGACGGGCCCGCCCCGCTCATGACACCACCCTGGTCTATCACCTGCTCTCTTTCGAAGCGCAGAGCTACCTCCGCCTCAAGGTCCCTTTGCCGGGAGAGCATCCCCAGGCGGCCAGCGTTACCGACATCTGGCCGGCGGCCAACTGGTATGAACGGGAAGCCTATGACATGTTCGGGATTTCTTTTGCGGGACACCCCGATCTACGGCGCATTCTGATGCCGGAAAGCTGGCAGGGGCACCCGTTACGCAAATCCCACCCTTTCCGGGCCACGGAGATGCCCCCCTATACGGCGGCCACCGCCGCCACCATGTTGCCCCGGGACGGCGGTGATTTTTTCAAGAGCCGCGCCGTTGGCGAAGATGACGAGACGATGGTTCTCAACGTCGGTCCCCACCACCCCGGCACCCACGGCGTGCTGCGTCTCATTCTGAAACTGCGGGGCGAAGAAATCGACGATATCGACGCGGACATCGGCTACCACCACCGGGCGGCCGAAAAGACCGGCGAGCGCCAGCACTGGAACCAGTTCATCCCCTACACCGACCGCATCGACTACCTGTCAGGTGTCATGAACAACCTGGCCTACCTCTATCCCCTGGAGACTCTGCTCGGGGTGGAGGTGCCGGCGCGCGCCCAGACGGTACGCATCATGTTATGCGAACTCTTTCGCATCGCCAGCCATCTGGTCTGGCTCGGCACCTTCGGCAACGACGTCGGCGCCATGACCCCCGTTTTTTACACCTTTGAGTCACGGGAGAAGATTTTCGATATCGTCGAGATGATCACGGGGGGCCGCATGCATCCGGCCTGGTTCCGTGTCGGCGGTCTGCCCGACGACCTTCCGGACGGCTGGAAGACCGTGGTTGACACTTTCACCCAAGACTTTGCCGCGCGCCTGGACGAGCTGGAAAAAATGTTCAGCAACGGCCCCATCTTCCGGGCCCGCACCGAAGGGGTCGGCGTGCTCACCACCGACGAGGCCCTCGACTGGGGCGTAAGCGGTCCGAACCTGCGGGCCACGGGCCTCGCCTGGGACCTGCGCCGCACCATGCCCTACGGCGGCTATGACAGGTTCGACTTTGAGGTCGCTACCGCTCAGGGTGGGGACTGTTACGCCCGCTATCTGGTACGGCTGCAGGAGATGCGGCAGAGCCTGAACATCGTCAAACAATGTGCTGAAAAGATGCCGGGGGGGCGCTGGGTTACCGACGACTACCGCTACGTCTATCCCAAAAAGGCTGACGGGCTGCGCGATATCGAGAGCCTCATTCACCATTTCGTCAACCTTTCCCGTGGCCTGACACCACCGGCGGGGGAATGCTACCGGGCCATCGAATCGAGCAAGGGGGAGTGCGGCTACTACCTGGTCAGTGACGGCGGCAACGTCCCTTACCGTCTGCGCATCCGCACGCCGTCCTTCGCCCACATGCAGACCTTGCCGCTACTGAGCCGGGGCTGGATGGTCGCCGATCTCTTCACCATCCTGGCCTCCATCGATTTCGTCCTGGCCGATCTGGATCGCTGATATGGCACCTGAACTGCTGAGTCCACAAAAACTGGAAGAGTTTCAAAAGCGCCTCAATCGCTCAGAGCACCCCCGCGAGCTGGTCATCGACCTTTTGCGTGCCATTCAGGAGAAATACGGCTGGGTTCCGGACGAAGGCGTGGTGTTGACGGCTTCCCTGTTGGGGCTGTCACCTTTGCAGGTGGAAGAAATCGCCACCTTCTACGACAAGATATTCCGCCAGCCGGTGGGACGGCGGGTTATTCACGTGTGCGACTCCATCTGCTGCTGGAGCCGGGGGAGTGAAGGGATCGTACGTCATCTGCAGGACAGGCTCGGCATCGCCCTGGGCGAGACCACCGCTGACGGGTCCTTCACCCTGCTGCCGACCTGCTGCCTGGGGGCCTGCGGCCAGGCCCCGGCCATGATGATCGGTTTTACCCTCTATGGACACCTGGACGCGCAGAAGATCGACGCCATTCTGGCGGCCGAACGAACCGGGGGCACACCATGAAAAAACACACCCTGCTCCTGTTCAAAAATCGGCGGCCCGGCGAATGCGTCTTTTTGGAGGAATACCGCCGACAGGGAGGCTACACGGCGCTGGTCAAGGCCCTGAAACAGATGGACCCGGCCGCCGTGCGCGACGTCGTCAAGGCCTCCGGCTTGCGGGGCCGCGGCGGCGCCGGCTTTCCCACCGGGGTCAAATGGTCCTTTTTCCCCTCGGAGCAGCCGGGGCAGAAGTACCTGGTGTGCAATGGCGACGAGATGGAGCCGGGGACCTACAAGGATCGCCAGTTGCTGGAAGCCGACCCGCACCAGCTGGTGGAAGGGATGATCCTCGCCGCCTACGCCATGCAGATCCCCACGGGCTTTATTTTTATCCGCTACGCCTACCGCCAGGCCATGCACAACCTGGAGAGGGCCATCGCCGAAGCCTCCCAGGCCGGCCTGCTAGGCCAGAACATCCTCGGCTCCGGCTTTTCCTTCGACCTTCACGTACACGGCAGCGCCGGGCGCTATATCCTCGGCGAGGAAACGGCCCTGCTCAACGGTCTGGAAGGCAAGCGCGCCAACCCCCGCTCCAAGCCGCCCTTTCCGGCCGTGCGCGGCCTCTTCGGCAAGCCAACCACGGTGAACAACGTGGAGACGCTGGCCAACATCCCCCATATCATCCTTGGCGGGGCCGACTGGTTTGCCAGTCTCGCCTATACGGAAAAGGGGGCCGGCACCAAGCTCTACGGCCTCTCGGGACACCTGGAGCGCACCGAATGTCACGAGCTGCCCATCGGCATCACCCTGGGCGATCTCATCACCGAATACGGCGGCGGCGTCTGGAAAGGCCGCACCTTCAAGGCCTGCCTGCCCGGCGGGGCCTCCACCCCCTTTCTGACCGCCGAACATCTGGCCGTGCCGCTGGACTACGAAGCCTTGGAGCAGGTCGGCAGCCGCCTGGGGACGGGCGGGGTCACCGTCTTCGATGACCACACCTGCATGGTCGCGGCGACCCTCAACCTCAACCGTTTCTTTGCCCGGGAAAGCTGCGGCTGGTGCACGCCCTGCCGTGACGGGTTGCCCATGGTCTCCTGGCTGCTGGAAAAAATCGAGCAGGGGCAGGGAACCCTGGACGATCTCGACATGCTGCGCGGGCAGGTGCGCAACATCAACGGCCGCTCCTTCTGCGCCCTGGCCATGGGGGCGATGGGGCCGGTCGAGAGCCTGCTACGACTCTTTGAGGAAGAACTCGTTGACCATATTCGCCGGGGTCGCTGCCCCCTTGCTAACTGACGATGTGAACTGCCATGCCGACACTGACCATCGACAATCTGACCATCACCGTCCCTGAAGGCACCAACGTGCTACAGGCGGCCGAGCAGCTGGGCATCGTCATCCCGCACTTCTGCTACCACGCCGCTCTCGGCGCGGTGGGCGCTTGCCGTCTCTGTGCCATGACCTTCGTGGACGGCCCGGTCAAGGGCGTACAGATGAGCTGCATGGTCGAGGCCAAAGACGGCATGGTCGTCTCGACCTCGGAGGCCCAGGCACAGGAACAGCGGGCTCACGTCATCGAATGGCTGATGATGAATCATCCCCACGACTGCCCGGTGTGCGACGAAGGCGGCCAGTGCCAGCTGCAGGACATGACGATCGCCGGCGGCCACGGCCTGCGCCGCTATGGCGGCAAAAAAAGAACCTTCCGCAACCAGGATCTCGGACCTTTCGTCATCCAGGAGATGAATCGCTGCATCCAGTGCTACCGCTGCGTGCGGACCTATCAGGACTATTGCGGCGGCACCGATTTCGGCGTGATGGGCAGTCGACAGCGTCTCTTCTTCGGCCGCTTCCAGGACGGCTGTCTGGAGAGCCCCTTCTCCGGCAATCTGGTGGACGTCTGCCCCACCGGCACCTTCACGGATAAAACCTTCCGCTACCGTTCCCGGGTCTGGGATCTGGAAGAGGCCCCCTCCATCTGCCCCCACTGTTCCCTGGGCTGCGCCACCATCCCCGGCGCCCGCTACGGTGAACTGCAGCGTGTGCGAGCCGGCGTCAATCCCCACACCAACGGCTTCTTCCTCTGTGATCGGGGGCGCTTCGGCTACGGCCATGCCAATCATCCCCAGCGCCGCCGTCGCCCCCGCCTTGACGGCGGCGAGGTCAGCTGGAAAAAGGCTCTCGCCGCTCTGGAGGACCGCCTCGCCGCCATTCGCCGCATTCACGGGCCCGACAGCATCCTCTACGTGGGCTCGGCGCGCGCCAGCCTGGAGGCCAACACCCTGTTCGGCCAATGGGCCGGCAGACAGGGCGGACGGCGCCTTGTCTACGAGGTTCACCCCCAGCGCGACCGGGCTGCCCGTCATACCGCCGCTCTGCTGGGCGATCACGCCCGCAGTCTGGCGGATATCCGTCAGGCCGATTTCATCCTGACGCTGGGCTGCGACCCGCTCGGGGAAGGTCCCCTCCTTGCCCTGGCCATCCGCCAGGCGGTGCGGGCGGGTGGACTGGCCGCCAGCATCGACCCCCGTCCCGTCGACCTCTGCTGTCCGTCCGCTCACCTGCCCATGCCACCTCAGCGCCTGCCCGAGGTGCTGACGGCGCTGCGCACCAAAGATTTTTCCGTCTTTTCCCGTCAGGAAGCCAGCTGCCTCGAAGGGATTGCCAGCCGCCTCGACCGGGCGCAGCGTCCCGTCATCGCCGCCGGTGCTGATCTGCTTGGCGGTGACGGCGTCCATGAGCTTTTCCGCACCCTGGCAGCCTTCTCGCCGGCCGCTCGTCCCTGCGGTGCCTTTGTGCTGCTGGGCGGACCCAACAGCTACGGGGGCGCCTTGCTCTCGCCGGGGGAAGACACTTTCGACCACCACCTGAATGCCATGCTGAACGGCAGCGTTCGGGCCATGGTGTGCCTGGAAACAGATCCTTTCAGCGATTATCCCGATCCGGCCCGGGCGGGGGCGGCCCTCTCGCGCCTGGAGTATCTCGCCGTTTTCGACTCGCTCCCCACTATGGCTTCCCGCCATGCCGACCTGCTGCTGCCCACCAGGGTAACGGCTGAAGGAGAAGGGATCTTCGTTAACAATGAGGGGCGGCCTCAAGCCTTTGAGCCGGTGTTCTCGGCCAGCCTTCCCCTGCGGGAGACGGGTCAGGGCCAGCACCCGCCGCGAGAATTCACCGAGCCCGGTCCTGATGAGCAGCCCCGGCAGGCCTGGGCCATCCTGGCCGATCTTCTGGGACTGAAGGACTCGCTGACGGCCCTGCGCCCGCAACTTGCCGCCCAGAATCCGCTGTTCGCTGCCCTAGGCGAACGTCCAGGGGAACGCCTGTCTGCACCTGCGGGCGCTGAGGCCGAAAACACCGCCCAGCCGCTGGAGTGTGTGCCGGAAAACGCCCTGACCCTGCTCCCCGTCGAGTCCCTTTTCGGTTCCGAGCTGCTGGCCAGCCTGTCGCCACCCTTGCAGCTTAGAGACACCGACCCCTATGTGCTGCTCCATTCCGAGGATGCCAAGGAGCGCGGCCTGCGGGAAGGCGAGCGGGTTCGCCTGTCCTCCTCCCTCGGTCAATTCAGTCTGACTCTGCGCCTCTCTGCACGCATGGCCCGAGGCATAGCCATCGTGCCGCGACAGCGCGGCAGCGGCATCGAGCTGTTGGTACCCGGGGGCCCGCGGCAATACGGCTGGCTCGAAACGGAACAGGGAGGTCAGCCATGATGGATATGCTGCTGACCCTCACCTTGATTCTGGTCAAGCTTCTCCTCATCTTTGGCGTCGTTCTGACCCTGGCCGCCTATCTGGTGCTGGCCGAGCGCAAGATCCTCGGACGCCTGCAATTGCGTCACGGCCCCAATCGCGTCGGCCCTTTCGGCCTGTTGCAGCCGCTGGCCGACGTCATCAAGCTGCTCACGAAGGAGGACACCATACCGGCCGGCGCCGACCGCCCTATCTTTCTGCTGGCGCCTGGACTCACCGCCATCACGGCCCTGCTCGCCTTTGCTGTGGTCCCTTTTTCGCCCCCCATCACTCTTTTCGGCCGCACCATCCCCCTGGTCGTGTGCGACCTGAACATCGGGGTTCTCTACTTTCTCGGGCTGTCGTCCCTGGCGGTCTACGGTGTGGCCCTGGGGGGCTGGGCTTCCAATTCCAAGTATGCCCTGCTCGGCTCCATCCGCGGCCTGGCCCAGCTTATTTCCTACGAACTGTCCATGGGACTGGCCATCGTGCCGGTGGTGCTGGCCGCGCGTTCCTTCTCCCTCACCGATATCGTCATGGCCCAGGCGAAGCTCCCCTTCGCCGTCCTGCATCCGCTGGCCTTTCTGATATTCTTTATCAGCACGCTGGCGGAATCGAAGCGGGTTCCCTTCGACCTGCCCGAAGCGGAAGCCGAGCTGGTGGCCGGATTTCACACGGAATATTCCGGCATGCGTTTCGGCCTGTTTTTCGTCGGCGAATACATCAACATGATCATTCTCAGTGCCATGGTCACCGTGCTCTTTCTGGGCGGTTGGCATGGTCCCCTGCTGCCGCCGCTGGTTTGGTTCGTCGGCAAGGTTCTGTTCGTCTGCTTCCTCTTTATCTGGACCAGGGGCTCGCTGCCACGACTGCGCTACGACCAGCTGATGCACTTCGGCTGGAAGGTGCTGGTCCCCCTGGCTCTGCTGAACGTCCTCGTTACCGGAGCGGTGCTGCTCTGGCTGGGAGTCTGATATGTCCCTCTGGCGCGATATTCAGGGTACGCTGCAGCCCTTCTGGGTCACCCTGCGCAACCTGATGCGCAAACCGGTGACTCGGCAGTACCCGGAAGAAAAAACGGTGCCGTCTTTCCGCTACCGGGGCCGCCTCGTATTGACGCGCGATCCCCAGGGGGAGGAGCGCTGCGTCGCCTGCCATATGTGCAGCGCCGCCTGTCCCGTCGACTGCATTTCGATGCAGGCGGCCGAAGCTGTGGACGGCCGCCGCTACGCCGCCTGGTTCCGCATCAACTTCGCCCGCTGCATCTACTGCGGCCTGTGCACCGAGGCTTGTCCAACCCTGGCCATCCAGATGACGACAGATTACGAGTTCGGCAAGAGAGATCCGCTGCACTTCGTTTATGAGAAAGAAGATCTGCTCATCGACGACGGCGGCAAGGATCTTCACTACGATTTTTATCGCCATGCCGGCATCGGCGTGGCCAACCCCAGGGGAAAAAACGAGGACGAATATGGTCCCGTCGAACCCCGCAGCCTGCTTCCCTGAGGTAATTGGATCATGGCGACCGCCCTGTTCTACATTCTAGCCACCACCGCCCTGGCCGCCACGGGCATGTGCATAACCCGGCGCCATCCCGTGCATGCCGTCCTCTACCTGGTCAACGCCTTTTTCGCCCTGGCCCTGCTCTTTTACCTGCTCGGCGCCCCCCTGGTGGCCGCCTGGGAAGTCATCATCTACACCGGGGCGATCATGGTTCTCTTTCTTTTCATCATCATGATGCTCGAACTGGCTCCGGATCAACCCGTGCCGGGCTGGCGTCGCTGGGGACCGGTGGTGCTATTGTCCGTCGTACTGCTGAGTTGCACCCTGCTCCTGCTCGGCCTCGACGCTGGCGGTGCCGACGGTGTTCCCCGCTTCTACGCTTCGCCACGCACCTTCGGCTACGCCCTGTTCAAGGAATACGCCCTGGCCGTGGAAATCGTCTCTTTCCAGCTGCTGTTCGCGGCGGTGGGCGCCTACTACGTGGGACGGGTCGATCGCCGAAAACAGGACCCTGAACCAGAAAGGGAGGATACATGATCGTGCCCCTTTCTCATGTGCTCGGCTTTGCCGCCGCCCTCTTTCTCATGGGGCTTGCCTGCACCCTGGCGCGGCGCAACCTGATCATGATCCTCATCGGCATTGAAATCATGCTCAACGCCGCCGGTCTGGCTTTTATCGGCGCCGCCGCTTTCTGGCAGCAGGTCGACGGCCAGATCTTCGTGATTTTTCTGATGGCCATGACTTCGGCCGAAGTTGCCATTTCCCTGGCTATGGTCGTCTACCTGCGTCGCCAGAAGGCCAGCCTCGACGCCGACGCTTATGACGGGATGAAGGGATGACCCACTCCACACTGCTGCTCATACCCCTGGCGCCGCTTATGGGGGGAATCCTCAATGTGCTTTTCGGCAGGCTCCTACCGCGCCGTCTGAGCGAATTTCTGGCCGTGGCCGGGGTAGCCGCAAGCGCTCTGCTGACCCTGGCCGCCTGGCCCCTGGCCAGCGAGGGCACCCGGGTCACTCTCTTCACCTGGCTGCAGAGCGGTCCCCTGCAGGTCCCTTTCGAGCTCCTTTTCGATCCTCTCTCTGCCCCCATGGCGCTCATGGTGACCGCTGTTTCTACCCTGATCCACCTCTATGCTATCGGCTATATGCAGGGCGAGGAGGGCTATGCCCGCTTTTTCGCCCTCCTCAACCTGTTCGTCTTCGCCATGCTGCTCATTGTTCTGGCCGACAACCTGCTGGTCCTCTTCCTCGGCTGGGAGGGGGTGGGATTCTGTTCCTACGCCCTCATCGGCTTCTGGTATCGGCAGGAGAAGAACGCCAATGCCGGACGCAAGGCTTTCCTCGTCACCCGCGTCGGCGATGTCTTTCTCGGCATCGCCATCCTCTGGCTGTTTCACCTTTTTGGCACGCTCTCCATCAGCGCCATTAACAGCCAGGCCACCGGACTCGCCGCCGGACTCGCCACGCCCCTGGTCGTTCTGCTTCTATTGGGCGCCTGCGGCAAGTCGGCCCAGCTTCCTCTCATGACCTGGCTCCCCGACGCCATGGCCGGCCCCACTCCGGTCTCGGCCCTCATTCATGCCGCCACCATGGTCACCGCCGGCGTCTACCTGCTTTGCCGCTTCTTTCCCCTCGTCAGCCTGTCAGCCACCGGCATGGCCCTGATCAGCGCCGTCGGCGCTCTGACCGCCTTTTATGCCGCCACCTGCGCCCTGGCCCAGCGGGAGATCAAAAAGGTGCTGGCCTACTCCACCATGAGTCAGGTCGGCTACATGTTCCTCGGGGTCGGCTCAGGGGCGGTCGCCGGCGCCATGTTTCATCTCTTCACCCACGCCTTTTTCAAAGCCCTGCTGTTTATGGCGGCGGGCTGTGTGATTCACCTGTGCGCTCATGAAAACGACATCTTCCGTATGGGGGGCCTGGCCAGAAAAAGCCCGCTGGTCTTCCTTCTTTTTCTGGCCGGGGCCCTGAGCCTGGCTGGCGCGCCGTTAAGCAGCGGCTTTTTCTCCAAGGACAGCCTGCTTGCCGCCGACTATGCGCGGCACACCCCCTTTTATGAAGCACTGTTTGTCCTGGCGGTGTTGACCGCCCTGCTGACCGCTTTTTACACCTTCCGACTGGTCTATCTCGTCTTTGCCGGGCCGGCGCGTTTTTCCCATGAACCGCATCCCCTGCCTCGCCTGATGACCTGGCCCCTGATTCCTCTCGCGCTGGTGGCCATCGGCGGCGGCCTGATCAACCTGCCGGAATTCTACGGGGGCCATGCCTGGCTTGCTCATTTTCTCGGCTCTCTGGCCGGCACCCCTGTTCATATCAGTCACCGGGAGGAAGGATTCATCGCCGCACTGGCCATTATCCTCTTCGCCCTTGCCTGGCTGCTGACCCGCCATCGCTATCAGGAGAATCTCCCCGCCGAGACGGGCCCGGTCTGGCGTTTTTTAGCGGCCGGTTGGCAAGCCGATGCTCTCATCCGCAAAGTCGTGCTGACGCCTTTTGCCTCTCTGGCGCGCTTTTTCTGGCAGGGGACGGATGCCGCTCTCATCGATGGCATCCTCCACAGTCTGGCCCGGGGCTGCCAGTTTAGCGGAGATCGACTCAGAGCCCTGACCAGTGGGCGGCTTTCCCATTATCTCGCCGCGGTGGCCTGGGGACTGTTGCTGATCATGCTCTTTTTTCTGCTGCAGCTGGCTCAGGGCTAGCCTAATGTTTTAAGCCTTAGCCTGACGGTTTGCTATGGAGACCTCGTTGCCTTTACTTTCTCTGCTTGTGTGGCTGCCCCTGCTGGGGGCTCTGGCCTGCCTGCTGCTGCGCCCTTACGCCGGCGCCGGTCGCTGGGCCGCTCTGGCCGTGACCACCGCCGTTTTCACCCTGAACCTCTGGGCCTTTTTGGCAAGCCGCGGCCTCGACGGTTGGCTCTGGCAGGAAGATCATGCTTGGATTCCCCGCTACGGCATCCGTTACACCCTCGGCATGGACGGTCTTTCCCTGACCCTGACCCTGCTGACCGCCTTTTTGCTCATTATCGCCGTCCTGATTTCCTGGCGGCTCGACGTCCATGCGCACTTCTTCTTCTCGCTGCTGCTCTTGATCGAATGCGGCATCATGGGAGTTTTTCTTGCCCTCGATCTGGTCCTCTTCTATCTCTTCTGGGAGGTCATGCTCATCCCCATGTTCTTTCTCATCGGCGTCTGGGGGCATGAGCGCCGCCTCTATGCCGCCGTCAAATTCTTTCTCTTTACCCTGGCCGGCAGTCTGCTCATGCTGCTGGCCATGATCACCCTCTACCTCGTCCATGGCGACCAGACCGGTCATTACACCTTTGCATTGGCGGCCCTCGTGGGCACTGAACTGCCGCCGGGACTTTCCTGGTGGCTCTTTGGGGCCTTTTTCGCCGCTTTTGCCGTTAAGGTGCCCCTTTTTCCCCTGCACACCTGGCTGCCGGACGCCCACACCGAAGCCCCGACGGCCGGCTCCATTATCCTGGCCGGGGTGCTGCTCAAAACAGGGGTTTACGGTCTGCTCCGCTTCGGTTTTCCTCTCTTTCCCGAACCGGCCCATACCTGTCTGCCCATGTTGGGCGCCCTGGGCCTGATCGGCATTTTCTACGCCGCCTGGATCGCCTACGCCCAGAACGACGCCAAACGGCTGATCGCCTATTCCTCCGTTGCGCACATGGGGTTCGTGATTCTCGGCATAGCGGCCTGGCGCACCACGGCTATGGAGGGAAGTCTGCTGCAGATGGTCAACCACGGCATCACCACCGGCGCGCTCTTTGCACTTATCGGCATGATCGACACCCGCGCTCACACCCGCGAAATCTCTAAGCTGGGAGGGCTCTGGGCAAAGACTCCAGTTCTCAGTGCCTTTTTTCTCTTTTTTGCCCTGGCCTCCCTCGGCTTGCCCGGTCTGAACAACTTTGCCGGTGAAATTCTGATCCTGATCGGTACCTTTACCGCCCATCCTGCCTGGGCCATCCTGGGACTGGTTGGCGTGCTCTTTGCCGCCATCTACATGCTCAGGCTCGTTCAGGGCGTCCTCTGGGGGCAACCACCCAGCTCTCAGGACTGGGCGGATATTTCCTGGCGGGAGACGATCATCCTGGTGCCACTGGCCCTGCTCGTGCTCTGGCTCGGCCTCTACCCGCACCCCTTTCTTGAGGCCCTGCGAGACCCCGTCCAACGTCTGTTGCTGGGTTCCACACTGGCTGGATTGGGAGGAATGCCATGACCCTGACGGAACTGCACGCCCTGGTTCCGGTCCTGCTGCTGGCGGCCGGGGCCGTGGCCCTGCTACTGGCCGGAGCCTGGAAGGCGTCCTATGTCACCGCCATGACGTACGGCGTCCTCATCGCGCTGGGCGGGGGCGTCATCGCCCTATTTTATGACCCTGGCGCTGGTTTGGTGGGGTTTGGCCTTTTCACCTTCGACCGCTACAGCCGCTTTTTCGCGATTCTCTGGTCGGCCGCCGCGGCTTTGACCTTGCTCATGTCCTTCCGTTACGGGAAATATCGCTCCTTTATGGGAGGAGAATATGCCGCTCTGATTCTTTTTGCCGCAGCCGGCATGATCCTGCTGTCCAGCGCTTCCTCCTTCGTGGGTCTGTTTCTTGGCCTGGAAACTTTCACTCTTGTCTTTTACATCCTCATCGCCTTCCACAAAGGCTCGTCCCTGGGGGCAGAGGCCGGCCTTAAATACCTGATCATGGGGGGAGTGGCCACCGGGCTGCTGGCCATGGGGATCGCCCTCATCTATGCCGCCACCGGCACCTTCCATTTCGATCAGGCTGCCTTCATACCGAGCGGCGACCAGGCCCTGCGTCCCCTGCTCCTCGCCGGCTGGGCTCTGCTGCTGGGTGGCCTTGGATTCAAAACGTCCCTGGTTCCTTTTCACCTCTGGACCCCCGACGTCTACGAGGGGGCGCCCCCGCCGGTAGCCGCCCTGCTGGCTACCGGTTCCAAAGGGGCCGTCTTCGCCGCGCTGGTCCTGCTCTTCACCGGCAGCGATTTGACCGGCTCGCCCTTAAGCAGCCTCTTGTGGATGCTGTCTGCCCTCTCCATGGGAGCCGGTACCCTCTGCGCCCTGCGGCAGGACAGCCTCAAGCGCATGCTCGCTTACTCGTCGATCGTTCATATGGGCTACCTGCTGCTGGCCCTCCTTGCGGCCGGGAGCACCGGCTCGGGAGCCATCCTTTTCTATCTGGTCGCCTACAGCGGCGCCACCCTCGGCGCCTTCGCCGTGCTGACGGCGTTATCCCCGGCTACCGCCGAGGCGGGCTCCTACGACCATTTCCGCGGCGCCGGCTATCGGCAGCCACTGGCGGCCCTGGTCCTGCTGACCTGCATGCTCTCCCTGGCCGGCATCCCCCCGACGGCCGGCTTCATGGGCAAGTTTTCCATTTTTTACGCCGCCATCGAAGGAGGGTATACAGGTCTCGCCCTCATTGGTATACTCAGCTCCCTGATCTCCCTGGCTTACTATCTGCGCCCGGTCATGGTCATGTACATGACTGGCCCAGAAGGTGGCCCGACCCCGACGAAAACGCCGTGCTCGGCCGCTGAAAAATCGGTGCTGATCATCTGCCTACTGGCCACTCTGCTGCTGGGGGTCTATCCGGGCCCGCTTTTCGATACGATCGCCCTCGTGCTGCCGTGAACCCTGAAACTGGAGACTTTCCATGGATAAACGCATCGTCCAATTCCTCAAGGCTGACACGTTCGCCGTCGCCGGCGCTTCCACCAATCGGGACAAATATGGCAACAAGGTGCTGCGCTGCTACCTGCAGAACGGTCGGAAGGCCATCCCCATCAATCCCAGGGCCACGGAAATCGAAGGAGTACCCTGCGTGTCCTCGGTGGCCAATCTTCCCGCCGAGGTAAAAAGCCTCTCCATCATCACTCCACCGAAAATCACCGAACAAGTGGTCTCTGCCGCCATCGCTCACGGCATCGAAAACATCTGGATGCAGCCAGGGGCCCAGAGTCCCGCCGCCATTGCCCAGTGCGAGGAAAACGGCATCAATGTCATTGCCGATGGCAGCTGCCTCCTCGTTGTCCTCGGTTTTCGCGATGTCTGAACAATGGATGCGCTGACCCTTTACCGCCGATAGCATCGCCATGAAAAGATCCGTACTATCCGTTCTGGCCGGCCTGGTGATTCTGGCCGGGCTGGCCGTTCTGATCCTGCGTTATTCCGATCCATCGCCTGCGGTGCGGCAATTTTCCGGGCTGACCATGGGGACCACGTTTACGGTCACTCTGGCCGGAGACATCCAAGCCCCCACCCTCGAGGCCGTCAAGCAGGAATCCTTTGCCATCCTTGAAGACATCAATCAGCAGATGTCTACCTATTTGCCCACCTCCGAGGTGAGCCGTTTCAACGAGGCCCAGACGACGGAATGGATGCCCGTTTCGGCCGCGACGGCTGAAGTAGTCGATCTGGCACTGCGCATTGGCGCCGAGACCGCCGGTGCTTTTGATATTACCATCGGTCCCCTCGTCGATCTGTGGGGATTCGGCCCCGCTCCCCGTCCCGTCCTGGTCCCCTCAGCCACCGCCATCACCCATCTGCTGTCGACCATCGGTTATCAAAAGATCGAATGTCGCCTGATGCCGCCCAGCCTCCGCAAGATTGATCCACGACTGCGCATCGACCTCTCTGCCATTGCCAAAGGTTACGCCGCCGACCGTGTCGCCGCCCATCTCCTCTCTCGTGGCCTGCACGATTTTATTGTCGAAGTCGGCGGGGAAGTCGTGGTTAGAGGAGTCAAGGGGCCGCAAATGCCCTGGCGCCTCGGTATCGAATCGCCCTTGACAGACCGCCGGCAGGTAGGTGAAGTGCTTTATCTGCGGGATATGGCCATGGCCACCTCTGGGGATTATCGCAACTACTATGAAATTGAGGGACGTCGCTATTCGCACACCATCGATCCGCGCACAGGATACCCCATAGACCACACCCTGGCCTCTGTCACCATTCTCGAGCCTTCCTGCGCCCGTGCCGATGCCCTGGCAACTGCTTTGATGGTGCTTGGACCCAAGGAGGCCCAGGACTTCGCCGAGCGGGCCGACATTGCGGCCCTGCTGATTGTGAAAACACCGCAAGGCTTTGTTGAAAAAGCCTCCAAAGCCTTCCTGGCGGTATCCCCGTAATCATTTCACGACTCAATAAGGTGATAACGGATTCCAGCCGCTCCTTCCTTCCGGCTGTTCACCACAAAAAAAGCCCCGGACCGCTGAGCGTCCGGGGCTTTTTTGTGTTTTGACCGATGAGAATCAGGCTTTTCGAATCTCGACCTTGGTCAGATTCTGCCCCTGGGGCATGACCTGCTGGATATTCAGATCAGCAAAATGATAGGTGGCAAAGAGCAGGTTTTCGGGTACCTGGCTGGTCAGGTGAACCTGGCCCGTGGCCGCACCCGCCGTCGAAACAACCTGAACCTTCTCCCCGTCATTCACCTGCAGGGCCGCTGCCGTAGCCGGGTTCATCTCGACCCGGCCTTCGGGGGCGATTTCAAGATTGGCCGGGCTATGGGTGGTCAACAGGTCAAAGTGGAAGAGATTCTTGCCAACGAGGAGCTGCAGCCCCTCTCCAACTTCAGCCTGGGAGGCCGCGACGAATTGCAGGCTCTTCTCTTCGGGTGCGAAGGGCAGCTTCCGGCAGGGCTGGCACAACCCCTCACCGGCAAAGCAGAGATCGCCGTAGAGACTGGTGAGCTCCTTGGCCTCCCGCAGCAGCGCCTCCGTATTAATCTGGTCTGTGCGCCGGCCGACGCGGTTGTACAGCTCGGCCAGGATGCTCCAATCCTCACGGGCTTCGCCGACAGGGTCAATAGCCTGCCCCAGGCAGCTGATGCGCCCATCCAGCGCGGTGACGCTCCCGGTCTTTTCGGCGAAGGAAGTACCGGGCAGCACCACATGGGCCAGCTTGGTGAGTTCGCTCTCAAAAATGTCCTGAACAACCAGGAGATCGAGTTTTTTCAGCGCCTTGCGCCAGCGGGCACTTTCGGGATAGGAGACCAGCGGGTTGGTCGCGGCCAGATAGAGTGCGCGGATGTTGCCCTTTTCGATCTGTTCCAGCATCTGCAGGGCATTAAAGCCTTCCTGCGGCAGCGCCGTACGCCAGGCGACATCGAACTTGCCGCGGGCCGCACTGTAATCCTGGAAACCGGGCAGAAACTCAGGGCAGACGCCCATATCGAGAAGCCCCTGCATATTCCCTTCCTCGCACACCGGAAAGAGGCCACCAAGGTCGCCATGCAGCGCGCCACAGACCAGGGCCAGCGAAACAATCGCCCGGGTCTTGTCGCCAGAGTTGGCCGAGGTGAGAACATCCCGTCCAAAGATGACGGAGACACTTTTTGCTTTGCCGAGGTGCTCGGCCGCCTCCTCCAGAAGCTGCCGGGAGACCCCCGTCACGTGAACCGCTTTCTCGAGGTCAACCGCAGCCAGCGTCTGCTTCAGGTCATCAAGATTGCTGACAAAGCGGTTAAGGTAGTCTTCGTCCGCCAGGCCCTTATCCAGAATCAGGCGGGCCAGGGCATAGGCCAGCGTCACTTCACTGCCAGGCGTGTAGCCCAGAAAGGTGTTGGAATGACGACGCAGTTTGACGGAACGCATATTGGCCACCACCAGAGGCGCGTCATTCTTGCGGCAGGCTTTTTCGATCTGCCAATCAACGGCGGGAGCCTCGGCCGTCACATCGGCGCCGAAAACCAATACCGCCTTAGAGCCCCCAATTTTACCAAGGGCATTGCTGCTGCCCGCATAACCGAGCATCTCCCGCAGGGCCTTGTAGGCCTCCAGGACGCCAAAGCGGGAAGCCGAGTCGATATTGTTGGACCCGATGGCGACGCGGAAGAATTTCTGGAACAGGTAATTCTCTTCGTTGGTCAGGCGGCCGGAGGCCAGGCCGGCAATGGCGGCAGGACCCGACTCCTGGCAAATCTGGTGAATTTTATCGGCGACCGCACCAAGAGCCTTGTCCCAGGGGACGTGCACGCCGTAATCCGTATCCTTCAAGGTAGGGCGCTGCAACCGCTGGGGCGCATGAATGAAAGCATGGCCGAAGAAGCCGCCGGCACACAGATTGCCATTGTTGACGGTTCCTTCGTCTGCGGAAGTCAGCCTGTAGACCTGGCCGTTTTTAACATTGATGTCCACCTGGCAGTGACTGCCGCAGGTTGTGCAGACGCTGGCCTTTCTGGTCATTTCCCAGGGACGGGATTTAAACTTGAAGGGCTTGGAGATCATGGTGCCGGTGGGACACACGGCGACACAGTTGCCGCAGAACTCGCAGAGATCCAGGTCCTTGTCGATAAAGGTCTTGTCACCCTTGTCATTGACGAAAAGGGCTGCGGAACCGATGGTCTCGTGGCAGACCTTGACACATTTTTCGCAGAGCACGCAGCGGTTAGGCACCTGTTGAATCAGAGGCCAGCCGTTAATAGCCTCATGATTGACGTCCTCGGCGGCAAACGGCTGGGTCGTTACATCGAGATCGAAACAGATGTTCTGCAGGTCGCACTCACCGGCGGCATCGCAGACCGGGCAATCCAGCGGATGGTTGACCAGCAGCAGCTGCACGATTTCCTGGCGGATTTTCCGAAGACGATCGGACTGGGTGGTAACATCCATCCCCTCGACGACCCGGGTGTTGCAGGCCGTCATCAGCTTGTCTACACCCTTGATCTCGACCACACAGACCCGACAGGCACCCGTGGGAGACACTTTTTTCAGAAAACAGAGGGTTGGAATCTTGATGCCGACTTTTTCGGCGGCCGCCAGAATGGTGGCCCCTTTTGCTACCTGGACATCTTTTCCGTCGATCTTGAGATTGACCATGGACTCATCACCTTTGGTTTATCTGGGCAGCCCCTTCACCGAACCCTGACAGCGCGTAAACCCAGGGCACGTTCTTGAGGGCCATGACTAGTTGACCGCAACCATCCCGACACGATAGCAGCGCAGACAGCGTTCCGCCTCGGCAACCGCCTGGCTCTCGGGCATGGCCAATTCGATTTCTTCGTAGTTTGTGGCCCGCTCCGCGCCGTTCACCTTAGGCTGATGCTCACGATGAAGGCCACCGAGAATACCCACGTTCTCCTTGTCGTTGAAGACACCGAACTGGTTGACCAGATCTTCCATGGCATCTTCATCGTCAAGATAGGCGTTTCCTTCGGTAAGATAACGATGCATGGCCCGCGCCGCTCGGCGGCCATGGCCAACCGCAACGACCACGGTCATGGCGCCGTATTCGCAGTCCCCGCCGGCAAACACCCCTTCGCAGTCGGTCATCATGGTGCCGCCTTTGGTGACAATGCTCTTCCAGCGGGTCTGCTTTATGCCGAAGTCATCTTCCCCGAGATAGTCCAGATCGGGATCCTGACCGATGGCGGGGATGACCAGTTCACAGGGGATGACATACTCGCTGCCGGGAACCGGCTGCGGACTGCGGCGGCCCGATTCGTCCGGCTCGCCCAGTTCCATCTTGATGACTTCGACCCCGACCACCCGATTGTTCTCGGTGACCAGGCGGGTCGGATTGCGCAGAAACTCGAACTTGACGTTTTCTTCCTCGGCGTCATCGACCTCATAGGGCTCGGCCGGCATTTCCTTGCGGGTACGCCGGTAAACCAGGATGGACTCTTCGGCCCCTTCGCGCAGCGCCACGCGGACACAGTCGATGGCCGTGTTGCCGCCGCCGACAACGACAACGCGCTTGGGCGTTTCAATGGGCTGACCGAGAGCGACGGCCCGCAGATAGTGAATGCCGCCGGGAGAAAATCCATCGTAGCCTTGGTCTTCCCCTTCAACCCCCATGGGTTTTGACTTGAAAGCGCCGGTACCGAGGAAAACGGCGTCATATTGCTCTTTGAGTTCCCGCAACGACACGTCACGCCCCAGTTTGACGCCGTATTCGATCTCGACGCCCAGCGAAGCCACGATATCCGCCTCGCGCTGCAGGAGATGGCGGGGCATGCGGTAATCGGGGATGCCGACGGCTACGGTGCCGCCCGGCTCGGACAACATGTCGATGATCTTGACCTGGTGCCCTTCCAGGGCCAGATAGTAGGCGCAGGTCAGACCGGCGGGGCCGGCACCAACCACCATGATCTTCTTGCCTGTGGACGGCTTGGGAACCAGGGGGGGCGTATGATGATGCATCCACTCGTGATCGGAAGCCACGCGCTTGAGAACCATGATGCTCACCGGCTCATCGACCAGCGCCCGGCGGCAGGCTTTCTCACAGGGATGGGGACAGACCCTTCCGCATACGGCCGCAATCGGCATGTTGCGCCGAATGGTGGAAAGAGCATCCGTGTAGCGCAGCTCTTTGATCTCTTCAATGTAAGCGGGAATATCGATATGGGCCGGACACTTATCCATACAGGGCGCCGTCAGCTTGTCCCGGTAGGACTTGGCCGGGCTGGGCGTCCTTTGGCCGTTGATATAGGCCAGATAATCATCCCGAAAATACTGCAGGGTATGAAAGACGGGAACGGCCGATGTCATGCACAGGGTGCATTTACACTGCTCCAGCAGCGAGGTCAGCTCCTCCATAATCTGGAGATCCTCTTCCTTGCCCTGACCGGCGACGATGCGTGCCAACGAATCCTGCAGCACCTTGGTCGCCCGCTTTCCGGGGGTACATTTGCCGCAGCAATGCTTTTCCTGGACGCGTTTCATATATTCGGCGGCCATGGCTACGACATCGGTATCCTTCTCCATGACAACAACGCCGTCCCAGCCCATGAATGCACCGACCTTACCTTCGCTCAGGTAGGTTTCGGGCAGCTTGAGCTTCAGGGAGACGCCTTCCGCAGCCTCGCCGCTGCGATTGTCTACAATTTTTCCTTCCCAGCTGGAAAATACAACCTGAGCCAAATCGACCTCCTGTTAGACCCCTCTTAGCAACAGCCAAAGGGGGACGTAAAGCCCCAAACAAAAGGGGAAAACCCCTCATCCGTCGGCGCCATCCCCCTTCTATTTTGTATACAGTATGCAGGTAAATACCATAAGCGCGTCAACCAAATCAAGGGAAATTTTACCCGGAATTACCGGGGTTCGCGCAATAACAGCTTGGAATGACGATTTTTTCTGAATGTCCGCCGATCGTGAAAATAACCTTCGCCAAAGCGTTCTACTTAAGGGAAGGGAGGAAAGGGAGAATCAATGAACCAGGATTCTGCCACATTCGGCTTGAGCCCCGCATAGGCCCAGTCAAGCTTGAGCGCAAAGGTCTTGACGGACACGGACGGCAGCAGAAAATACTCCAGCGTCATGCGGGTGGTGGCCCGCTGTCCGCTTTCATCCAGATCGATCGTCTCGACCCGCACATCCGTTATCTGCAGATCCTCCATCTCAGCAAACTGATCGACAAAGGCATGTTTCTTGGCGGCTTCATCGAAATAGCGGGCGGCCCCGTTAAAATCTTTCCAGCGAAGACGCTGGGCGAAGTCAAAAGCGGCGGGGGTCAGGTCATCGGACACTCTCGGGACAGCGGCACAGGAGGACAGCACAGCCACCAGAGAACACAGGAACACCACCTTCATCCATCCTGTCATCTTTGCACTTCCCTTTCCTCGACACCTTGCATCCGGACAAAGCTCGGGTAGAGTTGATCATTGAGGATTAAAAACACCATTGATCCTGGAGTACCCCATGAAAAAAGTGGAAATCTACACGAAAAATTACTGCCCTTACTGTCACCGGGCCAAAGAACTGCTGCGCATCAAAGGGATTCCCTTTATCGAATACGACGTGACCGCTGACGTGGAAAAAGAGCGCGAAATGCAGCAACGCTCCGGAGCCCGCACCGTTCCCCAGATTTTTGTTGCGGGAACCGGCCTGGGAGGGTGCAGCGAACTCTTCGAGCTGGATGAAAAGGGGGAATTGGACCAGCTCCTTGGCCTTAAACCGCCCCGGAACGGATCTTCCTGAGCAGCTCCACGGCCAACTCGACCCGACCAAAGGGCGGCATGAGATAATAGCCGCCCACTTTTCCGCCACCCCAGGCGATCAGCTCCCCGGCAATTTCCATCCCCTCCTGAATACCCGCCTCTCCCGTCTTGCCCCGCATCCGCTCGCGTACGGAATCAGGCAGAACAATGCCCGGAACTTCATTGTGGAGGAACTCGGCGTTCCGCTCACTGACCAGGGGCAGAATGCCGACCAGGACCGGGATACCATAAGGAGCCGTGCGCTCGACGAGACGCGCCAGGATATCGACAGAATACACCGGCTGCGTCTGCACGAAACGGGCTCCGGCCTCGATCTTCTTTTCCAGCTTTCTCAACTGCCCATCCAGACTGGCCGGGTTGGGATTGAAGGCGGCGCCGACCAGGAAGTCCGTGCGGCCGCCCAAATCGGCCCCCAACAGGTTCCGTCCGGCATTCAAGGCGCCGAGCAGCTGGAGAAGGCCGATGGAATTGAGATCAAAGACGCTGGTGGCGCCGGATTCGTTGCCGACGGAGACCGGATCGCCGGTCACGGCCAGGACGTTGCGGATACCGAGATGATGGGCCCCCATCAGTTCGGAATGCAGCCCGATGAGGTTACGGTCGCGCCCGGTCACGTGGACGATCGCCTCGACACCGGTCTCCTCCTGAATGAGGCGCGCGAGGGCAATATTGCTCATGCGGATGCGGGCCAGCGGGTTTTCCGCCAGACTGATGGCGTCGACGCCCGCCTGGGCCAGCACCCGGGCACCGGCGAGGATTTTGTCGGTCTGCAGGCCTTTGGGCGGGTCCAGCTCGACCGTGACGACCGGACGGTGCCCCCAGGGCGCGAGAAAGGTCGTTCGCCCCGGTGCCGACGGGGATGCTGCCGGGGGCGATGGCGCGGCCGCTTCAACGGACACCGGCTCGCGCGCCACCGGCTGAAGACCGGCCACGGCCCCGGCCAGGGCCCGGATATGATCCGGCGTGGTGCCGCAGCAGCCACCGAGCAAAGAAGCCCCCACGGACACCATGTCCCGCCCCATGGCGGCGAAATATTCGGGGGTCGCCAGATAGATATAACGGCCGTCGACATACTGGGGGAAGCCGGAATTGGCAAAGGCCGACAGGGGCAGGTTCGACACCCGGCCCATACGCTCGAGCACCCGCAGGATTTCACGGGGCCCGGAGCCGCAATTGGCCCCGATGACGTCGGCGCCGGCCGCGGTCAGGCGGCGGGCCACCTCCTCGGCAGAACCGCCTTCCCGCGTGCGCCCCTCTTCGACAAAGGCCATCTGGGCCACCACCGGCAACCCCAGGGAGCGGCCAACCCCGACCGCCAGCTCCAGATCATCGAGGGACGAAAAGGTCTCGAGCAGAAAGAGGTCGACCCCACCGTCGGCCAGGGCTTCCATCTGCTGCCGAAAAATTTCAGTCTTTTCGACCGCCCCTAATTCACTCTGTTCCCCCTTGGGGCGAATGAGCGGGCCGACGGAACCGGCCACGAAACGCGCCTCGCCGGCAGCGCTCCGCGCCAGCCGCGCGGCCGCCTCGTTGATGGCCCCTACCTTCTTCTCCAGTCCGACCGTCCCCAGCCGTAGAGCGTTGGCGCCAAAGGTGTTGGTTTCCAGCAGCATGGCGCCGGCGGCGGCATAGTCCCGGTGGACCTGCTCGATCAGGGCCGGACTGATCAGATTGAGGTATTCGAAATTGGCATCCAGCGGCACCCCGCGGGCGTACAGCAGGGTGCCCATGGCGCCATCACCGACGATGATTTCGCTGGCAAGACGCTCGAGAAACAACTGGCTGCGTTGGGACAAATAACTCATAGACGTGCTTCCGATTAAATATCCGTCGGTTCTTTGAATTTAGGGCGCGATCAGGTTCGCTCCCTGACGATGGCCGTGTAGAACAGGTGGCCTTCCGATTCGGCGACCGAGAGGGAGACCTCCAGATAGAACAGGCCGCCGTCCCTCTTGCGACCCGGCACCTGATGCAGGCTGCGCACCAGCGCTCCTGCCTCCTCCTTGAGATAGGCGGCGATACCGACCCCTTGCAGGGACGTACACTCCTCGTGGATGAGCTTTTCTACGCTGACGCCGATAATCTCGCGCTTGCTGTAGCCGAACATCTTTTCCGCCCGGCGGTTGAACAGAATGATCTGGCCGTTGCTCAAAAACGAGACGATGCCGTCACGGGCAGTCTCCGTCAGTACCCTGAAGCGCTTTTCCGACTCTTCCAGGTGCTCGGTCTTCTCCCGCAGATGGTCGTTGAGCTCGTTGAAGCTGTCGACCAGCAAGCCGATCTCGTCCAGCCCTCTTCTCGATATCTTCTGGTCGAAACGTCCCGTGCGGATAATTTCCCGGATCACCTCGCCCAGCCGTGCCAGGGGCCGTGTTACCGCAATGCGAATCAGGGCGCCGAGGAATATGAGCAGAGCCAGGAAAATGCCGCCGGAATAGAGGACGTCGGTCCCCATATTGGCGTAAATCTGCCGATAGAGACGATCAAGGGGGATGCTGACGGAGGCGGCGCCGATCACGTCGCCCAGTTCATAGTGGTAGGCCTTGTCCGTGTCGGCAGGGAACATCTCCCGGATGAAATCGGGAGCCTGGGCAGGATCGCCGTGGCACTCCAGACAGCTGGTATCAGCCTTGAAGGAATGCAGGTAGCGAAAGACCTTTTTACCGCCCATATCGACGATATCATAATGCTCCTGCAGGTTCTGCCGCTGGCGGAAGAGTTCGAGGACCCGAACTTCGAAGTCGTCAGGGGCGTTATTGGCATTGCGATAGCGATCGGACACCTGGCGGATGGTGTAGCCGAGGTCGCGGCTCACCAGCTCCCCCACCCGGGTCGAGGCCACCACGGGGACCAGACCATAGCGCTGCCGGGACAGCTCGACCCCACCCTCCAGCAGCTGGCTGGAGAGGTACTCGCGGGTCCGGATCGCCTCGAAAGCCACGATCCGGGCTTTTTCCACCGCTTCGCCCATAATGAAGGCCCGCTGCTGGCGGAAGTTCAAAAAGGTGAACAGGCTGAAGAAACCAAGCAGGATCAGCAGGATGATGATGCTGATCTTGGTGAACAGACCCAGATTTTTGAACTGAAGCATGGCGAAATCCCCCGGAATTGAATTTCATTTCATTCTAGCGGCTTGGCCAGCCCTTGCAAGGCGCCCGCTCGGAGACTAGACAACCACCGACTGGGCGTTCTCCTTGAGCAGAGCGATGGTGGCACCGTAATCGGCCGTGCCGAACACGGCGCTGCCGGCCACGAAGACATCGGCGCCGGCCGCGGCGACCTGACGGATGTTGTCCGCCTTGACCCCGCCATCAACCTCCAGCTCGACGGCCAGGCCGCGTCGATCGATGAGCTGACGCAGCGCCTCGATTTTGGTCAGGGCAGAGGGAATGAAGCTCTGGCCACCAAACCCCGGATTGACGCTCATGACCAGAATAAGATCGACCTCTTCCAGGATCACCTCCAGGGTCGAGACGGGCGTCGCCGGATTGATGGACACTCCCGCCTTTTTCCCCAGGCTGCGAATCAGCTGCACGGTACGGTGCAGATGGGGAACCGCCTCCTGGTGCACCGTCAGGATATCGGCGCCGGCTTCGGCGAACTGGGGAATATAGCGGTCGGGGTTCTCGATCATCAGATGCACGTCGAGGGGGAGCGCAGTGGAGCGGCGAGCCGCCTCCACCACCAGGGGGCCGATGGTGAGATTGGGAACGAAATGGCCGTCCATCACATCCACGTGCACATAATCGGCACCGCCGTGTTCGATGGCGGCAATTTCCTCTCCCAGTCGGGAGAAATCGGCAGACAGAATCGAAGGAGCAATCTTAACCATGGCAAATCTCCGCGTTCGGGGTACTAGAATAAATCAGGGTAGCGCTTGACGTACAAATCGGGCCGCGAAAAAGGCATCCATGCCCCCGCCGCGGGCCGGGGTGGTGCGCAAGGCGCCCCGCTCGTCAAAGAGGGGCGCCCAGGCGGGCGGGGTCTCCTGGCGCAGGTCTTCAAGGACGTACTCGGGATGGTCGGCCAGAAAGCGGTCGACAACGCCCCAGGTTTCCCGGGCCGTCAGGGTACAGAGGGAATAGAGCAGCCGACCGCCGGGGCGCACCAGCATCGCGGCATTGCTCAGAATGCTCTTTTGCAGATCCGCCAGGGCCTGGATATCCGGCGGCGTACGCCGCCAGCGGATTTCCGGGTTGCGCCGCAAAACGCCGAGACCACTGCAGGGGGCATCGACCAGCACACGGTCGAAACTGCCCTTCTCCAGAAAGTCCGGAAAAAGGGACATATCCCAGGCTTTTGCCTCAATGCCCTCGCACCCAAGCCTCTGCGCCCCTTCGGTGATGAGCCGGACGCGCTGGGGGTGAAGATCCAGGGCCAGCAGGCGGACATCGTTTTTCGCCAGGGCCGCCAGGTGGGTCGTTTTGCCGCCGGGGGCGGCACAGGTGTCAAGCAGGCGCTGACCCGGGCGGACGTCGAGCAGATGAGAGACCAGCATGCTGGCCTCGTCCTGCACCTGGAACCACCCTTCCTCCTGGCCGGCCAGGGGAGCGGAGCCGCGGCGGGTTACGACAACCCCCTCGGGGGCGTACGGACAGGGACGCACCTCATGGCCGGCGGCGCGCATCTTTTCCAGAAACGAATCCCGGTCCACCCGCAGCGTATTGACCCGCAGCGTGAAGGGGGGCTGCTCCAGCATGCTCTCGGCCAGGACCATCGCCTCGGCGGCTCCCCAGTCTTTTATCCACAGTTCCGCCAGCCAGCGGGGCACGGAGAGTACGTGCTCCAGGTAGGCCCTTTCCTTTTGGGTGCGGTCGGGCCATTGAATGTTCTCGCGCTGGCGCGCCAGGTTGCGCAGAATGCCGTTGATGAATCCCGTGGCTCTCTCCAGCTTTTCGCCGCGGGCCAGCTCGACGGCCTGGTTGACGGCAGCCGAGGCCGGAATGCGGTCGAGCTCCAGAATCTGGTAGGCCCCCAGCCGCAGCAGCCAGAGCACCTTGTTTTCGATCTTCTTGAGTGGCGTTTTACAGAGTTGGGACAGGGCAAAATCGAGACGCCCGCGCTGGCGGAGGGTGCCATAGACCAGTTCGGTGGCCAGTCCCCGGTCGCGAGGATCGAGCCGGGGATTTTTCTCCAAAACGGCATCCAGGGTCAGATCGGCATAGGCGCCGTCTTCGACGCGCAGCAGGATATCGAGCGCTATTTTGCGGGGATCGGATGAGGGCACGTATTTTTCCAAAAACTGGTCAGAGAGCGAAACGGAGGGACGGGAGCGGCCCAGGAAGAAAGGCCGCCGAGCCTCGTTCGGGGGCCACTATAGTGAGGCGGGCCCGAAAAATCAAGGCGCGCCGGCGATGACATGCTCGTCCAGTGCCTTTTCCACCTCGTCCAGCCAGATGCGCGTATTGAAACAGGGTCCCTCGGGCCGGTGGTTGAGGATGCCGATGACCGGCAGGGGGTAGGCGTCGCGGATACCGGAGGTCAGGTCCCGTTCGCAGGCGACGGCCAGGATGAAGCGGGGCCGCTTCTCGACGATGAGCTTGCGCGCCAGTGTACCGCCGGTGGCGACGGCGATGTCGATTCCCCGCTGCTGCGCCAGCGCGGCCAGCCCGCTGATGTCGCAGCGCCCGCAGCGCACGCATTTGTTGACATCCCCGGTGATCTTTATGGCACAGTCGAAGAGCTGAATGCAGTGGGGCAGCAGAATGAGCGCCTTCTCGGGGGGCACCCGCAGCTTCTTGGAACGCACCAGCTGATTGTTGAGGGCGATAAAGGACTGTTGCAGGGAGTCGCGATCGATTCCCACCAGGCGCCCCACGGCGATGATGGCCGGGAAGAGATATTTGATGACGATCCCCCGCAGCCGCTGGGAGAAGAAGAGATCCCGGCCGCTCAGCAGGGTGAGGACCAGCAGCAGCAGACCGCCGACGATGAGGAGGCAGAGCAGGCTCAGCACCACGCCGAGGGCGACGGGCAGCAGCGGATGGAGGGTGCGCAGACCGACGCTGGGAACCCACCACAGCAAAAAGGCAGCCACCAGAACCAGGCCGCTGACCCCGGCCAATAGGCCGATAAAGAGGCGCTTGCCGGGGGCGAAACCTTTGCCCTGGCCACAGGCATCACGCACGTTACAGCTCCAGTCGGACACCGGGTTCAAGGGGCCGGCCGCGCAGAAACTCCGCGGCGGACAACCATTTTTTCCCCGGCAGCTGCAGGGAGCGGATAAAGAGAGACCGCTGCCCACAGGATACGAGAATGCCGCGTTCAGTCGCCGAGACGATGGTGCCCGGCAGTCCCTCCACCTCCTCGTGGGGGAGGGTATCGGCGATCTTCAGCATCTCTCCGCCCAGAAAGGTGTAGGCCCCCGGCCAGGGATGCAGTCCCCGCACGAGGTCGTGAATGGTCTCGGCGTTCTGCGCCCAGTCAATGCGGCCATCGCTTTTGGTCATCATGGAGGCGTAACAGGTCTGGCTGTCATCCTGGGGTTCGGGCTTGAGCTCGCCGGCGCAGAGCTGGCGCAGGGTCTCTTCCATGGCCTCGCGGCCGAGGACGGCCAGGCGGTCATGGAGCTGTCCGGCGGTCTCCAGCGGGCCGATAGCAGTCGCGCGCTTGACGAGCATATCGCCGGTATCGAGACCGACATCCATCAGCATGGTGGTGACGCCCGTCTCCTTCTCGCCATTGATGATGGCCATATTGATAGGCGCGGCGCCGCGATAGCGGGGCAAAAGGGAGGCATGCACGTTGATGCAGCCGTATTTGGGAATATCGAGGACGCTTTTGGGCAGAATCTGGCCATAGGCCACCACGACGATGAGGTCGGGGGCCAACTCCTGCAGGACAGCCACGGAGTCGGGGCTGCGGAGTTTCTCCGGCTGATAGACGGGGATCTGGTGCTGTATGGCCAGTTCTTTCACAGGCGGTGCCGCCAGCTTGCGGCCACGGCCCTTGGCCCGGTCAGGCTGGGTGAAGACGGCGCACAGGTTTACCCCCGCCTCGATGAGGCCCTGCAGCGTGGGCAGGGCGAAATCAGGGGTTCCCATGAAAACGGTGCGGATTTCCCGGGGTTCTATCACAGTTGCTCCTTCATCTGTTCCAGTATTTTCTGGTACTTCTTGCGGAAAAAACCCTTTTTGAGGGGAGAGAGATGGTCCACGAAGAGGACGCCGTCCAGGTGATCGATTTCGTGCTGAAAGGCGATGGCCAACAGGCCAGCGGCCGTCATCTCCACCGAACGCCCCTCCATGTCCTGGAAGCGCACCGTCACCTGGGCCCGGCGATGAATGGCCGAGTAATAGCCGGGCACCGACAGGCAGCCTTCCTCTTCGTAGGACTCGCCTTCGCTGGCGACGATCTGGGGATTGAAGGCGGTGATGAGCTGAGGAGGTTCGCCGCTGCCGGCACAGTCCAGCACGATCAGCCGCTTGGAAACACCGACCTGCGGAGCGGCCAGCCCGACGCCGGGCGCAGCGTACATCGTTTCCGCCATATCGCGGGCCAGGGTACGCAGCTCCTCGGTGACCGTCTCCACCGGCAGGGCCTTTTGCTTCAGCACGGGGTCGGGATAATGTCGTATGGGAAGTAAGGCCATGATAGAGGTCCTTTTAATCGCTGACGCCCGTCCTTGGGGGCGCCTTTTCCGAAAGAAAAATCATAAGGGCAGAAGACCGTTAAAGTCAACTTTTACTCCGTTAGCACGGGCAAACCTGCTGAAAAAAGGGACCGGCTTGTGGCCGGTCCCTGCTTTTCCTACTTCTTTTTGGCTCCCATGGCGGCGGCCATCGCCTCCCCCATGCGGGTCGGGCTCTCCGCCACCACGACGCCGACCTCCTTGAGGGCGGCAATCTTGTCCTTGGCCTTGCCCTTGCCGCCGGTGATGATAGCGCCGGCGTGGCCCATGCGTTTGCCGGGGGGCGCCGTGACGCCGGCGATAAAAGCCGCCACCGGCTTTTTCATGTGCTCGCTTATCCATGCGGCCGCGTCCTCTTCGGCGCCGCCGCCGATCTCCCCGATCATGAATACCCCTTCCGTATCCGGGTCGTCATTGAAGCGTTTGAGCACATCGATGAACTTCATGCCGATGATGGGATCGCCACCGATGCCGACGCAGGTCGACTGCCCCAGGCCGGCGTCGGTCAGCTGCTTGACCGCCTCGTAGGTCAGGGTGCCGCTGCGGGAAACGACACCGATCTTGCCCGGCTTGTGAATATAGCCCGGCATGATGCCGACCTTGCATTCGCCGGGGGTGATCACCCCCGGGCAGTTGGGCCCGACCAGCAGGGTGCGGCTGTCGTCCACGACACGCTTAGCCGTGACCATATCCTTGATGGGCACACCCTCGGTGATACAGATGGCCAGCTCGACATTGCTGGCACAGGCTTCCAGGATGGCATCGGCCGCTCCCGGCGGCGGCACGAAAATCAGGGAGACGTTGGCGCGGGTGACGCGAACCGCTTCCTCCATGGTATCGAATACGGGAATCCCTTCGACGTGGATGCCACCCTTCCCCGGCGTGACGCCGGCTACGATCTGGGTGCCGTATTCCCGGCATTGCTTGGTATGAAAGAGGCCGGCTTTGCCGGTGATCCCCTGCACGACGATTTTTGAATCCTTATTGACCAGAATGGACATGATGCACTCTCCGGATAGGGTAAGGGGTTATCCTGCGGACAGTCCGCCTGCCGTCAAAATAGCGGCTCAGGCGTTTTCCGGCCGGGCTTCCGCCAGCATCTGCACGATGGCGGCGGCGCCGTCTCCCAGAAAATCGACGCACTGGACATTCAACCCCGATTCAACCAGCAGCTTCTTGCCCTCCTCCACCTGGGAGCCGTCCATGCGCACCACGATGGGCAGGGTGCAGTGTACCTCCGAGGCGGCTTCGATGATGCCCTGGGCGATGACGTCGCAGCGCATGATGCCGCCAAAGATGTTGACGAACACCGCCTGCACATCCCGGTCCTGCAGGATGATCTTGAAGGCCTCGGCCACCTTTTCGCGGGTGGCGCCGCCGCCCACATCGAGAAAATTGGCGGGCTCGCCGCCGTTCTCCTTGAGCACGTCGAGGGTCGCCATGGCCAGGCCGGCCCCGTTGACCATGCAGCCGATATTGCCGGTGAGCTTGATGTAGGCGAGGTCGAACTTGCCGGCGCTGATTTCCAGAGGGTCAAGCTGGGAGTAATCCATGAGGTCGTGGTATTCCCAGTGGCGGAAGATGGCATTGTCGTCAAAATTGATCTTGGCGTCCATGGCCAGCAGCCAGCCCGCCCGCGTCACCACCAGGGGGTTGATCTCCACCAGGGAGCAGTCCTTCTCCAGCACGCAGCGATAGAGATTGAGGATCAGATTAACGCAGTCCTCGCTCAGGCTCCCCGTCAGGCCCAGCGCCAGGGCGATCTTGCGCGCCTGGTAGGGGCGCAGGCCGGTGTAGGGGTCGATGGTCAGCTTGAAGATCTTATCGGGAGCCTTGGCCGCCGTCTCCTCGATATCGACGCCCCCCTCGGCCGAAGCGATGAGACAGTAGCGGGAGGTACTGCGATCGAGGGTGATGGAGAGATAGAATTCCCGGGCGATACCCACGGCCTCTTCCACGAGGATGCGTCGCACCTTGAGTCCCTCGGGACCGGTCTGCGGCGTCACCAGCCGCTTGCCGAACAGCTCCTTGGCGATCTCGTGGGCCTGCTCCGGATGGTGCACCAGCTGCACCCCCCCGGCCTTGCCGCGCCCGCCCGCATAGATCTGGGCCTTGACCACGCAGGTTCCACCCATCATCTTGGCAGCCCGTTCCACCTGATCTGCCGTCAGGGCCACGCGCCCCCGGGGCACGGGAATGTCGAAACTGCCGAGAATTTCCTTGGCCTGGTACTCGTGAATGTTCATACAATCCTCTCAGCGCTGAAAAAGCCTTCGAAAACAGCCGCCAGGCCCACCCTCCCGCCGGTTTTCAACGGGAAGCGGACTGACAGCAGCGATAATTCAGGGGACAGCCGCGGCGTCGGCCTTCCCTGCCAGGGTTTCCTTAACCAGGGGCCGCACCTCGACCACCTTGTCCATGGCGATCTGGTGAAAGGTCAGGCGTCCACGCAGAAAGAGCAGCTCCTCGCCCGCCTCCCAGAGTACACCCCGATAGGTCAGCTCGGAGGTTCTGACTTCGACCTCTTTGCCCAGCAGCGTATCCAACCGGGTTCGCATGACTTTAATCCTTGAAAAAAAGAAGCCCGCCTATCCCGGAACATTCTACCAGAGATCGGCGGGCAGGCCATCCATGAGGAAAAATCACCGGATTATTTCTGCATTTTCTGCCAGTCCGCCAAAAACTTTTCGATGCCGACATCGGTGAGCGGGTGCTTGACGAGCTGCCGGATGACGGCAAAGGGGATGGTGCAGATATCGGCGCCGATCAGGGCGGCATTGAGCACATGCAGCGGGCTGCGCACCGAAGCGACGATGATCTCGGTATCAAAGCCGTAATTGTCGTAGATGGTCTTGATCTGGTCGACCCCTTCCATGCCGTCGTGACCGACGTCGTCGAGCCGGCCGACAAAGGGGGAGACGAAGGTGGCGCCCGCCTTGGCGGCCAGCAGGGCCTGCAGGGGGGAGAAAGCGAGGGTGACGTTGGTCTTGATTCCTTCCGCCGTAAAAATCCGCGTGGCCTTGAGCCCCTCTTCCGTCAGGGGGACCTTGATGACAATGTTGGGATGAATTTTGGCCAGCTCGCGCCCTTCGCGGAGCATGCCGTCGGCGTCAAGAGCGATGACCTCGGCCGAGATGGGGCCATCGACGATGGAGACGATCTCGGTGATGACCTCCCGGAAGTCGCGGCCGCTCTTGGCAATGAGAGACGGGTTGGTGGTGACGCCGTCCACCAGACCCAGATCATGGGCCTGGCGAATCTCTTCCACGTCAGCGGTGTCGATGAAAAACTTCATGGGTTCGGTGCTCCTTTGCTTCGCACGGGGTTGTGGGGTTGTCTATGTCGTCAGTTCGGATCGAGCAAACGGATGGTCGGCTTTGCCGGGGGCAGCAGCGCCTGGGCCGCGGCCAGGTTATGATAGGCCACCGCTTCGACTTTGGCCAGTTTTTTCAGGAGTTCCGCCTCACCGGCCGCCGCCTCGCGGCGGACCTGCAGGGTCGCCAGCAAAGCCTCCAGCCCCTGCCGGGCGCGCTGATATTTCTGCTCGTCAAAGGGGAGGGAGAGATCCATCCCCTCCACATTCCAGGCCTCGGGAAAGACCACGAAGGGGGCAAAATCTTCTACCCGACGCCCTTCGCGCACCTTGATGTCGCCGTATTTCAGGTTCTCGAAACGCAGGCCCTTCTCATCGGCGACGATCTGGTAGCTGCCGGTGAAGGGTTCACTGACGTTGCGGCTGTCGCCGTAGCGGAAGGTGGAAAAAGCCCGCTGGGCGTGGCTGGCGTGGCACCCTTCGCAGTCACGCCCATAGCCGAGAGCGTGGCTGATCTTGTCCATCTGAATCCACAGAATGGTCTTGCCGTCCCCCGGCAGCTCGCCGCGGGTTCCCGTAATGATGAAGGCATCGTTGGTCTCGGTAGCCGTTCGCGCCACCGTGAATCCTTCCACCTCGCCGATGGCGGGCTGGGCCTCGATCTGGCGGGAGGGGATGGCGCGGAAGACGACGCCGGTGGGCTCCAGGCCGTGCTTCTGGTTGAGCACCGCCATGGGATAGGGCTTGTAGGGGAGCCAGCGCCCTTCGGGGTTGCGGATGAGAGTGGGCCAGTCGCGGATGCCGAAATAGCCGGCGTGCTTGGCGTAGGGAGTCTCCACGCCGGCCCAGGCCCCCGGCCCCCAGAAGGTGAACTGGTAGCCGCCGACCTCGTCGATGTGGCAGGAGGCACAATCGACCTGGGCGTGCTCCGAGCTTTCCACGGCGGCGACGATATCGGCGTGGCAAAGGCGGCAGGAAGCCCGCGCCTGGGGGCTGGCGGTGCTGCCGGGGTCATGACGGCGCAGGGAATGGCAGTCGAGACAATTGAGGCCCGCTTCCCGGTGGGCACCGGCATAGAGGCTGCCGGGGTAGGCATAGTCTTCGCGCATGAAACCGGCCCCGCGCCGTCTCTCCATGGGACCGGCGTGGCAGATTACCCCGCGCTGGCCGCCGTAGCACGACAGGGGCTCGGGCTGGCCGAACAGGTGGCGCCCCTCCCCCTTGTAGGGCTTGAAATGGCAGTCGTTGCAACCCGGATGACACTGGTTGCAGTTGCGATCCGCCGCGGCGGCCTGAGCGGCCGAAAAAGGCACCGCGGTTTCGGCGGCCAGCCGCTCGAAGTTGTCACCGAACCAGGCGCCGCAGTTATGGGGACCGGGCAGCGGTTCGGCGAAGCTGCGGTTGGCGCGCTGGAAATGCAGCCGCCCCATGCCGGAGGCGTTGAACTCCTCGGTGGATTTGCGATGACACTGGCCGCAGGTGGCCATGGCGAGATCCGGTCGATAGGAAAAGCGCGCGGGATCCCGGTCGTGCCAGTGGAGGCCATTGATTTTATCCACCCCCGCCAGCTCGGCCATAGAAGAATCCGGCTTGGGCACCAGGGCCGAGGGCCCCTCTTCCCCGGGGAGCAGGGGCGAGAGACCCAGCCGCGGCCTCTCCATGGCCTCCCCGGCCAGATCCTGGCCGCTGACCATGAGCAAGGGACGCAGCATCCCCTGATGGGCCGCGGCCGCCTCCCGGGCCGTCGCGTCGCCCAGGTGGCAGTCCACGCAGGTGGGTTCCCCCTTCATGTTGACTTCGCGGTCGACCTGGGCCGGATCGAGATAGAGGGCTTCGGCGCCCAGGGCGCGCATCTTCTGGGCATCACCGTGGCACTGCACGCAGCCGGAGGCCGGGTCGTAGGCCTGGGCGGCCAGGGGAAAAAGCAGCAGAGCGATCAGCAAGAAGGGTTTCACGGGCGGCTCCTTTCGGCAAAAGCACGGGGGAACGGCCAGGACATACCAGGAAAACGCCGCACCAACATCCCTTTATAGATAGCAGAGATGAGCCGCTGTGCAAATGCAGGCCGGGCGACCCGTCAGGATTCGTCGCCGCGATAAGCGTCGCGGCAGGCCGTGGAGCAGAAATAGTGGGTCTTGCCCTTGATGACCTTGGTGACGGCGTCGCCGCGGGGCACGTAGGTGCCGCACTGGGGATCCTTGACCATGGTGTCGCCCTGCGCCGTCTTCTCGGGCGGGGGCGAGGCCGGTCTGTTGCCGGTCAGGGTACGCAGCAGGGCACTCACGAGGGTGTAGCCCAGAAAGAGCAGGATAAACAGCAGAATCAGACGGACCATGACATCACCATGTGCGGGCGAGCAGGGCTTCGCCCCCCTCGTCGGGAAGAGATTGGAGAAGCTCCGACACCGTGCGGTTTTTTTGGGGATGCACGAGCAGCGGAGCCAGATCGGCCAGAGGCAGCAGCACAAAACGGCGCTGGTGCAGGCGCGGATGGGGGATTTCCAGACCGGGAGCGCGGCAGAGCTGGGTCCCGTAAAACAGCAAATCGATATCGAGGGTGCGCGCCCCCCAGCGTTCCTGGCGCACGCGCCCCCCGGCCGTTTCGATCTGCTGGGTCAGCCGCAGCAGCTCGGCGGGCGACAGGCGGGTGTCGATCTCCAGCACCGCATTGAGATAAGGAGGCTGGCCGCCAGGCCCGCCAACGGGTCGGGTTTCGTACAGACCGGAAGAAGCGAGCAGGCGGATCCCGTCCGCCTCGGCCAGACGCTGCCGAGCCTCGTGCAACGTCGCCAGACGGTCACCGAGGTTGGAACCGAGGGCCAGATATGCTTTAATCATAAAGGAACACCTTCTGGATAACGCACCGATTAAATCACAGACCTTCCACCGCCGTCAACGAACGGTTCCGCGCCGTCTGCGGCCTTGTCGGCAGCGCCCGTGAAAGGATAGGAAGCCATGGCTCACTCCTTCAATCTCAGCCTCGCCGTCCAGGATCTCGACAACGCAGAGACGTTCTACGGGCAGATACTGGGTCTACCGGTGGAGCGCTTCGTGCCCGGCGAGGGCACCGCGCCGGTGCTGCTGTTGCCCCAGGGGGACACCTGCCTCCTCATCCGGGAAATCGCCGCCGCCGAAGCCATGCATCCCGGCCTGTTGCAGAACCTGCACCGCCACCCCCTCGGCGTGGGGGTGAGCCTCGAATTCACCGTCGATTCGCTGGTGCCCATCCGCCGCCAGCTGGAGCGCACCAACTGGCCCATCCTCTACGAGCTGGAGGACCGCCAGTTCGAGCGGGAAGAGCTCTGGGTGCACGACCCCGACGGCTACCTGATCGTCCTGCATCGGGAGCCGGCAGACGTCAAGGAAGCGAGCGAGCGCAAGCGGCCGGTCTGAACCTGTTATACTTGGGCGAGGCCCCGTACGGTCCCATCAACCCCATCAGCAGACTGGATATAACCATGTCCCTGACCCGTCATGCGGAAATCACCCGCATTATCGACACCCTCTCCGGTCACTACCTGCAGGGGAAGATCCGGGCCATCAAGCTGGCCATGATCACCCTGCTCTCCGGCGGCCACCTGCTGCTGGAGGACATCCCCGGCCTCGGCAAAACGACGCTGGCCCTGGCCCTGGCCAAAGCCCTGGGGCTCTCCTTCGGGCGCGTGCAGTGCACCAGCGACCTGATGCCTTCGGACATCACCGGGCTGTCGATCTACGACCGCAGCAGCGGGACCTTTAAGTTCGTGCCGGGGCCCGTCTTCAACAATGTGGTGCTGGTGGACGAGATCAACCGCAGCATGCCCAAGACCCAGAGCGCCCTGCTCGAAGCCATGGAAGAGCGCCGGGTCACCGTCGAAGGGGTGACCCACGGCCTGCCCGACCCCTTTCTGGTCATCGCCACCCAGAACCCGCTGGAGCAAGTCGGCACCTATCCTTTGCCCGAGTCCCAACTTGACCGCTTCATGGTCACCACCGGCGTCGGCTATCCGCCCGCCGAGGTGGAAAAGGCCATTATCAAAGGCGGCAGCCTGCGTGACGAGATCCGCCACATTGAACCGCTCATCACCCTCGAAGATATCCGCCTGGCCCGGCAGGCCGTCAAGAACGACATCCTGCTCTCCGATAAAATCGTCGACTACATCTTCGCCATCATGGCCGCCACCCGCAATCACCCCCTCATCCTGTCGGGCATCTCCAGCCGTGGCGGCATCAGCCTGGCCGAAGCGGCTAAAGCCGCTGCTTTTCTGGAGAACCGCCACTACGTCATCCCCGAGGATGTCAAGCTGGTGGCCGGGGCCGTGGGCGCCCATCGCCTCATCCTGTGCCCCGAAAACGAGACCCTGAACAAGGAGGAGGTACTGCAATCGGTGCTCAAAAGTCTGCCGGTTCCCCTGGTCTGAAGCTGACCCGGGCGGGAGCCCTCTACATCGTCATGACCCTGCTGCTGGGCTTCGGCGCCGTCAACACCGGCAACAACCTCATCTACCTGCTGGTCTCCGCCTTGCTCGGCTTCATGGTCATCTCCGGCCTTCTCGGCAAGCGCAACCTCGACGGGCTGCAGGTACGCCTGCGCTTTGCCGACGAGATCTACGATGGCCACCCGACGCTGGTCGGGGTCGAACTGACCAACGGGCGCCGCTTGCTGCCGGCGCAGCTCATCGATGTGCAGCTCGCCGCCGAGCCCGGTTCGGTGCTCTTTCCGCTGGTGCCGGCCGGCGAGCAGGAAGCCGGTCGCCTGCTGCTCACCCTGACCGGCCGCGGGCCGCACTCTTTTTCGGCCATCCAGCTCAACTCCCGCTACCCCATCAACTTTTTCGTGCGCTCCCGACACATCCCCATCGCGGAACGCTGTGTCGTCTTTCCCGCCCCCCAGCCCTGCCCGCTGCCTGCCGCCTCGTCCGGCCGCCAGCTCGCCGGTGAACGGACTGCCTCCCAGCGCGGCCACGAAGGGGATATCGAACGCATTCATGAATACCAGCCCGGCGACCCCCTGCGGCGGATTCACTGGCGGCTGTCAGCCCGACACGATCAGCTCAAGGTCAAGGATCTCGCCACCGCCGCCAGCGAACCCCTGTGGGTCGATCCCCGCGAGTGCCCGGGAGCCAGCCTCGAAGAAAAGCTGCGCTGCGCGGTCTACCTCATCAACCAGGGGGGCCGAGCGGAGCGGCCCGTGGGCCTGCGCCTGCCCGGACAGCGCCTGGCGCCGGCGACGGGACGGCCGCACCGTCTGAAACTCCTTCATCATCTGGCCGGTTATGGTAAAAATTAAACGCCTGCTCGATTACTTCACCTACGCCATCGTCCTGCTGGGGACGCTGCCCCTCTACCCGCACCTCGACCTGCCGGTGCGGCTGCTGCTGCCCGCCGCGCTGGTCGCTGGCGTGATCGCGGACCAGCGGGAGCGCACCCTGCTGAAAACGCCGGCGGCGACCCTGCTCACCCTGGCCTTTTTCGCCTATTACGGTCTCACCCTGTCGTTGGCCAACTTCATTCTGCCGCTGGTCAACGTCCTCGCCCTTTTGCTGGCCGTGCGCCTGGTCACCCCCAGAACCGGCCGCAACACCCTGCAGGCCTTCGTGCTCTCCCTCTTCGCTCTGGCCAGCTCGACACTCATCGTCCTGAGCCCCTACTTTCTGCTCTTCATGGTGCTGCAGGTGCTGCTCATCACCGTCGGGCTGGTGCTGCTGGCCTTTTTCGTGGCCGATCCGCACCTGAGCCTGTCCCGCGGCCAGCTCCGGCGCCTGCTCTCTTTTGCTCTCATCCTGCCGGTGACTTCCCTGCTGCTGATGGCGCTCATCTTCCCCATCCTCCCGCGCACCCAGCGCCCCGTCTGGGGCTTTCTCAACCCCGCCATCGCCGCCACCGCCGGCTTCAGCGAGCAGGTGCAGCCCGGCTCCGTCGCCCAGCTCAACGCCACCAAACAGGTGGTCTTTCGGGCCGAAAGCGAGCGCCTGCCCCAGGCCGAACTCTACTGGCGCGGCATCGTGCTCGACACCCTGCGGGGCAACACCTGGCTGCGCGGCGACGAGTCAGGCGGCCGTTCCAGCCGCCTCGAGGGCGGCCAGCCGATACGCCAGACCATTTCCCTCGAACCCCAGTCGGGCGGCTACCTCTTCGCCCTCGACCGGCCCGAATCCCTGCAGGGCATCCGCCACCGCAGTTCGCCCGACCTGGTTCATCATGCCTCCCAGGCCGAGCGGCAGCGGGTCCGCTACGACGCGGCCTCGCGCCTGGGGGGGACCCTACGGGAAAACGGCATCCCTCAACACACGCTGCTGACGGTGCCGGCGGCGCTGCCGGCCCGGGTTCAGGCCGTGGGGGAACGGATTCGCCAGCAGGGCCGCACCGTCGAGGAAAAAATCGCTCTGACGGAAGAGTTCTTCCGGCAGCAGCAGCTCTCCTACGCCACCAGCGACCTCCCCGATCCGCAGAACCCCATCGAAGACTTCCTCTTCGGCAAGCGGCGGGGGTACTGTGAATTTTTCGCCTCCTCCTTCGCCGTCATCCTGCGACAGGCCGAGGTGCCCACCCGCCTGGTCGGCGGCTACCTGGGGGGCGACTACAACGCCCTCGGCGGCTACTACCTCGTCACCGAAGACATGGCCCACGTCTGGGTCGAAGCCCGCCTCGAAGACGGCCGCTGGCTGCGCCTCGACCCCAGCCGCCTCGCCATCAACGCCGCCACCGCCGTGCGCGGCAGCAATCCCGCCCACCTCGGCCTGCTGCGCCAGCTCGCCGATTCAGCCAGCCATTTTTGGGCCCACAGCATCCTCAACTATGACCTGCTGCGCCAGATCGAGATTCTGCGCAGCACCGGCGAGCGCCTGCAAAAACCGACCTGGCGCCCGCAAAAAATTCCCAGCGGCCTGCTCCCCCTTGCCCTCGCAGTCGCCGCCACCATCCTGGGCCTCACGGTCTGGCACCGACGCAAAAGCCGGGAGCAACGGCTGGTGGCCCGCTTTCAGCGCCTGGCCGCCAAACAGCTCGGCCTGGGGTCCATTCCCCCGCACATCGGCCTCCACGAACTCGCCCGCCGTCTGAAAGATCCTCTCGCCCACGAATTCGCCGAGCGCTACGGCCAGGCCATCTACCAGGACCGGCAACTCAGCCGGGCGGAGATTCAGGAATTGAACGATTTGTTGAGGCGGATGCGGAGGCAACAGGGGTGATTGGGAAAATTGGGGGAGGGACCCTCAGGAAATTCCTGATTTCGGATTGATTTTATTTGGGGTAGGATGGTTGACCAATTTAGGCATGGCTTCAAAAGGGGGCAGTTATGGAGCGTAACGAATCAATGATGAAACGCTTGAGAGGGTTAGACAAAACAGCCTCGGAGCAGCCGAAAAGATCGCTGGAGGAAGCCTTAGCGCAATACGACAGGCAGAACTCGCACCCTCAAGTCGCAAATGTAGAGCAAGGATTAGTAGAGTCAGGCAATGTAGAACAAATAGACCGCACTGGATCATGCACTTAAACCGTGCAAGCCAGGGCGAGGGGAAGGGAATCAGGTTATGCGCCCCCGGAGTTGGAGGAAAACTGGGGAGTGTTTGAATGCATAAGTAACGCAAGTGGAAGCCTCCAGGTGGCGGACAGTTCATAATAATGAACGTGCAGGGTCGAATAAATCGCCCCGAGTCAGACCCAAAAGGAGGCTTCCATGAAAAGTATTTACTACATTGGTCTGGACGTCCACAAAAAAACCATTGCCTATTGCATCAAAACCATCAGCGGTAAAACGGTTGATCAAGGGGTCGTGCGGGCCGAGCGCAAGGCACTCCTTGAATGGCTTGCGGGATTGCCAGGCCCTTGGATGGGTGCAATGGAAGCGACGCTCTTTACCGGCTGGATTTACGATTTCCTCAAGTCACATGCTGTTGAGCTGAAAGTTGCGCACCCGGAAATGCTCAAGGCGATCACAGCGGCAAAGAAGAAAAATGACCGGGCCGATGCAGAAAAGTTGGTGGACCTTCTGCGAGTCAACCTCTTACCGGAATGCACAATGATGTCCGAGGAGCTGCGCGAATTGCGGCGCATCCTTCGCTACCGGAACATGGTGGTCCGTACGGCGGTGCAGATGAAGAACAAAATGGCCGGGTTGATGATGGAGGTGGGCGCGACCTATGACAAAAAACGCCTGTATGGGCGGAAATATTTCAACCAATTGATGGAACGTGTTGAAGAGGTTCCCGGCTCGGTCAAAGAGCTGTTACAGCTGAGTCGCAGTAACCTCGAATTGTTCACGGCAATTCAGAAGAAGCTGATCAAGGCCTTGCGGGAGAAGCCTCTGATTCGGGATCGGGTCCAGTGCTTGATGAGCATCGACGGCGTCGGTGAAATTATGGCGCTCACCTGGGTTCTGGAGATAGGCGACCCCACTCGTTTTAACTCAAGCCGGGAAGCGATTAGCTATTGTGGCTTATGCAGCGCCCAGCGGGAATCGGCTGGGAAAAACCACCGTGGACCACTCTCCAAAAAGCGCAACAAGCATCTACAGACAATGCTGATTGAAGCGGCGAAGTTGGCCCCCAAATGGAACCCATACCTGGCCGCTCTGCATGAAAAAGAATTGGCAAAAGGCAATCGCAACCGGGCAACTTTGGCTGTGGCGCGCAAGTTGGTCGAATATTTGCTAGCCGTTGATCGGCGCGGCACCCCCTTCGAGGAGAAACAGCCTCAGGTCGCCTAAGCCATAGTAAAAACGACATAACCCTTGTTCCAAACGATCTTCCCGCCGGGCCTTGCTGATTTAGGGACTACGTGAGCTTTGCTGCACGACATGGGTAGTGTTTCGAGGCCGGCGGGTTGGCCCTAACTCAATCTTCTGCGAAGGGATTTATCCCGGAGGCAGCACATGGATGTCTGGTCGCCGATCGGGCGGACCACAGGAACAGATCAAAAAGGTTGGAAGGTGTGAGGGGTTAGAAAGCTTAAAAATGTCCCGGGAGGATATCCTCGTGGTGCAGGGAAATCTCCGTTTTCCCATTGACTTTACTTATCATGGATGTCCCTAATTTTGAATTTTAGAGGTCATGTGGCGGGTTGTGGGTGTGAAATGGAAGCTCGTAACGAGCAAGAACGAAAAACGCTCTTCATCGTTCTTGGAATCAACGCCTTCATGTTCATCTTCGAGCTGGTGCTTGGTCTGCTTGCTCAATCGACTGGCCTCATTGCGGACTCCCTAGACATGCTGGCAGATGCTTCCGTATATACTATCAGCCTCTATGCTGTTGGGAGGAGCGATGCTCTAAAAAACAAGTCAGCCAAGTTCAGTGGTTTTGCCCAAATATTGCTGGCACTACTGGTGCTAGCTGACGTTCTTCGGCGATTTTTCCTCGGCAGTGAACCCGTCATCGCCCTCATGATGGGAGTTGGTGTCATCGCTTTGGTTGCTAATGCCATTTGCCTCACGCTCATTGCAAAACACCGAGAGGGCGGGGTCCACATGCGAGCGTCATTGATATTTTCCAAAAATGATGTCATTGCCAATATCGGCGTTATCGTGGCCGGCGCCCTCGTTTGGGTGCTGGGTAGTCGCTACCCCGATCTTATCATTGGTTCTGGCATCGCAATTGTCGTTCTCCGTGGTGGCTTCCAAATCTTAAGAGAGGCAGCAGAGCATAAAAATACTGCTTCCTCTGAATCGACCAAAAACACCTAATGGTAAATTCAATATGCAAGCATGGGGCAAAGGGGACAAATTTATTTTGGTTCTAAACCCTTCACCCCACCACCGCTTATTGCGAATTGCGCACCTGAGACCGAATCCATTCACCCCCGTAAGGAGTTTTCCCCATTGGATATTCCACGGATCTTCAACATTACCGAAAGTGCTCACCGCATCCATAACCCGTTCACACCCGAAAAGCTCGCCACTCTGGGCACGGCGCTGCGCCTGGAAGCCGGGACCAGAATACTGGACCTCGGCAGCGGTTCAGGGGAGATGCTGTGCACCTGGGCGCGCGATTACGGGGTCATCGGCACCGGTATCGACCTGAGTCAGCTATTCACCGCGCAGGCGAAACGCCGGGCGGTTGAACTCGGTGTCACCGACCAAGTTACGTTCATTCATGGCGATGCGGCCGGCTATGTCGCGGACGAGAAGGTCGGGGTGGCGGCCTGCCTCGGTGCCACGTGGATCGGCGGGGGCGTCGCCGGCACCATCGCGCTGCTGGCGCAAAGCCTGCGCCCCGGCGGGATCATCCTTATCGGCGAACCCTACTGGCGGCAGCTGCCGCCGACGGAAGAGGTGGCCAAGGGGTGTCTTGCCGGCTCAATCGCCGACTTTCTGCTGTTGCCGGAACTTCTCGCCTCTTTCAGCCGCCTCGGCTACGACATCGTCGAAATGGTTTTGGCCGACAAGGACAGCTGGGACCGTTACGAGGCGGCCAAGTGGCTCACCATGCGCCGATGGCTTGAAGCTAACCCCGACGACACGTTCGCAAAAGAGGTTCGCGCCCAACTGACCTCGGAACCCGCGCGCTACGCCGCTTACACGCGCGAATACCTGGGCTGGGGCGTCTTTGCGCTGATGAAGCGGTGATGTTGGGGAGGATTAACGGTCTTCGCTGGATCACTGGCTGCGTATTCCAAGTTTAACCATAGTTCCCGTACACATTCTTGCCGTCCTCTCCCCAGATGTTAAAGTTCCTCTATGCCCAGTGAAAGGCCCGGGCCGACCACGCAAGCTGGCATCTGATATCGTCGTTTCCCTGCCGCTTACCCCAATTCCGGAGGCCATTCGATACCGATGACCGATGTCATGTCCATCATATGGCTCACCGCGGGCGCGGGCCTTTGCATCCCCGCCGGTGGAGCCATCGCTCGCCTTGAAAAAATACAGCCGCACTGGCTGGAAAACGAGTTCCGTCATGCCTTGATCGCCTTTGGTGGCGGCATCCTTCTGGGGGCGGTAGCGGTGGTTCTCATCCCTGAAGGGCTAGCCCGCCTGGATGAGCCTGTCTATGCGATTCCCATCACGCTGGTCGGTGGTATCCTTTTTTTTGCCATAGAAAGGTTTCTCGGGTTACGTCGAAGGGAATCTCCGCAGCTGATGGGGATGATGCTTGACTATATTCCAGAATCGATCGCCCTGGGCGGGATGGTGGCCCTGCAGTCCCCCGTCGCGCCCTTGCTGGCTCTGCTCATTGGCCTGCAGAACCTTCCTGAGGGATTCAACGCCTACCGGGAGTTGAAGAATATCAACCATTCCAAGCCCGACAAGACTCTCATGGTGATGTTTTCTTTAGTCATGTTGGGGCCTGTCGCCGGTCTTTTCGGATATTTCTTTCTGCATGAGCATGAAGCCATTCTGGCGACCATCATGCTCTTGGCCGCGGGAGGCATACTCTATCTCATCTTTCAGGATATTGCCCCGCAATCGCGCCTGAAAAAGCACTGGGCCCCTCCTTTGGGTGCCGTGTTTGGGTTTTGCCTGGCCTTGTTCAGCAAGGTCCTTTTAGGAGCGGGCTGAACCGTGTAACGCCCAGAAAAAACGGGTTCTTTTTCTTCGTTTCACCGCTGGTCGAAAAGGCTCACACTAAAACAGAGATGAGGTCATGAACAATTCGGAGGATCGCCAAACCGAATACAAAGAAGGCAGTTTGACCCTGATGGGGGCCGTGTCTTTAGGGACAGGGGTTATGATCGGTGCCGGCATATTTGCCCTGACCGGCCAGATGGCGGAGATGACCGGGCCGCTCTTTCCTTTGGCCTTTCTTTCGGCGGCCGTGATCGTGGCGTTCAGCGCCTACTCGTACGTGAAGATGTCCAACGCCTTCCCCTCGGCGGGGGGCATCGGCATGTATCTCCACAAAGCCTATGGCAGCACCTTGCCGACGGCTTTTCACGCCTTGCTGATGTATTTTTCGATGGTGATCGCCCAGAGTTTTCTGGCCCGCACCTTCGGCTCCTATACCGTTCAGCTTATGGAGGCGGGGGACCAGAGCCTGCTCGTTCCGGGACTGGGGATTGGCCTGCTGCTGGTGGCTTTCGTTATCAATTTGTCGGGCAACCGTCTGATTGAAGGGGTGGCTTCTTTTATTGGCCTGGTGAAAATCGGCGGCATTGTTCTCTTCGGGGTCGTCGGCGTATGGCTGGCCGACAGCCTCGCGGTGGATTTCACCCCAGCAACTGCCGCGTCGACGACCTCCGGCTTTCTGGCTGCGACCGCTCTGGGCATTCTTGCCTTTAAGGGCTTTACCACCATCACCAACAGCGGCTCAGAGCTTAAAGACCCCCATCGCAACGTGGGCAGGGCCATTACCATTTCGATTGTCTTGTGCGTGGTTATTTACAGCCTGGTGGGGCTGGCGGTGGCCAGTAACCTTTCAATCAGCGAAATTATCGCCACAAAGGATTATTCGCTCGCGGCGGCGGCCAAGCCGGTTCTGGGCAAGTTTGGCCTCTGGTTCACCGTCGTTTTGGCCATGATGGCCACGGCCGGCGGGATCATTGCCAGCATTTTCGCGGTATCCAGAATGCTGGCCATGCTTACGGAAATGAAACTGGTCCCCCACAGTCACTTCGGCATGCCGGGACCTATCCAGAAACACACCCTGGTCTACACCGTGGTTCTGGGGCTGGTACTGACGGCCTTCTTTGACCTGTCGCGGATCGCCGCCCTGGGCATCATTTTCTACCTGATCATGGATGTCGCGATTCACTGGGGTATCCTGCGCTATTTGCGCCAGGACATCGAGGCCAAGGCCTGGGTGCTGATAACGGCCATTGCCCTCGACCTTGTCGTGCTCGCCGGGTTTGTCTGGTTCAAACTGAAGACGGATGCTCTGGTTGTCGGCGTGGCGGCCGTGGCCATGATCCTGATTCTGGTGGCTGAAAAAATCTTTCTCAGCCGTCAGCCTGCGCCCGCAAGCGAGTCGGATACCGAACAGGAATCGGCCTGAAAGCCTGGGAGCGGGCATAGCAGTAGAATCGAATTTTATTTTTTCACGGGAGGTTAAAAGTGAATCACAATCTCTATATTGTCTGGGACGAAACGAACAATACGGGCATCCCCATCATTGATGAGCAGCACCGGGCCATCATTTCAACCATCAACACACTGCACTATTTCATTACCAACAAAAAGGGAGTTCACGAAATAAACTCCATTATTGTCGTGCTGGATCAATACACGAAATTTCATTTTTCCACGGAAGAAGGAATCATGAAAGATATTGCATTTCCAGACATTTCAGAACACATCAAGTTTCATCATGCGTTGGCTGATGCATCCAAAAAGGTCTCTATTCAGGTAAAAGAGGAGAATGACCCGGAAATTCTTCTCCGGTTTCTGAGGAACTGGTGGCTTAGCCACATCTGCGGTGAAGACCGAAAGTATGCAGACTTCTTGAAGGAAACTCAGAAGTAGCCGTCAGCTGCAACCTCCCTTCCCCTGTCGTTACACTTCGCTTTTGGGTTTGGCCTTGCGGGGCTTCCGCCGACGTCCCCGCCGGCGGCGGTTAGGCGCTTCAGCTGGCCTGGCCTCTTCCTGCTCGGCGGCCTTGGCCAGCGCCTTCTGCCAACTGGCGCCCAGTTCCTGCCCTTCTCCCAGCACTTTGGTCCACAGCATGAAAAGCTCGAGCACCTGCGGGGTAAGGGGATGACGGAGCAGGCGTTGTTCGCCTCGCTTGCCGCGCCCGCGGGCCAGGCGGTAACAGCCGACCAGCAGTTCGCGGGCCAGGTGGCGGATGCCGTGGGCGACATGAAAATAGCCGCAGTGGGGGGACAGCACCAGGTTGGCGATGCGCACGACCTCGGTGATGGGGGCCCCGTCCTCCTGGGGACAGGCCCGCCAGAAGCGGGAGAGGTAAAGGGCGGCCAGAGCGAGGTGCTCTTCGATGGGCTGCCCGGAGGCGGTGCGCGCATCGATCAGGCTCAGCAGGTCGAAGGTATTGTTGTCGGCCTCGAACCCCGCCAGCAGATAAGAGAGCAGCCCCAGGGACTGGGCCTGGCGCAGCACGTCGGCGGCCACCCGGTGCCGGAAGAGCTCCATGAGCTCTTCGCGGATGCGGGCCGGGGCCGCTTCGGCGATAAGGGGCGCCCGGGCATAGATGCCCTCGCGGGTCTGTTCGTCGAGGGAGAAGCCGAGCCGCGCGGCAAACTCGATGGCCCGCAGCATACGCACCGGGTCTTCGGTGAAGCGGACCTCCGGCTTGCCGATCACCCGGATGCGGTGGGCCCGCAGATCTTCGAGCCCGCCGACATAGTCGATGATGGAGAAGTCGGCGATATCGTAGAAAAGGGCGTTAATAGTGAAGTCGCGGCGAAAGGCGTCCTCACAGGGGGTACCGAAGACATTTTCGGCGAAGAAAAAATGATCGTCCGGGTTCTCCGGCAGCTCGTCCTCGCGCGGCAGGCGACGGAAGGTGGCTACTTCCACCAGGCTGTCCCGGCCGAAACGCACATGGGCGAGCCGAAAGCGACGGCCGACGAGAAAACAGTTGCGAAACAGCTTTTTTACCTGGTTGGGCGTAGCGTCGGTGCCGACGTCGAAATCCTTGGGCGTGCGCCCCAGCAGCAGGTCGCGGACGCTGCCGCCGACGAGATAGGCCTTGTGCCCGTGGCTGCGCAGCCGGTAAAGCACCTTGAGCGTGTTTTCGTCGATCTGCTTGCGGGAGATGGTGTGTTCGCTGCGGGGCAGGATGACCGGTGCGGCCGGCTGTCGAGGTATGTTTTCGTGGTCTGGATTCATGAGGGGATCGTTTCCTGGTGTTTGTCTCGCTGGCGCCTGCGGCGCACCGACTGCACAATCTAGCAAAAACTGCCGGAAGTGAAAAGGATTTATCCCGATCCGCACCGGCCGTTGATCTTTGTCGGGAAAAACCTTAGATTAACGGACGCACTAACGATCATTGGCTTGCCACGGAGAGCAGCATGTCCTTCAATCTCGTTGTCATACTCGGGCCCACGGCTTCGGGCAAAACCCGCCTGGGGGTCGAAGTGGCCCGCGCCTTGGGCGGCGAAATCATTTCCGCCGACTCGCGGCAGGTATATATCGGCATGGATATAGGCACCGGCAAGGACCTGGAGGAATACGGCGAGGTGCCCTATCACCTCATCGACCTGGTGCCGCCGGGGCATGAATTCAACGTCTTCGAATTTCAGCGACGCTTCTACCAGGTTTTCACCGAGATTCACGAGCGCGGCGTTCTGCCGATTCTTGTTGGGGGCACCGGCCTCTACCTCGACGCCGTTCTGCGCGGCTACCGGCTGGTGGAAGTCCCAGAAAATCCGGCCCTGCGTCAAAAGCTGGCGCCTCTCGCCACCGAAGCGCTGCAGCAGCGGCTGCTGGAACTGCGGCCTCAGCAGCACAACACCACGGACCTGGAGGATCGTGATCGCCTGATCCGGGCCATCGAAATCGCCGAGGGAGAAGCGGCCGCGGCCGCCACCCTGCCGCCGCCCCCCGACATCCGTCCTCTGATCTTCGGCGTGCGCTGGCCCCGCGAGGTGCTGCGGCAGCACATCACCCGGCGCCTGCGCGATCGGCTGGAGCAGGGGCTGATCGAAGAGGTGGAAAGCCTGCAACAGGCGGGGGTGCCTTTCGAGACGCTGGAGTTCTACGGGTTGGAATACCGCTATGTCGCCCAATACCTGCAGGGGGAACTGAACCGCAACGACATGGTGCAGAAGCTTAACAGCGCCATCCACCAGTTCGCCAAGCGCCAGGAGACCTGGTTCCGCCGCATGGAGCGCCAGGGGACGACCATCCACTGGGTGGACGGCGGTGACAGGTCAGCCGCGGCCATTCTCGCCCGTATCGGAGAAGGCGGGGCATGATCCCTGACAGCATAGGCCGCTACCTGCGCCGCCGGGGCATGGATGGCCCTTGGACGCTGGAAGGGGCGACGGCTCACCTCTTTGCCGGCGCGGTGGTGATTCCCTCCCTGGCCGAAGGCAACCACCTTTTCGCTACCCTGGCGAGTCTGGCCGCCGCCACGCCGCCACCGCAGCCCTGGCTCACCATCGTGGTCGTCAACCATCGCCGCCAGGCGGACCCGTACCGCCAGCAGGTCAACCGGGACGACCTGGCCCGACTCCGCCACAGCGGCGGTTCTTGCTGGGGGCTTCCCCTGGCCTGGGTCGATGCCGCCACCGATGGCCGGGAACTTCCCGATAAGGACGGCGTCGGGCTGGCCCGCAAGATCGGCTTCGATCTGGCCCTGCCCTGTCTGGATTACCGCGGCGCCGCGCCCCTGCTCGCCTCCCTCGATGCCGACACCCTGGTGCGGCCCGACTATTTTCTTGCCCTGCATCGGCATTTTCGCCAGGCTCGGGCGGGGGCCGCCGTCATTCCTTTTTGCCATCAGCCCGCCGACACCCCGGCAGGGCAAGCCGCTATCGACCGCTACGAACTCTATCTGCACCACTATGCCCTGGGGCTCGAGCTGGCCGGCTCGCCCTACGCCTTCTGGACCATCGGCAGCGCCCTGAGCTTTCGGGCGGAGGCCTACGCCCGCATGGGGGGCATGAACCGCCGCCAGGCCGGCGAAGATTTCTACTTTCTGCAGCAGATGGCCAAAACGGCCGGGGTCGCCCGCCTGCACGGCACCGAGGTGTATCCTTCTCCCCGCCTCTCCGATCGCACCCCTTTCGGCACCGGGCCGACCGTCGGCCGTCTGCTGGCCGGCGAGCAAGAGGCCGTGCGATTCTACCACCCGGAGTGTTTTCGGCTGCTGGGTCGTTGGCTGGAGCTGGTCGGCAGCGCGTTGGTGCACCCAGCGACCGAAGTTCTGGCGCAAGCCCGCCGCCTCTCGAACGATCTGGGCGATTTTCTGGACGGTAACGACTTCGGCTCGGTGTGGGAGCGGCTGCAACAAAACCATCCGCAGCCGGACGGTTTTCGGCGGGCTTTTCACGGCTGGTTCGACGGGTTGAAAACGTTGCAGCTTATCCATTGGATGAGTGATCGCCGGTTCGGCCGTCTGGCGCCGCAGGCAGCCCTGCCTCCCCTGCTGGCCTGGGCCGGATTGACGCCTGCCGACCACTCCGCAGCGCAGCTTGCCACCCTCAGGCGTCATCTGGCCGGCACCTCGACTTAAAAAATCTAAATTTTCTTTGAATTTTAACGGTTTTTTTAATATATTGCCGGTTTAAGAAAATGACCTTCACTGATTGAGGCTCTTATGGGACAGGAAATAAGCGACCAACCGGTACGGGAAAAAGCCGACCCGAGGAAAACCCTGCGTTCCCCGCTGATCGCCCTGCGCGTTCGCATGGATGATGGACAGAAGTCCTTTTTCGGCTATACCAAGAATATCAGTCGCAGTGGCATTTTCATCGGCACCGTCAACCCCCGGGAGCCCGGCAGTCAATTCCGGGTGGAGATCCCCCTGCCCTCGCCGTTGAACCGAACGGTCGAGTGCACCTGCGAAGTCGTCTGGAAGCGCCACTTTACCAAAGGGGCTCCCTACGAACCCGGCATGGGTCTCCGGTTTACCGACCTGCCGGAAGAAATCGCCAACGCCATTGACACCTGGATCGACAGCCAGGGGGGTTAGTTAGCCGTTTTACCCCTCACCTCTCTCCCCGCTTCAGGGCCTGGCGCAAATCGGAGGCAGCTAAAAGCCGATCGACCCGTTCCGGACCAACGCGACAACATCCACCGTCCACCTCATTTCCTGCCTTCACCCGCAACCCGCAACTGGAGTTTTCCGTGAAAAAATCGTCATTACTCGTTATTTTGCTGTTGGTCGCCGTCGGCGCCGGCGCATTCTACTACTTCCGCGACACCAGTGCCCCGGCTGTCACCCTTTCCCCTGACAGCGGCGCCGTCTCTCCCGCCCGTCCCCTCGAGCTGCATCTTGAAGACCCCGGGGCCGGCATCCGGGAGCTGACCGTCGCGCTGCTGCAGCAGGGCGGCGCCCATACCCTGCTGAGCAAAAGCTATCCAGCCGGCACGCGTATGATCCGGGAGGATTTGGACCTCGCCGCGGCCAACCTGGCGGAAGGAGCATTCGAAATCCTCATCACCGCCGGGGATCATGCCGTCTATCATTTCGGCAAAGGCAATCGGGTCGAGCAGAGCTTCTCCTTTACCTTCGACCGGACTCCGCCTCTGGCCACCGTGATCAGCACCGGTCACAATTTCGTGCAGGGCGGCGTGTCCCTCGTCACCTTCCGTCTCGCCGAAGAGGTCAGCCAGGCCGGTATCGTCGTTGCCGATCGCTTCATCCCGGCCCACCGCCAGGATTCCGGACTCTATGCCTGCCTCGTGCCTTTTCCCAACGATTTGCCCGAAAAGGATTTCGTCCCCCGCATACAGGCCGTCGATCTGGCCGGCAACGAAGCAATGACCGGCATCTTCTACCGGGCCAAGGAGCAGACCTTCCGGCAGCGCCGCATCAACATCGACGACCGCTTCCTGCAGGCCAAAACCCCTGAGTTCCAGGCCCTGGTGCCCGAGGGCGGCACGCCGGTGGAGATCTTTCTGGCCGTCAACCGCCAGCTGCGCCAGAGCAACCGGGAAAAACTGACCGAATTCGCCGGGCAGACCTCGGCCGCCCCCCTGTGGGAAGGCGTTTTTCTCCGGCAACCCCAGTCGGCCACCCTCGCCCTGTTCGGCGACCGCCGCAGCTACTACTACAACGACCAGAAGATCGACAGTCAGATTCACCTCGGCATCGACCTCGCCTCCGTCGCCCAAGCCCCGGTTCATGCCGCCAATTCCGGGCGCGTGGTTTTTGCCGGTTACCTGGGGATCTATGGCCAGTGCGTCATCATCGATCACGGCCTCGGCCTGCAGACCCTGTACGGCCATCTGAGCAAAATTGACGTGGCGCAGGATGAGACCGTGAGCAAAAACCAGGTTATCGGCAACACGGGCCTGACCGGCATGGCGGGAGGGGATCACCTGCACTTCGGCGTCGTCGTGGCCGGCGTGCCGGTCAATCCCATCGAATGGTGGGATGCCCAATGGCTGAAGAACAACGTCGATTCCCGCCTGGCGACTCCCTGAGTCCCGGCGGGGAATACACGAAAACAAGGGCCTGGTCGCCGCAGCGATCAGGCCCTTTGTGGTTCTAGCGGATGTGCACGGGGGCGAAACCTCCCCCCGGTGTGCGCATATTGGTCACCTGCCCCTGGTAGAGTCGCGCCGTCACGCCAAGGACGCGATCGCGATAGACATAGAGGCGGAAATCCGTCTTCAGCATGGCGTCACCGCTGGCGGTAAGGGACGGTTCGACCAGGCGCTGCACGAGGGTCTGCTCCGGCTCGAGCTGGTCAAAGCGGCTGCGGGATATCTTGCGGCCCAGCAGCACGCCGCGGCTGCCGAAACGGTCGACGGGCTTGAACACCCACTCCTTGCGCTCCTGCCACAGAGAATCAGGGGCCATGGCCGCCATCAGCCGGCTTTCGGGCACCGTCTCCGCCAGCAGGTCGAGGACCGCCGGGGAAACCCCGAGGGAGGCAATGGCCTCCCGGTCCGTCCACAGCGCCAGCCGACGCTTGTCGGCCAACAGACCATAGACATGGGGGTTGGGGGAGAGGCAGACCTTGCGGGCCAGATAGGCGGCGCGGAGACCGGCCATGGGCTCGCTCTCCAGGTAGAAATCGCAATGCCGGTTGTAGATGAAGTCCACCGGCTTGCCGTCATGAAAGACGCCCTCGCCCCCCCCCTGCAATTCCTGCGGATCGGCAATCAGCGCCGGAATGCCCCAGCGCGTGAAAAGCTCACGAAACGCCAGCATCTCGGGATAGAGAAACTGCTCGGCCGGTTGCTCGTCGACGATAACGAGCCGCCGGGGCAGCTGCTGGCGGCCAGCGCTGAAAGCGGCCATTTCGCGCAAAAAGGATTGGCGCAGCTGTTCTTCCAGCCGTCGCGGCAGCGCCAGGGTTCCCGGCGCTTCACCGGAGTGATGGGCCCGGTGGGCGAGCAGCCCGCCGCCGGCATTGGTATTGACCTCGATGAGGCTGGGCACTACCCCGGTCACATGAAAGTCGAACCCCATCATCACCGCGTCGTGCCCCGGGTCGAAGCGGGCGACCTCGGGCAGCAGGGGCGAAAGACTGTCTCGGTAACGCCGGTTGCGGCTCAGGACGAAAAGCGTCTTCACCAGGCGTATCATACTTTTTAAGGCGGGGCGCGGCAGGGTGACCGGTGTCCCGCTGACCGCTTCTTCGAAACCGCTCATCCTTCCTCCATCCAGTCAGGTGCAGGCGGTCATCATGCCACACTCGCGGCCTTTTGCAAATGGCCGGCGGGGCCAGCATTGACAAAGATGACACCTGGCGTAAAATTCTTTGCATCTTTGAGCAACACGATCGTCAACTCATCCGGCAAAGGAAACGGTCCTCCATGAAATATACCTGCCTGATTCTGTTCGTCCTCATTCTGGGTCAGACCCCGGCCTTCGGCGCCAAGCAGATGGAAAATCTCGGCGCCATCACCCCGACGACAGTCGATGATTTCCACAAGGTCATCGATAACCGCTGCGGCATCTGCCACTCCCGCGAGCGCGTGGATGTGGCCATTGCCCAGCGTCGGTCCCTCGAAAAACTGCAGCAGCAGATGATCGAGCGGGGAGCGGTTCTCGACCCCCGCGACAAAGAAGTGCTGGGCACCTTCTGGGGCCGCCCCTTCGCGGGCGAGGACAAACCCGCCCCGCAACCGGTCCATTAGCCCTGCCGCCGTCTTTTTACCGCCAACACGCCAGCCTCGCGGCCACTTCCCTCTGGACTGTCATGCATCAGATCAAAAACTGGCCCGCCGACGAGCGGCCACGGGAGAAGCTTCTGCACAAAGGGCCCGAAGCCCTGAGCGATGCCGAACTTCTCGCCCTCATCCTGCGCACCGGCGACGCCTCCAGCCGCTGCAGCGCCCTTGACCATGCGCGCCAGCTGCTGGCGCGTTTCTCCACCTTACGCAGCATGGCCCAGGCTTCAGTGACGGAGCTGTGCGAACTCAAGGGAATCGGCCCGGCCAAGGCGGCCGAGCTCAAGGCCGTCTTCGAACTGGCCCGCCGCTTCGCCGCGGCGCCTTTGCAGCCCGGGGAAAAATTCAGCTGCGCCGAAGAGGTCTTCCAGCATTTTCACGAGCGCCTGCGGGATCGGAAAAAAGAGGTTTTTCTGACGGTGCTGCTCGACAGCAAGAACCGGGTGATCCGTGAAATCCAGGTTTCGGAAGGGAGTCTCTCGGCCAGCATTGTCCATCCCCGGGAGGTCTTCGCTCCGGTGGTGCGGGAATCGGCGGCGGCCCTTCTGCTGGTGCACAATCACCCCTCCGGCGACCCCTCCCCGAGCCGGGAAGATCTCGACATCACCAGCCGCCTCCGCAGCGCCGGCGAACTCATGGGGGTCAGGGTGCTCGATCACATCATCATCGGCAATGGCACCTATGTCAGTCTGGCCGACCGCGGCCTCATGTCCTGACCCACTTCGGCGTACTCGAAAAAGCTTTTCTGCGGCAGGCGCACTTCCTGCTGCAGGAGCAGGTCATTGATCTCGGCCGGTCCGTAATATTCGGCTTCGGCGGCGCGGCCGTGGGGCAGCAGGAAGCCGAACTGGGGCACAAAGGTGTTGCGCTTGACCGAATGATCCAGAGTCAGCCCGGCGATGGCCAGAATGTTGCGCTCGCCGCTGTCGAAGGAATCGGTCAGGTAGGAGGCCAGCCGGTGAAACTGCCGCCAGGTGTTGATGTCGGCAAGGCGGCGGTGGGGGCGTTCGGAGGTCACGATGTCCGGCAGGAAATCGAAGACGGTCACCTCCAGCATCGCCTTGATGTCCTGGCTCTGCGGATCAAGGGCACGACTGAAGACAAAATATTCGGCGCCGAGCAGGCTGCCGATGGCTTGGGGCTCGGCGCCCAGGCCAGCCAGCACCACTTCGTTTTTTTCCACGAAGGCCGGATGCAGGCGGTAGACCTTGCCGTGACTTGAATCCCGCAGGGCTTCGCCGTCCACCAGGCGACGCAGATGCAGGACGATGCGGGCCTCATCGCTCTGACCGTGCCGAAAGAGATATTTGTAGGGGATCTCAACCTTGAGCCCGCCGACCCCGCGAAAGAGGCGGATGGAGGCGGCCGCCCGCCGGTAGATGACCAGATAGCCTTCCAGCAAACGATAGAGCGCGCTGCAGCAGGGGGCGACCTCGCCGTGAATCCGTTCGACATAGCCGATGCCCTCTTCCTCCCGGATGCCATGATGGCTGCCGCCCAGGATGACAAGATCCTGGCCGTGATGGGAGGCCGGCACCAGGCGCTGGGGATCGAGCAGTCCGCCGACGCGGCCGAGGTTGAAGACCGGACAGTCAAAGACATAGCCGAACAGGGCCTTCTTGATCCCCTGGCTTTCGTCCGAGCACTGCCAGACGGCAGGCAGAATCTGGCGGAACCCTTTATGGGCGGCGAGAGCGTTCATGCGGCCATAAAGTTCCATCAGTTCCATGGGGGACTGGTGCAGAAAGGGTTCGGCAGGGGGGGATATCGGCATGACTCGTCTCCTTTTTCAGGAAGAATAACACTGTTATACCAAGGATGCCAGGCCTAACCTCCCGATTAACCGCTTGAATTGCTGACCGAGATCATGATATTTTACCTTTCGACACACCTCACCAGGCCGGGGGAAACCAACCCGGCTTGTTTTTTTCCAGCAACCGCCAGACCGTGGATAAACCTGTGACCTCACCGATCGTGCCCCCCGCCGCCAAAACCCGACCCGAACTCTTGTCCCCCGCCGGCAGCCTGGAGGCCTTTTTCGCCGCCATGGAAGCGGGCGCTGACGCCGTCTATGCCGGCCTGCGCGATTTTTCCGCCCGCGCCAAGGCGCGCAATTTCACCCTCGGCGACATGGAGAGGATGCTGGCCTACGCCCATGGGCAGGGGCGCAAGGTCTATGTCACCCTCAATACCCTGGTCAAAGAGACGGAACTGCCGCAACTGGTCGACACCCTGAGCGCCCTGGAGGCCATGGGCATCGACGCCGTCATTCTGCAGGATCTGGCCGTGTGGCGTCTGGCCCGCGAGCACTTTCCCGGTCTGGAGCTGCACTCTTCCACCCAGATGACGGTGCACAACGCCGCCGGCGTCCGCATGCTCGAACGCATGGGCTTTACGCGGGCGGTGCTGGCTCGGGAGCTGAGCCTGGCCGAGATCACTGCCATTCGCGCCCAGACCAGCATGGAGCTGGAGCACTTCATCCACGGTGCCCTCTGCTTCTGCTTTTCGGGCCAGTGCTATTTCTCCTCCTATCTCGGTGGCAAAAGCGGCAACCGCGGGCGCTGCGCCCAACCCTGCCGGCGCCGCTACCGCTATCGCCAGCAGGAGGGCTACTACTTCTCCACCAACGACCTCTCCGCCATCGATCTGCTGCCGGAGCTCACCGAGGCGGGCATCATCAGCCTGAAGATCGAGGGACGCATGAAGAGCGCCGAGTACGTCTCCAACGTGGTGTCTGCCTACCGCCTGGCCCTGGACGCGACCCCCGCCCAGCGGGCCGAAGCGGTGCGCCAGGCGAAGGAGCATCTCAAGGCCTCCTTCGGCCGCAACCCGACCAAGGGCTTTCTGCCCGGCGGCATCCCGCACGACATCGCCATCCCCTCCGTCAAGGGGGCCACGGGCCGCTTTCTCGGCGAAGTCAGCCAGGTCAAAGGGGGAACCATCTCGTTCAAGACCCGCGACCGTCTTCATATCGGCGACCGTCTACGCATTCAGCCCAAAACAGACAAAGCGGGCACGGCTTTCACCATCAAGGAACTCCAACAGGGACGCCGGGCAGTCAAGAAAGTGGCGGCGGGCACCTTTGTCTCCGTGCCTTCCCCCTTTGAAAACACCTTCAAGGCGGGGGACGCCGTTTTCAAGGTCTCGTCCGAACAGGCTTTCACCCTGAGCGAAGCCGCCTGCCGCCGCAAGCTGGAGCAGGCCGGCCCTGTTCTCGACAAGGTCGACCTGACCGTCTCTCTGGCGGCAGCTCGCCTGACCCTGCGCGCCCAGGTCGGCGACTTCGACCTGGAGCAGAGCTTCCCCGTCGAAACCTTTGCCGCCGAAGAAAGTCCCCTCAGCCACCAGACCCTGGAGGCAGTTTTCGCCAAATGCGGTCCGGAGCCTTTCCAGCTGGGCGAGCTTGCCACCGGCGAGCTGCCGCCGGTGATCATCCCGCCCAGCCAGCTCAAGCAGATCCGCCGCGATTTCTATCAGCAGCTCGCCCAGGCGCTGCGCCGTGAACGTCAGACCCGGCAGAACCGCCGGCGTCAGGCCGCCCTCGCTGCCCTGCTGCCGGCCGGACCGCCCCTGCAGGAACGACGCCAGCTCACCCTGGGCTTGCGCGATCCGCGGGATATCGGCTTGCTCCTCGACCCGGACGTGGACCGGGTCATGCTGCCGCTGACCCCGTCCAACGTCAACCAGCTGCGCCTCGGCAAGGGCCTGAGCGGCAAAGAAGACCGCATTATCTGGGATATCCCTTTTGTGCTGCTGGGAAACCAATGGGACGATACCCGCAAAGCCATCAAGATCCTGGTCAGCCGCGGCTTCAGCCATTTCAGCCTGGGCAATCTCGGGCATTTTCCGCTTTTTGACGGGCTCGACGGCCTGCATCTGCACGCCAGCTACCGCCTCTTCAGCCTGAACAGCCAGGCTATTCTCGCCTGGCGTGAGCTGGGGGCCGAGGAAGTGTCCGTCTATATCGAGGACGACCGGGACAACCTGGCCGAACTGCTGGCGCGAGACACGGGCGTTTCCGCCGCCGCCACCGTCTATACCCGCGTCCCCCTTATCACCTCGCGCATTCCGATCCGCTCGGTGCGCGCCGATCAGCCGGTGCTTTCCGACCGCGGCGACACCTACCGGGTCGACCAGCGCGGCGGCCTTACAGTTCTCTCCTCCACCGTCGACTTCTCGCTGCTCGGGCAGCTGGATGTTCTGCAGTCCCTGGGCTGCCACCGTTTTATCGTCGACCTCTCCCACCTGGGCCCCCACTCTCCCGAAGGCAAAAAAGTGCTGCAGGTGCTCAAAAAGGGGGGAGAGGTGCCGGGAACCTCTTCCTTCAACTTCGAGCAGGGCCTGGAATAGGAGCGGGGGCCATGCCAGGCACGTCGGAATATCTTCTCCTCGTCGAAAAGACCGCCGTCGAGCCGGAGGGGCTGGCAGATGTCCTCCGCTTTTTGTTGGCGCAGTACGGACTCGACAGCTATCAGGCCCGCCAGCGCCTGCTCGGCGCCGGCAAAGCCCTGCTGGCCCGGGGTGACCACGACCGCCTGACCGCCATGGCCGCGCCTCTGCAGCAGGCGGGTGTCGCCGTCTGGGTCGTGCAGCCAACCCGACCCACCTTCGCGCCCGCCCGGGTGCGGGAGATCCGCCTTACCCCGGAGACCCTTTATTTCACAACCGAAAAAGGCACGACCGCGCTGCCCCGGGGAGCCACCGTCCTGGCTGTGCTGGCCGACCTAAGCGGCACCCTGGCCAAACGCCACATCAAGAACCTCTTGGCCCAAAACGCCTACCGCGGCCAGGAGCACATCGTCCCTCTCGATTCCCGCCAACACTATCGCATCATCCTGCGGGCCCAGCCTGTACTCGACGTCTACCTGTTGGATGACGACGGGCGGATCGCCGAAGCCCTGCGTTTTGTACCCGGGCGCTTCAACCCCCAAGGGCTGGGTGAGCGGGCGGGCCTGAGTGGGGCGGAAAACCTCCATCAGCTGGTTCAGCTTTTGCGCCGCCAGACCGACGACTTTACCCTGAACACCGAATTCGGCCTGGCCCAGCTCCCCGGCTGTCTGCTCGACGAAACGAAACTCGGCGAAAAAGCGTCACCGGAGAATCTCAACCGGCTCACCCTCTTCGGCTGGCGCCTGGCCGATCTGCGGCGGGCTCAGGCCGAGGCGAAACCAGGCAAACCCGAACCGGAGGCAGGAGTCGCCCCCCTGCTGGCGGCCGTCGCCGGCGTAACGAAGATGGACGAGGCGGCTGCCGAAACGGAGCCCACGACGGCACCCAACCCTTCCTCCTGGCGGGGCCTGCCGCCCCCACCGCCGGATACCCGCCAATCGCGGCACTTTTTCACGCGGCCCATCGCGGTCTTTTTTACCATGGCGGCCGTCGGCGCTGGTTTCGCCCTGCTTATGGGGCATAACAACCGGCTGCTGGGCGAATTCTTCCGCCAGGGGATCAGAACCGGCGTGCTGCCAGCCCTCCTTTCCGCCATTCTGCTGGCGAGCGGCTTTCATTTCATCCGCCTCAAGCGTCTGCTGGAAAACACCCCCACCAGCCGCATACGCTCCCTGGCCCTGGGAATGGTCGAGGTCCACGGTCGCGCCCGGCGGCGCTATGCCCTGGTCTCCCCCATGACCCAGTCCCCCTGCGTCTATTACCGCCTGAAAAAATACCGGCGCGACGATCGTAACCACACCTGGAACCTGGTGAGCACGCAGGACAGCGGCTACGTCCCTTTTCTGCTCGACGACGGCAGCGGCCGCGTCATCATCGACCCCCAGGGCGCTCGCGTGCGGCCCAAGTCGAGCCAGGAAGGCTACCCCGGCCAGACGAGCCTGCTCGTGCGGGGCAAGGACCCCGATGAAAAATGGGTGGAGGAGTTGATTCACGAGGGGAGCCCGGTCTATATTCTCGGACAGGCCTACCAGGAGCGCTCCCCGGCACCGACCCTGCGGGAACGCACCCGCGCGATTCTGCAGGGCTATAAGCAGGATGCGGCGAAACGGCAGCAGTTCGATAAAAACCGGGACGGCCATCTCAGCCCGGACGAATGGGACGAGGCGCGGCAGGCCGCTGAAGAAGAGGCCCTGCACCAGGCGCTTCATGCCACCGACAGCCGCGGGCGGGGCACGGTGATTATCGGCCGCGATCCGCACCGCCGCCTGCCCTTCATCATCGCCGAAACACCCTCGGAGGCGCACCTGACCCGCAACTACGGCCTGACCGCCATTCCCCTTTTCCTCGCCGCCGTGGCGGCGGCTTTCTGGTCTCTGACTCGGCTGGTCCCGCTACTGACCGGCCCTTAACCTTCCCTTTCACGAGGAGATACTTATGACAGGCTGGATCGTTTTCGCCGCTTTCCTGCTCATTCTCGCGGCCCTGATTCTGTACGCCGTGGTCCTGTACAACGGTTTTATTCACCTGAAAAACACCATCGACAAGGCCTGGAGCAATATCGACGTGCTGCTCAAACAACGCTTCGACGAACTGCCCAAGCTCATCAAGGTCTGTGAAGGCTACATGCAGCACGAGCAGAAGACCCTGGAAGAAGTCGTCAAGGCCCGCTCGGCCATCAACAACGCCGGCAGCGACCAGGAGAGGATGGGAGCCCAGAACGCCCTGACCGAGACCCTGCGCTCCCTCTTCATGGTGGTGGAACGCTACCCCGACCTCAAGGCCGATGTCGCCTTCCGCAATCTCGGCGCCCGCATCAGCGACCTGGAGGACCAGATCGCTGACCGCCGCGAGCTGTACAACGAGTCGGTCACCTTCTACAATATCCGCCTCGACCAGTTTCCCGACCTCGTCATCGCCCGGCTTTTCCACTTCACCACCCGCCCCCTCTGGCAGATAGACCCGGCCCACCGGCAGGATGTTCAGGTCGTTTTTGCCCACCACTAAAGGGAAGGGCGGTGGTGCTGACCCCGCTCTTCATGGAGTCTTTTTCGTGTTCCGATTTGTGAAACAGCCTGGAGTCCACCCATGAGCGCCGTCGGCCTGACCTACCTGGTCCTCATTCTGATTGCCTACGGCTTCAGCTCCAGCAATTCTCCGGAGAAGACGCGCAAGAGCCTCAAGATCGCCGGGCTATCCCTGTGGCGCCTCTTTCCCCTGCTCGTCGCCGTCTTTGGACTGGTCGGCCTCTTTCAAGTCTTTATCCCGCCGGAACTGATTGAAAAAATCCTGGGGGAGTCCTCCGGGCCCATCAGCCTTCTCCTCGGCGGCGGCATGGGCGCTGTCGCCATCGGTCCGCCGGCGGCGGCCTTCCCCCTGGCCGGCACCCTGCTTTCCGCCGGTGCCTGGCCGCCGGCCATCGCCGCCTTCATCGTCTCCTGGGTCTCCGTCGGCGTGGTCACCCTGCCTTTTGAGATGGGCGTCTTCGGTGCCCGCTACGCCCTGCTGCGGAACGGCATGGCCTTTGTCGCCGCCCTTGTCATCGGGCTGCTCATGGGAGCGATTATATGACCCCGGCGGGCACTCTCCTCGACAGAGGGATCAAGCTGCTGCGCTCCCAATGGCTGCTGCTGTCCGTGGTCGTCCTCTACCTGTGGGCCTTTCAGGTCGCCCCGGAGCGGGCGCAGGAAGCCCTGGCGGTGAGCGGACGCACCTTCGGCTCCGTACTGCTTATTATCATTTCGGTCTTTGGTCTGATGGGTTTGCTGCAGGTGTGGATCAGCCGCGACAAGGTCGCCGCCATGCTGGGCAAGGAAGGGGGCTGGAAAGCCCTGGTGATCGCCGCGGCCTGCGGCACGGTGCTTATCGGACCGGCCTATATCATCTTCCCCTTGCTGCAGAGCATCCGCGCCCAGGGGGCGCGCTGGGCCGTCATTACCGCCGTGCTGGCCGCCTATGCCGTGAAGATTCCGATGATTCCTCTGGAGGTGCAGTTTCTCGGCTGGAGCTTCTCCATCTCTCGCTCCGTCCTCACCATTCTTACCGCCATCCCCATCGGCCTGCTGGTCGAAGCCATTATGGAGTGGCGGCCTGCGTCCTATGGCGACAGGCCGCGCTGAAGATCTCCAAAAACAGTTGCGGACGGTGAATCAGGGGCAGTCCCCGATTCTCTTTCCCGTCGTGTAACTGATCATTTTCATCGGTTCCTGCCCGGGAAGAACGGTCTCCATGCGGACCTGGCCCTTAAAACTATCCCCCTGATAGGTCACCTCGCCCCGGGCCGTCGTCGTGCCCTCGTCCGAGGTGCACTGCATCACCCATCGCACCATATTGCCGGACACCGTGTTTTCCAGCAGGCGACACTGCTGGTCGGACTCGGCCCGCTGCGGGACGAGATCTTCCTTGCTCAGGCATTGGGTGTGGGTCATCGCCGGCATCTGCATGGGCATCCCGGGCATCTCCAGCCGGCTGCTTATCTCCCATAGCCCCGGCCGCATCTGCACCTCCGCGGCAAGTGCGACACCCCCCAAAGACAAACCGACAGCCAGAAACCAGGTCGCGAACGTTCTGAACATGACAAACCTCCTTCCGCCGAAGGGAATCCGCAAGGCGCCATGCATTCCGCCCCCCCTCGGAACAGCTTTAGGCCATTATACCTTTGTCGGAGCAAGGCGTCGCTAGCGCGAAAAATAATTTTTTCGTAAACCTTTTTCAGCGGCAATCGTCCAACGGGGATCACCGTCTCCAGGAGGATCCATGTCCGCTGAATCCAGATGGCTCAAAACGCTAAAGCAGGTCCAGCGCTGGGAGGCTACCAGCGACCCGGAATATCCCTTCTCCACTACCTGGTGCAACCAGGAACTGCGCATCCGCTTCAACCGCGCCAGACACACGACGTCCATGACCCTCCTGGTTGACGGAAGTCCCGTTCTCGATTTTGACGACTGGCCTGACCGCTCTTTCTAAGTCTTGTCGACGAGAGATGAGGGAGGGCTTTGCAGACCCAGAGCCCGCCAATCGCAGGCCGTGTAATCGGCCAGCAGCGCAAGCGGGATGAAGGTGTCGACCTCGTGAACGGGATATCCTGTCAACTGCTGCGTCAACTCCCGCATCAACTGGAGCTGCTGGAGAAAGGTCTGGCGAAAGTGCCAGCGCAGCTCTGCCTTTTTGAGCGGATCCGTCCCGACAAAGTTTAAAGTGCACCACTCCTCGGCAAAAACCTCCCCACTCACATCGACGTGCGGCAGGCCGTGCAGACGGCAGGTCAGAGGCCGCGCCTCATAGACCAGGCACAGCCCCTGTTCATCGAGCAGCGAGCACGGGGTGAGATCGTCTTCGGGGGTCTCCATCCACTCTTCGTGGGGGAGCAGGTTGAGAAGATAGGGGGGTTGCAGCTGGGGCCACTCCTCCTGCAGAGCCTCCAAACGTACCAGCGCCTTGGCCAGCACCGGCTGGCGCACCGTGGCGGGCAGGCGATCGAAAGCCTCTTTGAGCAGCCAGGCATCGAGCAGGGTGATATCGAAGAGGCCCCGGCAACACTGGGCGCACCCCTTCCGGCAGGTGATGGCCTCTCCAGCGGCGCTGGTACAGGTATCGAACCAGCGATCGGCGCTCGCCAGCAATTTTTCGTATTCCCGTAGAATCCGGCGGATTACCATGGCGACCTCGACTCAGGCTCGTTTCAGGCGGGGTATGCGCTGCACGGCGACCAGGGAGATTAGGCTCATCACCGCCCCGGCCACAAAGGGAATGCTGTAGTCGACCATCCACAGAGCGCCGCCGATGGCGGGGATGACCACAGCGGCAATGTGGTTGATGGTGAAGCTCACGGCCATGCTCGGGGCGATATCCCCCGGCTCGGCAATCTTCTGGAAATAGGTGCGGATGGCGATGGCGAAGTTGAAAAGGATATGGTCGAGGATGTACAGGGCCACGACCACCCAGCGCGACTCGGTGGTGGCGTAGAGCAGAAAGATGACAATCAGGCCGGCGTATTCCACCGAGAGGATGGCGCGCTCGCCAAAACGCACGATGGCCCGGCCGATGGCGGGGCTGAGAAAGAAGTTGACGGCGTTGTTGACGACGAAGAGCAGGGTGATCTCCGTCACCGAGAAGGCAAAGACCTTGACCATGAGAAACACGGCAAAGGCCATGAAGATCTGACGCCGCGCCCCGGACATGAAGGTGAGGAAATAGAAGAGGGCATATTGGCGGCGAAAGACCATCTCGGTGCGCTGGGGGGCCAGGTTGCGGTGGGTGGGATCCTGCCAGAGTCCCCAGATGCCGGCCGCTGTCACCAGGGCGCCGATGACCAGAAACATCGTGCGGTAGCTCAGGCTCTGGCCCATGAGGAAGATCAGCAGGCCGACCAGGATGCTGGTGGCTGCAGCCAGGCTGCGCAGGCGGCCGAAAATGAGGGGTGAAACGGCGGTGCTGAAATACTGCAGGGTGAGGGACTGGTTGGTGGTCTCGTAGTAGTGAAAGCCGAAGCTCATGATGAGAGTGGTCAGGATGAGGCCAGAATAGCTGGGGAAAAAGCCCGTCAGCCCGACGCCCAGACCGAGCAGGGTCACGGATAGGGCCGAGAGACGGTGCTCCCGCAGGACGAGCAGGACGAAGACGGCCAGCAGGGCCAGAAACCCGGGAACCTCGCGAATGGAGCCGAGCATACCGATCTGCTGCCCGTTGAGACCGGCTTCCTCAACGGCGAAGTTGTTGAAGAGAATCATCCAGCCCTGCAGGCCGACGACGGAAGCCGTGCTCTGGACGATCAAAAAGCGCAGCATGGGGCGCTGCTTATCACCAATCATGGGTTTTGCTACTTCTTCTTACGGTCGGCCTGACGCAACAGATCGCCTAGGGTCCCCATGGAGGAGGCCGGCTGCTCCTTTAGGTAGGCGCCGAAATCTTCCTGGACCTCGACCGCTTTGCTCTCGGTTTCAGTACCGGCCAAAGCCAGGGAGATGCGGCGGCTCTGACTGTCCACCGATTCGACCCGCACTTCCAGGCGCTGCCCTTCTTGCACAACCTCGCGGGGGTGGTTGATGCGCTTGCCCGCGCCGAGCTTGGAGATATGAATGAGGCCGTCGATACCGTCGGCGAGGGTGACAAAGGCGCCAAAAGGCGTCAGGCGCGCGACCTGGCCCTGCTGCACGGAACCCTCGGGGAACTGCAGAGGCGCCCGCTCCCAGGGATCGGCCAGGGTCTCCTTCAGGCTGAAGGAAAATCGCTGATTGTCCCAATCGAGCTTCTTGATGACCACCTGCACCGGCTGGCCAACGGCGAGAACCTCGCCGATATCCTCAACCCGCCCCCAGCCCACTTCCGAGATGGGCAGTAGCCCCTCGAGGCCGCCAATATCGACAAAGGCGCCGAAATCGCGCAGAGAAGTAACGGTGCCAGCCACGGTCATCCCTTCCTGCAGGGTCTGCCGCAGCTGTTCCCGCTGCTGTTGCTGTTCCTCTTCCAGAATGACCCGGTGGGACACCACGATGTTGCGCCCCTGCTCTTCATAGCGGCTGATTTTGAAGGGCAGATGGCGCCCGACGAACTGACCCGGGTCCTCGGTGCGGCGCAGGGCCATCTGCGAGTAGGGGCAGAAGGCCCGCACCTGACCGGCCAATTTGACCTCGTAGCCCCCCTTGATCTCTTTTTCCACCAGGCCGTCCACGGGGATGCCGCTGCGCCAGGCTTCTTCCAGCTGGGCGCTGCCGGTGCCAGCGCCTCCCATGCGGGTGGTGAAACGCAGTTCCCCGCCGGCGCGAGAAACGAAATAGGCTGAGATCCGGTCACCTTCGGTGACAGTCAGCTTCCCTTCGGCATCAAGGAGTTCCTTGCGATCGAGCACCCCCTCGCCCTTCTGGCCGACATCGAGAAAGACCCAATCGGCCGTAATCTGGAGGATGTCCGCCTCCACCTTCTGGCCCGGTGTTAGACTCTTCCCGCCAACAAAGCTCTGTTCCAGCAGTTCGGCAAAGCTCTCTTCCCCGTCGTTTTCTTCGTCTTCCCAGCGATCATCCACCATGTTTTCCTCCCCGAGGCCTTATGCGCCATGCTTCTATGAGCCTGGCGCATTCTACGTGGGCCCCGGAAAAAGTGCAAGCAGACCCTCGCCGTCGCGCCGAAAAAAGACCTTGTTAGCACAAACAGGGGCATGATAAAGTGTATGATTTTCAACCGCCAAACCACAGAAAGAAATCCATTTGTCCCGCAACGACTTACACCATATTTTTTCTCAGATCAATCGCCCTTCGCGCTACCTGGGCGGCGAACTGGGCAGCATCAAAAAAGACCAGGAAACGGTCGACCTGCGCTTTGCCCTGGCCTTCCCCGATGTCTACGAAGTGGGCATGAGCCACCTGGGCTTCGCCATTCTCTACTCGGTGCTCAACACCCAGGCGTCCATTGCGGCCGAGCGGGTCTATGCGCCCTGGCCCGACATGGAGGCGCATCTGCGCGCCAGCGACACCCCCCTGGCTTCCCTGGAAACGGAACGCCCCCTGGCCGACTTCGACCTGGTAGGCTTCACCCTGCAGTACGAGCTGTCCTACAGCAACGTGCTTAACATGCTCGACCTCGGCGGCATCCCCCGCCGGCGCCAGCAACGCGCCGACACCCACCCCCTGGTGGTCGTCGGCGGCCCCTGCGCCTACAACCCCGAGCCCCTGGCCGACTTCTTCGACTGCGCCGTGATCGGCGACGCCGAGGAGGCGGTGATCGAACTCTGCGAGGCTGTCCGCGCCTCCAAGGCCGCCCAGGAGGATCGCGACACCTTGCTGCGCCGGCTGAGCGTCATCGAAGGCGTCTACGTGCCGTCTCTGTTTGAGGTACGCTACCACGAGGATGGCACCGTCGCCGCCATCCAGCCGGAAACAGCCGACTATCCCCGCGTCCACCGGCGCTTTCTCAACGACCTGGAGACCGCCCCTTACCCCACGGCGCCCATTGTCCCCTTCATGAATACCGTGCATAACCGCGTCGCCATGGAAATCGCCCGCGGCTGCACCCGCGGCTGTCGTTTCTGCCAGGCGGGTTATATCTATCGGCCGGTGCGCGAGCGCAGTCCGCAAAAGATTGTCGAACTTATCGACCAGGCGTTGGAAGGTTCCGGCTACGAGGAAGTCTCCCTCCTCTCCCTGTCAACCGGCGACTACAGCTGCATCGAACCGCTGCTTAAAGAATTGATGAACCGCTACGCCCGCCGCAAGGTGGCGGTGTCCCTCCCCAGCCTGCGCGTCGGCTCGCTGACGCCGGAGTTGATGGAAGAGATCAAAAAAGTGCGCAAGACCGGCTTCACCCTCGCCCCCGAGGCCGGAACCGAGCGCCTGCGCCAGGTCATCAACAAGGGGATCACCGAAGAAGATCTGCTCACCGCCACCCACAACGCTTTCACTTTGGGCTGGCGCCGCATCAAACTCTATTTCATGATGGGCCTGCCCACGGAGACCGATGAGGACATCGAGGCCATCATCGATCTGGCCGTCAAGGTCAAGCGCAGCGGCAAGGGGACGGAAGGCGGCGCCGACGTGGCCCCTTCCGTGTCGACTTTCGTGCCCAAGGCCCATACCCCCTTTCAATGGGAAGCGCAGATCGGTATCGACGAGACGCTACGCCGCCAGCACCTGCTGCGCGATGGCCTGAAAAACCGCAAGATGCGCCTGAAATGGCACGACGCCCAGCTCTCCTTTCTCGAAGGGGTCTTCGCCCGGGGCGATCGGCGCCTGGGCCAGGTGCTCGAACGGGCGGTCGATCTCGGCTGCCGCTTTGATGGCTGGCAGGAACACTTCAATTTTGAGCGCTGGATGCAGGCTTTCGCCGAGAGCGGCCTCGAACCCGCCTGGTATCTGCGCGAGCGCTCGGAGGAGGAGACCCTGCCCTGGGACCACCTCGATTGCGGCATCCCCAAGGCCTTTTTCAGGCAGGAACGTCAACGGGCTCTGACGGGGACCTATACCCCCGACTGCCGCACCGGGCCGTGCAGTCAGTGCGGCGTCTGCGATTTCGACCAGCTGCGCATGCGCCTGACTGCCACGACGGCAGTGGTCAAGTCCCTGGAAACCGCGGCGGATAATAAACCGGTCAGCGAGGAGCGCTACAAGGTGCGCCTGCGGGTGCGCAAAGAGGGCAAGGCCCGCTTCGTCGGCCATCTCGAATTCATGACCCTCTTTCACCGGGCGGTGCGCCGGGGGCACATTCCGGTCCGCTTCTCGGCCGGGTTCAGCCCGCAGCCGCGCATCTCTTTCCCCGACGCGCTGCCAACGGGGGTCGAAAGCGACGCCGAGATCATTGACCTCGAGCTCTTTCAGCCCTGGACGTCCCAGCAGGTCGTCAGCACCCTGAACGCCCAGCTGCCCGAAGGCTTCCGGGTGCTGGAGGGGGCCGGCCTGCCTTGGCAGACCCCTTCGCCCTCGGCCTGTATTCGGGAAGTTATTTATCGCGTCGAGCTACCGCAAGAGGTACCCGCCGATCTGCCGGAACGCCTCGCCGCCTTTCTGGACGCGGCCGAAGTGCCGCACAGCAAGGAGAAGGGTCGCCAGACCGTCAACGTCGATATGCGCCCCTGGGTCCTCGGCCTGGATCTGGCCGACGGTGCCCTGATGCTGCACATGAAGCAGGGCAGCCCCACCGCCCTGACCGCCCACCTGCTCGGCCTTTCGCCGGATCAGGTACGGGCGCTACGCATCCGCAAGACGGCGACGGTGCTCGACCAATAGAAAACGCATTTTCAGAAATTTTATATAAACCTTTTTTTGACAGGGAGGAGCCATGACCAAAGAGCTGGTCATCAACACCACCTCCCACGAAACCCGTGTCGCCCTGCTGGAGAGCGGGCACATCGCCGAACTCTATATTGAACGGAGTCGGGAACGGGGGATCGTGGGCAACATCTACCAGGGGAAGGTCATCCGGGTTCTGCCCGGCATGCAGGCGGCCTTCGTCGACATCGGCCTGGAAAAGGCCGCCTTTCTCTACGTGGCCGACGTCCTCGATGAAATGGAAGCGGTCGAGCAGTTCGTCGAAGGGGCCAGCCAGCACGCCAAGCCCAGCGAAGGCGGGGACGACGATCGACCGCCGCTGCCTCCCATCGAAGACCTGCTGCAGGAAGGACAGATCATCCTGGCCCAGGTCGCCAAGGAGCCCATCGGCACCAAGGGCGCCCGCATCACCTCCCACATTTCGCTGCCGGGCCGCCACCTGGTCTATATGCCGACCGTTGATCACATCGGCATCTCCCGCCGCATCGAAAACGAAGAGGAGAAGGATCGCCTGCGCCTCATCATTGAAAGCATCCGCCCCCAGGGCACCGGCTTCATCGTGCGCACCGCCGCTGAAGGCAAGAGCGAGGAGGATCTGCGCGCCGACGTCGAGTTCCTGGTCGGCCTCTGGAAGGACATCGCCAAGCGCAAGGAGAACAAAAAGGCGCCCTGCCTCATCCATTCGGATCTCGACGTCACCAGCAAGGTGCTGCGCGACATCCTGACCGAGGATGTACGCCGCATCGTGGTCGACTCCCAGGAGGAGCACGACAAGATCGTCCGATTTTTGCAGACCTTCATGCCCAAGCTTAATGTGGACATCGAGCTTTACGACCAGGATGAACCGATCTTCGACGCCTTCGGCCTGGAGGTGGAAATCGCCCGCGCCTTGGGACGCAAGGTGTGGCTCAAGAGCGGCGGTTACATCATCATCGAGCAGACGGAAGCCCTCACCGCCATCGACGTCAACACGGGTCGCTTCGTGGGCAAGCACAACCTGGAGGACACCATCCTCAAGACCAACCTGGAGGCCGTCAAGGAGATCGCCTTTCAGCTGCGCCTGCGCAACATCGGCGGTCTGATCATCATCGATTTCATCGACATGGAAAAGGAGCTGCACCGGGAGAAAGTTCATTCGGCCCTGGAAGAAGCCCTGAAGAACGACAAGAGCAAGACCAACATCCTGAAGATCTCCGAGCTGGGATTGGTGGAAATGACCCGCAAGCGCGTGCGCGAAAGCATCGGGCGCACCCTCTGCGAACCTTGTCCCTACTGCGAAGGCAAGGGCTACGTGAAAAGCCGCACCACCCTGGCCTACGAGGTCTTTCGGGAAATCCGCCGCGAAATCCGCGACCTGCCCGGCTACCGCCTGACCCTGCAGGTCCACCCCGATATCGCCGCCCTGCTCTACGACGAGGAGCGACACGGCATCGAGGAGTTGGAAAGGCAGTTCGAAAAGCAGATCAGCATTACGGCCCGCCCGAACTTCCACATCGAGCAGTTCGATATCCTGGTCGGCTGAGGCCTGACACTATTTTTATTCCTTGACAGACAGGTGGTTTGGGCCTATAGTGCCGCGTTACCTATCTAAAAAGCACAGAGAGAGTGAGGTGAAACGCATTATGTACGCGGTGATCAAAACCGGAGGGAAACAGTACAAAGTATCCGAAGGCGACCTGTTGAAGGTCGAAAAGCTGGAAGGCGCGGTGGGAGATTCCATCGAGCTGACCGAAGTCCTCATGGTTGGCGGAGAAGAGGTTAAAATCGGAGCACCTCTATTGCCTGGCGCGAAAGTCAAAGCGCGGATCGTCGAGCAGGATAAAGACAAGAAGATTCTCGTCTTTCATTCCAAGCGGCGCAAAGGCTATCGCAAGACCTATGGACACCGTCAGCCTATCACTCGCCTGAAAATTACAGGTATTGAGGCGTAAGGAGATTTACCATGGCACACAAAAAAGGAGTTGGTAGCTCTCGTAACGGCCGTGACAGCGCTGGTAAACGCTTGGGCGTCAAGCGCTTTGGTGGTGAAGCCGTAACCTCCGGATCCATCCTGGTCCGGCAGCGTGGCACGACCTTCCACCCCGGCAACAACGTGGGCTGCGGCAAGGATTACACCCTTTACGCGCTGATCGACGGCAAAGTCAAGTTCGAGCGCAAAGGCAAAGATCGCCAGAAAATCAGCGTCTACGCTGACTGATCGTCCTGCCGACAGATCCAACCAAGGAAAAACCCGAGGTTCGCATTGAGAACTTCGGGTTTTTTTATGGTAAAAATGGATACGAAAAGCAAGCCCGCCGAATTTCGGCTGACCCCCTTGCTTTTGGTCTCCAACTGAACAGAATACCCCAGGAAGCTTTTCATGCGTTTTGTTGATTCCGTAAAAATCTTTGTCAAGGCCGGCGACGGCGGTCGCGGCTGCCTCTCTTTCCGCCGGGAGAAATTCGTGCCCATGGGCGGTCCCGACGGCGGCGACGGCGGCCATGGCGGCGACGTGTACTTCGAAGTCGACTCCAACCTCTCGACCCTGCTCGATTTTCGCTACAAGGTTCACTACAAGGCCGAACGCGGCGGCCACGGCATGGGCAAGAACATGCACGGCAAATCCGGTGAGGCCCTGGTCATCCACGTCCCGGCTGGCACCCTCATCTACGATGCCGACACCGACGAGCAGCTGGCCGACCTTACCGAAGCCGGTCAGCAGGTGCGCCTCCTCAAGGGCGGCATGGGCGGACGCGGCAACGCCCGCTTTGCGACCAGCACCAATCGCGCTCCTCGCCATACCCAGCCGGGCACGCCCGGAGAGGAACGCGCCCTGCGTCTTGAACTCAAACTGCTGGCCGATGTCGGCCTGGTCGGTCTGCCCAATGCCGGCAAATCCACCCTGATTGCCGCCACCTCGGCGGCCCGCCCCAAAATCGCCGACTATCCCTTCACTACCCTGGTGCCGAACCTCGGTGTTGTGCGCTACGGCGGCTTCAAAACCTTCGTCATGGCCGACATTCCCGGCCTGATTGAAGGCGCCAGCGAGGGACAGGGGCTCGGAACCCGGTTTTTACGCCACGTCGAACGCACGGATCTTTTTCTGCACCTGGTCGACCTGTCGGGCATGCAGCAGGGGGACCCCCTGGAAAACTTCCGCATTATCAATCAGGAACTGGCCCGCCACAACCCCGAGATGATGCAGAAGACCCAGTTTGTCGTGCTGTCCAAACTCGATGTCACGGAAGTGCGGGAACAGGTCGACGCCGTTCGCCCTTTCTTTGAGCAGCAAGGCTTTCGTGTCTTCCCCCTCTCGGCCATCACCGGCGAGGGCGTCAAGGAGCTGGTGGAAAGTATTGGACAGGAACTGGACCGCCGCCGGGAAAGCCCCGTGGCCGACACCGTCAGCGAACCTTGACAGGCATTCGGACGGCGGCTATGATGGCCATTCGTTTTTCGTCCTGATTTCAAACACTTTACGCGCATATCTACCATGATCAAGAATCTGCTTTCCCATGTGCGGCGTGTCGTCATCAAGATCGGCAGCGGCGTCATCTCCAACGAGGAAGGCCTCGACCCCGCCGTCATAGCCAATCTGACCGACGAGGTCGGCCATTTGCTCGACCGCGGCTTCGAAGTCATCCTCGTCTCCTCCGGGGCCGTGGCGGCAGGCAAGGGCGCCCTCGGCATCAGCGGCCGCCCCCAGACCATCCCCCTGAAGCAGGCCGCCGCCGCCATCGGCCAGACCCGCCTGATGCGCTGTTACAAGGACGCCTTTCTCGAGCAGGGACGGACGGTGGCTCAGGTCCTGCTTACCCGCGACGATCTCGCCAACCGGCGCCGCTATCTGAATGCCCGCAACACACTGATGACCCTGCTCGACCACCGCATCATCCCCATCATCAACGAAAACGACACCGTCGTGGTCGAAGAGATCCGCTTTGGCGACAATGACAACCTCTCCGCCATGGTCACCAACCTGGTGGAAGCCAATTTGCTGGTTATCCTCTCCGACGTCAATGGCCTGCATGACCGGGACCCGCGCAAGGATCCCAAGGCCCGACTGATCCCCGTGGTCGAACGCATCACCCCCGAGATCGAAGAGATGGCCGGCGGCAGCGGCACCCTGGGAACCGGCGGCATGGGCACCAAACTCAAGGCCGCCAAACGCGCCACCCTCTACGGTGTCGGCACTGCCATCATCAACGGCACTATCCCCGGCAACCTGCGTCGCCTCTTTGAAGGCGAAGAGGTCGGCACCTATTTTCTACCCGCCCGCAACCGCATGGCGGCCAAAAAACACTGGATCGCCTTTACCAAAAAGCCGCGCGGCAAACTCTTCCTCGACGAAGGAGCCGTCAAGGCGCTGCTAGAAGGGCACAAAAGCCTGCTCCCTTCCGGAATCAAGGGCGTGGAAGGGGGATTCGACCGCGGCGACGCCGTACGCCTCTACACCTTGGCCGGCGAGGAACTTGGCAAAGGGGTCACCAACTACTCCCTGGCCGAACTCCTTCCCATCATGGGTAAAAAATCGACGGAGATCGAAAAAATCCTCGGCTACAAGTACGGCGACGAGATTATCCACCGGGACAACCTCGTTCTCAACGGCTGAGCGTGATCGGTAGATATTGACCCTGGTTCGACAGCCACCGGTGCCGGGAGGTGGTGGTACAGACAAGGAGACAACCATGAATATGGCAGAGCAGATGGTTCAACTGGCCCGCGCTTCCAAAGAGGCCGGGCGCGTTTTGGCGCGACTCTCTTCGGCCGTGAAGGACGATCTTTTGCGGCACATGGCCGACGCCCTGGAACAGAACGCCGAGGCCCTGATTTCCGCCAACGAGAACGACCTGGCCGCCGCCCGTGACAAGGGGATGGCCCCGGCCATGGTCGACCGGCTGGTGCTGGATGAAAAACGCATCGTCGCCATGGCGGAGGGCCTGCGCGAAGTGGCGGCCCTGCCCGATCCCGTCGGCGAGATCACCGGCATGTGGCGCCGACCCAACGGCATCCAGGTCGGCCGCATGCGCATCCCCCTGGGCGTCATCGGCATCATCTACGAATCGCGCCCCAATGTCACGGCGGACGCCGCCGGTCTCTGCCTGAAGAGCGGCAATGCCGTCATCCTGCGCGGCGGCTCTGAAGCCATTCACTCCAATACGGCCATCGGTGACATTCTGCGCCAGCAGCTGGAAAAACTGGGGCTGCCCAAGGCCGCTCTGCAGGTTGTCCCCGTGACCGACCGGGCCGCTGTGCTTGAACTGCTCAAGCTCGAAGAGGAAATCGACCTGATCATCCCCCGCGGCGGCGAAGGGCTCATCCGCTTCGTCAGCGAGAATTCCCGTATTCCGGTCATCAAACACTACAAGGGGGTCTGCCATACCTTTATCGACGCCAGCGCCGATTTTGACATGGCCGAGAGGATCTGCGTCAACGCCAAGGTACAGCGCCCCGGCGTCTGCAACGCCATGGAGACCCTGCTCATCCACAAGGACATCGCCGAGACCTTCGTGCCGCAGATTGCCGCCGTCATGCGTAGCCACGGCGTCGAACTGCGCGGCTGCCCCCTCACCCGTTCGTTTGCACCTCAGATCAAGGCCGCGACGGAGGAGGACTGGTCGGCGGAATTTCTCGATCTTATCCTCGCCGTGCGCGTGGTTGACGATATGGAGGAAGCCATCGCCCACATCCAGCGCTACGGCTCCCTGCACACCGAGACCATCGTCACCCGCGACTACGAGAACTCCCAGCGCTTTCTGCGCGAGGTCAATTCCAGCGTGGTCATGGTCAACGCCTCCTCCCGCTTCTCCGACGGCAACCAGCTGGGACTTGGCGCGGAAATCGGCATCTCCACCACCAAACTGCACTCTTTTGGTCCCATGGGGCTGGAAGATCTGACCACCCGGAAATTCGTCGTGCTGGGGGACGGGCAGGTCAGGGCCTAGGGAGTGGTACGCAAGGTGAAGGCGCTATGAAAATCGGCATTTTAGGGGGCACGTTCAACCCGGTTCATTACGCCCACCTGCGCATCGCCGAAGAGGTGCGGGAGGTCTGCGGCCTCGACCGTATCCTGTTTCTTCCCGCCGCCACCCCGCCCCACAAGGAGGTGGCGGCCAACATCGCCTTTGCCCATCGCCTGGCCATGGTCCAGGCCGCCATCGCCGACAACCCTTTTTTCGCAGCTTCCGATCTCGAGAACCGGCGTCCCGGCAAGAGCTATTCGGTCCACACCCTGGAGATTCTTCGCGAGGAAAACCCCGGGGATGACTTCTATTTCATCATTGGCATGGATTCCTTTCGGGACCTCTCCACCTGGAAGGAATATGACCGCCTCTTCGCGCTCGCCCACCTTGTGGTCGCCAGCCGTCCTGGCATTGCCTGCGCCGATCCAGCCAGCCTGCTTCCCGTTGCCATCCGGGGGGACTTCTGTTATCATGACTCCTCCAAAAACCTGAGGCATCGCAGCGGAAATCACGTCATTTTTCTGGAAGAGACGTTTCTGGATATCTCCTCCACCGACATCCGTCACCTGATCGCCAACAGACGCTCTATCCGCTACCTCCTGCCCCCCGCGGCGGAAGAATATATCTTCAAGAAACGCCTCTACCGAGGCTGAGAAAGGTTTTCTGACTTTTGCAATCCAAAGACCGCGCTATACTGTGTGCAGCCTACGCACTAGAAAAAAAGGCCGTCAACGTCCGAATTCTCGAAGTGCAGGGGATTTCCACCCTGACAGATTATCTGGTTATCGCTTCCGGTTCGTCCGATCGCCAGGTACAGGCCATCGCCGAATCGGTACACCTCGGTCTGAAAAAGGAGCATGCCACCCTGCCTCTCGGCGTGGAAGGCATGAACGAAGGCCGCTGGGTCCTTATCGATTACGGCGATGTCATGGTGCACGTCTTTCAGGAGAACGTCCGGGAGTTTTACGATCTGGACGGTCTGTGGTCCGAAGCCGCCGAAATCGACATCCCTGAGAAGTACCACTGGGAGCGCAAGGCCAGGAACCTGTGAAGCTCCACCTGGTTTGCGTCGGCCGACTGTCCGAATCCTACCTGCGCGATGCCGCCGAGGATTTCAGCCGTCGCGTCCAACGCTACCTTCCCCTGACGGTCACCGAACTCAAGGAGGAAAAAGGGGGAAAGAAGGCGGATCCCGGTTTTTTCCGGGAAAGGGAAGGGGAACGGCTGCTGGCCAGAATAGCCGATGAGACCTTCGTGATTGCCTTGGATGAAAAAGGGAAGATACGCACATCGGAGGAGCTGGCGGATTTTCTCGGCCAGCATATGGTGCAGGGGACCGGAGAGCTGGCCTTTGTCATCGGCGGGGCCTACGGCCTTAGTGACGCCGTCCGGCAAAGGGCAAATCTGGTGTTGTCTCTCTCGCCCCTGACCTTTACGCATCAGATGGCCCGGGTTATTCTGTTCGAACAGATCTACCGCGGCATGACTATTCTGCGCAACGAGCCGTACCACAATCGTTAATCCGATCTTGTCACAGGAGAGCCGGACCATGGATCAACAGGAACAGGACCGCATTGAAAAGCTGTTGCTTGACCTTCGCCGCAGCGTCATGCGCGAAGTCAGCGAAGCCAATGCGGCTTCCCAGGAACTGGGCACCGATGGGGTTCCCGACATCGGAGATGTGGCCGCCAACAGCTATCACCGGGACGTCCTGATGAATCTCAATGAAGCCCAACGCCAGAAGCTCCGTGACATCGACGCCGCCCTGGATCGACTGGCCGAAGGCGAATATGGCATCTGCGCCCGCTGCGAAGAGGAAATCGACTCCCGCCGCCTGCTCGTGCGCCCTTTTTCGCGTTATTGTATTGACTGCAAATCGGATATTGAAAAATTCGGAGAATAGTTCGTCCAACCCTTGGAGACCCTTCGGGACCCAGCCCAGGAGAAGAACATGACTCTCATGGCCTTTCTGTTGCTTATCATCCTGTTCCTTGTCTTTTTCATCTATTTCCTGGGCCTCAATCCTCAGGACATCACCCTCTTTTTCCTGCCCGACCAGCCGCTGACCTATCCGGTGGCCATTGTCGTGGTAGGAGCCGTCCTGCTCGGTCTTGTCCTGGGTTATGGCGCCTATATTTACAGCACCTTTGCAGGCTTTTTCCGCAACTGGCGCAAGGATCGCGCTGAGAAAAAGAACAAGGAGGTCACCTCCCTCTATCGAGAAGGGGTGGGACGTCTTCTCTCCGGCGACATTAAAAAGGCCCATACACTGCTCCAGAAAACCCTCGACCGGGATCCATCCCGCGTGGAAACCTATATCGCCCTGGCCAGTGTCTATATACAGGAAAGCGAACCTCGCGAGGCCATCAACCTGCTCCTGAAAGCCAAAAATATTGATCCGAGAAACCTCGAGATTTTCTTCAAAATGGCGACGACCTACGAAGAAATGGGCCTTCTCGACGATGCCGCCCTGGCCTACCAGGAGATCATCACCCTGGAGAGCGACAACCGCAAGGCGCTGAGAGCCCTACGCGACATCCACATCAACAGTCAGCGCTGGCCAGAGGCCCTGGAACTGCAGAAACGGCTGATGAAGGTGGGGGTCAGCAAAAATCGGCTGGCGGATGAAAAAGCCAAGCTTCTCTTTATCCGCTATGAGGTGGCCGCACAGGCTGTTGCCGCCGGCAAGGGCGACGAGGCCAAGGACACGCTCAAAGATATCATCAAGCAGGACTCCGGCTTCACGCCGGCTCGGGTTTCCCTGGGGGACATTTACCAGGCTGAAAACAGGGCCGAAGAGGCAGCCCGCACCTGGCAGGAAGGCTACAAAGCACTATCCAAAAGCATTTTCCTGTCGCGCCTGGAAGAGCTCTATATGGGCGAAGAAGATCCTTCCACTCTGTTGTCTTTCTATCGCTCTGCCATTGTGGAGAAACCGCAGGACCTTTTGCTCCGGCTCTTTTTCGGCCGCCTCTGCCTGCGTCTCGAAATGGTCGATGAGGCGCTGGAAAACCTCTATGCCGTGGAAAGCTCCGGGATTGAATTTCCCCAGCTGCATAGCCTGCTGGCCGAAGCTCACCGCCGCCGCAACCGTTTTGACGATGCTATTCGTGAGTATCAGAAGGCCCTCGGGATCAACGCCCACCTCAGCTTTGGCTACGTGTGCGAAGAGTGCGGTGATGAAGAAACGAGTTGGAAGAGCCGTTGCGCCCATTGCGGTACCTGGGGCAGTTTTGCCTTGCCTAACCGCTCCTTGATCACTGGGGCCCGCCCCCTGGAAGTGCGGGAAATCCATCACGGGGAGAGAGAGGCATGGCAGGAAGAGGACTAAAAAGACCGATCGCCCTGGTTATTCTCGACGGCTGGGGCATCAACGACGCCTGCGTCAACAATGCCGTCTGCCAGGCCAAAAAACCTGTCCTTGACGACCTGTTCAGCCGCTATCCTTCCACCCGGCTCAATGCCTCCGGGCTGGCCGTCGGCCTGCCCGAGGGCCAGATGGGCAACTCGGAAGTCGGCCATCTCAATATCGGTGCCGGACGCATTGTCTACCAGGATCTCACCCGTATCAGCAAAAGCATCCGCGAAGGGGATTTTTTCCAGAACCCTGTGCTTCGGCAGGTAATGGAAAAGGTCAAACTTGGCGGGAGCAAACTGCATCTCATGGGTCTGCTTTCCGACGGCGGCGTCCACTCGCACAACACCCACCTCTATGCCCTGGTGCGCCTGGCCAAGTCCCTCGGCCTTTCCCAGGTCTGCATCCATGCCTTTCTGGACGGTCGCGACACCCCCCCCAAAAGCGGAGCCGGATACCTGCGGGCTCTGGAAGAGGAGCTTGCAGCCATCGGGATTGGCCGGATAGCCACTGTCAGCGGCCGCTTCTGGGCCATGGACCGCGATAACCGCTGGGACCGGGTCGAGAAAGCCTACCGTGCCCTTGCCCTCGGCGAGGGGAAGCGCTCCGAGTCGAGCGCCAAAGCCATCGAAGAGGCCTATGCGGCCGGGCAGACGGATGAATTCGTCGAGCCCCACGTCATCGCGCCAGCCGACCTGACCGCCGGCACCATAGACAATGGCGACGGCATCATCTTCTTCAACTTCCGCGCCGACCGAGCCCGTGAAATTACCCGCGTTTTTACGGACCCGGAATTTTCCGGCTTCATCCGTGCCAAAACGCCTGAACTCGGCGCCTTTGTCTGCATGACCGAGTACGACGAGACCTTTGGCCTGCCCGTCGCCTTTCCGCCCGAAACCTATCCCAACCTGCTGGGCGAAGTGATCTCCAAGGCCGGTCTGACCCAATTGCGCATCGCGGAAACGGAAAAATACGCGCATGTCACCTTTTTCTTCAACGGGGGCAGCGAAACACCTTTTCCAGGGGAAGATCGCGTTCTCATTCCCTCGCCCAAAGATGTGGCCACCTACGACCTGAAGCCCGCCATGAGCGCCCCGGCGGTTACCGATGAGGTCGTCGATCGCGTCATGTCTGGTAAATACGACTTCATTGTGCTCAATTTTGCCAACCCTGACATGGTCGGTCATACCGGCAACCTCGAAGCCGCCACCACGGCCATGGAAACAGTCGATGCCTGCCTCGGTCGGGTAGTGGAGACCGTTCTTGCCGCCGGCGGCACCCTACTGGTCACGGCCGATCACGGCAATTGCGAGCAGATGACCGACGGCAACGGGCAGCCCCACACGGCCCACACCGCCAACCCCGTCCCCCTGTTGCTGATCGATCCTGATCTGCCCGGGGCCGCACTGCAAGAAGGCATTCTGGCTGACCTGGCACCCACCATCCTTTCACTCATGAAGCTGGAAAAGCCTGAGGAAATGACGGGACAGAGCCTGCTGGTCCCGGCCTGAAACCCCCCTGGACACCATGAGCCTGTCCCGCTCTTTTGCCTTCAGGCGCCTTAGACCTCTCTGGGAGGGCGTGAGGGGAGAAATCGGCGGGCTGGTGGACTGCTTCCTGCCGGTCTGCTGCGCTTTCTGCGATACTCCCCTCACCAGCTCAACCCAGCCAGCCCTCTGTCCTGCCTGCCAGAACGCCCTGGCCGAGAACAAACCAGCCGCCTGCCCGCGATGCGCTCTACCCTACCCCGATTACGGCGGCAGCGACCATCTGTGTGGCGATTGTCTGCAGCACCCACCGCCCTACAGAACCGTTTGTGCTTTGGGGATTTATGAAGGTCCGCTGCGCCAGGCCATTCACCGCTTCAAATATCAGCAAGACTTTACCCTCGCCGCCCCCCTGGGCCACCTCCTTGCAGCAGCCGTTCGGCGCCAGGGTCTTTTGCCCGACCTTATTCTCCCTGTTCCCTTACACCCCAGCCGACTTCGTCAGCGAACCTTCAATCAGGCTCTGCTGCTTGCCCGTATTTTGGGAAAGCAAAGCAGCACCCCTGTAGCCCGAAAGCTGTTGCGGCGTCTTCGGCCCACACCTCCCCAACAGGGATTGTCCCTGGATGGCCGCCGCCACAATCTCAACCGGGCCTTTGCGCTGAGCTCCCCTCTCGACGGGGAATCGGTTCTGCTGGTCGACGATGTCATGACTTCCGGGGCGACCGTAGCGGCCTGCGCCGCAGTTCTGCTGGAAAATGGCGCCCAAACCGTTGAAGTCGCCATTCTGGCCCGAGCCGCCAAAGGCACGTAAACCATCGGTGATTTTCTCCTTCATGAGAAAAAAGAACTATGATATAAGAGTTCTTGACTATTTCTCTCTTCTTCAGCAGGGCCAGGCACAGCCATTGATCTCCCTGGCGGCAGGCGCGTAACGGCCGCCCGACCAGCTAGACCATGATAGAGGAAATTCCTATGTCCAACCTCCTCAGCACTCTTGGCCTTGAGCACGTCCTGCAAACCATACCCAGCGGCCTTTTTCTGGTCGACCTGAATCGAAATATCGTCTATTGGAACGCCGAAGCGGAACGTCTGACCGGCTATGCCGCCCACGAGATTGTCGGCAAGCCCTGCACTGCCCTGGAAGGCATCGAATGTGACCTGACCTGCGGCCTCTTCAGCGGCACACTGCCCAAGCCGATTATCGGGGCACGCTGCACCATCAAAACTCGCAGCGGCGTCCCCTTGATCATGTACAAAAACATCGACTACCTGCGAGACAAAGAAGGCCGCATCGTTGGCGGCATCGAGTCCTTTATCGATCTCAGCAAACAGGTGGAGCTTGAACAGCAACTGCGCGAACAGACGGTTCATCTGGAAGCCGCCGTACGTCAGCGCACCCTTGAGCTCGAAAACGAACGCACGCGCCTGGTCACCGCCCTCGACGCCATGACGGACTTCGCCTACATTGCCTCGGCAGACTATCAGGTTCAGTTTATGAACCGAGCCATGCTCGAGGCATTTGGCCCTATTGAAGGTCGCCCCTGCTATACGGCCCTGCATGGGCACCAGAGCCCCTGCACAGGCTGCCCTATGCAGAAAGTGCTGGCGGGAAAAACGGTCAAGGAAGAGCGACATTACGGCAGTAAAGGCCAGACCTTTGAAATCATCCACACCCCACTGATCACCTCTGCCGGCACCACCCAGAAGATGGCGGTTTTTCGCGATATTACCGAACGCAAAGCAGCCGAAGAGAAACTTCGCCACGCCAATCGCGAACTCGATGCCTTTGTCTACACCGTCTCCCACGATCTGAAAACGCCCCTGACGCCCATTCTCGGCTATGCCGATTTTCTTCGTGAGGAATACGCCGACAACCTCGACGAGCGTGCCCTGGATATTCTGGCTGAGATTGAGGGGCAAGGCCGCAAGATGTTGGCCCTGATGGAGGATATTCTGACCCTGGCCCGGCTGGGCAGAGTGGAGCTTCCGCGTGTCCCCGTCGACCTCAACCGGGTCGTGGAAGATATTCTTGAGGATTACCAGGTTCTGCGGCAGGAGATGAAGGTGCACATAAAGCTCGACACCCTCCCCGCGCTCCGTTTTCCCGAAACCCTGCTGTCTTCCCTTTTTTCCAACCTCATCGGCAACGCCCTGCGCTACGGCGCCAAACCGGGCGGATCCATAGAGATTGGCTCCCTCTGTGAAGACGGCACCTATCACATTTTCGTGCGCGATCACGGCCCGGGGCTTGATGATCAAGACAAGGCACATATCTTCGATCTCTTTTACCGCTCCCGAAATACCCGCAACAGACCCGGCACGGGGGTGGGGCTGACGACGGCCAAAAAAATCATGAACCTCTACGAAGGCCAGATCCGCGTGGAGGACACTCCGGGCGGGGGGTGCACTTTCTGGCTTGACTTCCCCGCCACCGATGATTCTGTTTAACAACAAAGTTTCCCCAGCCTGTCACTTTCACTTTTTGCCAACAGGATAACTATGGACCGTTTGTTCAAAGGGCACATGAAGTTCAGGGAAGAAGACTTCGAAAGTCACCGGGAACTCTTCAAGGAGCTCGGCCGGACCCAGAAACCGCACACCCTGTTCATCGGCTGTTCCGACTCGCGGGTTGTTCCCAACCTCATTACCCAGACCCACCCCGGCGAACTCTTCATCGTTCGCAACGTCGCCAATATCGTGCCCCCCTACCGTCAGACCGAAGAATATGTGGCCACCACTTCGGCCATCGAATATGCTGTGCAGGCTCTGGAAGTCGACACCATTGTCATCTGCGGCCATTCCAACTGCGGTGGCTGCGCGGCCCTGAACCTGCCGCCGGAGAAACTTGACCATCTGCCCCATGTGCGCAAGTGGCTGGAAGTTTCGAAGGAAGTCAAGGGGCGTGTCGACCGCCTGATGACCGACGACTCTCCCGAGGAACGGGAGTGGCTCACGGAGCAGATCAATATCCTGGTGCAGATGCGAAATCTGCTGACCTATCCCTATATTGAAGAGAAATATCGCAAAGGCGCTTTGAACATCTACGGCTGGCACTACATCATCGAGACCGGTGAAATCTACAATTTCAACGATGCCAAAGAGGTTTTTGAACTGGTCAGCTGACTTCTCCCGGCGGGCCTGTCTTCATAACAGGCCTGCCATTCCCCCGCGCCCCCTTGCCGGCATTCCGTCCTATTTATCCCCGAAATTCCCTCGGGACTCTATGACATGAAAAGCGTGGCTCCCGTTTCCCTTAAATAGTAATTTTTACCTTGACTATTATCGGGCGAGTGATAGATTACCTCCAAAGTGCCACCCCATTCCCGGCATTACAGGAGGGCCTCATGGAAGACCTATGGAAGCTGCACACCATGGAATATCGTCTCACCGACCTGGCCGAAAGAGCCGAATATGAGAAAATCGTCCGCCGCTTTCATGAGGAGGAAGAACACAGCCACCGTTCCCAGCTTCTCTACGGGCAGGCCCGTCTACGGCCGGCCCCAAAATCAGAATCGGATCAGGACTGAATTTCTGCACCCGCTTTCGTCAAAGCGCAGCCTGAGCGTCTATCCTCATTAGCAGCGCCAAAATCCTTGCCTGCCCGCGCTTTCCTATGTTAAAAATTGCTCTTTCCTGATTCACCCCCAACACCCTTCGGAGGTTTTCATCTATGGAGCTGCAAATACTTCCCCTCACCGGGCAGAAGCCCCGCGTTACCGACGAGAGCAAACTGGTCTTTGGCAAGCAGTTCACTGACCGCATGTTCATCATGGAATTCGATCGGCCCAAGGGCTGGCATTCGGCGCGCATCGCTCCTTACGCCCCCTTTTCGCTGGACCCGGCCGCTCTGGTTTTGCACTATGCCCAGGAAATCTTCGAAGGGCTCAAGGCTTTCCGCCGTCCGGACGGCAGCATCGCCCTCTTCAGACCCATGGACAACATCCAGCGCTTCAACCGTAGCGCCCGTCGCATGTGCATGCCCGAGGTGGACGAGGCTTTCTTCTTTAAAGCCCTGAAGGAACTGATCCGCCTGGAAGCCGATTGGGTTCCCCACAGCGAAGGGACCAGCCTCTACATTCGCCCTACCATGATCGCTACCGAACCGGTGCTTGGCGTCAAGCCGGCGGACCAATATTTTTGCTACATCATCCTGTCCCCTGTCGGCGCCTACTACAAAGGGGGACTGAATCCTGTCAAAATCTGGATCTCCGATGAGTACATCCGCGTTGCCCCCGGTGGTACCGGCGAAGCCAAAACTGGCGGCAACTACGCAGCCAGTCTCTACGCTTCGACGGAAGCCGGCGCTCAAGGTTACGACCAGGTACTCTGGCTCGATGCCGTCCACCGCAAGTACGTGGAGGAGGTCGGCAGCATGAATATCTGCTTCCTCTATGACGGCAAGGTCGTCACCTCTCCTCTCAAGGGCACCATCCTCGACGGCATTACCCGTCGCTCCATTCTCACCCTGATCCGGGAAATGGGCCTGGAGATCGAAGAACGCGCCCTGTCGGTCGATGAAATCCTTGAGGGCGCCGAGAACGGTCGCCTGCAGGAAGCCTTTGGTACGGGCACCGCCGCTGTTGTCTCTCCCGTCGGCCAGTTCACCTACCGTAACCGGACCGTGAGCCTGAGCAATGGCCGCATTGGGGAACTCACCCAGAAACTTTACGATACCCTGACGGGCATTCAGTATGGCCGCATCCCCGATTCCCACGGCTGGATCGAAATGATCTAAACCCGTCCCGAGTCCACCCGTGCAATCAGAACCCTGTTCAGGCCCCGAGCCTGAACAGGGTTTTTTTTCGCCCCCACCGCCGCTCTGCCCCCTGCCTAACAACTAGCCCCAACTGAGTACAAGGACAGCACTGAAAAAACTCTTTGTGTAGGCCCAGGCTAGCCCCGTCTTCCAGCCCAAGCTCAAGCACAGCCATAACTAGCTGTTTTTATGGCCTTTGCTATGCCTTTAAAAACGGGCCTCCCGGTACATGTTTTGGGCACGATACTTGCTATTGAGTTGTATTGCATTACAAGACTCTCTACCGCCCTTAACCCATGCCTGGAGGTATCGCCATGTGTCGTATCGGCGCCATTAAAAGCCGGAATTATGTCCACCCGAGCCAGGCCTTGCTGCTCATGCAGTCCCAACAGAAAGGCCACGACAATTCGGGATTCGCCATGGTCATGCATGATCTTGGTGGCATTTTTGAAGGGTATAAACATCTCCCCACGCTCTCCCTCGCCTGCACCGACGAGGGCCTGAAAATCGCCGAAGACATCCTGCATGCCGCCGGTTTCCAGCGTGTTCTGCAGTGGGTACCCGAAACCAACGATCAGCCCGGGCTCGACATTATCACCATGCCCAACTACGTCTTTGAGACCTTCGACTATCCCAAGCATTACAAAAAAGCGGGACAGCGGGAAAAGGAGGAACTCCTGCTGGACATGCGCCTGAAAATTCGTCGTGCCCTGGAGAAGGACGAGACAGGTTTCGTCTATTCCTTCTGGCCCGACGTTCTCACCCTGAAAGAAATCGGTGATCCACGCGATATCGGCACCTATTTCAACCTGTGGGAAGTGGATAAACGCTTCATGGCCAAGGTCATCACCGCCCAATGCCGACAGAATACCAACTACGACATCGTGCGCTATGCCGCCCACCCCTTCTTTCTGCAGGGATATACGGCGCTGGCCAACGGCGAGAACACCTTCTACCTGAAAAACGTCGAGTTTCAGCAGAAACTCCACCGAGGCTATATCGGCTTTGAGTCGGACTCCCAGTGCTTTCTCTACACACTCCACTACGCCCACCGGGAGCTCGGCTGGCCTCTTTCTTACTTCAAGCATGTCATCACCCCACTCCCCTTTGAGGAGATCGAACACCGCGACGACAAGGATTCCCTCCTTTCTATCCGTCAGTCCCTCGCCCACCTGGAGATCAACGGGCCCAACACCATCATCGGGGTACTGCCGGATAACACCCTTTTCACCTGCTGCGATGCGAAGAAGCTGCGTCCCATTGTGGTCGGCCGCTCCGAGGACATGGTGGTCTTTTCGTCCGAGGTTTGCGGCATCAACGAGATTCTGCCCGAACGGGACTGGGAAACGGACATTTATCCCCACGAGCGTGAAATCGTGGCTATTGATGAGAACCTGGAGGTTCACCGATGGAGACAATGAAAATCCAAGACATCACACCCAATGACCTGCCCTGGAAAATCCGCTACGACGCCAGTCGCTGCACCTTGTGCGGTTCCTGCGTGGCGGCCTGCTCCTTCCGGGCCATTGTCCCCAAGGTCGAACGCCGCCGGCTGGTCTTTTCGGAAGGGGATCTGCCCGAACCGAAGGCCCGCTTCAGTGCTGTGCCCGTCATCCGCCAGGCCCACTCGATCAAGAACTACTGCCGCGGCTGCGGCATCTGTGAAAAGGTCTGCCCGAACGACGCCATCGGTCCGCTGCGCAACGTGGACAACCGCCACCCGATCGTCACCCGTTGCCTCGGGGGCGATTCCATCAAACGCGGCGGCCGCAAGAATCTGGAGGGGACCGTCCGTACCCTCGACCGCCTGCGCGTCGGCCGCATCTCCCAGATGACCGACCCCAGCCTCGACGCCCAGCGCCACACCTTCGACCTGCTGGCCCCTTTCGGCCGCATCATGCCGGCGAACAAGCTCCCCTTCGCCGTCAACGAGACCGGACAGCTGGCGGCCTCCGGGCAGACACCGCCGGTACGCTGGATCTACCCCGTCATCATCGGCGACATGTCCATCGGCGCGCTCTCCTGGCGCATGTGGGAAGCTGTCGCCATGGCCGTCGCCTATCTCAACGAGGAGTGCGGCCTGCCCGTCCGCATGTCCTCGGGCGAAGGCGGCGTGCCGGAGCGCCTGCTCAAGAGCCGCTACCTCAAGTACATGATCCTGCAGATCGCCTCCGGCCATTTCGGCTGGAACCGTATCGCCAAGACGATGCCGTACATGACCGAGGACCCGGCCGGCATTCTCATCAAGATCGGCCAGGGCGCCAAGCCTGGTGACGGCGGTCTGCTCATGGCCCAGAAGGTGGCTGAACACATTCAGGCCATTCGCGGCGTTCCCAAGGCGGATCTGCTCTCCCCTCCCAACCATCAGGGGCTCTACTCCATCGAGGAGAGCGTGCAGAAGATGTTCCTGTCCTTCAATGCCGCTTTCAAGTTCCGCGTACCCGTCGCCATCAAGGTCGCCGCCTCGGCGACTTCGGTCTCGGTCTTCAACAACCTGGTGCGTGACCCCTACAACATCGTCGGCGGCTTCTTCCTCGACGGCATCGACGGCGGCACCGGCGCCGCCCATGAGGTCTCCCTCGACCATACCGGCCACCCCATCGTCAGCAAGCTGCGGGACTGCTATCTGGCGGCGGTGGCTCAGGGCCGACAGGGCCAGATCCCCCTGTGGGCGGCGGGAGGACTGGGCAAGACCGGCGACCTCGCCGCCGATGCCTTCAAGATGATCTGCCTGGGGGCCAACGGCGTCTTCACCGGCAAGCTGATTCTGCAGATGGCCGGCTGCGTCGGCAACGAAATGGGTCGCTGCAATGCCTGCAATACGGGCCTGTGTCCCGTCGGCATCACCACGCAGGAGCCAGCTCTGGCCCATCGCCTCGATGTGGAGAGAGCGGCCCAGAACATCGTCAACTACTTCCTGGCCATGGATCAGGAGCTGAAAAAGCTCATGGCGCCCATCGGCAACTCGTCCCTGCCCGTCGGCCGCGCCGACGCCCTTATTTCCACCGACCGGGCTGTGGCAGAGCGCTTGCAGATCCAGTACGTTTGCTAGGATCGTGAGGCCACGCCTCACTTTTTACGGGAGTTAATAATGGCGGCTCAAATCATCGGTTTCGACGAAAAAAAACAGCGCATTTCCACCCAGAAACTGCTGCAGCAGATCTATGCCTCCCTGGAAAAGGGCGAGACGGAATTTGAAATCCTCTCCTCCGGGCATCACAATATCGGCGGTCCCCTGTGGACTGCGGACGGCACGCCCCTGCGGTTCAAGGTGAAAAACCCCGGTCAGCGCGTCGGTTCCTTCGGCCTCGACGGCACCGAGATCATCGTGGAAGGCTCAGCCCCCGCCGATGCCGGCTGGCTTAATGCCGGCGCCACTCTGGTCATCAAGGGGGATGGCGGCGACACCACGGCCCACTGCGCCGCCAGCGGCAAGATCTATGTGGCCGGCCGCGTCGGTACGCGTTCCGGCTCGCTCATGAAGCACGACCCGGCCTATGAACCCCCTGAATTTTGGATTTTGAAAAATACCGGCAGTTTCTCTTTCGAATTCATGGGAGGTGGCCTCGGCATTGTTTGCGGAATCGACTGTGAAGATATGGACTCGGTCCTGGGTGATCGGGCCTGCATGGGTATGGTCGGTGGCACCATCTATGTACGCGGCCCCGTCCGCGGCCTTTCCGATGATGTCTGGCTGCTCGACCTCGACGAGGCGGATCGCGCCTTTTTAACAGCCGGCCTGCCGGTCTTTCTCGAAAAAGTCGACCGCCTCCATCGGCTTGAAACTCTGTCGGACTTTTCCTCCTGGCGCAAGATTGTCGCCAAAACCTATGAAGAGCGGCAGGTACACCACCGCATCACCATGCGGGAGTTCCGCCAGCAGAAATGGGTGGAAGGCGGCATCTTCGGCGATGTGGTTCAAGACGACTACCTGCATGTCGCCGGCCTGGTCAACAGCGGCGACGACCGCCTCAAAATTCCCCATTGGCAGGACAAAAAGTATGGCGCCCCCTGCCAGACTTCCTGCCCTTCGGCCATCCCCACCCAGGAACGCATCAAACTGCTGCGCCAGGGCAAGGTCAAGGAAGCCCTGGAACTGGTCCTGCACTATTCACCCTTTCCGGCCAGCGTTTGCGGCGAGGTCTGTCCCAACCTGTGCATGGATGCCTGCACCCGCCAGTTTCTCGATCACCCGGTCGCCATGAAGGAACTGGGTCGCCTGTCCCTGGAAGCCGAATCCCCCCGCCCGCAAGTCGACAGCGGCAAGTCCGTGGCCGTCATCGGCGGTGGCCCGGGAGGGCTTTCCGCCGCCTGGCAGCTGCGCCTGGCCGGCCATCAGGTCACCATCTACGAAGCCGACCAGGAGGTTGGCGGCAAGCTGCGCCAGGCTATCCCCTCGTCACGATTGCCGGAAAACTCCCTGAAGGCCGAAATCGAGCGGGTGAAAGACCTGGGAGTAACCATCCACACCCATACGCGGGTCGATACGAAAAAGTTTGAGGAGATCCGCCACAGCAGTGACGCCGTGGTCATCGCCAGCGGCGCGCACAATGCGGTCGTCATCCCCTTCCCGGGGCACGACCGCCTGGTCAAGGGCCTCGACTTCCTCAAGGAAATCAACGCCGGCCACCGTCCCGCCGTCGGTGAGAAGGTCGTGGTCATCGGGGCCGGCAACGCCGGTATGGACGTCTGCCTCGGCGCCTATGCCATGGGCGCCAAAAAAGTCACGGCCATCGACATCCAGCGCCCCGCTGCCTACAAACACGAAATCGATGGCGTCAAAGCCCTTGGCGGCGAAATCCGCTGGCCCGTCTTTACCGAGAAGGTAGACGCCAAGGGATTGTGGACCAAGCACGGCGAACTGATCGAGGCCGATACGGTCATCATCGCCATCGGTGAGCGACCCGACCTCTCCTATCTCCCCCGCGAATGGCTCACCGACCGGGGCATGATGGATGTAGACGCCTGCGGACAGGCGGTCAAAGCTCCCGGCGTGTTCGCCCTCGGCGACACGATCAAGCCAGGCCTGTTGACTCACGCCATCGGGCAAGGCGCTGATGTCGCCCGGATGATCCACGATTATCTGGCGGGCAAGGAGCTGACTCCTGTCAAGAAGCCGGAGGTCATCCCGCAGAGCTGTCTCTCCAAGGAGCTCTTCCGGCCCCAGAACCGCGGCCGTTTCTGCCTCACCGACGCCAAGGGCGAAACCGGCCGCTGTCTCTCCTGCGGCACCTGCCGCGACTGCTCCATGTGCCTCGAGGCCTGCCCTGAAGGGGCCATAAAACGGCTGGAGAAGGAGGATGGTTCCTTCGAATACCTATCGGACGACCACTACTGCATTGGCTGCGGCATCTGCGCCGGCATCTGCCCTTGCGGCATCTGGGCCATGGAACAGGTCGTCTGACTCTCGCCCTTGCGGCTCCCGGGGCCAACTATCCACCCCCGGGAGCCGCAATCCTCCTTAAAGCGCTTCTGATTTCCCACCCAAATCTCTGTCATTGCACGCGGCCGTTCCCGCAAAAACCTTGACCGCACGAGGTTTTTGCCTTAATTATTGTACTGTGCGCCGGCAGGAAAGGCACTTCTTCATGCCATCAAACGGCCAATGCGAAACCGACGGAGTTTCATGACCACCACCCAGCCATTACGAAAGCCTCTGATTCTTGTGGTCGATGATGCGGCGGTCATGCGGGAATTCTGTCGACAGGTACTGACAGAAGCCGACTTTGACGTGGCCCTGGCCGAAGGAGGAGAGGAAGCTCTTGACCTCTTCGCTCTGCTCAAACCCGATCTCGTCCTGCTCGACGTGGTCATGCCGGATATGGATGGTTTTGCCGTCTGCAGCGCGCTGCGGCAGATTCCCCACGGCGCCGGCATCCCCATTATCATGGTGACAGGACTGGATGACCCCGAGTCCATTCAGACGGCCTTCGAAATCGGCGCCACCGATTTTATCACCAAACCCATCAACGAAATCGTGCTGGCCAATCGCACCCGCTATGTCCTGCGAGCCAACAAGGCCTTTTCTGACCTCGCCGAGAACAAAACGCGACTGGCCACCGCCCAGCGCATCGCCCGTCTCGGCTACTGGGAACTCTCCTCCGAGGAAAATCTCGTCCGGTTGTCGGCCGAAGCCAGTTGCCTGCTGGGTTTGGGACTTTCGTCCATGGAAGTCAACTACGGCGACTTTTTCAGCCATATCCACCCAGACGACCAGATACGGGTCAAGGAAGTCTTCCGATCATCTCTGACGGCGCGCACCCCCTTCAGCCTTCACTACAAGGCGCTCCTGCCCCAGGGGCACGAACGCATCATTTTCAGCCAGGGCGAGTTTTCCCACGAGGGGGAAAAAGGCAACCCGCCACTGATCGGCATCATTCAGGATGTCTCCGCCTTCAAACAGGCGGAAGAGCAGATCCGCATGCTGGCCTTTTACGACAGCCTGACCGGCTTGGCCAACCGTCTCCTCTTCAAAGACCGCTGTGAGCAGGCGCTATCCTATGCCGCCCGCCAGGACAGACACGCGGCGCTGCTTTACCTCGACCTCGACCGTTTCAAGCGCATTAACGACACCTTCGGCCACGCCATCGGCGATCTCCTCCTGCAGGAAGTGGCCAAACGGCTCAACCATTGCCTGCGCCGGACGGATACCGCCTCGTTTATCGGCGCCGCCAGCCTCGATTCCTGCGTGTCGCGGCTGGGCGGCGATGAATTTTCCATCCTCCTCGGCGACCTGGGCAGTGCCCGCGATGCGGCGAAAATCGCCCGGCGACTCATTGCCGCCGTCTCCCAGCCCCTCCACCTTGAGGGCTTCGAATTGTGCGTCACCACCAGTATCGGCATCAGCCTCTTCCCCGCCGACGGCAACACGGTTGACACCCTGCTCAAAAACGCCGATACCGCCATGTATTACGCCAAGGATCAGGGTCGGGACAACTTCCAGTTTTATCAGGAATCGATGAACGCCTCGGCCCTTGAGCGTCTGGGTCTCGAACGGGACATCCGCAAAGCGCTGGAAAGGAACGAATTTCAACTCTATTTCCAGCCTCAGCTCAACTGTGAGACCGGCGAGGTAGTGGGGGGCGAGGCTCTGATCCGCTGGAATCATCCCGAAAGGGGGCTCATTTATCCCGATGAATTTATCCCTGTCGCCGAGGACTCGGGCCTGATCATCGCCATCAACGAATGGGTACTGCGGGCCGCCTGCCAGCAGAGCAAGGCGTGGGCGGAGGCCGGCTATGGCCGCATACGCATCGCCGTCAACCTGTCGGGCCGGAACACGACCATCCTGCAGATTGCCGAAACGGTGACCCGCGCCTTGCGCGAAAGCTGCCTTGACAGCCACCGTCTGGAGTTGGAAATCACCGAAAGCACCATCATGCAGAAGGAGGAGGAGACTACCGCCGCCCTGCACATGCTCAAGGACATGGGGATGCAGATCGCCATCGACGACTTCGGCACCGGCTACTCATCCCTGAGCTATCTGAAGAACTTTCCCATCGACACCCTCAAAATCGACCGCTCCTTTATCACCGACCTCTCTGCCGACCACAAAAACGCCGCCATCATCAAGTCGATTATCACCATGGCCCACAGCCTGGACCTCAATGTCGTCGCCGAGGGCGTCGAGAACAAGGAGCAGCTGTCCTTTCTGCGCAAACTCGGCTGCAACGAGATCCAGGGATTCCTGTTCAGCCGCCCCGTTACCGCCGATATTTTCGTCGGGCTGCTCAAACGGGATCACGTCTGGTAACGGACGCTTTTTCCCTTGATCCCTCTATCCCCCTCTGTTTTAATCCTGGGGCGTATCCCGCGATGATGTCGATTTTTCTTGAGTACGGAGATCCTCTTGCCCGTTTTGGAAGATAAACTTTTTCAGCGTATCAAAAAGCTCACGGGTCAGGCCATTGGCGACTTCAATCTCATCGAGGACGGCGACCGCATCCTCGTCGGCGTCTCGGGAGGCAAGGACTCCTACACGCTGCTGCACATTCTCGACCGCCTGCGCCGCCGCGCCCCCATCCGCTATGAGCTCGTGCCCGTCACCGTCGATTCCGGCTACCCCGGCTTCCGGACGGACCTCATCGCCGAACACCTGCGCGAACACGGCTTTGCCGACCGCGTGGAGCATACGGACTGTTACCGCATTATCACGGAAAAAAGGCGGCCTGGCTCGTCTTTCTGTGCCTTCTGCGCCCGGTTGCGCCGCGGCGTGCTGTACAGCGTGGCGGACGAACTCGGCTGCAACAAGCTGGCCCTGGGGCACCATCTTGACGATGTCATCGAGACCCTGCTGTTAAACCAGTTCTACATCGGCACCCTGGGGGCCATGAGCCCCAAGCTGCTGGCTGACAATGGCCGCCACACGGTCATCCGCCCCCTCGTCTACGTCCCCGAAGCGGATATCATCGAATTCGCCCGTCAAAACGCTTTTCCGCTCGTGTGCTGCTCCTGCCCGGCCCATGCCCGTCAGGACCAGAAGCGCCAGCGCATGAAAAAACTGATCAGCGATCTTTCCATCGAAATTCCCCATATCCGCCAGAGCATGATTGGCGCACTCGCCAACGTCCAGCCCCGCCATCTGCTCGATCGTCAGCTGAAGGATTTTGGGGCTGTGGAAAAATCGGCGAAGTCCGGTAAAGTGGATTGAAAGGTCAGAAGGGAGCCATTCAGGCTCACTGCGCCGGATCACCGTCCCTTTTCGAAACGATAGCATGATGCTGACTGATGCCCTTTGTCCGTCTTCGGCCACCAAAACCGTCTTTCTCGATCTGCCGCAGGCATCCCTTCAGGACGTGCTGCGCAGCCTGCTGCAACAATGGCACTTTGACCTGACCGAGTCCTCCACGAAGGCGAGGATGCAGCTCACGGCCCCCTCATCCCGCCAGCTGACCCTCCATGGACCAGCCGGTCTTTCGACCCATCTGTCCTTCCCGCTGCGCATTGAAGAGCTGTGGCGGGCCGTCGAAGCGCCTTTTTATCCTTTTCCCCGCGCCCATATCCGCCTGAACCTTGAACTTGCCCTCCTGCTCAATCTGCGGGGGCAACGCGAAGAGACCAGTCTGTCCAGCCTTTCCGACCGTGGCCTGCGTTTTCTCTGTGGGAGGGAGCTGGTCCCGGAGGAAGAGGTGGAAGCCGAAATGGAGCTTGAGGGGGAAGTCCTGCGCTTACAGGGAACAGTCATCTATGCCCAGAGCCGCGCCAACGGCTGGGAGACAGGGGCTGTTTTTCAGCACATCTCCCCGGCTGAGCGCCTGCGGGTGCGAAACTTCATCGTCCGCACCCTGCTGGCAAGAGTGCGGTCCGAGGTGGGGGAAGACTCTTTCCGCGAGGCTGTCGGCTATTTTCATCTGCCCGTTTCGGGCTGAACGGCATCTAGTCCGTGCACAGCAGCCGGGAGAAGACCTCGCGGATGTTTTCCGTGGTGCAATGATACTCTTCGAGGAAGACTTCATCGGGGCGGCGGGGGCGCTCGGGATACCCCAGACGCCGCGCCAGCTTGAGCAGATAAACGCGGTCGCTGGACAGCTCGCTGATCGACTGATCGTGCACCAGGCGTAATTTGTTTTCGAGGCGGCGCAAAAACTTGTAGCCGCTATCCAGCGCATCGAAGTCGGCGTCGGACAGCTTCTTGTGGTCATGGAGTACCTCGAGCCCCTTCAGGGTATTGGTCACCCTCAGCGCCTGGATGCGGCCGCCATGCCGCAACTGCAGATACTGGGCGATAAACTCCACATCCACCAGCCCGCCCCGGCCGGTCTTGATATTGAACCGACTGGCACCTTCGCGGGCGATTTCACTCTCCATCCGGTTGCGCAGCCGGCAGATCTCCTCCCGCAATTCCCCGGGCAAGGGCCTTTCATAGACGATATGCTCGGTAACCTGGGTAATGCGACGGGCCAGCGTCTCGGGGCCGACCACCACCCGGGCTTTGGTCAGGGCCTGACGCTCCCAGATCTGGGCTGAAGACTGATGGTAGCGCTCGTAGGCGGACAGACTCGTCACCAGCGGGCCCTGATTTCCCGAGGGTCGCAGCCGGGTATCGATCTGATAGACATAGCCCTCACGCGTCATGAGCGTCAGCACGGAAATGATGCGCTGGGCCAACCGGGCGAAATATTCCTGGTTGCTCTGCGGGCGAAAACGGTCGGGCTCCGTCCCCTCCACCGGCCGCGTCTGTCCTTCGCCTTCATAAATGAAGATGATGTCGAGATCCGAGTGGTAGTTGAGCTCCATACCCCCCAGTTTGCCCATGCCGACAACGGCAAAAGCCGCCTCATGCTCTTCCCCCTGCTCATCCGCGCAAAAAGGCAATCCAAAGCGGGGGATGAGTTCGGCCCGACTGATACGGTAGGCCTTTTTCAGACAGATGTCCGCCAGCTGGGACAACTGCAGCGTGCCTTCCCCCTGAGGCGTCTTGCCGTAGATGTCGTTCAGGGCGATGCGCAGCATCTCCTCGTTGCGGAAGCGCCGCAGTACATCGAGCTTGTCCTCGTAGTGGGGTGCCGTCTGCATCAGCGAGACCAGGTCCTTCTCCATGTCCACCGGCGGTTTGAAAGAGACGGCATAGGAGCGGGAGACGAGGGAATCGAGTATTTCCGGGTGCTGGATAAAAATACGGGAGAGGAACTGGCTGGTGCCGAAAAGAGAGATGAGAACACGGATAATCTCCCGGTTCTCGGCCAATAGAGCGAAAAAGGTGCCACGGGCCCGCAACGCCCCGAGGAAACGCTCGAGATTGAGCAGCGCCATATCGGGCTCGGGGGAGTCGAGCCCCTCCTGCATGAGCAGGGGCGCGATGCGTTCCAGCTGCCGGCGGGCCTTCTGGGTCAAATGGGCGTGGGGCGGGCCATCACGCAAAACCAGGAGGACCTCGTAAGCGGCATCGGGGTTTGTGCAGCCTTTCGATTCCAGAATATCCTTGACGTAATCGACCTCGGCGGCCGGGTCAAAAAGAAATCTGATCTCCGGGCGCACCTCTTCGCGAATCTCCTCTTCCGAGGTGTAGAAGAGGTCGAGATAGATGGCTTCCACCGCCTGACGGTGCTCTTCGAGGCAGCGGGAAAAAGCCCTTGCCTCCGGAAAACCGCAGCGCCTGGCCAGACTTTCGAGTTCCCGCTTGTCGACCGGGAGGGAATGCGTCTGCCGCTCCTGTACCACCTGAATGCGATGCTCCACCGTGCGCAGAAAGATATAGGCGCCGGTCAGCACCTGACAGTCGGCCTCTTCGATCAACCCTTCCTTATGCAGCACGGCGAGGGCCCGCAGAGAGTTCTTCTCGCGCAGGGCCATATTTTTGCCAGCATAAATCAGCTGCAGAGCCTGGATGAAAAACTCGATTTCGCGGATGCCGCCGCGCCCCAGCTTCAGGTTGAGCTCCCCCTCCTGTTCGCGCGTGAGGCTCTGGTTGATCTTCTGCTTCATGGTCTTGATGTCCTCGACCATGGCGTAATCGAGATAGCGGCGATAGATGAAGGGCTCCAGATTCCGCAGCAGACGCTCCCCCAGGGCGATGGACCCCGCCACCGGACGGGCCTTGAGCATGGCGGCCCGCTCCCAGCTCTGCCCCCAGCTTTCGTAATAGACCTCGGCGCTGCGCAGGGAGTTGGCCATCTCGCCGCTGTTCCCTTCAGGCCGCAGGCGCAGGTCGACGCGAAAGACAAAGCCATCGGCCGTCACCTCGCCGATGGCCCGGGTGATCATCTCGGCGAGCTTGACAAAGTATTGGTGCAGATGAAGGCTGTTCTTGCGGCCGCCGCGCCCGTCGTCGATGCCGGTGGTGCGACCCCGTTCGGAAGAATAGAAGTAGATGATGTCGATATCGGAGGAGAAGTTGAGCTCGCGGCCGCCGAACTTGCCCATGCCGAGGATGGTGAATTCCGGCTCCATGGGGCAGGTCCCGTCGGGGGCGTCGAGGAGAGGCGCGCCACATTCGTGACGCAGCAGGCGGTCACAGACCTCATAGGCCCGCTGCAGGGTCGCCGCCGCCAGGGCGGAGAGTTCGCCGGTGACCTCCTGCAGGTTGGCCAGGCCACAGAGATCGCGGCTGCCGATGCGAAGAACCTCACGGGCTTTGTACTGGCGCAGTCCCCGCTGCAGATCGTCAAATGAAGCCGCGTCGGGGATGCGCTGGCGCAGCTCGTCGAGCATGGCCGCCTCGTCCTTGGTCCGATCAAATTCACCGCCGGCAAAAAGGTCGTGAAAATAGATGGTTTTGCGACAGAGAATCGCCGTCAGAAAGAAGGACGCCCCCACCAGGGTCAGGAAGCGACGCCGCTGAACCGGGTCGAGTATGACTGCCAGAAAGGCGTCGCGGGGCAGGGTATCGGCCAGGCGCTCGCTGCCGTTGAGACATTGGTCGGGATCGGCGCTGTCGAGGGCTTCGGTCACCACAGCCGTCAGCAGGGTCGGATCGGCCAACAGCTGCCCCAACAGCCGCAGGTTGGTGGCACTCTTTTTCGGCTCGGCGAAACCGAGCTCCGCCGCCAAGGCCTGCAGCGAGGCATTACCCTTTTCCCCGTCGATCTCCTCAAAGCGGCGTCGCAACCTGGCAGGATCCATCTATTTCTCCTGGGCCAGCGCCCGCAATCCCCGCAGATAATCGCCTTTGACCACGCCGCGTTCGGTGATAATCGCCGTGATCAAGCGGGCCGGAGTCACATCGAAGGCCGGATTGCGGACGTCGATACCGTCCGGGGCCAGCTGCTTGTCGCCGACGTGGGTCACCTCGCGGCGGTCCCTCTCCTCGATGGGAATCAGGCTGCCGTCGGCCAGGCTCAGGTCGAGGGTGGATATGGGCGCCGCTACATAGAAGGGCAGTCCGTGCTCGCGGGCCAGCACCGCCACCGTATAGGTGCCGATCTTGTTGGCCGTGTCGCCGTTGGCGGCAATACGGTCGGCGCCGACGATGACGCAGTCGATCTCCCCGCGGCTCATGAGGTAACCGGCCATGTTGTCGCAGATGAGTGTCACCGGGATGCCGTCCTTGTGCAGTTCCCAGGCGGTCAGGCGCGAGCCCTGCAGGAAGGGGCGGGTCTCATCGGCGTAGACGCGGGTGACCTTGCCGGCAGCGGCCGCCGCCCGGATGACTCCCAGGGCTGTGCCGTACCCCCCGGTCGCCAGGGCGCCGGCGTTGCAGTGGGTGAGAATCCGCGCCCCGGTCGGAATGAGGGGTTCGCCGTGGGCGCCCATGGTCCGGTTGATCTCTTCGTCTTCGCGGCCGATCTCCTGGGCCTCGGCCAGCAGCAGACGCTTGACCTCGGCCAGACCCTGCTCCTGATGACGGACGGCGCAGGCCTTCATGCGGTCCAGGGCCCAGAAGAGGTTGACGGCGGTCGGCCGGGTAGCGGCCAGCTCGGCGCACACCTGCTCCCATTCCCGGAGAAAGTCCTCGAACCCTACCGTCTCGATGTCCCGGGCCCCGAAGGCCGCCCCGAAGGCCGCCGCCACGCCAATAGCCGGCGCTCCGCGTACCACCATGGTTTTGATCGCCTCGGCGACCTCCTGGTAATCGGTGTATTCGAGCCAGACTTCCTTGGTAGGCAGCAGGCGCTGATCGATCATGCGCAGGCGGCCATCCTTGAATTCAATCGGTTTGATGGACATGTGCTCTCCTCACCCTTTGAGTTTCTTCAGGAGCAGTTCGTTGACGAGGGCCGGATTGGCCTTGCCCCGACTGGCTTTCATGACCTGGCCGACCAGGAAGCCGAGAACCTTCTCCTTGCCGCCGCGGTACTCTTCCACCTGGTCGGCATTGGCGGCCAGCACCTCATCGACGATCTGTTCGATGGCGCCCGTGTCGGTCACCTGCTTCAGGCCCTTTTCCTCGATAATGGCGTCAGCCGCCTTGCCCGTCCGCCACATCTCCTCAAACACGGTCTTGGCGATCTTGCCGGAGATAGTACTGTCATCGAGGCGGGCCAGCAGGGCCGCCAGCCCCTCCGGCGTCACGGGACTGTCGCCAATGGCAATGCCGTCCTCGTTGAGGCGGCGCTGCACCTCCCCCATGACCCAATTGGCGCAAAGCTTGCCGTTGCCGTGCTTGGCGACCGTCGCATCGTAATAATCGGCCATGGCCCGATCGGCGGCGAGCACTTCGGCCTCCGTGCGGTTCAGGTCGAAGTCGCCCACAAAGCGCTCAATCTTGGCCTCGGGCAGTTCGGGCAGCTCGCGGCGAACCGCCTCAATCCACTCGGGGCTGACCACCAGGGGAACGAGGTCGGGATCGGGGAAGTAGCGGTAATCGTGGGCCTCTTCCTTGCCCCGCATGGAGCGGGTCATGCCGGTGGCGCTGTCGAAAAGGCGCGTCTCCTGCACGACCTTGCCGCCCTCGTCGAGAAGATCGGCCTGGCGCTCGACCTCGTATTCGATGGCCTGCTTGATGAAGCGGAAGGAGTTGATGTTCTTCAACTCGGCGCGGGTGCCGAACTCTTTCTGCCCCCAGGGCCGGATGGAGACGTTGGCGTCGCAGCGAAAGGAGCCCTCTTCCAGGTTGCCGTCGCAGACGCCGAGGTACATGACGATCTGGTGCAGCTTCTTCAGGTAGGCGATGGCCTCGTCGGCGCTGCGCATGTCCGGTTCGGAGACGATTTCCAGCAGTGGGGTACAGGCGCGGTTCAGGTCGACAAGCGAGCTGTTTTTGGCCTCGGGACTATCGCCGTGCAGCAGCTTGCCGGCGTCTTCCTCCATGTGAATGCGGGTGATGCCGACCCTTTTGCTCCCCGCCTCCGTCTCGATGTCGAGATGGCCGTGCTCGCAGATCGGCAGTTCGAACTGGGAGATCTGATAGCCCTTGGGCAGATCGGGATAAAAGTAGTTTTTGCGGGCGAAAATGGAGCGCGGCGCGATAGTGCAGTTCGTCGCCAAGCCGGTACGGATGGCGTATTCCACCACCTGCCGGTTAAGGACCGGCAGGGCGCCGGGCATCCCCAGACAGACGGGGCAGGTCTGGCTGTTGGGGGCGCTGCCGAAGCGGGTGGAGCAGCCGCAGAATATTTTGGTCTTCGTCGTCAGCTGGACATGCACCTCCAGCCCGATGACGACTTCATATTGGGAAGATTCCATGGTTGAACCTTTCTTGCCGTTTAGATGTCCGCTGTGCGGGTATGCCAGTCCGTCGCCTGCTCAAAGGCATAGCCTGTTCGCAGCAGGGTCTCTTCCTCGAAGGGGCGGCCGATGAGCTGCAGACCGATGGGCAGTCCCTCGCCCGAGAAGCCGCAGGGCAGGCTCAAGGCACAGGTGCCGGCCAGGTTGACGGGGATGGTGAAGATATCGGACAGGTACATCTGCAGCGGATCGGAAACCTTTTCCCCCAGGCGGAAGGCCGGGGTGGGGGCCACCGGCGTCAGCAGAACATCGACCTGCTCGAAAGCGTCGAGAAAATCCTGACGGATGAGCGTACGCACCTTCTGGGCCTTGAGGTAATAGGCGTCATAGTAGCCGGAGGAGAGGGCGTAGGTGCCCAGCATGATGCGGCGCTTGACTTCGGCCCCGAAACCGGCGGCGCGGGTCTGCTCGTACATGCCGATGAGCCCGCGGCCGGCGTCGACGCGGCTGCCGAAGCGGACCCCGTCGTAGCGGGCCAGGTTGCTCGACGCTTCGGCCGTGGCGATCAGATAGTAGCAGGCGACGGCGTAGTCCGTATGGGGCAGGCTGACCTCGACGAATTTGGCCCCCAGCTCCCGATAGGTGGCAATCGCCGCGTCCATGGCCGTCTTGACCTCGGGATCGAGTCCCTCGATGAAATACTCGCGGGGCAGGCCGATCTTCAGCCCCGTTACCCCCTCCTGGAGGTGGTTGCGGTAAGCGGGTACGGGACGATCCACCGAAGTGGAGTCGGCCGGATCATAGCCGGCCACAGCTTCGAGGAGAATGGCGCAGTCCTCCACGTCGCGGGTAACGGGCCCGACCTGGTCAAGGGAGGAGGCATAGGCGATGACCCCGTAACGGGAGACACGGCCGTAGGTGGGCTTGAGACCGACCACCCCGCAGTGCGAAGCGGGCTGGCGGATGGAGCCGCCCGTATCCGTTCCCAGGGTGGCCACCGCCTGCCGGGCCGCTACCGCCGCCGCCGAACCGCCGGAGGAACCGCCCGGGACCGTCGCCCTGTTCCAGGGGTTTTTGACTGCCCCGAAGGCGGAATTCTCGTTGGAGCTGCCCATGGCGAATTCATCCATGTTCAGCTTGCCGACAATCACCGCACCGCGCTCTTTCAGACGGGCCACCGCCGTGCCGTCATAGGGGGCGATGAAGTTGTCGAGAATCTTCGAGGCACAGGTGGTGCGCACCCCTGCCGTCAGAAAAATATCCTTGAGCGCCACGGGGATACCGGTGAGCACATCCGCATCGCCCGCGGCCAGACGGCGATCCGCTTCGGCCGCAGCGGCCAGGGCGTCCTCCCGGCACACGGTGACAAAAGCATTGATTTGATCATCGGTGGCGGCGATGCGGTCGAGAAAGGCCTGGGTGAGCTCGACCGACGTCGTCTCTCCCTGGCGCAGCAGCGCCTGCAGCTCGTGTATAGTTTTATTGATCAGTTCCATCGGTTCTCCTGTTCAGACGGAGGCTCATTCAATGACGCGGGGGACGCGGAAACAGCCGTTGTCGGCCTCGGGCGCATTGGCTAGGGCCTTATCCACGCCGATGGAGTCACGGACGACATCTTCGCGAAAGGCATTTTCCATGGGCACGGCATGAGCCGTCGGCACGATGCCGTCGGTGTCGAGCTCCTTGAGCTTCTCCACATAGTCCAGAATCGCATCCATCTGTCCGGTCAGGGCGTCCAGTTCTTCATCCTGCAGGGCAAGACGGGCCAGCCTGGCGACGTGCTCGACCTCCGCGCGGGTGATCTTCATAAGTTGTTCTCCTCCATGGGATTTTCACTCTCTGCAAGACCTGAAAAAGTAGCACGGGCCCGCGCAATTTTCAAGCATCAAGGCCCTGGTTGGCCCGGAAGACCGGACCGTATATATTGATTTTTTGGCCAGTCATGTTAAAAAGGAAGACAGTTCCCTTGTGTGCTCCGTCGACGACGGGCAAAACAATCCCCTAAAGGAGAAATGGAAAATGCGTAAAAACATCTGCTATCTACTTGTTGCCGGCCTCGTTTTGGCCGGTTGTGCCCAGCCCCAGACGAGGACGACTCAAGGCGCCATGGTCGGTACCGGTATTGGCGCCGCTGTTGGCGCCGGGCTTGGCCAGGTCATTGGCGGCGACACCGAAGCCACCCTCATCGGCGCCGGCATCGGGGCAGCCCTGGGCGGTGCCACCGGCGCCTCCATCGGGCGCTACATGGACAACCAGGAAGCTCTCATGCGCCAACAACTGGCCGGGGTCGAAGCGGCCAACATTCAGCGCAACGCCAACATGCTGGCCGTCACCTTCAAGTCCGACTTCATGTTCGATGTGAACTCCAGCAATCTCAAGCCCGGTTCCTACGACGAGATCGCCAGGGTGGCTCAGGTGCTCAACCAGTACCCACAGACCACTTTGCAGATTGCGGGTCATACCGATTCCACCGGCAGCGAAGCCTACAATCAGGATCTCTCGATCAAGCGCGCCAGTGCTGTCAAGAATGCGCTCACCGGTCAGGGGGTCAATCCCGCCCGCATGAATGTCATCGGCTTCGGCGAGTCCCAGCCTATTGCCGACAACAGCACCGAATACGGCCGTCAACTCAACCGCCGGGTGGTTATCACCATCGCACCTCAAGGCTGAGAGTCTCCCTGTTTCTACCATAAAAAACGGCTCCCGAGTTGTCCCGGGAGCCGTTTTTTATTTCATTGCGCCTGCCGCAAAGATTCACATACCGCTGATCCGCTCATCGGCCGGATAAGTGACATGAAAACGGGTAAGCAGGTCCTCTTTTTCCCCGGCGGCCAGCTCTCTGGTCCAGGTGACGGTGCCGTCCGTGGCGATCTCCGCTTCCGTCGCTTTCGGCGAGACGACGGTCACCGCAATCTTTTCGTGAACGGAGACGGGTACCTGGTCGCGGATCAGCAGACGCACAGGCCGCGCCTTGCCGTTGACAATCTCCGTCTTATAGGCGAAATGCTTGCGCGTCTGCTTGCTGAAGGCACCGATCTCTTCGGTGAACTGCTCCTGCAGACTGTGGGTGACCAGGATGGTTTCATCCAGTCCCAGAGCCAGGCGCATCTCCTCGCCGGTGGGGACAGAAGCCGTCACCCGGTTCGTTCCGACATAACGGCCATCCAGAAATATTTTCAGTTCCCCTTCCAGCAAGGGAAAGACGAAGGGATTCTTGAGGACTGCGGTCAGGGAGGCAAAGCGCGACAGTCGAGGCACGGCCAGATACTCAAAGGTCGATTCGGCCTCGGAGGTTGATATCAGAATCTTGTGGGGCTGGTTGTCGGACGGCAGCGCAATTTCCCGATTGAGCCGGTAGGACATGGACGTCGCCTCGCTTCGCACCTCGGGTTCATAGGCGCCTGCTGCAGCCATTTCCTCCATGGGCGCCGATTCCGCCATTTTCAGGCGATCCGCGGCCAGGGTGCGATAGGCCACCGGCGGCGGTTCATAGAGATCCACGCGCCAGGGAGAGAGAGGGGGAATTTCGCCGGAAACGCTCGGACGCGCCGTGGAAATTTCGACGCGGGCACCACCCAGATCCTCGCCCGTGGCCTGCTGGACCACCGCAAAGAAGTGGAGGGAAAGACGCTGCTGTGTCGAGTCGGCCCGCACCTCATACAGGGGTCGCCAGCGCACATCCGGGAGAAAGTAGGAATAGTCGAGTTCGATGGAAGCCGCCGTTTCGGCAAAGACCGTCACCCGCAGACTTTTCGAGTCCTCACGCAAGGGACCGAGGGCTTTCAGCTCCTTTTCCAGCTCCGTTTTTCTTCTCTCCAGTTCCGCAAGGGCTTGGTCGAGGCGGGCGATGTTTTCAAGCCGCGCCGCCACGGCCTTTTCCATCGCCCCCAGATAGCTCTGCACAACCTGGAAGGTCGTGTTCTGTTCCTGGGGAAAAGGCATCACTTTCTGCAGAAAAGCGATGGACTGGCTGTTGACTTCCCGCTCATTCTTATGACCGACGATCTCCATTTCAACCTCGTCGAGCTCCTTCTGCAGACCGCGCAGGCGTTCCTGCACCGGCTTCACCAGAGCCGTACGGCGCACCTGAATATCCAGAACGCTCACCTTGGCGGCCCCGCGGATACCAGCCTGCACCGAGTCATCCATGAGATTAGGCACCAGCCCCGTGATATCAAAAGAGGTCTCTCCCGGCGCTACGGAGACACGCAGGCTCTTTTTCACCATAGCCCGATCGGGATAGACGATCACTTCCCGCGTGGTCGCCGAGGAAGCTTCATACTCCGCCTGTCCCCAGGCGAGACAGGGCAACAGCAAAAACGGCACCAAGATGAGGCCTGAGACAGTTTTTCTCCACATATCCATCACCTCCACGCTACTGGGTTTGCCATATCAAGCGATTGGCAGTGAGCCGGGCTTCCTGACTCTTTAACGTGTCTTCATCAACGAAGAAATGTACTGAACCACCTGAGGGGAATTCCAGTCCAGTGCTCCGGTGACCGATTCCACAATCTTCCCGTCACGATCAATGATAAAGGTGTGGGGCAGACCGTAAACCTTATAGAGACTAGCCACGTCCTGGGTGCTGTCCAAAAGAATGGGGAAGTTCACTGGCACCTCTTTCAGAAATTGCTCCACAGCCTCCTTGCCGTCTTCCTGCACATTGATGGCGAGCATCACGAAATCACCCTCTTTGAACCCTTGGTAAAGCGCCTCCATAGACGGCATCTCTTCTTTGCAGGGTGGACACCAGGTCGACCAGAAGTTGAGAAAAACCACCTTGCCCCGATGCTGGGAAAGGGATACCGGCACACCCTGCATGTCCGTCAGGGTAAATTCAGGGGCCACCCCAAGGGAAGCTGACTCTGTCGCTGGCGTCGTCGACAGCTTGGTCTCGCGAAAACCCGGTCCTGTCACCAGAAAGTAAACAACAACCAAACCGATAATGACAGCGGCGATTATAAGCTTACGTTGCATGAAATAATTCTCCTTATGATCTTTTTCACAAAAACCGGCACCCGACCGGCCGTTGCGATAGAAACGATGTCGAGTTTTGACCGAAAAAAGAAGGGTAAAACAAAGCGGGAATAAAAAGCAAGGCTTGCCCGCGGAAGGTCAGTCTCACCTGGTGGGCCGCCGCTTTTTGACAGATTTCTTTTTTCGGCGATAATTTCATAAAGAACACTCAAGCCACCCATCAAGGAGGGATCTATGCCGCAAGAGTATAAAATGAAAGAAGCCCTGAAAATGGCCATCGAGGCCAAGAAGCATCTCATGGACTTTTATATCGAGGCCGCCGCGGCCACGGAAAATCCCAAGGGAAAAGTGGTTTTTACCCGCCTGGCCCAGGAGGTCCGCGAGAATGCCGGCAAGTTCTTTAAGCACTACAAATGGGACGACCTGGGTACCTTCGATGACTTTATGGCGAAGCCGGCCAGGGCGGACTCGGCCATGCTGCACGAACTGAAAAAGGCCATCGACAAGAACGTACACGAACGCAAGGCCCGCGAGATCGCCCTGCAGGAAGAGTCGGACATGGAGAAGAACTTCACGCTGGCTGCTTCGCACATCGTCGATCCGTCGGTGAAGGCCATTTTTATGGAAGTGGCCAAAGATACCCGTATCCATTATGAAATCATCGAATCGGAATACGCCCACACCATGGGCATGGTGCACGAAACGGATATCGATACTTACGTGCGCGAATAGAATCGCCTTCGTCGACACGTGAGTGATTTCGAACAACCAGAAGGACAAGGAGGAACGTAATGGCTGAAAAGGACGTGGTAAGCCACATTTTGAAATTCTGTCGGGATCACGCTTTTGCGAAAAAAGCTTTTCAGCAGATTGTCGTGGAAAAAAACAAGCGCATCCAATTGCCTGACGGCGAGGTGCAGTTGACGGACGAGGAGATGGCGGAATTCGTCGAGCGCTTCAGCGCCGAAATCGAGCCGACCCTCTATACCCCCAAACGCCTCTGATTCGCCCAGGTCGTCGTCTTTGGCCTTGTCGGCCCGGGACGGCGACCTTCACTTCATCAGACTGAAATCCCCCGTCAATGCGGGGGATTTCTCTTATCACGACCGAACCAGGCCACTATCGCCACCGCCTTGCCGAGAAACCACTCCCACAGGCGGTAGGTCCAGGGCCGAACTTGCCACTGCGTATATTCAACTTCATAGCAGCGGGGAAAATCCTCTTCGAAAAAGGCCTGAACCGCTTCGGTGATGTCCGGGGCTTCCACTTCCTGATTGGCTTCCAGGTTCCAGTGATCGTTCCAGCGGTCGCCATTGGCCGAGCCGATAGAGACCCAGTGGTCACACATAAGCACCTTGGCATGGAGAAAGTGGGGCTGGTATTCGAAGATACGCACCCCGTTACGCAGCATCCGCTCATAATGATGGCGGCCAATCCAGCGGATTTCCGGGTGATCCGTATAGGGGCCCGGCACCATCAGGCGCACATCCGCCCCATTGCCTGCGGCACGGATAAGGGCCCGGCGCAGCTTGGAGGAAGGGACAAAATAGGCCGTGGACAGCCAGACACGCTGACGGGCCTGGCGGATGTGGGCCACGAACGACCGTTTGATCTCGGAACGCCCCAAATAACGGGAATGAGCAGCCACCCGCCCCGCCTGGGTGCCGGGCGTTCGGTGAGCGGGCAGGGGATCCGGCAGTTGCAGGGGAACCGTTGACCAGCGGTTCCAGGTTTCCGCGAAAAGGGTCTGCCAATCCCTCACGCTCGGCCCCTCGATCTCAAGCATGACATCGTGCCAGAACCTCTCCGGCTCCGACTCTGGATCAAACTGGTTCTTCAGCCCCGTGCCGCCCGTGTAGGCCAGAACCCCATCCACCAGCAGCAGCTTGCGGTGGTTGCGAAAGAGATTGTGCTGGCCATGGAAAAACCGCAACGGATTGTAAAAGAGCAGATGTACCCCTGCCTGCCGCAGAAAGTCCCGATCACCCCGCGACAGGCCCAGACTGCCATAACCGTCGAAGAGGAGATAGACCGGCACCCCGCGTTCGGCCGCGTCGCCCAGCGCGGTGAAAAACCGGCTCGCCAGCATCCCGGATTCGACCAGATACATCTCCAGCAGGATATAGCGCCTGGCCTGCCGAATGCTGTCGAGCATGGCCGGAAAGAAACTGTCGCCATCCACCAGCAGCCGAAACCTGTGGCCGCTCTCCCATGACGCGCGCTCATCTTCTGTGGCTGGATTCGTCATAAAAGTCCTCTGCGACAAGCTGCGCCAGTCAGGCCTTGCGGGCCTTCAACAGTTGGCGCCCCACCCAGTGACTGGAAAATTGCAGGGCGGTACGACCACAGCGCTTGCTTTTGTCATGGGACCACTGGATGGCCGCCTCGCGCAGCTCCACCGACCAGTTCACCTGCAGGCCGTTTTGGGCCGCCAGCTTTTCCACACACTGCCGTACCACCCGCAGGTAGTGGTCCTGGGAAAAGACGTGGAAAGCCACCCACAGGCCGAAGCGGTCGGAGAGGGAAATCTTTTCCTCCACCCCTTCGCCGTGATGAATCTCGTTATTGACCATCTTGGCCCCGAGGTTGTCCGTCTCGTACTCGGGCAGCAGATGGCGACGGTTGGAGGTCGTGTAGATCCGGACGTTGTCGGGCGCCGAATAGACGGAACCGTCGAGGGCGCTCTTGAGCATCTTGTAGCTCGGCTCTCCCGGCTCGAAGCTGAGATCGTCGCACAGCAGGATAAACTTGAAGGGTTTGTCCTCGATGGCGGCAAAGATGTCCGGCAGGTAAGTCAGGTCGTCCTTGTCCACCTGCACCACCCGCAGCCCCTGGGGCGCGTAGGCATGCAGAAGGGCCCGCACCAGGGACGATTTGCCGGTGCCACGGGTTCCCCACAGCAGCACGTTGTTGGCCGGATAACCGGCGAGAAACTGGCGGGTATTCTCCTCCACGATCTCCTTCTGCTCATCGATCCCCAGCAACTCATCCAGACTGACCTTCYCCACCTTCTTCACCGGCTCCAAAGTGCCGGAAAAAGAATGGCGACGCCAGTTGGCGGCCAGGCAGGTCTTCCAGTCGATGATTTCCACCGGGCGGGGAAGGAGCTGCTCCAGAGAAGTCAGCACCCTCTCGAGCTGGGCGACTACTTCGGGCTTGAGGTTCATGGGGTTATCTCCTGTCGTCGTTGAGTGTAGCGAGTAAGCGCTGTCCCACAGGAGTAAGGAAGGTCGTGCGCCTGACGCCCCGACGCCGAGATGGGGCCCGGGGGCCTGCGGGAAGCAGGCCTATCATAACGCAAACAGGGCGAAGGGGATAAGTTTTTCTCAGACAGGAGGATGCAGAGGGATGGCGGGGAGCTAGTAGCCGATAAAAGTCCCCGCCGCATCCGCATCCACGGTGCCCACGTTGTTGGCACCGTCCGGTGAGACCAGGTAGGCTTCCACCTCCGCTGGCGAGGTGCCTTCCGTCATCCCCTTGATGGCGATGAGACCGTCACTGGCACCGCCGGTAGTGGTCAGGCTGAAGGTAGTGGCCGTATTGCTGTTGAGGTCGAGTCGCAGCGTGGAGCCATTGATAGAGGTGGCAGCAAAGCCACCGAGCCCGAGGGCATTGCCGGACACCGTCGCCGTCATGGTGCTGCTGGTATCCTGCAGCAGGGTGATGCCGCTGTCCACCAGGTTGAAGGCAATGTTCTTGGCGGCAAGCTCGCCGATGTTGCGGGCGTAGATACCCGTCGTACCGCCGGTGATACTGCCGCCGTTGACGGTGAATGAGCCGGCGCTGTTCTCCAGATGGAGGCTGTTGCCCAGAGATCCACCGATATCCACGTTGGCGACCGTCACATCGGCCAGGGAATTGGTGTAGGTGATGGTGTTGCCGCCGACGTTGTTGGGGTTGGTGACGGTGATGTCTCCAAAATTGATCAGACCGTCGGCGTCGTTGATTGCAATAGCCGAACCGATACGATCAAGGATGTCAACCTGATCGAAGGTGATGGCCGAACCCGCACCGATCCCGTCGATGTTGATGCTGGTGGTTGCCCCGTCGATGGAGGTATCGCCCAGGACCTGAAAGCGGGAACCAGCACTGAGATTGCTCAGGTTGATGCCGACGTCGCCGGCATTGACGGCACGGACCGAGGCCAGGGTCATGTTGGTCGTAATGGCATCCAGATCAATCGCCGGCGCATTGGTGGTATCGATGAGGCCATCGATCACCGTGAGAGTCGCCCCGGCGCTGTTGCGAGCCAGAATACCGGTGCCGCTGTTCGTGAAAATATCCAGATCCTTGAAAGTATAACGGCCGCTGTTGTTGTCAAGATAGAGGGGATCGTTGATCAGTCGGGTCGTGTCACTGCCCAGGGTGAGGTTGTCAAAGCTGACATTCCCCGCTGAATTGGTGATGCGCACCCCCTGGTTGTTCGCCGTCAGGGCCTGAATACGACTTTCAGGCGTGGCGGCAATAAAGTTGACCGAACCGCCGGCGCGCAGATCATTGATGTTGGCAATGTAGCCCGAGGCGCTGTCAATACGTCCACCGTAGCTGACGTTGGCAGCGCTGCCAGAGAGTCCAAAAGCCGTACCCGACTGACTGACAATCGTCGTATCGCTACCGAAGGTGAAGCGACCGTCCGAGCCATTGCGAATATCGATACCTACCGGGGAGCCCAGCTCTTCGAGCAGAGTAGAGCCTTCGAAACGATAATCACCATCGGCGTTGCTGAAGAGCAGGCCGCCGCCAGCCGTCGCTTCCAGGCTGCCCGTATTGAACGTCAGTGTGCCGCTGGCATGGTCGCTGACACGCACCAGGGCGGCGTCGCGGACCTGGGTCATATCCCCCTGATAGGTCACGCTGGCCGTGCTGCCATTGACGCGGAAAGCGTCGCCGGTGGGGCTGACAATGGACGTATCGGCACCGAAGGTGAAGCTGCCGCCGGAACCGGCCAGAATATCGACGCCGGCATCGCCGCCATCCAGGGTGGTCCGCCCCAGAAATTCATAGGTGCCGTCGGCGTTGACGAACTGCAGACCGTCGCCGTTGCTGGCCGTCACCGCGCCGTTGCGGAAAGTCAGCGTACCGCCGGCATGATTGGTCACTTCCACCGCACTGGCAAGATTGCCCTGGCCGAGCTGCCCTTCGTAGCTGACGGTGGCGCTGCTGTCCCGCACGGCCAAAGCGGAGCCTGTCGGATTGGTGATCCTCGTGCTGCTGCCGAAGGTGAAGCTGCCGGCCGAATCGGCCAGAATATCGATGCCGGCGTCCCCGCCATTGAGGCTGGTGACCCCCAGAAGTTCATAGGTGCCGTCGGCGTTGACAAACTGCAGGCCGTTGCCGTTGCTGGCGGTCAGATTGCCGGTCCGCAGGGTCAGAGTACCACCCGAGTGATTGGCCACATCAAGCAAGCTGGCCGCATTGGCCTGGCTCATGGAGCCGCTGTACACCAGATCGGCGGTGCTGTCACGCACCGTTAAAGCGGCGCCGGTGGGATTGACAATACTGGTGCCGCTTGAAAATTCAAAGCTGCCAGCCGAGTCGGCGAGGATATCAATACCGGCATTGCCCCCTTGCAACCTATTGGTTCCCAGGAAGGCGTAGAGGCCGTCCGCATTGGAGAACTGCAGGCCGTTGCCGTCAGTGGCCTCGATGGTGCCGGTGCGGAAGGTGACGGCTCCCCCCGTGTGATTGGCGACCTCCACGGCGTTGCCAGTGCCGTTCTGGGTAATCGTGCCGCTGTAATCGACAATAGCACTGCTGTCGCGCAGGGTGAAGGCGCTGCCGCTGGGCGTGAAAATACCCGTGTTGCTGCCGAAGGTGAAGCTGCCGGCCGAATCGGCCAGAATATCGATGCCGGCGTCGCCGCCGACCAGAGTCGTCGTGCCACGGAAATTGTAGGTGCCGTCCGCATTGCGGAACTGCAGGCCGTCACCGTTGCCGGCCACGAGCGTGCCGCTGTCGAAAGTCACCTCGCCACCGGTGTGATTGCGAATGGCAACGGTCGAGGTGGCACTGTCATGGCTCAGGTCCCCCTGATAGAGGAGATCAGCGCTACCGCCATCGACGGAGATGCCGACGCCGCCTGAATTGGCGACAGAGCTGCCCCGCCCGAAAGCGAGGGTGCCATCCGTCTCCACGATATCGACGCCCGTGCCGGCGGCGCTGTCCACCTGCAGACGGTTCGCCGCCAAGTCGAGCTGACTGTTGGCGATATGCACACCGGCATCGGTCGATCCCGTCGAGGCAATCGTTCCCGTTACGGTCATCTGCCCGGTCACGCCGGCAAAATCGAGGGCGCTGCCGCCGCCCGTCGCCGCCACCTCGGCCAGGGTCAGGTCGACAGCGGTCTCGCTCAGGACCAGCGCATCCCCGCCAACGGTACGCACGCCACCGGAAGCCACGCGCAGCGAGCCGCCGTTGCTGGCGACCAGCCCTTGCGCCCCGGCGGTTTGAATGCGTAAGTCGTCGATGGCGATCGTCGTCTGGTCATTGTTAAGCAGGGAAAGGGCCTCGCCGCTACTCGTTCCGGCGACATTCACCCGGCCAAAGGCCAGATCCGCGTTGCTGCCGTTCTGGATGCGCAGGCCCAGGCCGTCCTGATTCTCCAGGACAGTGCCACGAAAATCGAGGGCCCCCTGATGGCCGTCCAGGTCGATCACCCGTCCGCCCGTCTGAGCCAGCGTGCTGCCAGTGAAAGCCCCGCTCAGGTCACTGCGGGAAATCTGCAGGGCGGTGCCGCCGCCGGTAGAGGCCAGCAGACTGTCGGCCACGCTGAGGGTGCCGGTACTGTTGTCCAGGGCCAGGCCGGCAGTGGCGTAATCGCGCACATTGAGGTCGGCCAGGCCCAGAGAGTCGATGCCGTCGCCGACGATGCTGCGGGAACCGCCACTGATATTCAGGCCGGACAGGCGGTTGCCGCCAGCCAACGCCACCACGTCGCCCGTACTGGCCTGACTGAGCGTCGGACGGCCGCTGGCAGAGGCAATCGCCAGCTGATACTCCGGTCCTTCCGGTAACCCTTCAAAAGAAATAAGCCGGGTGCCGAGATTCCCGACCCCCATGAGCTGTTGCCGTTGCTGCAGGGTAAGGGCCGGACTTTCCGCGCCGCCTGAAGCGATCTGGCCGGCGTCGTTCACCAGAAAGAGGATATCACTGAGAGAGGAAGCCTGCTGGGCCTCTGCCAGAGTCATGGGGGCGCTCTGGGTACCGTCGGCCACGGAAAGGCCGTTGAGGCGCGTCCCGTCGGCATCGACGAAGAAGACATCAATGGGAGCTTCCGTTTCCGGATCGACCACGGCGTACTCGTCGGTAATGGTCACCGACGGCCCTTCCTCCGTCCCCGGCGTCTTGGCCATATTCTGGGCGAAGGTGACGATATCGACGTCACGAATGACCGGCCGCATCATGCGACGCTCAATCTCGGCCCGGGCATAGGTCGGCGGCGCTTCCTGGATAACTTTGCCCAGCGGGATGCGCATGTTGGCGAAACCGAAGCTCTGGGCCCCGCGCACCTGGTCATCCTGATATTCGACCCCCAGGCTCAGGCTGCTACCCAGGAGACTGAAGGGATCTTTGCGCTCGTAGGCCAGACGCAGGCGTGGCCCGGCCACTTCCGGAGTCAGCGCGTTGTCGAACCAGAAGTAGCCGGCGTGACCCCAGAGAGTGTTTTTCTCCCCAAATTCAAGACCGTAGCCGGCCTCGACGTCAAAACCATGCAGGGGCCTTTCGCGGGTCTCGTAGAGGGTGGTCCGCACGACCACGGCGGTGCGATCCAGTTCGACCCCCGTGGTGGAGAAGGCGTCAATCACATGGGAGGTGTTCTCGGGCAGATAGGCGTTGGCCCGGAGCTCCCAGTTGCGGCCCAGCAGTTCGGCCCCCAGGGTGAACTGCTGGAAGGAAAAGCCGTAGATACTGCTGCGATTGTCGTAGAAGGCGTAGGCGCCCCAGATGGCCTCACCCAGAAGAGGCAGGCCGTGGTCGAGAATCTTGCGGTAACCGAGACCGTAGTTGCCCTCGAGGCTCGAATCATCGGGCAGCACCACGCGCAGGTCGGCGAAGAAGATGGCGTCATCCGTCTGCCAGAAAGGCCACATCACGCTGAAGCGCCCCAGACTGCGATCCGTCCCCTCCTTGTACGTCATGTCCAACTGCGGCCCCCATTTGCCGGGCGGGGTGAAATAGGGAGCTACCATCCTTCCGGCCGCCAGAGACTTTTCCTGCTCATAGAAGGGAACATAGTCGTCCCTGTAGCTGGCCGGCAGGGGTTTTGGGGCGGTCGCCAGCGCCGGCGCGTCGACAGGATAGACGGCGCGATTGCTGAAAGCCTCGCCGGGCGGCGGCGTATAGGGCACCGGGACCGGCTCGCGGTATTCCTGCCTGGCCGCCGGCGGCGCACTGGCGACGACCCGGGGGGCGACCGGCCTGGCCGCTGGCGCCGGCACGGCTGCACGTTGACTCAGGAGGGTCTCTTCCCGGACGGGTCGGGGTACCCGTTCGGTCTGAATCCAGATTTCGACCCGGCGATTCTGGGCGCGGCCTTCTTCGCTGCTGTTGTCGGTGACGGGCAGGGTGTCGCCCAGGCCCTCTACCAGGACAGTCGCCTCGGGGGGAATTTCCAGAATACCCAGGAGATAGTCGGCCACGCTCTGCGCGCGCGCCTCGGACAGCTCGAAGTTATCCTTGAAGGGTTGTCCGGGGCTTCGCTGCAAGCGCCGGTCGTCCGTATGACCGGCCACGTAAATGTGAACGATGCGCAGGCCGTCGAGGGCCATGGACAGCCCCTTGAGCAAAGCCTTATCTTCAGCGCTCAGGGCATTGCTGCCGGAATCGAACCGGGGCCAAAGGACGTACTCCTTTTCCTCGAGGAGGGGCGCCGCCAGGGCCAGGTTATCCACCGCGGCTTCCCTGGCTAGCACGCCGCCGGGAGGCAAGGCGAGCAGCGTGGCCATCAGCAGGCTCAGCAGACGGCCAATTCCCGGCCTCAAGCCAGCCGCTTTATGGATCGTTTTGGGGAGAAAAATCATAAAAAGCATCCAAAAACCCCGGTGGCTGGGGTTAGGTTCGATCAGGGGACGGAGCTGCCCCAAGCTTCATATCGGTGCCACGGAGCCTAAAGTTTAGAAATAATGCCGCGAATTTTTCAGCGGCGAGAAAGGAAACGCCCGGGGGAAGCCGATTCCCCCGGGCGCGTTTTAAGGCGTGGTGCCGACATCCAGCGGCGCCAGCCGCCAGATATCGTCATTGTACTGGGTGATGGTACGGTCGGTGGAAAACTGGCCGCTGGCAGCCGTATTGAGGATGCTCAGGCGGGTCCACTGAGTCTGATCCAGATAGGCGGTGGCCACCCGCTGCTGGGCCTCGACGTAACTGCGAAAATCGGCGGCGACCAGCCAGGGGTCCTGGGGGTTGAGAATGGCCTGAACCAGGGGCTCGAAGAGGCCCGGCTCGAACTGACTGAAGTGGCCGCTCTGCAGCAGTTGCAAGACCCGCTGCAGGTCCGCATCGGCGGCGACGATGGCGTGCGGATCATAGTGCCGCCGCGCCTCCTCGACCTGCGCGGCATCCAGACCGAAGAGAAAAAAGTTGTCCGCACCAGCCTCTTCGCGAATCTCGATATTGGCCCCGTCCAGGGTGCCGATGGTGAGGGCGCCGTTCATCATGAACTTCATATTGCCCGTGCCCGAGGCCTCTTTGCCGGCGGTGGAGATCTGCTCGGACAGATCCGTCCCCGGACAGATGACCTCCATGGCGGAGACACCGTAGTCGGGGAAAAAGGCCACCTTGAGACGGTCGGCCACGTCCTCGTCCGCGTTGATACGGGCGGCGACATTGTTCACCAGCTTGATGATGAGCTTGGCGGTGGCGTAGCCGGGCGCCGCCTTGCCGCCGATGAGGACGCAGCGGGGCGTCCAGTTCTCACTATCCCCCCGCTTGAGACGGTCATAGAGATGAATCACATGCAGGATATTGAGGAGCTGGCGCTTGTACTCATGGATGCGCTTGACCTGCACATCGAAGAGCGCATCCAGGGGAAAATCGACCCCGCAGCGGCTCCGGACGACCTCGGCCAGGCGGGCCTTGTTCTGCCGTTTCACCTGGCGCCAGCGCGCCTGAAAGGCGGAATCGTCGGCCAGCGGCTTCAGCTGCCGCAGCCGGTCGAGTTCCGTCACCCAGCCCTCGCCCAGGGTCTCGTCGAGCAGGGCGCTCAGGCCCGGATTGGCCCAGAGCATCCAGCGCCGCGGGGTGACGCCGTTGGTCTTGTTGTTGAATTTTTCCGGCCAGAGTTCATAGAAATCGCGGAAAAGCCCTTCGGTGAGCAGGCGGGAGTGCAGAGCGGCGACGCCGTTGACGGAGAAGCTGCCGACGATGGCCAGATAGGCCATGCGGACCATGGGCTCCGGGCCTTCCTCGATGATGGACATGCGGCGCTGACGGTCGCTGTCGCCGGGCCAGCGCCGGGCCACCTCCGCCAGAAAGCGGGCATTGATCTCATAAATGATATCGAGCAGGCGCGGCAGCACCTGCCGGAAGAGACGCACGGGCCAGCGCTCCAGGGCTTCGGGCAGAAGCGTATGGTTGGTGTAGGCCAGCGTCCTGGTTGTGATCTCCCAGGCCTCGTCCCAGCCCAATCCTTTACCGTCCATGAGCAGGCGCATCAGCTCAGGGACGCTGCAGCTGGGGTGGGTATCGTTGAGCTGGAAGCAGTTCTTGGCGGCGAACTCGGCCAGGTCGCCGCCACAGACGCCGCACCAGCGTTGCAGCACATCCTGCAGGCTGGCGGAGGCGAGAAAATACTGCTGGCGCAGACGCAGCTCCTTGCCGTTCTCGCTGGCGTCGTTGGGGTAGAGCACCATGGTGATGTTTTCGGCGGCGTTCTTGGCGGCGACAGATTCGGGGTAACTGCCGGCATTGAACTCCCCCAGGTCGAACTCGTCGGTGGCCGCCGACTTCCACAGCCGCAGGGTGTTGACCATGCCGTTGCCATAACCGGGAACGGGGAGGTCATAAGGCACCGCCAGGACGTCGTGACTGTCGACCCAGCGGAAGCGCTGGCGACCCTCAGCATCCCGATAGGCCTCGCTACGCCCTTCAAACTGAATGCGCTGGGTGTATTCGGGGCGCTTGATCTCCCAGGGGTTGCCGGCCCGCAGCCAGTGGTCGGGCTCTTCCACCTGAAAACCGTTGACAATTTTCTGGCGGAACATGCCGTACTCATACCGGATGCCGTAGCCCATCACCGGCAGCCGCAAAGTGGCGCAGCTGTCCAGAAAACAAGCGGCCAGCCGGCCGAGGCCGCCGTTGCCCAGGCCGGCATCCTGTTCGGTATTCACCAGCTCCTCCAAATCGAGTCCGAGCTGATGCAGGGCCTGGGTCGTCGGTTCCGTCAGACCCAGGGCCAGCATGGCGTTCCCCAGAGCCCGCCCCATGAGAAATTCCATGGACAGGTAATAGGCCCGGCGGCAGTTATGCTCGTCGCAGGCATAGCGCGTCGTCTTCCAGCGCTCCATCAGGCGATCGCGCAGGGTCAGGGCCAGCGCCTCATAGATGTAGTGGCGGGAGCGACAATACTTGTCGCGGCCCAGGTTCAGCGTGTAGTAACTGCGGAAATCCTCGCTCAGACTCGCCGCATCCATCCCCAGGGGAGGAAGCTCGGTGAGGCTGGCGCAGGGACTGCTCTTGTCCAGGGGCTTGGTATACATGGATAGGTCCTCGGCCAAAAAAGGGGCGTCAACAGGGCGACACTCTATGCTTTACCATATTTTGACGCGATTGAAATACCGGCGGGCATTTTGATGCCCGCCGGCGGCGAGGCTCAGATCAGGCGGAGCAGGACGAGGTTGACGAGCCCGATAAGAAAACCGAGCAGGGCGCCGAAGAGGTTAATGTACTTGAACTGCTCTTTCATAATGCCCATAAGCAGCCCTTCCACCTTGAGGATATCGAGGGAATTGACTTTCTCCTCCACCATGCGGCTGACATTGAGGGTTTCCACCAGGGGCGGCACTTCCTTCTTGAGCAGCTCGGCCAGCTGCCCGTAGAGGCCGTCCACCAGCTCTTCGCGCACGTCCGTCGGGATACGGGACGACAGCTTGCCCAGGGGGCGCCCGAAAAGCCAGTTTTCCAGCCAGTTGGACAGCAGGGCATCGAGGGCGTCCCGTGCCTCGGTGGAACGCAGTAGAGCCAGCAGCCGGTCGGCGGCATAGTCGCGCCCCTGCTGCAAACCCCCGGACGGCAGGGCCTTTTCCAGCAGGGAGGCAAAGGAGCGATCCTTGATCTTTTCAAGACCGCTCTCGGTCAGCAGCAGCAGGGAATCGACGGCCTTGCGGCTCTGCACCATCGTCACCACACGCTCGCGGGCGAAGCGGCGCATTCCGGCGACTTTTTCATAGGAGACTTTTTCCAGGTAACTGGCCAGCGGCCGGTCGAGCAGGGCACCGACGCGCTCGCGCAGCAGGGCGGCCACTTCGGCCTGGGTCTTTTCTTCCCGCAGCCAGCGGGCGATTTCGTCCCCGGCCTTGTCGAGAAACTCGGGGATGCGGGCGTAGATCTTGTCCAGGTTGATAAAGCCGGCCAGCAGTCCCGACAGGCCGCCGAGGGAGTCGAGAAAACCCTCGATCCCTTCGCGCCCTTTCTGCACCAGACGCTGGCGGAAGTCGGGATCGTAGAGCATGCCGCCGAACTTCTCCAGCAAGGGAGGAATCTCCTTCTCCATCTGGACCAGGATGACCTCGACCAGATCCGCCGGCAGCAGTTCGCGGATCGACCGTTGCGAGGCCAGCAGGCGCTCGCTGCGACTGTCGACGAACGTGCCGACGGCGCGGCCGACGGCGGGGGAGGTCAGCAGCGTCGTGAGACGATCATCGAGATGGCCGCGCAGACCGCTGTAGCGCTCCGGCGTCAGAAAGCTCTCGAGATCGCGGGCCAGCAGTTCATCCCCCTTGCGCTGCAGATAACCGCGCAGCGCCTGCTCGAAGGCCTCGGAGTCGGCGTAGGCGAAGACCGACTTGACCACCTTGTAGCGCAGCAGGTCGACCAGGTCTCGAAAACGGCCACGAAAATCGACCGGCACCAGGGATTCGACGGTCCCCAGATCCCGGTCGAGGAAGCTGCCGAGCTTGTCGGCTACCGCCCCCTTGAGTTCACGGCGGAAGCCCTCTTTTTCCAACGCCCGGCCGACATCCTCGGACGTCAGCAGGTGGCTGCCGACCATCTCGCCCATCTTCTCCGCCAGTTCGCCGCGCTTGGCCGGAATGATCCCCGGCGTCAGGGGCAGGCGAATCCCGAGGAGGCGCCAAGGGTGCAAGGGGCGAAAGAGCATGCGGATGGCGATGTAGTTCGTCACATAGCCGATCAGGGCCCCAAGCAGGGGCGGCAGCAGATAAGGGAGGACCTGTTCGTAGGACATCGTCATAATCAACCGGCCAGAGCAGACTCAAGCAGAGACACTCAGCCCTCCATCTCGATCAGGGAGTGGTCGCCGATATTCATGCGGCGGGGCTTGCTCACCAGGGCGACGGCGTCGCCGAGGATCGAATCGCGCAGCACCATGCCGCGCACCTGGGAATCGGTGTTGATGATGGAATCGCGGATGACGCTCTCTTCGATGAGGCAGCCGGCCGCCACCGACACGTTGGGACCGATGACGCTGTTGCGTATCACCGCCCCCCGGCCGATATGCACCGGCTCAATGAGCACGGTGTTGTCCGCCTGACCGTGGCAGTGATGGCGCCCCTTGAGGAGGTAGCGGTTGGTCTTCAGCAGGGTTTCGGGCTTGCCGCAGTCGAGCCAGGCGTCGATTTCGGGGGCCCGGAATTTCAGGCCGTCGCCGATCATGTTCATGAAGACGGCGGGCAGATAATACTCCCCCTTGACCGTCTGGCCGGCCTCAATGGTCTTCTGCAGGTAGCCCATGAAGCGGGCGCCGTCCTTGAGATAATAGAGGCCAACCTGGGCCAGACGGGAGATGGGGGTGTCGGGCTTCTCCACCATGTCGACGATATAATCGCCCCGCAGCACGTTGACGCCGAAGCGCTGGTAGTCCTCGACCTCCTTGGAATAGATGAGGCCGTCGCAGTCACCGCACAGCGCCTGCAGGCGCGTCAGATCGGTGACGAAAATGGTGTCGTTGAACACCACCAGCACATCGTCGCCGGGGCGAATGCGCGGCGACGCCAGGGCGACGGCATGGGCCGGGCCGAGACGCTCTTTCTGCACGATATAGCTGCAGGACAGGTCCGGGAAAGTTTCGGTCATGAAGCGCTCGATCTGGGCGCCGTTTTCGTCGGTGATGAAGATGTACTCCTCGGCCTGCAGGGGCGCCAGCCGACTGACGATGTGTTCGAGCACCGTCTTGCCGGCAACATGGACGAGGGACTTGGCTTTGGTATGGGTATGGGGCCGCAGGCGTGTGCCCTTGCCGGCCACCGGCAGAACAATCTTCATGGTGCCTCCTGGGAAGGGATTGTCATCTTCACTAAGCTTGCGTAAGATGCATTCTTTTCAACGATAGTCCAGCCGCGCCAAGGCGCCGCCGTGGAAAGGATAAACGATGAAAGACCATCTGGTACGTATCGTCAGCCGGGACGGCTCCTTGCGGGCCGCCGCGGCTACCACCACCGCCCTGGCCGAAGCCATCTGTTCGCGGCAGGGAACCGACGCCACCGCCGCCGTCGCCCTCGGCCGCCTGGTCACGGGGACGGCGCTGCTCGGCAGCCTGCTCAAGGGCGATCAGCGCCTGGCCCTGATGATCGAGGGCAACGGCCCGCTGCAGAAGCTGCAGGCCGAGACCGATGCCGACGGCCATGTGCGAGGCTCCATCCGGATCCCCGTCGCCGACCTGCCCCTGCAGGAGGGCCGCTTCGACGTAGCAGGCGCCATCGGCCGCGCCGGTTTTCTCCACGTGGTCAAGGACCTGGGGCTCAAGGAGCCCTACCGCGGCATGGTCCAGCTCTATACCAGCGAGGTGGCTGAAGACCTCGCCTACTATCTGACCACCTCCGAACAGGTGCCCTCGTCGGTAGGGCTCGGCGTTTACATCGAAGCCGACGGCACCATCTCCAGCGCTGGCGGTTTTCTGGTGCAATCCCTGCCAAACGCCCGTGAGGAGACCCTGGTCCAGCTCGAAAAACGCCTTACCGACCTGCCGCCGCTGACCACCCTTCTCCGTCAGGGGTTGGCTCCCGTGCAAATCCTGGAGACCCTCTTTGCGGGCATCCCCTTTGACATCCTGGCGCAGACCGATCTGGAATTCCGCTGCCATTGTCGTCGGGACCAGGTCCGTCAGATGCTGCTTTCCCTGGGCCGGGAGGAGTTGCGGGAACTCAGCGAACGCGAGGAGCCGACCACGGTAACCTGTGAGTTCTGCAAGGAGGTCTACACCTTCAGCCGGGAGGAACTGCAGAAACTGCTTGAGACCTGAGAAGGGTCACTCCTCCTCGACGATCTCGCCGATCAGGTCATATTCTGAGGAGTCGGTGATGCGCAGGGAGACGATGTCGCCGACCTCGGCATAGCCGGCCGTGATATACACCTGCCCGTCGATATCAGGGGCTTGCCGAATGGAACGACCGCGCAGGAGCAGCTCCGTTTCCTCGCTGTAGCCCTCCACCAGCACCGGCTCGACGCGCCCCTTCAGGGCGCGGTTCTTGCGGAAGGAGACCCGGCTCTGGGCCTTCATCAACTTGTTGTAGCGGGCGTTTTTGGTCCGCTCGGGCACCTGCTCCTCCATGGCGGCCGCCGCCGTCCCTTCTTCCCGCGAATAGCGGAAGACCCCCACCCGTTCAAAATGTCCTTCGTTGACGAAATCGAGCAGGCGCTGGAACTCCTCCTCCGTCTCGCCGGGAAAACCGACGATAAACGAGGTGCGCAAGGTCAGGTCGGGAATGCACTGACGCATACGGTCGACCAGGCGGCGGATGCCGGCGGAGTCGATGCGGCGGTTCATCAGCCCCAGGATACGGTCGTCGAAATGCTGCAGGGGAATATCGAGGTAGTTGCAGATCTTCTCTTCGGCCGCGATAAGATCGATGAGTTCATCGCTCACGCCGTCAGGATAGGCATAGAGCAGCCGCAGCCAGGGCAGCTCCTCGATCTTGACCAGTTCGCGCAGCAGATCCTCCAGGCGGGCGCCGTCGTCGCGGTCGGTGCCGTAGGCGGTAATATCCTGGGCAATGAGATTGATCTCCTTAACCCCTGACGCCACCAGACGGCGCACTTCGCTCACCACCGAGTCGATGCTGCGGGAACGCAGGGTGCCGCGCAGCTGAGGAATGACGCAGTAGGAGCAATAATTGGCGCAGCCCTCGGCGATTTTGACATAGGTTGAATAAAAGGGGGAAGAGGTCACCCGGGGGGTCAGGTGGTCGTAGAGAAAATCCGGGGCGCTGACGGCGTACAAAGGCTCCTTGGCCGCCGAGCGTGCTTCGATCAGCTCGACGATGCGGGCCGCATCGGCCGTCCCCATGAAAAGGTCGACCTCCGGCAGTTCGGCCGCCAGTTCCTCCTGGTAGCGCTGCGGCAGGCAGCCGCTTACCACCAGCAATCGGCAGCGTCCCTCCTTTTTGTAGTCGGCCACTTCCAGAATCGTCTCGATGGACTCTTCCTTGGCGTCGTGGATGAAGGCGCAGGTATTGACGATGATGATGTCCGCCTGCGACTCGTCGGTGACGATCTCGAAGCGGTCGGCGGGAAGATGACCGAGCATGACCTCGGCGTCGACCAGATTTTTCGGGCAACCCAGGCTGACCAGACTGACTTTCTCTTTTTTCAAGGCCTTTATCCCGTCTCCATGTGATAGCTGTGCCGTTTTATTTGCTGCCCTGAAAAGACCCGAGCCCTAAGAGCGCATGTTGATGAACTGCAGTTCGACGTCGAGATCCTGCCCTTTGAGCAGTTGAATGACTTCCTGCAGATCGTCGATCTTCTTGCCGGCCACCCGGACCTGGTCTTCCATGATCTGCGGCTGCACTTTGAGTTTGCTGTCCTTGATGAGTTTGATGATCTCCTTGCCCTTTTCCTTGGAGATCCCCTGCACGATGGCGACCCGCTGCCGGACAGCACCGGCGGAGGCCGGCTCCTTCTTGCCGAAGTCGAGGCATTTGGGCGACACCTGGCGTCGCACCAGCTTGCCCTTGAGGATGTCAACGATGGCCTGCAGCTTGTAGTCGTCGGCGGCCAGAATGACGATGGCGTCCTTTTCCAGCGTCACCTCGTTGGTCGATCCCTTGAAGTCGAAACGCTGACTGATCTCCTTCACCGTCTGATTGACGGCGTTATCCACTTCCTGCATATCCACCTTGGATACGATGTCAAAACTCGGCATGTGACCCTCCCTGTGGCATGAGAATAAACGTCGACAAGAACGTCATTGAAACAGGTACTTATAGCATGTACCCGGATGAATTAAAAGTCTCTTTAGGTGGGTCTCGCCCCTAGAAGGACGGTCCGAACTGGTCGGGCGTCACCACTTCGACACCCTCGGGCACCTGAAAGGTAAACCGGCTGTCCGCCAGCTTCGGATTGATGCGCACCCCGGTAAAGGTCAGGTGGGTCCGGTTGCCGTTCGTGTCGATGATCTCTACCGTCCGCAGGGGAAAGACCGGCTCGCTACCCTGGCTCAGCATCGCTTCTTTTGCCACGGCCAGGCGCAGGGTCTGTATCATGGCCGAAGATTTTTTGGGCGCCAGCGCCAACAGGTAGTTGCCGTTCTGGTCCTGGCGCGGACTGGCCCAGGACAGGGTAAAATTTTCCGACAGGTTGCCGAGCCCGGTGATGAAGACCAGGGGATTTTCCTGGGCCTGACCGGCGCCGACCTCTGCGAGGGAGCTCTGGAGCACCTGCTGGTTCTCCGGCAGGTAAACCCAGACCGTCTCGCCATCGGAGACGATCTCCTGACGGGAGGGATTGGTATAGATCCAGCGGAACCTGACCTTGGCCGGCGTCTCTTTTTTCGGCGGGACAAATTTCACCTGCATGAGACCGCTGCCCTCCTGGCTCTGTTCGAGGGAGGCAATCACCGACTGCTGTGCAAAGGCGGCCTCGAAAGAAGCAATGGCCTGCCGCCCGCTGGAGTCGGGGCGAAAAGGAGCCTCCACGGCCTCAACCACGTGCGCCAGTTCCGGCTCCTGGGCGGGCGCCTCCCCGGCGACCAGCAGCAGAACGAGAGAACTAAAAATCGTCAAAAAAATCTTCAGGCGGTGCCATGCCATCGTATCAACCTCCGTATGGTCAAATCAGGTAATCGGACTGGGGTCCGCACACCGTTCTCACCCGAACCTGGCCCGTTGCCAGATCAAATTCCAGGGTGCGCCCGAAATCCCCGCCGACATCCTCACCCTGCAGGGGAATGCGCAAGGACTCCAGGGTCTGCCGGGCCTGGCGCACGTTGCGCGCCCCCACCCTGTCTTCGGCCGACCCCGGCAGCGAGGCAAACATGTGAGCGCCGCCGGCAATTCTGGCCCACATCCGTTGCCGGTCGGCCCCCAGGGCGGTCATCTCCGCCACCATGCCGAGGATGGCTCCGTCGACAAACTTGCCTGTTCTTTCCTCGGCCATCCCCGCCGGCGGGGCCGGCAACAGGGAATGAGCCAGGCCGCCGACCTTGACCGCCGGGTCGTAAAGCACAATCCCCAGACAGGAGCCGAGACCGGGGGCGATCAACCGCAACGGCGCCCTGGCCACGCGGCAGGCGGCGATGCCCACCTTTTCCCGGACCGGCGCCGTCATGCCTCCTCCAGCCTGCGCTCGAGGGCCGCCAGCAAAGAGGGGGCGGGGAGCAGAAAAAGATGCCCGACCATGGCTGCGGTCGCCTGCGGAGCGCCGACGAATTCGGTTTCCACCATCAAAACCGTATCGCCGCCCAGGCTCTGGGCGATGAGGATATCATCCACAATGGCCCCCAGCATATCGGCCGCCAGTGAGGGTGGGGAGGGTCGCAGCGCTATCCCCAGCAGGTCGCCAAGAACGCCAAGATAAACCGAGGCCAGAATGTTGGCAAGTTCCTGCAGCGCCGAAGAATCGAGCTCATCCAGATTCCGTTTCGGGCCCTGATGGGGACGCCCCAACAGACGGCTCAGCAACTCGCGGGCGCTCCCTTGCGAAAGAAGCAGCAAAAGATCGCCGCTGGCGTCGCCGACGATCTGCAGCGTCATGCCGACGACAGGCGTCTCGGCGCCGCCAAGCAGTTCGGGCACCTGGGCGATATCGACTTCAGCGACACGGGGCACCCGCAGTTCGACCCGTTCGGAGAGAAGCTGCGAAAGGGCCGTAGCCCCCTGCCCCATACCGATATGGCTGATTTCTCGCAGGGCGTCGAGCTGCAGGGCGGTGAGGCCTTGGCCCTTCATCGGGAATCCCCAGATGACTGGGCCTTAGGCGATTTATAGCGCTCCTCCAGCATGGCGGCAGGATCGATGATAAAGACCACCCGGCCGTCACCCAGCACGGTGGCGCCACTGACGCCGACCAGATGGTCAAGGGGAAAGCTGAGGCTCTGGACAAAAACCTGGCGGTGGCCAGCCAGCTTGTCGACCACCAGACCGACCCGCCGCCCGCGGATTTCCGTCAACACGACCGGAATGGATCCCGAAAAAGGGCGGGCCGGCAATCCGAGCATCTTGCGCAGGGACAGCAGCGGAACCTCTTCCTCGACCGGCTCTTCTCCCTCAAAGTCCTCGACCAGGCGAATGACTTTCTGGCGGCCGGATGAGAGGATATCCTCGGGCATGACCTCGAGGGGGCGCTGCACCCGGGTGACCGGAATGCCCATGAGCTGATCCTGGCAACGGACCAGAAGGATATGAATGATGGCTACCGACAGCGGCAGTTTGAGCAGAAAGCGCGTCCCCTGCCCGCGGGTACTGAAAATTTCCAGGGTGCCGCCGAGGTTTTCCACCGCCGACTTGACCACGTCCATACCGACCCCTCGTCCCGAGGTCTCCGTGACCGTCGAGGCCGTGGAAAAGCCGGGATAGCAGATGAGCTGCAAGGCGTCGGCATCGCGCAGGCCCCTAGCTTGCACAGGGGAAAGGAGGCCCTTTTCCACCGCGCGGCGCCGCAGCGCTTCGGGATCCATGCCGCGCCCATTGTCGGCAATCTCCACCAGGGCCAGGTCTTTGTCGCGCCAGGCCGCCACCCTGACTTCTCCGGCTGTTTCGATCCCGTGATCCACCGCATTGCGCACCATGTGCACGAGGGGGTCAGCCATCGCCTCCAGGATGGCCCGGTCCAGCTCGATATTTTCGCCGGCCAACTGCAGGGAGACGTTTTTCCCCGTGCTGCGGGCCAGGTCTCGGACCAGGCGGGGCAGCCGCCCCGTGATGCTCTCCAGCGGCATCATGCGCACCTGCAGCACATCGTGGTAAAGCTCGGAAATCAGCCGGTTGAGCTCATCCAGCCCGTCCCTGAGGCCGTCCCAGTTTTCGGTCTGGGAGGCGGCAAAAAGCTGATACCTGTTGGTTATGAGTTCCCCCGTCAACTGGATGAACCGATCGAGCAGATCGGTACGTACCCGGACGGAGCGGGCGGTCTCGGGCTTCTGTCTTTCCCGGGCCGATACCGATGGCGATGGTTCGGCAGGGGCGGGGGTCTTGGATTGCGACCCAGCCTCCGCCTGCCTTATGGCAACGCGGCTGACATCCCGGTTGCGCAGCAGGGCCGCACGCAGATCTTCCGCCGCCAATTCTGTATCCAGCAGCACATGCAGACGCCGCAGCGCCCCCCCCTGACGCAGGGTGGAGGCCGTCGGTTTACTGGCCAGCACGCTGCCGACGCTGGCCAGTTCTTTCAGCAGCACCATCGCCCGGATGGACGGCATTTCCGCATCCTGGGCCAATTCGATCGCAATCTGCATCCCCTGCAGGGGCACGGAGGGCCCACCGCCAGGGCTGGCGGGCGCCTGGGGGGAGGCCAGAAAATCGGCCACCGGCCGCTCCGGCCGGGAAGCCCTCAGATCCTCCAGCAACTTCTCCAGCCGGTCCAACCCGGCCATCAGGCGATCGACGGCTTCGACCGGCACCCGGCCACTCTGCCGGAAACCGGCCAGGTAGTCTTCCAGGTGGTGAGCCAGCTTGGCCGTCTGCTCGTAACCCATGGAAGCGGCCATCCCTTTGATGGAATGTGCCTCGCGGAAGAGGGCGTCGATCCCCGCCCGGTTGGCGGGATCCGCCTCCAGGGCGACAATCAGCTGCCCCATTTTCTCGAGATGCTCGGCCGCTTCGCTCAGAAACATCTCTTTGTATTTCGACATATCCATGTCAGTACCCGAAAAAGACCCGGTTAGCCGATTGAGGCGGCAGTCAGCCGGTTCGCGACCTCAAGCACCCGCTCGGCCTTGAACGGCTTGACGATAAAGTCCCTGGCCCCCGCCTCGACGGCTTCGGCCATCAGGGCCTCCTGCCCGAGGGCGCTGCACATGACGACCTGGGCCTGCGGGTGAAAGCTGAGGATATCCTTGAGCGCCTCGATGCCGCTGCGCTGGGGCATGACGATATCCATGGTCACCAGGTCGGGACGGAGCGTGCGGTACCGCTCCACCGCCTCTTCGCCGTTGGCGGCTTCGCCGACCACCTCATGCCCTGCCCCTGTGAATATCCCCCGCAGCATGTTGCGCATGAACAGAGCGTCGTCGACAATGAGGATTCTCAGCCCCATAATGCCCTCCTGTCTGGCGTCCTGGAATCACCCAGACCGCTTACCAGCTTTTCCACGTTCAGCAGGCACAGCTCCCTGTCTTCATGCTCCACCCGGCAACGAATATAGCCTTCTTCTTCCACCCCCGCGATGGCTTCGGGAATGGTGTCGGCTTCGAGCAGAACGAGCCCTTCTATGCTCTCTACCGTAAAACCCAGTACACACAAATCCGGATGGAGCACGACAACCCGCTTATCGCGCCGGGCACTGCCAGAGTCGATCAGGGCCGGCAGGTCCAGCACGGGGACGACCTTGCCGTGGAAATTGATGGCGCCGACATAAGGGAAGCCGGCCCGAGGGATAAAATAGAATTCGGGGGCCTTGACCACTTCCTGGATTTGGGCCACCTCCACTCCGAACAACCGGCCGCCGAGTGAAAAGGTGAGTATCTGTTCGAAATTCCCTTCGCTCATTCCCGTTCCGCCCCGATGTGAAATTGATCGACGGCCCGCATCAGGGAATCGGCCAGGGCCGAGAGTTCCTGAGCCGCATGGGACATTTCCTCCATGGCGGCGGACTGCTCCTGGGTCACGGCGGACACTTCCTCAGTGGAGGCGGCGTTATCCGTCACGACCCGGGAAATCTCGTCGATGGTCCGCACGATGCTGCTGGCCCCTTCCGCCTGCTTCACCGCCAGTTCAGCAATACTCGTGGCCTTGGTCTTGGTCTGAAGCGCCGTCTCGATAATCTCTTCGAAGGCGCTGCCCGTCACGTCCACGGCTTCATGGCCAGCGGCCATTTCACGGATAGTCTCCTTCATGGCCCCCTGCACCTTTTCGCTTTCGGCCTGAATTCCTTCGACCAGCGAGGTGATCTCTCCGGCCGAGCGTGCCGTCGAGTCGGCCAGCTTGCTGATTTCCTGGGCCACCACCGCAAAACCACGTCCCGACTCGCCCGCCCGCGCCGCTTCGATCGAAGCGTTCAGGGCCAAAAGGTTGGTCTTTTCGGCAATGCCCGTGATCACCTCGACAATCTTTTCGATCTTCTGCAGCCGCAAGCCGAATGAGAAGAGCTGATCCCCACCCTTTTCCACATCGCCCAGCACCTTCTTCATCCTCTCCATGGTCGAGCGGGCCGTTTGGCCGCCTTTTTGAGCCGTGGTTGCCGTTTCGGTAGCGGAGGAAGCGACCTTCTGAGCCGAAGCGGCGACCAGGTCGATGGACAGGGCTACCTCGCGGATCAGGCTTGAGGCCTTTTCCACCATCTCGGCCTGAGTCTCGGCGCCGCCGCTGATCTGCTCCACGGCGTTAGCGACCTCATGGGCCGAGGCCGTCATCTCCTCGGAGGTCGCCGTCAGTCCCTGGGCCGCATCGTTGACCTGCAGGGAGGTCGCCCGAATCTGGGTCACCAGTTGACGCAGGCTTTCGCCCACCCGGTTCAGCGAAGCCGCCAGATCGGCTGTCTCATCTTCCAGAAAGCTCGGCGGCACTTTGACGGCCCGTGAAAAATCGCCCTGGCTGAAACGTTCAGCCCCCGCATTGAGCAGGCGAATATTGGTACTGAAGGCCTTGGAAAAAAACCAGCCGATCACCAGACCGACCAGAAGCGCGCAGACGGTGGTAAAAAGCTGCTGCCACTGAGGGTCAACCCCCAGGTAGGGGACGATATAGGGGACAGCCACCGTTGAGGCAATGACGATGATGAACCCGATGACGAACTTGTAGGTGATCTCTACCCGCATCGATGCGCTCCTTTGCAAAGACTGACACTGTTCTTCATATCAAAGAGGCCTTGCGCCTGTAAATACGCTCGCTTAAACTTTCCGGTTCGAAACGGTCGCGACTCTTTCCCAGCAGAGTCTCGGACCTCCCCAGGACCAGCACCCCACCAGGGGGCAGGCTGTCGGCAAAACGCAGGAGAATTTTCTCCTGCTCCTCACGGGAAAAGTAAATCAGGACGTTCCGGCACATGATCAGATCGACCTTGGGATAGGCGGAATCGGCCAGGATGTTGTGATGGCGGAAGGAAACCAACTGCCGAAAGGACTCACGCAGACGATACTGCCCTTTCGACGGCTCGAAGCATTGCTCACGCAGAACCGCGGGCACCTCCGCCAGCCGCGAGGTGTCGAAGATCCCCTGACGCGCCCGCTCAAGGACCGCCTCGCTGACATCCGTACCGAGGATCCGCACCCTCATCCCTTCCTTGAGGAGTCCAGCCAGCAGAATCGCCAGCGAATAGGGCTCCTCGCCGCCGGCACAACCCACGCTCCACAGGCGCAGCTCCGGGCGCCCCTGCGCAGCAGGTGATGCCAGCAGATCGGGCAGGACCTTCTTCTCCAGCAGGACAAAGGTGCTGGGATTGCGAAAAAATTGCGACACATGAATGCTCAGGGCCGCCAGGAGAATATCTGCCTCTTCCGGCTGCCGGCGAAGCAGGTCGAGATACGCCGCGGCGTTATCAAACCCCAAGGCCCGCACTCGAGTGGCGATGCGCCGCTTGATGCAGCGGTCCTTGTACATCTCCAGGTTGAAACCTCGGGTTTCCCGCAAAAAGTCCGTCAGCTCGGCAAATTCCCGCTCTGGGAACTCACTGCCGACAAAAGGGGTTTTGCGCTTGGAGAGACCGTTTTCCACGGATATCCTTGCTTCGTCCCTCGGGCTGAAACCCTCAGGAAAAATGATTATAGCCTTTTGGGCTGCCGGTCGCCATCTGGCCGGAGCCGTTTCGAATACGGAGACCATCAGCCGCTGGGTCGATGTGTCCTATACGGGTCAGATCCAGATTGAACTGGCGCGAAAGTTCGCGCAGACGATCCTCCCGGTTGACCGGTACCGTAAAAAGCAGTTCGTAATCCTCGCCGCCGGCCAAGGCCAGGTCCAGCGAGGCCTGTCCCAGGGAGAGCGCCGCCTGAAAATCGGCGGAAAGGGGCAGTGCTGCCGCCTCGATGGTGGCGCCGGTTCCGGAAGCATCCAGTATGTGGCCGAGATCGGCCAGCAAGCCGTCGGACAGGTCGATCATGGCCGAAGGGATACCGGCAACCGCCAAGGCCCTGCCCAGTTCGGCCCGGGCCCGAGGGTCATGATGACGCGCGGCCAGATGGGAGGAAAGGGGTTGGCCCTGTTGCAGAAGCTGCAGAGCGAGGGCGCTGTCGCCCAGGGTGCCGGAAACGTAGACGGCATCGCCGGAGCAGGCCCCGTTACGACGGAGCATCTGCTCCGTCGGCACCTTCCCCTGCACCGTCACCGAAACGATCAATGGGCCAGGGGAGCGACAGGTATCGCCGCCGATGAGTCGCACCCCGTAGTCGCTAGCTGCCGCCAGAAAACCATCGATAAAGGCGTCGAGATCTTCCACCCTCAGGGTCGGCGCTACCGCCAGCCCCAGAAAAAGATACTCGGGATTGCCCCCCATCGCCGCCACATCGCTGACATTGACGGAGACACTCTTGCGCCCCAGACGGTAGAGGTCCGTCCAGTCCAGGCGGAAATGCACGCCTTCGATGAGCAGATCCTTGCTGGTGAGCAGAAGCTGACCAGCACGCACCTCGACGGCCGCGCAGTCATCGCCGATAGCCAGGTGCACCCCCGCCCCGCCGGCTCGCTGCCGGATCCGTTCGATGAAGCCGAACTCCCCGATCTCAGACAGTTTCATGACATCTTTCCAAAGCCACCTTCAGCACATCGTCCATGGTCTCGGCCAGGACAAAGTCTACCTTTTTACGCAGGTGGGGGGGGATGTCCACCAAATCCTTTTCATTGCGCCGGGGAATGATCACCGTCTTAATGCCGGCCCGCACAGCCGCCAGGGCCTTTTCCTTCAGACCGCCGATGGGCAGAACATGGCCGCGCAACGTCAACTCACCGGTCATGGCCACATCCTGCCGCACAGGAATTTCTGCCAGGGTCGAGATGATGGCCGTAGCCATGGTGATGCCGGCGCTGGGGCCATCCTTGGGAATGGCGCCAGCCGGCACGTGGACGTGGATATCCTTCTTGTCCAGAAAATCCTCCGCGATACCGAGAGCAGCGGCGCGGGTACGGGTGAAGGACAGGGCCGCCTGGGCGCTCTCCTTCATGACCTCGCCGAGTTGACCGGTCAGGGACAGCTGCCCCTTCCCCTTCATGATACTGGCCTCGACACTGAGGATCTCCCCCCCGACCTGGGTCCAGGCCAGGCCCGTGGCCACGCCGATCTCGCTCTCCCCTCGCTTCTCCTCCGGCAGAAACTTGGCCGGGCCTAGAAAACGGCTGACGGTGCCAGCGGTGACCTTCACCGACTTCTTGCGCCCCCCTTCGGCGAAACGGCGGGCGATCTTGCGGCAGATACTGCCCAGTTCCCGCTCGAGGTTGCGCAGCCCCGCCTCGGCCGTGTACTCGGCTATAACCTTCTGCAATGCCTGCCGGGTGAAGTCAGCGTCGCCCTGGCGCAGGCCATTGGCCTCAAGCTGACGGGGCACCAGGTACTTCTCGGCGATGAACAGTTTCTCCTCCAAGTCGTAGCCGGCCAGGCGGATGACCTCCATGCGATCTTTGAGGGCCGAAGGGATAGGATCCATCACATTGGCCGTGGCAATGAACATGACGTTGGAAAGGTCGAAGGGCAGGTTGATGTAGTGATCGGAAAAAGCGTGGTTCTGTTCAGGATCGAGCAGTTCCAGCAGCGCCGAGGAAGGGTCTCCCCGGAAGTCGGCCCCCAGCTTGTCCAACTCGTCGAGCATGAAAACCGGATTGTTGGTACCGGCCTGCTTGATCCCCTGTATGATGCGCCCGGGCAAGGCGCCGACGTAGGTGCGCCGATGACCACGGATTTCCGCCTCGTCGCGCACGCCCCCCAGGGAGATGCGCACGAACTGGCGACCCAGGGCCCGGGCGATGGACTTGCCCAGGCTGGTCTTGCCGACGCCGGGCGGGCCGACGAAGCAAAGCACGGGTCCTTTCAGGTTCCGGTTGAGTTTGCGTACGGCCAAAAACTCCAGAATCCGGTCCTTGACCTTTTCCAGATCGTAATGGTCTTCGTCCAGAATCTTTCGAGCCCGCTTCAAATCGAGCTTGTCGCGGGTGCCATGGCTCCAGGGCAAATCGGCGAGCCACTCCAGGTAAGTCAGCAGCATGGAGTACTCGGCAGCTTCGGGATGCATGGTCTCCAGGCGGCGCAGCTGTTTTTCCGCTTCGCCCATGGAATCAATCGGCAGACCGGCCTCGGCCAGGCGAGCGCGAAGCTCAGCCACATCCTCCGAGCGCTGATCGTTCTCGCCGAGCTCGGCCTGAATAGCGCGCATCTGTTCCCGTAAATAATATTCCCGCTGCGACTTGCTGACCTCCTCCTTGACCTGGCTCTGGATGCGTTCCTGCATGGTGAGCAGTTCCACTTCCCTGTCGAGGAGGGATTTGACCTTTTCCAGCCGCTGAAGCGGATCAAGTATCTCCAGGGTCTGCTGGGTATCGGCGACCTTCAGCCCGAGATTGCTGACCACGAGATCGGCGAGGTTGCCGGGGTCATCCACATTTTCCAGCACCACCGGGATCTCGGGTGGCAGACTCTTGCCCAGGGTCATGGCTCTGGTCAGAGAGTCGCGCACCGCGCGCATCAGCGCTTCGATTTCCAGAATCACCTTGACCGCCGGTTCAGGCGTCCTTTCCACCTGAGCCAGCAGGAAGGGCTCATCCTGCAGGACATCCCGAGTCCGGGCCCGGGAAACCCCCTGTACGAGGACCTTGACACGCCCATCCGGCAGCTTGAGCATGCGCATGATCATGGCCACCGTACCCACGCTGTAAATGTCTTCGGCCGCCGGGTCCTCGGCCTCGTCATCCTTCTGCGTCGCCAGGAAAATCAGGCGGTCACGGGCGAGGGCGGCGTCCACCGCCGCAATGGACTTGGGACGACCGACAAAAAGGGGAACAACCATGTGGGGAAAAACCACCACATCGCGCACCGGCAACAGGGGCAGATCTTCAGAGGTGATTTTATCCTTCTTGTTTTCTTTTTTTACCAACAGGACCTCCGCGGCCTTACGCCGTTTCATCAGGCTTTTCAACAGGAAACGCCCTGATGCGTCAAGATACAAAATCCACCGGGCAAAGTCCAGAAACTAACCGCCGGGGATACCCCGCCGAGAAAAAGGAGAAGGCTGAAAAAGACGAAGGGCGACCCCTTGAGGTCGCCCTTCGTCACATCCGTTGCTTTCAACCAGGCCTAGAGCTGCGGGCCGGCCTTGGTGAAATCGAAGTCGTCGCCATCCTTGACATACTTCTTGAAGTTTTCGATGAACATGCCGGCCAGCTTGTTGGCGGTAGCATCGAAGGCCTCTTTGTCGGCCCAGGCGTTGCGGGGGTTGAGCAGGGTACTATCCACACCCGGCAGGGCCTTGGGAATGTGAAGACGGAACCAGCGGGTCTGGTCGAACTCGGCCGTTTCGATGCTGCCGTCGAGTATGGCGTTAATGCAGGCGCGGGTGGCCTTGATGCTCATGCGCTGGCCGACTCCATAACCACCGCCAGCCCAACCGGTGTTGACCAGGTAGGCCTTGACGTCGTGCTTTTCCATCTTCTCGCCCAGGAGTTTGGCGTAAGCCGTCGGGTGCAGAGGCAGGAAGGCTTCGCCGAAGCAGGCCGAGAAGGTCGCCGAAGGCTCGGTGACGCCGCGCTCGGTACCTGCCACCTTGGCGGTATAACCGGAGAGGAAATAATACATGGCCTGCTCTTTAGTCAGCTTGGAAACAGGCGGCAGCACGCCAAAGGCATCGCAGGTCAGGAAAATGATGTTCTTCGGATGGGCGGCCTTGAGGCTTGCCTCGTGGTTTTCGATATGCTCGATGGGGTAGGAGACACGGGTGTTCTCCGTCTTGGCGCGGCTGTCGAAATCAATGACACCGTCGTCGTCGGCCACTACGTTTTCGAGCAGGGCATTGCGCTGGATCGCGTTGTAGATTTCGGGTTCGCTCTCCTGCGACAGGTTGATGACCTTGGCGTAGCAGCCGCCCTCGAAGTTGAAGATGCCGTCGTCGTCCCAGCCGTGCTCGTCGTCGCCGATGAGCTTGCGGGCCGCGTCCGTGGACAGGGTGGTCTTGCCGGTGCCGGAGAGTCCGAAGAAGAGGGCGACATCGCCTTTTTTGCCAACGTTGGCCGAGCAGTGCATGGAGAGAATCCCCTGCAGCGGCAGCCAGTAGTTCATCATGGTAAAGATGCCCTTCTTCATCTCGCCGCCGTACCAGGTGCCGCCGATAATCGCGACGTTCTTCTCGATGTTGAAGACGATGAAGACCTCGGAGTTGAGGCCGTGGCGCTCCCAGTCTTTGTTTACCAGATTGCTGGCATTGTAGACGGTGAAGTTGGGGGCAAAGTTCTGCAGGTCCTCCTCGCCGGGGCGGATGAACATGTTCCGGACGAAGTGGGACTGCCAGGCGAATTCGGTGACGAAGCGCACAGATTTGCGCGTCTTCTCGTTGGAGCCGCAGAAACCGTCGGTGACGTAAAGATCCTTGCCGGAGAGGTAGTCAAGGACTTCGGCATAGAGCTCGTCGAAAACTTCGGGGGCCATGGCCACATTAACCTTGCCCCAGGCGATGTTTTCGAAGGACGGCTTCTGGTGAACGAAATATTTGTCCTTGGGAGAACGCCCGGTGAACTTGCCCGTATCCACCATCATGGTGCCGTTGGAGGAGACCCGGCCCTCCTTGTTGGCGACTTCAGCCTCAAAAAGCTGGTCGTAACCCAGGTTATGATAGACCTTGCCAATCTGCTTCAGCCCCAGATCCTGTGCGGTAATTGCCACCGACTTTTCCATGGTTCTGTTCTCCCATTACCTTGGTTCAAAAGGTTTGAAAAGAAAAATCCTACGATTTCAGACAGACGGCACCCGGCAGTTTAGTCAAAGGTCGGCTGGAAAGGGCACCGCGCTTTCCCATATTTCTTCGAATTTCCCACAAAAGAGACAACGTTATACCCTTAAAAACCCGGTTCTTTTATCAAATTTAGCTCAAATAAAAAAGAAAAAATTGCCTTTTACCGTAAATAAAAAAGCAGATCCCTGGTGACAGCGACCCGCCTCCCTTCCCCAATCTATGACTGCTCCCATATTTTCAGTCTGACGAAACTTCCGAACGAACCCGCAGGTAGGCGACGATGGACCAGGTCTCCTCTTCGCTGAAATGGGCGCCGTAGGCCGGCATCACCGAACCACGGGAAAGATAAGGTTCGACCGTCTTCCCTTTGCGGATCCGCCAGAACAGATAGGCCGGATCGGCCTGACGGTAAAGAGGAGAAGTGAAGTTGGGGGCCGGGGGATAGAAAAAATCGGCACGTTGACTGCGCCCTTCCGACGGTCTGCCGTGGCACTCCGCGCAAAGCTGCCGAAAAATGCGTCGACCTTCCTCCTGGTTTTCAGCCCGCTGCAGATAACCGTCGGGCGGGGTCACCTTGGGGTAGGATGGGCCTCGGTCACTGCAGGCCACTACCAGCAGAAGAGAGAACAAAGAAACAGCGACGCGGCTAAACATGCACATCCTTTCCACTTTCAGGCGGCGGCCAGAGAGACTCCCCAGGTAGCCAGCTCGTCGGCTACGGCATCCACCACCTGCTCCAGGGCCCGGCCGACCGCGGGACTCAGCTCGAGCCCCGGCTCGATTGCGGCGACCTGCACCCCCCAGACCACGACCTCGGGCGGCAGATGTCCCTGCAGTTCCGCCACGGCGAGCAGATCCTGCAATCCCATCTGATGCACGGACAGTTTGCCGGCAAAGGCACGCGGCACCTCCTCGCCGGTCAGGCGCACGATCGTTCCGGCCGCCGTCTGCATGTCAAGGGCATCCACAATCAGCAGGCGTTCCACCCCTTCGAGCTGGGGGAGCAGGTCGAGACCCAGAGTCCCGCCATCGACCAACCGAACCTCCTGCGGAAAGACATAGCGCTCCTGCAGCCGCCGCACCACATGCACGCCCAGGGCATCGTCCCCCATCAGCAGGTTGCCCAGGCCCATCACCAGAATACCCACCTCAAAGCTCTCCCCGGTCAATGTACTTGTAGCCGCCGAAGATGCTGCTCATGGTGCCGTTCATTTCCTTCATGTCCATGAGCCAGGCACTGTAGATATGATTGATGACGAAACCGGCCAGCAGCCACATCACCAGATGATGAACGAGGCGCAGAGACTGATTGTCGATCAGCAGCCAGACCCACCCGAACAGGGAATCGTAGAGACCGCCGGGCGCATACTGTCCGTAGAGCGCGAAGCCGCTGATAATCTGCACAACAAAAAGGACGAAAACGCCGGCGTAGGCCAGAGTGGCCAGGGCATTGTGGCCAATTTCGTAGGGGATGCGCGAACCGGTGAAGGTGTAGTAGCGGAAAAATTCGAGGCCGTTCTTCTGCCCCTTGCGGGTGACCAGGGGCAGAAACATGCGCCAGGACGACCATTCGTTGCCCAGGAAAAACCAGATCATGCGGGCCAGCACGGAGAAGGCAAAGAGATAGGCGAAGACAAAATGGATAAAACGCATCCAACCCATGATATAGGCGGATGTCGTGTGGGCACCGACAAACGGATGACCGATGTAGATGCCGGTGACGGATAGAACCACCACGGACACCGCGTTGATCCAGTGCGTCAACCGAACCGGCAACTCCCAAACATAAAGGATGCGGATCATGAGCGGGCCTCCTTGTCAGAGAACTTTCACCTTGACGATCTCGCTGCCGCTCCCGTCGAGCAGGTGCACCGCGCAGGCCAGGCAGGGATCGAAGGAGTGAATGGTGCGCAGGATTTCCAGCGGCTGCTCCGGGTTGGCGATAGGCGTGCCGACCAGGGCCGCCTCGTAGGGTCCCATCTGCCCGAGCGGATCGCGCGGTCCGGCGTTCCAGGTGGAAGGCACCACGGCCTGGAAGTTGGCGATGGCGCCGTTTTCGATACGGATCCAGTGCCCCAGGGCGCCGCGGGGCGCCTCATGGTAACCGAAGCCCGCCGCCTCTTTCGGCCAGGTCGAGGGGTCCCATTTCTCGCCGCTGTGCACCTCGAGGATACCCCGCCCCATGTTGTCGGCGAGCTGGTCGAGCCAGGTCTCGTTCTTCTGGGCCAGCAGCAGGGTCTCGATCCCGCGGGCGGCGGTGCGGCCCAGGGTCGAAAAGAGCGCCTCCGGCCCCACATTCAGCTTGCCGAGGACAAAATCGACCACCTGCTTCACCTCGGGATGTCCCTTGGCGTAGGCGATGACCATACGCGCCAGCGGGCCGACCTCCATGGGCTGATCGAGATAGCGGGGGGCCTTGACCCAGGAATATTTGGCCTCGGTGTCGAGAAAATCGTAGGGCGGTTTGGGCCCCGTGTACTTGTGCGCGGTTTCCCCGTCGTAGGGGTGCAGCCCCTTGTCGTCACCAGCCTGGTAACTGTACCAGCTATGGGTGACGTATTCGGCGATCTTGGCCTGGTCCATCTCCAGCACATTGGCCAGGTCTTTGCCCAGCACGACGCCGCGCGGGAACCAGTTGGCCTCGACGCTGCCGCTGTTGTCCAGGGGGAAATCGCCGTAGGTGAGAAAGTTGCCCACGCCGCCGCCAATGCCGGCCCAATCCTTGTAAAAAGAGGCGACGGCCAGCAGATCGGGGATGTAGACCTGTTCGACGAAAGTCCGGGCCTTGCGCAGCAGCTTGCGGATGAAGGCGATCTTGTCGGCGTTGAGAGCGTTCTGGCTGTCGGGATCGACGGGGATGGACATGCCTCCCACCAGGAAAGTCTGCGGATGGGGGTTTTTCGAGCCGAGAATGGCGTGGATCTTGATGATGTCCTTCTGCCATTCCAGCGCTTCCAGATAGTGGGCCACCGCCATGAGGTTGGCTTCAGGCGGCAGCCGGTAGGCGCTGTGGCCCCAGTAGGCATTGGCGAAGGGCCCCAGGCGGCCGGTGCCGACGAAAGCGGCGATGCGCTCCTGGATCGCTTTGAAGTAGGCCGTTCCCGATACCGGCCAATCGGAGAGGGATTGGGCCAGCTTGGCGGTCGCGGCCGGGTCGGCCTTCAGGGCGCCGGTAATATCGACCCAGTCGAGGGCATGCAGGTGATAAAAATGGATCACGTGATCCTGGATGTTCTGGATACCCATGATCAGGTTGCGGATGAGGCGAGCGTTATCGGGGATCTGAATCCCCAGGGCATCTTCCACGCAGCGGATGCTGGCCATGGAATGCACCGTGGTGCAGACGCCGCAAAAGCGCTGGGTAAAATGGTGTGCGTCCCGCGGGTCCCGCCCCTTGAGGATGGTCTCGATGCCGCGAAAGGCCGTGGAGGAGCTCCAGGCATTGGCGATACGGCCATCCTCCAGTTGGGCCTCGATGCGCAGGTGCCCTTCGATGCGGGTGATCGGATCGACGACGATCTTCTTGGCCATGGCCTACTCCTCCTTGTCCTTTTGCACGAGGTTGTCCGATTTGAAGGCATGCCCCTTGCGGAACGCGCTGGCCACGCCATGGGCGGCAAAGGCCGCCGCCGTCCCTACCGCCAGGCCGACGCCGATCTGATCGGCGGTCACTTCGACCCCGAAACCCGGCACCTGCGGCAAACGACGGTAGAAGGGGGTCATGGTATCCCAGAAACCGGGCTCGGCACAGCCGATGCACCCGTGACCGGCCATGACCGGCCAGCTGGTGCCTTCGTTGTAGCGAATCGTCGGGCAGTTATGAAACGTCTCGGGTCCCTTGCACCCGAGCTTGTAGAGACAGAATCCCTTCCGATGCCCCTCGTCGCCGAAGGCCTCGGCGTACTGGCCGGCATCGAAATGGCTGCGGCGCTCGCAGTTGTCGTGAATGCGTTTGCCATAGGCAAAGAGGGGGCGGCCGAGGCGGTCGGTGGCCGGCAGGCGGTTGAAGGTGAGGAAATGGACGATGGTGGCGGTGAGGTTGTCGACATTCAGGGGGCAGCCTGGCAGGTTGAGGACCGTGGCGCCGGGGACGGCCTCCTGCACCGAGATGGCGCCGGTGGGGTTGGGGGCAGCGGCCGGCAGTCCGCCAAAGGTGGCGCAGTTGCCCACGGCGATGGTGGCGGCGGCATTACCGCACACCTTGCGAGCAATATTCAGGGCACTGTCGCCGGCGATGGTACAGTAGACGCCGCCATCTCCGGCGGGGATGGAGCCTTCGACCACGGCGATATACTGGCCTTTGTATTTATCCATGGCCTGGTGCTTGGCTTCCTCCGCCTGCTGGCCCGCGGCCGCCATGATCGTTTCATGGTATTCCACGGAGAGCAGATCGAGCAGGATCTCCGCTACGGTTGGCTGATTGGCTCGCAGCAGGGCCTCCGTATCCCCCGTGCAGCCTTGGAACTCCACCCAGATCACCGGCACCCGCAGATCTTCCAGGGCCTCGGCCACCCGGGGAACAAAAGACAGCGGCAACGCCAGCGTAGCCGTCATCCCCGTGCAGAATTTGATAAAATCACGACGGCTGACGCCGCGCGTCTCCCATTTCTGCAGGATCTTTTCAGGCAGCACAACGGCTTCAGCGGGAAAGTCTTCTTTCATCAGCCCAGCCTCCTCGATTCAAGGTAAAAAAAGCAGCGTTCGCATCACCCCAAGCCTCAAACAACAGCCAGCACCTTTTAATCCTAACCCTTCCATTATAGCGGCCTGACCTTCATGTCAAGCTTTCACCGAACACATTGTCTCCCCTTTTCGAGATTTCCATTAAGCCGTTGATCTTAAATGGTTATTTTTCCCATTTAGGGGCACCTCGCCGGACAGGTTGGCAACTGCGCCCATCTATACAAGATAGCCTTTGCTGTTATACTGATTTCAGCTTTCACAAACGTGGCAGAAAGGGGGAGCGAACATGCAAAAAGATGTAGGAAAATTCGGCATCAGTGATAAACGCGGCAGGGTCAAAACCAGTTCGGATCCTTATATCCCCGAAGAGGGGCGCAAGGAACCATCGCTCTGCAATGGCTGTAAGGCCGTGTATAAAAACAAGCGGTGGACCTTTGATCCCGACTTCTACGAAACAGCCAGCAAGGACTCCGGCTCGCACTGGGTCACCTGCCCGGCCTGTCAGAAAATCGAGCAGAAGTACGCGGAAGGCGTCGTGACCCTGCGTGGAGGGTACCTCTGGGAGCATGAAGAGGAAATCCGCAACATTCTCAAGAATGAAGAAACCAGGGCCATGGCCAAAAATCCCCTGGAGCGTATCATCCAGATCAGCCGACAGGACGACGCCCTGGTTGTGGAGACCACCGAAGAGAAGCTGGCGGAACATCTGGGAAGAGCCCTGCACAAAGCCCACCAGGGTGAAATCAACGTTTCTTGGACGGAAGACCACGCCAGATGCCGCGTCACCTGGGAGCGCGAAGCATAAAGGCGTGATCAACAGAACCGCGCGAAGGAACCGCGTCCTCTTCTCCCCGATCCTTCTTTGCCCTTCGCGGCCAGCTGATGGTCAAGGATGAGCATGTCTTCTTACCGTCTCTTGGAACATACGGCCGACATGGGCATCGAGGCGACCGCCGCGACCCTGGAGGACCTCTACGCGCAGGCCGCCAAAGGGCTCATTGCTATTATTTTCGGCAATACCAGCGGTCCGGCGCTGAGGGACCGCTTCATCGAACTGGACGGCAGCGATCTCGCCGACCTGCTGGTTCGCTGGCTCAATGAGATTCTCTACTTGGTCGAGATGGAGCATTTCCTTCCCTGCCAATTCACCCTCGACCCCATCCAGAACCATCACCTGCGGGGCAAGGTACGGGGCTTTCACTTTGATGAGGAGCGTGTGCAGGCGGAAAGGGAGGTCAAGGCCGTCACCTATCACCAGCTCGAGGTTCGCCGCCAGGCTGCGGGCTGGCTGGCTCGGGTCTACGTCGACCTGTGAGAGATGGAAAGATGAGCGTTAAGATCGAGCGAATCGATGCCTGCCGCTGGCGCATTCCCCGGGAAGGAGACATGCGTACCGACGGGCTGGTCTTCGCCAGCGAGAAGATGATCAATTTCCTGCGCCAGGAGCAGGCCCTCGAACAGGTACGCAACGTCGCCACCCTACCCGGCATCGTCGGCCCCTCCATCGCCATGCCGGACATTCACTGGGGCTACGGCTTTCCTATCGGCGGCGTCGCCGCCTTTTCGGCGGACGAGGGGGTCGTTTCTCCCGGCGGGGTCGGCTACGACATCAACTGCGGCGTACGCCTGTTGCGCAGTGGCCTGAGCGTGGCGGAAATCCGGCCCGTCGCCCAGAAGCTGGCCGACACGCTCTTTCGCAACATCCCCTCCGGGGTCGGCTCCTGCCGCCAGGATCTCAAACTCAGTTCATCCCAGGAGCTCAAGGTCCTGCGCCAGGGGGCCCGCTGGGCCGTGGAGCACGGCTACGGCAGTGAAGAGGATCTGCTCCATATCGAAGAGGGCGGCACCCTTGCCGGCGCCGACCCCGAACTGCTCTCCGAACGGGCCCTCGAACGCGGCCGTGCCCAGCTCGGCACTTTGGGCAGCGGTAATCACTTTCTCGAGGTGCAGGAGGTGGAAAGGATAGAGGATCCGGCCGCGGCGGAAGCTCTGGGCCTCTTTCCGGGGCAGATGACCGTCACCATCCACACGGGCAGCCGGGGGCTCGGCTACCAGGTGTGCGACGACTACCTGCGCCTCATGCAGAAGGCCAGCCAGAAATACGGCATCCACCTCCCCGACCGCCAGCTCTGCTGTGCCCCGCTGTCCAGCCCGGAAGGCAAGCAGTATCTGGCCGCCATGGCCTGCGCCGCCAACTTCGCCTTCGCCAACCGGCAGCTGATTACCGCCTGGGTGCGGGAATCTTTCGAGCAGGTGACGGGCAAGGGACCGGGAGACTTGCGCCTCTCCGTTATCTATGATGTCTGCCACAACATCGCCAAGTGGGAGAAGCATCCCGTCAAGGGCCGGGAGATGACCCTGTGCGTACACCGCAAGGGGGCCACCCGTGCCTTTCCTCCCGGCCACCCCGACACCCCGGCGCTCTACCGGCAGATTGGTCAGCCCGTGCTGATACCCGGCGACATGGGTCGCTATTCCTATGTTCTGGTGGGAACACAGGCAGGCTATGAAGAGACCTTCGGCTCGACCTGCCACGGGGCCGGCCGCGTTATGTCCCGGCATGCCGCCAAACGTGCCGCCCACGGCCGCAACATCGAGGCGGAACTGGCCAGGCAGGGTATCGTCATTCGGGCCGCCGGGCGGGCTACCGTGGCCGAAGAGATTCCGGAGGCCTACAAGGATGTCATGGAAGTGGTCGATGTGGTGCAGCAGGCGGGGATCGGTAAAATCGTGGCCCGGTTGCGGCCTGTCGTCGTCATCAAAGGCTGATTTCAGCCCGGAGTGATCTAAAAGAGGGAGATTTTCATGAAAGTATTCGTCACCGGAGCAACGGGATTTGTCGGCTCCGAGATCATCCGCCAGCTGACCGCGGCCGGACACACGGCTCGCTGTCTGGTCAGGCCGGGGTCGGAACACAAGATGGAGATTCTGAAGGGCGTGGAAATCCGGCACGGCGACGCCAGCCAACCGGAAACCCTGGTGGACGCCTTAAAAGGCTGTGAAGGGGTAATCCACCTCATCGGCATCATTCGCGAATTTCCCCACAAGGGAATCACTTTCAAAAAACTGCACGTCGAAGCGACCCGCCATATCTTACAGGCGGCCAGTGAACAGGGCGTCGGACGTTTCGTGCATATGAGTTCCAACGGTACGCGAGAGGGGGCGACCAGCGACTACCACCAAAGCAAATGGGCGGCCGAAGAACTGGTGCGGGATTCCGACCTCGACTGGACCATCTTCCGCCCCTCGGTCATCTTTGGTCCCGGCGACCAGTTCATCAACATGCTTGCCGATATGATGCACAAGCTCCCCGTCATGCCCGTCATCGGCGACGGCGCCTACCGCATGTCCCCCGTCGCCGTCGAGGATGTGGCCAAGGGCTTCATCAAAAGTCTCAAGCTCCAGGAAGCCAGCGGCCAGGTCTACCATTGCTGCGGTCCCCAGGCCCTTACCTACGATGAGATTCTCGACGAGATCGGGCGGGCTCTCGGCAAAACGTCCGTGACCAAGCTCCACCATCCCCTCTGCCTCATGAAGCCCGTGGTCGGCCTGCTGGACGGCTTTTCCTGGTTCCCTCTCACCCGCAACCAGTTGACTATGATGCTTGAGGGCAACGTCTGCGACCCTGAACCCTGGGCGAAGACCTTCGGGATCAAGCCGACCCCTCTGGCTGAAGGCATCGGCCGTTATCTGTCGTCCTGAGCCGCTTTATTTCGCCTCTTCCTGCCGCAGGGAGTCCAGATACTGGCGGATGCCGGCCTGCAGGGCGCTGGCGATCAGGTTGGAACAGTGCTCCTTCTCCTCGGGCAGGCCGCCGAGAGCGGCGATGACATCGGCATCCCCGACCGCCAGGGCTTCGCTCAGGGTTTTCCCCTTGACCAGTTCGCTCCCCATGGACGAGGTGGCGATAGCCGCCCCGCAGCCATAGATCTTGTAGCGGATATCGACCAGGCGGTCGTCCTCGATTTTGAGTGTCAGCAGCAGCGAGTCCCCACACCCGGGGTCGCCCACCTGCACCAGCACGGTGGGGTCGTCGATAATCCCCACATTGCGCGGATTGTTGAAATGATCCAGCACTGCTTCGGTATACATATTCCGGCTCTCCAACCTTTTCCCATGATGGCCGCCAATTAAGGTGATTCTTCCTCTGCAGGCTCTTCACCAACAACCAGGGCATAGCCTTCGATCAGGGCCTGGGCCGTTTTGCGGCGGGCGCTCGCCACCAGTCGCTGAACGGTGCCGCGAGAGATACCCATGCGTCCTCCGGCATCCTCCTGCGTCAGACCGAGCCCGTCGCAGAGATGCAGAGCTTCCAGTTCGTCGTGGTGAAGACGCAACCGCACCAACTCCTTCAGCGGGATGCCGGCGGGCTTGAATACCTGACTTGTTTCACCCTGAAAAGGGCAGCTGCAGTGGCGCGGTTTTTTGCTCCGTGGCGACATGCGGTGTCCTTCCCCTTAGCCGGCACACTTTTGCGGCTGCCCCGGTGAGGCGGCCGGGCCGAACACCCGGTCGGTATATTTGACGTACCAGGCGGCCGATTTAACCTGCACCACATAGGCCAGACTGATCACCAGAGCCGCCTCGGAACCCGCCGTCCCAAAGGCGTTGATGGCGACGGCCAAGGCGATGGAGAGGTTGCGCATGACCGTGCCATAGACCATGGCGATGGCATCTTCACGGGGGAGCAGCATCTTCCCGACCACCGTGCTGAGCACATAATTGAACAGGTACAGCAGCAGCAAAGGGATAAAGATCGCCACCAACTGTTCGGGGTGGGCCGCCACCGCCCTGGCCTTGAGGGCCAGGGCGATAAAGACGATCCCCAGCACGCCCAGCACCGACAGGGACGGGAAGAGCGGTGCCCAGGTGGTCTGAAAACGCTCCTGGCCGTAACGCCGGACGAGGGCGCGCTGGGTGAAATAACCGGCGATCATGGGCAGAAAGACCATAAGCCCAATCTGCTTGAGAATACTCAGCAGTTCGACCTCGACCTGCGCTCCCATGAGGCCGCGCACGTAAAAAGGCGTGGCCAGGGAACCGACGATCAGCCCGACCACCGTCATCTTCACGGCCGCGGCCAAATTCCCCTTGGCCAGACCGGTCCAGGAGATGGTCATGCCGCTCGTCGGCACCAGAGCCGCCAGCAGCAGACCGAGGGCCAGGTAGGGGCTGTTCGGAAAGAACAGCTGGCCAAAACCGAAGGCCACAAAAGGGATGATGGCGAAATTGACCACCTGGGTCAGCACCTGGGCCTTGGTATCCCCTCCCTCAAGCACCTTGCGGATCTTCAGGGTCACCATCATCGGGTAGACCATGAGAAAGGTGAAAGGGAGAATCAACGCCTTCAGAGGCCCCGCCTCCGCCAGCAGGCCATAGACGAAACCGGCGACCATCATCACCGGAATGGCGATGACCAGATTTTTACTGATCTTGTTCAACAGATTCCACATGAATTGCCACTCTTCCTTCCTCTACTTACGTGCCTCTTCCAGTATTTCCCGTATTTCCCTAAAGCTCTGATCGAGGGAAGTCGAAAACTCGTCATCCTCGACCAGGGCCGCCACCAGTTCCCGGGCGTAACTGAGAAAGCGGATCTGAGTCTTGCCATCTTGGGTGAAGGTCATGATGAACTTGGGCATCAGCACCGCCCGCTCCGGGTTTTTCATGAGACTCTGGGCTGCCCGCGTCGGTTTGCAGATCTGAATCATGTGCAGATCAAAATTCTGGCCCACCTCCAGACCATGCGCGCTGAAGGTATGCGCCATAGCCATTTTGTCTTCATTATGGATGGTGAAGCCCCGCCGACCAGCGGCCAGCGCCAGATCCTCCACAAAAAGGGGGAGCTTCTTGTCCGTCTCTGCTTTGTACAAGGTTGCCTGAGTCATGGATTTCGTCACCTTTTGTAATCGATTCTAGTGGTCGTGTCCACAGCCATGTCCGTGGCCATGGCCGCCGCAGGTGCCCTGCAGGGTCAACTCGGGCAGACTGTCTTCGCGCAGACAGGCGAGGTTGTCGGCCACCGTCACCCCCTGTGCCTGAAAAACCTTGAGGCCGACCCGGTTCAGGCCCATGAGAGCACCGCTGCCAATGCCGCCGACGACGATGGCATCTACCTGCTGTCCGCCGAGGGCGCGCAGGGGCTTGCACTGCCCGTGGGCATGATCTTTGTCACCGTTGTTCACGGCCTGAACGGCACGGCTCTCCGTATCGACGACCACGAACAAGGGGGCCGAACCGAAATGGCCAAAGACCACACTCTCCATCCCTTCATTACTCTCTACCGGAAAACAGATTTTCATGGCGTACCTCCTTGAGTTGTTTTGTGCATATGCACATTTAAACCGGGCCGCCATGATTGTCAACAGCTTTTTCGCCTAGGTTGGTGTATTTTATATTAAAAGAATTGTTGCATTTCATACCGTGCTTTAGCGTTCGGGGGAATCCACTTCGAAAAAACCTATCGCCCGCCCCCCGAAAAGACCCTGCCGCATAGACTTTATCCTTCTCTATTGCTTTTTAATATAGGTTTTATCGATATGTGTCATTGGTCAATACCTATACTTTCTCTTGACGGACGATACCATTCATGTCAGGATGTGCCGTCGCTCACATTCCATATCACGACGAATCTGGTCCAACCTGCCTCATCGACAAAAGGAGTGTTCTCATGTTCAAACGCCTCACCCTGACCTTCGCGCTCATCCTCCTCCTGTCCAGCGCCGCGCTGGCCGCCAACATGATGGAAGAAGACGCCGTAAAAAACCTGCTGGAGCAGGATAACGCCCTGATCCTGGTCGACATCCAACCCGCAGAGGCCTTTGCCAAGGCGCATATTCGCGGCTCACTGGAAACCAACGCTTTTCCCGCCAAAACCGCGGAGGAAAAAGCCCGACTGGATCAGGTGCTACCGGTGATCCAGTCCTCCGACCTGCCCGTTGTGATCGTCTGTCCGCGGGGAAAAAGCGGCGCCAGGAACAGCTACGACTATCTGCTCTCCAAAGGGGTGCCGGAAGACCGCTTATACATCCTGGAAGGCGGCATGGCCGACTGGCCCTTTGACGAACTGCTTGTGGAAGGCCGCTAGGCTTCATGCGTCTGGATCAACCCGATGATCTGGGGCGGCTGTGGAATGACATGGCCGCCCTTTGTACGTCCTGTGGGGTTTGCGTCACCCCCTGCGCTTTTCTGCGCCGCGAAGGGACGCCGGCGGCCATCTGCCGACGACAACCGCCAGCGGATCAACTGGAAACGGCCTACGACTGCTCCCTGTGCGGCCAGTGCGACGCCCTCTGCCCGGAAGGGCTGCGTCCCTCCGCCCTTTTTCTCGCCATGCGCCAGGCCCTAGTACGGCGCGGTGGCTTTGACGCCAGGGCCTACGCCGGCTGGCTGCGCTACGAAAAGCTCGGAAGCCACCCGCTCTTCCGCCGGCACCTCATTCCCCCGGGCTGCACGACCGTCTTCTTTCCCGGCTGTTCACTCCCCGGCTCACGCCCCGAAGGGGTACGCGACCTCCTTCGCCGCCTGCGCCAGCAGGACGCGTCCATCGGCCTCGTCCTCGACTGCTGCGGCAAGATTTCCCACGATCTCGGTCGCGAAGAATACTTCTCGGCTCTGTTCAACCGTCTCGCCGACAGTCTGCTGGCTCGGGGCGTTCGCCGCGTCCTCACCGCCTGCCCCGGCTGCAGTAAAATATTTCGGCACGCCGATTCACCTTTCGAGGTGAAAAGCGTGTACGAAGTGCTGGCAGCAGGAGCGGGGGAATCGACGCCCAGCGAAGCCGCATCGACGGTGGCCATTCACGACCCCTGTCCGGCCCGCTTTGACGCCGCCCAGCAGCAGGCAGTGCGCACCCTGGTAAGCCAAGCCGGCTGGCACATCGAGGAGTTGCCCGAGAGCGGCCGCACCACCCGCTGCTGCGGCCAGGGGGGGATGGTGGAGGGCAAACGACCCGGCACGGTCGTGAGCGAAGCCCGCCTCATCGCCGCCCAGGCCCAGGGACGCCCGCTGGTCACGTCCTGCGCCGCCTGCGCAAACGCCCTCGAACAGGCCGGCCCCGTCGCCCATGTCGCCGATCTGATGACCGGCGGGGGCGACTTTACCACCAAGGCGCCGCCCTCGGCCGTCCGCTGGCTGAACCGACTCGGGCTGCGCCTGCGGAGGACACTATGAAGCGCCCTTGGCTGCGGCTGTTTTGGCCTCTCCTCCTCATGCTTAGTGTTGCCGGTGCGGCTCTGGCGGCAGACGGCTTCTATCGGTTCACCGTTGAAGAGATGACTGGCTGGGAAGTTAAACCCTTCAAGGGGAACACGGATTATCGGCTGGTGGAGCAAGAGGGTCGCCAGGTTCTGCAGGCGAAAGCCCGGGGCACCGCCTCCGGCCTGGTCCGGAAGATCACCTTCGACCCCCATGAATACCGCTACCTGCGCTGGTCCTGGAAAATCGAGAGCCCCGTCGCCGGCGGCGACGCCCGTATCAAAAAAGGGGATGACTATGCCGCCCGAGTCTACGTGGTCTTTCCCGGCCGTTTCTTCTGGCAGACCAGGGCTCTCAACTACGTCTGGGCCAACCGGTTGCCCAAGGGCGACTTCATCCCCAACGCCTTCACCGCCAACGCCCGCCTGCTGGCCGTACAGTCCGGTGATGCCAAGGCAGGACAGTGGATAGACGAACAACGTGACCTCGTGGCCGACTATCGTCGCCTTTTCGGAGAAGAACCGCCCATGGCCGGAGCGCTGGCCATCATGACCGACGCCGACAATACCGGCGCCACCGCCATCGCCTGGTATGGCGACATCATCCTGTCGAAGAGCCCATGAAGTCCAAACATCTTCTCCTGCTACTGGTCGCGGCCCTCTTCGTCGGCCTCTTTTTCGCCCTGGATCTGGGACGCTTTCTTACCCTGGAAACCCTGCAGGACAACCGGCAGCGACTGCTCGCTGTGTACCGGGAGCATCCGCTGCTGATCGTCGCCACCTTCATGGCCCTCTATATCGTGCAGAGCGCCCTTTCTCTGCCCGGCGCCATCATTTTCGCCCTGTCGGCCGGGGCCATATTCGGCCCCTGGTGGGGGACCGTCACCGCCGTCACCGCCGCGACCGTTGGCGCCACCCTCTGCTTTCTCGCCGTGCGCACCCTCTGGTACCGGCAGGTAAGCGAACGCTTCGGAACCCGCCTTGAAGGCCTCAACCGCGAACTGGAAGCGCGGGGTCTGGGCTACCTGCTCTTTGTGCGCCTCGTCCCCGTCTTTCCCTTCTTCCTCATCAACCTGGCGGCCGGGCTTACCCGTCTGCCGCTGCGCACCTTTATGCTCGGCACGCTGGTGGGGATGCTTCCCGGCGGCTTTGTCTACGTCAACGCCGGCGCCAGCCTGGCCTCTGTCACCCGGGTGAGCGACATCGCCTCCCCCCGCGTCCTGGCTTCCCTCGCTCTCCTGGGCCTGCTCGCCCTCGTTCCCACCCTCTACATCCGTTTCAAAACCCGCCGGCGGCGAAACGCCGCTTGACCTTCTGACAGATATCCGCTCTATCCGTCCCGCCAGGATCATGAGTTTTCCTTTTTATCCTCCTTGAACCGTTTTAATAGGTAATAGGCTTCGCGATCTCTCTCACCGAGGCTTTGTGAAATGGTGCGGATGTGCCCTTCAATCTCGGGCATGATCCTTTCCTCCAGCACCCGGATCCGGCGTGTCAGGCGCAGCAGCTCCTCGCCCAGGCGTTTCAATTTGCCCTCGTAGGACGCCTGTTCCAGCATCTCCGCCAGGATCGTTTCAAACCCGTGGATGGCTTCTTCCAGGTGAACGGTGGTCTGGGCATAGTCGTAGGACCGCTGCGGCGGCGACCGAACCGGAGACCGGGTCGCCCGAACCTCCCGGTAGCGCAGCCCCAGAATATTGCCGGGGACCACGGTCACGCCGAGATCCTGGCGGCTGTCTCCGAGCAGAGAATCCAGCTCATTGGCTTCCTCGTTTCCCAGGCTGAGCCACAGTTCCGTCAATGCGCGCCGGTAGGTCTCCCGCAGGGCCTGCCGGCTCTCCAGCAGCGGTGTGGCCGTGGCCAGGAGCTCGCGGATCAGGGCCTGACGACGCCCCTTGAGAATGGCGACACTGCCGCCGACGGCCCGACGCCTGTCCTTGAGCCGCAGCATCTCGGTCCGGGTGGGGGGAATCATCCGCCCTCCAGATCAAATTCTTTCAGGAGCGCCGTGCCGATGTCGAGGGTCTCGGCGATGGTACGGCGCGCCTCCCCCTGATGAACGAGCCGGTTTTCGAAGGCCTCGGCAAAGGAGAGCACCTGGATATCCGCGCGGCTCATTCCTTCCCGACCGACGATAGCCTCGAGCTGTTGGAGCTCCCGCCCCCGGGCATAATGCCGATACAGCGCGTTGGCAAGATCCCGATGATCTTCCCTGGTTCGTCCGGCGCCAATGCCGCGCTGCATCAGCCGCGAGAGACTTGGCAGCACATCGATGGGAGGAAAAATCCCCCGCTGGTGCAGCTCCCGGGACAGCACCACCTGCCCTTCGGTGATATATCCGGTCAAATCGGGGATGGGATGGGTAATGTCATCCTCGGGCATGGTCGCCACCGGCAGCATGGTCACCGAGCCGGCCACCCCCTTCAGGCGCCCTGCCCGCTCGTAGAGGGAAGCCAGGTCGGAGTAAAGATACCCCGGGTAGCCGCGCCGGCCGGGCAGCTCTTCCCGTGAGGTGGAAATCTCCCTGAGAGCGTCGCAATAATTCAGCATGTCCGTCACCAGCACCAGCACATCCATGGCTTTTTCGAAGGCCAGGTACTCAGCCAGGGTCAGGGCAAGCCGAGGCGCCAGCAGGCGTTCGACCACCGGCTCGTCGGCCAGATTCACGAAGGCGACGAAGCCACCCCGCATGGTCTGTAGAACCTCCATGTAGAGGCTGTACTCGCGATGGGTCAGACCGAGCGCGGCAAAGACGACCACAAAAGGACCGCCGCCCCCCAGGCGGGCCTGACGCAGGATGCCGGCCGCGATTTCCCGGGCCGGCAGGCCGGCACAGGAGAAAACCGGCAGTTTCTGTCCGCGGACCAGGGTGTTGAGCCCGTCAATGGCCGAATACCCCGTTTCGATAAACTCTTCCGGTCGTGCCCGGGCCACGGGGTTGATCGGATAGCCGGTGATCGGCAGCCATTTCTCCGGCACGATGGTACGACGGCCGTCCACCGGCTGGAAAGAGCCGTTGAACACCCGCCCCAGACAGGCCGTGGATACGGGCGCCTTTTTGACCGCGTCGGAGAAGATCACCGTCGAATGCCCCAGGTCCAGACCCCGGGTCTCGCCGAAGACCTGCAGCAGGACAGTCTGGCCCTCGATCCTGAGGACTTCACCCTCCTGCCTCTCCCCCTGGGGGCCGAGAATGGTCACCGTCTCGCCGATACGTGCCTCGATGACGCCTTCCACGATCAACAGCGGACTGCGAATGGCGCCGATACTCTGATAGCGGTGTTCGCAAAGTCGCATCGTTCACTCCCTGTCCAGTTCCGCCAGGGCCTCATCGAGCAGGCCGTCGTCCTCAAGTCGCTGCTTCGCCCGGTCGTAGGCCTCCACAATGGCGGAAACTTTCTGCAAGGTCTGCTCCGGCGTACTGAAGGCCTCGGCCGTGTAGGCATTCTGACAGAGGAAGTCCCGCCGGAGGCGTTCGGCCACGCGGATGAGCAGACGGTCGGCATCCTGGAGCCCCTCCAGGCCGACGATCTCGGCCACCTCGCGAACCCCCTGTTCCCGCAGCAACAGGTCGCGGCAGCGGCGCACCAGCTCCGGCCAGCGCGGCGACACCGTCTCGGCAAAATGCTCCATCAGTCCCGAGGCATAGAGGGAATAGCTCTGCCCCCAGTGCACGGCGGGGAAATGTCGGCTGTGGGCCAGGGCAGTATCGAGCATATAAAAGGCGCCCGCCGCCCGTAGGCAGGCCTGGGTGACCGGTTCGGTAAAGTCGCCCCCCGGCGGCGATACCGCCAGCACCATGCTCAGAGAACCCAGGACCCCGGAACCCGTTTCCACCAGCCCGGCCCTTTCAAAAAACCCGGCCAGCCGCGAATTCAGATAGGTCGGATACCCTTCCTCGCCCGGCATCTCTTCAAGGGAGGAGGAGATTTCCCGCAGCGCCTCCGCCCAGCGCGACACGCTGTCGGCCAGCAACAGCACATGCAGCCCCATGTCCCGGTAATATTCGGCCAGGGTCACGGCCGTGTAGAGGGAGGCCTCCCGGGCGGCTACCGGCATATTGGAGGTGTTGGCGACAATCAGGGTGCGATCCATCAAGGCACCCCCGGTCCAGGGATCTTTCAGGGCGACAATCTCGTCCAGAAGCTCCGCCATCTCGTTTCCCCGCTCCCCGCAGCCGACATAAATAACGACATCGACATCGGCATATTTGGCCAGGGATTGCTCCAGCACGGTCTTCCCCGTGCCGAACCCGCCGGGGAAGATCGCCGTCCCCCCGCGCACCAGGGGGAACAGAAAGTCGAGACAGCGCTGGCCGGTCATCAGGGGCTGCCCGGGGGCGAGCTTGCGTTTGTAGGGACGCGGCTTACGGGCCGGCCATTCCTGCCAGCCGCGTAGCACCGTGCCGTCCTCCAGTTGCCCGAGGGGCTCCTGCAGGGACCATTCGCCACGGTGCAGCGAAGCGATTCGGCCAGCCGCCGGGGCAAAGAGGAGGTGACGGAAGGGCCCTTCCGCCACGGCAGCGAAAGGCTCTCCCGCTGTCACCGTCTCGCCGATCTTCTTGAGCGGCTCACATGGCCAGAGGCGATCACAATCGAGGGGAAAGGGGTCATGGCCGCTGCGGATAAAGGGGCCCGTGGCCTCCCGCAGGGCTTCGAGGGGTCTCTGCAGGCCATCGAAAAGCCTCCCCAGCAGACCCGGTCCAAGCTTGACTGTCAAGGGGAGGCCCAGCCCCTCGACCGGCTCACCGAGGGCCAGTCCCAGCGTATTTTCATACACCTGGACGACCGCCTTCTGCCGCTCGAGCCGCACCACTTCGCCGCAGAGGCGGTTCCGACCCACCACCACCCGGTCGTAGAGGCGCAGCCCCTCGCAATCGACGCTGACTGTGGGGCCGGATATGCCGACAATCCGTCCTGCCCTCTTCATGGCGATATCCTCACCTGGTAACCGAGCACCCGGGCCAGAAGCCGCTGCAGATAATTCTCTGCCTCAGCCTGCTGCGGCGCTGGCAAAATCAGCAGCACCCCGAACCAACGGCTCTCCAGTTCCCGCAGCCGTTCCGGTTCGATCTCGCTGAGAAGGCGCTCGTCGATCATCACCACGCCGGCATCCGGCTCGGACAGCGCCTCACGCAGCAACTCCTCCGCCTCTGTCGGCGCCGCCAGCCGCTGCTCCACCCCGGCCAGAGCGAAGCCGTAACGCGCATCCTGCGGGGTAAGAACTACCACCTTCTTCACGCCACCATCTCCTCTCGGCCGGCCTCTCCGGCCCTCGCCAAAAGGCTCAAATTGCGGGCCCGCAGGCGGCAGCGCCCCAGATAATCCAGCACCACCCCGGCCTGCAGCGGGTCCCTTCCCCAGCGCCGCAGCCGCCGCAGCAGGCCTCGCTCCAGCACAACCGACAGGGTCCTCCAGTCCTCCGGCGCCGCCTCCCCCGCCCAAGCGGCCGCGCAACGCAGCACTATGGTGAGATCCCCCTGTCGCCAAAGGGCTTCCAGTTCGGTCCGGGGCAGTCCGCCGCCAGGGAGCAATACCGGGGACTCAAGCCCCCAGCGCTGATGCTTGGCGAGGCGAAGCAGATTCCGGCGATCAACAAGGGCTTTGAAATAATCACCGACGACCCCCCGCAGCCGCCCGCGACCGGGAGCGACCAGAAAGCGGTCCATCAACTCCTCTTCGAAGCGCCGCCCCCCTTCCCGGCGATAGATCGCCTCCAGCCCCGCAAGGGCCGGCGACTCCTCCGAAAGAGCGGCGAGTGCCGCGGCGGCGGCCTCCGCACCGTCACGGCACTCGGACACGGTTCTTTGCCATCGCCCTAAGATCAGGCTGTCGGGAAACAGCGCCTCTTGCGTTAGCCCTTCTCCCTGACGGATAAAGCGAATCGCCCGGACCAGGCCCGGAAGTTCCCAGTAGGTCAGCAGCGGGGTAAAATCCTGCCGCCAGCGCGCATCCATCTGCCGAAACACCCAGGCACATTCCCGGCGAAAGGCTCTCCAGGGCGCCTCTGCCGAGGCCGGTTCCACCGGGGTTCGCCGATCGCTCAAAAGCTCCCGGCGGCGGGCGCGAAGCCGTGACAGCAGATAGTCCCGCGGATAACCGCCGCCTTCAGGGCTCTGCAGTAGGGGCATCGCCTTCCACCTCCTTGATGATCACGGCTATCAAGGCCGGCAGAAGATCCGGCCAGGCTCTGGCCAGCCGGACGGACAGGGTGTTGGCCACCTGAAACTGCCCGCCTGCCGCCCAGGCCTCCAGGCCGCCGACCATGGCCTCGTCGACGGCAATGGCCGCCTGTGGGAACAGCCGCTGCGCTTGTTCCCGCTCCCCCGGCACGACCCGCACCCTTTCCCAGGCGACGGGGGGAAGCTCCGCGGCCAGCCGTTCCAGAAGCGCCCCGTCGCTCTGGGCCAGCTCCGGCAGAAGCTCCCTCGCCAGCGCCAGGAGCCGGTCGGCCACATCCGCCAGTGCCTCCTCCCGCAGGCGTCCCGCCTCCTGCCGGGCCTGGGCCAGCATGTCTTCCCGTCGGGCAGCATGGCGAGAGGCCAGGGTACGCGCCTGCTCTTGTCGCAAGGACTCCTCCTGACCTCGCGCCTCGTCGCGCCGCCGGTCGGCCTCCCGGCGGGCCTCCTCCCAGAGAGCCTCTTCCCGCCGCCTCGCCTCAGCCCGCAGGCTGCTCATCAGCTCTTCATGGCCCATGGGCTAGATCATCATGATGATCATGGCCGCCACCACGAAGCCGAGGATGACCATGGTCTCGGGAATGGCCACCAGGATGATGACCGTGGCGGTCAATTCCGGCTTCTCCGCCAACGAGCCGGCTCCGGCGGCGCCAATGCGCGACTGGGCCCAGGCCGTGGCCAGGGCCGGCAGCCCGATGGCCAGTGCGGCGGCAAATGCGAGCCAAACCTTTTCCATAACCTTCTCCCTTCCTTAAGGCTCCCGCTTCTTTCGCAAAGGGGCAAAGGGGCGCCCCCCACCCTCGATAAACTTGCTGAAAAATTCAACATAATGCAGGCGCAGACCGTGGATGGTCGGCGCGAACACCCCCAGCAGCAGATTGAAGGCGTGCAGCAGCACGGCCACCAGCGTACCGACCAGGATGTCGCCGCTCATGCCGCCCAGGCGGTTGGCCACATGGGCCAACAGCACGCTGGATAAGCCAATGGCCATGATGCGCACGTAGGAGATGATGTTGCCGATGCTTTTGAGCAGCTCCAGGGGCGCCAGCAGCCCCCCCGCCAGAAAGAGCAGGGGGATGAGTACGGCCACCGTCACCAGCAGTGGGCGCAGTTCGAGTTCCGTCGAAGTCAACAGCATGAAGGCCACCAGTCCCGCCACGCCGACCATGACCCCCGCGGTGAGCAGTTTGAAGAGGGCCTGCCGGGAATGTCGTTGGCGAAAGGCACTCACCGCCCCGAACAGCAGGCCCAGGACCACATGCACCAGACCCACGGAGAGGGCAAACCAGATGGTCGGCACGATGGCCCTGGCGCGATCGAAGAGAAGGGGCTCCAGCCCGAGAACCTGCCCGCCCAGCTCGCCCAGGAATTCGCCGTAGAGAAAGCCGAAAAGGATAGTGTAGGCCGCACAGACCCCCAGGATGCGCGCGCCGTCCCGCACCAGCGGCCGGTTTTTGAACCACCACAGCAGCACCAGCGCCAGCAGCAGCAGGACCAGGCCATAGACGACATCCCCCAGGATCATGCCGAAGATCAACGGGAAAAAGATGGCCATAAAGGGGGTGGGATCAAAGGAGGCGTAGGCGGGCAGCGGCAAAAGTCGGGAGAAAATCTCGAAGGGAGCAAAATAACGGGGATTTCGCAACAGGACGGGCACCCGCTCCAGGTCCTCGGCCAGCAGGGCCAGCTCTTCCAGAACCACCTCCCCCTCGAATTCCGCCTGGAGGCGGGCCCTCAGGCTGTCGATCTGGCGAGCCGGCATCCAACCGATCAGCACAAAGCACAGATCCGTCTCATAGACCTGGCTGGTCGCCTGCAGAACGGCCAGACGTTCCTCGACGAGCTCCAGGCTGCTGGCGTAGATCGGCTTCCACTGTCGCGCGAACTGCTCCAGCGCCGCCTCAACCGTATGCTGCTGGGCCGCCAGTTCCTCGAGGCGGTCACCCAGAGAGGCTATTTTCTTGGCCAGGGGGAGGCCCGACAGCTCGGCCGGGAAGCTCAGCTCCGCCATCTTGGTCCGTTCAAGGGCCTCCCGCAGACGCGAGGCCTGTTCCGCCTCCGTCACCAGCAGCGCGACCTGGGTACCGTCCTCGGCCACCGCCGTCAGCATATCGAACCTGCTGCCGACCGCTTGGCTCACCGCCTCCCGCAGAACGTCGAGCAGCTCTGGCCGTCGAACCGTTACCCCAATCAATTCGACCTTGCCGGCGGCATCGACTCCTTCCACCAAGGAGCGCAGCGCCGGCAGCAGAACGACAAAGCGCCGCAGCTCATCCCGGCTTGCCCGACACTCCTCCAGAAGATTTTGCAGGCTGCGGCAGCGCTCCATGTGGCGGGGGAGGAGTTGAGCCAGAAGAGGGAGGAACTTGGCGGGGTCGAAATAGGTCTGTCGAAGGGGGGTGGGGGGCAGCAGGGCAAACAGATCGTGGACTTTGCGGCTGAAGTCCTCGTAGAAGAGCTTGGCGGACAGCTCACTTTCATCCAGAAGCAGCGTCCGGACGCGCCTGGCGTCGTCCTCGGGGACCAGCCCGTGGATGTCGGTCTCCAGCTGGACGATACCCTCGCGCCGGATCAGCGCCAATACCTCCAGCAGGCGTCCTTTGGGACCGGCGATTTCAACCTTGGACATCCCGATGATCATGCGCTTCCCCTGGCAGGATAAGGGCCAGGTGCACGCGCAGCAACTGGTTCAGCCAGTCATCTTCCAGACCGACCAGTCGCCGCGCAAAACCCTCTGCCTGTTCCCGCCTCTTCATGGCCTCGGCCCGGGCCTCGGCCGCCGCCCTCTCTTCCGCCTGCTGCGCCTCCTCTTGCAGGCGCGCCTCCAGATCGCGGGCCGCGGCGGCGAGTTCCTGCCGTACATCCGCCAGCCAGCGATCGACCTCAGCCGCCACCTCCTGGCGCCGGGCCTCCAGCTCCTTCTCCAGAGCGACAATATCCTGCAGCAAGGGGTCGGCCACGCAATCCTCCTGGCCCGCCGGCAGGGCCTGTCGTCACGGCCATGACGGGCTTTTCAGCTGAGGTGGGCATCCGTGAGGAAAGTATACCAGACTGTCCCCCGAATTCTGCAGAAAGGTCAAAGACTTAAAGGGCAGGGCGCCATCAGCGCCGCGACGTCAGCGCCATGAAGATCAGCAGATAGACGGTCGCGGCCAGAAAGGAGGACAGGGTGCCCCAGGCCACGCCGAAGGAGGGATAGGTGAAAGACACGGACAGGGCGTAGGTGATAAGAGCGCCCAGACCGAAGGGATAATTCTTGATGATGGTGTGAACCGGCTCTTTGCCGTAGGTGAAATGAATGATGAGCAGAAAGGGGAAAAGGGTGATGGGAAAGGCCGAGAGGATGCCGGCGGCATCGGGGCCGATGAGGCGGGCCAAGCCGGTGATCAGCAGGACGATGGAGGCGGCCGCCAGCCCGCGCAGCAGCAGCACCCAGCGGGTAAAGCGCACCGCCGTGGTCACGCGCACGTTCTTCAGGCGCCGGAAACGCCAGGCGTAAAAAGCCGTCACCGTCAGGGTGAAAAGCAGGCCCGACCCGAGGGAAAAATTGAAACGGTGCAGCAGCGCCGCCGCCAGCAGAAAGGCGGCCACGGCGGCGACCGCCGAAAAGAGCCGGGTATGGCGGTTTAATGACGCCGATACGACATAGTAGACATGCACCAGCACGAGGGAGGCACTGAGCCCCGCCACCGTATAGACGGCTCCCTGCGCCGCGAAGTCGCGGCCGTTTTCCAGCCCGATAAAAAAGAGGGCGATGGCGGTGCCGAGGGGATAGCCGGAGAGTATCCCCGCCACCCGCGGACTGACCCGCTCGGCCACCAGAGACAGGCCGACCACGGCGAGGATGGAAACCAGGATTTTGGCAAAAATGAGCAGGGTGGTCAAAGTAGGCTCCGGGTGTCGGCCTGACAGGCTCGCTGCAGCGACGGTGCTTATGGCAAAGCGCCCAAGGGTCTCATGGACGCCGTGTCACTCTAGCAGATTGACCTCTGTCTGCCTAGCCGCTGCCGCTGACAGGTGAGGCGCTTCCCTTTTCGCGCCCCTTTGCCTATAATGCCCCCTTCCCCAAAGGACATCCTCCATGAAACGCACTTTTTCCCCTGAAGTCCGCCTGCTGCTGCGGCAGGCCATTGACGATGCGCGCGGCAACGAGGTCTTCTTCCTCGGCCGCACCGATGCCGAGCGCCTGGTCGTCAGCGTCGAGGTGCTGGCCCGCGGCAACGCCGAGGCCGTTCCCGCCATTCTGCAGGAGTGCGCCTACGGCGACGTGGTCATCCACAACCACCCCTCCGGGCACCTGCAGCCCTCGGCAGCGGATCTGGAAATCGCCTCCCGGCTCGGCTCGCTAGGGGTCGGCTTCCACATTGTGGATAACCCTGTGGACAATGTGTACAAGGTGGTGGAAGCCTTCGCCTCGAAGGACGTGCAGCCCGTCGAGCCCCAGCGCGTGGACGACCTGCTCGGTCCCGCGGGGATCATCGCCCGTACCCTGCCGGGCTACGAAGACCGCCCGGAACAGCTGCGCATGGCCTTTGCCGTCGCCGAGGCCTTCAACAAGGGGCGCCTGACGGTCATCGAAGCGGGGACCGGCACGGGCAAAAGCCTCGCCTACCTGACCCCGGCCATCCTCTGGGCCCTGGGCAACGAAGAGCGGGTGGTGATCAGTACCAACACCATCAACCTGCAGGAGCAGCTCATCCGCAAGGATATCCCTTTTCTGCAGCGGGTCAGCAACCTGGAATTCCGCGCCGTGCTGGTGAAAGGGCGCGCCAACTATCTTTGTCTGCGCCGCAGCGAAAATATCCGTCAGGAGCCGGGGCTCTTCGACGACGAGCTGGCCGGCGAGCTCACCAGTATTCTCGAATGGGCCGGGCGCACCAGCGACGGCTCCAAGGAGGAGCTCCCCTTTATCCCCCGGGAACAGGTGTGGGAAGAGGTGCGCTGCGAAATCGACCAGTGCTCGCGGGTACGCTGCGCCCACTACAACCGCTGTTTTTTCCACAAGGCCCGCCGCCAGGCGGCCCAGGCCGACCTGCTGGTGGTCAATCACGCCCTGCTGCTCTCCGACCTGGCCCTGCGCCAGCAGACGGACAACTACACCGCCGCCGCCGTGCTGCCCCCCTTCGACCGTATCATTCTCGACGAGGCCCACCACCTGGAGGATGTGGCCACCCACTTCTTCGCCAGCCAGGTCACCCGCTTTTCCTTCGCCCGCGTGCTCAACAAGCTGCGCCATCCGCGCAAGCCGGAGAAGGGCCTGCTCCCCCGCTTCCTCAACGCCCTGGCCGCCAAGCTGCCCGACAGCCTGGACGAGCTCTACCGGGCCCTGCACGGCCGCGTCGAAAACCTTCTCGTCGACCGCCAGACCCTCTTCGACCGCTCGGTGCAAGAACTGGAAGGGATCGGTCAGGATCTCGCCGCCGCTCTCGGCCGCCCCATTCGCGAAAGGGAGGAAATAAAACAGCGGGTGGTGGCCGACTTCGCCGCCGGCGAGGTCTGGCAGACCCTCTGCGACCGGGTGCGCGCCCTGGCCAAAGAGACGGATCTGCTCGGCCAGGGCCTGCGCGCCCTGCTCAAGGACTGCGGCCGCCTGCCCGATGACGTGCATGAACACCTCGGCTCCAGCCTCACCGACCTGCGCGGCATCGCCGGCCGCCTGGAAAGCATCGCCGACGACCTGCGCTTTTTTGCCGCCGCCGAAGAGGGCACCTGCGCCTGGTTCGAGATCGTCGAGGGACGCATCGGCCGGGGCACCGGCGTCGTCACCCGCCTCTGTACGGCCCCTCTGGAAGTGGCCGGCAACCTCAAGGCCGCCGTCTATGACCGCTTCCGCTCGGTGGTCATGACCAGCGCCACCCTCTCCGTCGGCGGCCAGTTCATCTACTTCAAGCACCGGGTCGGCCTCGACCGCGCCGAACCGGCGCGCCTGGCCGAACTGCTGCTGGCCAGCCCCTTCAATTTCACCCAGCAAGCCCTGGTCGCCATCCCCACCGACATCCCCGAACCGGGACGCCCCGACTACCCGGCCAGCGTGCGCGATTTGGCTGAACGGGCCATCCTCACCGCCGACGGCCGCACCTTCGTCCTCTTCACCGCCTACTCGCTGCTGCGGCAGGTCTACGGCGAGGTCGCCCCGGTGCTCGGCGCCCGCGGCTATCACTGCCTGCGCCAGGGAGAGGAGAACCGCCATCGCCTGCTGAAAAAATTCGCCGGCGACCCCACCAGCGTCCTTTTCGCCACCGATTCCTTCTGGGAGGGGGTCGACGTGCCGGGGCGAGCCCTTGAGCAGGTCATCATCACCCGGCTCCCCTTCAAGGTGCCCACCGAGCCGGTGCTGGAGGCCCGGGCCGAGGCCATCGAGCTGGCCGGCGGCGATCCCTTCATGGAATACACGGTGCCGCAGGCCGTCATCAAGTTCAAGCAGGGCTTCGGCCGTCTCATCCGCCACCGCGACGACCGTGGCGTCGTGCTTATTCTCGACGCCCGCGTGGTCAAAAAGGGCTACGGCCGCATCTTTCTGCGCTCCCTGCCCGAGGCGCGGGTGGTCGCCGCCCCCACGGCGGAGGTCTTTGCCGCCATGACCGACTTTTTCACGGCGAGCGAACCTGAACCCACGGCCGAGGACCCCCCATGAACGATCGGTCTCGGCCGATCCGTCAGGTCGTCACCGCTTTTCTGCGGCACCAGGGCAAGATCCTGCTGCTGAAGCGCAGCGACCGGGTGCGCACCTACCGGGGCCGCTGGGCGGCGGTCAGCGGCTCTCTCGAGGAGCCGACTCCGCTGGCGCAGGCGCTACGGGAGATTCGGGAGGAGACAGGCCTGGGTGAAGACGACCTCTGCCTGGTCGCCGCCGCCCCGTGCCAGGAGGTGGTCGATGCGGAACTGGCGACCCGATGGCTCATTCATCCTTTTCTTTTTGAGGTGAACGGCTCGCCCGGAGTCCGCCTGGATTGGGGGCATGAGGAATGCCGCTGGGTTGAACCGACGGAGCTGGCCCACCACCGGACCGTGCCTGCCCTGGCCCAGGTACTCGCCACTTGCCTGCAGACGGAAGCCGGCAGCGAGGGCGACTGAATTCTTTTCTTTCACGTTGGGCAAGTCCTGCTATAATCCAGAAAGTTGTGCATACTGCCACCCTAAAATGAGGAAGGAGTCCCGCCATGGCCCGTCTCAAGAAGTGCAGAACCCTGATTCTTCTGTTCAGCCTCTTTTACCTGTTAAGCTCGGCGGCGACCGCCGTTGCCGGCACCGTTTCCATCACCAAGGCGGCCCAGGACGACGCCTTCCTCACCGACCTGGCCTATGACAACTTCTATCTCTCCAACAGCCAGCTGGCCCAGAGATATCCCTCCTACCAGGTGGCAGCCAACCAGGCTACCGCCGGCACCCTGGCCGCTGCGCCGGTAGAAAAGAAATCGAGTCTGAGCCTGCATAAGGTTCTCGGCTACAGTACCGTGCTGCTGGCCGCGGCCGCCGGTGTGGCTAACTCGGATGAAGATACCCACCATGCCCTGGCCTACACGGCCTCGGCCGCAGCGGCCGGCACCGTGCTGAGTGGGTATCTGCAGTACGGCGACCAGCTCGGCGGCGGTCAGGGGCTTTTCAGCGACCCCAATCTGCATGCCATTTTGGGAACTCTCGGCGCCGCCGCCCTCATCGCCGGCAGCGCCATGGCCGACGGCGGCAGCGAATCGAGCCACAGCGGCATCGCCGTCACCGGCGCCGGTCTCATGTTCCTCTCCATCATCGACATCAAGTGGTAAAGGCTTCCGATCCGCAGCATGGCCAAGATCCTGATTATTGACGACGACAAAACGTTTCTCACTTTCATGCAGGGATATGTAGCCGAAAACTATCCCTGCCTGGAAGTGGAAACCCGCCTCGACCCCCTGCAGGGGCTGGCCGCCATCACCGCGGATCTCAGTCTGCTGCTCCTCGACCTGGAGATGCCGGGGATGGACGGCGGCAAGATTCTGGCTTACGCCACCGCTAAAGGCTTAAACAAAAACCGCATCATCATCCTGTCGGGACGTGATGCCGATTACCTGCACGAACGTTTTCCTATGGGCTGCTGCCTGGCGGTGCTCAACAAGCACGAAGTCCGGCAGAAAGCCGTGCTCGACATGATCTTCAGTTCGCTGCAGCAAAAGGGCCAGTCCTAGGATTCGGACTCTGCAGTCGACCGGCCCGGGTGCAGCGCGGCATGAGAGGCGACCATGTCCCACCACACCCTCAAAACCGGCTATGCCAACCTGAGCGAACGGCTCAACCGCTTTCCCCAGGGGGCACCCCCCTCCCAGCTCCTGTACGACATCCTCGCCCTGCTGTTCAGTGAAAAAGAGGCCGACCTCGTCGCCCGCCTGCCCATTCGGCCCTTTTCCGCCGAAAAAGCGGCCAAGGCCTGGGGGGTCGGACTGGCCGAAGCCGAAACGACCCTGCAGCGCCTGGCCGATCGCGCCCTGCTCGTCGACATGCAGGTCAAGGGCCGCATGGAGTACGTGCTGCCGCCGCCCATGGCCGGCTTTTTCGAGTTCGCCCTCATGCGGCTGCGCGACGACATCGACCAGAAGCTCCTCTCCCAGCTCTACGAGCAATACATCAGCGTGGAAGAGGATTTCATCAAAGCCCTCTTCGTCAACGGCGACACCCAGCTCGGCCGCGTGCTGGTGCAGGAAGGCGCCCTCTCTCCCGAAAACGCCCTCTATGTGCTCGATTATGAACGGGCCACCGAGGTCATCGAGACCGCGACCGATATCGGCATCGGCCTGTGCTACTGCCGCCACAAGCGTTCCCATCTGGGCACCGCCTGCGAGGCCGAGATGGACATCTGCATGACCTTCAACACCGTGGCCGCCTCGCTCATCCGCCACGGCTACGCTCGCCGGGTGGAGCGTGGGGAGTGCCAGGAACTGCTGCACAAGGCCTGGGAGCAGAACCTGGCCCAGTTCGGCGAAAACGTACAGCAAGGGATGAATTTCATCTGCAACTGCTGCCCCTGCTGCTGCGAGGCCATGCTCGCCGCCCAGCGTTTCGGGCACATGAACCCGGTACACACCAGCAACTTCATCGTGCACGTCAAGGACAACTGCACCGGCTGCGGCCGCTGCCTGCCGACCTGCCCGGTCAAAATCATCCGCCTGGAAACGGAACAAGCCGACGGTCGGGGCCGCAAGACGGCGGTCATCGACGAAGAGCTCTGCCTCGGCTGCGGCGTCTGCGTGCGCAACTGCCCCCGCGGCGCCCTTCGTCTGCAGCCGCGCGCGCAGCGGGTCATCACCCCCGTCAACAGCGTCCACAAGGTGGTGCTCATGGCTATCGAGCGCGGCACCCTGCCCCATCTGCTCTTCGACAACCAGGTCCTGTGGAGCCACCGCGCCCTCGCCGCCGTCCTTGGCGTCATCCTCAAGCTGCCGCCGGTCAAGCAGCTGCTGGCCAGCGAGCAGGTGCGCTCTCGCTACCTGGCCTCTCTCTGCCAGCGGTTTCCCCTATGAGTGCTGCAGGCAAAACCGCTGGGCTCCGCTCCCTTTTCATCCTGGCTCTTGGGATCATTTGCCTTACGGCCCAGCCCCTGTCGGCAGCGGTCTACGAGCCGCCGCCCACTGCCATCCAGGCCCTCTTCGGTGCCGCGGTGTTTCACGACGACAGCCTGACTTTTCGGGAAGAATCCCCCGTTGACCCCGACGCTTACAAAGAGACGGACCTGTCGCAGATGCCAATGCTCGGCTTCGCCGCCCAGTATGCCCTGGCCGGGCAGAACAGCCAGGCCGGCTTCGAGGGGGGACTGCTCTTCGGCTGGCGTTCGCGCAGCACCTCCCTCACCAGCAACCTGGAGCAGACCAGCGTGCGCATCGAAACGTCTCTGTGGCTGCTCGATCTCTCCATGGGGCTCTACGCCAGCCACGTGATGGCCAACCGCCTGCGGCTCTCCGTCGGGGCCGGCCCCCTGCTGCTCTTCGCCACTTATGACGGCGAGAGGGAAGAAACCGACAGCCAGGGCGACACTGCCACCACCGATACCAGCGAAAACGCCTTCGGAATCGGCGGCTATGCGCGGGCCGCCATCGAATACCGCCTGCCGGATGGCGCCTTCATGGGCATCGGACTGCGCGGCGTCACCAGCAACCTTGAATTTGAAAAGGGGGTTGACACCTCGGGTCTTGAAGGAGTACAGGGTTTCATCAGCTATACGCGGCCCTTTTGAGTAAGCGGTCCTTTCATTTCCCTCCGGCGCGTTCCGGAACAATATCCAAGGAGGTAAGGTCACCATGAAGAAACTCGCAACCTGTCTGGCTCTTTTCATCCTCGCCCTGGGGACTGCCCTGCCGGCCTATTCGGCCGAATATATCAGCGGTCGCGCCGGTCTCTACTTTCCCGATGAAAGCGCCTTCGATACGGGTTACAACTTCGGAGTCGCCTACGGCTTTACTTTTACCCAAAACCCCCAGGTCTACGCCGAATTCGCCACCGGCTTCTACGGCGCCGAACTGGAGCGCAACAGCAGCGTCGATCTGACTGTCATCCCCTTTACCGCTTCTCTCATCCTCAATCATGCCATTGCCGGTACCCCCTTTGATCTCTACGCCGGGGCCGGGCCCGGTTTGTACCTGGCCATGATCGACTCCCCCTGGCACGACGATTCCGAACTCGAACTCGGCGTGCATCTGGTGGGCGGCGGCGCTTTCAACATCGACAGTCAGTTCGCCCTCTTCGCCGAACTGCGCGGCGACCTGGTGACGGATGACGTCGGCGGCGCTTTTCTCAACTTCGGTCTGAAATATAAATTCTAGGGCTGGCAGAAAACTCAGGTCTGACCTGGGAAACCAGGCTGGGGAAGGGCCTCGGCCTGGCTTCGTTATGAAGGGTGGCACCGCCAAAACATGGATATCGTACTGGGAATAGTGGGAGAATGCTGGGAGATCCTGGTTGAATCGGCCATCTACGTGCTCTTCGGTTTTTTTGCCGCCGGGGTACTCAAGGCCCTGATTCCGACTGAAGTCGTGGCCCGGCATCTGGGCCAGAGCAGCGCCGGCTCGGTGCTCAAGGCCTCGCTTTTCGGCGTTCCCCTGCCCCTGTGCTCCTGCGGGGTCATTCCGGCCGCCATCGGCCTGCGCCAGCAAGGGGCGAGCAAAGGGGCCTCGGCCGCCTTTCTCGTCTCGGTACCGGAGACGGGGGTCGACTCCATGGCCATCACCTGGGCCCTGCTCGATCCTCTCATGACCCTCATCCGGCCCCTCGCCGCCTTTGTCACCGCCACGGTGACGGGGCTGGCCATCAATCGCCTGCCGGACGAGGCCGGCGCCCCGGCAAAGCAGGGGACCGACACCACGACGCCGGGACAGGAGACGCCCGCACCCTTGCCCCTGGGCCGACGCCTGCGCGAGGGGATCGCCTACGCTTTCGGCGATCTGCTGGGGGATATCGGCAAGTGGCTGCTGCTTGGCATCGGCCTGGCCGGGATCATCGCCTATTTCGTCCCGGACGATTTCTTCGTCCGTTATCTGCATAGCGAACCGCTCTCTTTGCTGATCATGCTGGCTGTAGGCATCCCCCTCTACATCTGCGCCAGCGCCTCCACCCCCATCGCCGCCGCTCTGGTGCTCAAAGGTCTCTCCCCCGGCGCCGCCCTGGTCTTTCTGCTGGCCGGGCCGGCCACCAATGCCGCCACCATCACCGTGGTCTTCCGCTATTTCGGCCGCGCCGCCACCCTGGTTTATCTGCTCTCCATCGCCCTGTGCTCCCTCGCCCTCGGCTGGCTGACCAACCGCCTCTACGCCTTCAGCGGTCTCGACATCACGCGCTGGGTCAGCGAAGCGGGCGCCGCCACCGAGTCCCCCCTGATGGTGGTCGCCGCCGTTGTGCTGCTGGTACTGCTGGGGCGCTGCACCCTCCCCCGCAAAAAGGGCTGTAGCGGCAACCAGCCAGGCGGCACCTGAGGGCCTTCCTGCTGACCGACGGTTCGTCGGCCGGGATATCTCCTGAAAATCATAAAAAACCGGGAGCACGATGGTCATCATCATGTTCCCGGTTGCCCACTTTCTTCTACCGCTTTCTCAGCTCACCATTTTCCCAATGCTTCGTACAATCCCTTGCGGCCTTTGACGTCAAGCTTGTCGCATATCCGCTTCATGTAGGTTTTCACCGTCGATTCCGAAATAGCCAGATCCGAGGCAATTTGTCGATATGGCCGCCCATCGAGACTCTGGGCCAGTACCATGCACTCCCGCTCGGAAAGCAGCAGACGGATATTTTCCGGGAGAAGATCCTCGGCTGACGGAGCCGTAACCTCTGAGATTGCAGGGCGGGCACTATCCTCTGGCGCCCCCGATAACCCCTCGCCGCTGGCGGTCCGGTCAAAGGCCGCCAGGGGATGGCGTTGCCGGCTCAGAAAATAGAGCATGAGCACAGAAAGATTTAGAACGATGTGGCCGCTCAGGGCAATCGCCCCGGCCATGTCCTGCAAATGCCGCCCGAAGAGCTGTCCGCCGTAAATTCCCAGACACAAGATGGCCAGGCCGAGACCAAACGCGCGAACGGGACGCGCAAAGGACAGCAGAAAAGCCAGCAGGAACAGATCGACGAATCCCTGGCCGGCTTGCATGGCGAACATGCTCAGGTTGATGGTCAAAGGCTGGGGGTACTGCAACAGAGCAAAGGAGGCCATGCTCAGCACAATACCGAAGATCAGGGCCAGGTCCTGACTTTTCTCCGCCAGCCAGACGGCACCAAGAACTGTCGCCACATAAAAGAACAGTTCCAGGCCCGCGACCAGAGCCACGGGCTGATAGGCGGGATAAATCGAGCCATACATCAGCCCGCCGACGATATGAAAAACCAGCACGAAAGGGAGATAACGCCATAAAGGGACCGAAAAATGCGCGGCCTGCTTTTTTCCAACGGCCGGCAAGGGTGACAGCAGCAGCAAAAGGGGAAGTGTCACCAGGACAAAGTGACCGACCGACCCGCCGGGGAACCTGTGCAGGACAAATAACAACAGATTGGCCATAACCAGACCGGCGGCGGCCGCGAGGACCGGACGCCTGGTGCTGTGCAAGCGGCAGCAGGCCTCAACGGCGACAAAGGCGCCGGTAAAACTGAGTCCTGAGAGGAGCCAGGACCCCTGCCTCGGAAACAGAGGAATCGCCAGCGTGAGTGCCAAGGTGGCCAGAACGGCATAGGGGATCAGCTGCTTGAAGCGTTTTGGCGGCAACCATAGTGCCACCGCCATTAGAGTGAGGGCATGAGGCAGCAGAAAGTATCCTGTGGCTCCCCCCAGGCCGGCAGCCGCCGTCAAGGGACCGTCCATGGGAACAGCCAAAAGCCACAGAACAAAAGCCGCAAAAGGAAAAGAGGTTAGCATGGTGACATGAAACAATTATTAGAATTCTCGTGTGCGTAAAGACACATCCGTTGGGTTGAGACCTTTCCGTATACGGTCTCCAGTGTAGAAAATGAGGAGCAAAAGCACAAGGTTTACAAATAGTCGACTTTCAATCTATTGATATTTCTATAGAATCGCCCTTTGAAATGCGCACGCACCCTGATTTTTGCGTTTTTTAAGGAGGCAAAACAACCTTTAACCACGGGAGGTACTGTAATGTTCAAGGCAAGGTGGGTAACACTGCTGGCAACCCTCTTCGTTGGCACGCTGGCCATGTCCGGCTGCGGCAGCAGCGGGGGCGGGGGCGGAGGTGGTGGTGCTACAGTCACCGGCGGCGTCGTTGTCGATCCCTATATCGTCGGCGCTTCCTTTTTTGAAGACGCCAACGGCAACGGCCGCTGGGACGAGGGGGAGCAGATCTCCTCGTCTTCTGACGAAAACGGCCAGTTTACCTTTGCGACCACCATCCCCGCCGGTCGTACCATCATTCTGTATGAGCCCGGCAGCCACCAGGGCATCCCCTATACCGGCATGCTGGCCCGCACCATAAGAGCGACGGATGTCGATACTGTCGTGGTCTCCCCGCTGACCACCCTGGTCGCGCTGGGGCTCAGCGAGACGGAAATTGTCGACTATCTGACCGATGTCACCGACAACGGCACTGTTGCCCCTCTGGGAGTTGCCCTCACCGGCATCCCCACCTTTTCGGAGGAGCATATTTTTGCTGACCCCTACACCGGCCTCAACCAGCTGACCGCAGAGAACGTCACGGATGCGGATATTGCCTGCCTGCGCGCCAATGTCTACGCCGGGGCCCTGATGGAATTCTACCTGGCAGAACGCCTTGGTAGCACCCTGACGGAAGCGGAAGCACGCGGTTTATTCAGCGGCGCCTGGTTTGGCGCAAACCTGCTCACTTCGGCAGTCGAAGCGGTCTATTATGCCACCGCTCCGTCAGCGATGGCGCGCATCACTGCTGCCCTGCCCACAGGCTATGACTTTCCCGCCGTCACCATGCGCGATGTGGCCGACACCATTCCCGCCATTTTCACCTGGTGGAAACAGGAGGCCATCCGTCAATACATCGAGGATGAAGACAGCTATTTCGATCTGGGTGCCTTTACAGTCCAAGTCAATGCGGTTCAAGGGGGCGAGCTTGGCCTGAACTATTTCGCCATGAACAACGCGCAAAACGGTGCCGTGATCCAAGCGGTCACAGATGGCGCCTTCCCCCTGACCAACGACATCGGTCACCTCTACCTGCGGGAGGATGGCAGCGTCGGCAGCACCGGCGAACTTGCCTTTGCTGATGGACTTCTATCCGGCAAGGCCTTCTACCTGGGCAGCCTGTTCCGCTTTGCCGCCGATGGGAATCTGGAGCTCATCGGCCCAGTCGACGATAGTGGTCTCGCGGAAACCCAGACGATCCCCTGGAGCATCACCGCTGGCGTCCTCGATCTCGAATATACCGGCCTACCCTTCGACATGACCCTGGTGGCGGACTGGTCCAGCCACATCTACGCCCGCGCCTGGGGGGAACTTATGGATGGCCTGAGCGGGGCCACGGCCTTGCCTCTGGTCAAGATTCGCGAGCAGGATTCCGGAACCCTGTCCGGTGCTCAATTTATTGTCGATGACGGGATATGTACAAACAATCTGTGCGGCGGCTGGCTTGACCTGAGTTCTGAGACGACTGGCACCCTTCGCTACTATCCTGACGGCACCGCCTCCAGCTTCATCACCTGGGGCACCGATACCTACGGCGGCCTGGCTGTCACGCATGATGACGGCACCACCGACACCGTCTATTTCCTCAACGACAAAGGGGCGGTTGTCAGTCTGACCGACGCTGACAATGACGAAGTGGCTGACGAATACGATGACGACACCGAATTCAATCGGCCGCTTCTTTTCAGTGAAACAGCTCTCGATAATATCAGGCTTACCTTTTCAGGCTCGTATATTATCAATGAAAATGAAGAGTTCGAAACCCTGGAGCTTTGGGACAATAACGACTTTATGCTGAGCCACCCACTTGATGGAAATGTCTTCGGCGCCTGGGCTTACGATGAAGCTACAGGCCAACTGACCCTGACTCCCTCTGGTGCGACGAACGAAGAATTCCGTATCTGGTTTATAGAAAATTACGACGACGATGGCGCCGACATGCTCAGATTTTTCTATGAGGAAGATGACGAAAATGGCGAGCTGATTGAATCCGGTTTCGAGAGAGTGGAAAGAACCATTGCAATCCCACCTTACTAGCGCACATCCACGCCATAACCTGAATCCGGCCTGCACGGCTGGGTGAAAAAGTTAAAGAAAGAGGGGCCGGCAACTAGCTGGCCCCTCTTTCTTTATTGGTTCTCTTTTTTTCTGCTAGAAAGCCATATCCGGCTTCCACTCCTTCCACACCTTGCCGGCCAGTTCAGGACCGGGCTTCAGGGTAGGCTTGCCCGGCTGCCAGCCGGAAGGAGTTACCTCACCGGTCTTGGCCACATGCTGAAAGGCCTGCACCTGGCGGATCAGTTCGGAGACGTTGCGGCCGACCTCGGGGGTCAGCACTTCGGCGGCGCGGATGACGAAATCGGGGTCGATGAGAAAGCGTCCGCGGATATCGACGCCGGCCAGTTCTTCATAGACGCCGTAGGCCCGGCCGATGAGACCGCCGGCATCGGCGATGAGGGGGAAGGGCACGCCGCCGGGGACCATCTTGCTGAGCTCTTCTTCCTGCCAGATTTTGTGGCTGAAACGGCTGTCGGTGCTGGCCGCGAAGACTTCGACCCCCAGCTTTTTCAGTTCGGGATATTTGACGGCAACTGCCGTCAGCTCCGTCGGTCAGACGAAGGTGAAGTCGCCGGGATAAAAGCAGAGGACAATCCACTTGCCCCGGGAATCGGACAGCTTCATGTTCCTGAAGCCGCCATCCTGAAATACGGTTGCCTCAAAATCCGGGGCCTCTCGGCCTACACGTGCAGTCATGACGGCTTCCTCCTTTGCCATAGGTTGGGCCGACGGGGAAACTGCTTCAGGCTTCGCGCCTGCGACAGGACCTCCGGCCGGCTTGACACAGGACTCCTGCTTTGTGGGCATGATGAACCTCCTTGTCGTCTTGTTCACTCCCTGAAAAAAATCTTAGACGCCGGCGGCGGCATTGCAAGGCAGATTCTCATTTTCCCTGTCAGGATGCATCTCCGCCTTTCAGCGGTATAGTTGAAAGCAGAGCCTCAACCCTACAGGAGATGCCTGTGCCTGCCGCCCATTCCGCCCCTGACGCACCTCCCCCGGTCTTTGAAGCCCGCGACCTGACCAAAGTCTATGCCTTGGGCGAGATGGAGGTGCAGGCGCTGCGCGGGGTCGACTTCGATCTCCACGAGGGGGAGTTTGTGGTGCTGCTCGGCCCCTCGGGCAGCGGCAAGTCGACGTTGCTCAACATTCTGGGCGGCCTCGATGTGCCGACGAGCGGGCAGGTGCGCTACCGCGACCATGATCTCACCGCCTACGATGATGAAGCTCTCACCCGTTACCGACGCGATCACGTCGGTTTCGTCTTTCAGTTCTACAATCTCATACCCAGTCTGACCGCGCGGGAAAACGTGGCCCTCATCACCGAAATCGCGGCGAATCCCATGTCGCCCGAAGAAGCCTTGAAGCTGGTGAACCTGGGGGAGCGCCTGGATCACTTTCCGTCCCAGATGTCCGGCGGAGAACAGCAGCGTGTCGCCATCGCAAGGGCCATCGCCAAGCGGCCGGAGGTGCTGCTGTGTGACGAGCCGACGGGTGCGCTTGATGTAAAAACGGGCATCCTGGTGCTGGAGGTGATCGAAAAGGTCAATCGGGAACTCGGCACTACCACCGCCGTCATTACCCACAACGCCGTCATTGCGTCCATGGCCGACCGCATCGTTCACCTCTCCGACGGCCGTATCGTAAAGGAAGAGCATAATCGGGAGCGCGTCGCCGCCGAGCGCCTGCAATGGTGATCACCATGGGGATTTTACAGACAAAACTACGCCGCGATCTGCTGCAGATGAAAAGCCAGGCCCTGGCCATCGCCCTGGTCATGGCCTGCGGCATCGCCACTTTCGTCATGTCTCTCTCCACCCTGCAATCGCTGGAACGCACTCTGGACTCTTATTACGAGCAGTATGGCTTCGCCCAGGTTTTCACCCATCTCAAGCGCGCTCCGCAGGCCCTGGCCTCACGTCTGGCCCATATCCCGGGGGTCGCCCGGCTGGAGACCCGGGTCGTCGCCCAGGTGACTCTCGACATCGCCGGTCTGAGTGAACCGGCGACTGGCCGGCTGATCTCCCTTCCCCCAGGCAGACAGCCCCAACTCAACCGTCTGCACCTGCGGGAAGGCCGGTTACCCGCGCCCCAGCGGCGGGGGGAAGTGCTGGTCAACCAGCGCTTCGCCGAGGCCCATGGGCTTAAGCCCGGCGACCGGGTGCAGGCGATCCTCAATGGCCGCCGGCAGGCATTGAACATCGTAGGAATTGCCCTCTCGCCCGAATATGTCTATCAGATCCGTCCCGGGGAACTCATCCCCGACGATCGACGCTTTGGCGTCTTTTGGATGGGCTATGACGACCTGGCCGCCGCCTTTGACCTGGAAGGGGCCTTCAACGACGTCAGTCTCACGCTGGAGCCGGGAGCCATTCAAGCGGAGGTGCTGCAGCGGCTGGATGAGGCGACGGCGGACTACGGGGGGCAGGGGGCCTACGGCCGGGAGGATCAGATGTCCCACAAGCTGGTCTCCAACGAGATGACCCAGCTGCGTGGCATGGCGCTGATTCCACCCACCATTTTCCTGACGGTGGCGGCTTTCCTCATCAACGTGGTGCTCAGCCGCCTGATCAGCATCCAGCGGGAACAGATCGCCGCCCTGAAAGCCTTCGGCTACAGCCGTCTGGAAGTCGGCCTGCACTACCTGCGCTTCGGCCTGGCCATCTCCGTGGCCGGGGCCGTTCTGGGAACGGCGGCAGGGGCCTGGTTCGGACGAGGGATGACACGCATGTATGCCCGCTTTTTCAGTTTCCCCGTTTTCGACTACCACCTGGGCTTCGAGGTGGCCCTGATCGCCCTGCTGGTGAGCGGCGGCACGGCCGCCCTCGGCGTGTACGGCTCGGTGCGAAAGGCGGTGGAACTGCCCCCAGCCGAAGCCATGCGCCCCGAGCCGCCGGCGGCCTTCCGTCCCACCGTCGTCGAACGCCTGGGCTTGCAGCGATTTCTGACCCAGGGCGCCCGGATGATCCTGAGGCAACTCGAACGCCGGCCTTTCAAGGCCCTGTTCTCCTGCCTGGGCATCGCCCTGGCCGTGGCCGTTATGATCCTTGGCAGCTTTTCGGAAGATATTATCGAGAACCTCATCGATTTTCAGTTCTTTCAGGCGCAGAGACAGGACATGACAGTCACTCTGGTGGAGCCCGCCGATGGCCGCGCCCTGACCGCTCTCGCCCAACTGCCCGGTGTACGCCGGGCCGAACCGGTGCGCACCGTCCCCGTGCGCCTGAATTTCGGCCATCGCTCCCGACTGCTGGCCATCACCGGGCTGCCCCCCGACGCCAGCCTGCTGCGCCCTCTCAATCGCGATGGCCAGCCCGTTTTTCTACCGGAACAGGGTCTGGTCCTCTCAGCGGCCCTGGCCGAATTGCTGGAGGTGGCTCCCGGGCAGAAGGTGCGGGTCGACGTGCTGGAAGGGAACAGGCCGGTACGGCAGATCCCGGTGGCAGCCTTGGTCGAGGACTACACCGGCACCTCGGCCTATATGCGCCTGCGCACCCTCCAGAAGCTGATGCGGGAGGAAGATTCCATTTCTGGCGCCAATCTCCTGGTCGACAGCCGTTTTGAAGAAGAATTGTACCATCGCCTTAAAAAGACCCCGGCGGTGGCCGGAGTCACCCTCAAGCGGGGCGCCCTCGAGAGTTTCCGGAAAACCATGGCGGAAAACCTGCTCCGCATGCGCCTTTTCAACATGATTTTCGCCAGCATTATCGCCTTTGGAGTGGTATACAATAGTATGCGTGTGGCTCTTTCCGAACGCAGCCGTGAGCTCGCCACCTTACGGGTGATCGGATTTACCCGGACCGAGATTTCCTGGCTGCTGCTGGGAGAGGCCGGTTTGCTGACCCTGCTTGCCATCCCCCTGGGGCTGGTGCTCGGCACTGGGTTCGCCGCCTTGGCCACCTGGGCGCTGCAGACGGAGGTCTTGCGGTTTTCCCTCGTGGTCGACCCGTCCACCTACGGCACCGCCGCCCTGGTGATTCTCCTCGCGGCCGTGGCTTCGGGACTGGTCGTGCGGCGCAGACTGGACCGGCTCGACCTCATTGCCGTTCTCAAGGCCAGGGAGTAGACCCATGACCCCGACCATTCGCCGGCGCCTTTGGCTGGCCCTTCTTATCCTGATTCTCGGCGGGCTTTTCGCCTATGCCTTTGTACCCCGTCCCGTCGAGGTTGACATTGTTGAGGCCAACGAGGGCGCCCTGCAGATTAGCATCGACGAGGACGGCAAGACCCGCGTCAAAGAGCGCTACACCCTGGCCGCTCCTCTGGCTGGGCGTCTTCTCCGTATCGATCTCGATCCCGGCGATCCGGTTGAGGCCGGCCAGACGATGCTGGCCCTGGTCGAACCCGCGGTTCCCGCCCTGCTCGATGAACGGACCCTCGCCCAGAGTGAGGCCCGGGTCAAAGCGGCGGAAGCGGCCTTGAGCCGCAGTCTGGCCAACCAGAACAGTGCGGATCAGCGCCGCCGGCAGGCGGAGGCCAACCTCCAGCGGCGCCAGAAACTCTTCGATCAGCAGATGATCTCCCGCCAGGAGTTCGATGACGCCTCCTATGCCTCGCAGACGGCCCGCGAGGACCATCGGGCCGCTCTTTTTGCCGTGCAGATCGCCCGGGCCGAACTGACCCAGGCTAACGCGGCCCTGCTGCGCCTGCAGGAACTCAGGCCGGGCCAACCGCAGGACGCCTTCCCGCTGCTGGCGCCAGCCGACGGGCAGGTCCTGAGGGTTCTGCAGGAAAGCGCCACGGTCGTGACCCCCGGCACGCCCCTGGTGGAAGTGGGAAACGCCAAAGATCTTGAAGTCGTCATCGATGTCCTCTCCAGCGATGCCGTGCGCATCCGGCCCGGTCAGCGCGTCTTGCTCGAACAGTGGGGGGGAGGGGAGGCGCTGACAGGACGTGTCCGCCTGGTGGAACCGGCGGCCTATACCAAGGTTTCCGCCCTGGGCGTGGAGGAGCAGCGGGTCGACGTCGTCGTCGACCTGGAGGCTCCTCCAGACAGCCGGCCCACCCTGGGAGACGGCTATCGCGTCGAAGCCCGCATCATAGTCTGGGAGAAGGATAAGGTACTGAAGGTGCCTTCAGGCGCCCTCTTCCGCCGCGAAGGCCAGTGGGCCGTCTTCGTCGTGGACGGCAACCGCGCCCGCCTGCGCACCCTCACGACCGGCCAGAGCAATGGGTTGGAGACCGAAGTGTTGGCCGGACTGGAGGCCGCCGAGAGGGTGATCCTGCACCCCGGCGACAAAGTCGCCGAGGGAGTCCGCGTGCAGGTGCGCCGCTGACGCGGGAGTTGGTGGCCCCAAAGAAAGAGACCACCCCTTTTACCTCAATCATGGGAGACCTTTATGACTGATCCCCTGAAGTTCACCATCGGCGCCGCCGCCGGCGAACCTGTCAGCCAACTGGCCGCCATGTGCAACCGCCATGGCCTCATCACCGGGGCCACCGGCACCGGCAAAACCGTCACTCTGCAAATTCTGGCCGAGAGCTTCTCCCGCCTGGGAGTGCCCGTCTTTGCCGCTGACATCAAGGGCGATCTCTCTGGCCTCGCCGCCGCCGGCCAGCCCCACCCGAAAATCGACGAGCGGCTGACCCAGATTCCCCTCGAGAACTTTCAACTGCGCCCCTGTCCTACCCTTTTCTGGGATATCCACGGCGACAAGGGCCAGCCGGTGCGCACCACCCTCAGTGAGATGGGGCCGTTGCTGCTGAGCAACCTGCTGGAGCTTAACGATACCCAGGCCGGCGTCCTCTATGCCGGCTTCAAGATTGCCGACGACGAAGGGCTGCTCTTGCTCGACCTCAAGGACCTGCGCGCCCTGCTCAGCTGGATGGCCGAGAACGCCGGCACCCTGCGCCAGGGCTACGGCAATCTCTCGCCGGCCAGTATCGGCGCCATCCAGCGCAAGCTTCTCGTCCTGGAAAGTCAGGGGGCCGACCTCTTCTTCGGCGAACCGGCCCTGGTCCTCGCCGACCTCATGCAGACCGATTTTTCGGGGCAGGGCGTCATCAGCCTGCTCGACGCCACCCGCCTCTACGCCCAGGCGCCGCGCGTCTACACCACCTTTCTGCTTTGGCTGCTGTCCGAACTCTTTGAAAATCTGCCCGAGGTGGGCGATGCTGACAAGCCGAAGATGGTCTTCTTTTTTGATGAAGCCCACCTGCTCTTCGACCAGGCCCCCAAAGTCCTGCTCGACAAGATCGAACAGGTCGTCCGTCTCATCCGCTCCAAGGGGGTGGGTATTTTCTTCATCACCCAAAGCCCCCTCGACATCCCCGAGGACATTCTGGGCCAGCTGGGCCTGAAGATTCAGCATGCCCTGCGCGCCTTCACCCCCCGCGACCGCAAGGTCATCCGCGCCGTGGCCCAGACCTTTGCCGACAATCCGGCTTTCGATACCGAGGAAGCCATCACCGACCTCGGCACCGGCGAAGCCCTGGTCTCCACCCTCAGCGCCAAGGGGGCACCGCTACCGGTTCAGCGCACCCTCATCCGGCCGCCCGAATCGCGCATCGGTCCTTTGAACGAGGAAGAACGCCGCGAGCGCCTGCAGCGCTCGCCCCTCAAGGGCCGTTACGATACGCCGGTCGACCGCGAGTCGGCCTACGAAATTCTCAAGCAGCGCGCCGAAAGACAGCAGGTGGAAGCCGCGGCGACGCCACCGTCCAAACCGGCCGGTCGTGCCCGCCAGAGCCTGGGCGAGGCCTTTATGAAAAGCGCCGCCCGCACCATCGGCAACCAGGTGGGCCGTCAGCTCATCCGTGGCGTCCTGGGTACCTTGTTCGGCGGCGGCAAACGCTGAAAATATCTGTTTCCTTTAACTAAAAGCTTTTTTTGCTTCCGGCGCTGTGATAAGAAATAAAAATATCTAACTGAAAAAGAGTAAAATCGGTGGATGCGGTGGTGAACTCATGAACTATGGCGGTCTCGATTATCAATCCATCCTCGAAAACCTGTACGACGGGGTCTACTTTGTCGATCACGATCGCCGCATCACCTACTGGAACCGGGCGGCGGAGCTGATTACCGGCTACACGGCAGGCGAAGTTATCGGCAAACGCTGCTCCGACAACATCCTCATGCACGTTGATGACGCGGGGGTCAACCTCTGTGAAAATGGCTGTCCTCTGGCCCTGACCCTGAACGACTCCAACTACCGGGAAGCCGAATTCTATCTGCACCACAAAAAAGGACACCGGGTGCCTGTAGCCATCCGTATTTCGCCTTTAAAGGACCTGGGCGGACGACTGCTCGGGGCCGTAGAACTCTTTTCCGATTCGAGTCCCAAAAAAGCGATCATGCAGCAGGTCGCCGAACTGACCAAGCTGGCTATGCTCGATACCCTGACCCAACTGGCCAACCGCCGCTATCTCAAGATGGAACTGCAATCCCGCCTGGATGAACTCAAGCGCTACCACATACCTTTTGCCCTCGTCTTTATGGATATCGACCACTTCAAGAAAATCAATGACACCTACGGCCATAACACCGGCGACCTGATGCTGCAGATGGTGGCCAGAACACTGAGCATCAATGCCCGCTCTTTCGACCTGGTCGGCCGCTGGGGCGGTGAAGAGTTTGTCGCCATTTTGCGCAACGTCGACGGAGAGGGGATGCAGCAGATCGCCGAACGTTTCCGCCATCTGGTGGCCAAGGCCAGCTTGGAATATGGCGATATGAACCTGCAGGTCACTCTGTCCCTCGGTGGCACCCTGGCCATTCCCGGGGATACGATAGAGAGTCTGGTGCAGAGGGCTGACGCGCTCATGTATCTCAGTAAAAAGCAGGGTCGAAATCGCCTGAGCGTCGACGTGGGCAAGCCAGGCCACGGGAACACCAACAGTCGCCAAGCCCTTTCAAACGACGAACCCTTAAGTCCGGTGGGGGAGGCAGGCTGATGGGCGAGCGCCGCAACCACGAGCGATTCGATCTCAGTGTCGACATCAAGGTCATGGACGAAGGGGGCCGCACGACCCTCGGCATCACCCAGAACTTCAGCGACGGCGGCGCTCTGGTGCAAGTCGACCTTGAGCCGCCACCGGCCGTCGGCACGGTTATGAGCCTGCAGATCCACGATCCGGGGAGCGCCTTCGAACGCCCCGTTCTCAAGGCCCGGGTCATTCGTGTTTCCGCCGAGGGCATCGCCTTCGAACTGCTGCACGAGTAACATCGTCGGTTCATGGTTTTTATCTTCTGATGACTTACTCCTTTTAGCGCCACGGGAAATGTGCGGATGCTGACCAACCTTACCCTGGGCACCCTGTTGGGGTTGGCCGCCGGCTTCGCTCCCGGTCCTCTGCTCTTTCTCGTCCTGCGGGAAAGTCTGCATCACGGCAGCCCTGCCGGCATCCGCACAGCCCTGGCCCCGCTGATTTCCGACCCCCCCATCATCCTGCTCAGCTTTTTTCTCGTGGCCGAAATCGCCCGCTACGACCTTATCCTTGGCCTCATCTCCCTCGCCGGCGCTGCCCTGGTCGGCCATCTCGGTTGGGACAGTCTCAAAACGGCCGGCATCCAGATCGACCTGAACCAACCGGCTTCTTCCTCCCTGCGCAAGGGGGTCCTCATCAATATCCTCAGCCCGCATCCCTACATTTTCTGGTTCACCGTCGGCGCTCCCATTATCCTGCAGGCCAAAGACAGTGGTCCGCTGGCCATTGGCCTGTTTCTCGGCGGGTTTTATTTTTTTCTGGTCGGCTCCAAGATATTTTTGGCCGTTCTGATCGGCCGTTCCCGCGATTTTTTGGGGAGCCGCGCCTACCTGGCTATCATGCGCCTGCTCGGCGTCCTCCTGCTTCTTTTCGCCGTCCGGCTGCTGCTGGACGCCGCCGCTTTTTTTCTCTGAAAATTTCGACTGCCCGTTCTGGACCTTTTCCCACTTTTTTAATAGACTCTTCTCTGATGTGTTGCCTAAGGGGCTCACCACTCTACGCAACGGAGAACCTGCCATGGCGAAAATCGATACCCTGTTCAAGGTCTTAAAGGACAAGGGCGGCTCCGATCTGCACCTGTCTCCGACCAACCCGCCGCTGATGCGGGCTGCCGGCGACCTGGTGCCGGTGATGCCCAAGCCCCTCAGCCATGAGCAGAACAAGATGCTGCTCTACGAAATCATGACGGAGGAGCAACGGCAGAGCTTCGAGGAGAATCTCGACATCGACTTCGCCTATGAGGTACCGGCCCTGCAGTCACGCTTTCGCGCCAATATCTTTTACGGCCGTCTCGGCATCAGCGCCGTCTTCCGCCTGATCCCGACCCAGATTCTCACCGCCGAGCAGCTCGGACTGCCCCCTGGCGTCCTCAAGTTCACCCAGTACAAGCGGGGTCTGGTGCTGGTTACCGGCCCCACCGGCAGCGGCAAGTCCACCACCCTGGCGGCCATGATCGATCACGTCAACCGCACGCGACAGGAGCATATCCTCACCATTGAGGATCCCATCGAGTTCGTGCACGTCAGTCAGCAGAGCCTGGTCAACCAGCGTGAGGTCCGCCGCCATACCCAGTCCTTCGCCGCGGCCCTCAAGGCGGCCCTGCGCGAGGATCCCGACATCATTCTGGTCGGCGAAATGCGCGATCTGGAGACCATCGAACTGGCCATTACCGCGGCCGAGACCGGTCATCTCGTCTTCGGCACCCTGCACACCAACAGCGCCGCCAAAACCGTCGACCGCATCATCAACGTCTTCCCCACCAACCAGCAGGAGCAGATCCGCGCCATGCTCGGCGAATCTCTCAAGGGGGTCATCGCCCAGCAGCTGCTCAAGACCGTCGACGGCAAGCGCTGCGCTGCGCTGGAAATTCTCTCGGTCACCCCCGCCGTCGCCAACCTCATCCGCGAGGGAAAGACTTTCCAGATCCCTTCCATCATACAAACCGGCAAAGGGGAGGGGATGCAACTGATGGATCAGGCCCTGCAGACACTGCTGACCGAAAAGCGCATCACGGTGGAGGAAGCCCATCGCTATGCCGTCAATAAAGCCCAGTTCCCACTGCCCACCGGAAAAGGAGCCACCCATGGATGACGTCCGCATTGACAAGAACACCCGCCACCTCGAACTGCTGCTGGCCGATGGCAGCCACATTGAAGGCGAGGTTTTTCTCAGCCTTTACGGGGCGCGGCACAGCGGGCCCCAAAAGGTGATCGACCTGTTGCAGGAAACATCTCTCTTTCTTCCCATCAAAACATCCACGGGTACCATCCTGGTCAACCGCCAGCAGATCATGATCGTCCGCGTATCAGCCGACACGGAACTGGATGAGCTGATGACGCTGGGTCACAGGCGCCACCTTCGTATCCGCACCCTGGATCGGCAGGAAATTGAAGCCGACATTTACGTCGACATGCCCACCGGCTTCGGCCGGGTCATGGACTACCTCAACCAGCCCATGAAGTATTACACCTTTTTCGTACCCGACTACGTGCTCTATATCCACCCGCAGTTCATTCTCTCGGTTCAGGACTGACCCGGCCGGAGAGCCTAGCCGTCAGGAGGTCTTATGAAAAGCCGCATCGCCCAGGCCATCGATCTGCAGCACCAGCCCGTCGCCCTGCTCTGGAGCGACAGCAAGCCTGAAGGGGCCGTGCAGTTCAGCCCCGGCAAGTGGGGGTGTGTCATGTGGCTGGCGGCCGGGGCGGCCAGGGGAAAAGCCGGGGCTTGCGACCGTCAGACCTTCGGCTGTGTCGGTGGCGGGGTCGGCCTGGGTTTCGGCGACCAGTACGTCAACTTTCCCGGCGGCAAAGACTGTTTCTGCCACTTCCTCTCCTCGGGCAACGCCAACTGGGAGCAGGGAAGAAAGGCCGCCGAGCAGCTCAAACCCTTCATGCGCCCTGAAGCCCACGATAATTTCCTGCACGGCGAACGCTACCGCAAAACTCCCGAACGCGTGGAAAGTTTCATCCACAACCTCCCCATCACCGAGATCCCTAAACCCTACGTCGTCTTCAAGCCTCTGGACAGCGTCGACGAAAAGACCGAAAAACCGGAAGTCGTCATCTTTTTCGTCAATCCCGACCAGTTCGCCGCCTTGACCGTGCTCGCCAACTACGACCGCCCCGACAACGAGAACGTGCTCATCCCCTTCGCCGCCGGCTGCCAGGCTCTCGGCATCTACCCTTACCGCGAAGCGCAGCGACAACGTCCCCGGGCCGTGGCCGGCCTTATCGATCTGTCCGCCCGCCTGCAGGTGCGCAACCAGCTGGGCGAAAACCTGCTCAGCCTGGCCCTGCCCCTGGCCCTCTACCGCGAGATGGAAGCCAACGTTTCCGGATCCTTCCTGCAGCGACACACCTGGCAGGCTTTGGCGAAGGAAGACTCCTGAGCCCTTTCGAAAAATTAAACTTGACAAACCATTTCGACCGCCTACAATTATGACCAATTTGGTTATATTTGGACGGGCGAACGAGATCTCCCCTGCGCTATCGCTGGCAATATGGTGAGAACCCGTTAAAATTCATGCTGTCGTCCGTCGACAATCGCTCCAGAGGAGAAGGTTTTCATGGTTATCAGGCGCGTCTACGCATTCTACCGGGACGGCTTTCGCTCCATGGTGCTGGGTAAAACCCTGTGGAAGCTCATGCTCTTCAAGCTTTTCATCATGTTCGCCATCGTCAAATGGCTCTTTTTCCCCAACTATCTCAACACCCGCTTCGACACCGACGCCGAGCGGGCCAACCATGTCCTGGAAAATCTCACACGCAGCCAGGGCCATTAATTCTATTTCAGGGAGGTTACCGTGCTGGAACAAATCGACATGTCCATGGTGAACTGGGCGCGCGGGCAGTTTGCCCTGACCGCCATGTTCCACTGGATCTTTGTCCCCTTGACTTTGGGGCTCTCTTTTCTGCTGGCTTTTTTCGAGAGTCTCTATGTCAAGACCGGCAATGAACAGTGGAAGCGCATCACCAAATTCTGGATGCGGCTCTTCGCCGTCAATTTCGCCATCGGCATTGCCACTGGCATCATCCTCGAATTCGAGTTCGGCACCAACTGGTCCAACTACTCTTGGATGGTCGGCGACATCTTTGGCGCCCCCTTGGCCATCGAAGGCATTTTCGCCTTCTTCATCGAGGCGACCTTTTTCGCCGTCATGTTTTTCGGCTGGGACCGGGTCTCGAAGAAATTTCACCTCTTCTCCACCTGGATGGTGGCGGTCGGCTCCAACCTGTCGGCCCTGTGGATTCTGGTGGCCAACGGCTGGATGCAGAATCCCGTCGGCATGAAGTTCAACCCCGACACCGCCCGTTTCGAGATGGAGAACTTCTGGGAAGTCCTCGGCTCGCCCGTCGCTATCGGCCACTTCACTCACGCCACCAGTTCCGGCTTTCTGCTCGCTTCCCTTTTTGTGGTCAGTATCTCCAGCTGGTTTTTGCTCAAAAACCGGCATATCGAAATGGCCAAACGCAGCATTATGGTTGCCGCGGTCTTCGGCTTGATCTCCTCGGCCTACGTCGCCTTTACCGGCGACGAAACGGCCTATACGGCCGCCCAGGTGCAGCCCATGAAACTCGCCGCCATCGAAGGGCTTTACCAGGGAGAGGAAGGGAGTTCGCTGGCGGCGGTCGGCCTGCTGCGACCGGACATGCAGCCGGGGGATGACAAGGATCCCTACATCTTCGCCATCAAGATCCCCTATCTGCTCTCCCTGCTGGCCAACCGGGATCCCAACAGTTTCGTCCCCGGCATCAACGACCTGGTTTACGGCAACCCGGAGCAGAACATCGTCGGCGTCAATGCGCGCATGATCGAGGGCAAAACCGCCATCGAGCAGCTGGCCCTCTACAAAAACGCCCGGGGCAACGGGGATGAGGCGACCGCGGCCGCAGCACTCTCCCGCTTCGAGGCCGTCAGCGCCAACCTCGGCTACGGCTATCTCAGCAGCCCCGAGCAGGCCGTCCCCCCCGTGGCCCTCAATTTCTACAGCTTCCGGATCATGGTGGCGCTCGGCACCTTCTTTCCTCTGCTCTTTCTGGCCTACCTCTTCTTCACCTATCGCGGCACCATCGCCAAGCAGAAATGGCTGCTGATGGCAGGGGTCGTTTCCCTCTTCCTCGGCTACATCGCTCAGGAAGCCGGCTGGATCGTGGCGGAAGTCGGCCGTCAACCCTGGGCCATCCAGGGGTTGCTGCCGGTGCACGTCGCCACCTCCAATCTCACCACGGCAACGGTGCAGACCACCTTTTTCATGTTCCTGGGTCTTTTCACCCTGCTGCTGATTGCCGAAATCCGCATCATGCTGAAGCAGATTCACATCGGACCGGAGGGGAAATAATATGTTCGGAAATCTTGCGCACAGCCAATTGCAGCAGCTCTGGTGGATCATCGTCGCCACCGTGGGCTCCCTCTTTCTGTTCATGACCTTCGTACAAGGAGGACAGACCCTGCTGGCCACCGCCGCCAGGACGGAAGAGGAGAAATCCCTGATCATCAACTCCATCGGCCGCAAGTGGGAACTCACCTTTACCACCCTGGTGCTCTTCGGGGGCGCTTTTTTCGCCGCCTTTCCCCTCTTTTACGCCACCAGCTTCGGGGGCGCCTACTGGGTGTGGATTCTCATCCTCTTTACGTTCATTGTGCAGGCGGTGAGCTTTGAATACCGTCGTAAGCCAGGCAATCTGCTGGGAACCAAAACCTACGACGCCTTCCTCTTCATCAACGGCAGCGTCGGTCTGTTACTGATCGGGGCCGCCGTCGCCACTTTTTTCAGCGGCTCCAATTTTCAGCTCAGCGCCTATAACTCGGTCACCTGGCAGCATCCCCTGCGCGGCCTGGAAGCGGCCTTCAGCCTGTTCAATCTCTCCCTCGGCATCTTCCTGGCCTTTTTAGCCCGCATTCTTGGCGCCATGTACCTGCTCAATCATATTCACCACGATTCCCTGGAGGAGCGTCTGCGCAAAGCAGCCTTCAACAATCTGTTGTGCGCCCTGCCGTTCCTCCTGTATTTTCTGGCCCGTCTCCTCGTCATGGGCGGCTATGCCGTGGAGCCGCAGACAGGGGCCGTGGCGCTGGTCGCCGGCAAATACCTGAGCAACCTGCTGGCCATGCCCCTGGTGTTGATCCTGCTGCTGGCAGGCTTGGTTCTGGTGGTGGCCGCCGTGGCCCTCACCCGCTTCACGCCGCGACGCAGCGGCATCTGGCTGGCTGGACCCGGGACCGTTTTTGTCGGCCTTTCCCTCTTCTTCCTGGCCGGCTTCAACCACACGGCTTTTTACCCGTCCAAATTTGACCTGCAGAGCAGTCTGACCATCGCCAACGCCTCCAGTAGTCACTACACCCTGACGGCCATGAGCTATGTGGCAATCGCCGTCCCCTTCGTCCTGGCCTACATTGCCTATGTCTGGCGACTGATGGACGCCCGCAAACTGACCGTGGATGACCTGCAGGGCGAAGAAGCCGAAGACCTTTACTAGGAGGATATCGTCATGATTACTGTACTCGTTATCGGCTGGTTTGCCGTTATTCTGGTCTCCTATAAAGGAGCTGAATGGCTGCTGAAAAAGACCGACCTGCTGTAAGTTGTTTCGGCGAAGAGGAGCGGCAAGCTCCTCTTCGCCCCGTTCCGCCTCACTGGTGCCCCGCCCGTTTCCCCAAAGACCCTCGCCCACCCTGATTCACCGTATTTTTAAGAGGTTGCAAAAAATCCCCCGGACAGCTAGTCTATGGGGGTTTTTTGCGTGCCGGCGCCCAATGCCGGCGACTCAGAGCCAAGGAGGAAAGTTCTATGCCGTATGTACGTAATGTGGCCGTAATGGCTTTTCTTGTTCTACTGACCCTGCCCCTGGCGGCAGCGGCGGAAACCCGCTACGTGTCCGATCAGCTCGTTGTCACCCTGCGCCAGCAGCCGGCGGATCAGGCCGAGGTAATCGCCACGATGCGCACGGACACTCCCCTGGAAATCCTCGCCGAGGAGGGGCGCTATCTCCAAGTACGGATTCCGAGCGGGGAAAAAGGCTATGTTCTAAGTCAATATGTTACCAGCGAGCTGCCTAAACCCCTGATCATCGCTCGGCTGCAAAAAGAGCTGGCCGGGCTCCAGCAGAAGCTTGCCGCGGCGCAAAAAGCCCGTGAAGCCGCCATAAACGAGCTTCAGAATATCCAGGCAACCCTGGCAGAAGAAAGCCGGACCACGGAACAGCAGGTGACCGAGCTGCAAACCGCCCTCGACCAGACCCGCCGCGAACTCCAGGAGGCTACCGAGCGCTACGACACGCTCTTGGCCAACTCGCGCGAAGTCGTCAACATCACCAACGCCCGTAACCAGCTGGAAGAGGATAACGCCCGTCTAAACACCGAGATCGAGACGATCCGTCAGGAAAACAAGAAGCTGCTGACCACCGGCATGATCCAGTGGTTCCTGGCCGGCGGCGGGGTTTTTCTGATCGGCTGGCTGGTCGGAAAACTCTCCCGTAAGAGAAGAAGCTTCTGATGGCCACAGACGGCCGTCCTCCCTGTCTGATGCAGGAAAGCATTGACTTTCCGCAAACACTGTGTTAACCAAGCAATCCAACGTAAAAGGAGAGCTTCACGTGATGTTTTCCGGCAAAGGGCACAACATGGCAGCGGCGGCAGCCGCGGCGAAGGCGGCGGCAATTGGCCGCACCTGTGCCCATACCTTTGCTGGCTGACCGCAAGCGGTCCTTGAAAAGCGAGCAGGCCATGGGCGCAACCGTCCATGGCCTTTTCATATTCAGCTGTTTTTTCGCCGCAGGGCGACGCTACTACCAAGACGGGGAGACAGGTTATGCGCAACAATATTGTGCACATCGGCGCCGGAGAACTGACTTACGAGATCCGGGCTATTGTCGAGATTGCCGAGAAACTGAACAAGCTCGGCATGAAAACGAACATGGAAAACATCGGCGACCCCATCGCCAAGGGTGAGAAGATCCCCGACTGGATGAAGAAGATCGTCGCCGACCTGGCCATGAAGGACTGCTCTTACGGCTACTGCCCGACCCGGGGCGTGCTGGAGACCCGTGAATTTCTGGCCGAGTTGACCAACAAGCGCGGCAAAACGCAGATCAGCGCCGACGATATCCTTTTTTTCAACGGCCTCGGCGACGCCATCCAGAAGGTCTACGGCTTTCTGCGCCGTGAGGCCCGCGTCATCGGCCCGTCGCCGACCTATTCCACCCACTCCTCCGGCGAAGCGGCCCACGCCGGGCAAAAGCCGGTCTCCTACCGGCTCGATCCCGACAACAACTGGTACCCTGATCTCGACGATCTGCGCCTGTCGGTCAAATACAATCCGGCCATTGCCGGCATCCTCATCATCAATCCCGACAACCCCACGGGCGCGGTCTACCCGGAGCGCATTCTCAAGGAGATGATCGCCATCGCCAAGGAGTATGACCTCTTCATCATCTGCGATGAGATCTACCACAACATCGTCTACAACGGTCAGTCGACCAAGCCCATCTCCGACCTTATCGGCGACGTTCCCGCCATCGCCATGAAGGGGATCAGCAAGGAAGCGCCCTGGCCGGGGGCACGCTGCGGCTGGATCGAGGTCTATAATGCCGACAAGGACCCCATCTTCAAACAGTACGTGCAGAGCATCGTCAACTCCAAGATGGTCGAGGTCTGCTCCACCACCCTGCCGCAGAAGGCCATTCCGCCCATCATGAGTCACCCCAAGTATCCGGCCTATCTCGAAGAGCGCAAGAGCCGCTACGAGAGGTACTCCAACATCGCCTACGACCTGCTTAAGGAGGTCCCCGGCATCAAGGTCAACCGTACCAACGGCGCTTTCTACATGAGCATCGTCTTTGAAAAGGGCCGACTCAACGACCGCCAGAGCCTGCCTATCGAAATTCAGGAAGTCAAAAACCTGGTGGAAGACCTGGTCGGCCAACCGGGCGTCTCGCTGGATAAGCGCTTTGTCTATTACCTGCTGGCTTCCACGGGCATCTGCGTCGTCCCCATTTCCTCCTTCTGCACGCCGGAAATGGGCTTCCGCATCACCCTGCTCGAACGCAATGAAAAGGAATTCACCAGCATTTTCGAACGCATCGGCGCCAGCATTACCGCCTATCTTCAGTCCGCGCCTTAATAGAGAGCCGGCCCTCGGGCCGGCTTTTTCGTCGCCGCTGAAAGAGAGTCCATGACGACCTTCATCAAACCCAACCTGGAGCAGATCATCGACTCCCGGCAGGACCTCATCGCCTACCTTTCCCGCGGTGCCAAGCCGCGGGAGACCTGGGGCATCGGCGCCGAAATGGAAAAGCTGGTGGTCGACGCCGACACGGGCCAGGCCGCGACCTATGACCGTATCCGGGCCCTGCTTGAATCGCTGCTGGCTGACGGCGCCTGGATCGGCATTTACGAAGGCCCCCATCTCATCGCCCTGAAAGACGCCTCTTCTTCGGTGACCCTGGAACCCGGCGGCCAGTTGGAACTTTCCGGCGCCCTCTGTGCCGACATCCATTGTTGCCAGCAGGGATTTTCCCGTCATATCGACGACATCATAGGCGCCGGCCGCACCCTCGGGCTGCGTTTTCTCGGTCTGGGCGTGCAGCCCTTCAGCCGCCTGGAGGAGATCGGCTGGGTTCCCAAGGCCCGCTACGACATTATGGGGCCCTACATGCAACGCACCGGCGACATGGGACAGCGCATGATGAAGCAGAGCGCCGGCCTGCAGGTCAACCTCGACTACAGCAGTGAGGAGGACTGTTTCCGCAAGCTGCGTCTGGCCTTTCAGCTCTCCCCGCTCTTCTACGCCCTTTTCGCCAATTCCCCCCTCATGGATGGCAGGCCCAGCGGCTTCCTCTCCACCCGGGGCGAAATCTGGGCGCGCACCGATGCCGACCGCAGCGGCCTGGTCCCCCGTCTGCTCCTGCCGGGAGCCACCTTTGAGGACTACGCCGACTACGCTCTCGAAGTACCGATGTATTTCATCATTCGCGACGGGAAGTATGTTGATCTCACCCCGGAGCGCTTCAGCTTCCGTCGTTATCTTGAGGAAGGCTTCGGTCCGCATCGAGCCACCCTGGGCGACTGGGACCTGCATCTCTCCACCCTCTTTCCCGAGGCGCGCCTGCGCCCGCAGATCGAAATCCGCTCCGCCGACAGCCTCCCCTCCCGAATGACGCTGGCGGTGGCCGCCCTGGTCAAGGGACTCTTTTACGATGACCAGGCCTTCGCCGACAGCCAGGTCCTTTTTGCCAGAATGGATGTCGACACCCTCACCTCTGCCTACCGCCAGTCCTGGCGTCTCGGATTGCAGACCCCCTTTGGCGCCGGCACCCTGCAGACCCTGGCCCGGGATATCCTGACCATTGCCCGCGACAGCCTGCGACGACAAAAAGCCCTGGATGAAAACGGCCAGGACGAGACGATCTACCTGCAGGAGGTCGACGAAATCGCCCTTACCGGTAAAACCCTGGCCGAACGTCTACTCGAGCGTTGGCAGGGCTCCCCTGCGGACAAGCTGAACGCCCTCTATGCCCATTGCGGCTTCTGAATCGGCCGCGGACTGTCCATTTGCACAGTCCGTCACTGTCTCTTCGCAAATCAATCTTTACGCATCGACACGTAGGCAGCCCTGGTCAAAAGGGATATAGTCAGAACCATCAAAGGCTTGTTGTGGCAGGCGAGCTGGCGATACAAACCTCCTTTCGTTATCTCTGTTGGTTATCGGGCCGGTCAAACGGGATGCCTCCCCCACTTGACCGGCCCGAAATCTTTTCAGCCCCACCCACGGCACTCACCCCGACTGCACAAAAGCACAGTTCACCGGCGTGGCTCCTTATCCCAAGGTTTACGCAATGGCACGTGGAAAAGCGTGACGCCACCCGGTATAGTCATAACCATCAAAGGCTTGTTGTGGCAGGCGAGCTGGCGATAACTTCTTCATTGAAAACCTCCCGAACGCTCAAGGCCGAATGCAGGGATGCCTCCCCCTGAATTCGGCCTTGCGTCTTTTCAGACACCGAAATTTGCGGTCATCCGAGTTTTCACTGGCAGATCCCTTGAAAACGGGGGGCTTTCCTGCTTCAATGGAGCAGAACCCGCATCCCGCAAGGAGACGCCATGAAAAACCCCGACTTCAAAAATCCCGTCGTCAAGGCTTCCATCGATACCCTGCGCCTGCTGTCGGCGGATATGGTGGAAAGGGCCAACTCCGGCCATCCAGGCACCCCCATGGAGGCGGCACCGCTGGCCTATCTCCTCTTCCAGCGCCACCTGCGGCACAACCCGGCCAATCCGGCCTGGCCGGGCCGCGACCGCTTCATCCTCTCCTGCGGGCACGCCTCGGCCCTGCTCTACAGCCTGCTGCACCTGAGCGGCTACGACCTTTCCCTCGACGACCTCAAAAATTTTCGCCAGCTCGACAGCCGCACTCCCGGCCATCCCGAGTTCGGTCACACCCCCGGGGTCGAGACGACCACCGGGCCGCTGGGTCAGGGCTTCGCCGTCGGCGTCGGCATGGCCATGGGCGCCCGCCATCTCGCCGAAAGGATCGACGCCCGTCTCTTTGACGCCCGCGTCTACACCCTCTGCTCCGACGGCGACCTTATGGAAGGGGTGGCGTCCGAGGCGGCGTCCCTGGCGGGGCATCTGCGCCTGGGCAACCTCATTGCCCTCTACCTCGACAACCGCATCACCATCGAGGGGGAAACCGACCTGGCTTTCAGCGAAGAGGTCGCCACGCGTTTTCTCGCCTACGGCTGGCAGGTCCTGCGGGTGGAAGGGGAGAATCTGGCAGAGATCGACGCGGCCATCGAGGCGGCCAAAAACGATCCACGTCCGTCCCTCCTTATCGCCCGCACCCATATCGGCTTCGGCGCTCCCACCAAGCAGGACACCGCCGAGGCCCACGGCGCCCCCCTCGGCACTGACGAACTCGCGCAGACCAAGCGGGCCTTCGGCCGCCAGCCCGACGAGCACTTCGTCATCCCCGCCCGTGTGTGCCAGCACATGGGTCAGGCCGTTCGCCGCGGCCTCGCCCTGGAGCGCCAGTGGAGGCGCCGCTTCGACCGCCTGAACCAGTCCCTGCATTCACCCCTGACGGCCTGGCTGCAGAGCCGCGAAGGCGGCCTGCCCGATGGCTGGGGGGAGGAGCTGCCGACTTTTGAACCCGCCGACGGCCCCATGGCCACCCGCAAGGCGAGCGGCATCGTCCTCAACGCCCTCGCCGCCCGACTCCCTCTGCTGTTGGGCGGCTCGGCCGACCTGGCCCCTTCCAACAACACCGAACTCAAGGGGGAAGCCGCCTTTGGTCCCGGTCACAGCGGCCGCAATATTCACTTCGGCGTACGGGAACACGCCATGGGCGCCATCCTCAACGGCCTCGCCCACACCGACGGCCTCATCCCTTTCGGCGGCACCTTTCTCATCTTCTCCGAGTACATGCGCCCACCCATGCGGTTGGCCGCCATGATGGGACTGGCCCCCGTCTACGTCTTTACCCACGATTCCATCGGCCTTGGCGAAGACGGCCCCACCCACCAGCCGGTGGAACAGCTCGCCGCCCTGCGCGCCGTGCCCAATCTCCGGGTCATCCGTCCCGGCGACGCCAACGAAACGGCGGTCGCCTGGCACGAGGCCATCGCGCACCGAAGCGGTCCCACCGCCCTTATCCTCTCCCGCCAGAACCTGCCCATTCTGGACCGCAGCACACTCGCCTCGGCTGAGGGTCTGCGGCACGGTGGCTATGTGCTCGCCCGGGAAGAGGGCGACCTGGACATCCTGCTGCTGGCCAGCGGTTCAGAAGTCCCTCTCGCCCTGCAGGCCCGTAATATCCTGCAGCAGCAGGGGAAGGGGACCCGGGTCGTTTCTCTGCCCTGCTGGGAACTCTTTGAGGCTCAGGATGAAACCTACCGCCGGCAAGTGCTGCCCCCTTCCTGTCAGCGGCGCCTCGCCGTGGAAGCCGCCAGCCCCTTCGGCTGGGAGCGCTACGTCGGCCTGCAGGGTGCCGTCATTGGCCTCAACGGCTTCGGCGCCAGCGCCCCCGCTGACCAGCTTTTTGAGCGCTTTGGCTTCACCGCAGCCCAAATCGCCGCCCGCGCCCTGGCCCTGTAAACCTTTTGGCGGCCGCAACGTCTAATGAAACAAAATCACCGTGGCGGCAGTCGCCGGTCTTTAACCGATAACCGCCGCCGCGTTGACAGCTGAAGACCCTGGGGATACTCTCTGCGCATGGATGAAGGGACGGAAAAAATTATCCTCGAGCAGATACTCCAGGGCAATGACCGCGCTTTCGAGCAGTTGGTTCAGGGGCATGCCGCGCAGATACTGTCCCTGGCCACCCGTCTCATCGGGGACCGCGACGAGGCCGAGGATATCGCGCAGGAAGCCTTCCTGCGACTGCACCGCTCGCTGGGGACCTTTCGCGGCGACAGCAAAATATCGACCTGGCTCTACCGCACCGTCAGCCGCCTGGCCATCGACCACCTGCGAAGGGAGCAGAGGCGACGGAAGCTGTTCTTTTTCCGTAAAAGCGACGACGAAGAGCAGCCCGATCCGGTTGAAAGCGCCGCGGCACCCGATCCTTCGCCGCGGGAGGCGCTGCTGGCGCAAGAGACGCAGCGACGCCTCAACACCGTGCTGAAAAAACTCTCGCCCCGGCAGCGGGCCGTCTTCATCCTGCGTCACCAGGAGGAGCTGCCGCTGAAGGAGATTGCCCGGATACTTGAATTGGAAGAGGGAACGGTCAAGGCCCATCTGCACCGCGCCGTCACCGTCCTGCGCCACGAACTGCACGATCTGAAGGAAGGTTCGCCATGACCAGAGCCGACACAGGGCGCTGCCCGGAAGAGGAACTCACCCTCTATTATTATGGGGAGCTGGAACCGGACGAGCGCCGCGCCATTGAAAAGCACCTGGAAGGCTGTGCCGCCTGTCGCCAGCAGCTGGCCGCCCTGGAACCGCTGCTTGGCGCGCTGCCGAAGCCGGTCATCGAACTGGGCACCAAGGAAAAACAACGATTCAGCGCCCAGGTCATGGAACGCCTCGACCGGCGGCAAAAGCGGCGCTTTTTACCCCTCTTCGGCGGCGGGCTCGCCACGGCGGCGGCCGTGCTCCTGCTGCTGCTCAATACGGGTTCGCCCCCTGACTTGGCGCCACCGGCCGGCAACAACGGCATGGTCGCCGAATTGGAGGGACTGCCGGAGATGGAACTGCTGCGCAACCTGGAGATCCTGGAGGAATTCGAGCTGCTGCAGGAACTGGGGGATGTGAATGACCATGCCTGAACGGACGCTCGCCCTTGTGCTGCTGCTGGCGTCTCTGCTGCTCAGCCCCGGTTCTTTGTCGGCGGCCGAGACCCACACCAGGGATGGAAAGCCGGCCGAGGAAGAACCCCTGAGCGCTACGGATCGCGAAATCGTCGAGATGCTTGAGCTACTGCAAATGCTCGAACTGCTGCAGAATATGGACGTGCTGGCCATGGTGGAGGAGAACGAATGAAACGTATAGGAATGGCCCTTTTGCTGCTGATGGCTATGCTTGGGCTGGCCGGGCCGGTACTGGCCGACTCGCCGCCCCCGGCGACCGCACCGACCACCGAGCGCCAGCAGGCCCTGGAGCGCTGGCAGAATCTTTCGGACGCCGAACGCCAGCAGCTGCGCGAACGCTACCAGCAGTTTCAGGCTCTGCCCGCCGAGGAGCAGGAGCTGCTGCGCCAGCGTCTGCAACAGTTCCGGCAGGCGCCGCCCGAGCAACAGCAGCAGCTGCGCGAACGCTTTCAGCGCTGGCAGCAGCTCTCCGCCGAGCAGCGTGAACAGCTGCGCGCCACCTACCAGCGGTTCCAGTCGCTGCCCCCCGAAGAGCGCCAGCAGCTGCGACAGGAGATGGAGGAATTGCGCTCCCTGCCCACTGAACAGCGCCCGCAGCGCCGACAGGAAATCCGCCAGCGCTATTTTGGCAGCCCGGCGATGCGCTCCGGCGGCGGCACCCGCCATAACGGCGGCATGCACCGATGACGGGGCCGACCCGTCCCGCCCCCAGAGCCATGGCCCTCCGTTATGCGGTGCAGGGGGGCTTTTTGCTGTTCTATCTGTGGATCGGCTGGCGCTTCGCTCTCTGGGCCGCCGCCCTGGCTGGCAGCCAGACGCCCGCCGTGCCCCGGCCCGCCGCCGTCGACGGTTTTCTGCCCATCAGCGGCCTCATGGGCCTGCGGCACTGGACGCAGACCGGCGAACTGCACCCCGTCCACCCTGCCGCCGCCCTCATCCTGCTGGCCGCCCTCCTCACCGCCCTCCTGCTCAAACGGGGCTTCTGCTCCTGGGTCTGCCCCGTCTTCCCGCTGTCGGAAGGGCTCTGGCGCCTGGGAAAGCGCCTGACCGGGCGCACTTTGGCGCCGCCATTCTGGCTTGATCTCCCCCTGCGCAGCCTCAAATATCTGCTGCTCGGGTTTTTCGTCTATCAGATTCTGTGGATGATGCCGCTGCCCGCCCTGCGGTCCTTTTTGTCCTCCCCCTACCACAAGATCGCCGACGTGCGCCTGCTGCACTTCTTCCAGGATCCGTCCCTGACTTTTCTTGCCTTTCTCGTCGTCATGGGTCTGCTCAGCCTCTTCGTGCAGATGCCCTGGTGCCGCTATCTCTGCCCCTACGGCGCTCTCCTCGGCCTCTTCTCCCTGCTGTCCCTCAGCAAGATCCGCCGCAACGAACGCCACTGCATCCGCTGCGGCCTCTGCTCTTCCCGCTGTACCGCCTGGCTACCGGTCATGCACAAGCGCACCATCCGTTCGGCCGAGTGCTATGGCTGCTACCGCTGTGTGCAGGGCTGCCCGGCCCCCGGTGCCCTGCAGATGCAGGCCGGCGGACGTACCATCCCCTCCGTCCTTTTCGGCCTGGCCGTCGTCGCCCTCTTCGTCGTCATCTCTCTGGCTGGACGTTTCAGCGGTCACTGGCACAGCCAGGTGCCGCTGCAGGAAATCTCCCACTGGCTGCAGCTCCCCCGCTGAATCTTGCCTCGCTTCGGACGCGTGCGCTATTTTCATCCCTTGACATACGCCAAACTTACGCCTATAACTAGGGGCATCCCCAGCAGAAAGGAGGTCCCGTCAATGAGTCCGCTGACGCCGAAGCAGAAACAGATTTTCGACTACATCCGCAGCCATCTTGACCAGCACGGCTATGCCCCTACCCAGATGGAAATCGCCCGCGCTTTCGGCTTCACTTCCCTGGGCACGGTGCAGAACTATCTCAAGCGCCTGGAACGGGACGGCTATCTGGCCCGCGACTGGAACGCCCGCCGCGGCGCCCGCCCCCTGGCCCGGCGGCGCGACAGCTGGGAACTCCCTCTCGCCGGCTGGGTGGCCGCCGGCAAGCCCATCGAAGCGGTGGAACAGCAGGAGAGCATCGAGGTGCCGCCAGCCATGCTCGGTCCCGGCGAGCATTTCGTCCTGCGCGTCAAGGGGGATTCCATGATCGGCGACGGCATTCTCGACGGCGACTACGTCATCGTGCGCAAGCAGACCGAGGCCGTCAACGGCCAGACCGTCGTCGCCCTCATCGACAACGAGGCGACAGTTAAACGCCTCTACCGCAAGGGGGCCGCCATCGAACTGCATCCGGCCAACCCGGCCATGGCTCCCATTCTGGTCGACCCCACGGGCGATTTTCGCCTTGAAGGGGTGGTGGTCGGCGTCATCCGCCACTGCGCCTGAAGACCGGGGCCGATTTCGCCCCTGCCACTATGCCCCGCGATATCCTGCACCTGCATATTCCCGACTTTGCCGTCGCCGTCGCCCGCGTCATCGACCCGGCCTTGCGGCAACGCCCCGTCGCCCTGGCCTCCGGCACCTCGGAACGGGCCCTGCTGCAATGCGTCTCCACCGAGGGCCGCGCCGAAGGCCTCGTCCCCGGCATGGCGGTGCGGGTGGCCAGGCGCCTGTGTCCGCGCCTCACGCTTATCCCGCCCGACCCGGTCGCCCTGTTCCGGGCCCAGGCCGCTCTCTGCCGACTCGGTGCCGAAATCTCGCCCCTGGTTGAGCCGGAAATCGCCGGCCGCCTCTACCTCGATATCTCCGGCAGCCGCCGCCTGCTCGGTCCCGGCCGTGATGTCGCCGCCCGCCTGGAAGGGGAAGTCGACCGGCAGCTGCGCCTGAGCGGTGCTGTCGGCCTGGCCGGCAACAAGCTGGTGTCCCGTATCGCCGCCGGCTATCTGGAACGCCCCGGCGTCTGCGACGTCCTGCGCGGCAGCGAGGCCCCCTTCATCAGTACTCTGCCCGTCAGTGTCCTCCCCGGCGTGGGACAGACCCGCGCCAGCCTGCTGCTGCGTGAGCTCCACCTGCGCCGCGTCGGGGATTTGGCCGCGCTCTCCCTGGAGGAACTGCGCCTGCTCTTCGGCGGGTTCGCTCCCCTGCTGCGCCAGCGCGCCTGCGGCATCGACCCCTCGCCGGTGAGTCCGCCGGCCCGGACGCCGGAGGTCAGGGAGCAGGGCTTTCTGCCCCAGGCCGACAATGATGACGAGGCCCTGCTGGCCACCCTCGCCCGCCTGGTGGAAGGCTGCGCCTATCGTCTGCGTCAGCGCGGGCAAAGGGCCGGCCTCCTCGTGCTGACCCTCTACTACGAGGACGGCGTCACCGCCCGCCGCAGCCGCCGCCTGCCCAGCCCGGTCGCCGCCGACACGGCCCTTATGGACTCCGCCGAAGCCCTCTTTTACGCCACCTGCCAGCGCCGCGTGCGTCTCAAGGGGATGCGTCTGGCCTGCCGCGAGTTGGGCACCGCCCGACAGCTCGATCTTTTTGCGTCGGCCGGCGGGGAGCCCTCACGGCGGGAAGGCACCCTGCTGCAGGCTCTCGACCAGCTGCGCCAGCGCCACGGGGTCGATGTCGTCCGGCGCGGGCGCACGCTTCTCAGCCACCACCGGGAGGGCTGAAGTCATGCCCTTCGTCCATCTTCACTGCCAGTCGTCCTTCTCCCCCGGCTGGGGCGTCCACACCCCCGATGCCCTCTGCGAGCGGGCCGCTGCCCTGGGCCTCTCCCATCTGGCCCTGACCGACCGCAACGGGTTATACGGCATCCCCCATTTTCTCGAACAGGCCAGGCATCACGGCCTCAGGCCCCTTATTGGCGCCGAAGCCGTGACCGGGCAGCACCGGGCCGTGCTCCTGGCCCGCACGCCGGAAGGCTACGCCAATCTCTGCCAGCTCCTCTCCGACCTGCACACCCAGGCGGAATTCTCCCTCCCCCAGAAACTGAGGGAGCGGCGCCAGGGCCTCACCGTCCTCAGCGACGACCACGACCTGTTGGCCGCTCTGGCGGCGCAGGATCGTCGCCACCTCTACGTGGAAATCTCCCCGGGCCACGCCATGGAGGCGGCCCTGGCCCGCGCCCGCCAGCTGGAGTTGCCGCCGGTGGCCACCGCCCGCGCTCTGCTGCTGGAGGCAGCGGATTTCCCCCTGCACCGGGTGCTGCGAGCCATCGCCCTCAACCGCACCCTGTCGCGCCTGCGCCCCGAGGAGACCGCCAGCCCGCGTGACTGTCTCTACAGTGCCGAAGAGATGATCGCCCTCTTTCCCCACTGCCCGCAGGCCGTAGAGAACAGCCGGAAGATCGCCGCCGACTGTTGTACGGACTGGGACTTCTCCACCACGGTTTTCCCCCGCTTTCGCGATCTCGACGACGGCGCCGCCGCCCAGGAGCTGCGCCAGCGCGCTCACCAGGGGGCCCTGAGCCGCTACGGCCAGCTGACCGAGGGGGTTCGCCAGCGTCTGCACAAAGAGCTGGCCATCATCGAGGCCAAGGGCTTCGCCCACTACTTTCTGGTGGTGGAAGAGCTGGCCCGTCTGTCGCCCCGTACCTGCGGACGCGGCAGCGCCGCCGCTTCCCTGGTCGCCTACTGCCTGCAGATCACCCACGTTGATCCCATCCGCCACAACCTCTTCTTCGAGCGCTTTCTCAACGCCGAGCGGGTCGACCCGCCCGATATCGACATCGACTTCCCCTGGGACGAGCGCGATGCCGTCCTCGATGCCGCCTTCGCCCGCTACGGCAACCGCCGCGCCGCCATGGTCGGTGCCCATATCGGCTTTCGCGGCCGTGCCGCCCTGCGCGAAGTGGCCAAGGTCTACGGCCTGCCCGAGGCCGACATCGGCGCCATGACCGAACGCGTCTCCGGCTACTGGAAAGCCGAGCAGACTGCGGGCGCCGTCACCAGCCATCCCCTCTTTCGCGATGCCCCCCTGTCGCCGGAATGGCAGGAAATCCTCGCCGTCGCTCGCCGCCTGCAGGGACAGATGCGCCACCTCGCCCTGCACTGCGGCGGTCTGGTCATCGTGCCCGAGGAGATCCGCCGCCACGTTCCTGTCGAGAGGGCCGCCAAGGGCCGACCCGTCATCCAGTGGGAGAAGGATCAGGCCGAAGCGGCGGGGCTGGTCAAGATCGACATTCTCGGCAACCGTTCCCTCGCCGTCATCCGCGACGCGGCCGCCGCCATCCGCGCCTACGGCGGTTCCGACCTCGACCCCGCCCGCTGGTCTCCCCTTGACGATGAGGCGACCCGCCGGCTGCTGCAGCGCGGCGGCAGCATGGGCTGCTTCTACATCGAGTCGCCGGCCACCCGCCAGCTGCTACGCAAGATGTGGCAGGGACGCGCCGACGGGCAGCTCAGCGCCGAAGAACTCTTCGAGCACCTGGTCATGGCCTCTTCCATCATTCGACCGGCGGCCAACCGCTACATCCGCGAATTCGTCGCCCGTCTGCACGGCAAACCCTGGCGTTGCCTGCACCCGCTACTGGAGAGCGTCCTTGGCGAAACCTACGGCATGGCCATCTACCAGGAGCAGATCACCCAGATGGCCATGGCGCTGGCCGACTTCACCCCCTTCGAGGGGGACCAGCTGCGCAAGATCATCAGCAAGAAGCATCCGGGCCAGAAACTGGCCGATTACCGGCAGAAGTTCTTTCAGGGGGGAAAAAAGAAGGGATTGTCACCGGAACTGCTGGAGCAGGCCTGGCAGGAGGTGCTCTCCTTCGCCGGCTACTCGTTCTGCAAACCGCACTCGGCCTCCTACGCCCTGGTCAGCTGCCAGTCGGCCTGGCTCAAGACCCATTACCCGGCCGAGTTCATGGCCGCCGTCATCTCCAACCAGGGCGGCTACTATTCACCGCTGGCCTATCTGTCGGAGGCCCGGCGGCTCGGTCTGCGCATCCTGCCGCCGGACATCAATGCCAGCGACCGGGCCTATCGGGGCGAGGGCAGGGAGCTGCGCATCGGCCTCATGCAGATCAGCGGGCTCTCGCGGGGGACGTTGAAGGGAATTTTGGTAGAGCGGGAGCGGGGCGGGGATTTCAACAGTTTAAGTGATTTTCTGCGGCGGGTCGCCGTGCCGGTGGAGGACGGTCGCCTGCTCATCAAGGCCGGCTGCTTCGATGCCTTGGAGGGCAGGGAGGCGCGTGCCAATCTGCTGTGGCAGCTTCTGCGCGGCCGCAGCCAGACGCCGTCGGCCGCCAGCGGCTTGCTGTTTGCGGAAGAGCCGCGCCGTCAGATGGCCAGGCCGGCTCTCAGCGCCGACGAGATGGAGCGTCAGGAGGTGGAAGTTCTGGGGATGCCCATCTCCCGCCACCCGCTCAGCCGCTATCGCACCTTGCTGGCACGTCACCAGACCATCGCCGCCGCCGACCTCCCCCGCTGGGTCGGCCGTCACGTCAGCCTCGCCGCCTGGTGGGTGACGGGAAAGGTGGTGCAGACCGCCAAGGGGCAGCCCATGGAATTCATCTCCTTCGAAGACACCACCGCCATCTTCGACACCACCTTCTTCCCCCGCGCCTACGCCCGCTTCTGCCGCCTGCTGTCGCACCAGCGCCCCTACCTGCTCAAGGGCAAGGTCGAAGAGGAATTCGGCGTCTGCACCCTCAATGTCGAGTGGGTCGGTTTTCTCGACGAGGCTTAGGGACTTAAGGCAATTCGTAGAGGACGAGGCGGGATTGACGCTTGCCGAACACGCCCAGGTCGCCGGAAACGCCCACGGCCATGACGAGTTCGGCTTGACCGTCATTGTCGGCATCGGCCAGGCGAAAATCGGCGAGATAGCCCGGTTCCTCCTGCGTCTCCCACTCCGGCGTCATGTCCATGCCGTTCCAGCGCAGCGCCTTGATCTCAAAGCTCTTGAAGCGCCGGATCTTTTCCAAAAAGCCGCCGCCATGATTGGCCGGCACCAGCAGGGTGCCCTCCGGACCGGCCAGCAGACGCGGCTTCAGATAGCGGATTTCGCTGATCTGGCCCCGCTGGCGCGAGGGATAGCTCATGGTGGTCTCACTCCCCCCGAAAGATTCTTCGCTCCACCACAGGCGCTCCCCCCCGGCTCGCTGCACACGCAGTTGCCCACTGTCGGCGAGCTCGGCATAAAGCAGCTCTCCCCGAAAGGAGAAGGGCTTAAGCGCCAGCAGCTCGGCCCCTGCCGGCACCGTCAGGCTTTCGGCTTCGATCAGGCTCTCCCCCACCCGCGCCAGGCGCACCAGTGGCCCATCGAATTCTTTGCTGGAGGGGGTTTTTCGCTGCCCCAACAGGCGAATATGGCCCTGGCCGTCGTCATCCTTGCGAAAGAACCAGGGCAGCTCCTTTTCCACCACGACATAGGAGGCCTGCTCCCAGGCGACGACCACGGAGGCAAGACGCCCTCCCTCCACGGCCGAGACGTAGAGCTCGGTGCGGCCGTTCCCGTCCAGATCCAGCCCGTCCACCGCCAGGGCAGCCAAGCCGGAAGGCAAGTCGATCCGGCCCAGGGCTTCATAAACCCCTTGGCGCAGGCGACTGATTTCCAGCCGGTCCTCGTAGGCCAACACCGTCTCCAGGCTGCCATCCCCATTCAGGTCGGCCACCTCGACACCCACAGGTGTGCCAGACTGAAATGGCCCTTTCCACACCGCAGCGGCCGGCGTCTCGGCCCGGGTGATGACAGGGCTCGGCGGCGCTGCCGCCGTCATAGGGGGAGCCGCCAGGGCTTCTGTTGCCGGCAAGACGGCAGGCGCGCTTTCTTCCTCCTCCTCCAACAGGGGGTACCGTCGCAGCAACTGTCCCTGCCCGTCACGCACCTCCAGCAGGTCAGCCTGGAAGTGGAAAAGCAGCAGGGGTTTTTCTGCAGCCGTGGTGGAGAGACTTCCGTTTTCTACTCTCTCGTAGCCGCGCCATTGCAGATGGGGCAGCTGCGCCTTGAGCTCCAGATAAAGCGCCTCTCCCGTGCCTTTTTCATCCAGAAAGCGGGCCGGCACCGCCGTGAAACGCTGCAGCGAGTCCCCCACCGCCGCCTGCACTTCTGCCAGCGGCCGCACCTGCGACAGGCCACTCAGCACGAGGCTCACCTGTACATAGCCCCGAGGAGCCGCGTAGACGCCCAACACCTTGCCGGTGACGGGATGCACCACCGATTCGCCACCATCCGTCACGGCGAACAGGTCACCACTCACCACCCCATGGCTGTCATCCAGATCGATGAGGTAACCGCCGTCCACCGCCTTGACCACGGTCGCGGTCAGGGGCGAAAAATCGTCGGCGACTTGTGCCGCCAGATTTTCTGGCTGGGCAAGAGCCTGACTGGTCAGCCAGCCCAGTCCGATCAGCATCACAGCCAGCATCCGCAAGGTAGTGATCATCCGGGTCCTCCTTTATTTCCTGTTCGGCATAGGTTCCAAAAAGAAACGCATTCTACCACCGGTACCTTGACATTTCCATCCCGGAAACAGGAAAGCCCGCGGCGCGGGGCCACGGGCTTTCCATTTTTCGATTCAACACTTGAGCAGTTGAATTAGAAGTCGATCTGCCACTTGATGCCGGCAAAATACAGATCGCCCTGATCGTTGCCATTTCGATCATCCATCAGGTCATAGACGGTGTAGTGGGGGATGACGTTGAAATTTTCGGCCAGAGGAATGTGAGCCTGCACGAAGTAACCGAACTGCTCGTCCTTCTCGGCATAAGCGTCGCTGTCGTCAGCTTTGTAACCGACCCCGGCCACGCCTAAAACTTTTCCAAAGGCATAAGACGCCTGGACATAGCCAGCCAAGGTGGTAGCATCTTCGTCTAGAGCAGCGTCATAGTAGCCATAGCCCTCGCCATTATCCAGATCGGAAACCCAGTCCTGCATACCGAAGTCACCCAGGTTCTGACCGTAGAAGATGTTGCCCTGCAGCGCTACGGGACCCGCGTTGGTCTTCCAGTTAAAAGCGGCCATATAGGAATCGACCGACTCTTCGTTGAGCTCGTAATTCTGATAAGCCAAAGAAGCGCCGTAGGCCAAATAGCCTACGTCATGAATGTAACCGACAGCCAGCTTGGGCAGCCAATAATCAAAGTCTGCAGTGGTGTTTTTCATTTCCTGTGCATTGTTTTTAATGGCTGCGAACCAGAAACCGTTTTCCATGTCGACACGAATCTGCGGCAAACGGCCGTCATAGCTGTCGCCAAGACCGGCAAAGCCGTTGTCCACATTCGCTACTTCCCAGGAGCCAAAGCCATAGGGCGTGTAGTCCTGACCGACCAGAACGGTGCCTTTGCCAAAATCCCAGGTGCCATAAAGAAGTCGCAGGTTGACACCGGTGCCATACTCGAACCGACCACCAATCGCTTCATGGTTGAACTTGCCGCCGATACGGCTATTGCTCTGTAATTCCCAGTTCACATCGGAATCAAAGTCATGATACTGCCCCGTGCCCTCCATCAGGTACGTGGCCATACGGGCCGAACCGTATAGGCTGTATTCGGCCAGGGCCGGTGTTGCCACCATCAGAGCCAGAGCACTGAAGAGCAGAGCCATCGAAATACGCTTCATGGTTGAGAACCTCCTGAATTTGAAATGTGTTCATAAAATGGGTCGCGTTGGAAGCAATGGGTCAACACCTCAGCTGCCCCCACTCGACACGGATTTAATGGGCCTGGAACTCATACCCGCAGGCAGGACACTTCACCTTGACCGGCTCGCTGGTTGTCTGCTTGGCGCAGGCGCCCAAAGAGAGCGCAAAAAGGGTGACGAGTACCATGGCAATCAACTTCTTCATGATGTTCTTCTCCTTTCCTGATAGTGGATGTTCATTTCAAAAAACCCGTGAACATGGAACGCTCATTCACGGAATGACAACGAAAACCTTATACCATAGTCCCGTTTCTACACAACAGGGTTTTTCAATTTATCCTTTGTTTTAGCTAAACTCAGCAAGATTGACGCAAAAAGGCCCCCGGTGACGAGGGCCTTTTTGGTTTTGTGCTATGAAACCGTGCATTATTTCTCGACGGTGAACTGGCCGTCGGGAGCAATATTGCACTTGGCGTCGAGGTACTGCATGTTTTCCTTGTTGGTGTACTCGGACTCCAGCAGGGCGTAGAAAGAGCTGGCGCTGCGGCCGCCGGTGGTGCAGTAGAAGACAACGCGGCCCTCTTTATTCAGCTTCGCTACCGACTCCTTGGTGCGGAAGATGAAGTCCTCTTCGGTGATGTTAATGGCGCCGGGGATGTGGCCGGCGGCAAATTCTTCGGGATCACGTACGTCAATGAACTGGGCGCCTTTGGTCTCGACCAGCTTCTTAAACTCCTCGGGAGCGATCGCTTCGGGCAGAGCGTTGGCTTTGGCCGAAGCGGCCTCTTTCACCACACCGGAGGCCTCGTCGCCCCACAGGGGCAGACCGGCTTTTTTCCAGGCCGGCTCGCCAGCGGCATAGACCATGACATTTTTGTAGCCGAGGGAGAGAGCGGTAGCGGCCGCCTTATGGCTGAGCACGCAGTCATAGCCACCGCAGTAGAAGACCAGCTTGGTGGCCTTGTCTGCGGGCAGCAGACCTTTTTTGAGCTCCATTTCCACATTGGGGATGCTGACGGCCGTGGGGATGAAGGACTTGCGGTATTTGACCGCCGGACGGGAATCGACCAGCATGTAGGGGTCCTGGCTGGGCTTCATGACCAGCTTTTCAACGAACTTGGTCTCGACCTCGGTGTAGTGGCCTTGCTTGACCCACTCGGGCTCGCCTTCATACCAGACCTTGACGTTGGTAAACCCGGCCTTCATGGCGATTTCGGCCGACTCGGGGCTGAGCTTGCAGGTGACGCCGCCGCAGTAAAAGATAATCAGTTTGTCTTTAGGCAGCTGGTCCAGGCTGTTCTGCAGCTGCACCTTGGGGATGCTGATGGCGCCGGGTACGTGGCCAGCCTCGTATTTCACCGCTGGACGGGCATCAACCAGCACGAAGGTGCCGGCTTTGGCCGGATCGTTCATCAGAGCGGCGACTTCTGCGGTGGTTATAACCAGGGCCGGGTCTTGGGGAACGGGTTTTTCTTCGACCTTCACTTCGGCCGGCTGGGCTGACGTTGCAGCCAGGTTGGCACTGGGCGCCGTCGTGGTGCAGGCGCTGAAGGCAAAGGCGGCCAAGAGGGACAAGGCCAGGGTACGGATCATTTTGGTCATGCGTGTCTCCTTCAATGTGTTGATGTGTGACATGTATTGCCCTGGATCGGCATTCGTTTTGTGCCTCATTAAAAGCAGATTCTGTGCCACAACCAGAAAGATCATTCTTCTTTTCCGCATGTGATCTCTCGCCCACCCTGTTCTCTCAATTTTTACGAGAGTTTAGCCTGTACTTTTTCGTTGCGGTCCAATCTAAAAACAACGGACTTCCCCGCGCGGAGGGCGAGGAAGTCCGTCAAAATACGCTCTTTAGCCAAATAAAACAGTTTTTTGGAGAAATCCCCTACTGCAGTTCGTAGGCTACCACGTTGGAACGTCCTTTCGACATAAGGCTTTCCCGGGTGAAGGTGACCAGGGTCACCAGCTCTGCGGCGCCGTCATTGTCCACATCGCCCAGACGGAAATCGCTGAGATAGCCCTCACGCTGCTGGCTGTGCCAGGCCTCGTATAGCGTACGTCCGTCCCAGATCATGGCCCGCACCCGTCCTTTGGTAAAAGAAGGAGAACGGCTAAGGAAACGACTTCCCTCATGAGCTGTGACCAGCAGGTTTCCCCTGCCGTCCACTTCCAAGCGAGGAGGGATAAAGACGTAGCGCGGCGTCTTGAGAACAGGGTCACTCATGGGATCGGGGCGTTCGGAGTAGATCTCACTGCCGCCGTAAAGCTCTTCCGACTCCCAGAGGGTTTTACCCTCTTTAGACAGTACCACCAGTTTGCCCGAGGTTTTAAGCATGGCCACCAGTTCTTTGCCGTTGTCACCTATAAAGGGGGTGAAGCCGAAGAGGCTGACCCCTTTGGGAAGGGGTAGTGGTTTTCCTACCTGCCAATCCCCATTTTCATAGCGCACACGAAAGATCGGGCCGGAATAGTCGGTCGACGTATCGCCCCGGCGCTGTCCCAACAGAACGCGGCCTTCGCCGGGCAAGGTAACCGCCCGCAGATGCCAGGACAGCGTCTTGTCGTAAATTTTATAGGCACCATCCTGCCACTCGACTACTCGCGACATGAGCATGTCGTTGCGTACGGCGGTCAGGTAGATTTCGGGACGACCGTTGCCGTTCAGATCGGCTGCGTCGATGGTCATGATCGACTGGCCGAGGCCGAGGTCGACTTCCGCCACATGCTGGTAGCTTCCCTGCACATTCCGACCGATCGTGATCCCCGTCGGTAAGGCGACGGCCAGTTCCTGCTGTCCATCCCCATCGAGATCAGCGACTTCCACACCGACCGGGCGGCCCTGAATATCGGGGCCATACCATAGGCCCTGCTGGTCAGGGGTTGCATTGCGCACAATCGCGGGAGAGGTTGGCGGTGGGGCCATCACCAGGGCGGGAGCACTTATCGGGGCTGGGGTGGGAGCAGGCAAGGCGACGGGGGCCGGGGTGGCAGCTGCCGCTTTCGGCAGGGGCGCGTCGAGAGGATAGGCGTGAATCGGAGCGAAATCGGGGCCGCGGACCACCAGGCCGTCAGTCTGAAGGATGAAATAGAGGTCGGCATCGTTGTGGCCCTGTTCATCGGCCCGAGGCGGACGCGAAGCCTGGGCAGCATCGTAGGCCTGCCATTCCAGGGCCGGGGCGGCAGACTTGAGTTGGACGAAGAAATCCTCGCCGCCGCCGGCATAGTCGCGGAAAGTGGCCCGGACATTCTCAAAACGGCGAATAGCGTCCCCCGCCTTGAGATCTTCCCCTCCGGACACCGGGCGAGCGTAGGAATAGCCCCCCTTGACCCGCGTCACCTGCAGCAGCGCCTTGACCTCGTCGAGGGTGCCCATCACTTCTTTCGTCACGGGATGCACGATAGGTTCGCCGGGAACGACCACCGAAAAGAGATCGCCTACGGCGACGCCACGGCTGGCATCGAGATCGATGAGGTATTCGCCGTCCACCGGCATGATCACGTAACCGGACAGGGAAGCGAAGTCACGACCCAGGTCCTCGCTCAGCCCGGCAAGGGCCGGCAGCGAAAAACAGAGGGAGGCGAGCAGGGCACAGAGAGCAAGAACGAAGCGCCGGAGGCTGAGCATGGTCTTTCTCCTTGGTTGCAGCGGTTCAGATGCGGGCGAAGGTTTACACCCCGGGCGGGTAAAAAAAGGCCGGGCACAGGGCCCGGCCAAAAGCATAACAAAATCGTACTGTGGAGACAATCTTAGAAGACGTAGGTCAGCTTGGTTCCCAGCTTCCACATATTGTCAGATGCCCCGGTACCGGAAAGAGCCTCTCCAAATTCATCGTCAACAAGCAGATAGCCGCCGCCAGTGGTCCACTTAAGACCCTTGGTGATGGCGTAGTCGAAGTAAGCGTCAATCTCGTGACCGAAGGTGATGGAGCTAACAGGACCCATGTCGGCAGCCTGCTGGGCATAGATGTAAGCCGCACGGATGCCGGATTTCTCGTTAAAGAGGCGGGTGCCGGCGTCAAGGCGCACATACATGTAGTTGGAGTAGTACAGACCAGGCAGATTGTCTTTGCCAACACCGTCAAGGGCAGCAATACCGGCAGTAGTCAGCTTGCTGAACTCACCACCAGTCAGAACTTCTGACCAGTTCTGCAGGCCTTCGACGTCAACAAACTCACCCGTGGGGGTATCCTCATCACCGACATAGGCTGCGGAAATCCCGAAAGAGGTCGGCCCGTCAACATACAGCGCTTTAGCGAAGGCAGCGGTACCCAGACCATCGTCACCACCATCAACATCCCAGCTGCTGAACATCAAGCTGGCCTGCAGAGAGAGTTTGTCCATCTGGCCTTTAGCACCAGCGCCGAAGAAGTAAACATCCATGTTGGCGTCGCCGTCCTTCATGTAGCCCACTTCCGGAACCAGGGTGAAGTCACCAGCCTTTACAGCGTAGTTTACGCCATAGTAATCTTTTTCAAGTCCTTCACTGTCAGGCGTGTATCCATTATCGTAGGCAGTATTTGTCTGCTCATCGATTTTAATCCAAGAAAGACCAAGCCCGCGGTACTTCACGCTGATACCGCTCGCCTGTTCGTTGATGATATAGCCGCTGCCAAGATTGAAGGTGTGGGTACCCACCTTGAAATTGGCGTCCATGGTAGTGAAGTCAAGATAGGCGGATCTCAACTCAAGCTCATTTGTCTGATCTGCTCTCAAAGCACCGTTACCTTGGCCCCAAGCATAATCGGATTCGAGCTCAATAACTGCCTTGACTGCATCGTTGAGGGCAGCAGTGGTCATCAGACGGAAACGCTGCTCTACTGCGGCACTGGAGTCATCGTTGTCGTCATCGGCATCCCGGACGTTATCCGACATGATACCTGCCACTATAAACAGACCCTTGGCATCAAGGGTCAGAGCCACAGCAGGGGTGGCCAGGGCTACGGCCGCGAGGGTCGCAACCAGAATTTTAAGATATTTGCTCACAGTGTGCCTCCTGAAATGAAATAAATGATCACATCCTTAGCCTTCTTGACCGACAGGCGCTTCGAATTCATACCCGCAAGCAGGGCATTTTACACGGACGGAGTCCCCTTTGCCGGCAGGAGCGCAGGCAGCGAGTGACAGGGCGAACAGACTGACGAGAACCAACGAGATCAGTTTTTTCATGCGGCTTTCACCTCCTTCCCCAGAGTCAGATAAATGTGGCGGTCTTTGACAAGACCATCAGTTTGGCTGGCAACAGCCATGCCTTTTTCACATATCTGTTTCGATTAAGCAAAAAAAGCGCCAACCTCATTAAAATACAAAACAAAAACTACATGCGCAACTACCCGTATTCACTGAACCTTGAAAAAGACCCCGTGCGCAGGCGACACGAGGCTCTCATGATGCTTCTCAAATAACCACATCGCGTGGTGAATTCACCACACATTCTGGCGGTTTTTCTCTCCACATACAGCGCGACAACCACTTCGCCACCAGCGAAAACACCGGGAAGCCCGGTACAGGCTAAACGGGGAGACATATCGGCCGCGTGCCACATCACTCTTTGGTCTCCGCGGGCTTCGGCTGCTCCTCGGCCGCCTTGTGGGTTTTGGCCCGGGCCTTCATCAAATCCTTGATCTTCAAGCGCAGGTCATAGGCGGTAATAAGACTGCCGTCGCGCTGCACCTTCATATCGGGGTCGATGATCAGCACGCGGGGAATCAGGTAGACGTTGTAGGCCTTGAGGGCGGAGCCGTCATCGACCAGAGGCACATAGGGCAGGGTCTCCACCAGAGAGCCCACATGCCCCTTCACCATGGAGGGCGAATCCTGCACGTAAACGTCGACGATCTGCACATTGTTCTCTTTGAGGAAATCGCGGACGTCGTTGAATTCCTGCATCTGCTGCTTGCAGGTGGGGCACCAGGTGGTGGCCAGCTTGAGGATGATGAACTGCCCTTGGTAATCGGAAAGGTGGACTTCTTTGCCGTCGAGGTTTTTGAGCTTGAAATCGGGGGCGGGGGCACCCGCCTCAAGGGCCGAGGCCAAGGCGGGAGTAAAAAGCAGCAGGAGCAACAGGGGGAGGGCGGCGAACCAATGTTTTTTCATCAATTTGTCTCCGCGTCGCTGAAGGAAATAGGGGTTCACTGACGCCTCAGTCTATCAACCCAAATCGACAAGTCAAGAAAACCCGTTTTATTCTCCCTGTTTTAACTTTCGAGACTCCAGTATATTTTTATAAATACCAAAGTCAAGGCAAAAATGCCCAAGAACAGCAACCATTTGTTTTAAATGCATATTTAACAGACAAACATTGTTTTGTTTTTATTTTTACACCTCGCACAACTCCGTCAAAACGCCCCCGGTGGCCTTGGGATGCAAGAAGGCGATACGGGTGCCATGGGCGCCCCGGCGAGGCTTTTCATCGATAAGGCGAACCCCCTGGGCAGCCAGATCAGCCAGAACTGCGTCCAGATTGTCCACTTGATAAGCGAGGTGATGCACCCCTTCGCCGTTTTTCTCCAAAAACTTGGCTACAGGCGAATCTTCGCTGGTCGGCTCCAGCAGTTCGATGCGGCTTTCGCCCACGGCCAGAAAAGCGACGCGCACCTTCTGTTCGGCCACCTCTTCGGTGCCCTCGAAGGCCATCCCCATGACATCACGATAGAGCGGGAGGGCGCTCTCCAGACTTTTGACGGCAATACCGATGTGATTGATCTTTTTGGTCATGATCGCTCCTGAAAAGACGAAAGCCAGAGAACCGGGGGCCGGCTTCTGGCTTTCGTGAATCGCATTGAATTACAGAACCACGGTCTCCTGATGCTCGCCGAAGACATCCCGCAGCGTGTTGCAGATTTCGCCGAGAGAGGCGTAAACCCGCACGGCCTCCAGAATGGGCGGCATGAGGTTGTCCGTCCCCTGAGCGGCAGCCTTGAGAGCGGCCAGTTTTTCGTCGACGGCCTTTGGATCGCGGCCGGCCTTGACCGCGGCGATGGCCACCCGCTGTGCCTGCTCGACCTCAGGCTTGATTTTGAGCAGATCCTTGGGCGGCGCCTCTTTGATGGCGAACTGATTCACGCCGACGATGATCTGCTCTTTGCTTTCAATGGAGCGCTGATAGGCGTAGGCGCTGTCCTGGATTTCTTTCTGCTGGAAGCCCCGATTGATAGCCTCGGCGGCGCCGCCGAGATCGTCGATCTTCTGGATGTACTCCAGAGCCTTGGCTTCGATCTGGTCGGTAAGGCTCTCGACCAGGAAGGAGCCGGCCAGAGGATCGATGGAATCGGCCACGCCCGACTCATAGGCGATGACCTGCTGGGTGCGCAGGGCGATGCGGACGGAATCTTCCGTCGGCAGAGCGAGGGCCTCGTCGCGGCTGTTGGTGTGCAGCGACTGGGTGCCGCCGAGCACGGCGGCGAGGGCCTGAATGGTGACGCGCATGATGTTGTTGTCGGGCTGCTGGGCGGTGAGGGTACAGCCGGCGGTCTGGGTGTGGAAGCGCAGCATCTGGCTACGGGGATCCTTGGCGCCGAAGCGCTCTTTCATGATCTTGGCCCAGATGCGGCGGGCGGCGCGAAACTTGGCGACCTCTTCGAGGAGGTTGTTGTGGGCGTTGAAGAAGAAGGCCAATCGGGGGGCAAATTCATCGACATCGAGCCCAGCCTTGATGGCGGCCTCGACATAGGCGATCCCGTCGGCGAGAGTGAAGGCGACTTCCTGCACGGCGCTGGAGCCGGCCTCGCGGATGTGGTAGCCGGAGATGGAGATGGTGTTCCACTTGGGCACATGGTCTTTGCAGTAGGCGAAGATGTCGGTGATGATACGCATCGATTCGCTGGGGGGATAGATGTAGGTGCCGCGCGCCATGTATTCTTTGAGGATGTCATTCTGGATGGTCCCCATGATCTTGTCGGAAGAGACCCCCTGTTTTTCGGCCACGGCGATGTACATGGCCAGCAGCACGGCGGCGGAGGCGTTGATGGTCATGGAGGTGGAGACCTTGTCGAGGGGGATCTGGTCGAAAAGGATCTCCATGTCGGCCAGGGTATCAATAGCGACGCCGACCTTGCCCACTTCGCCCTCGGCCATGGCGTCGTCGGAGTCGTAGCCCATCTGGGTGGGCAGGTCGAAAGCGACGGAGAGACCGGTCTGACCGGCGCCGAGCAGGTAGCGATAGCGCTCGTTGGACTCTTTGGCGGTGCCGAAACCGGCGTACTGGCGCATGGTCCAGAAGCGCCCGCGATACATGGTAGGCTGCACGCCGCGAGTGAAGGGATATTCACCCGGGAAACCCAGCTTACCTTCGTAATCCGGAAAGTCAAAGCCGGGGAGAAAGACCCGCTCCATGTCCAGGTCGGAGGTCGTGGAGAAATCCTCGCGGCGCTCCTTGGCCTTATCCATCACTTTTTTAAGGGTCGTCGATTCCCAGTTTTTTTTCTGGTCCTGAATGCTCATGTAAAGCTCCTTCAAAACAGAGAGTAAGATATCGACTGCCGAGACAAAGGCCGTGGCGGTCGACTCAGTCGGTCATAATCCTAAGGGGTTCAGCGGGTCACCACGGCCAGCACCTCGACCTCCTGGCCGTCGAGAGAGAGCAGGCGGTGGCGAAGATCGGAGTCGAAGTAGATGGCGTCCCCTTCTTCTAGGATGAAACGCTGGTCTTCGAGGATGACTTCGGCGGTCCCGCGCAGGATCAGCAGAAACTCCTCGCCCTCGTGATTGTAGAGGGTTTCCTCTTCGGCCCGCTCGGAAACGGTGAGGACAAAGGGCTCCATCTTCTTGTTCTGCTTGTGGAAAGACAGGGCCTCGTAGGTATAGCCATGGCCCGTCCCCGCCTTGGAAATCACCCGGCTGATGACCCGTCGTTCGCCGCGGCGCACGACTTCGTATTTGCGATCCTCTTCGTCATCTTCAAAGAAATGCCCCATTTTGACGTCGAAAAAGCGGGCGATCTTGGAGAGGGTGGCGATGGGGGGCGAGACGTTGTTGTTCTCGATCTGCGAGATCAGGGCGGGTGAAAACCCGGTTTCCCGAGCGACATCCTGCAGCGTGAGTTTGCGGGCTTTGCGCAACGCCTTGATCTTGGTGCCGATATTGAATTCGAGAGCCATGAGCCATCCAGCGAAAATAGAAAATGGTTTTATAAGGGTTTTTTCTTAGCGGAAAACCCCATGATTGTCAATGTAATTATTTATCGTCAGTAAATGCACTTTATCGAAAATAAAGAGGATTTAGCTGACATTCCCCTGCGTCGAAATCACCCCTGTTGTGCGTTTTTTGCGCTGCCGCTCTTGCGACTCTCCCCTCACCTTTTATACTTTTTGAAAATGAAACAGTGAGGATCACCCACCGGCTGCCATTTGACCCATACCATCATCTTTTTTGCCTGAGGGGGTTTGCCATGACCGGACTTGAACTGGCCAAAAAACTGGAAGAGCACTCGGACAACCGTTACATCTTCATCCGCTGGTGGGGTGAAGACGCCGGACAGGATGAATACGAAACCCTGGATGCCTTTATCGAAAACGCCTCGGCAGAGCAGCAGATTGCCGGCTATGAGCTTCTCGATCTGGAAGGGATGTGGGACACCTTGAATCGCCTGCACCCCGATCAGGTCACCCGGGAGAAACGCCTGAACGGAGAATTCATCGTCTGGGCTCACGACAGCGGCGCCGGGGAAATGGTCATCGAGGACTGTCCCTATACGCCGGAAGCGCTGATGACCATCTTCAAGCTCGAACTGCTGCAGGAGCGCCCCCTGAGCTGAGCCAGCCGCCTATAAAAACGCCCCGCCCGACAATGGGCGAGGCGCCAGCTTTCAGGCTCCCCGACCACGGGGAGCCTTTTTTGTGGATCAGAGGATCACTTTCAGATACTCGCTGGTGCGGGCCCGCTTTTCACGCTCGATCTCTTTGGGATCGACCTCGACGAATTTCTCGTCGGGGGTGATCTTGAACAGGGGCTGTCCTTTGGAGACGATGATGCCGTCGCCGCCGGAGATGAGGATTTTGTCGATGGTGCCCGAGAAGGGCGCCCGCACCGTATTGAACATCTTCATGACTTCGATGATGTAGAGCGGCTGCCCCTTCTCGAAGTGCATTCCTTCCTCGACAAAGTGGGGCAGGCCCGGCGCTTCCTGGGCGTAATACATGCCGCCGCAGACCGCCACGATCTCGTCGGCCTTGGTCGCCGGCGGCGGCACCAGCACTTTTTTCATGCGCGCCTGCAGGTCGGGGTCGGTGAGATGGTCGGGGATGGTGATCTCGAGGTCGTCCTCGACTTTCAGATCCCAGAACTTGGTGTTGAGGGCAACCAGGAAGACCATGCCGAGCAGTTCGAGCCCGGCTTCGTAGCCAAAGTGGGAGGCGCGGATCTGCTCCCACATGTCGGCATCGAAACCGCCCTGCGGCTTGTCTTTCTGCAGCATCTCATTGAGCTGGAAGTAGTCTTCCTCGTGCAGACCGAAGGCCTCGTTGAGCTTGGCGTAGAAACGCACGGCTTTCTGCAGCAGCTCGTCGTCGTGGCTCCAGATCACTTCGGCGGCGGGGTCTTTCGGATTGTAGAGCTTGTTGAGGTAGTCGTAGGTCTCACTGAGCACGACCACGGGATTGCGCAGCCAGATGACCTTGCCTTTTTCCAGGCGGAAGTTCCGCTTGTTGAGGCTGAGCCAGCCCGAGAGCATGTGGGGATCGTCCAGCAGCTTCTCGATGGGGCGGGTCAGCAGCGTGCCCTTGCGGTCGAGGAGTTCGGACATGTTCTTGAGCTCTTTGCCGAGCACCTCGGGCTGATCGGCAAACTGCTCGGAGACCAGCTGGGCATAATGTTTCTTCATCTGCAGGAAGGCATAGACCGGGTCGAGCTTGTTGGCTTCTTCCTTCAGCATGCCGACGAGGGTGAGGTAAGGCACGACAAAACGGGTGGTCGGCTTGGCGTTGACCGTATTGCCGATAAACCAGTTCACCAGACCGTAGTGGAATTCAAGGTTGGTGGCCAGGTCGGTGCCGCGGATTTTGGTGTTGCGCAGCACTTTCGACAGATACTTGTAGCTCTCGAGGCGATTCTCCCCCTTGGTCAGCAGCAGGGCGATGTTGGAGTCGTAAGCCCCGGCCACCCGGTACTTCATGAACAGGCCGGTGTCGGGATTGAGGGCACTGATGCCCTGGTCGTCGCGGATTTCGCCCTCGATGGGGCGAGACCAGTAACGAATCACGCCCCCGGCATGAGGAGACAGGGAGGCGTCCGTGGCGTTGAGGCGGGCTTCCACGGCGGCGTTGAAGCGCACCACCCGTTCGGGCTTGGGCAGCCGCTTTTTGTGGCGGGCCATCAGCGCCATGGCTTCGACGAGGGATTCGACGATGAAATAATCGCTCTTGTCGTCGGGGTTGGTGAACTTGAGGCTGTAGCAGAGCTCGGTCACCCGGTGTTCCACCTGGATGCGGGTATTGACCTCCATGAAATAGTGGCGGTCGCGGTCGACAATGCACTCGAAGGTCGAGGCCGAGTCGAGGCCGACGGCCTGGCCGAAGCGCTCGGCCTCTTCTTCCATGCGCTTGAGCACGGTCAGGTCGGTCTCCAGGGCTTTGGCGGCCTGCTCTTCACCGGCGGCGCGGGCTTCGGCTATGCGCGTGGCCAGCCCTTCCTGGGTAACGGAGACTTCGAGCAGCTTCTGCTCGTGCATCTGCAGAGAGCAGTCGCGGCCGCCAAGAGCGATGCACCACTCGCCGTTGCCCAGCAGCTGGATCTCGTTATGGCGGGTCTGCTCGATGTTCAGCTCGATGAGCACGTTCTTGTTGTCACCAATGCCGTTGGCCTTGACTTCGTTGAGGACTTCCCGCACCAGGGTCGGCGCCTGGGAGGCCTCCTGCTCGATGAGAGCGGCGTTGATGTTTTTGGCCGTGAGCAGGGAAGCCCCGAGGATGCGCTGCCCCTTGCCGCCGCCACCGCCGATGGCCTTGAGGCGCACGCGGCTTTTGGGGTACTTGCGGAACATCTCGGTTACTTCAAACTGCACCTGGGCGCAGAGCTCTTCGATAGAGAAAAGATCGATCCCCTTCTGATAGGAAGCATAGAGGATGTGGTCGGCCAGCTCTTCGAGGGAAAGATCCTTATTGTCGAGGACCGCCTTGTCGCAGTCAAGGCTTTCGGCGTCGACCAGGGCCAGCAGCTTCGCACGGGTCGGGTGTTTTTTGACCAGGGTACGGGCGGTGACGTTGTCGATGCCGGGGGTGACGCTGACGTTGACGCTGAGGGCGGTGCGCTTGGCCTCGTCCTTTTTGCCGGCATTGGCCTGGGTGGAGGCGCAGGGGCCGATAAAGTTCAGGCCGGCTTTTTCGATAGCGGCGACGAATTCCTCATCCTCGGCCATGAAACCGTAGCCGGCGAAGATGGAATCGTAGCCGTTGTCCTTGGCGATGCGAATAATCTGATGGATACGCTCGACGCGTTCCTCCTTGCTCGCCCCTGAGTAATCGGGCACCCGGTGCACCCGGCGCGAATCGGTCAGCTGACGAAGCTCCGGCGACAGGGCATTGGGGTAGACAATGGAGTCCTTTTCCGAAAGCAGAATGCCGTAGTGGGTGATTCCCATTTCGTCATAGACGTCCATGGCCTCTTTTCGGATGGGGCCCCGGCAGACGATGAGGGGCTTGAGATCCTCGCAGGCAAAGGAGCGCACCCACTCGGAAGCGGCCTTGCCCAGGCGGCGGTCTCGGTGAATCAGGGGATTGTCATTATAGTAATCTCTTTGTTGAGCCATCGGTATATATCTCCAATCTGATTCCTTAGATAGGGTTCCGGTGAGGGCTTAATAAAACTCGCGCTGCACGCTCTGCATCGGGCCGGGTTTGTAGTGGCGCAGGAAGAAGTTGAGATTCTCCCCGAGCACCTTGCGCAGATCCGTCGGCATGACGATGCTGGAGATGGAGCCGAGGCTCAGAGCCTCTTTCGGGTTCATCAGCTCTTTCTCGTAGCGCAGATTAAGCTCGGCCTCGGCCGCCTTGAGCCAGTCGGCCGCCTCTTTTTCGGCGTCCTTCTTGGCCACATCGTCGCGCAGACCGGCATCGAGGCGTTCCTGAATGCCCCTCTTGACCCGCTCGGGAATCGATCCGCGCAGCTTGCGCAGTTCATCCTTGTAGACGAACTCCTTGCCGGCCGGCCCCATGACCGCCAGACGGGTGGTGGGCAGGGCCAGCACCAGGTCGGCCCCCGTCGGGTAGTTGTTGTAGGAGGCGTAGGCGCCACCGAAGGCGTTGCGGATGATGAGCAGGATGCGCGGCGTGCGGATATCGACGATGGAGTCGAGCATGGCGCGGCCGGCCTGCACGATACCGCGGGATTCCTGCTCGCGGCCGGGGAGGAAGCCGGTGGTGTCTTCCATGAAGATGAGCGGAATATTGTAGATATTGCAGAAACGGTTGAAGCGGGCGATCTTGTAGGCCGCGTCGCAGTCGATCTGACCGGAGTCGACGGCGCTGTTGTTGGCCACGAAGCCGACGACGTTGCCGCCGAGGCGGCCGAAAGCGGTGATGACGTTGCGGGCCCGGTCCGGCTGCATCTCGAAATAATCCCCGTGATCGCAGATCTGCTGGATCATGAGGGACACGTCGAAGGGGGTATTGAAGCCGGTGGGCGAATTGAAGGTCTTTTTCAGCAGGGTGTTGATCTCCCAGGTCTTGCGGTCGAGGGGATCGCTGGTCTCCTGGAAGGGCGCCATGACGCTGTTGTTGTCGGGCAGGTAGCTGAGCAGGCTGATGGCCGTGCGCAGGGCGGAGACTTCGTCCTCGACGGTGAGGTCGGCGACGCCTGACTTGCCGTGTACCTGCGGGCCGCCCAGCTCTTCCGGGGTGATGTCTTCACCCAGCACCGACTTGACCACGCCGGGACCGGTGAGACCGAAAAAGGTGTCGTTGGGCTGAATGACAAAACTGCCCTGCCGGGGCAGGTAGCTGCCGCCACCGGCATTGAAGCCGAACATGCACATGATGCTGGGCACCACACCGCTGATCTTGCGCAGGGCGGTGAAGGCTTCGGCGTAGCCGTCGAGGCCACCGACGCCGGCGGGGACGTAGGCGCCGGCACTGTCGTTCATGCCGATAAGGGGAATCCCCTTCTCGCCGGCCATCTGGAAGAGGCGGGCCAGTTTCTGGCCATTGGTGGCGTCCATGGAACCGGCGCGCACGGTGAAGTCGTGGCCGTAAAGAGCGACGTCGCGCCCCTTGATGTTGAGGATGCCGGTGACCAGCGAAGCCCCGTCGAGATTCTTGCCCCAGTTCTGGAAGAGGATGTTGGGATCTTTGTCGGTGAGCACGCGAATGCGCTCCCAGACCGTCATGCGCTTTTTGAAGTGCTGTTTTTCAATCTGGGCCACGCTGACCGATTTGATGGGCCGCTGAATGAGGTCATGTCCCTCTTTCATGGCCTCTTCATAGCCACCAGCGACGCCGGCGATTTCGCCGGGAATAGTGAATTCGACTTTTTCCGGTGGATCAAATGGATTCTTCAGTGAAGGTTTAATCGCTTTTTTCGACATTTCGGTTATCCCTCTGATTTGATAAGAACGATCTTTGCGGTACGCGTCACCCGGGCTAACCAGGCTTCACGGACCAACCCATCCTGTCTTTGCGGCAAAAAACAAAATTCCGCCGTACCGGAGAAGCCTCCGAAGCTGGGCGGTGATTTTTTCTTCAGCTCGAAAACCAGACCCCAGGGCAAGCCGCCGTCGAGTCTGCATTTTCGTCTAAAAATAAAAAGTAGTTTTATTTCCGCACCGATATAGCGAAAATGGCTGGAATTGTCAATAAAATAATTTATTGTCGATAAAAAGATTTAACGCTAATAAATGTTAATTTCAGGGGAGTTAGCCCTTCGGGGCGGCCTTTCCTCCCCCATGTATACGGCATCCTTTCTCCAAACTTTTGTTTTGTTATCCATCAACTTTTGCAAAGGGGAAAGGTGAAAGGCAACCGATGCCACCATGGGTGGCGATATTGACTTTTCTGCCGTGATCAACTACTTTGACGGCTGGGCGCGACCACCGGATTGGCGCGCATCTCGCGTCCGCGCAATACTCCAGACAGCAGGCTCTCTTTTGACTCCTTTGACGTTCAATCTGCCTATCGGGCTGCGGCTTTGGGAAAACGAATTCCGCCGCGGCAAATCCCCCCTCCACCGGGGCTACGCCTTCTCGCCACTGGAGGCCTCTTCGGACGCCTATCGCATTACCGTCATGGCCGAAGCGGACCAGATTTCCCGCCTTTTCCACAGCATTAGCCGGCTCTTTGGCCCCGAGGCCTTTCTCATCCTGGAATTTTATCCCCACGAAATGGAGGCTCCCGGCGAAGAGCCCAGCGGGCCCACTACTTTCTACAGCCCTTATCTGCCGACCGCCGAGCTGCTCCAGGCCCTTGATACCTACCTGCCTCGCCTGATTCACGATGGTTTCGTCGGTTTCGGCCTGGCCAACAACCGGGCCGGGCTCGAATTTTTCTATTCCGAAGAAAAGGTGCTGACCTGCTTTTCCGGCAACCACCTGCGCGTCATCGATCTGCTGAACCAGCATGGCCTGCCCCATCGCCCCGACCTGCTCACCCCCGGCGATTTTGGCCACGACCATCTTTCGCTCCTCTGCCTTCCCGCCGACGAGCTGCCTCCGTTTCTGGCCGAAATGGGTCAGGATGATCTCGACTACGTGCTCTTCTGTCAGGAAATTGTCGAGGCTCTCGACATGTATCCCGTTGAGGAGACCCTCAGCTTTTTTCTGTCCAAGAAGGAACAGGATGCCATCGAGGCCTGCCTGAGCCGCCACAGCGAATTCTCCGAGTTTGCCGAGGAAGATTTCGGCAGTCTGCTGCTGGACTGGAACGACTTTGTCAGCGAGTGTGAGGCCGCCTTTGAAGGCGACCTCTGGGAATATCAACAGGGGCTCAAGCTGCGCGACATGATCCAGTATGTTATCGAGGGGATCCCGCCGTCACTCGCGACCAAACTCAAGGAGATCCTGGCCGAACCGGATGCCCAGTTCCAGCGCAACCTGATCGACCGCCGCAAGCGGCTCGATGCCCCCGGCGACATTCCGGTGCGAGAGGAACGCTTCTGGTACCAGGGCGTGGTTCGCAACCAGGGAGCCTACCTGCGCCGGGACCTCATCCGCTGCGGCTGGTTCAAGCCCTGATCGCCACCGCTTCTTTGCTTTCATCTTTTCCCATGAGACACGCGCATGATTGCCCTGATCGCCGCCGTACCGCTTGAAACCGAGCTGCTGCGCCAGACCCTGTCGCCATGGGAAGTGCGCCAGTGCGCCGGGTACGACCTGTTTCGGGGCAGCTATGGGGGACGCTCCATCGGTCTGCTGCACTGCGGGGTCGGCAAGGTCAACGCGGCGGCGGCGACGAAGGCGCTCATCACTGCCTGTACGCCAAGCCTCATCCTCTCTTTCGGCTGCGGCGGCGCCTACCCCGGTGCCGGCCTGCTCACGGGAGACCTCGCCCTGGCAACGGCAGAAATCTACGGGGATGAGGGCGTTTTGACCCCCGGTGGTTTCTGCGATATGGAAGCCATTGGCTTTCCCCTGGCCCGCCGGGGCGGGGAAGCTTTTTTTAACCGGTTTCCACTGAAGGCCGCCCTGATCGAACACGCCGCCCCGCTCCTGAAGACGCTCTGCGACAGCAGAGGCTGCCGCTTTGCCTCCGGACCGTTTGTCACCATCTCTACTTGTTCGGGTACTTTGGCGGCCGGCCTGGCCATGGAAGAGCGCACCAGCGGGATTTGCGAAAATATGGAAGGGGCGGCTATCGCCCACGTCTGCCAACTGCACGACACCCCCTTTCTGGAGGTGCGGGGCATCTCCAACCTCACCGAAGACCGGGATTTTTCCCGCTGGGACCTGCGCGGTGCTGCCGCCATGGCCCAGCAAGGGGTGCTGACCCTGCTGGAAAACCGGCCGGAAAGGGCTATCTCCGCATGAGCCAGCAACTGACCCTGGGCTACTCGCCCTGCCCCAATGACACTTTTATCTTTCACGCCCTCATTCATGGCCTGATTCCAACGGGGGATCTGTGTTTTCGCGAACGCCTGGAGGATGTGGAGACTCTCAACCGCCTGGCCCTGGAGGGCACCCTCGATCTGACCAAAATCAGCTACCATGCCTTGGGCCATCTGCGCGACGATTACGCCCTCCTGCGCAGCGGCGGCGCTCTGGGGCGCGGCTGCGGTCCGTTGGTGGTGACAACCGGCGCCACCACCATGGAGGAGCTGAAAGGGAAAAAGATCGCCATCCCCGGCCGCCTGACGACCGCCAATCTCCTGCTGCAGCTTTATGGTGAAGGGTTCGAGGACGTGCTGATTCTGCCTTTCGATCAGATCATGGCCGTGATCCGGTCGGGGCAGGTCGAGGCCGGGGTGATCATTCACGAATCCCGCTTCACCTACCAGGCTCACGGTCTGACCCAGGTGGCCGACCTCGGGGCCTGGTGGGAACAGGAGACCGGTCTGCCCATCCCCCTGGGAGGCATTCTGGCCAAACGTTCCCTGGGCGCCGCCACGATCGCCCGCGTCGAAGCGGCTCTGCGCGCCAGCGTGGCCTACGCCCAGAGTCACCCGGAAAGCTCGCGGGCCTATATCCGTCAGCACTCTCAGGAGCTGGCCGATGACGTCATTGCCAGCCACATCGCCCTTTACGTCAACCCCTTCTCCCTCGACCTGGGCGAAGAGGGGGTGCGGGCGGTTGAAACCCTGCTGCAGCGGGCGGAGGAGCGCGGCATCGTCCCGCCCAGCCGACAGCCTCTCTTTGTGACCTGAAAGGGTCTGAAAAGACACAAAAAAAAGCGACTCCCGGCATGGGGTCGCTTTTTTTGTGTCAAAATGACAGGCGGTTTACCGCGCCATATGGACAGCTTTGATAAAGTGCGCGCCTACCGCCTCGGCCAGTCGGGCGACAATCTCCTCCGGGATGGGGGCATCGAGGGAGAGAACCACCATGGCTTCGCCGGCCTTCTCGCGGCGCCCCAGGTTGAGGGAGCCGATATTGATGTCGGCTTCGCCCAGGATGGTCCCGATTTTCCCGATCAGACCCGGCTTGTCATCATAGGTGATGACCAGCATGTGTTCTTCCGGCTGGAAATCGGTGTTAAAGTCGCGCATCTTGACGATTTTGGGAACACCGTCGAACAGGGTGCCGGCGATGATGCGACGTCCCTCGGGGGTCTCGATGGTCAGGGTGATGAGGTTCGAGAAGGAGCCGGCTTCGGTGTTGCGCACCTCTTCCACGTCAATCCCCATATTGCGGGCGATGAGGCGGGCGTTGACCATGTTGACTTCCTGCTCCGTATGGCGGTTGAGCAGTGCGGCCAGGCCGCACACGGTCAGGGGAGCGCAGTCGTAGCGGGCCAGCTTGCCGTTGTAGGTGAAAGTGACCTTGTTGGGGTTGGGGGTCGCCAGCTGGGAGATAAAGTCGCCGATGCGGCTGACCAGGGCCATGAAGGGTTTCATATGGTCCATGAGGTCGGGATCGAAACGGGGGATGTTGAGGGCGTTTTCCAGGGGGCGGCCGTCCAGGTAATTGACGATCTCCCGGCTGACATCGATCGCCACATTCTTCTGCGCTTCGAAGGTGTTGGCCCCAAGGTGGGGGGTGACGATCATCCTGGGGTGAGCGATGAGCTTCTGCAGGGTTTCGGTGCGCGGGGGCTCCTCGCTCCACACGTCGAAAGCGGCGCCGGCCACCTTGCTGCTTTCAAGGGCAGCCAGCATGGCCTCCTCGTTGATAATGCCGCCACGGGCGCAGTTGACAATGATGACGCCATCCTTCATGCCGGGGAAGTGCTCGGCACCTACCAGGTCGCGGGTTTCTTCGTTCAGAGGCGTATGCACGGTGATGATGTCAGCATAGCGCACGATGTCTTCGAGGGAGACCAGCTTGACCCCGAAATCTTCCGCCCGCTTTTCAGCGATGTAGGGATCACAGGCGATGACGTCGGCCTCGAAGGCCTTGCAGCGCAGCGCCACGCGGCCACCGACCTTGCCGAGGCCGATGATGCCGACGGTCTTGCCCTTGAGTTCATAGCCGGTAAAGGGCGCCCGCTTCCACTCGCCGCTTTTGAGGGAGGCGTTGGCCACCGTGACGTTGCGGCACAACGAAAGCAGAATGGCCATGGTATGTTCGGCCGCCGAATTGACGTTGCCGAAAGGGGCATTGACCACGATCACCCCTTTGCCGCTGGCCGCTTCCACATCGACATTGTCGATGCCAACCCCGGCGCGGGCGATTATCTTGAGCCTGGTGGCGTGATCCAGCAGCGGCTGATCGACCTGGGTGCCGCTGCGGGTGATGATGGCGTCGTAGGCTCCAATCGTCTGATGCAGCTCGGGAACGGACAGGCCGAGCTTGACGTCGACTTCGATACGGGGATCATCGAGAAGGGGCTGGAGCCCTTCCTGGGAAATTTCATCGGTAACAAGGACCTTCATGACGGCTCCTTTTGCGGGGGATGGGGACAGCCAAAAGACCCTGTCCCTTTTTTAGGCAAGCGCAAATCTTAAAACTTTACAGCGCCTCTGTCAACGCCGTATACCACGCCCAAAGCCTGTCCGAGGCAGAGCCCGACGATCATTTGATGCGTTTGAGATGACCCCCTTTTTCCCCATCCTTTACCGGGGCGGCGACACCTTCCTCCTCCCGCGCGCCCTCTTCTGCGTCTTCACCGAGAAAGGGCAGGGATTTTGTTTCAATCATGGTCTCAATGGAGGTGGCGATGGAGAGACACTGCTTCATACAGACGCGGCGCGCCGGGCAGCTGGTGCAGTCCGCTTCGCCGCCGGCGACCCGCAGGGCATGCACGACCAGTTCAACACTTTCGACCTGGGACAGCGGAATAAAAAACATATTTTTCCTCCTAGCGACGGGCAGACTGAACTGGCGCAACCGCACGCCGGTTCAATCTGCCCGAGTTTCGGCCGAACACTCTACCCTCTTTTACAGGGTTTTGCCAGCGACCGCCGCGTACTGCCGCAACTTTTCCATGACGGCGGCGAACTCCTGGGGCCGCAGGGACTGAGGCCCGTCACTGGCCGCCTTTTCGGGGCAGGGATGCACCTCGATAATGAGGCCGTCGCAGCCGGCGGCGACAGCGGCATAGCTCATGGAGGGGACGAGGCTGGCATGGCCGGTGGCATGGGAGGGATCGATCATCACGGGCAGGTGGGTCTGCTCCTTGAGAACCGGCACCGCCGAAATATCCAGGGTGTTGCGGGTGGCAGTCTCGAAGGTGCGGATCCCCCGTTCGCAGAGGATGACGCGACGGTTGCCCTCGGCCAGAATGTACTCGGCACTCATGAGGAACTCCTGGATGGTGGTGGCCATGCCGCGTTTGAGCAGCACCGGCTTGTCGAGCTTACCCAGCATTTTGAGCAGGGCGAAGTTCTGCACGTTGCGCGCCCCCACCTGCATGATATCCGCATAGCGGGCCACCAGCTCGACGTCCCGGGGGTTGACCACCTCGGTGACGATGGGCAGGCCGGTCTCCTGCCGCGCCAGATCGAGCAGCTTCAGCCCCTCTTCCTCCATCCCCTGGAACGAATAGGGGCTCGTCCGCGGCTTGAACGCCCCGCCGCGCAGCACCTTGGCGCCAGCCGCCTTGACCGCCCTGGCCGTCTCGACGATCTGCTCTTCGCTTTCCACCGAGCAGGGTCCGGCCATGACCACCAGGGAAGAACCGCCTATGGTCACACCCGGCGCCAGCTCGATTTCACTGGGAGCGGGGCACACTTCCCGACTAGCCAGTTTGTAAGGCTTAAGAATGGGGACCACGCTCTCCACGCCGGGCATGGACTCCAGAGACTGCAGCACCATCTTGCCCCGCTCATCCCCGACGGCGCCGATGACATTGCGGGTCTCCCCGTGGATGACGTGGGGCTTGTAACCGAGTTCGCGAATGCGTTTTTTCACTTCGGAAAGTTCTTCCTTGCCGACGCCTTGCTTCATGACGATGATCATTTTTTTGCCTCCTGGTGTGTGATCGCCTTGCCGTTAAATGAAAAAGGCCCCGGAGCTGGTCCCGGAGCCTTTTTGATTTCGATCACAAGCAAAAAGACCACGGGAAAACCCTCTGCCGGTCTGCCCATGGTCTCTGTCGGTTTGGTGTGTGGAGTCTTCTTACGCCAGCAAACCTCTTCCCAGGGCAGACGGTCTAAAATAACCGTACCAAAAGAAAAAGCGGCTAAAGATGGCGAAGGAAGAAAACATGTTCTGCTCCATTAAAAATCAATGATTTTTTCTTTTAGCAGTATTCAGGAGAGATAGCAAGAACTAAGTTGACCCCCTGCAAAGACCCCTTCGTCAGAATCCTGATATTTTTTCTTGACAGCACAAAGCGATTTAGCTATAAACGGGCTTCCAAACGCCCAGGTAGCTCAGTCGGTAGAGCAGAGGACTGAAAATCCTCGTGTCGGCAGTTCGATTCTGTCCCTGGGCACCAGAAATATCAAGGGCTTGCCATACCGACGGCAAGCCCTTTTTCTTTTTGTGTGTAATTTTGGTGTAATGCTGTCAGGAATCCTAAGAAGCACCTTCTAACCTCTGCTCCAGCCTGTCCATAGCATCCTGAATATGCTCCCCGTTCTGGTGTGCATACCTTAGCACCATAGCCAAAGTCTTATGCCCTGATATTCTCATGACCGTTGGCAGGTCTATGCCTTCCTGAACAAGATGCGTTACAGCAGTGTGCCTCATGGTGTGACGGACAATTTGCGAAGGGTCCAATCCTGCCGCCGCAACAACCCGCCTGAATGCTTTGTCCAGGTTGGTCACATGACCTGTTTTTGATTTGGCAGACGGGAACAGCCACTCCTCCCCCTCTTCTGCATTCTCTATGACTTCTTTCAACACATCGGCAAGCCGTCCGGTGATTGGCTGCTCTCTCGTTCCGGCCTTGCCCTCAGGGACATGAATCTGCTTTCTATTAATGTCTATATGCTCAAGCCGGATAGCGAGAATTTCTGATTTACGCATTCCCGTATCAATGCCTATCAGTATGAACAGATGGATGTGGGGGTTCTCGTCTTCCAGGGACATTTGTTGCAGAGATGATATTTGCTCTCTCGTGAGGTAGACAATCTTGTTCGATTCTTCAGGGAGCAGCTTAACCTTGCATGGCCTGTAAGGAATCCACTTCCAGTCTATAGCCTTATTAAACAGATGAGACAGCACCGCCAACTCTCGGTTGATTGTTCCATTACTCGTATTCTTCAGTGTAGAGATATCGAGGGGCTTATTCTTCTCCCCCCCTGGCACAGCCTTCTCTTTTGACCGCTTTTCCTTATAACGTTCAATGTCGCTAACTGTAATTTTCGACAATGGCTGATTACCGAAATACGGAACAAGATGCTGCTCCAGGCGGCGCTTTTTGTTCTTAATATCCTTACCGCCTTCCTCTTCCAGGTTTTCAATATATTTCTTGGAAGCCTCTCGGAACCCCATTGCAACCTTACGCCCTTGGGGGAGGTTCAAACGGTCTTCCCTGGCTTTTGTTCTCAACCCTGCTATGGCAGCCTCTACATGCTCACGGGTCACACCTTCGGATTCTTTCCCGATAGCCCTGTGAATCCGTTGGCCGTCTACCATGACATTGATTGCAAAACGACCGTCACCATTATTCAGCCGAGTGAATACAATGCCATGCTCTTCAATCTTCTCCCCCGCTTCTAGCCTTCTCATTTGCGGACGTGTGAGCTTTTCGTATTTGATTGCCATATCCCTGCCCTGTCTGCTTAATGCCTTGCCTTTATCGCCTGCTCGTTTATTTCATCCCAATTGGCTTTTATCTTTTCGTAGTTGGGTGTTCTATGAGCCTTCCAATATGTCTTCTTGTCCGCTTCGATTACCCGCCAAATCAGTTCTTCATCGTAGGTCAGTAACTCTGGGCAATGAAGACAGAGGTTAACAAAGCAAGTCACCTCGTCTTCATCGAATATGAGGTCTGGGAGATATTCTCCCTTTCCATTTGTCAGCCCCATTTCCTTGTCATGAAGAAGCCGTTCCAGTGCAAGTTCGATTACTGCCGTTATTGAAGTCCTTCGCTGAATACGGGCCAAGAGTTCAACGGAATATCTCATCTTCGGAGTAAGCCTTACCGTCAAGAGTTTCCCTTTTCCGCTGCTTGGCCTTCCTGCCTTTGCCATAGGTCCACCTCCCTGTGAGTGTTCATTCTGGGCAAATCTTAACAGCAATCTTTTTGTCTTGCAATATATTTTTTTATCTTGTATATTTTGTCTTACGAAATGGAGGACGGGCAATGAAGGTCACAGAAATTGAAATGCTTCCCGATGGGAGAATGGACGCCAACAATGCCGCACTGTATTTAGGCATGGCACCCAAAACCCTTGCCATGATGCGTTACCAGGGCAAAGGGCCTCTCTTCATCAAACGAGGCAGAATTTTCTATCGCAAGGACGACTTGGACCAATGGATTGCCGAAGGCTCAGGCATGAAAAGCACTGCTCAGGCAAGACTGGTCAAAGCATAAAATCTTTCTGTCCGTGGGCGGCTCAATACGTTGGCACGGACAGTTTCAAAAGTCGCTTACCAAGGAACCCGACAAAGGCGACACCGTGGGAGCAAAATCTCAGGGCGGGTCGGGGGCGGTCATGCAACCGCAGGCCTTTAGGCTACCTGTAAGAACCAGCAATGTTGCATGGGATTTGCTGGCCTCAGTTGGGACCTGAGGAAAACCGCTCACCCTCCCATTGATGCTTGGGTAGGGGGAGCTTTGTTCCTAATTGGTTTAGAAGAAAAAAAAGAAAAAACAAAAAATGGGTAGGGGCTAAAGGTAAGGGGAATAATAGAGGGATTGGATAAGGTAGGTAAGAGTAGATGAGGCTATTGATACTGATACTGTTCTTACTTCTATTCATTGCCCTACCTATGCCTAATTTCTGATTTCAGTAGATTGCAATTAACTGCATTCACTGTTTTTCCCGCCGCCCCGCCGTTGGAGGCATTAATGAGCAAGGGTGCATCTCAGTACAAGGGGCTTGTGGAGGCTCAGCAGGCTTCGCAGAACCCCCAGCATGACAAGTTCGGGCGTCTCACCAGTCTCTCCCCAGATAAGCTGGAGAAGGTGCATTCTATGGCCGTTCACGGCCATTCCCCACGCTTGATAGCCAGAAGTGTGCAAGTGGACATGGGGGAATGCTTGGACATAACGGAAAAGCACCTGGCACGGATTATTGAGAGATACAGGGTAGCCCACGTCCCTATTGACCAAATGATTGACCCTTACGTTTTGAGCCGGTTCACGGAGAAGGTCCGCCGCAACGTCAATCACATATCGGAACTGAGCGCCCTGATTGATTTGCAGAAGGAACGGCTCCGACAAGTCAGGCTAGAAGAGCTGGAGGCGGGGAAGCCTCTACAGATAACGGATAAGCAGATAGCCTTGCTCAACAGGCTTCTGAGGAGCTATTCCGATGCGGCCTGCAAGTCTGGGTTGGTTGATATCTTCGCCTCCGACTACAGGCGGGAAATCGAGGGTCAGGACGATGAACACGTATTCAGCATGGAAATGGTCTACAAGGGTTTTGTCAGACAACTTCATGCTACTGACCCTCAGAACTTCGAGCAGAACTTGCTTGAGTTCCTGGCTTGGAGCAAGGACTGATGTGGAACCAGCGCACAGGGAATTTCAGTTGCACTTAATTGCAATCATACGGCTGGAATCAGGGACATCCCTTGTTCCCCAGCCCGAATTTCCGTGATGCAGTCACCAGAAAAAAATTTCAGATTTAACACCAAAGGGGAACAGTATGAATGCAGCTAATTGCAATGGCGTAATCGGTCCTGATGAACTCATGCTCCTGGCACAGGCTCATATTGAAATACTCATTCGAGTTGGGAAACTGGGGGAGGGCTTTGCACGGCCTCACCGCATGAGCGAACAGGCCTTTAAAGAGGCAAGGGACCTCTTCAGGCAGATAAGAGCGAGGGGCCTTGATTGGAGCATGAGCGAATGGATTGAGGTCTTCCAGGAACTCTACGACGGAGACATGGAAAAGGTAAAAATAGTCCTATATCAAGGCCTGTCAATTCCTGTCTTGCATTAAGCTGGCGGTGGAGAAGTCGAAGGGTGTGAAGCTGGGAACCACATCCTCAACTCCAGGTAAAATTAAACATTATTATTCGTCTTCGTCAGTGTCAGAAACAGAATCATCTTCACATCTTTCGATTAATTTAACAATTTCTCCTAACTTAATTTCTATGTTTCCGTCTTCATGCCGTTTCGCTGCGAAATCAAGTAGATGATTTTCATAATTAGAGACTTGCCTAATGGGTTCACGTACATATCGTTCAATGAAATTAGCCATTGTATTTCCGGCTTCTTGTTCAAGGTGCTCCCATGCTGCATCACCAACATAGGCTTCCCCCCCTGATTCTCTAAATGCATTTTCTAAATCAGCGAGCCTATGGTTGGGTGTTGGGTCTAGTACAATAAGAATTGGTCGGTAGCCAGAGTTAATGCAGTCATTAGCAAAGCCAACCTCTTCTCCAAATCTCCCTTGTCCGCTTGCTGCAATAGTCACACGCAGCTTGAATTCGTAAGCTACCCTTGCTCCGTCGGGTCTTATGAGAACGCAATCCACTTGACGGCGTTTGTTTTGTTCCCCTGTCCTTAGTATGGGTGAATTGCGACCACTTGCAGGCTCACCGCCCAGTGCAGACGCAAGAATTGGCTCAAAAAGATAGCCGCTTTCTTGGGCAGAGCGATTGTCGATATCAAAAAACCATTTGCGCCAAGTTATCCATGATGCTAAAGCGTCAACCTGTAAACCACCATATTCGAGTAGAGAACGTGGTGAAACTTGAACCATAGTTGGAATTGGTTGTGCAACAAGTATTTTTGCGTATTTTTTGCGTCGTTTGTGTAGTTCAGAAAGGCAACGTAAATATGTTATGAAGTCTGGTATGTCCCTTTTCCCATCAAGAAAAAGGTTGATATAATCAATCCCATTCATGTTTGTGGTATCTTCAAACCACTCAAAATCAATATCATAATAATTTTGATTAGGAACGATTACATTTCTTATGTTTTCGGGAAGACGTTGAGTATTTTCTGTGTCCCTGTAGATGATTCCTATCAGCTTAGATAGTTCAGTGCCCAACAGCTCTATAGGAAGAGCTGTCTGGGGGCCAAGAAGCATTAACTTGGTAAGGAGCCTGTTTTCGTCTGCAGTTAATCGGCTATCTCTTGGCATAGTATCTCCTAACTAAAATCCATTTCAGTTTGTACGAGTTTTTCAAGGTTTCTATATGTCAATTCAAGCGCAGGACTCATGCCGGAAGCCTCTGTAAGTTGGAATCCCAACAATCGTGGTGATACATGATGTTGGGTATCCGAGCGAGAAGAGCCAAACTTTCCGTCAACTTCTATAAGATGCTTAGCGAATATAGAAGCCATCAATGGAGGAACTGCATTCCCAATCTGTTGAGCCTGTGATGCGGAATTACCATGAAATTCGAAGCAATCGGGAAATGATTGTATCCTGGCACATTCTCTTAATGTGAGTGCCCTGTCATAGTGTGGGTGGATGAATTCTCTTGAAGCCGCACCCGTTATAGTAAGGCAATTTAAATTACCGAATAACCGCTTAATCCCCGACGGGGCACCGCCACGCTTTTCTGTTGGCGTTCCATCTTTAACTCTTCTGTTTGCACGTCGTTTAAAGCTCTCGTGCCAGAGTTCTTCTGGTAAGTCCTTCATTGTTTCGCCACATTTTAGTTGACTGAATTTGACAGTATCTTGCTCAGTTGTCGTGTGGTAATGCATTGTCACGAATTTAGACTGGTTATTCCTACGCATAAACGAATCGTAACGGTTCGAAGGGGTTTCTGATTCGTATCCTACAAGAGTATCTTTTGATGAAGAGGCCATACCTAATCCTGCAGTAGCCTCATCAAATGTTGGAGCTAATGGCTTTCCGTTTGATTTTTTTGATTTGCCAGATTTATAAGAGTGGGTTTCTTTTGGAAAGACAAAATCTATTCCGACCCTATTGCCGATAATAAGAACCCTTTTCCGTGTCTGAGGTAAGCCATAACCAGCAAAGTTTACTTTTTGTATTCGAATTGAATAACCGATTCTTATAAATTCTGAGGCCAAACCAACTATTGCTTGTCCACTGCCTGAAGTTAGAACACCCTCCACATTTTCAAAGATGAACCATCGGGGCTTAAGTGTCTCTACTATATTTAAATAACTGAAAATGAGCTTATTTCTTGGGTCATTAGCCTGTCTGTTCCCTGCTGTGCTGAATCCTTGGCACGGAGGACCACCAATAATAACGAAGGGGGATGTGTTCCCGGTTAGTGACTTAAGGTATTGTGGCTCTAGAGAGTTAATATCTGCTTCGTGGCAGGGGCTGCCAATGTTGTGGCGATATGTTTCACACGCATCTCGGTTAATTTCAATGCCAGCTATTGGCTTAAGTCCGGCCATGGAAAAGCCCAAAGAGAAGCCGCCAGCCCCAGAAAATAACGAGAGAACGCAATCCTCAGAATTTTTAATAATCATCATGTTATTGTAGTTTTAAGGCCTTGTGTCACGAAAGTTGTTGGCTGATGATAGCACGAACCAGGGAGAAGAAGACCGGATTCTTGCCTATCCGTGGGGGAGGATGGAGGGCAATGAAGCCCCTCATGATTGAATCGGCAGATAAGGTCTCTTCAGGGGAACTCAATTGCATATCATCCTTTTGCACATTCACCCCATGATTATCAGATAGTTGCTTTAATCTCAAGCGTGGCATTGCAACCAATTGCAAACAATCCTATTGACAAACCCAAAAAACGAGTGTATAAAAACAGTAAATGGTCATTTGCTGAATTTACACAGGGAGGTGTGAACCATGAACGGATACATTGCTTACTACCGAGTCAGCACAGACAGGCAGGGAAAAAGCGGCTTAGGTCTGGACGCTCAGAAGAAGCAGGTTCGTGATTTCATCTCTAACGGTAATGGCACTTTGACCGCTGAATATGTTGAGGTGGAGTCGGGCAAGAACAATGACAGGCCGGAACTTGCAAAGGCAATCCGTCAATCTCAGCTCACCGGCAACAAACTTGTTATTGCCAAGCTGGACCGCCTCAGCCGTTCCCTGCACTACATTACCTCCCTTGCTGAGAGCAAGGTTGACTTCATCGTATGTGACCTTCCAGGTTGCGACCAATTCACCATCAACCTTTACGGCGCTCTTGCTCAGCGGGAGCGGGAACTTATCTCTACTCGCACGAAATCAGCCCTACAAGCTTCGAAAGCTCGTGGGAAGGTCCTGGGTAGCCCTCAGAACCTCACTGAGGATGCAGCGGCTAAAGGGCGGGTCCTGGGGGTGGAAGCAAGGAAGCAGAAGGCTGATGAATTTGCCGAGAAGGTAGCCCCGATTATCAATGGTTATATCAATGACGGCCTGAGCCTGAACCAGATTGCACGGGAACTGAACAAGGACAACATCTTGACCGCAAGGGGCAAGGCAGGTAGCTGGACCCCAACGGCAGTTAAGAACGTGCTGGACCGCCTTGCAGCTTAACCGCTGCAATCAATTTCACCGAACTCATTTCTGGCACAAGCAGCCCTAGACAGAAAACGCTTGATTTTTTCAGTGCGTGACACTATATATGGTGTCTCATTTTGCGTTGGTTAAAATTTGGCTTTGATACGGGTTTTGATTTGTGACACTACATACGGTGCGTAATGTCTGGTAAACTAAAAGTAGAAAATGTCATCCAGGAGCTACAAGACGCAGGCGCATCAATGCGTTGCTCCGAGATGAAGGCCCTTCTTGAGTCGCTAGGGTTCACGGTAAAGGACGGCAAGAGAGGTGGGCACAAGCTATATTTCCATGACGCCTTAGATGGGTTTTACTCTGGTTCGTATAATTGCGAACACGGCAAGAACCCTGAGCTGAAAAGGACATATATAAACAAGGTAGCTAAAGTTCTTGAGAAGTACAAATCAGAACTTATAGAAGCAAACAACGGGGAGCCAAAAAAATGATAGACGCAGAAAAATACAACATTTCAATAAAGAAGATTACAGAAGACGGGGAAATTTGTTACGAAGCAAAAGTCAAAGAGCTTCCAGATATCGCTGAGTACGCTGACACTTTTCAGGAAGCCTATGATTTAGCTTTGGATTCGATAAACACTACTTATGAATACTTTGAGGAGAAAGGGAAGCCCTTTCCCGCACCTTATGTTTCAAATGAAGAATATAGCGGTAGGGTGACTCTAAGGACCTCAAAGACTCTTCATAGATTCCTGGCTGAAAGCTCTGAAGAGGAAGGTGTCAGCTTAAATCAGCACATAGTGAATATTCTGACTTTCTACTCAGGCATCTATGCAAATCCAATTAAAGCCTTCAACTGGTTTGCAGCAGACAACCCTAAGCAACAAAGCTATGAGCTTCAAGTCAAACCACAAACAAGAAATCTAAGATTGGTTCAAAGAAACGATAGAGTATTGCCACACCAAGAGAGTGTTGGCTGGAGACGATAATGAAGGAACTTCTAAAAGCTGCTATAGACTCCCTAGAAATTCAAGACGTATACGTTGCCGGATTTTATAGCTGGTTAAAAGAAGATTTTGACCCTAAATACTCCCTAGAGAAAGATGACCTCACTGTTCAGTATAAACATGTTGTAGAAAAAGCTGTAATTGCTGAACTGCGTGATGAAGACGAGGACAACGTAATGAGACTATATAAAGTTTTCATTACTCTAGGGGCGAGATGGGTACATGGCGACCTTGAGGAAGATGATGATTCTCAGGACCCAACTAACCCTGATGAGAAAATCAAGGCCCTAATAGAGGCTCATTATATTTTGGAATACCGAATGGAGAATGAGGTCGAAGAGGGTAGCTTAGACGCTTTTGCCTTAAACAATGCTAGCTATCATGTATGGCCATACTGGAGAGAGCTGCTGATGAATCATTGCCTTAGGATGAACATGCCTAAGCTAGCCCTTCCCACTTTGCAACTTGCTAGCAACCGCAAATAGCGTACCTTTTGGGCCTCAAACTGTGTGTAATTTTGGTGTAATCGTGCCAAGAAAACACAAGAAATCGGCAGAACCCGAAAGAACGAGACAGAACTGCAATTAATTGCAACAAGTTGAAATAAAAACAAAAAGTGCGATTCAGAGTCTCAATGAGGGTTTTGAAAATTCCTTCGGGTTATTCTGAAAATCCTCGTGTCGGCAGTTCGATTCTGTCCCTGGGCACCAGAAAAATCAAGGGGTTGGCCTACTCAGGCCAACCCCTTTTTCTTTTGACGGCATACTGGCAGATTCGGCAAGGAAGGCGAAGTTGCTCATGACGTCGGATAGGGGGGGAATTGGTTGCTGTCCTGCGACATCAGTCGCACCAGTTTCGTATGCATGAATAATTTCTCCTTGCCGGCGGCCTTTTCTTCCAGTACGCCAATATCCACCAGCTTATTCAGGTAAACCGAGGCCGTTTGCCGTTGGGCGATATCCCGCTCCACCAGCGAGCTGATGCGACAATAGGGTTGTTCAAAGAGTACCTGCATCAACTCGTGACTGTATATCTTAGGGAGCTGCTCTTTGACGTAAAGAGACGTTTGCTCCATCAACTCCCGTACGGCGGCAATTTTCAGACAGGTCCAGCGCGATACCTGCGCGACCCCTTCGAGCATGAAAAGAATCCACTCCTGCCACTGATCATCCCGTGTTACCTGATTCAGCAAGCGGTAGTACGCCGATTTGTTCTGCACGATATAGCGGCTCAGATAGAGTATCGGCAGAGTCAGCAGCCCCTGTTCGATCAGATAGAGGACATTGAGGATACGTCCGGTGCGGCCATTGCCATCGTAAAAGGGGTGAATGGCTTCGAACTGGTAGTGGCTGATGGCCATCTTGATCAGCGGGTCCAGATCGTCTTCGGCATGGATAAAGCGTTCCCAGTTGCTCAGTAGATCACGGATGATCGATTCACCTTCAGGCGGCGTATAGATCACCTCGCCGGTGGTCTGATTGCCAATAACAGTACCCGGCAACCGGCGCAGCTCCATGGCCTGATTCTTCAGGGTACTGCAGACCTCGATGGCGGTTGCGGTGGACAGGGGCCGATCCTGCAGTTGCCGGAAACCCTGATACAGGGCGGTACGGTAACGTAGCGCCTCCCGGGTGGCCGCATCGGCTTCACTTTCCCGCTGGGCGTGGCGAAACAGCTTGTCGGTGGTGGTCAGGATATTCTCGATTTCCGAGCTGTCTTTAGCTTCCAGCAGCGGTAGCAGATTGATCAACAGATCCTGGTCCGGCAGCAATTCCCCCGCCTGCTTGAGCTCGGCAAGGGCGGCGCGAGCCGGGATGCAGGCCTTGAGAATTGTCCGGGTTTCGACCGCTTCCACCGGGGGAGGCAGGGGCGGCAGGGTGTTGTAGGGGTGATCTGGCTGCCATTTCATCTTTGTAAATTCGCCTTTTATCGACACATTGTGGGTAGCCGGTCCACGATATGTCGATAATATCGCCATGTCAATCCCTCGATGTCGAAATAAATCGATTCTGTCGACATAAGATGCGCTGACGCCCGGTTAAGGTTCATGGTATCGACATGAGCGGATGGATGTGTCGATATAGTTGAAATTTGTCGACACGTCCCAACCGACTGCCCGCTCTCGTCACGCCTCTCCGTTGAAGGCTCGGGTATCAAACGGCATCGAAATTTGTCCCATTACCGGCATCTAATCTCGTTGGCTTGTAATTTTTACACTGTTGGGCCATGTGCTTATAGTGGGACAAAATTAACAGCCGATCAACATGCTAGCCCCGTAGTGATTCTTGACCCAAAATTGACGCGACTTTTGTCATTTGTTGCAAGTTTTTGCAACAATCTATCGCTGTAAGAAGCAAGTTTAATTGAATTCACAGTCACGAGAACCAACTGAAAATCCTCGTGTCGGCAGTTCGATTCTGTCCCTGGGCACCAGCAATAACGACGGGCCAGCGATTTTTCGCTGGCCTTTTTTGTTACCGCATAAAATTTTGCTGAGGCATTCCAAAGCACCTGACTTTTCTATTAAATTTCTACCATATTCGGGCGCCAGCCTTTACCGCGCACCGGACGACAAAAGCCCCACGGCGCAACAGGCAACGGAAAACAGGCTCTTGACTTTGCGCCTAAAGCAGGTTTAATTAGTCGGGTCCCTTTTCATTGTCCATTACATCAAAAAGGAGGTTTACACATGAAAAAAATTCTCGTAGCAACTCTGGCCCTTTCCCTTCTGGCCACCACGGCTTTTGCCGCCGGTCAAGCCGACCGAAACACGGGCTGCGGCCTCGGTTCCCTGCTCTGGGAAGGCAAAGCGGACGGCTCCGTTATCTCCCAGTCCCTGCAGGCGACCACCAACGGGACCTTCGGCAACCAGACTTTCGGCATCACCTCCGGTACCCTCGGCTGCGAGCAGCCGGCCAACATTATCAAGAATGACCGCGCCCTCGCTTTCACCCGCGACAATCTCGACCCCCTGGCTCGTGACATCGCGGCCGGCGGCGGTGAGACCCTGGAGACCCTTGCTGAGCTGCTGGAAGTTCCCGCTGCTGAGCGCGCCAATCTCTACAGCCGCCTGCAGTCCAATTTCGAGCAGATTTTCGTCACCGGTCAGGAAAGCAGCGCCGACGTGATCGACAGCATCATCACCATCGCGGGTTAATGCGTTTCGCTTTTCACGACACCGTACAGGCACCTGAAAAGGGCGGGCTCGGGATTTTCATTCTCCCGGGCCTTGCCCTTTTTCTGTGCCTGATTTTTATCGGCTCCGCCGTCCAGGCTGCTGAGATCAGCGCCGAAGGGCTGCGCGAACGCGCTCGCCAGCAGCAGCTTCACCAGGATCCCTACTGGCTTACCTTGCTGCACTATCGCCCCTCCCTGCGGGGGCTGGGCAGCCTGATCGACGACCCCGACTTCTTTGTGGCGGACAACGGCAAGTGGGACGCCCAGGCGGAACTGGACGCCACCCTGCAGGCTTTCTTTGCACCACCACCTATCGACCAGTCCCCGGCCCGCTGCCGTTTTCCCGCCCGCTATGAATGGCTGAAAGAACAGCTGGGGGCCGAGGACGACGATTTTCCTGCCGCCACCTGCAGTGAACTCGACGAGGCCATCGCCCAGGTCGATCCCCGCTCGGCCGTCCTCATCTTTCCCGGCACCCACAACAACAGCCCTGCCTCCATGTTCGGGCACACCCTGATCATCATCGAAGGTCCCTACAAGAGCCGGCTGCTCTCCTACGCTGTCAACTATTCCGCCTTTACGGATGAAACCAACGGCTTCGCCTATGCGGTCAAGGGAATTTTCGGTCTTTACCGCGGCTACTTCTCGGTTCTTCCCTACTATCAGAAGCTGCGGGAATACAGGGATCTGGAACGACGGGATGTTTGGGAATATCCTCTCGATCTTGACGAGGACGAGACACGGCGCATGTTCCTGCACATTTGGGAGCTGAAAGACATCTACTCCGATTACTTCTTTTTCGATGAGAACTGCGCCTATCAACTGCTCTTCCTGCTGGAGGCAGCCCGTCCCGGCCTGACCCTCATCGACCACACCCGCCCCTGGGTCATCCCCATCGACACGGTACGGATTGTTCGCGAAGAGGGATTAATCGAAGCGAGCCTTTACCGTCCCTCCAAAGCCACCCGTATCGCGCGGATCGCCGCGCAAATGAGTGACGAGGAGCAAAAGACCACCTTGAGCCTGCTCGACGGCAGCATCGCGCCGATGGAACTGGCGGAGGCCGGGCTAAACCAGGCGGCTCAGATCCGGGCCCTGGACCTGGCCACCGAATCGGTCGAATTCAGCTACTTCAAAAAACAGCTCGGCCAGGACGAATACCGCTCCCGCTACATTGCCTTGTTGACCGCCCGCAGCAAGCTGGGACCGGCCAGCCCCGAGCCCGACTGGCAGGAGCCCGTGCGCCCCGACCGGGGGCATGGTTCCAACCGTTTCAGCCTGGGCACCGGTTTTCGGGCCGACGACTATTATCTGCAGGCCAAAATCCGTCCGGCCTACCACAATTTGCTGGATGCCGACGCCGGCTACATTGCTGGCTCGCAGATTGACTTCGCCGACCTGGTGCTGCGCTACTATCCCGAGGACAACCGGCTCAGACTTCATAACCTCAATCTCATCGAGATTGTCTCCCTGTCGCCACGCAGCCGTTTCTTCAAACCGATTTCCTGGAAAGTGAAGACCGGCCTCATTCAGCGGCCAGCCGATGACGGCGGCGACCATCTGGTCTACGAGCTGTCGCCGGGAGGGGGATTCAGCTATGGCAACGATGCCGTGCTGGGATACGGCATGGTGGAGACGGAGCTGCTGGTTTCAGGACACTTTCGCGACAGCTTCGCCCTGGGGGGCGGTGGTTCCCTGGGGGTGCTGGTCAACCTGGCCGACCGCTGGAAAGTCCATGCCGCCGCCCGGCACATCTGGCACGAAGCGGGTGACCCTCACCGCAGCGCCGAGGCCCGGCTGGACCAGACCCTGGTCACGGGAAGATCCAGCAGCCTGACCCTGAATCTATCCAGGCAGAAGGTCCATGGACGCTACCTGACCGATGCTGGGCTGAACTGGAACTTCTTCTGGTAGGCGGCTTAAGCCGCCGCCCCTCTTCACCGAAGCCTCACCTTGAGAAATCCGGCCAGCTCTTCGAAAGAGGCCAGCCAGCGACGCGCTTTCTTGTCGCCGGCCGCCGCCCGCCGTTCCATCTCCGCCGTCAGCGTTCTGTGCAAGCCGAAACAGATGTTCTGCGCCTTCCAGAGGTCGACCTGGAGCGGGGGCCGGGTCATACAGGCCGCCAGCTCGACGGCCGTCTCCAGACGGTCGGGATCTTCCTCTTCGCCCGGCAACCGTTCCAGCTCGGCGGTCAGTCGACGCTCCGCCCGGTAATCGAGCAGAGGCTGTTCCAGGGCTAACCCTAACAGCTCGATTTCGGCCAGGGTCTGCCGGAATTGGTTCGCCTCAAAGGGTTCCTCGTCCAGCATCGTTCGTAATTGCCTGTTCAACACAAAACCGACAGGCAAAGCCAGCTGGGACGGCGCCGGCATGTCGATGCCATGCAGAAAGCGCATGAGGACGTAGTGTTCGTCATGGACCTCCTGAAAAGATGTCTCGATTTCCCGCAGCGTCTCGCGCAGAATCTTGTCCATGACCAGTCTCTGATCATCTCGAAAAAGATGCTCCAGGCCAAAGGTTCCCTGCGGAAAGAGGTGGTCCAGCAGGCGGAGAACCCGAGGGATGTCTCCTTGTCGGAACGCCTCGACCACCTTGTCTGCCGCGACAGCCGTTTCTCCTGCTTCGGCTGAGCTTCTTACGCCGGCCACCAGGCTGTGTCCGCCCAAATAAAGCGCGTGGAAGGTAAAATCCCCCTCCTTGCGGGTCGCCCGGGAGCGGATGACGACACGGCCGCAAGCCAGCTTCATCTTGCCGGCCCGATACTCGTCATATTGTCGTCTTTGCGTCGAATAACTGTACATTTGCCCGTCGGCACCAGCCTGGAAGAGGGAAAGCATAGCGTGGTGGGCGGCGACTCGGGCCAGGTCCACCCGCATGGGCTTGACCGCCTGACGATAGATGGTGCCGCCGTCCTGCCAGGCTGCCACATTGCTTCGCGCCGCCCCGAGCCGCTGGATAAAGGTCTCCTCCAAAGGCCGGGCACCGATATCCTCGGCCAGCTGCAGGGCGCGACTGGCGTAGGCCAGAACCTGCACCGTCTCTATGCCCGAGATATCATTGAAGAACCAGCCGCAGCTGGTGAACATCAACATGGCGTGGCGCTGCATTTCCAGCAGCGCCAGAGCCTTGGAGCGCTCCGCCACACTCAGCCGGTGAACGGCCTGGGCATCCAGCCACAAATCGATCCGGTCTTCGGCCGGGTCGAGCAGCAAGTCGATGTAGTGGTCCCGGCTCTGCCAGGGGTCACGTAGAAGCGCTTTGCCTTCCTGTTCAAACACAATGGCCAGCTCATCTCGCAGCCAGTCCAGCGCTTCGCGCAGCGGCCGCCGCCACTGCTGGTTCCAGCCCGGTTTTCCCCCCGTGTGACAGCCACAGTCAGACCGCCAGCGCTCGACACCGTGGCTGCAGCTCCAGGACGAGTTTTCCTCGATTTCCACCTCATGGGTCGGCGGATGTTTTTCCAGGTATTCCCCATAGATCGTCACCCGAGCGAACCGGGAGGTGTCGACGTGACGCAAGGCATAGGCCAGAGCCATCTCGCCAAAAAGATGATGGTGCCCATAGGTCTCGCCATCGGTGGCAATATGGGCCAGCTGGGGCTCGGCCGACGAGACCAGGGTGCCCGTCAGGCGGTCGGCCAGGGTCTCCCCGCGCTTGAGCAGATCGGAAAAAGCCACTTCCTGGGCAATCGCGCCGTCATAGAAGAAGATCGTGAGACTTTGCCCGTCCGGCAGACGACAGAGATAGGGGCGGCGCGGATCGACTCGACCGCCGCGCACATCCTGCCAGCGCTTTTCGGTGAGGCCCTTCACCCTCGCCGCCTGGCGGGGGGCCAGCACGGTAAAGCGGATGCCGTTCGTAGCCAGCATCTGCAGGGTTTCCAGGTCGACAGCCGTTTCCGGCAGCCACATCCCCTCCGGCTTCCGCCCGAAACGATGGCGAAAGTCACGGATCCCCCACAGGATCTGGGTCTGTTTGTCACGACGATTGGCCAGCGGCATGATCAGGTGACTGTAGGCCTGCGCCATGGCCGCCCCGTGGCCGGAAAAACGCTCTTGGCTCAGCCGGTCCGCCTCCAGAATGGCCGCATGGATTTCGGGCCGGCACCGCTGAAACCAGCGCAGCAAGGTCGGCCCAAAATTGAAGCTGATGCGGGCATAGTTGTTGACGATATCCTGAATGTAGCCTTCGTCGTCGAGAATGCGAGCCGCCGAGTTCGGCTCGTAACACTGTTCGGTGATGCGCTCGTTCCAGTCGTGGTAGGGCTGGGCACTGTCCTGCTGCTCAATGTGATCGAGCCAGGGGTTTTCCCGGGGGGGCTGATAAAAATGGCCGTGTATGCATAGGTATTTTTCCATCATTCCCATCTGCCGTCTTGAAAGTTACCGTCCGTTGCCTCTCCTGCATTCTAACAGCCCCGCCCGCCCCAGCAAGGCGAAGAACAGAACTCACGAGACAACCACGATTTTTCTTTTATTTAATGCGGACTTGTGGCAGTATCCGCTATTGGCGACAAAAATGCTAGGGTATACGCCTTGCTTCAACCGGTTCCAAAGGATAGAGAGATGCCACCCCTTGATCGTTTTATGAAAATAAACAGTAAACACTATGCATGCACTCTTTTTACCCTGGGCGGGGCCCTCCTGCTCTGTCTTCTGACCCTGGCCCATGAATATTTCCTGCACCCTGAACCCATTCTGTTCAGCCATCTGTGGATTTCCGGCCTGGCTGGCGGCCTGATTGGGGCTTGGATCGGCAGGCGCGGCCAGCTGGCGCACGGTACCTTGGATTCCCTGCGGGAAAGCGAAGAGCGCTATCGCGATCTCTTCGAGAACGCCAACGACCTCATCCAGTGCGTCGGCGCCGACGGCCGCATCCTCTATGCCAACCGCGCCTGGCGGCAGACCCTGGGCTACGAGGAGGAAGAACTACGCCATCTGAACATGCTCGACTTTATCCACCCGGACAGCCGCAGCCACTGCCTCGACATTTTTCAACGCCTGCAGGAGGGGCAAAGCGAGGCGTGCGGCGAATTTCAGTTCATCAGCAAGGACGGGCGCGCGATCAGGGTCGAGGGCAACTGCAACTTTCGCTTCGAAAACGGGCGCGCGGTTTCGTCCCGCGGCATCTTCCGGGACATCACCAGCCGCCATCAGATCGAAACGGCCCTGCTCGAAAGCGAGGAATCGCTCTCCCGCTCTCTCGCCTTTACACGCACCATCCTCAACAGCATGAACGATGCCATTGCCATCATCGATGTGGAAGACCGAATTCTGCTGGGCGCCAACAATGTGCTGCTTCAATCCCTGGGCAAAGAGGAGCATGAAATTATCGGCAGAAAATGTGCTGAGATCACCTGCCTGGGTTCAGCCCCCTGCGACGCGGCCGACAAGCCCTGTCCTCTGCACCTGGTGCTGGAGACCGGCGAACACTGCCAGGTCGAACATGCCTACCAAGATCAGCAAGGGCATCTCCGCTATGCCGAAATCTCCGCCTCGCCCGTCAGGGACAAGGAAGGAAAGATCGTCCATGTGGTGCAGGTGAAAAAAGACATCACCCAGCGCAAAAACGCCGAACTGAGGGTCAAGCAGCTGGCCTATTTCGATTCCCTCACCGGCCTGCCCAACCGGCTGCTGCTGCTGGACCGTCTGAGCCAGGCCTTGGGCCGGGCCCGGCGGGACGAACTCAAGGTGGGCGTCCTTTTTCTCGACCTGAACGGCTTCAAAGCCATCAACGATACCCTCGGCCACGAAAAGGGAGACATGGTGCTCAAGGAAGTTTCCAGACGGCTGAAAAGCTGCGTTCGCGCCACGGATACAGTGGGGCGCCTCGGCGGCGACGAGTTTGTCGTGGTAATTGCCGGCATTCAGGACATCGAAGTCGTCCGGGAGATCGGCGCCAAGATTCTGGACAGTCTCTCCCGCCCTATTTCCCTCGACGGTCTCAACCTTTCGGCCACGCCGAGCATCGGCGCCGCTATCTTCCCCGATCATGGCGCTAACGCCGGCTCTTTGCTGCGTGTGGCCGACCAGGCCATGTATCAGGCCAAAGAGATGGCGAACGACCAGATCCTCTTTTACGATCCCGCTGGCGAGGCGGCTGCCCAGGCCCCGGCGCTCCCTTTACATTAGTCCGGCAGCTGATACTATTGCCCTAAAATCCGACCAGAAGGAGGGCATCATGACCTACGGCGCAGAACGGACCTACAAGAAGGTAGAAGTCATCGGAGTTTCCGGCCAAAGTATCGAGGCGGCCATTCAGGCGGCGGTTGGCCGCGCCCACAAGACGCTGGAAGGCCTCTCCTGGTTTGAAGTGCAGGATATTCGCGGTCATGTCGGACCCGACGGACAAGTCAGTGAATACCAGGTCGTCCTGAAGGTCGCCTTTGAACTGAAATAGGATGGCGGCGGTCCGACGGGCTCAGGGCTCTGCCGACAGCAGGGCGCGGATGACTTCGCCGGCCATGGTCATGCCGAAAATAGGCGGCAGGTAGGAAGAGCTCCCCAGTAGAAGCTTGGTGAAATCCGGCGTGCCGCGGCCATCGCCCCGGCCGCCGATGGCTGGCAGCTGGCCCGGCGGCGGCTCATATTCTTCTGTCGAATAGACGACCTGGATGCCGGAGGTGATGCCGCGACGCCGCAGCTCTTTGCGAAGGACTCGCGCCAGCCGGCATTTCTGGGTGTGAAAGAGGTCGCCGACACTGATTTTGGACGGGTCGAGCTTGTTGCCGGCCCCCATGGCCGAGATGACCGGCAGTTCCCGCTGGCGACAGCTTTGCAGCAGGTGCAGCTTGGACGTAATCGTGTCGATACAGTCGAGCACGTAGTCGTATCCCCGGCTGAGAAGTTCTTCCGCCGTGGCGCTGTCGTAAAAGACCTTCAGTGGCTCCACCTGCACGGCCGGGTTGATGGCCTCGCAGCGCCTGGCCATCACGGCCACTTTGGCCTGACCCAGCGTGTCCTCCAGGGCATGAATCTGGCGATTGATATTGCTGGGATTGATGACGTCGAAATCGACCAGGGTCAGGCGGCCGACACCGCTGCGGGCCAGCGCCTCCACGGCGTAACTGCCCACGCCGCCGACACCGAACACGGCTACGGAGGCCTGGGCCAGCCTCTGCAAACCTGTTGATCCTACGAGAAGTTCCAGCCGACTGAAACGGTGTTCTTCCATTGTTTTAGGACCATCCTTTCCTGCGAAAATACGGTTTCCCCTCTTCCTTCTGTACCAGATTCAGAATGCGCTTGGCATTGGCCGTGGTAGTGACCGCGGTTTGTGCCAGGGTCCACCCCCTGAGATGCGCCACCCGCTCTGCAATGAGGGGAAGGTAGGAGGGGCGGTTGTCCTCCTGTCGGTGAGGATGGGGGGAGAGATCCGGCGCATCCGTCTCCAGCACGATCCACTCCTCCGGCAGCGCCGACAGCACCTCGGGCCCCCGCCGGGCTTCCGGATAGGTCAGGGGACCGCCGAAACCGATGGCGAAATGGAGCTTTACCGCCTGCAGGGCCGTTTCCCGGCTGCCGGAAAAGCCGTGAAAGATCCCGCCGACCTTTTGGGCGTCTTCCTGGTGCAGAATGTCCAGCAGACGCGCGGTGGCTTTGCGGCAGTGGATGAGCAGGGGCAGTCCCGCCTCGACCGCCAGGCGAATCTGGTGCCGGAAGGCTTTTTCCTGCTGTTCCGGCGATACCCCCTGAATAAGGCCGTCCAGCCCGACCTCGCCGACGGCGACGACGGCAGGATTCGCCAACAGCGCGGCCAGCGCCTTGGCCACCCCGGCATTCCAATCGGCGGCCGCCAGCGGATGGACACCCGGCGCTGCCAGGGCCTCGGGAAAATGGCCGACGGTTTGCAGCAGTCGCGGCCAGTCCCGGGGATGCACGCCGGGAACCAGAAAGGCGCCCACCCCGGCCCTACGGGCCAGACGCACCTCACGCTGAATCATCGGTTCGTCGCCGAGGGCATCGAGATGGATATGGGTGTCGAAGTACACCGGTTCGCTCATGGCGCCAGATGCTATCACAATGGGGGGCTCGGCGAAAGATTCCTTTGTTTTCCCACTTGCCACATGCGCCTTTCTATGTTAGGTCTAACAGACTGAAATTGCGCCATTAACGTCATTTTTTCTGCGAAAGGATTTTCCATGGACCCCTTGGGAACCCCGCAGTTTTCCACCATGAAAAAAGTATTTCTCATCACCCTGTCCGCCGGGCTGGTGGCCGGGGCCGTTTTTCCGCTCTTTGCCGCTTTGATCATTGGTCGGCAAGCGGTCAGCCTGCCTTTTATCGCCGCCTGCCTGTGCATGGGGTTGACCCTCGGCGTCCTGATCTACCTGTTCATCCGTCTTACCCTGCAGAAGATTTTCCGCCAGCTGCTCAGTCGCCTTCATCCCCTGGCCGGTGGCAATCTTCATGTTGAGGGCGACACGGTGGAAGCCCTGAATGGAGCCGTCGAAAAGGCGGTCTGCAAAGCCGAAAAGCTGGTCGACAATCTGCTCTCCTCCGTCGACGAGATCAACTCCCTGTACCGCTCCATGGCCGAATCAAGCCACTATCTCTCCGAAAGAGCCCGGGAAGGACTGGCCGCCGCCATCGATACGCACCGGGACGTGCAGTCCATGGATGACAAGCAGCAGCAGATCACCGAGCAGATGGAAATTCTTTCCCATCGCACCCAGGATGAATCCGCCCTGTCCCGTCAGCTGTTCGCTTCTCTCGAGCAGATGTCGACCGCCATCGACCATTCCACGGCCCAGTTCATGGAGACAACGACCAGCGTGGAGGAAATGGCGGCCAGCGTCAAGGAGGTCGCCGGGCAGGCGGAAGAAATCTCCCGCGCCGTGGAAGAAACCTCCCATGACCTCGATTCCATCGGTGACTCCCTGGCCAAAATTCACACCGGGTCCCTGGCCAGCGCTCAGGCCGCCAACACGGTCAGGAAGGATGCCGAAGACGGTCTGCGAGTGGTACGGACCTCGATCGAGGAGATGGAACGCATCGACCGCGAAAGCCAGAAAACCCGGGAAGCCATGGGTCGTCTTTCCCGGCAGACCGGCGACGTCGTCAAAATTATCGAGGTCATCAAGGAACTGGTTTCAGACACGGAACTGCTCGCTTTCAATGCCGCCATCATTGCCGCCAAGGCCGGCGAAGAAGGCAAGGGCTTTTCCGTCGTGGCGGAAGAGATCCGCGACCTGGCCGACCGGACGACCACCAGCGCCACCGATATCCATCACATCGTCAAGGCCATTCAGGGGGACACCAAGGAGATGACGGAAGCGGTGGAAGCGACCAGCAAGCGGATTTCGCGGGGGAGGGAACTGTCCCTGTCCACCGGGGAGGCCCTGAACAAGATACTCAAAAGCTCCAGCCAGGCGGCCGACAGTTCCGACGAAATCGCCAACCTGACCGCCCGTCAGGGCGAACGGGCCAAGGCCCTCATTCATGAAGCGGGAGCGAGTCTGCGTTCCGTCAGAGCCATCGCCCGCGCGCAGAATGAGCAGCAGATCGCCATCAGCCGCATCATGGAAGGGGTCAACCAGATGAATGCCGCCGCCGTACAGATCCGCCGGGGCATGGAAGAACAGGTCAAGGCCAATCGCGAGTTTGACCGCAGCCTGGCCGAGCGCGAGCAGCAGTTTCTGGCCATCAACGAGGCCGCGCGTTTTCTGCGGGAGACCTCCACGCGGGTTTTCGCTCACTTCGCCCGCTCCGAACAACGGCTGCGGGGGAACGCCGACAAAGGCGCCGCGCTCTCCAGAGAGATCCACAGCCTGGAGGCCCTGGTTCGCAACCTGCGCCAGCTGGCCGATGCCTACCGGCGTGATGACGAAGACTAGAAGCCAAACCGCCCACACCAAAAAACCGGAGATACCCTCGAGGATATCTCCGGTTTTTTATTCGCCGACAGCCTTACTTTTCCGGAACGCCCAGTTTGCGCAGAATGGTCATCAAAGGGCACCAGTTGGTGAAAGCGCTCTGCAGCAGGTTCAGCCCGACAAAGGCCGTAAACCACAGCCAGTGGGGCGAATGCACCCGCGACAACACCAGGCTCAGCAGGATAAAAAACCCCGCCGCCATCCGCAAATATCTGTCTACTGTCATGATCTGTATCTCCTCTCATGTTGTTCGGCGTTTTTCCCGTAAACCAGCCAGTACACCACCGGGATCACCACCAGGGTAAAGGCGGTCGACGCAAAAACCCCGAAGATGATCGACCAGGCCAGCCCGGAGAAGATCGGATCGAGGGTGATGATCCAGTTTCCCAGCAGGGCGGCGCCGGCTGTCAGCAGAATGGGGCGCAGCCGCACGGCCCCGCTCTCGATGATCGCTTCTTTAAGGGAAACGCCTCGCTTGAGGGCATGGTGGATGAAGTCGATGAGAATGATGGAGTTACGCACCACGATCCCGGCCAGGGCGATCATGCCGATCATGGCGGTCGCCGTGAAAAAGACCGGGTTGTCGTAGCCCCCGACAGGGCGGTCCATGATGAGGTTCAGCAGCCAGAAGCCCGGCATGATACCGATCATGGTCAAGGGGATAGCGCCCATGATAATCAGCGGCAGCACATACGAACCGGTCTCAATCAGCAGCAGGATGAAAATGAGGATGAGGGCGGCGCCAAAGGCGATGCCCAGATCGCGGAAGGCATCCACGGTGATCTTCCATTCTCCCTCACCGCCCCAGACCACCCTGGCCCCCTCGGGCAGGGGGTTTTCCTTGAAATGCGAGGAAAGATTCAGGATCGCATTGACCGGACTCTTGCCGGCCATTTCGCCAAAGACATAGACGACCCGCTCCAGGTTTTTGTGATAAATGGTCGGTTCCAGTACTTCCTCTTCAAAATGACCGAGTTCGGACAGGCGCACCATCTTCCCCGAGGGGGTCCGAATCTGCAGTCCTTCGAGGGCTGCCAGCGAGGAGCGTTCGTCCAGGGGGAGACGCAGCATGATGTGCAGTGGGTGCCGCTCACTGGGCAGATGGACTGCACCGACCTTTTCCCCGGCCAGCGCCAGGGCCAGCGTCTGCGCGATCTGGGCGTCGCTCACCCCCGACAGGGATGCACGGGTCCGGTCAGGCACGAACTGAAAGCGCCGTTGCGGAGCCTCGACGGAATCGTCCACATCGACGACCTTATCCTCCGTGGCCATGCGCTCCTTGACCAGACGGGCGGCAGCGATCTGTTCAGCGTACGACAGGCCCGGCTCCGCATACACCTCAGCCGCCAGGGTGCTGATGACCGGCGGTCCCGGCGGCACCTCGACAAGCTTGAGCAGGGCTCCGTGGGCGGCGGCGATACGGGTCAGATCGTCCCGCAGCCGCAGCGTGATGGCATGGCTCTGCTGTGCCCTACGTTCCTTGTGGGCCAGATTGACGCGGATATCGGCCAGGTTGGGCGCTTGGCGCAGGTAGTAGTGCCGCACCATGCCGTTGAAGTCCATGGCGCTGGCCGTACCGACATAGGACTGGAAATCGGTGACCTCGTTGACCGTCACCAGGTAGTCTTCCAAAGCGCGCACCGCCCGATCCGTCTCTTCCAGCGTGGCCCCTTCCGGCAGATCGACCACCAGCTGAAACTCGTTCTTGTTGTCGAAGGGGAGCATCTTCAGCGGCACCAGGTTGAAGGCCGGCATGGCGACCGAGCCCAGAAAGAGCAGCACTACCAGGCCCACCAGCAGCCAGGCACGACCGCGGGACTCCAGAAAGGGGAGCATGAGGCGGCGATAGACCCGGTAGATGCGGCTTTCTTCCAGCACATACTCTTTTTCCTGCTTGCCGTACTCCCCCTTGAGGACATGGTAGGTCATCCAGGGTGTCACCGTAAAAGCCACCAGCAGGGACATCACCATGGTCAGGGGCACGTTCACGGCCATGGGCCGCATATACGGCCCCATCATGCCGGTGATGAATAGCATGGGCAGAAAGGAGACGATGACGGCCAGGGTGGCCAGAATGACCGGCGGGCGGACCTCATCCACAGCAGTCAGCACCGCATCGCGGGGGGGCTCCTTCTTCATCTTGAAGTGGCGGTAGATATTCTCCACATCGACGATGGGATCGTCGACCAGCAGGCCGAGGGCCAAAACCAGGGCAAAGAGGGTCACCCGGTTGATGGTGTAGCCGAACCAGTAATTGACCAGCAGGGTCAGCGAATAGATGATGGGAATCGAGACGGCAACGATGAGGGCCTCCCGCCAGCCAAGGGCAAACAGGATGAGCGCCAGCACCGTGACAATGGCGATGACCAGGTGTTTGATGAGCTCGTTGACCTTGTGGTTGGCCGTTTCACCGTAATTGCGCGTGACCCGCACCTGAATCTCGGCGGGGATGATTTCACCCCGCATCGACTCCACCGTCTCGATGACCTCCTCGGCCACCCGCACCGCATTGGTTCCCTTCTGCTTGGACACGGCGATGTGCACGGCCTGGTATTCCGTACCGCGATCGGCCCCGGGTTCCGCCGGGCCAAAGCGCAGACGGGTATAGCTTTTGACTTCCTCCGTGCCATCATTCACAGCGGCTACATCCCACAGAAAGACCGGTTTGCCGTTCTGGACGCCGATAACGAGATCTTCCATCTCGGCGGCGGAGTTCAGGAACGTGCCGCCGCGCACGAGGATTTCCTCGTTATTTTGTTGAAAGGAGCCCGCTGGCAGATCGAGGTTGGCAGCTTGCAGAGCTCTTTTCAGATCCAGCAGATCGAGACCCCGTGCGGCCAGGGCGCCCGCATCCACCGCGACCTGCACCTGCCGGGAGCGCCCGCCGATCACCGAGGTCACCGAGGTGTTCTTAACCGACTGCAGACGGTCCACCACTTCTTCAGCGACGCGGCGCAGATCGTGGTCGGAGAAGGTCTCCGCATAAAGGGTCAGGTTGACGATGGGGACATCATCCACCTCCACCGGTTTGATGACCCAGCCGCTGACCCCCGGCGGCACGATATCGATGTGGGTGATGATCTTGTTGTGCAGCTTGACCAGCGAGTCGATACGATCCTCGCCGACATAGAACCGCACGGTGACAATCGCCAGATCCGGCCGGGACATGGAATAGACGTACTCGACCCCGTCGACCTGCAGCAGCAGCTTCTCCAGGCGGGTGGACACCTGTTTTTCCACTTCTTCGGCGCTGGCGCCCGGCATGTGCACGTAGACATCGGCCAAAGGCACCACGATCTGCGGCTCTTCCTCCCGGGGGGTGAGCATGAGGGCGGCGATACCGGCGATGACGGACAGCAGGATAAGAATGACTGACAGGTTGCCATCCAGAAACTTGTCGACAATCCGGGTCGGCAGGGAGAGCTTCTTCTTCGCCGTCATCGCTCCTCCTCCACCCTGGCCCCGTGGCTGGCTTTACCCACATTATCGGCCAGGACACGTTCGCCGGCGGATAGGCCGGAGAGAATCTCCACTCTATCCGCGAACTGACGGCCGGTTTTAACCAGACGGTAGTGCAAAATGCGGTCTTCCAGCACATAGACTCCGGCCAGCTGCCCCCGTTGCAGCAAGGCCGAGCGGGGGATGAACAGGCTCGTGCGTTCCGTCCCCGGCACAAAAACCCGCGCGAACATCCCCGTGGTCAGTCCCTCTGCGGCGCCAAGTGTTGCTTTGACCTGAAAGGTGCGACTCTGTGGATCGGTCGCCGGCAGCACTTCGGTCACCGTCCCATCCAGCTGTCTGGACAGGGAAGGGATTTCTACCCGCACCGGCGTGCCGGGAACAAAGCGGCCCCGATAGGATTCGGGCACTTCGACCCTGACCCGCCAGGCGCCGAGGCGTTCGAGTTCGAGCAGAGGGGTGCCGGGCAGAATCGTGCTCCCTGCCTCGACCAGGTGTCTCAACACCCGGCCGTCATAGGGGGCCGCAATACGGGTGTTGGCCGCGGCGATTCTGGCGGCTTCGACCGCGGCAGCCGCCGCCGCTTTTCCGTCCCGGGCGACACGCAGGTCGGCGGCCACCTGATCCAACTCCTGCGGGGTGACCGCTTCTTTTGCAGACAATTTCTGATAACGATCGAAGGTTTTTTCCGCCAGCTCCAATCGGGCCGCGGCCATCCCTAGAGCGCCTTCGGCCTCCTGCAGTTTTCTGCCGGCCATATTGTCACCGATAGTCGCCAGCAGTTCGCCTTTTTTCACCAGGCTCCCCTCTTTAGCGGCCAGGTGTAAAAGACGCCCTTCGGTACGCGCGGTCAGCAGCGCCCGATCCGAACTCTCCACGGTCGCCACCAGCGCCCCCGAATCTGCCGAAGTCGACAGCGTCACGGCCTGAAAGGGCAGGCCCTTCAGGATGGTCGCTTCCCTCTCCGTCTGCCCGGGAGGGATCTCCCCGCCGCAGGCCGCCAGAAAAAGAAGGGTCATCGCGCTGCAATAGGTCGTCAGTTTTTTCACGGATTCATCTCCTCGGAAGGCAGAAAGGTTTGCAAAAAGGTGCCTTGCTGAAAATGGCGGCTGGCCAGGGAAAAAATGAGCTGGGCCTCGGCCCTGATGGTCTCCAGGCGGGTTCGTTCGACCGCCGTCTGGGCCGCCAGTAGGTCGGCCATGTCCGTCAGCCCGACCGCGTAACGCTCTTGCAGAAGCCTCAGACTCTCGGTGCCCTGTTTCTCACTTTGGCGAGCTGTCTCCAGGTTGAGGCGGGCTTCCTCAATGCGGCGCCCGGCTTCGTCCCTCTGCTGAATCGCCTGCCGGATCGCCTCCTCGCGCCGCCACTGGATGGCTTCACGGGTGGCTTCGGCCCGACTCCGTCCCTGGGAGCGTCGGAAACCGTCAAAAAGCTCCCAGGTCAGGCCGGCGTGTAGCATCCAGCTTTCCGCCTCCGTCCCCAAGGGAGTCGAACCGTCGTGGAAGACATAGGAGGCGCCAAGCCCTACCCTGGGGAGATAGGCGGCCCGGCTTTGCTTCACCGCCAGCCTGGCTTCTTCTTCGCGCAGAGACAAGGCCTTGAGATCACTCCGCTCCGGCGCCCCCACCGAGGCGGGAGCGTCGAAATCTTCCGGCTGCAGGGGACGGCCCAGGCTGACCTCGCGGCCATCCCGTCCCAGGGCCAGAGCCAGGGCCTGTTGCGCCTGGGCGACATCGTTGGCGGCACTTCGCTCCCGACGCCGCGCGTCCGCCAGAAAGACCGCCGCCTGCAAAGTATCGGCCTTCAACCCGAGCCCTTCTGCTTGACGCGCCTGCGCCAAACGGTGCACCTCTTCGGCCTGACGGCGCGCGCTGGCGGCCCAGTCCTGCGCCCCCATGGCCTGCTGCAGACCCAAATAGGCGCGGAAGAGGGCAAACCCCGCCTCCTCTTCGGCCCAGCGCGCCTGCTCATTGGCGGCAGCGGCCCCCTTTTGGGCCCGCCGATAGCCATAGGAGACGTCCGAGTCATAGAGCACCTGATTCAGGTCAAGCCGTGTTTCAAAATCCCGACGGTCGTCAGGGTTATTGTAGTAGTCGGCCTCCCGAATAATGAGATCCTCCTGGTTCAGGCTGATAAAGAGGCTGCTGCCCGGTTCATTGGTCCAGGTGAACCGTTCGGAAAAAGTCAGCCGCGGAAGATAACGGCTGCGCGCCTCGCCTGCCGCTCCTGCCGCGGCTTCGGCGTCCTTGCGGGCCGCCTCGGCGAAAGGCCGTTTCTCGATGGCCTCCTGCAGGGCCGTGGGAAAATCGAGAGCTTCCGCCCAGAGGGTGGCGGGCCACAACAACAGAAACAGGGATATCACGATGGGCATCAGAATCACCTCTCATATATTCAGAAAAAAATATATATCTATTTTGCAATCATTAGTCAAGGCCCGCGCCTCATGAATCGTATACTTTTAAAAATATCCAACTTTCTACTTACTTCAAGCGGGCTATCTCCCCTTAGGCCCGTCGGTTTTTCTGTCGGTTTTTTCTTGACCACCCCCAGGTTAGGCTTTAGTCTTCTTGACCATGGCTGTTTGTTGCTGCAGTGTCCGACCATGAAAAGGGGGTTTCTATGAAAGACCATGTGCGACTGATCCTGCCTCTTGTTCTGCTCTTTCTCTGCCTGACCGGCACCCTGGCCGCCGCCAGTCAGCAGGAACTGCTGGACCAGTGGAAGCCGAAGTTCGATCCCAGCGGAGCCAAATACACCTATATCCTTTCCAACGTGGACCATCCGGCCATCGAGGGCATTGCCGTCGGCTATCACATTCGGGATCGCCTCTGGGAACGCAGCAACGGCCAGATCTATGTGGACTTTCGCCCCTTCGCCCAAATGGGCGGTGAGAAGGATGTCATCAGCAAGCTGAAAATGGGGGCCGTGCAAGGGATGCTCTGTTCCTCGGTGGCCGCTGTCAATGTGGCGGGAACGCTCGGCATCGTGAATCTGCCCTTTGTCATCGACAGCTTCGACAAACTGGAACGCTTCCGCAACGAGCCCGAACTCTTCGGCCCCTTCAGCCAGAGCGCCGAGGCCCAGGGGGTCAAGGTGGTTGATTTCACCGGCTACGGCACCTACGGTTGGGCTACCACCACTCCGGTCCGCACGCTGGCCGATGCCAAAAACACCAATTTTCGGGTGGCCCAGGCCCCGGTCAACGCTGACAGCTACAAGGCCTGGGGCCTCAAGTTTACCGTCATGCCCTGGCCCGATGTGCCGCAGGCTCTGCAGACGGGCGTCATTACCGGCCTTGACCACACCCCCATCGTCTGCAATATTACTCACAAGTTCGATGTGGCCAAATACTTTACGCGTCTCGACTATGCCCAGGGTCTGTACATCCACCTCATGAACAAGAAGTGGTTCGAAACCCTCCCCGTCGACCTGCAAACGATCATGCTGGAAGTCATTGCCGAAGAGAGCGCCAAGGCCCGTGCGCTGACCATGAAACAGCAGGATGAGCAGATTGACGCCGCCAAGGAGCAGGGCGTCGAATTTATTACCCTGTCTCAAGCCGACCGCCAGCAGCTCATTGAACAGAGCGAACCCGTTTACCAGAAATGGGGCGAAAAGATCGGTGTCGATTATCTGAAAAAAGTGCGCGAGACGCTGGCTCAATAGCGCACGTTCATCCCTTCTGACAAGCCCCCGGGTGGCAGGAAGACCCTTTTTGCCGTCCGGGGGCTCATTTTTACGTTTCACCTCCCCAAAAAAGTTTCCATACCTTCAAACCTACTGTTTTTACGAACTTTTCATCCAAAATTTCTTTGCTTTAAAACAGGGTTTGTAATAGCATGATTTTTCATTTCAGGCTGATGCATGTCCCTTTTACCGCCACAGGAGTTTTTATGAAAAAGTCCATTTCGATCTTATTGACCCTCGTCGTCCTGGCCTGGGGGGGAGCTGCCCTGGCCGCAGACCCCAATGATCCCCTGGCCGCCTGGAAGCCCGCCTTTGATCCGAAAGGGGCCGAGTTCACCTATATCCTCTCCAACGTGTCGCACCCCGCCATCGAAGGCGTCGGGGTTGGCTACCGCATTCGCGACAAGGTCTGGGAGCGCAGCGGCGGCCGTCTTTATGTGGACTTTCGCCCCCTCTCCCAGCTCGGCGGCGAGAAAGATGTCATCAGCAAACTGAAAATGGGCGCTATCCAGGGGATGCTCTCCTCATCCGTGGCCGCCGCCAACGTTGCCGACAAACTCGGCATCGTCAACCTGCCCTACGTCGTCGACAGCTTTGACAAGCTCGATCGGTTCCGTCAGTCCGAAGAACTCTTCGGCGAGTTCAAGCAGAGCGCCCTGAACAGCGGCATCATGGTCGTCGACATTACCGGCTACGGCACCTACGGTTGGGCCACCACCACCCCCGTGCGCAATCTGGAAGACGCCAAAAAGGTCAATTTCCGCATTGCCCAGGCGCCGGTGAATACCGATATCTATAAGAGCTGGGGGCTCAAATTTACCGTCATGCCCTGGCCTGACGTTCCCCAGGCCCTGCAGACCGGCGTCATCAATGGCCTGGACCACACGCCGATTGTGTGCAACATCACCAAAAAGTTCGACGTAGCCAAATACTTTACCCAGGTTGACTACGCCCAGGGACTTTTCGTGCACCTGATGAACAAGCGCTGGTTTGACAAGCTGCCGAAAGACCTGCAGACCGTTCTCATCGACGTCATTGAGGAGGAGAGCGCCGCCTCGCGCGACCGCACCAGAATCCAGCATGACGAGCAGGTGGCCGACGCCAAGGCCAAGGGCGTTGAGTTTTACGCCCTATCGGCCGACGACCGGGCCCGCCTGATCGAAATGGCTGCGCCCGTCTATCAGTCCTGGGGTGCGAAAATCGGCCCTGACTACCTGCAGAAAGTGCGCTCCACCCTCGGTCCCTGATCGGCTCACGGCAGGGCCCTGACCTATGTCGGGGCCCTGCAAATTCCTTGATTTTGCCCCCTTCCTCCGCTATCCTGCCCCCATTTACTGCTTTTTACCGCCCGAAACATCGGTTCAGCCAGCATCCTGTGCCAAACGTGGCGGACGGCCGGAACCGCGAACCGGGCTCTTATCCCTTGAAATGTGAGCCATGATCAAAAAAACCTTCCGGGTCATCGATCGGACCTTCGCTTTCGTGGAAGACTGGTCCCTTTTTCTGACGGTGGCAATCGCCCTGACCGCTGCCATGGCCAACGTCATCCTGCGCAAGACCACCAGCATCAACCTCTACTGGTCCGACGAGGTGGTACGCAAGGTTATTTTCTTTTCCACCTATGTCGGCTGCAGTGCCGCCATTCGTCGACGGTCCCTCATCCGCATCGATGCGCTGCCTCAGCTCATGCCTGTGCTGCGCAAGCCCCTGACCCTGTTCAGTCACCTGATGGTTCTGCTCTTCGGCGCCATTATGATGTGGCTTGGCTATCAGCTCACCAGGCAGGTCTATCTGGATGAATACGCCCGCACGGCGACTCTCCAGATTCCCGAGTGGTACTTTTATGCCGTCCTGCCCGTTATCGGTTTCATGATGTTTGTGCGGACGCTTGTCGTCATGGTCGAGGACTGGCGCGGCCCCCTCAAAGACTAGTCGATTCATTTTTTGCGGCTCTGAACCAGGATTACTCTCATGGAAGCCAATCACCTGCTCATCCTCGCTATTCTCATCGGCGCTCTGGCCACGACAGTCCCCGTCTTTATGGCGCTCTTTTTCACCGGACTCGTCGGGCTGACCTTTCTGGTCGGCATTGACCCGCAGATCGTGGTCGAGGTGCTCTACCGCAGCATGGACAAGTTCGCGCTCATTGTGGTGCTCTTTTTTGTCCTGTGCGGCAATATCATGACCACCGGCAGCATCGTGCAGAAGCTCATCAAAACCGCCAACGTGGTGGTCGGCTTCCTGCCCGGCGGTCTGGCCATGGCCGGTATTCTCGCCTGCGGCTTTTTCGGCGCCATCTCCGGTTCCACCGTGGCCACGGTGGTCGCCATCGGCGGTTTCATGATTCCTGCCCTTGTCCAGAACGGCTATGACGAGAAGTTCAGTGTCGGCGTCATGACCACCGCCCCCATCCTGGGCGTCATCATCCCGCCTTCCATCGCCATGATCCTCTACGCCATGGTCACTAACGACTCGGTGGAAGCGCTCTTTCTCACCGGGTTTATTCCGGGCCTGCTCATCATGGCCGCCATGTCCCTCTACGCCTATATTTTCTGCAAAAATAAGGGACTGGCCACTCAGCCTAAGCCGAGCTTCCGTGACCTCGTGGCGGTACTCAAAGAAAGCATCTGGGCTCTGCTGCTGCCCGTGCTGATTTTTGGCGGCATCTACTCGGGCCTGTTCACGGCCAACGAAGCGGCCGTCGTCGCCTGCTTCTACGCCTTTTTTGTGGAGATCGCTATCCACCGGGACATGAAGATCCGCGACGTCAAGAAGGTCGTGGTCTCCTCGGCGGTCACCTCGGCAACCCTGCTCATTATTGTCGCCGGCGCTTCGGTCTTCGGCGAGTACTTGACCTTCGAACAGATTCCCGACCGCATCGCCAACGCCGTTGTCGCCAATATCGAGTCCCCTCTGGTCTTTCTGCTGGCCGTCAACATTCTGCTGCTGGTGATCGGCATGTTCATGGACATCATCTCGGCGACCCTGATCCTGACCCCGATCTTTCTTCCCCTGCTGGCTAAATTTGGCGTCGACAGCCTCCACTTCGGTCTGCTCATGACCATCAACCTAGGTATCGGCTACTGTACTCCCCCGCTGGGAGTCAGTCTGTACATATCCGGTGCCGTGGTGGACCGGGGCCTGCTCTACGTCAGCCGTGCCGTCATGCCTTTTCTGCTCATCCAGATCGCGCTGCTGCTCGTGTTCACCTATTGGCCCGACCTCGTCCTGCTGCTGCCGCGACTGATCTACGGTTACGGCAGCTGACACCCCTTACCCTTTGCAAGGATTGGATATGGAGCCCAGAATTCTCGTTCCCATAGACGGTTCAGCCACCTCCGAAAAGACCATGCAGGCGATTCTGGCCGACAGGGACCGTTTCCCGCTGCCCCTGGTGCTGCTGCATGTTCTGGATGTCGACAAGTTCGCCTATCGGATGATTCCCGACTTTCAGGTCGAAATGATCCGCGAAAACGCCCGCAGAGCCGGTGAGCAGCTCCTGCAGAAACAGCTCCCGCGCTTCCTTGAAGCCGGGTTCCAGGCCGAAACCCGTTTGGAAATGGGTTCGCCGAGGGAAGTGGTCACGCGCCTCGCCAACGAGGAAAACATTGCCCTGGTCGTCCTGGGACGGCGGCGGCAGGGCGAAGTTCGGGACATTCTGTTCGGCTCGGTCGCCAACTACGTTCTGCACCATGTACGCTGCCCGGTGCTGCTCTTCTGATTCCCGCGACCAATCTCTCCCGTTCAAACGACAAAAGCTCCGGCCATGACCGGAGCTTTTGTCGTTTAAGGAATAGCAGGTGCCTTTTGGGCTCAGTGCCCCTGGCTGCTGCGCACCAGCGCGAGAAATTCGGTGAATCCCGTGACGCCACCAGCCTTTTCCCGCACCTCCCTCGACTTGAAGGTGGTGGCAATGTCGGAAAGAATCTCGAGCTGCGCACCATTATCCACCGTCGGGGTCAGAATGAGGAAAATGATATTGGCCGCCGTGTCGTCCGGGGCATCGAAATCGATGCCGACCGCCGGCAGCCCCACGGCCACCACCGGCACTTTCAAATCTGGGAGCCTTGCGTGGGGCACGGCCAAGCCATTGCCGATGCCGGTCGGCATCAGGCGCTCCCGGGCCATGACCGCCTCGCAAATGGCCTCGCTGTCCAGGTCATAGGCTTCGGCGGCCGCCTGGGCCAATGACGCGATCGCCTCGGCGTGGGTATGGCAGGAAAGGGGGCAGAGAAAGGTCCGTGAGATCAGGAAATCGGTAAAGTGCCGAGGTTTTTTGAGGCGTAGAATCCCCTGCAGCATGGGCCCGCTCACTAGCGAGGTGATCAGGGCCATCACCACCAGGGAGACGAAAACCTGCTCGCTGATCAGACCATACTGCAGAGCCAGCACGCCAAGGATTATCCCCATAGTTCCCTGCGCGCTCATGCCGAAACCCACCGCCAGTGAATCGCGCTTGGACAGCCCTCCCAGTCGCCCGCCAAGAGCGCTGCCGATAACCTTGCCGCTCAGGGCCAGGCTGAGAACCGTCATGGTCAGTAGCAGATCAAAATTGGCGGCAAAATTCACCTTGAGGCCGATGCTGGCAAAAAAGAGGGGCGCGAAGATAAAGGAAACAAACTGGTCGATGGTGGTCCGGGTACGCTCCCGCAGGTGACTGGAGTGACCAAGGGCCACCCCGGCCAGAAAGGAGCCGAAGATGGCGTGAATGCCGATCCACTCGGTGAAGGCCGCCGCCAGCAGCCCGAAGGAGAGGGCAAAACCGAGCACGCCGCCGGGCCAGCTGGCATGAGCCTGAACCCAGGGGAGCAGACGGTGAATCACCCAGGGAACCACCGTGAGCATGGCGGCGGTGAAGACCAGAGTGAGCCAGAGGGTGTGAGCCAGGGGCATGCCGCTGCTGGCCCCCAGCATACCCAGAATCACGGCAAAAACGAGCCAGCCCAGCAGATCGTTGAAAACCGCCGCCGCCACCACCGTCACGCCCAGGTCGCTTCGGTAGATGTTGAGATCCATCAGGATCTTGGCAATGATGGGCAGGGCCGAGATGGAAAGCGCTGTGGCCATGAAGAGGGCGAAGGCCAGGCGATGGACTCCCGGTTGGTAACCCACCAGCCCCGGCAGCCACCAGGCCACGGCAAAGCCGAGGGCAAAGGGAAGCAGCATCCCGGCCAGAGCCACCCAAAGGGCCACCTTCCCCTGACGCCATACAGTGGAAAGATTGACCTCCATGCCGGCGACCAGCAAAAAAAGGACGATGGCCAAGGTCGTCAGGGCATCGAAGGCGACGGCGCCACCACCCGTACGGGGAAAAAGAAACAGGTGCGCGGCGGGGGCGAGGACGCCGAAGATGGTCGGCCCCCACAGAATGCCGGCGAGGATCTCGCCGAGGACGGAAGGCAGATTGAAGCGGCGGGCCGTCTCCCCCAGCAGGCGGGCGGTGGCCAGCAGCAGCCCCAGGGCGAGGAACAGGGCCGTTATTTCATGGTGGCTGAGAACTTCCATGGCTCCTCAAGCGGAAAAGGGCGTCTTCGTTCCGGCTTCACAACTTCAAAACACAGTTCTGTTGTTGCCAATGAAACGTCAATTTATCCGCAGAAATGTCTTCTTGGCAAGCAAAAAGCCCGCGAGCATCCCTGCCGCCTACGGGCGATGACCAAAGTTGCCTGGAAACCGGCAGGCATTGACACAGGGCGAGGGCTAGAAGAAACTGAACAGCAGACGGGTGCCCATAACCATCAGGAATAGGGCGAAAATCCGTTTGAGCCGCGCTACCGGCAGGCTATGAGCCAGTCGCACCCCCAAAGGGGCCGTCAGCACACTGGCCAGACAGATGCCGGCCAGGGCGGGAAGATAGACAAATCCGAGGCTGCCCGCCGGAAGCTCCGCAACGGCCAGCCCGTTGAGAACATAGCCGGCGGTGCCGGCTACGGCGATGGGAAAGCCGATGGCGGCGGAGGTGCCAACAGCCGTGTGAACCGGCAGGTTACAGCGTACGAGAAAAGGGACGGAAAGACTGCCACCGCCGATGCCGACCAGGCTGGAAACGCCGCCGATGACATTGCCGACAGCAAACAGACCGGCGGGCTTCGGCAGGGTCATGGACGCCTTGGGACGGACATTGAAGAACATGCGCAGGGAGACAGTATAGAGAAAGACGACGAAGAAGGCGCTGAGAAACCGCCCGCTCAGTTGGGCGGCCACCCAGGAACCGAAAAAGGTGCCGGTGAGGATGCCGAGGGAGATGCCGCGCACCACCCCCCAGTGCACCGCGCCGCGGGCGTGATGCGCACGAAAGCTGGAAATCGAGGTCAGGATGATGCTGGCCAGGGAGGTGCCGAGGGCAAGGTGAAGAATATAAGCTTCCGGCATCTGCTGGCTGGTGAAGACAAAGGTCAGCAGCGGCACGACGATCAGACCGCCGCCCACGCCCAGCAATCCGGCAAAAACCCCCGTGAAAGCGCCAGTGGCCAGGTAAAGTAACCAGAAAGTCAAAGGAATCTCCCACCTTTTACAGGCTTCTTGGCCGAGCGGCACGAAACATCTTATCTTGACGAAGGGGTATATGAGAAATCGCTTGCGCGGGCAGACATAAACATATCCGGATTATTTCGGGCAAGGCAAGCTAAAACTCTCTTTTGAAGCCGGCACAGGACACACCGACTCTCCCATAACCGCATTCCCACGATTAAGTATTTAGCCCCAAGGTGATTGTGAACCAACCGCCTTGCGGTACTATTTTTAGAATTTCCATGACTTCGAATTTTAGCGGACCCGACTTAATCGTCATTGTTCGCGGGAGTGACCGGATGACCCACGATCAGATTCTGATCATTGCCATTTTGCTGGTGACTATCGTGCTTTTTCTGTGGGGACGCTGGCGCCACGATATCGTGGCGGGGGGGGCTCTGCTGGCCTGTGTCATCGCCGGGCTGGTGCCAGCCGGAGAGGCTTTTCTCGGCTTCGGGCATCCCGCCGTCATCACCGTGGCGTGTGTGCTGGTGTTGAGCCAGGGCTTGCAGATGACCGGTGCCGTCGATGCTCTGGCGCAGAAAGTCCTGCCCTCTTCCGCCGGACCGATAATGACCATTACCGCCCTGACCGCTCTCGGCGCCGTTCTCTCTGCCTTCATGAACAATGTCGGCGCCCTGGCTCTGCTGATGCCGGTCGCCTTTCAGCTTGCCGACAAAAAAGGCCTTTCACCCGGCAGAGTCCTCATGCCCCTATCCTTTGGCACCATTCTGGGAGGCATGACCACCCTGATCGGCACGCCGCCGAACCTGATCGTCGCCAGCTTTCGCCAAACCAACGGGGTGAATGGATTTTCCATGTTCGACTACACGCCGGTAGGACTGACGGTCGCCGTGACCGGCATCATTTTTATTGTTCTGCTCGGCTGGCGCCTGGTTCCCCTTCGCAAACAGGAAGGGATCAGCGGCTTCGAAACAGGCGCCTACTTTACAGAAGTGCGCATCGGCGAAGACAGCAAGATCGTGGACAGGCCGCTACGCGACCTGGAACACGAACTGGAGGAGGCGGATGCCCAGATCGTCGGCATGGTGCGCCACAAAATGCGGGTGATCGCCCCCAACCCGCGCCGACTGCTGCACGCCGGCGACATTCTGGTCATCGAGGCCGACCCGGAAGCGCTGGCTGGCCTGCTCTCATCTCTGCATCTTGAACTGGAGGAGGCCATCGCTTCGAAAAAAGGGGCAGAGGAGGACGATGACCCGTCAGACGAGGCGCCCCTGACCGCCCAGGTCCAGGCCGCGGCAACGCCAACAACGGGCGATAAAACGGAGAAGGAACCGCATCGGCCCGAAAGCGAGGAAACGGTTATTCAGGAACTGGTGGTCATGCCCAACGCCCGGCTGATCAGTCGCACGGCGACCGATCTGCAGCTGCGCACCCGCTACGGCCTGAACCTGCTTGCCCTGTCGCGTCAGGGTCGCCGCTCCATCAAACGGCTGCGGGTCACGCGCATTCTGGCCGGCGACCTGCTGCTCATGCAGGGTTCACCAGAAGCCCTCTCCGCCTTTGCCTCTGAGTTCGCCTGCGTACCGCTGGCGGCGCGCTCCATCCGCATCCCGGATCGCCGCAAGGCCCTGGTCGCCACCCTGACGATGCTGGCCGCGGTCGGCGGCGCGGCCTTTGGCCTGCTCCCCGCCGCCATCGCTTTTGCGGCCGGAGTCCTGGTGATTATGACTCAGCGGATTATTCCCCTGCAAAAGCTCTACGAAGCCATTGACTGGCCTGTTATCGTCCTGCTGGCCGCCCTTATCCCCGTGGCCGGCGCCATGGCCAGTACCGGCACCGCCGACCTACTGGCCAAGGGCCTTCTGCAGAACCTGGCCCAGGGCCGACCGGTTCTCGCCCTGGCCCTGATCCTCATCACGACCATGACCCTGTCCGATTTCATGAACAATGCCGCCACAGCGGCCGTCATGTGCCCCCTGTCCATCAGCACCGCGACGCAACTGAACGCCAGCCCCGACGCTTTTCTCATGGCTGTCGCCGTCGGCGCCTCCTGCGCTTTTCTCACCCCCATCGGCCACCAGAACAACACCCTGATTCTCGGCCCTGGCGGCTTCCGCTTTGGCGACTACTGGCGCCTGGGGCTGCCCATGGAAATCCTCGTCGTCGCCGTCAGTATCCCCATGCTGCTGTGGGTCTGGCCCCTGTAATCGCGTCATCCACCGCTAGAGGCCGGCGCTTTCCAGCCAGGCCAGCAGCAGCACGATAAGCAGGGACACCGGCGCCACCACGGCCCAGTCATTGACCCGGAGCAGTTTCGGCAAGGTCCGATCGCCAAAGTCACCTTTTTGCAGGATGCCTTTCTGCAGCCTCGGATAGAGGGCGGCAAAGAGCGCGGTGCCGATGATGATACCGGCCAGCCCGCCCACCAGAGCATCGAGGTAACCGTTGCCGATGGCGCCGGCGATGGTACCGGGGCAGTAGCCGAGCACGGCAAACCCGACCCCGAAGAGAAGACCGCCAGGGATGTTCATGCCCAACGAGCCCGCCTTCGGCGAGAGGGTGACCCACCCCCGCCCCTTCATGAAATAGATGCCGATCATGCCCGTCACCACGGCACTGAGCATGATCTTGAGGACGGTAAAATCCTCCAGCAGAAGCTGGCCGAGAATGACGTCGTATTTGGTGGCCCCTCCCTTGTGCAGGAGAAAGCCGAAGATCAGCCCTATAAGCAGGCCCCAGGCGGGCGACCGCTGCTGTACTTGCTTCCGTGTCATGTTCCCCCCTATCCAGCCAGTGCAAAGAGCCCGAAGGCCGCCAGAATACCGCCGATAAAGAAGCAGATGGCCGATATCCAGCTGGAGACGGCGAGCTGCAGGGTGCCGCTGATGCCGTGCCCGCTGGTGCAGCCCCCGGCCCAGCGCGCCCCGAAACCGAGAAAGATGCCACCGACCAGGGCAACGACCACCCGCCGGAGGGGACTGTCACCAAAAGCCAGAGCCCAACGCGTCGGCACCCACTGCCAGTGAAAATCTCCCGACAGCAGGGCCGAGACGAACGCGCCCAGCACGACCCCCAGCACAAGCAGCCCCTGCCAGCCCAGCGCGAGGCCGATTTTCTGATAATAGGGTCTATCTTCCACCCCTTGGCCCTGAAGAGCCTGCAGGATGCGGCCGCCCAGGCGGGCAAAGGTCGTCGAACAGGCGAGGGGCTTGCCTGACACCAGAAAACTGAACCAGCTCAACACCCCCAGACCGATCCCGACTGTATAGGGTGACCAGCGTACTTCCATGAGAAAATCCATTAAGGTCTCCTCCTCTCAATTCTCTTCGTTCCAGTCCTGCTTGCCATCGATCACGCTGGAATAAAAACGCGAACCGTGGGGATTGACGCAGGCCCGGCACTCCTTGACAAATCCGGCGGCGCTGTAGCCGGTAAGGCCGCCCGCCACGTTGAACAGCTGCCTGAAGCCGTTTTTCGCCAGGATGCTGGCGCCCAGACTGGAACGGTTTCCCGAGCTGCAGATCACATAAATATCCTTGTCCTGGTCGAGCTCCTGGTGGCGGCTCCGCAGTTCGGCCACCGGGATATTGACGGCCCCCTCAATATGGCTGTCGGCAAATTCGAGGGGGGCCCGCACATCGAGAAGGACAAAGTTCGAGTCCCCCTGCATGCGCTCATGCAGTTCTTCGGCCGAAACCTGCCGGAAGGAGGTAGAACTCAGGCCGGAGGTAGCCCAGGCCGACATGCTGCCGGCCAGGGTCCCGACGATGCGGTCCACCCCCACGCGCCGGGCCCAGCCCAGGGCCTCTTTCGCCTTGGAAAAATCGTCGGCCACCAGCAGAATGTCCCGGTCCGTCGGCAGCACCCAGCCGGCAAAGGTCGGGAAATTCCCCTTGAGGTCGAGATGCCAGGCCCCCGGCACATGTTGGCTGCTGAAGGCGTGATAGCTGCGGGCGTCCAAAACCTCGTAGTCGTCCTCCTGCAGGCGGGCGCTGAACCGGGCCGGCTCCAGCTCTTCCAGGCGTGGCAGCTCGGCCAGGCGCGCCGGCCCTTGCCGGTTGATGTCGCTGCAGCGGCTGAAGTGATCGGGCGCCGGCGGCATATCCTCAGTGAGGGAGCGGATGAAGGCGTCCTTGTCGGCGATCTGCAGGGCGTTATTGAAGCGGCGTTCGTAACCGATGGTGCTGCGCCACTTGGCCCCCATGGCCCGCCCGCACAGGGAGCCGGCCCCATGGGCGGGGTAGACCTCGCAATAGTCTGGCAGTTTCAGCAGTTTATCGTGCAGGCTGTGATAGAGCTTGCCCGCCAGTTCTTTGGCCTGGTCCGGAAAGAGATCAGGCCGGCCGACATCGCCGACGAAAAGGGTGTCGCCGACGAAGACGCCGATGGGGCTGTCGGCGCGGGAAGTATCCACCACCACATAACTGAGATGTTCCGGCGTGTGTCCCGGTGTCTCCAGCACCTCCAGACGCATGTCCTCCAGCTCCACCCGGTCCCCTTCCACCAGGGGAACGTGATCGAAGGTACAGTTGGCCGAACGGGCCACGTAGATTTTTGCTCCCGTCTTCTGGGCCAGATCCATATGCCCCGAGATGAAATCGGCATGCAGGTGCGTCTGCAGGATATGGGTTATTTTCACCCCCAGGGCACGAGCTTCCTTGAGGTAGAGATCGACGTCGCGCTGAGGATCGATAATGGCGCAGTTCTTCTGTCCGGCCAGCAGATAGGAACTGTGCGCGATCTTTTCGATAAAATAATGCTTAAGCAGCATGGACTTTCTCCTTTCTCGAAGGTTAAAGATAAAAGAAATAAAAGAGGGTGACGACGACCAGCAGAAAGAGCAGGGTGAGGCCGCCGCCGGCCCGGATATAGTCGGCATTGCGGTAGCCACCGGGCGACATGTACAGGACGTTGACCTGATGGGTGGGCAGCATAAAGGAGTTGGCGGCGCAGATGGCGGCCAGGAGCACCAGGGGACGAGGGGGCAGTCCGGCGAGCTCGGCCATGCCGATGACCAGAGGAGCCAGCACCACGATGGCCCCCACGTTGGACATGAACAGGGAGAAGAGGGTGGAGAGGATGGCCACGCTCAGCAGAAAGAGCAGGGGATGGGCCCCCTGCACCAGGGTCATGACCTGACGGGCCAGAAATTCGGCAGCCCCGGTCTTCTGCATGGCCAGCCCCAGGGGGATGAGGCCGGCGAGTAAAAAGACAACCTTCCATTCGATGGCCTCGTAGGCCGCCTCGATAGAGAGCACTCCCGTCAGGATCATGGCCAGAGCGCCGGTCAAAAAAGCCTGGGACAGCGGAAACCCCGCCAGGGCCAGGCCCACGGCCCCCGCAAAGCACAGCAGGGCCGGCCAGGATTTGACGTCGGCCTGTTTAGGCGGCGAAAAGGGGGTAGCCACGAGGAAATCGCCGCCGCCTTTCAATTCATCGATATTCTCCCACAGCCCATACAGGATGAAGGTGTCGCCGGGGGCGATGTCGCGATCGGAAAAATCCCCCCGCACTTCTTCCCCCCGGTTGAACATCAGGACCGGCTCGACGGCGTAACGGCGACGCAGGGCAAAACTGCGCAGGGTCTGGCCGACCAGGGCCGAGCGGGGCGGAATGATGACCTCGGCAAAGCCGGCCCGTTTCGGGTCGCGCAGGGGGGCAAAGCGGCCCTTTTTCGCCTCCTGTCGCAAGTCAAAGGTCGCCGCGAACCGTTCCGCTTTGGCCTCCTCTCCCAGCAGGGCCAAAGTCTGACCGGCTTCGAAGCGCGTCTGCCGCCAGGGGGCATAGTGGATCTCACGGTCACGGGCCAGCCCAAGGAGGTTGAGACCGAAGCGGCTCCACAGGCCGGCCTCCTCCGGGGTCTGCCCGACCAGGGAGCTTGAGGCGGGGATGGTGTAGAGCCAGATATGGTCGGGCAGGTGCAGGGCCTCAACGAGCCGCTCCTGTTCGGATGGGGCGACCTCCCGAGACGCCGTGTCTGGCAGGACCATCTTGCCCAGCAGCACGAAATAGAAAATGCCGGCGCCGAGCAGGGCCAGACCCACGGGAGTCACACTCAGCAGCCCGTAAGGCGCCTGGCCGCCGACCCGCAGCAGATCGTTGATCAGGATGAGGGGCCCGGAGCCGACCATGCTGAGCGTGCCGCCCAGAATGGCGGCGAAACCGATGGGCATGACCAGGGTCGAGGCCGGGATCCGCTGTCGCCGGGAAATATCCAGAATGGCTGGCAGAAAAAGAGCGGCCGCGCCAACATTCTGGATAAAGCCCGACAGCAGCCCGACGGACAGGGACAGCAGCGCCACGATACGCGAGGGTTTGTCTCCCACCTTCCTGACAAAAAAGCGGGCGAAGCGATCCATCAGGCCCGTTCTGGCCAGGCCGCGTCCAAGGATCATCACCGCCATCATGGCCACCACCGCATTGCTGGCAAAACCCGACAGGGCTTCCTGCGGCTCCAGCACGTCGGTCCAGGCCAGCGCCAGCAGGCAGAGGAGAGCCGTCACGTCGAGACGAAAGATCTCCAGCGCCAACAGGGTCACCGTCACGGCCAGAATCAGGAGTACGGTCAGGATAGAGGCATCCATGCTCGTAGGTCTCCGTTTCCCTCTTTTTTCCTAGAGCTCCTGCCGCAAAGCGGCGATGCGCTCTTCGAGGGGAGGGTGGGTCATGAACAGCCGTTTGAGGCCCCGGCCGATGTTGCCGGAGATGCCGAAGGCGGCCATCTGGTCGGGGAGGTGAGGCTGACCGGCGGAAAGCCGCAGCCGCTCCAGCGCTGCCACCATCTTCTCGCGGCCGGCAAGGTTAGCGGCACCGGCATCGGCCCGAAACTCCCGCTGGCGGCTGAACCAGAAGACGATGATGCTGGCCAGAATGCCGAAGACCATCTGGGCGACGAGGGTGGTGATAAAGAAGCCGGGCCCATGCCCCCGCTCCGTCTTGAAGACAACGCGGTCGACCAGGTGCCCCACTACCCGCGAGGCGACAATAACGAAGGTATTCACCACCCCCTGAATAAGTGCCAGGGTGATCATGTCGCCATTGGCGACGTGGCTGACCTCATGGGCCAGCACCGCCTCGGCCTCGTCGCGATTCATGGCCCGCAGCAGGCCAGTGCTTACCGCTACCAGGGCACTGTTCCGGCGCATGCCGGTGGCAAAGGCGTTGACGTCCGGCGCGTTATAGATGGCCACCTCGGGCATGCCGATCCCCGCCGCCGCGGCCTGACGCCGCACCGTCTCCACCAGCCAGATCTCCTGCTCGCTGGAAGGCTGAGTGATAACCTGGGCACCGGTGAGACGCTTGGCCGTCCATTTGGAGATGGCCAGGGAAATGAGGGAGCCGCCAAAGCCAAAGACCGCCGCAAAGGCGATGAGGCTTGGCATATTCAAACCCTCTTCCCGCAGCATCGGGCCGACCCCCAGCAGATTGAGGACCAGGCTCAGCACCAGAAGAATGGCGATATTGGTAATAACAAACAGACCTATGCGTTTGAACATGGCAAACTCCTTCTCTATCTTCCTTGCTCCCTGAAACTTACTCGGCTGAAGAATCTTCTTCGCTTTGCGCTTCGATGGCCTGGGCCCGGGCCGGATTGCGCAGCAGCCGGTCGGCCTTGACCAACTGTTCTACCATGCGCCGGGTCGTGCTGAGGACCCCCAGCAGCTGCTCGGCCTGCGCTACCGGCAGCCGCCTGGCCACGGCTGCCGCCAGAATTTCCCCTTTCGCCTGCTGATAGGCCTCCTGAAAACCGTCCAGCGCCTGCTGCCGATGGCCATCGGCACCTGCCAGATCTTCGTCACGGCCCGTCAGCTCGCAGCAGATCTTCACCCTAGCGATGAGCTGTTGGAGAATGTCGATGACCGGGCGATCACTTATCGTCGTCATCTCCCGTCGCAGCTCCACGGCATTGCCCGACAGGCGCGCCGCTTCGTCCAGATAGCGGGCGATGCGCAGATCCCGGGCCAGGCTCTCCCCCACCTCCCGGGACATGCTTTCGGCGCGCACCTTGCTGATAAAGTCCGTGATGGCGGCGACCAGGGTGCGCATGGCCGCCGCCTGCTGTTCCACCAGCGCCGCCGGCTGTTCGGGCCGCAGCAGGGCGTCGTACACCGTTTGATTGGCCATCAGCCGCAAGCGAGCCAGTTCGGCCGCCAGAGCCGATTCGGCCAGATCGGGGGTGGCCGTCAACGTCGCATCGAGGTGACGCGGGCGTCCGGCTTCTTCCTCCTGGCTGCGGAAGAGCCGCTGCAGCCAGCGGGTCAACAGACCGGCCGCAGGCAGCATCAGCAGCACACCCAGCACGTTGAAAACCGTGTGAAAAAGCGCCAGCACCGCCGCCGGACTCCCCTCCAGCTGGAGGCCGTCCGCCAGCAGATGGATGCCCCACATGAGCAGGGGCAGCAGCGCCAGGGCGACGACGCCGGTAATGAGGTTGAAGAGGATATGACCGAGGGCCAGACGCTTGGCGTTGGGAGTAGCGCGCAGCACCGCCATGGCCGCCGTCGAGGTGCTGCCCAGATTGGCGCCGATGATGGCGACCGCGGCCGGATACATGCCGACCACGCCGCCGCTGACCGCTGTCAGCACGATGGCGATGGAGGCACTGGAGGACTGGGTCAATACCGTCGCCACAAAGCCGAGGATCAGAAAGAGCAGGGTGCCGCCGCGCTCGCCATCCATCAGTGCTGTACTGTAGCTCTGCGCCAGGCCGCCGAAACCGTCTTTGAGAATGGACAGGCCGAGGAAGAACAGCCCGAATCCGGCCAGGGCTTCCCCCAACCCGCGCAAGCGTTTGTCGGCAACGCCAAGACGGAGCGCTACCCCCAAGGCCAGGATCGGCAGGGCGAAATTCTCGATCTTGAAACCGAAGCCGACCAGACTCACCAGCCAGCCGGTGACGGTGGTGCCGATATTGGTGCCGAAGACCACCGTCAGGGCCTGGGCCAGGGTGAAGACCCCGGCATTGACGAAACCGATGGTCGCCACGGTAACCGCCCCGGAGGACTGCACCAGCCCTGTCACCAGGACGCCGGCCAGCACGCCTCGCAGCGGCGTAGAGGTATAACGGTTGAGCAGCTGTTTCAGGCTGCCGCCGGCAAAAACTTTGAGGCCTTCGGTCATCATCATCATGGCGAGCATGAATAGCGCCAGCCCGCCCAGAGTGTTCAAGGCAATCTGCATCATCTCCCGTATCCGGTGCGCATCTGGTGTTGGAATAACAAGAGTTTACTTGGCTTCGACGGCAATGCAAGACACCCCTGCCACCCCTTGAAGGCAAAAAGGCCCGCCTTTGCTCGGAAAGGCGGGCCTTGCGATGGTCTGCATGTTAACGATCGACTATTTGACGTCCTGCAGGTATTTGTAGAAGGGGGAATCGGTGCCGATCACCAGGCGGCCGTTCTTGCCGATGACCTTCTTGTAGGACTCGAGAGTGCGCAAAAAGGAGTAGAATTCCTTGTCGCGGCTGTAGGCCGTGGCGTAGATGCCTGCGGCTTCAGCGTCGGCCTTGCCGCGGATCTCCAGGGCCAGGCGGTAGGCCTCGGAATTGATCTGCTTGAGTTCGCGCTCCATCTTGCCCAGAATCTCGGCTTTTTCTCCTTCGCCCTCGGAGCGATATTCCGCCGCCACCTGGTTACGCTCGTTGATCATGCGTTCGTAAACGCGGGTCAATACCTGGTCGACGTAGTTGATGCGTTTGATCTGCACGTCGATCAGCTCAATCCCGTACTCGGGCGTGCTGGCCCGCGCCTTGCCGAGCAGACTATCCAAAATCTCCTCGCGACCGACCAGCTCGCTTTCGCTGACCACCTCGCCCTCGATCTCAAAGACCTCTTTCTCCCCCGGACCTCTCGGTGACTGGTAATCGCTGCCGCGCACCAGTTCGGCCAGCAATCGGCCGGACACGGCATCGCGCACGACCGAGTCGATGATGTCGTCGAGTCGGCTCTGGGCCCCTATTTCCGTGGCCACGGTCTTGTAGAAGAGCAGGGGATCGACGATGCGCCAGCGGGCTGTGGTGTCGACCCAGATGAAGCGCTTGTCCTTGGTCGGAATCTGGTTGGGGTCGCTGTCCCACTTCATGATGCGCTTTTCGAAGCGCTTGACCTCCTGAATGACGGGAATCTTGACGTGGAGACCCGGTCCCTTGACATCCCCCACCGGTTTGCCGAACTGGGTGACGATAGCCTGCTCGGCCTCATTGACCACGAAAAGACTGCTGCTGATCCCGACGAAGGCAACAAAGGCCAGAATGATGAGTGCTGGTGCTTTTTTCATTGTTTCCCTCCCTGGCTCTCGCTGCGCATCGGCAGCAGCGGCAGCAGGTTGCTCCCGGCGCCGTCCATCACGTAGATCTCTTCCAGCTTCGGCAGCACTTCTTCCATGGTTTCGAGGAAAATGCGGCGCCTGGTCACTTCCGGCGCCTTGCGGTATTCGAGCAGCAGGGCTTCGAAACGGTTGGTCTCGCCGCGGGCCTTGTTGATACGCTCGATGGCGTAGCCTTCGGCCTCTTCCACCGTCTTCTTGGCTTCGCCCCGGGCCCGGGGCACTTCGCGGTTGAACTGTTCGCGGGCCTGAAAGATCATACTCTCCTTCTGCTGCTCGGCCTCGTTGACCTCGTTGAAGGCCTTCTTGACCGGATCAGGCGGCGTGACATCCTGGAATTTCACGGTGACCACACGCACACCGATATCATACTGATTGAGGGTTTGCTGCAGGTCCTGCTGGATGAGGGAGGCCAGCATGGCACGCTCGGTGGTGAGCACGTCGGTGACGTTGCTGTTGCCGATGACTTTGCGCACCATGGCCTCACTGACGTCGCGGATGGTGTCCACCGGATTTTTCAGCTGAAAAACATACTTGTAGGGGTCGGTCACCTGAAACTGGACGATCCACTCCACGTCACTGACATTGAGGTCGCCGGTCAGGGTGAGGGATTCCTCCTCGAGCCCCCTCTTGGTGTAGGTGGAGCGCTCGCCCGGCATGACCGTGCGGAAACCGAACTCCTCCTTAAAGACGCGACCCGTCTTGACCAGGTAGACGCGGTCAATGCCGAAAGGCAGCTTGAAGTGAAGTCCCGGCTGTGAATAGCCGGTAAACTTGCCGAAGCGCAGAATGACCCCGGTTTCTTCCGTATCGACCTTGTAAAAGCTGCTCATGCCCACAAAAACAGCCAGAACGGCCACTGCCACGAGCAAGAGATTTTTACTGGGGCGAAACTCTTTCTTGAGCTTCTGCCCTATATCGATGATTTTCCTTTCAAAGTCCTCTGCCGAGGGACCTTCTCCCCAATTTTGCATTGATCCTCCCTGTCTGGGTTTCTGGGCCGCCTGTGGCTGGGCCCCTGTTGCGGATAAAGGCAAAGGGTAACATAAAAGAATCCGCTTACCTAGCAGATCCGGTCGGATTCCGGTCGCTTTTCCTTCAAGCTATTCTCCTGGAAACGACAGCCGGCCTCTGGCCAGCTCTTCCGCCAGGCTGGCCAGAATCAGGCCCCGCTCGGCTTGACGGAGCAGGCTGCGGGCCTGCAGCAAAGCGGCTTCCGCGTCGAGCACCTCGTTGACCGATCCTTTCTGCGCCTCGTACTTGAGCCGTTCCAGACGCACAGCTTCGCGGGCCTGTACCACCCCCTTGCCATGGGCCTGCTGCCGGGCCTGGGCGCTGGCCACCTCGGCCTGGGCGACGGCCAGTTCACGCCGCGCGTTGAGTTGAGCCTCGCGCAGGCGGGCCCGAGCCCTATCTGCTTCAGCGCGGGCCTGCGCCACCTGGCCGGCCCGCAAACCGCCGTCCAACAGCGGAACGGTCAGCTTCACGCCGACCGTCGCATCGGTTTGGCTGTCGTCGCCGGGTATCCCAGCCGCCATCGACTGGGGATCGTCGGCCCCGTAATATCCGGCACTGGCAAAGAGCCGCAGTTCCGGCAGGTAAGCCCGCTTCGCCCCGGCGAGCTGTCGACGGGCAGACTCGACCTCGGCCTGCCGCGCTGCCAGGTCATCGCGGGGGCTCACCCCATCCCTGTTTTCCGCCGAGGTTTGGGTCACTGCGCCGGGATCGACCTCAGTCAACGGCGGCAGTTCACCCTCACATCCCAAGAGAGCCAGCAAGGCGTATTCCGCCTCGACGAGGGCAGCCTCCACCTCGGCCAGCTGACTTTCCACCTCGGCCAGACGCACCTCGACCTTGAGCTTGTCCACCCGCGCCGTCCGCCCCTGCCGCCACAGCTGCTCGGCAGCGCGGTCGAGAGCAGACAGACTGTCCAAAGAGGCGAAGGTGGCCCGGCGAATATCGCCCAGGGACAATACCTGCAAAAACTGTTGGGAAATCTGAAAGGCCACTTCGTCCCGGGCTCGGGCCGCCTGATGCCGGACCCCCTCCTGCGCGGCCCTGGCGGCCTTCAGACGGGCCCGGGTCGCACCGAAGTCGGCGAGAAGCAGATCGGCGCTGGCCGTGGCCTGATAGACGCGATGGGCAAACCCCTGATTCTGGGGCGCCAGCCCCGGCGCCATGTTGTGACGCTCCTGCGACCAGGCGGCGCTCCCTTCCAGGCGCAGCTGCACCCCGCGCGGGGCCTCGGCACTCCGCACCAGGCCCTGGCCGCGCTCCACCTCGGCAGCGGCCTGGGCCAGAGCCGGACTGTGTTCGAGGCCATAGGCCACCGCCTCCGTCAGCGACAGCGGCGAAGGGAGTTCGGCCGCCGAAGCGGGATCGACCTGGGGCGACAGCAGGACGCCGAGCAGGAGGAGTGAGGTCACCGCTTTTCTGGCCGCGCGCCCCAGCGTCCTCAGCTTCTCCTGGGCGTCATCCAGCAGCACGTAGACCAGCGGCAGATAGACCATGGTCACCACCGTCCCTACCAGCAGACCGGAGGCGGCGGCAATCCCCAGGGGGCTCATGCGCTCCAGTCCGACGGCCATCTCGAAGATCAGGGGGGAAAAACCGATGACCGTGGAGGTGGCCGTCATGAAGATGGGGCGTAGGCGCAGACGCACCGAGGCGATAATGGCCTCGTCGCGGCTCATCCCTTCCCGGCGCGCCTCCAGAATAAAGTCGAGCATGAGGATGGCGTTATTGACGATGGTGCCGCCGAGCAGAATAATCCCCATCAGGGCCGGCATGCAGAAAGGTTTGTCAAAGAGCAGCAGGCCCCACACCGCCCCGGCCACGGCCAGGGGAATGGAGAGCACGATGGCCAAGGGCGGCAAAAAAGAGCGAAACATGGCAAATAGCAGAATGAAGAGGAGCACCAGGCCGATGAGCAGCGCCCGCCCCATTTCGCCCTGGCTCTGGCCCATGTCGCGGGCCGTGCCGGCGATCTCCAGCGCGTAGCCGGCTGGCAGGGGCATGTCCCGCAGACGCTGCGCGGCCAAACTGGTGACCTGGGCGATGGTCAGCACCTGGTTGCCCGCCGTCAGATCGATGGTCGGACTCAAGTTTTCGCGGGTAATGAAGGGGGGCTGCACTTCGCTGCGCACCTGTGCCAGGGTGCCGAGCTTGATCGGCCCCTGGGCCGTGGGAATATCCACCTGCAGCAAAGCCTCGGGATTGTCGATCTGGCTCTGTTGATAGCGAAGGCGGATGGGGATATCGAGATAGCCCTGCAGGCGCAGCTCGCTGCCCGCCGTCCCCTGCACCGCCTGGCGCAGCGATTCGGCCACTCCGCCGGCGGAGGTTCCGTAGAGGCGGGCCAGCTCGGCATCGACCGCCACCGTCTGCTGCACCTTATCGCGGTACCAGGAACGCCGCAGGTCCGTCAGACCGGGGAGGCCCCGCAGGCGCTGCAGCGCTTCGTCCGCCAGGCTGTCGAGCATCGGCAGCTCCGGACCCGTGATCATCAGGTTGAAGGGGGCCTTGGTGGTCGCCACCGGGGTGGCACCATACTCGGAGACCCGGAAGGTGCGCACCCCCTCGATCCGCCGCAAACCCTGCCGCCAGCGCTCCTGAATCTGCCAGATATCAGCCTCGCGCTCGGTACGGGAGATGAGGTGAATGGTGAGCTTGGCGCTCTGGGTGGTGGTCCCACCGCCGCCGAAGCTAACCGCCTGCGGCTCCGACCCGACCACGGCCGAAATGCTCTTGACCTCCGGGGATTGCCCAATCAGCGCTTCCACCCGGCTCAGCACCTCTTCCACCTGGCGGGGGCTGGCCGAGGCATCGGTGTCGAACTCCACCAGGGCGATCCCCGTGTCCATGGGGGGCATCTGCTCGCCCCCCAGCAGAGGCCGCACCACGCGCAGGGTGAAAACCAGAAAAACCAGGGCGAGGATGATGAAAAGCAGGCGCCGGCGCAGGACCAGGCCCACCAGGCCGACGTAGAAATCGCTCAGCCTGTCGAGGCCCTTCTCCACCGGATTCGCCAGCCGCTCCAGGCCCCGCCGCTGCGGACGTTGCCCGCCAAGCAGGCGGGAGGCCACCAGGGGGATGACGGTCAGGGAGACAAGGAGCGAGGTGACCAAGGTGGCGATAATGATGATATTCAAGGGGGCCATCACCCGGCCCGTGTAGCCCTGGGTGAAGATCACCGGCACAAGCACCACCACCGTGGTCAGCATGCCGGCGGTGACGGCCAGGGAGACCTGGCGTGTTCCCTCCAGCGCCGCCTGGGCGGGGTCTTCGCCCGCCAGGTCGTGATGACGGCGGTAGATGTTCTCCAGCACCACCACCGAGGCATCGACGACCATGCCGACGGCGATGATCAGCGCCGACAGGGTCACCATGTTCAGCGTGTAGGGGCTGAACCACAACACCACCAGCGCCCCCAGAAAGGAGAGGGGAATGGAGACACTCACCGTCGCCGCCGCCCGCAGGTTGCCGAGGAAGAAAAAGATGACCAGCACCGTGAGGATGACGGCCTGCACCAGGGAGGAGCGCATGCCGCTGACGTTGAGATCGATGAGCGGCTGCTGGTCGTCTGTGATCTCGAAAAGCAGGTCGGGATAGCGGGCCTCGAGACCCGGCAGGGCGGCTTTAAGATTTTTGATCGCCTTGACCGTCTCCCCCTTTTCCGGGCGCAGCAGATTTAAGGCGATGGCGGCCTTGCCGTTGCCATGGTAGAGGCTGCGGGTATCGGCCGTTTCCAGCCGAACCTCGGCGACATCGCGCAGATAGACCGACCGGCCCTGGGCGCTGCGTAGCGGCAGGTTCTTGAGGGCCGCCGCCGAAGGAAATTCGCCGGCGACGTTGACCAGATATTCCCGGTGATCGCCATAAATAATCCCGGCCGGCGCCGAGACGTTTTGTCCCGCCAGGGCCGCCATCACCGCTTCCAGACCGAGGCCGTGGGCGCGCAGGGCCTCCCGGTCAAGGCGCACGGACACCTCGGCCCGGTGGCCGCCGAAAATCTGCACATCGCCGATGCCGTCGAGACGCAACAGACTGTCCTTGAGATCGTTTTCGGCCAGCAGGCGGACATCCGCCAGCGTCTTCAGACTGTCCGGCCGGGGGGAGAGGGCCAGGGTCAGCAGAGGGCGATTGGCGTCGGTAATGCGAAAGAGCCGGGGCTGGGCCGCGCCGGCCGGCAGACTCCCCTGCACGCGGGCGACGGCATTTTGCACATCGGTGACCGCCTCGCCGATCGATTTGTCGTAGGCGAACTCCACGTTGATGGAGGAGACCTCATCGCGGGAGGTGGAGCTGACCCGGGTGACGCCCGAAAGGGTGTGCAGCTCCTTTTCCAGTATCTGGGTCACCTGGTCGGCCATGTCGCGCGCCACCGCCCCCGGCTTCACGGTGACCACCGCCACCTGCGGTGGCACCGTGTCGGGAAAGAGATCCGTCGGCGTTTTCCAGAAGGCGAACCCGCCGAGAGCGAAGACGACCATCGCCAGCGCCGCCACCAGGTGCGGTTGCTTCAGCGCGAAACGAGGCAGACTCATGGCCTAACCTCCACGGCTTCCCCGCCGGCGAGGCGATTCCAGCCCAGATAGGTGCTGAGCACTACCGTGACCCCTTCATCGAGGCCGCTTACCGCCGCCAGCCCGGCCTCCGACAGCAGCAGCTGCACCGGAAGGGGACGGGTAACGCCCTCCTCGACGACGAAAACCGCCAGCCCCCCTTCCGGCGACGGGATCAGGCTATCTTCCGGCACCAGGATGACATCCGCCGCCCGCTCCACCACCGTGGACACGGGGACATAGGCTCCGGGTCGCCAGGAGGTCACAGCCGGCAGCTCCGCCTCCATGGTCAGGGTCTGGTCGGGATTGACGGTGGGATACAGGCGGGAGATGGCCAGGGCGTGACTCTGCCCGTCTTCCTCAACGATGACCTGACGCTCCTTTTCGACCAGGTGCACATCCTTTTGGGGTATGTCGAAACGTATCTGCAGCCGGCTGTGGTCCTCAATTTCCAGCAGGCGCTGGCCCGGCGCCGCCAAATCGCCGGGGTCGACCAGGCGGCGGGCGACCAGGCCGTCAAAGGGGCTGCGAATTTCCGCGTAGGCCAGGCGCGCTGCCGCCTCCTGCTGCTGCTGCCGCTGGGATTCCACCAGGCTGCGGGCGGCCTGCAGCGACTGCAGGGTCGCCTCCAGCTCGCCGCGCACCTGATTCAGGCGGTCGGCCGTGGCCTCGGCCTGGGCCGGGGCGATGGCACCGGCCGAGGCCAGGGTGCGGTCCCGTTCCTCTTCCTTCTTCCAGAAAGCCAGACTCTGCCGCAGGCTGCTTATCTTGGCCGCCACCGCCTCGGCCTGCTCACGGGCATTGGCCACCCGGGCAGCCGCTCCCTGCAACGCCCGGCGCAGCTCGGTGTCGTCGAGGCGCAGCAGTACCTCGCCCTGTCGAACCCTTTCGCCTTCCCGCACTTTAACCTCGGCGACCACCGAGGTGAGCCGGCTCGAAATGTCGGCGCTCTGCCAGGCTTCCACTCGGCCCAGGTAGGTGCGCGTGCGGGTCAGGTCACCCCGCTCGCTTACAGCCGTACGGATCACCGTCGGCTGCAGGGTGGGACGTGGCGCCTCGGCCAGCTCCATTTTTTTGCGCGCGACCAGCAACAGGGCCGCGGCCAGCACGACGAGCAGGATCAGCATTCCCAGAAGGCGTTTCTTCATCATGTTCAACTCCCCGAACTTTCGAGATTATGACGTACGCGGGTGAGCACTGCGATGGCCCGGGCGATTTCAGCGCTCTCGATCCCTTGACTGGCCTGTTCCAGCACGTCGCGGGCGTAAAATGAAATTTCCGCCCACATGGAGTGCGCTTTTTCCGTGATGATCAGGCGATTGACCCGGCGGTCCCTGGAATCGGGCTGACGCTCCACCCAACCGTCGCGCTCCATGCGGTCGACGAGACGGGCGGTGGAGGCGGCGGTGATAAAGAGCTTGTCGCCCAGTTCATTCTGGGAAAGGGGGCCCAGCGCCATCAGGTGAGCAAGAGCGAGAACATGGACCGGGCTGATGCCGGTGCCCTGCAGGCGTTTCTCCAGGGCCTGGCGAAAGGCCTTGAAGGTGAGGGAGCAATGGAAGCCGATGCTGTCGGCCGGATTAAAGTATGGCATGCCTGTCTCCTTTAGTTGTCAGGGCAATATTTAGCAGGCTAACTAATAACTGTCAAGAGGAGGCCACTATCAGGGCAACAACCACTTTAATGCCCCAGATAGGGGACCAAGGGGATCAGCTGCTGGTAATGCTGAGTGGTCAGCGAGGTTTCCCAATGCCCTGTCGCCATGCCGAGCAGAACACCGCCGCCATAGAGGGAGAGGGCGAGGACCGGGAAAACCCAGCGGGGAAAAGTCGTGGAGACGGCTGGTGGCGCCATGGCCAGGGCGCGCTCGGGGCAGGCCTCGACGCAGGTCAGGCAGCCGGTGCACTCGGGACTGCGCACCGTTGCCTTGTGCTGCACGGGGAGCCAGGCCGGACAGGCACGACTGCAGGCACCGCAGGCGGTGCATCGCTCCGGGTTACGGCGAATCTTGAAGGGGCTGAGCAGACTGGCCAAGCCCATGAGGGCGCCATAGGGGCAGAGGTAGCGGCACCAGAAATTCTGGTAGAGGAGCGACAACCCGGCGAGCACGAGGCTGACGACCAGGGCCGTCAGGCTCATGTGAGTGAAGAAGCGCAGCATCTTGACGTCGCTCACCGCCCAGTAGGGCGCATCCATGAAGGCCCCCAGGGCGCGGGCCGGCATATCGAGCAGGATGATCTTGGCGAAGAAAAAGAGCAGGAGATATTTGAGGGAGCGCAGCAGCGTATCGAGCCAGCGCCAGGGCTGGAAGGTGCGGCCGAAAAGACGGCAGCCCAGCTTCCAGGCCCCTTCCGACAGGGTGCCCACCGGACAGAGCCAGGAACAGAAGGATTTCTTGGCCAGCAGGCTCATGACCAGAAAGGTCAGAAAAAGGACCAGGGCCGCCGGATGCACGTCATGAACAAAACCGTTGACCAGCCAGTGCTTGAGGCTGACCAGGGCGCCGATGGGAAGAAAGCCCTCCACGCCCGGGGGGCGTGAAACGTAGGGGGCGGCACCGCCTGACTCAAAATGGCGCACAAAGAGGCCAAAGCGAATACCGATGGCGATAATCCAGGCCAGAAAGCCCCACTGGACGAGGGCGCGCCAGAAGGTCACTTTTTTCCCTGCCTCAAACTTGTTCATCCCTGATCTCCTTCATCTCTGGAACAAAAATAAAAAGACGGTAGCCCAGAGATTTCATCACTTCTTTGACCTGGGTCATTTTTCATGGACCGAAAGGGTCTTTTGCGGGATTGCACAGGGAGGTTTCGGGCTTTACATCGGCCACCAGGAAGAGAGGGTGAGGATGGACAGGTAGCGCAGCCCCTTGCCAAGGGCCACCAGCAGCAAAAAAAGCCAGACGCGCACCTTCATCACCCCCGCCACCAGCGTCAGGGCGTCCCCCACCACCGGCAGCCAGGCCAGCAGCAACACCCAGAAACCAGTGCGCTGAAACCAGCGCTGGCCTTTGCCGATCTGTTCTTCGCTGAAGTAGAACCAGCGGCGGTCGCGGTAGTGCAGCAGCCAGCGCCCCAGCCCATAGTTGGCGAAGGAACCCAGGGTATTGCCCAGGGTCGCCGTCGCCAGCAGCACCAGGGGGGGATAACCTTCGCGCAGCAGGGCGAAAAGGATCACCTCGGAAGAAAAGGGCAGAATGGTCGCCGCCAGAAAGGAAGCGGCAAAGAGCATCAGGCAGGACAGGGCCATAGCGTCAGTCGGTCAGGGGGGAGATGGAGCAGGCATCAAAAAAGTTCCCCCGGACAACACGGTCCGGGGGCGGTAAAAAAGCAATTCATCGCCCTAGCGCTTGGCAATGATCCAGACGGCATGCACGATGCCCGGTATGTAGCCGAGCAGGGTCAGCAGGATATTGATCCAGAATTGTGCCCCGATGCCCACTTGCAGAAAGACCCCGAGGGGAGGCAGCAAAATAGCGATGAGAATGCGTATAAGATCCATGAAAAACGTCCTTTCCTGTATGGTTTGCCTTTTTGCGTGCGTTCGAACCGACCTCAGTGCGGCTTGAGACCCTCTTTCTCCATCAGGTCGACTCCGTAATCAATGGCCACGGCGTAGGATATGTTGGTGTTCGTCTCCACTGTATTGCGCCCATCCGTGTACTCTTTGGAGGCCTCCTGAGGGTCGAAGCGGCCGTTGATGATCCCGATGATCAGCCCGTCTTCGACACTCACCAAAGGCCCGCCCCGGTCACCGTGATGAATCATGCTGTCGAACAGCAGAATCCGGGTCTGGTTGTTGGAGATCACCTTGGCGCTCACCACGGCGTTCATCGCCACCAGATTATGGAGAGCCTGGTGGCCGAAGGCGAAGCCTAAGGCCATGACACTATTGCCGATCAGCGAGCTTGTCGCGGTGCCGATAAAATGATCCGGCATGCGGATACCGATGTGCTGATCCATTTTGAGCAGGGCGATATCCCGTTCGAGGCTGCGTCGAACGACTTTCACCGGGATGGAGGTCACGGTCTCCTGACTGATGGGAGCGAATTCACTGCCGACTTCCCCCGGCACGACCATCAATTGCCCTTCCTCGGGCAGAATATGGGAAACCGACAGAAGATAACCCTCCTCATGCACGAGAAAAGCGGTGCCGAGAAACTGGACGACCTCCCCCTGGCGCCGAAAGACCATCATGCAGCCGCCGCTGAATTTCTGAAAGACGTTGCCGAGCATAGACCCCCCGTTTTCTGCTGTCGTATATCAGGGTTATTCTGGTGCAGCACCCATGGTACCTCAGGCCTTATGTTTTTCTACCAGAACCGCCGCCGGCCGAAGGTGGGCAATTTGGCCGTCGGCCGGGTCTTGAACTCCCGTGTCCGCACCCCTTCGATGGACAGTTCGAATCCCTGGCCTTCCTTGTATTCCGCCAGTCCCTTGTGCAGGGCGACGCACATGCCCAACAGAATCACCGAAAATGGCAGACCGGTGGTGATGGCTGCCGTCTGCAAAGCAACCAGACCACCGCCGAAAAGGAGCACCGCTGCGACCAGGCCTTCAAGGACCGCCCAGAATATGCGCTGGATCAGCGGCGGCTCGGGATTGCCCCCCGCCGTGATGATGTCGATGACCAAGGAACCCGAATCGGAGGAGGTGACAAAAAAGGTAACAACCACGACGATGGCCAGCATGGAGGTCACCGACTGCAGGGGGTAGTGCTCCAGCAGCTTGAACAGGGAGACCGGGACATTTTCCTGCACCGCCTTGGCAATATCGCCGGCCCCGAACATCTCGATATTGATGGCGCTGTTGCCGAAAACCGTGATCCACACGAAGGTGATGAAGGTGGGAATCAGCAGGACCCCTTTAATAAACTCGCCCACCGTACGGCCGTAGGAAACCCGGGCGATGAACATGCCGACAAAAGGCGACCAGGAAATCCACCAGCCCCAGTAGAAAATCGTCCAGGCCTGCTGCCAGTCGGTGGCCTCGTAGGTCTCGTTCCAGGTGGCCAGCTGCGGCAGGTTCTGCAGGTAAAACCCGATATTCTCCATTAGAGCTTTCATGATGAACAAAGTCGGCCCCAGCAGCAGGACAAAGAGCATCAGGCCGGCGGCAAGGTAGACGTTGATCTCGCTGAGCAGCTTGATGCCGCTATTGATGCCGCGCACCACAGACCAGGTGGCTACGGCCGTAATGCAGGCAATGAGTATCATCTGCACCGTAATCGACTGGGGAACGCCGAAAAGATGATTGAGGCCGGCGTTGACCTGCTGAACGCCGAGCCCGAGAGAAGTGGCCACGCCGAACAGGGTCGCCACCGTGGCCATGATATCGATGACATTGCCGATGGGCCCGTAAATCCGCTCCCCGAACAACGGGTAGAAGACCGAACGGATCGATAGGGGCAGCCCTTTGTTAAAGGCGAAGAAGGCCAGGGAAAGACCGACGATGGCGTAGATGGCCCAAGGATGAAGGCCCCAGTGGAGAAAGGTCAGGTCCATCCCGACCCGGGCCGCCTCGGCCGTCCCCGGTTCTACCAGGGGCGAGGCGATGAAATGGAACATCGGTTCGGCCACTCCGTAAAAGAGCAGACCGATCCCCATCCCGGCCGAGAACAGCATGGAAAACCAGCCCAGGGTGGTAAACTCGGGAACCGCTTCTGCCCCCCCGAGGCGGATGCCGGAGAAGCGCCCCAACAGCAGAGAGACGACATAGACCAGAATAATGTTCATGGTCCAGACAAAAAACCAGCCGGCATAGGTGCCGATCAAGGACTGCAGATTGGCGAAAAAATCGTCGACATTGGCTCCGAAAATCAAGGTCAGCGCGACAAATAGAACGATGAGCCCGGCCGAGGTGAAAAACACCCACGGGTGGACATCCAGATGAAACCAGCCTTTATCCTCCCCTTTTTCGTCCATGACGGAACCTCCCGGTCTCGAGATTTATCGCGGGTCCTCAGTCCAATTGTGCCGAGAAAGTCTAACAAAGCTAGTAGGTTTTGCAAGACTTTGAATCTTTTGCCCCCGATAGGAGCGATAACCGAGTATTCTCCCGGGCCAGGATTTTCATCTCGTAAAGCTCAGAAAAAAGCCCTGGTATCTTTTCAAAAAATACCAGGGCTTCGCACAAACAGACGCGGTGGGGGTCTATACGTTAAAACGCCCCTCCGCCCAACACTTTGTAAAGGGTTACCAAGTTCTCCAGGCGCGCCAGCCGAACGGCTACCAGGCCCTGGCGGGCGCCGTACAAGGAGCGCTGGGAGTCGAGCACGCTGAGAAAGCTGTCCACGCCCCGCGTATAACGCAGCTCGGAAAGGTTGTACGTGGCCTCGGTCGCCTCGACCAGGGCCTGCTGGGCCTGCAGTTGATCGACGATCGTTTCCTGCCGGACCAGGGCGTCGGCCACTTCACGGAAAGCCCCCTGGATGGCCCCTTCGTAGCGGGCCAGGGAGATCTCCCGGTCGACCTTGGAGACCTGCAGGCGCGCCCGCAGGCTGCCCGCCGTGAAGATGGGCAAATCCAGCCGGGGCGAGAAGGCCCAGGCTCGGGAGGCGTCGTCGAAGAGGGTCGAGAGCTCCGAACTGCCAAAGCCGGCCGAGGCCGTCAGTGCGATGCGCGGGAAGAAGGCGGCCCGGGCCGCACCAATATTGGCATACGCGGCTTTGAGCTGATGTTCGGCGGCCAGGATATCCGGGCGCTGCTGGAGCACCTCGGAAGGGACGCCGACGGGCAACTCGGTCACGGCCGCCAGCTTGGTCACCGGCGCCTCGGGCAGCAGGTCGGGCGAAAATTCCTGCCCCACCAGCTGGCGCAGGGCGTTTTCCCCCTCGACCACGAGGCTCTGGTAGCGGGCCCTATCCACCCGCGCCGCCTCGACGCTGGTCTGGGCCTGGCGCAGATCGAGCTCGGAGGCGACCCCGGCATCATAGCGCCGCTGGGTCAGCTTCAGGGTTTCCTGGTAGCTGGCCTGCGTTTCTGCCGCCAATTGCAGCCGTTCCCGGTCGGCGGCCAGCATCAGGTACGCCCTCGCTACCTCGGAGACCAGGGCCAGTCGGGCGCTGCGATAGGCTTCTTCGCTGGCCAGATACGTTTGAAGCGCCTGCTTTTTCAGGCTGCGCAGTCGTCCGAAAAAGTCGATCTCCCAGGCCGTCGTTCCCAGGGACACATTGTACTGCTCCAGATGGATAACGCGGCCAAACCCCGACGTATCGGGGACCCGCTGGCGGTTGTAGCCAGCGCCCGCCTGCAGGTCTGGGAAGAGTTCGGCACGCTGGATGCGGTACTGGGCGCGGGTCCGCTCAATTGTTAAGGCTGTTATCCGCAGGTCGCGATTGCTTTCCAGAGCCAGCCTGATGAGTTCCTTGAGGTTTTCATCCACGAAAAAGTCCTGCCACGACAGTTCATACGCAGGGGCAGCCTGAGCGTCCCCCGCCTCCGCGGCGGGGTCGGCGGCCCAGGAAGCCGGGACTGGAGCCTCCGGCCGGCTGTAATGGGGCGCCAGCGTGCAGCCGCTTAGCAGCAAAACAGTCAATAGCAGGCAGATCGCCATTCTATGCATATCAGTGGCCCTCCTTGGTTGGCGCAGGCTTGGCCTTGAAAAGTCGGCGGATGGTGACAAAAAAGACCGGTACGAAAAATATCGCCAGCACCGTGGCGGTGACCATGGCGCCGTTTACAGCGGTACCCATGGCGTTCTGGGCACCCGAGCCCGCCCCCGTGTTGAGCGCCAGGGGCAGCACACCGAAGAAGAAGGCCAGCGAGGTCATCAGGATGGGGCGCAGGCGCAAACGGGCGCCTTCCAGGGTCGCCTCGATCAGGCCCATGCCCCGCTCCATCTGCTCCTTGGCAAACTCGACGATGAGGATGGCATTTTTGGACGACAGACCGATGGTGGTCAAAATGGCGATCTGGAAATAGACGTCATTGGAGTAGCCCCGGGATGTGGCGGCCATGACGGCGCCAATGATCCCCAGGGGTACGACCAGCATAACGGAAAAGGGCACCGCCCAACTCTCGTAAAGAGCCGCCAGACAGAGAAAGACCACCAGCAGGGAGATGGCGTAGAGGGCCGGGGCCTGGGCGCCGGCCAGCCTTTCCTCGTAAGAGAGGCCGGTCCATTCGTAGCCGATGCCCGCAGGCAGCTGCGCCGCCAGCTCTTCCATCTGGGCCATGGCCTCCCCCGAACTCACGCCTGGAGCCGCCTGCCCCATGATCTGGATGGAGGGCATCCCGTTGTAACGCTCCAGGCGCGGCGAGCCATACTGCCAGTGGGCCGTAGAAAAGGCCGAGAAGGGCACCATCTCGCCGCGGTTGTTGCGGGCATACCAGCGGCCGATATCCTCGGGGAGCATACGATACTGGGGGGCCCCCTGAACGTAGACCCTTTTGACCCGGCCATTCTGGATAAAGTCATTGACATAGCTACTGCCCCAGGCTGTGGCCAGCAGGCTGTTGGCCTGGGCCAGAGGGATCCCCAGGGCGCCGGCGCGCACATCATCCACATCCAGCTTGTACTGGGGGGTATCGTCCTGGCCGTTGGGGCGCACCGCCACCAGGTTAGGGCTCTGCATCGCCATGCCCAGCAGCTGGTTGCGGGCGGCCATGAGTTGGTCATGGCCGAGACCGCCGCGGTCCTGCAACTGGAAGTCGAAGCCGTTAGCGTTGCCCAGCTCCATCACCGCCGGCGGCACAAAGGCGAAGACCATGGCGTCTTTGATCTGACTGAAGGCCCCCATGGCCCGCCCGGCAATCGCCGGGGCCTTAAGGGCACGGTCCTGGCGCAGCTCCCAGTCTTTCAGACGGATAAAGGCGATCCCCATGTTCTGGCCGCGACCGGCGAAACTGAAGCCGGCCACCGTCATGAGGGAATCGATCGCTTCCCCCTCCTTTTCCAGAAAATGATGCTCGACCTGCTTGATCACCTCCATGGTTCTGGCCTGAGTGGCCCCGGCCGGCAGCTGAAGCTGCACCATGATGAAACCCTGATCTTCCTCCGGCAAAAAAGCCGTGGGCATACGCAGGAAGAGCCAGGCCATGACCAGGACGATGAGCCCGTAGATCACCATGAATCGGCCGGTGCGCTGCAGCATGCGGCCGACCAGGGATTGATACATATGGTTGCTGCGGTCGAACCATTTGTTGAACCAGCGGAAGAATCCTTTGAACCAGCCGTGATCCGCCGCCAAATGCCCCTTGGCCACCGGTTTGAGCAGGGTAGCGCAGAGGGCCGGGGTCAGGATAACGGCCACCAGCACCGACAGCACCATGGCCGAGACGATGGTGATAGAAAACTGCCGGTAGATGACCCCGGTGGAGCCACTGAAAAAGGCCATGGGGACAAAAACCGCCGACAGGACAAGGGCGATGCCGACCAGGGCGCCGATGATCTGGTCCATGGACTTGATAGTCGCCTCGCGCGGCGGCAGGCCCTCCTCCGTCATGATGCGCTCGACGTTCTCCACCACGACGATGGCGTCGTCCACCAGCAGACCGATGGCCAGCACCATGGCGAACATGGTCAGCGTGTTGATGGAGAAACCCGCGGCCGCCAGCACACCGAAGGTGCCGAGGAGCACCACCGGCACGGCGATGGTGGGAATGAGGGTGGCGCGGATGTTCTGCAGAAACAGAAACATGACGACGAAGACCAGGAAGACGGCCTCGATGAGAGTTCGCACCACCTCTTCTATGGATATCTTGACGAAGGGGGTGGTGTCGTAGGGATAGACGACCTTCATCCCCTGCGGGAAGAATCTGGACAGCTCCACCATCTTCTCTTTGATGCGTTCGGCCGTATCGAGGGCATTGGCCCCGGCAGCCAGCTTGATCCCCAGACCGGCGGCCGGGCTTCCTTTGTAGCGGGCCAGTATGTCGTAGTTTTCGGTGCCGATGGCCACCTCGGCTACGTCCTTCAGGCGGACGGTGGAGCCGTCGGCGTTGGTCCGCAGCACAATGGCCTCAAACTGCGCCGGCGTCTGCAGCAGGGTTCTGGCCGTTATGGTGGCATTGAGCTGCTGCCCCGCCACGGCCGGCAAGCCGCCAAACTGGCCGGCGGATACCTGAGCGTTCTGCGCCTGCAGCGCCGTCACCACATCGGCCGGGATCAGCTTGTAATTGGTCAGCTTGGTCGGGTTGAGCCAGATGCGCATGGCGTTCTGGGAGCCGAAGAGCTGCACCTCGCCCACCCCTTCGAGGCGGCTGAGAATATCCTGGATATTGGAGACGGCATAGTCGGCGAGGTCGTAGCGGGTCATGGAGCCATCCTCCGAGACCAGGCCGACAATCAGCAGAAAGTTGCGCGTCGACTTGACGACGGAGATACCCTGGCGCTGGACCACTTCGGGCAGCAGAGGTGTCGCCAGCTGCAGCTTGTTCTGAACCTGCACCTGGGCCAGATTGGGGTCGGTGCCGGCCTTGAAGGTCAGCGTCACCGTTCCCAGGCCGGCCGAGTCGCTGTTGGACGCCATGTAGATCAGGTTGTCGATCCCGTTCATCTTCTGTTCGATGATCTGGGTAACCGTATCCTGCACCGTCTGGGCTGAGGCTCCCGGGTAGACGGCGTTGATGGATATCTGCGGCGGCGCGATGGAAGGATACTGGGAAACCGGCAGCACCTTGATCGCCAGCAGGCCGGCCAGCATGATGATAATCGCAATGACCCAAGCAAATATGGGTCGGTCTATGAAGAATCGGGCCATGTGGAACTCCTTTAGTTGCCGGGGACCGCGTTTTGAGGGGTGACAAAGGGCACGGTTTTGACGGATGTTCCCGGTCTCGCCTTCTGAATGCCTTCCATAATCACCCGATCACCGGCCTGCAGGCCCTCTTCCACCAGCCACTGATCGCCGATGGTGCGATTCACCTCGATGACCTGAGGAGCAACCTTGTCTTCTGCGGTGACCACAAAAACCATGGCCTTACCGGCCGGGTTGCGGGTCACCGCCCGCTGCGGCACCAGTATGGCCTGTTCTTTGACCCCCTCAAGGACGATGGCCCGGACAAAAAGACCGGGCAGCAGTGTCTGCTCGGGATTGGGGAAGAGGGTGCGCAGGGTGACTGAACCCGTGCTCTCCTCTACGGTTACCTCGGAGAACTTCAGGGTTCCCGCCAGCGGGTAGGGGGTGCCATCCTCCAGCACCAGTTTCACTTCGGCCTGGCGGGAGTCGCCTTCCTGAACCAGTCCGCCGGCAATCTGGCGTTTGAGACTCAGGAGCTCCGCCGCCGACTGGGTCACATCGACATACATGGGGTCTAGCTGCCGGATGGTGGCCAGAGGTGTGGCCTGGCTGGCCGTGACCAACGCGCCGGTGGTGACGGAAGAACGACCGATTCGACCTGCAATCGGGGCCTTGATCTGTGTGTAGTCCAGGTTGATCCGGGCTCGCTCCACCGCGGCCCTGGCCGCTTCGATCTCAGCCTGGGCGCTCTTCATCGCCGAACGCGTATCGTCGTAGTCCTGCTGGCTGACCGCTTTCATACCGACCAACTCCCGATAACGCTCCTCCCGCAGATGCCAGGCCTCGAAAGTGGCTTCGGCCTGGGCCAGAGCGGCTTTGGCGCTGTTGTATTCCGCCAGGTAAACCGCCGGATCAATCTGGTACAAGACCTGCCCCGCGGTCACCTCGGAACCTTCGGTGAAGAGCCGTTTCTGGATGATGCCGCCCACCTGGGGACGCACCTCGGCAATGAGGCGCGGAGCCGTACGGCCCGGCAGTTCCGTGTTCAGGGTCACCGGCTGTGCCTCCAGCGTCAGTACCGACACTTCCGGGGCCGGCCTGGCCCCCTGGGGCCCGGCCGGCCCACTTTTTTCGCAGCCGGCCAGCAGCAATCCGGCGATGAGGAGCCCTGTCAATGTCATGATCGTTTTTTTAGAACTGGTTCGCATAAACACCTCTATCCTTGTCATAGATGATATGGAGTAACTTGCAGGCGAGCCGATGGGCGCGGTCGTCGCTGTTAAGATTTCACGCGCTCCTCGACTTCAGCGGCCGGCGTTTTCACTGCATCCCAACAGGCCTTGATTGTTTCCTCGATCAAGCGGTCGTCCAAGAGCAAAAAACCAAGCACATGGTCGCGGGCCACAGACAAAATGGGACCGAAAGCCAGGGCCAGCAGAATGGATAGTGGCAGGTCTTTCAGTAGCTTTTTGGACACGCCTTCGTCAAAGAGATGCAGACAGACATCCCGCTCCTCTCGACGCACCAACAGCCGTTCCCGGCGAAAGGCGACGCCATAGGGGGAATTGTGAAACTGTTCGACATAGCGGAAATCGAGAGGGTTTTCGGTAAAATATTTCAGCAGCGCCTTGAGCACGTGGAAAAAGCGCTGCCGAAAAGGCTGGTTCACCTCATACCCGGCCGTGATAACCGGATAGACGCGGTTTTCCACTTCCTGGTAGAGTTCGGTGATCAACACATCCTTGTTCGCAAAATAACGATAGATCGTGCCGGCCCCCACCTTGGCCTGCTCGGCGATCAGGGCCATGGGCGTGCCGTGGTACCCCCGCTCGGCGATCAGCTCAAGGGCGGCCCTGACGATCTCCTCCCTTTTGTCTGTCTTGGTCATGTCCTGTCCTTGCTGCGGAATGAATAATCATTCCGTTTTATAGAAAAGGCGAGACAACGTCCAGCATTTTTTCGGCCAAAAACAAAAAAGATTAAAATGACGGCTTCGCGGTAGGAATAAAAGCGGAAAGGCGGCGGGGAAAACCCCCGCCGCCTTTGCCGTCATGCATGAAGAGCGCTCGTACTGGAGAACAAGTCAGGCTCAGGCTTTTTTGTCACTGAGGCGGGCCAGCGCCTCGTCGGCGGTCTGGTCGTAACGGGCCCGCTCTTTTTCGGCCATATCCTTCAGCCCCTGAGCGATAGCCGGATATTTGAGGGCCAGGATACGGGCCGCCATGATGGCGGCATTGCGCGAACCGTCGATGGCCACCGTCGCCACCGGCACGCCCGGCGGCATCTGCACAGTGGAGAGGAGGCTGTCCCAGCCGGAGAGGGGACCGTTGCCCAGGGGCAGGCCGATGACCGGCAGCTGGGTGTGACCGGCGATCACGCCGGCCAGATGGGCGGCCACACCGGCGCAGCCGATAAGGACCTCAACGCCTTCGGCGTGGGCGCGTTCAAGATAGGCGAAAACCTTGTCGGGGGTGCGGTGGGCCGAAGCAACGACAATTTCGCTGCGAATGCCCAGTTCATCCAGGGTATCCCGCACCTTGACCACCTTGGGCAGATCATTGGGGCTGCCGGTAAGAATGCCGACGAGAACCTTGTCCTTGGGTGAAACCGTTTCTGCTTCCGTCACTTTACAATCTCCTTGGTTAGGGGGAGGCCGGCTGGGCCGCCACGACATGCATTTTAAAAATACACCGGTGTGTTGAGCTCGGTTAAAGAGGCCATCGTGCTGATGAAGGAAAAAACAAAAGACCTTTACTCACATCACTTCGATTCGTGGTGTGAATAAAGGTCTTGCCAATTCCGATCAAAGATCGCAACCCCGCGTCCGGGTGACTGGCACCGTACTGACGAACCGCGGGCCGGCTCTTTTCCAGCCGGAAGCTACTCCCCTTTAAAGGGAAAAATTTTATTGGACGCGCGGGCCCGTGTCAATAGAAATAGGCGCTATGCAACGACTTCTTTACCCTACGGCAACCTGCCTGGTTTCTTCCCATAGCCCATGCAGATTGCAGAACTCGCGGGCCTTGAGGGTGGCTGGTCCCTCCAGGGCAATAAAAAAGGTGACCTTGGGAGCATTCTGGCCTGGCGTCAACGTTGCCTTGCCCGCCCGTTTCCCGTCGACGTACAATTCGACGTAGTCGATGTAATGTTCTTTGGTCATGGGGTGAATGACTTCCCCCACCGTAACCGTTACCGGGAAAGGCACCCCCTTGGTGATGGATTCCGGCACTTCGATCACCGGCACATGTTTTTGCTCTAACAAGGTTTTGTTGGCCGGATCCTTGACCGTGAAAACATGCATATCGGCCTCGGCGGCGCGCGCCCTGGGAACGCTCAGGAACAGACCAGCCGCCAGAACCGTCGATCCTGTGAGCAAAAATTCTCGTCGCTTTACCTCATTACTCATACGTGTGCCTCCCTGTTTGGATATTTCCTGTACTATAGCCGGCTTTGCGCTTCTCGCAAGGGGCGGCACATTTGCCCGGGCGATTTCACTTGCTAGTATCCAGAGAGATATTATATATTAAAAAGCCTATCTAACGGAGGAGCCTTATGGAAATACTCAGTATCCTCGGCATTGTTGCCATCTGGTACGTCGTCAACAAATGGGTGCTACCCAAAATGGGCGTCCAGACCTGACTGTCCGACAGTTGCAGCCTTCCGGTCCGGAAGGAAGAAGAAAAGAAGGAAAACCCATAATTCTTGTATCCATGCATTCAGCCCCCCTGAAAGACCATTCCGGCGGGGCTGATTTTTTTTGCAAACAAAAGGGCCACCCAGATTGGGCGGCCCTTTTGTTTGCTTAGTGTTCTTGACCGTATTTATTTGCTCCGGGCCCACTTGGGGTTGACCATCGGATCCCCTTTGTAGCCCAGCTCTTTCCAGTTCAGGCGGCCGTTGTCGCCATGACAGTCGAGACAGTTGAGAGCTTCGCTGGCCGGCGAGACCATGTGGTTGAGGCGCCAGTACATCCGGGTCTCAATAAAATCGACCTCGCCGCTGAAGGGCAGACCCGCCGCCTTCATGCCAATTTCGGCCGAGCGCTTCCAGTCGAAGGTGGTCCAGTAACCATCGTCGCCGATCTGATGAACGGCCAGCAGGGTTTTGTTGACGGGGTCGAAAGCCTGTTTGCCACCCATCACCTTAAAGGGATAGATGCGGGCCTTTTTGTCCTTGATGGTTGACGTCGGTCCGGCCACAATCAGCACCTTGCTCGGGTCCTTGATCTTCTGGCCCCGCACATGGTTGACGGCCTCGCCCGTTTCAAACCAGGCATACTCGGGCTGTACCATTTTGCCGTATTTCATGTCGCCCTTTTTCTTTACGTACAGGGGCAGACCGTATTTGTCCTTGACGACGTCGCGGCTGTCATCGCCGGCAGTCGACCAGTCCCACCAGATTTTGGTCGGGATCTCTTTGGCGTAGTAGGGGATGTGGCAGGTCTGGCAGGCAATGTTGGCGGCGTGGTCGTTAAGACGGCTTTCCGGGTGGACCGCACCGGCATGGCAGTCTTCACAGCGAAGCTGGCTGGCGGCACCCGGAGAGACGCCGAGGGAATTGCCGGGGATGACATGATTCTTGGTCACATGGCAACTCTGGCAGGCGAAATCCTGGCCGTCGAGGCCCATGTGGATGTCCGTCTTGCTTTCCGGATAGGACATGGAGGAATCGAGGTCGCCGTGCTTGACGGCATCGCCGCCGCCACCGTAGAAGTGGCAGGCACCGCAATTGTCACGCACAGGTTCGCCAACATTCTGAGCAATCCGCAGCAGATTGAGACCTTCGGCGGGCCAGCCGGCATCGCCCTTGGCGTAAGTGCCTGTCGTATCGTGGCAGACGAGACAATCTACGCGGGTCTTGTCGCTGAAGTCAAAACTGTCGTCCTCGTAGCCGTAACCGGCATGACAGCGGTTGCAGGAAGTCTCGTTGCTCTTGATCTGGGTACAGTAGTTGTTAAGCACATTGCGCTTGCCGGCGACGACTTTTTTACCGGCAATCTTTTGCTCCAACGCCCAGGTCCAGTGACTGGTCTTCATAAAATCATCGGCCTGCTGTTCATGGCACTCCAGGCACACCTTGGTGACATCGGGTCCGGTTTTGAATTCCCCTTGGACATAATCGGTATGGGGGTTGGCGGCCAGGGCCGTTCCTCCCCATAAACCCAGGACCAGAAAAGAAGCAAAAACCCTTTTCAACTGTCGCATGCATCGACCTCCTTATAATGTTACGGATGATGGGAACACGCTAACCAAAGCAAATTAAATGCCATCTTCCCTGAAGATATGGATCGTTTACTGGAGAAGTGAGGTCAGTCGGTTAGAGAAGTTGAGCTCGATCGGGGAGGGGGAAGGTACCACGCGAGGGGCGCCAAATGGCTCAGGGTCCGTTAAATGGCGAGAAGAGTCGCTGGGAGCAGCTACAGATAGGGCGAAAAGAGCTTGACCGCGGCATCACGAACTTTTTGCCAGATCGGGCGAGCATCGACCTTTTCGAGGGTTATCAGGGTCGAAACCTCCCGAATCCGATCAAAGTGCTGGGACATTTCTTGAACAAAGTGACGGTCGTAGATTTCCATGGTAAATTCGAAATTAAGCCGCAGGCTGCGCGGATCCAGGTTGGCCGAGCCGATCTGGGCATAATGATCATCGACCAGCAGCAGTTTGCTGTGCACAAAAGGAGGGGGCTGATAGTAGACGGCCACACCGTGCTGAAGAAGTTCCCATAGATACGACCGGGTCGCCCAGTCGACATAGGGCAGGTTGTTCTTTTCCGGCAGCAGGATCTCGACCCTGACCCCCCTTAACGCCGCCGTATTGATGGCGGTAATCATCGCCCTGTCCGGAATGAAGTAGGGTGTCATGATGCGCACCCGGCTGCGCGCGCAGTTCAGGGCCCCGATGAGCAGCCACACCAGCTTTTCGAAATCTTCGTTGGGTCCGGCGCTGATGCCTCGACAGAAAGCATGCCCCGCATCAGGTGGCGGGGGATAGGCGACAGCCCTAAAGGGTTCGCGGGTAGCAAAGGACCAGTCCTCCAGAAAAGCCTCCTGCAACTGACCGACCACCGGCCCTTCCACGCGAAAATGGATGTCGACCACGCGAGCGGGATCCTGGCGTTGCGCCAGGTGACGTTCGCCGATATTCATACCGCCGGTATAACCGGTTTCGCCATCCACCACCAGCAGCTTGCGATGGTTGCGTAGATTGAGATGGATTCCTCGCCCGGATAAAGACGGAGGCAGAAAACGCACAAACCGTACTTTCGATTTCCTGAACTGCCGGCGAATGGGGGGAAACGAATAACGCTCCCCGAGGCCATCGACCAGAACCCGCACATCTACCCCCCGTTCGGCAGCCTCCCTGAGGGCCTCGGCAAACTGGAAGCCGATACCGTCCGAGTCAAATATGTAGGTGGAGAGATAAATGGAATGCCGCGCCGTCGCGAGGCTTTGCAGCATGGCCGGATAAGCCTCTTCACCGTTGTGGAGGGGGGTAATTTTGTTCCCTTGCAGCAGCGGTCGTCGCGTCACCTTGTCAGCGAGAGCCAGCTGGGCGCAGAAATTTTCGAGGCGAAAGGGCTGGTCCATGCCCTGATCAAAGGACCAGGGGCACAGTTCGCTTTCGTGCCAGAACATCCCCTGACCCCGTAGCTGCCAGTCCTTGGCGGTTGACCGAATGCGGTTGACCCCGAGCACCCAGTAGAAAAAGGCCCCCACACCCGGCACACCGAGGCACAACACGATCCAGATCAGCGCCGAACGCGGATCGCGCTTATTGAGCAGCGCGTGGCCAGCCGACCAGGCGCCGAACAGGATCAGCAGCCATCCTAGGGCCCACTGCAGCAAAATACCCCCATCGATTTATGAGCGGTCCCGGTGTTCATCGCAAACTGGTCGCGCAACGGGGGCAGGTGAGCATGCTGGTGGAAGGTACGCGGTGCCCGCAGGTCGGGCAGAAGAACCAGTAGCGGCAATATTTGCATTGAGGTTCGGAAACCCCTTGTTTTTTCTTACACTTGGGGCACACGCGATACATTTTTTTCTGTTCGATGTAGTCCGCAAAGATCAGGGCACAACGGGGGCATTCCTGCGCCTGGCGATTGCGAATCTCAGCACCACAATTAGGATTGGGGCACAAAAAGACCGTTTTGCAGCCGCTGCACCAATATTTTCCCTTTTTCATTTCCTTACATACGGGGCACTTATCCATGATCAACCTCTTGACTTTCGTGTTGCGGCCGAACCGATAGCTGGCAACTTGCGTAAAAAAAGCCGGTCCCTGAAGACCGGCTCTTGGTGGGGCCATTCCTCACGGGGATAAAACTAGGATGGGACGATGCGTTCCTGACCGCAATCCCTCGCCTGAATCCAGGATCCGGCCAAAAAATAGATGGATGATTTTGGTACGTTGTTCACTGGTTATCCCTTCTCGATGCCTTGCCTTGTGAAACCTGTCTAAGCCGCCGAAGTTTGATTATTCTACAGACACCGGGCCTTGTCAACCGGGACCAGGAAAATCTCACGGCGCCACTATTTTCAGTTTTTCCAGGTTCTCCTTTTTCCCCATGAGGATCATGGCCGAGTCTGCCGCAAAAACAAACTGGGCCGAGGGGATGAGATGGATCCGGTCCGTCAAAATCTCTTTCACCGCGATCACGACGACATCATGATGGCGCCGCAGATCGATATCACCCAGACTACGCCCGATAAAGGGATCCGGTACCGCGACTTCCACGATATCGTAATCGGGCGCCAGCGGAATATGCTCGATCAGGTTCGGTTGGTGCAGGGTGCGCGCCAGATGGCGGGCCCCTTCCTGTTCGGGGTTGATCCACTCCGTTGCGCCGATGGCTTTGACGATCTTGCCGATGGCGGGGGTCTCGGCCTTGACGATGATGCGCTTTACGCCGAGATCAACCAGGTTGAGCGTGGTCAGGGCGATGGCTTCGAGGTTATCGCCAAGATTGAGTATGGCCGCCTCCATATCGGCACTGACCAGGTCGACCAGGGCTTCCTGCTCTCGGGCGTCGGCAATGAGACAGGCCGTTACCTGGTCTTTCAGCTCTTCAACCCGTTTTTCATCCCTATCCACGGCCAGGACGTCCTCCCCATAGGAGGCGAGTTCGAGGGCGACATTCCGGCCGAAATTTCCCAAGCCGATCACCACATAACTTTTCATTCGTCTCCTCCCCTCTCTTTCGGCTCAACCCAAAACCAGGTCGGCCTCGGGATAGCTGTAACGCTCTTTTTTGTTGCGCCTGAAAAGAGAATACCCCAACACCAGGGGACCGATCCGGCCAGCAAGCATGGTCAGCAGGATCAGGCTCTTGCCGAAGGGCGTCAGGTCGGGGGTCAGCCCCGTGGAAAGGCCGACTGTTCCCAGGGCCGAGACGACCTCAAACAGGAGTCCTGCCAATTCGGCCTCCTCGGTAAAGAGAAGGATCCCCGTCGCCAGGATGGTCCAGAGAAAAGCCAGGCTGACCAGGGCCAATACCTTGTTCAGCAGGAGAGGCGAAATCTTGCTGCCCCCGGCGACGGTATCCGCTCTGCCAGCCAGATGGTCGCGCAGATACACCCACAGCAAGGCCATTGACAGCGTTTTGATCCCCCCTCCCGAGCCCCCCGGCGAGGCCCCGATAAACATGAGAACGATGAGCACCCACAGCGTCGCCGTCGGCAGACTACCAATATCCAGCGTGTAAAATCCCGTGGTGGTGGCCGCCGACAGCGCCTGGAAGGCGGCGTCAAGCCCCTGTTGTCCGAGGGGAACGCCCGCCGTCGGCAGCGGCCGATGGCCCAGCCACACCAGGATCGTCCCGGCAACAGCGAGGCCAAGGCTTGTTTTGATGACCAGACGGCTCTGCAGGGACAGTTTTTTCCTTCCGCCACCCGCTCCCCGCTTCCTGACCGCCACCAGGTCATGGATCACCAGGAACCCCAGGGCGCCCAGCCCCATGAGGACATAAATCACCAGCTGAATTGCTGCCGACTGGCGGAACCCGCTCAGGCTGTCGGCATAAAGCCCGAAACCCGCCGTGCAAAAAGCCGAAACGGCGTGAAAAAAGCCGCTGTAGAGAGCCTCTGGCGCCGGATAGTCCGCACTGAACAGCCAGGCCAAGCCCAGGGTTCCGGTCAATTCCACCGCCAGGGTCAGGCCCACGATGAATTTGCCATAGGTCAGCATGTCCACCCGCGGGGGCCGGGCCATGGATTCCCGCAGCAGAACCCGCGAGTTCAGGGACAGCCTGCCGCCCAGGCCGGTGAGGATGCCGGCCAGCAGGAGCATATAACCGAGGCCGCCGATCTGGAAGAGAACCAGGATGACCAGCTCGCCAAAAAGGGAGTAGGCTGAGCCGATATCCACCACGGTCAGGCCGGTGGTGGTGACGGCGGAGGTGGCACAGAACAGGGTATCGAGGAACGGTTGAGAGTGGGCGTCCGCGCTGGCCGCTGGCAGCTGGAGCAGCAAGGCCCCCGCCAGGATGATGACGACATAGCCGAGGACGATCTGTTGCAGAGCGCTGAGTCTGGGGCGGTGCGTCATGACTTTTCCAGTTCGGCGAAAGAGGGGAGGACCGGCAGACCAGGGCGCCCTGGTCTGAATTTTCAGTCCCTGTTATCCCTCTATCAGCCACCGGGGAAAAGTCAATGCACGACGGGCCGCCTTTAAAGATTCAGGTAAGAACGCAGATAGCGTCCGGTGTGGGAGGCCGAACAGCGGGCGACCTCCTCGGGCGTGCCACACACGACGATCTCGCCGCCGCGACTGCCGCCTTCCGGCCCCAGATCGATCAGGTGATCGGCCACCTTGATCACATCCAGATTATGCTCGATGATGATCACCGTATTGCCCGCATCGACCAAGCGCTGCAAGACGTCCAGCAGCTTCTGAATATCGGCGAAGTGCAGTCCCGTGGTCGGTTCGTCCAAAATATAGATGGTCTTGCCGGTGGCCCGCTTGGACAGCTCCTTAGCCAGCTTGACCCGCTGGGCTTCGCCGCCGGAGAGGGTGGTGGCGCTCTGCCCCACCTTGATGTAACCGAGGCCCACGTCGCGCAGGGTCTGCAGCTTGTTGCGGATACGGGGGATATTTTCCAGAAACTCGCTGGCCTGATTGACCGTCATGTCCAGCACATCGGCGATGCTCTTGCCCTTGTAGCGCACCTCCAGGGTCTCCCGGTTGTAGCGCGCCCCCTTGCAGACCTCGCACTGGACATACACGTCGGGCAGAAAATGCATTTCGATTTTAAGGATACCATCGCCCTGGCAGGCTTCGCAGCGCCCACCCTTGACATTGAAGGAAAAACGCCCCGCCTTGTAACCGCGCACCTTGGCCTCGGGGAGCTGGGCGAAGAGATCGCGGATATCCGTAAAAACGCCCGTGTAGGTCGCCGGATTCGAGCGGGGGGTGCGTCCGATGGGGGACTGGTCGATATCGATAACCTTGTCCAGCATGTCGAGACCGATGATGGCGTCGACCTTGCCCGCCTTCTCTTTGGAGCGGTAGAGCTGCTGGGACAGGGCTCGAAAGAGGGTGTCAATGACCAGGGTGGATTTGCCGGAGCCGGAGGCGCCGGTGACGCAGGTCATCACTCCCAGGGGAAAAGCCACATCGACCCCCTTGAGGTTGTTTTCGCGGGCATTTTTGATCTCGAGAAAGCGGTCGCTGCGCCGGCGCTGCTTGGGCAGCGGGATGGAGAGGGCACCGGACAGGTAGCGCCCCGTCAGCGAATTGGGATCGCGCAGAATTTCCTGCGGCGTACCCTGGGCTACGATGCTGCCTCCGTGCACACCGGCGGCCGGGCCCATATCGATAACGTGGTCGGCCTCCAGAATCGTCTCTTCATCATGCTCGACTACCAGCACGGTATTGCCGAGATCCCGCAAGCGTTTGAGGGTTTCGAGCAGGCGGCGGTTGTCCCGCTGGTGCAGGCCAATGGAGGGTTCGTCGAGAATGTAAAGCACCCCCACCAGGGAAGAACCGACCTGGGTGGCCAGCCGAATACGCTGCCCTTCACCACCGGAGAGGGTGCCCGAAGCCCGGTCCAGGGTCAGGTAGTCGAGTCCGACATGGGTCAGGAAGGAAAGACGCTCGCGGATCTCCTTGAAAATACGTCGGGCAATCTCCTCCTCTTTGGGGGTGAGGGTGATGGCGGCGAAAAAGGCCTCCGCCTCGACGATGGACATCGCCGTCACCTCGCGGATGCTTTTGCCCGCCACCCGCACATTCAGGGACTCGGGACGCAGGCGGGCGCCGTGGCAGGTGGGGCAGGGCATGACGTTCATGAAGCGTTCGAGATTTTCCCGCACATTTTCCGAATCGGTCTCTCGATATTTGCGCTCCAGGTTCGGGATGATGCCCTCGAACACCTTGTGATAGAAGTGACGGCGGCCGCCCTGATCGAAAAAGAAGCGGACCTCTTCCTTGCCGCTGCCGTGCAGCAACACTTCCCGGATGCGCGCCGGCAGCTCAGCGAAGGGGGTGTTGATGTCGAAACCGTAGTGATCGGCCAGCGCCTCGATCAACTGCTGATAATAGAAGCCGGTGCGGGTCTCCCAGGGAACGACCGCCCCTTCGCGCAAGGACAGGGCCGGATTGGGCACCACCTGTTCCGGGTCGAAGTACATACGGGTTCCCAGACCGGAACAGTCGGGGCAGGCGCCGTAAGGGTTGTTGAAGGAGAACATGCGGGGGGTGATTTCAGGATAGGAGATGCCGCAGTCGACGCAGGCGTGCTTTTCGGAAAAGAGCTGGCTCTCGCCGTCGACGACTTCCACCCGCACCACCCCGTCGGCCAGACGCAGGGCCGTCTCCAGCGAATCGGCCAGGCGGCTTTCCAACCCCTCCTTGATAACCAGGCGGTCTACGACCACTTCAATCGTATGCTTTTTGTTCTTGTCAAGCTCGATGGACTCACCCAGTTCATGCATCTGTCCATCGACCCGTACCCGCACGAAGCCGTCGGCCTGCAACTGCTTGAGTTCCTTGCGGTACTCGCCCTTGCGCCCGGCCACGATGGGGGCCAGCAGCATCAGCTTCGTCTTTTCGGGCAGCTGCATAACGCGATCGACCATCTGCTCCACGGTCTGTGAGGCGATCTCCTTGCCGCAGCCCGGGCAGTAGACTCGGCCCACGCGAGCGAAGAGCAGGCGCAGATAGTCATAGATTTCGGTGACCGTGCCGACGGTAGAGCGGGGATTTTTCGAGGTCGTCTTCTGTTCGATGGAGATGGCCGGCGACAGGCCCTCAATGCTGTCGACGTCGGGCTTCTCCATCTGCCCCAGAAACTGGCGGGCATAGGCGGAGAGGCTCTCGACGTAGCGACGCTGGCCTTCGGCATAAATGGTGTCGAAGGCCAGGGTGCTCTTGCCGGAGCCGGAAACGCCGGTAATGACGACCAGCTTTTCCCGAGGGATTTCGACGTCGATCCCCTTGAGGTTATGCTCGCGGGCACCCTTTATAATGATCTTGTCAATCATGGATTTGATCCTTTGTGTTCATCGCGGTCTTTGGCGGCCATGTCCCCGGCCAGGCGGAGCGCCGCCAGCAGGCTCTGGCAACTGGCCCTTCCTGTGCCGACCAGATCGTAGGCCGTGCCGTGATCGACGGAGGTACGAATGATGGGCAGGCCGAGGGTGACGTTGACCCCATCCTCGAAGTGGAGCAGCTTCAGGGGGATAAGCCCCTGGTCGTGATACATGCAGACCACGGCGTCATGAGCACCCTGGACGGCAAAGTGAAAGAGGGTGTCGGCACTGTGGGGTCCGCTGGCCTCGATCCCCTCCCGACGGGCGGCCTCAATGGCCGGCACGATGAGACGCTGCTCTTCGTCGCCGAAAAGTCCTCCCTCGCCAGCATGGGGGTTCAGGGCCAGCACGGCGAGGCGAGGGGCTCTCTCCTTCACGAAATAGCGGCGGAAGGCGGCATCGGTGATCCGTATCGTCTCGAGGATGTCCGCCGTGGTCAGAGCCCTCGGCACCTGGCGCAGGGCCATATGGGTCGTCACCAGGCAGACCTTGAGCCGCTCGCCGCCGAGCATCATGACAACCTGCGGCACCCCGCAGCGATGGGCCAGTAGCTCGGTGTGGCCGGGAAAATCGCAGCCGGCCGCATGAATGGCTTCCTTGTTGATGGGCCCGGTCACCATGGCCCTGCCATGACCGGCCAATACCTGGTCGCAGCTCCATTCGATATAGTCGAGCATGGCACGGCCACAGGCCGGCGTCGGCTGGCCGAAGGACAGACCGGATGCCGGCAGCTCGGACAGCGCGCGCACGGAAAGGATGTTTCCCTCGATCTCAAGCTGGTGCGTGGCCAGACCCCGGCCCGGAGTCAGCACGGCGGTCCGGCCGAAAATCCGGGCGGCCCGGGCCAGCACGCCGACATCCCCGGCTACCAGCAAGGCGGGGGCGGCCGCCAGCAGCTCGCCGGAAATAAGAGCTTTGATCAAAAGTTCCGGGCCAACCCCAACAGGATCTCCCATGCTGACGATAACAGGTTTTTCCATTCCTGGCTCCTGACCGATAGTATTCCGAAGGTCTTTCTGTTTATTGGCCTCAAAGACAGGAGCCCCGCCGATGGTTCGACGGGGCCCCTGACATCGGTGAGGTTACGGCGCGTGGATTTATATCTTGATCTCGATGAAGGCCTTCGCTTTGAGCTCTTCCATCCAGTCCTTGACTCCTTGCGTCTTTTTACTCTCGATCACCTTGCGGCTGATTTCCTCTTTAACGGTGTCGAAGTGCCGGATATTGCCATCGCTGCGCTCTATCATAAAGAGGACATGGTAGCCTTCCGGGGTTGACACCACATCGCTGACCTGGCCCTGCTGCAGACCCGCAACGGCCCGTTCAAAGGCCGGGGACAGCTCCCCTTGACCAAAGGCGCCCAGATCCCCGCCCCCCGCCTGCCCACTTTCCGCATAGCTGGCCAGCACCCTGGCAAAGTCCTCCCCCAATTGGAGACGGGAGACGGCTTCCTGCGCCAGGGCATAGCGCCTGTCCAGCTCTGCCTTGCTGGCGCCGGGAGCAACCGGGAAGGTGATATGGCTCAGACGGATAAAGGGGTTCCCGCGAAATTCATCGATATGCTCCCGGAAATAGTCGCGGATTTCCTGGTTGGTCACCTCCAGGCGGCTCTGCACTTCGCGGCCGAGCAATTTGAAGCTCTGGATCTGCTCCCGCAGGTTTTCCCGGTATTCCTCAAAATCCATTCCCTGCGCGCTCAGCGCCTGCCGCAACTGTTCGCGGGTCAGGTTGTTCTGCTTCTCGACGTCGCGAATGGCTTCTTCCACTTCCGCATCGCTGACCGCCAGACCCAGCTCGGCGGCGCGCTGGCGCATGAGCGATTCCTCGACGAGACCCTGCAGGATCTCCCGGCGCCGGCTATCCATGGCCACAGGCCCCAGGCTTTCCTGCTCGGCCGGAGAAATCCGCTCGTCCACGGCCCTGTCCAAGTCATAGGTAGTTATCGCCTCTTCGTTGACGATGGCGGCAATTTCATTGAGGACCCTGGCCGAGGCCGAAGTGCCAAACAGCAGCAGGGCCGCCAGAGCGATGGTAACAATACGTCGCATGAAAAGATCCTTGTGGTTAATTTACAGCCGCTCCCAGTCGACCTCGATGACGGCCCGTCCTCGTAACTCATGGAGCCATTGCTGGTAGGCCCGTTCTTCCTTCTGGGTTCGCAGCGTCTGGCGGATGTCGTCTTTGACTTCGTCCAGCTTCAGACGTACGGCCTTTCGTTTTTCTTCCACCTTGAAAATATGATAGCCATAGGAACTTTGGGTCAGGTCGCTGATTCGCCCCACCGCCAGGCTGAATACCACGGCATCGAATTCAGCCGGCATTTCGCCCCGGCTGAAAAAGCCGAGATCCCCCCCCTCTTCAGCGTCGGGAGAGAGAGAGTGTTTGCGGGCGACGATATCGAACTCCTCACCCTGCCTCAGCAGGCCGAGCACACGCTCGCCTTCCTCCTGGCTGCTGACCAGGATCTGGCGAGCCCGAACCTGTTCAGGACGGTCGAACTCTTCCCGGTATTCGTCATAATAGGCGGAAATTTCCTCGTCACTGACCTCGACGCGGGAATAGACGGCCTCTTTCAGCACTTTTTCCATCAGCAGCCCGTCGCGCAATTCTCTCTTCCAGTCCTCCAGCGTGATGCCGCGATTTCCGAGCATCTGGTCGAAGGTGTTTTCGGGATAATCCCGACGGTATTCCTGAAAAGCCGCATCTTCCTCTTGCGGGCTGACCGTGAGACCGAGCCTGTCCGCCTCGGCCAAAGCCAGTTCCCGGTCGATGACCTGAACGAGAAAAGACCGCTTCATCTCACTTCGTTCCTCATCCGAGACGGACTGATCCGCCGGCAGGGATTTTTCCAGGTCGCGCTCGAATTGCTCCAGGGTGACAACGCGTCCATCCACTCGGACCAGGGCCTGGGCCTGGGTGGCATCTTTTTGCTGACAGGCACAGAGTCCGGCAGCCAGCAAAATGACCAGAAAAAGGGATACTAAGCGGCGATTGGGCATGGTGATTGGTGGCCTCGGGAAAAGCAGGGGAAAAGGTTCGCCCGTCGGAAAGCCAGCGGACTTCCGGTGAAAAACCGGTCTGAAAGAGTCACGCTAGCACAGTTACAAAAAAGCTTGCAATTCTTTTTTAGCCGCCTCAACCAGCTCTTCGGCCGACGTTTTCGCCAACCGGACCGAAAGGCGGTAATCCGGGGTAAAGCGATAGCGGCCGCTTTTGTCTTCCATCAATCGCAGAATCTTTTCCGGGGGAACCGGCGTCTCGGCGTGGAAACCAAACACCAGCTGGCGACCGTCAAATTCGGCGAACTCCACCTTCAACTGCTTCATCAGCAGGCGCAACTTCATGACCTCGAAGAGCAGAGAGGTCGGCGGGGGAATCTCGCCATAGCGATCGCGCAATTCATCGGCGATGGCGTAGAGCTGGGCCTCGTCAGGTACCGAAGCCATCTTTTTGTACAACACCAGACGCTGGTTGGGATCGGGAACGTACTTTTCCGGCAGGAAAGCGGAGACGCCCAGGCGGATTTCCGGGTCGATGCGCTCTTCGACCGCCTGGCCGCGCAATTCGTGCACCGTCTCTTCCAGCAGTTCGGCATAGAGCTCGAAGCCGATGGCGGCAATCTGGCCGGCCTGCCTGTCGCCCAGCAGGTCGCCGGCACCCCGCAATTCGAGGTCGTGGCTGGCGATACGAAAGCCCGCCCCCAGCTCCGTCAGCTCCTGCATGACCTTTAAACGCTCCCGCGCCTCCCGGGTCAAGGAGCCTTCACCGGGGATGAGCAGATAGGCATAGGCCCGCTGATTGGAACGCCCGACCCGGCCGCGAAGCTGATAGAGCTGGGCCAGCCCGAAGCAGTCGGCCCGATTGACGATAATGGTGTTGGCTCTGGAGATGTCCAGTCCGTTTTCGATAATGGTGCTGCTGACCAGAAGGTTGGTTTTGCCCTCAATGAAATCGAGCATGACCCTTTCCAGTTCCCGCTCACCCATCTGGCCATGGCCGACGGCAATTTTGGCTTCGGGGATGAGCGTGCCCAAAAATTCGGCCATGGCGCCGATGGTCTGCACCCGGTTATGGACAAAAAAGACCTGACCCCCGCGGCGCAGTTCCCGCAATACGGCCTCGCGGATCAACTCATCGTCAAAACGAGTCACATAGGTCCGCACCGCCAACCGATCAAGCGGGGGCGTGTCAATGACGGACAGGCTGCGCAGGCCCATGAGGCCCATGTGCAGGGTACGGGGGATGGGCGTCGCGGTGAGGGTGAGAGTCGCTACTTCGGCCCGCATCTTCTTCAGCCGCTCTTTGTGGGAAACGCCGAAACGCTGCTCCTCGTCGACGATCATAAGGCCCAGATCGCGGAACCGGACATCCCGCTGCAGCAGGCGATGGGTGCCGATGAGGACGTCGATTTTGCCTTCCGCCGTCTTCTGCAGAATATCTTTCTGCTCCCTGGGCGTGCGAAAGCGCGAGACCATCTCCACCTCGAGGGGATAGCCCTCGAAACGCTCCCGGAAACTCTCCAGGTGCTGCTGGGCGAGGATGGTGGTCGGGACCAGCACGGCCACCTGTTTGCCATCCATGGCCGCTTTAAAGGCCGCCCTGATGGCCACTTCCGTCTTGCCGAAGCCGACATCACCGCAGATCAGGCGATCCATGGGCTTGCCTGACTGCATATCCTCCAGGGTGTCCCCGATGGCGTCCAGCTGATCCGGCGTTTCCTCGTAGGGGAAGGCTGCCTCGAATTCCCGGAAGGTCCGGTCCGGTGGCGAAAAACGATAGGCCTCGGCCATCTCGCGGCGGGCATAGATATTGAGTAGTTCGCGGGCCAGTTCTTCTACCGCCGCCCGGGCTCGCAGGCGGGCTTTCTCCCAGGAACCGCTGCCCAAGCGGTCAAGGCGGGGTACATGGCCCTCGCCGCCGACATATTTCTGGACTTTTTCGATACGGTCCACCGGCAGGTAGAGCCGATCGCCACCAGCATACTCGATCTGCAGGAAATCCCCCTCGATGCCGTTCATCTCCAGGTGCTGGAGGCCGCGATAGAGCGCGATGCCGTGATCGGCATGGACGACATAGTCGCCTTCCTTGAGCTCCGCCAGGGAGGAGAGGAGCGCCTTGGCCCGGGCCTCGGAAAGGGCCCGGCGACGAACCCGCTGGCCAAAGATTTCCTCTTCGGTGATGACGGCCCACTTTTCTTCCGGCAAGCGGAAACCGGCCTGCAGTTCGCCCTGAACCAGGCGGACTTCGCCGGGCTCGGGGCGCTGCCCCTTATTTGAGGTGCCGGAGAAAAAGAGCTCCAGCCCGTAGGGGCGCAGCAGGTCGGCCATGCGCTCTGCCTGACCCCGCTGATGGCAGACCAGCAGGAGGCGCCAGGACTCCTCCTGCCACCGCGACAGTCTGTCGGCCAAGGGGGCCAGGCCATCCCTTCCCTGAAGCAAGCCACGGATATCCCCATTACCATCGACGCGAAGGCGGTACGGTTGACGGTCGTCCTGCAGACGGTACACCGGCAGGATGGGCAGGTCGATGCGGCCCGTACCGGCAGCCAGGGCCTGCTCCACCTCGGCGGCCGTCAGATACAGGTCGGCGGCTGGCGCATAGGGTTCATCCCGGTTCGCCGCATGCCGTTCTCCTTCGGCAATCTCGGCGCTAAATCGATCCATTTCCTGCTCCACCTCAGGCGGATCGACGACCACCAGTCGCGCCCTGGGAAGATAGGAAAAGAGGGTATCCAGCGAAGGATAGTTGAAAGGGAGGAGAAAAGCGCGACCGGGAGATAGCAGCCCTTCGCGCGCCTCTTCCAGGATAACCTCCCGCTGGGTGCGCGGCAGGCCGAGATCGTCGCAGCGTTCCTTCAGGCGGCGAGCGAAAGTCTCCAGATACTCGCCGGTCAGTATCATTTCCCGGGCCGGCAGCAGCTCGATCTCTTCCAGTTCCTGCTGTTCGGAACGCTGGGTCGCCGGGTGGAAGGGTCGCATGCGCTCGATGGTGTCGCCGAAAAATTCGATACGAACGGGAGCTGGGCGGGAGGCGGGAAAAATATCGAGGATATCGCCCCGCACCGAAAAGGTGCCCCGGTCTTCCACCAGCGGAACCGCATTGTAGCCCAGAGCCAGCAGGCGACCGGTAAGGGAATCCCGCTCGTAATCGTCCCCGCAGACCAGGGGGCTGCTCAGCTGGGCCAACACCTGTCCCGGAATGACTTTCTGCATCAGGGAACGCACCGGCATAACGGCTGCACGCACGCGCCCCTGCAGCATGGCGGTAAGGCTGGAGAGTCGGGCCGCTTCGACTTCCGGGTGAGGCGTCAGGGGCTCGTAGGGGTGCACCTCCCAGTGAGGAAGAGTCACGGTCTCCCCCTGTCGGCCATGGTAAAAGTCGAGGGCCGCCGCCAGGGTATCGGCCTGTTTCTGATCCGCTGTCAGCACCAGCAGCGTATCGCTGCTTTTGGCCAGATAGCGTGCGAGCAGATAGGCGGGACTGGAACCCGTCAGTCCCACCACTTCGGTCGGCTGACGACGCTCCAGCAGGCTGGCGACGCACTCCTCCACGGATGTTGGCGGCGTATCAGGAGGTGGCTGCTCGTTCGACATAGGTCTGACCCATAAAAGAAGGGCGTGCCCGTGCACGCCCCGTGTAAGCTAAGGATATCTGTCGTGGCAAGGCTTCAATCGCGCGGGACGGCCAGCATGCGGTCAAGGGCCGTGCGCGCCTTCTCCCGCACGTCTGCCGGCACGGTGATCTCCGGTGACAGGGTCTGCAAACTATGAAGAACGTCTTCCAACGACGTTAACTTCATATTGGGGCAGATCAGACGGGAGGTCGGCAGGATGAACTCTCGGTCCGGATTCTCCCGGCGCAGACGATAGAGGATACCGGCTTCCGTCCCGACAATGAACTGGCGATCGGCGCTGGTGCGCACATAGTCGTACATGCCGCTGGTGGAGCAGATATGATCGGCCATGGCCAGAATATCCGGATGACATTCAGGATGGGCCATGAACACCGCCTCCGGATAGTCCTTTTTGGCCCGTTCGACATCGGCCACCTGGAGGCGCTCATGGGTGGGACAGTAGCCTTCCCAGAAATGGCAGACCTTGTCGGTATGGCCGGCAATATAACGGCCCAGGTTGCGATCCGGCACCAGGATGACTTCGGCCGCGTCCAGGGAATTGACCACTTTAATGGCGTTGGCGCTGGTACAGCAGATATCGCTCTCCGCTTTTACCGCCGCGCTGGAGTTCACATAGGTGACAACGGGCACACCGGGATGGCGCGCCTTCAGCTGACGCAGGCCCTCGGGGGTCACCATGTCGGCCATGGGGCAACCGGCATCGGGACGCGGCAGCAGCACGATCTTCTCGGGGGCCAGAATTGCCGCACTCTCCGCCATGAAGTGAACGCCGCAAAAGACGATCACATCCTTGTCCGTTCTGGCTGCCTCCATGGAAAGACCCAGGGAGTCCCCCGTTATGTCGGCAATTTCCTGGATTTCATCCCGCTGATAGTTGTGGGCCAGAAGCAGGGCGTTTCTTTCCTGGGCCAACCGGCGAATTTCCGCTTTGATCTCTTGCTGGTTCATTGCCTACCTTTCCACAATTTTTAGCGCGTATACTACATGTAAAACTCCCGCTATGTCAAACCCTTATCGGGCTTCACCCTTGACAGGGCAGGGGATAAAGACTATCCTCTTCCCTTCTAATCCGTCCCTTTACATTTTATTTTGAGGCTCTTCCTATGTTTGGTATCGGCATGCCCGAACTGCTCTTGATCCTGGCGGTCGCTCTTATTGTCATCGGCCCCAAAAAACTCCCGGATATCGCCAAAGCGCTCGGTCGAGGGCTCGGTGAATTTAAAAAAGCCACCGAAGAGTTCAAAAACACCATCGATGTGGAGTCGCGCCAGGAAAACCAGCCGGACTCCCTGCTCAAAGCCGGCAAAATGACGCCGCCCGGCGCTGACTTGCAGAACGGGCAGGGGTCCGAGGATCAACAGGATTCGTCCGGAGAGGCTCCTTTGACCACCGATGAGGCCGAGACGAAAGATAAAGCTTAGATTCACCTCCCATTCCCTGACGAAGGACCGCACCGCATGAGCGACGAGGCTCTCCCTTTCACTGCCCACCTTGAAGAATTGCGCAAACGCCTTATTATTGCGGCTGGCGCCTGGTTCGTCGGTTTTCTGGCCTGTTACGGCTTTGCCGAACGCCTCTTTCAGTTGATTTCCGACCCCGTGCGCGCGGCCCTGCCCGAGGGGAGCTCGCTGGTTTTCATCAATGCGACCGAGCCTTTTTTCACCTATCTCAAGTTGGGGGCCTTAGCCGGCCTGCTCGTCTCGCTGCCGGTTATTCTTTGGCAAATCTGGGCCTTTATCGCCCCCGGTCTGTACGCCCATGAGAAAAAACTGGCGATTCCGTTTGTCGTCGCCAGCTTCCTCTGCTTCGCCAGCGGGGCCTACTTCGGCTTCTTCTATGTCTTTCCCCTTATCTTTACCTTTCTCATTCAATTCGGCACCGGCACCGGCCAAATCGAGGCCATGCTCTCCATGGGGGCCTATCTTTCCCTGTCCAGTAAGCTTCTACTCGCCTTTGGTCTGGTTTTCGAACTGCCGATTGTTATCTTCTTTCTGGCCCGGATGGGTATCGTGGACCATGTCTGGCTCGCCAAAAATCGCAAGTACGCCCTGCTGCTCGCTTTTATTATCGGCGCCGTGCTGACCCCACCCGACATCATCTCGCAAACGGCTCTGGCCGTTCCTTTCGCCATTCTGTATGAGGTGGGCATCTGGGTCGCTCGTTTCTTTGGGAAAAAGAAACGCACCGAGGATCCCCTTGACGAGGACAGCCCGGCTTCTTCCTAATCGTCAGTTTTTTATCCACCACCTTGCTTCAGGAAACCCATGAGTCTGGCTCTCGACATCCAGAAGCTTAATAAATCCTACGCCGGCACTCGGGTCGTCAAAGATCTCAGCTTTTCCATCGAACCTGGGGAAATTTTCGGCCTCCTTGGTCCCAACGGCGCCGGCAAGAGCACCACCATCAACATGGTGGGAGGCGTGACACGGATCGATACGGGAACCATCCGCGTCTTCGGGCACGACAATCAGCAGGAAAGCCTGGTTACCCGGCGGCTGGTGGGCGTCATGCATCAGGAAATCGTCACCGATACTTTTTTCACCATCGACCGCGCCCTCAAGATTCATCCCGGCTATTATGGTGTCCCCCTTGATACCGCCTGGATGGAACTGCTCATCGAGCGTCTCGCTCTCAGACCTCATCTGCACAAACCGATGAACAAACTTTCCGGCGGACTCAAGCGGCGGCTAATGGTTGCCAAGGCGCTCATTCACAAACCGCGGCTGCTCATTCTCGATGAACCCACCGCCGGGGTCGACGTCGAGCTGCGTCACAATCTCTGGCAGTTCGTACGTGAGATCAACCAGCAAGGGACCACGGTTCTGCTCACCACCCACTACCTGGAAGAAGCCCAGCAGATGTGTGGCCGCATCGCCATTATGAACCATGGCCGTCTGATTGCCCTGGGCAGTACGTCCCACCTTCTTTCGCAGGTGGAAGGACGTAAGATTGTTCTTCAACTCAGCCAACCCCTAACGGCCGTTCCCCTCGATTTGCAGGAATTCAACGGTCAGTTGCAGGGGGGAGGGACCCGGCTCACCCTGCGGCTGCCCCCTGGCATTGCCACCGGCGATGCCTTGCACCGCATGTGCGCCCTAGGGCTTCCCGTTACCGAAGTGGAAACCCAGAGCGTGAGCCTGGAGGATGTATTTATTGAATTGACCGGCCTCAAAGGGAGTTCCGAATGAACGGTTCGAGCCAGCAGGATCAATCCTTTTATCCCTGGTTGCCTTTTCTGACCCTGATGAAAAAAGAGGTTCTGCGATTTTTCCGCGTTTCTGTGCAGACGCTGCTGACTCCCATCATCTCCGCTTCTCTTTATCTTTTTGTCTTCGGCGCCACCCTCGGCACCCGCATCTCCGTGCTGGAGGGCTTCACCTACGCCCAGTTTGTCATCCCTGGCCTGGTCTTGATGGGGATCATTAACAACTCCTTTTCCAACGTCTCATCCTCGCTCTTCATGTCCCGCTACCTCGGCAACATCGTCGACCTGCTGGTAGCCCCCATCACTCCCAGCCAGATGATTTTTGCCTACACCTTTGCCGCCATGCTACGCGGCCTGCTGGTCGGCTCCGTGGTCACCCTTATCTCCCTCTTTTTCGCGCCGCTACCCTTTGCCCACCCTTTTTTGGCAGTACTCATGGGCTGTCTTGCCAGTTTTCTGTTCGCTCAATTCGGCATCATCGCCGCCATCTATTCCAACTCCTTCGACGCTCTCTCCATGTACAGCAATTTCCTTATCCTTCCCCTCATCTATCTGGGTGGGGTCTTTTATCCCATTTCCATCCTGCCCCCTTTCTGGGAAAACCTCTCCCGGGCCAATCCCCTGTTCTACCTGATTGATGGCTTTCGCTACGCTCTCATCGGGGTAGGTGAGGTTTCACTGCTTTTCTCCTTCGGTTTCGCCTGTTGTGTCAGCCTCGCCTTGTTCGGCTGGGCCGCGTTTCTCATAAAAAAAGGGCACCGTCTTCGTTCGTGACGGTGCCCCGGCGTACCTTGCGGACTGCCTTCCTAGGTCAAAAATAGTCTGACAAAGTGCTCAAAGAGGCTGGGCTCCATATCCACAACCAGCTTCTCTTTCATCAGTTTAAGGGTATCAAAGGTCGATGACCGGCGGTGGTAAGGGCGCTCGGAGGTCAAAGCCTCGTAGATATCCACAAGGCGGCAGATGCGGGCATAGGGGTGGATGTCCTGGCGGGTCAGCCCATAGGGGTAGCCGCCACCATCATCCCTTTCATGGTGTTGAAGAGTGAGACACTTCAGTTCCTCTGTCATCACCCCGTTTTCCTGCAGGATCTTATAGCCATCCTCGGGATGCCGGTTGACGATCAGCCGCTCCTGCGGTGTCAAAGGGCCTGGCTTGTTGATGATAGATAGAGGAATGCGGCACTTGCCCAGATCGTGGAGAAAAAACCCGGCGCCAAAGGCCTTCAGTTCTTTTTCAGCCTTCTGCCCATAATAGTTCCTGGCCAGGGCGATACCGAAAATACCGACGTTGGTCGAATGGGTGTAGGTCTGCTGATCATAATCGGTCAGTTTGATCAGGCAGCGAGTGGCCACATCGTCCGTGACAATCAGATCCATCGTCGGGGCGATGATATCCATGGCCAGGTGAATGAAGGAGGCGCGGGGATCGTCAAACACCTGTCGCAGGATTTCCTTGCAGGATGAATAGACGATCTGGGCCTTGCGCTCCGGTTTTTCCTTGCTGTCGGCAACGGCTTGTTCTGTCAGATTTTTAAGGCATTGGAAATAGGCGTCGCCCTCCGCTGGCTCTATGTACAGAGCGCTCACCGCGTTTTCACGGAGATTTTCGGCCAGACCCTGCGACAGGGGGAGCCCTTTACGGGCGAAGAGGATATACTCCTCATTGTGCACCCGGCGAAACATGTCGCAGGGCGCGGTGCTTTCCTGGTCAAGCAGGCTTAATCCGACGGCTATCATAGTGATAAGATCAGGACTTCCAGGGTCTCAAGGCTAAAACTGAGCGGTAAATCCTACCCGCACGGCCTCGTCAATATGTCTTGAATCCTGATGCTCAAAATCCGCATCCATATTCTGATAGGTCGCCTTTATTTTTATTTTGGGCGTCACTGCGTAAAAAAGGCCTACGGACGTTTCCAGCAGTCGCTCCAGGTCCATGAAACTGAAAATTTTCGGCGCGTAACATACTCTTCCATCCACACCCAAGCCGCCCAGGGTAGGGGGGGCAAAAGCGGCATTTCCGCAGACGCCCAGGCTCAGTATATCCTGGTGATAATCGGTGGTTCCTCCATAGAGTTCACCACCGATGCCGAATCGAAGTCCCGGCACATGCCCCGGTTCCCCCGAAAAATCAAGCCCCAAGCTTCCCAGTTTGGTTTCCTTGTCATCATTGTACAGACCTCGCAAATTTAGCGAAGAGGTGCCGTAACCATCTTGCTGAATGACGTGGGAGTAGCCCACCTGGGCGCTGTCATCATTGAATTCCAGGCTCAGTGAATCCCCATAAACATGGGTGCTGACCAACAGACTGACCAATATTGCCATTCCGATCTTTTTCAACATAAGACTCCTCACTTCCTTGATTTGTTTCTCGGCAATATCGCACAAGGTGACTCATGAATCAAGAATCGTTCAACCTGGCTTCTGGCTCAAAGGCACTAAACAACCGGCTGCCAACAAAAAAACCGGCGCCGTGGACAGGCAGCCGGTTCCATTTCGTTTATAGGTGCGCTGGTCTCAGACATCCACGGCTTGTTGGTAGATCGCCTTTTCCGCCGTGCGGCCCTGTTCTTTGGCCATGCTCTGCAACAGCACCTGCCCGCCATAGTTAGCGGTTTTCTTGACCAGGTTGTCCGCCTTGTCACCATTGTGCTCTTTAAAGGCTTCTATGATTTTCTTGTGTTCTTCGACCGAAATTTTCATGCGCCCGGGCAGAGAAAGAGAGGCCATACGCAGGCGATTGAAGCGCATCATCATCTGCCCGATAAGCTCTCGCAGTTTCTCATTGCCCGCGGCCCGGATGAACAAGTCATGAAACTCGTTGTGCACCTTGAAAAAGGTTTTTATATCCCCTTCGTCGGCCAACTGTTGCAGACGATCATTGATGCTCTCGAGTTTTTCGATGTCCTTTTCCGTCATATTTTCGGCCGCCATGCGCGCCGCATACCCTTCGAGGATACTTTTTATCGCATAAAACTCCTCGACATCCCTCTCGGACAGGGAGGTCACCACCGCGCCTTTACGTGGAATAACCGTAAGATATCCCTCTGTTTCCAATTGACGGAAGGCTTCCCTGATCGGTGTGCGACTGATCCCGAAACGTTCGGCCAATTCTGGCTCGGCAACCTTTTCCCCCGGTTTCATCGTGCCCTTGAGGATAGAGTCGCGGATCGTTTCCAGTATTTTTTCCCGCAGCGTCTGATGGCGTTCAATCGGTTTTTTTCGCATTGGGGGCTCTCCAATTTGAAATGAATTTTTCAAATTGTATACAGTATACATAATCTGTCAAGGCTTTTCTTGTTTACCCGGACTATGCCAAGGCCTTATATCTACTTGTCTTTTTACTATTTTACCCCTAAGATCGGTACTAATTCAGTCGGCATGATTTAGCGGTTATTTTCCCTGCTCCCCCTTTGCTCCGGATATTGGCTGTTTCAACCTTATGGGCAAGTCTCCGATTATTCCCCTGGTCGCCACGGGGGGACGGGTTTGATTCTCTGTAACTCTCTTTTTTATGTCTATTTTGGGATGATGTTGTGAAAAATGACCTCTTTGTCCATGTTCCCTGGAAACAGCTAGGCCCCAATTGGTCTTTTTTCGTCGATAACCGGGTTCAACCGGAAATCGCATTTAAGGCCGATGACTTCACCGACCCTGCCTTCGAACATGTTCGCGCCCTATCGGCAGAGCTTTCGCAACATGGCCTTCGGAATACTATCCATGCTCCTTTTCTTGACCTCAATCCCGGCGCTTTGGATCCCTTGGTGCTGGAGGCCACCCGAAAGCGATTCCATCAAACCATGGATTGCGCCGAAACTCTGGCGTCCGACCTTATCGTATTTCACCCTGGTTACGACCGATGGCGATACGGGAGCCAGAGTCAGTTATGGCTTGAGACGAACCTCCGCTTCTGGCCCGAGTTCATTCAACGGGCCGAGCGTATGGGCTGTACCCTGGTTCTTGAAAATATCTTCGAAGAATCCCCCAAGACTCTGGCTGCCCTGTTGCAGGCCATAGACTCTCCCTTTTTCGGAGCTTGTTTCGATATTGGCCATTGGCATCTCTTTGGTCAAAACGATTTGGAGGCCTGGCTTCGCCATATTGGCAAACATCTGCGGCACCTTCATCTGCACGACAATCATGGCACCTCAGATGAGCACCTGCCGCTAGGGGAGGGTTTAATCGACTTTCAGGCATTATTCCGGTCGCTTGACGCTGCCTCCGTCTGCCCCAGTATCACACTCGAGATTCATGAGCCGGAGGGTATCATTTCATCCATAGCCACTCTGACCCGATTATTCGACTCTGTTCAGAAACTTTAATCCACCAAGGTTCCTCGCGTGATTCCAGGATCTCCGTATTTTTCCCGTATGCGGTCAATGGCCTCGTCGAGTGCCTTTCCTTTCTTTTTTTCGCACTTATCCTCAAACAATGACATCTGGCTTGTTTCACAGGGAACAAGATTCCCGGCCGTAACCCCAAGCAGGCGGATTCCCCTCTGTCCTGATTCGGTTCTGGATAAAAGCTCCTTAGCGACTGGATAAAACTCGGGGACACTGGCTGATGGATTTTCCAGGGTTTTTGACCTCGTGACCTGCTCGAAATTTCCATATTTCACCTTAATGGTTAGAGCAGAGGCCAACAGACTTTTTTTTCGCAAGCGTGAGGCTACCTTTTCGGTAAGTCGTAGCAAGTGGGTTTGCAGGGTGTCCACGTCAAATAAATCAGCGGGGAAGGTCTCTTCCTGTCCTATCGATTTCACTGTGTCGTCCATGATAATTGGGCGATCATCGATCCCCCTCGCCAGCTCGTAAAATCGTTGCCCCGTCACCCCGAAAAGCTGGATTAACTGCGCCAGGCTCAAACGCCGCAGTTCACCGATGGTGTTTATCCCTAGTCGATTCAGCCTTTCTCTCCCTTTGCTACCGATTCCCCATAGAGCGCCTATGGGCAGGGGCAGGATAAATGCTTCAATTTCATGGGGATGTATCACTTTGAGTCCATCCGGTTTGGCTGCCTCAGAAGCCAGTTTGGCCAGATATTTATTGGGAGCCACACCGGCACTGGCAGGCAGGGCGAGCTCTTTCCGAATTGAATTTCTGATATTTTGAGCTATGGAGACCGCCTCGCCTAGAAGCCGCTCACAGCCGGTGACATCCAGGAAGGCTTCATCGATGGACAAGGGCTCGACCCGGTCCGTAAACTGCCTGAAAATGGCAAAAATTTTGCGCGACACGGCTTTGTATGCTTCCATTCTGACCGGAAGGACTACCGCCTCAGGGCACAACTGTACAGCCCGCGCCAGCGGCATGGCCGATCGAACTCCGAAGGCACGGGCTTCATAGGAACAGGCACTGACCACGCCCCTTGTGCGACTGCCGCCGACAATAACTGGTCGGTTTCGCAACTCGGGCTGATCCCGCTGCTCTACGGAGGCATAAAAGGCATCCATGTCGACGTGAATAATCTGGCGCGCTTGCTTTGTAGACATAGCTTCAGCTGTGCTCCCCATCTGGGCAAAACGACAAAAGGCGACCCCGCAGGATCGCCTTTTGTCGTTTCTTCTTAATGCGAATTAGTGGCCCTTGCGGCCAGCCACCTGAATGCGGATCAAGGCCCGCTCAAGAGCGGCTTCCATCACACGGAAATCTTTGTCGTCCTGTGACAGTTCTTTAAGGGCTTTTTCAGCCCGGCCCAGAGCAGCCTTGGCTCTTTCCAGGTCAATTTCATCGGCAGGTTCCGCGGTCTCGACCAGGACGGTAACCTTATCCTCTTCCACCTCAACATACCCCCAGTTAACAGCCAGATGGAAAGTCTCACTACCGGCACGATAGGTGAGTTCCCCGATTTTAAGGGTTGTAAGCATGGGAGTGTGCCCGGGAAGAATGCCGAATTCACCTATGGTGCCAGGTGCGGTAACCTCATCGACCTCTACCGAAAGAACCCTTTTATAAGGGGTTACCATTTCGAGTTTTAGCTTTTCTGCCATCGGTATATCCTTTAGCCGGATGGTAAAGCCGTGTGGGCTTCACCGGAACGAGATTGATCAAGCAGCCAGTTTTTTAGCTTTTTCGAGGGCTTCTTCGATCGTTCCCACCATATAGAACGCCTGCTCGGGAATATCGTCGTACTTACCGTCCACGATTGCCTTGAAGCCGGCAATGGTGTCCTTAAGCTCGACATACTTTCCGGGAGAGCCGGTAAATACCTCGGCCACGTGGAAAGGCTGCGAGAGGAAGCGCTGAATCTTCCGGGCGCGGGCTACCACAAGCTTGTCCTCTTCCGAGAGTTCGTCCATACCCAGAATGGCGATGATGTCCTGCAGATCCTTGTAGCGCTGCAAAACATACTGAACGTCACGGGCTACTTTGTAATGCTCCTCGCCGACGACCTGCGGGTCAAGAATACGGCTGGTGCTGTCCAGAGGGTCAACCGCCGGATAAATACCGAGCTCGGCAATCTGACGGGAGAGAACGGTGGTGGCGTCCAGGTGGGCGAAGGCCGTGGCGGGCGCCGGGTCAGTCAGGTCGTCAGCAGGTACATAGATGGCCTGTACCGAGGTGATAGAGCCTTTGTTGGTGGTCGTGATACGCTCCTGCAGCTCACCCATTTCTGTACTGAGGGTCGGCTGGTAACCAACGGCGGAAGGAATACGACCGAGCAGAGCCGATACTTCCGAACCGGCCTGGGTAAAGCGGAAAATGTTGTCGACGAACAGCAGAACGTCCTGTCCTTCTTCATCGCGGAAATATTCGGCCACGGTGAGAGCGGAAAGGGCGACGCGCGCACGAGCGCCGGGGGGTTCGTTCATCTGACCGTAAATTAGAGCGGCTTTGTCGAGAACGCCGGAGTCCTTCATTTCATGCCAGAGGTCATTGCCCTCACGCGTACGCTCACCGACACCGGCGAAAACCGAGAAGCCACCGTGCTGCTTGGCGATGTTGTGGATAAGCTCCATGATAAGAACCGTCTTGCCGACGCCGGCGCCGCCGAAGAGGCCGATTTTACCGCCACGGGCGTAAGGGGCCAGCAGGTCAACGACCTTGATGCCGGTTTCAAAAGCCTCAACCTTGGTGGACTGCTCGACGAATTCGGGGGTAGGGCGATGGATCTCCCATTCCTTGTCGGTATTAACGGGACCGGCTTCGTCAACAGGCTGGCCGACGACGTTCAGGATGCGGCCGAGGGTGTTGCGACCAACCGGCATAACAATCTGTTTGCCGGTATCCATGACATCCTGCCCGCGGACAAGGCCGTCGGTGGAGTCCATGGCGATGGTTCTAACGGTATTTTCACCAAGATGTTGGGCCACCTCGACGACGAGGTTCCATTCCTCTTCCCCAAGAGAAGGGTTGGTGATTTTAAGGGCGTGATAAATCTCGGGGAGTTTCCCGGCCTCAAATTCAACGTCCACGACGGGACCGATAACCTGAGTGATTTTTCCTTTATTCATGGCGAGTCGTTCCTCCTTTATTCCACCTGAAGACAGATGGGAATCAACGGTCTGTTAGTCTTATTTGATCGATTCGGCGCCGGAAATGATCTCCATGAGCTCTTTGGTAATAGCAGCCTGACGCGCTCTATTGTATTGAAGCGTAAGCTTGGAGATCATCTCTTTGGCATTTCTGCTGGCACTGTCCATGGCGCTCATGCGCGCACCATGTTCGGAGGCAACGGATTCCAGCAACCCACGGAAAATCTGTACCTCAATGTGCTTGGGCAAAATTTGATCGAGAACTTCACCGCGGTTGGGTTCGTAAAGGTACTGGGGAACATGGGTTCCCTCCTCGACCTCTAGGGGAACAATCGGCAGGAGTTTTTCGATCAGCGGATCCTGGGAAATCGCGCTACGGAAAGCGTTATAGGCCAGATATACCGCGTCATATTTTCCTTCGGTATACTCCGACACGATATCCTGACCCAGAAGAGACGCCGTGCTGTAGGAAATGGACCCGGTGATATTTTCATGCACCTTGACGATGTTCATTCCTTTGCGCGTTCTGAGGTAGTCTCTCCCCTTGCGGCCAATGATCATAATGTCGATGTCGGCGAACCCTTCGGGGTTCTGCCGAACAAATCGCTCCACGGCCTTGGAAATATTGGCATTGAAACCGCCGCACAGACCTCGATCAGCCGTCATAAGGACGACAAGTGCGCGTCCCTTGCCTCGTTGCTGAAGCAGCGGGTGAGCTTCGGTGTCTTCACGCAGCGCCAGGCTGGAGAGAACCTCCAGCATTTTCTCGGCGTAAGGGCGGGCGGAGACAACGGCATCCTGGGCTCGACGCAACTTGGCCGCCGAGACCATTTTCATGGCCTTGGTGATCTGACTGGTATTTTTGACCGAAGAGATTCTCTTCTTAATATCCTTCAGGCTTGCCATCTGTTCATACCTTTTGAATACGTTTTAGGCGACGAACTGACCCTTGAACTCATCCAGTGCCGCTTTGATGCGGGCTTCAAGGTCACTATCGATGGCCTTTTTCTCGCGAACATCGGCCAAAAGCTGACCTTGGGTGCTCTCAAGATAAGAGAGCAGTTCGGCCTCGTAGCGCTGAATTGCGGTGGTTGGGTAATCATCCACATAGCCATTGTTGGCCGCATAGATGACCAGGACCTGCTTTTCAACGGGCAGAGGCTTATACTGGCCTTGCTTGAGAATCTCAACCAGACGGGCGCCACGGGCGAGCTGACGCTGTGTAGCAGCGTCAAGGTCAGATCCGAACTGAGCGAACGCTGCCATTTCACGGTACTGGGCCAAGGCTAGACGCAGCGTACCAGCGACCTGTTTCATCGCTTTAACCTGGGCGCTACCGCCGACGCGGGATACTGACAGACCGACGTTGATAGCCGGACGGACACCGGAATAGAAAAGATCGGTTTCCAGGAAGATCTGACCGTCGGTGATCGAAATAACGTTGGTCGGGATGTAAGCGGAAACGTCACCGGCCTGCGTTTCGATGATGGGCAGAGCAGTAAGGCTGCCGGCGCCGAGGTCATCGTTAAGCTTAGCCGCACGCTCAAGAAGGCGGCTGTGCAGGTAAAAGACGTCGCCGGGGTAGGCTTCGCGTCCGGGCGGACGACGCAGCAGCAGGGACAACTGGCGGTAAGCAACAGCCTGCTTGGACAGGTCATCATAGATGATCAGAGCATGCTTGCCGTTGTCACGGAAGAATTCCCCCATGGTAACCCCAGTATAAGGGGCGATAAACTGCAGAGGAGCCGGATCGGAAGCGGTAGCGGCAACGACGATCGTGTAATCCATGGCGCCATGCTGCTTCAGCTTGTCAACGACCTGCGCCACAGTAGAGCGCTTCTGGCCGATAGCTACGTAGATACAGACAACATTTTGGCCTTTTTGATTGATAATGGTATCTATGGCAACGGCCGTTTTACCCGTCTGACGGTCACCGATGATCAATTCGCGCTGACCACGGCCGATGGGCACCATCGCGTCAATCGCTTTAAGACCCGTTTGCATGGGTTCGTGAACGGACTTACGAGCGACGATGCCGGGTGCCTTGATTTCGACCTGACGGAAATCCTTCGTGTCGATTTCTCCGGCCCCATCGATGGGGAGACCGATACCATCAACGACCCGGCCGGTGAGTGCATCCCCGACAGGAACCTGCACAATCCGCTCGGTTCTCTTGACCGTGTCGCCCTCTTTGATGTGGTGAGCCTCACCGAGGATGGCGGCCCCAACGTTGTCTTCCTCAAGGTTGAGAACCATACCCATAACGCCACCGGGAAACTCCAGGAGCTCACCAGCCATGGCCTTATCAAGGCCATGAATACGAGCGATACCGTCACCAACGGAAATGATGGTACCTGTCTCGCTAACCTCTACCTCACGGCCGAAGTTCTCGATCTGCTTTTTGATAATCGCGCTGATTTCTTCTGCTTTGATTTCCATAAGACCTTCTCACCCCTTCTTTAAGGTATCTTCAATCCGTTTCAACTGGGTTTTTATACTTCCGTCAAAAAGCTGACCGGCAATTTCAGCCTGCAGCCCCCCGATAAGGGCGGGATCAACATCCATGGTGACGTCAATCCGTTTGCCCGTTTTCTTTTCCAAAGCGGAAGCAATGTCCCTTACCTGTTCCTCGGCGAGAGGAGAGGCAGATTTCAGCCGTGCCCGCAAAACACCGGACAGTTCATCGGCCAGCTTCCGGTAATCCCCTTCTATCAGGGAGAGGTACTTAAGTCGGTCGTTCTCCAAGAGAAGTCCCAGAAAATTGCGAACACCCTCAGAGAGTTCCAGGCTTTTTGCCACCTCTTGCAGAATGGTCGTTTTCTTCTCTAAAGGAAAAGTCGGACTCTCCATAAGAAGCCGGAGAAAATCCTCCGAGGCAAAAATCGAGGACACCTTGGCTAATTCCTGGCCAAAGTCCTCCACCATCTTTTGCTCGGCACCCAGGTTCACCAGGGCCTTCGCATACCGCCTGGATATAGCGCTGATACTCAATGTAATTCTCCCACCTTTTGAATATATTCATTCACCAGACGTTTTTGATCGTCTCCGGTAACCTTTTGGGTGAGCAGATCCCTCGCTATCTCGATAGCCATATTGGTCGCCTCCTGCCGGAGTTCAGCTTTGGCCTTGGCTATTTCCCGAGAAGCAGCTTTCTCTGCGTCCTGACTGATTTTTTCTGCCATTTCTTTCGCTTCGGCGATAATCCGGTCACGCTCCAGCTCGCCCTCGCGTTTGATCGAAGCATAGATGTCGTCGATCTCTGCGGAAGCCTTGGTCAGCTTTTCATCATACTCCGCATAACGTGCTTCGGCCTTCTCCTTGGCGTCCTGGGCCTCCTTAAGGGCTTTTTCAATCCCTTCACGGCGCCCCGCCAGCCCTTTGCGAATAGGCTTGGTTACGAAATAGGCCAGCAGCCCGAAGGTAACCGCGAAATTGAACATGCGGTAAAGAAAGTCCTTGATGAGAACACCGCTATCCACGTGATGAGCGTCACCGGCGGCGACCGCGACAGAAGCGGAAACAATAAGCAGCAGGGCTGCCGTGGAAGATATGATTTTTTTATTCATCAAAATCCCTCTAAAGTTCATTACAGGCTCCTTCCCAGGAGTTTGGCAGCAATATCGGACGCCAAAGCCTCCGCATCGGATCTCAGGGCTTTACGCGCTTCGTCTGCCTCGCCGGCAACTTTTACCTTCATGGATTCCAAAGTTTCTGTAGCACTCTGCCGGGCGGCCGAAAGGATTTCCGTTTCCTTGGCTACCGCCTCCTCTTTCATGGTCGCCTTTTCTTTGCCGGCGGTGATTTTGGCTTCCTGCAGTTTTTCCTGATAGGCAGCCATTTTTTCTTCAACCTGAACAGCCAGATCCTTAGCCCGCTGATGGGAACCATCGACGGTTTCCTTGCGCTTTTGCAGCATGCTGCGAAGCGGTTTATAAAGGATAAAGTTCAGCGCAACCATCAAAACGACAAAGTTGACAAACTGGACAATTATGGTTCCGTTGATTTCAATCACAGCAATACCTCATAAACGTCTTTGGGCGTTTGTTTAAATATTCGTATACTGTATACAGGGGAACAGGAGGGTTATAGACCCCCCGGGGGCTAAATCGGGCAATAGCTATCACATGACCCATGTTATGTCAAGGTCTTTTGCCCATGTCCGGGGAAAGGCTCCCTTGTGGCGCACCTTGATGCCCCGCTATTTTTTTTCGGATCTGGTTTTATTTGTCTTTGACAGGCGTGGGGGTTGCCCCTTTTTCCACTTTCATGCTGATGTTGCTGTTGACCCGGACACCCTCTTCAACGATCAGCACCGGCGTCTCGATATTACCCTCCACCATCGCCGGGTTACGTAGTTCGACGCGACTGGAGGCTTTAATATTTCCCTTGAAACGACCACTCAGTATAAGGCTTCCAACCGTTATCTCGGCTTGAATGTCAGCCGCCTCTCCCACAATCAACGTATCTTTTGAGGCAATTTCTCCTCGAAAGGCTCCATCCAGTCGGACAATGTCGTCAAAAACAAGCTTGCCCTCAAATTCGCTACCGGGTCCAAGGAAGGCCTTTATCTCGCGCTTTTCAATGGGCGTTTCTTTTTTCATCGCGTTATCTTCCTTTTTAGTAAACATGGCAGAGAGACTCCCCTCTAACTAATCTATAAAGTGAGGCCCAAGACTTCCATTAATCTTTCCAGCTCTTGCGGCGAAAAATAAGTGATTTCAATTTTGCCGCCTTTGCCTTTGGCCGAAATTTTTACCTGAGTCCCCAAGGCTCTTTTCAGCTCTCCAGCCAGATGGACCAACTCCGGGTTTTCCACCTGCTTCGTTTTCGGCTTGGCGACCACCCCAAAACTCTTTATTTTCTTTACCAGCGCTTCCGTTTCCCGAACAGAGAGCTTTTTCTCCAAAACCTGGTTTCTGGCTTCGACGATATCCTCATCCGACTCAAGCGAAAGCAGGCTTCGTGCGTGGCCCATAGTCAGACGGCTGCTCAACACATCGTCACGAACAGGATCCGGCAGCCTTAGCAGCCGCAGCGAGTTGGCCACGGTCGACCGGTCTTTGCCAACCCTTCGCGCGACTTCTTCCTGTGAAAGATCGAAACCATCCATAAGGTTTCGATAGGCTTCGGCCTCTTCAATGGGGTTCAAATCCTCCCGCTGGATGTTTTCTATCAGGGCCACTTCCAGGGCCCAGTCTTCCGACACATCCTGAATAACGACGGGAATCTCTCGCAATCCCGCCTTTTGGGCAGCTCTCCACCGGCGCTCTCCCGCTATGATCTGATAAGAATCCTCGACTCTCCGGACCACGAGAGGTTGAATGACCCCCTTCTCCTTGACCGAGGCGACGAGTTCGGCCATTTTTTCATCGTTAAAAGTTTTGCGGGGCTGTTTGCTGTGCGGTTTTAGCTCTTCGATGGGACATAGAAAATACTTCCGCCCCCCTTCCTGGGTGGCGGAATTGAGCAAAGCGCCTATTCCTTTTCCCAGCGCCGGACGTTTGGCCATATCAACTCTCCATCTCTATGATTTCCTTAGCTAATTCCAAGTAAGCCATTGCTCCGCGAGAGGTGATATCGTATAAAATCACCGGTAATCCGTGGCTGGGCGCCTCGGACAGGCGAACATTTCTGGGAATCACCGAATCGAATACCTTGTCGGAGAAATGGTTTCGTATTTCTTCACTTACCTGGTGAGACAAATTATTGCGCCCATCGAACATGGTCAGCAGAATTCCACCAATTTTCAAGCGAGGATTCAACTCTTTCTGAATAAGGCGTATGGTCTTGGTCAACTGGCTCAATCCTTCCATGGCATAAAATTCACACTGGAGCGGAATAAGAACCCTGTCGGCCGCGGTCAGAGCATTGACCGTCAGCAACCCGAGAGAGGGCGGACAGTCGATAATAATAAAATCATACTCGGATTCTACTTCCCGCAAAACGCCCTGCAACTTTACTTCTCTGGCCAGGGCCGATACCAGTTCAATTTCAGCCCCAATAAGATCAGTATTAGCCGGCAAAATATCCAAGTTGGGCATCTGGGTGTGAAGGAGAATGTCTTTGGCTTTGGCCTCACCCAACAAGGCATTATAGATCGTCAATTCCTGAGAACCCTTATCCACGCCAAGTCCGCTGCAGGCATTCCCCTGGGGATCCATATCCACCAGAAGTGTCTTTTTTTCAGCGGCAGCCAGTGAAGCTGACAGGTTTACAGCCGTGGTAGTCTTTCCCACTCCACCCTTCTGATTGGCTACAACAATAATACGGGCCATCGAGTCTCTCCTCACCCTCATTTCAAGAGGCCAAAGATTACCACAACAGGGGTCTTCGTCCAAGAAAAAAGCCCTTTATTACAAGGTCTTATTTCACTTCAAGATATAGTCTATCCTGCCGACAAACCACAAGATCTTGGGCTCACCAACCCCTCTTGAAACACCAAAAGGGTTCTCTTCGCCCCGGAAAAAGGTAGTTCCAGGCATTTTATTTCCAGACAACTCACACCCAACTCCTGGAGCCAGGGACGGTTGGACTCATATTCGGCCTCGCCCTCCGGGCCCTTCATACTAACAATGCGGCCGCCCGGCTTAAGGAAGGGAAGGGCGAACTGTATGAAGGTTCTTAAGTCTGAAAAAGCCCTGGAAATGACGACATCAAAAGCATGGTCCATCTCTTCCCTGGACGACAAAATCTCGGCCCGCCCGTGACAGGACTCGATACCAGAAAGTTTCTGACTACGACATACATGACGTTGAAATAGAATTTTTTTTTGGATGGCATCAACCAGGACGACCTGTAACTCGGGCAAGACAATCTTCAGAGGGATACCAGGGAGCCCAGCCCCTGAGCCCAAATCAAGGAGATTTTTTCTCCCAGAAACGAGTGGACAAACCGTCAAGGAGTCAACAAGGTGCTTCTCAATCGCTTCACTTCTGTCTTTGATGGCGGTTAGGTTTATTTTTTTATTCCATGCCAGCATCTCATCGAGGTAACTCAGCAGAGCTCCTACTTGTGAACCAGACAGCTTCACGCCAAACCTAGAGGCTCCCTCCTGCAAAAGGGTCTCATCTTTCACTTGTGGCGCCTCAAGAGGATGGTCAAAATCGCGATGGCAGCCGGGGTAACTCCCGGAATTCTTGCAGCCTGCCCCAAATTTACAGGCCGAACCCTTTCCAGCTTCTCCCTGACCTCCGCTGTTAAACCTGACACGGCCCGATAATCGAAGCTTTCGGGAATCAAAACTTCCTCCGTTTTTCTAAATCGCTTGACCTGCTCTTCCTGTCGTCGGATATAGCCCTCGTATTTAACCTCAACCTCCAAAAGGTTCAATACCGCTGGTTCCAACAAAGCCAAATCAGGCGCCAAAAACTTCACATCCTCAATCGCCAACTCTGGCCGACGCAGAAGCTCTTCCAGAGTGAGGGCGTTTTTCAATTCTTCCAAACCCAACCTAGCAGAAACCTCCCTATCTGCAGGTGTAATGCGGTTTCGCTGGAGAGTTGTTCTTCCCTTTGCCAAAGCCTCCATCTTGTCATTAAATGAGCGCCATCGTTCCCCATCAACAAGCCCAACCTTCTGGCCCACTGGCGTTAAACGCTGGTCAGCATTATCTTCACGCAGCAACAGTCGATGCTCTGCCCGAGAAGTGAACATCCGATAAGGCTCCTGCGTCCCCTTATTCACAAGATCATCGATCAGCACGCCAAGATAACCCTGGTCTCGGCCTATAACTACCTCATCATGACCCTTGGCAAACAGCGCGGCATTGATACCCGCAAGCAATCCCTGGGCGGCGGCCTCTTCATACCCCGAAGTCCCGTTGATCTGACCGGCATGGTAAAGACCTGTTATTTCTTTGGTGGCAAGAGTCGGTTTCAGTTGGATTGGATCCACGAAATCATACTCGATTGCGTAGCCGGGACGCATTATTTCGACATTTTCAAGACCTTCAATGGTCCGCAGAAAAGCGAGCTGCACATCGGGAGGCAACGATGTTGATACGCCATTGGGGTAAATCTCCAAACTATCCAAGCCCTCCGGCTCCAAAAACACTTGGTGCTGAGCCTTTTCACGAAAGCGAACAACCTTGTCTTCAATAGAAGGACAATACCTGGCACCAACCCCCTCAATAACCCCCGAGTACATCGGGGACCGACCCAAGTTATTGAGAATGATTTCGTGGGTTTTTTCGTTTGTATAGGTGATAAAACAGGGCCTCTTATTTACCGGTCTGTGCTTGGGAACAAAAGAAAAAGGCTCAAAAAACTCATCACCCCACTGTTGCTCAAGACGTGTAAAATCGATACTTGCCGCAGACAATCGCGCCGGCGTTCCGGTCTTGAGACGCCCTACCGAAAAACCCAAAGACTTCAACTGAGCTGACAGCCCCTCCGAAGAGGGTTCGCCTGCTCGCCCCCCAGGATAATTCTGCATACCCACATGAATCAATCCCCGCATAAATGTGCCGGTAGTCAACACAACGGATCTCGATTGGAAAACAATCCCTTCGCGCGTCTCTACCCCGGACACACCCTGCCCATCCAACATGAGACGAACCACAACCCCCTGCTTGAGGTCGAGGCCTGGCGTTTGCTCGACCACACCCTTCATTCGCCGACTATAAAGGTAGCGGTCAGCCTGCGCTCTCGACGCTCTTACAGCCGGCCCCTTTTTTGTATTCAGGGTCCGGAACTGTATTCCGGTCGCATCGATATTTCTCGCCATCTCACCCCCGAGCGCATCAACCTCCTTGACCAGGTGCCCCTTAGCCAACCCCCCAACAGCAGGGTTACACGACATCTGGGCAACCGCATCAAGACTGATGTTCAACAAAAGAGTGACACACCCCATACGAGCAGCAGCAAGGGCCGCCTCACAACCAGCATGGCCAGCACCCACCACGATTACATCATAGATTTTCCCATAATCACTTTTCATGACGACCATGTTTCACGTGAAACAGTTTATTTTCCGATACAGAACTTACTGAAAATACAGTTCAAAACATCATCAGGGGTGGTCTCGCCGGTGATCTCACCGAGGTGGGATATCGCCTCGCGGAGGTCCATTGCCAGGAATTCGGAAGAGAAGTTTCCTGTGGCATTTTCCAGAAAACCTTGAAGACTTTGGCGGCAGCGTAGAAGAGACTGGAAATGTCGACGATCAGAAAGCATAAAGGACTCGCGCTCCTCCTGAGACCTGTCCTTAAGGATGATTTGCTTAATGCGCTTAATGAGTTCATTGATACCCTCGCCGGTGCGTACAGAAACGCTGACATGGGGTATCGCAGAAAATAGAGGGTCCAGTGAGGCCGGGGAAAGGTCGGCTTTATTTACGACCAGAAGTGAGGGGATATTCTCAAGCAAATTCAGTGCGAGACGATCATCGGGGGTAATCCCGATATGTCCGTCGACAACCAATAAAACAAGATCGGCGCCGGCAATTTTATCTTTGGCTCGCTTAACACCTTCAGCCTCGACTATATCTTCCGTGTGTCGAACACCGGCGGTATCTATGAGCCGCAAGGATAAACCGTCCAACAGAACCGTTTCCTCAAGGGTGTCTCGGGTAGTCCCGGCCACATCCGTAACAATCGCCCGCGATTCACCTAAAAAGGCATTTAGAAGAGAACTTTTACCGACATTAGGACGACCGAAAATTAATACAGAGACCCCTTCCCGTATGACCCGACCGGAGTTAAAAGTAGACAATAAGTGATCAATATCTTCTACTAACTGGTGAACCTGAAGGGAGATGCCATCAAAGGTTTTAGGATCGATTTCATCTTCAGGAAAATCAATATCAGCTTCCACGTGTGACAAGACGTCGAGAAGGGTGTTTTTGTACTGCAAAAGTGACCGATGCAATTTGCCTTGAAGTTGACTAACCGCTATACGTGCGGCGCCCTCACTCCGAGACCTGATGAGATCAACGATAGCTTCAGCACGAGTTAGATCAATACGGCCGTTTAAAAAGGCGCGATAAGTAAATTCTCCTGGGGAGGCGAGTCGGGCCCCAGACTCAATTAAAAGGTCGAGAATCTGCGTGACCACGACGGATCCACCGTGGCAATGAATTTCTACAACGTCTTCCCTGGTGAAAGACTTAGGACCACGCATGAGCACGGCCATAACTTCATCAATCATAAGGCCATTCGCTTTTTGGATATGGCCGTAGTAGAGATGATGCGTGGACAGGTTGTCAACGGGTTGGCTGGGAAAAAAGCAGGTTTTTAGAATAGTTTCGCTCAAAGGCCCCGACATTCTGATGATGGCAATACCACCTTCACCAACAGCGGTGGCCGGAGCTGCAATTGTATCCTCTGAATACACCTTTACCCTCGCACAAGAGACGCCATGAGACAGGAAAAGTCAAACAGCCCCTCCCCAAAAATACCTAAAAAACCCTACAACAGAAGAAGGTGTTTTAAAGAAATGATTTCCAACCAGGTACCCTTACAAACGTGAGATAAAAAACCAATCCCAGAGATTGCTAGATTTTTACGGCAGATTTATTAATCAGATATTGTTGCAAAATAGTGAGAACATTATTTACGAGCCAATAAATAACCAGTCCAGAAGGGAAATTAAGAAAAAGAAAAGTGAAAACAATGGGCATGACCATGAAAATTTTAGCCTGGGTAGGATCCATGGTCGAGGGAGTCATTTTCTGCTGCAAGAACATGGTACCGCCCATAATAATAGGGGTAATATAGTAAGGGTCTTTGGCAGAAAGGTCGGTTATCCAGAACGCAAAGGGTGCGTGTCTTAAATCTATATTTCCAAGCAGAACCTTATAGAGTGCAAAAAAGACTGGAATCTGTATAAGCATGGGAAGGCACCCCCCTAAAGGATTGACCCTTTTTGTTTTATAAAGTTCCATAATTTCGCGGTTAAGACGCTCTTTATCATTCTTGAACTTTTCCCTGATTTTTTGCATCTCAGGTTGCAGGGTCTGCATGGCCTTCATAGAAGAATAACTCTTCTGGGTTAAGGGCCAGAAAACTATTTTAATAACAACAGTTAACAAAATGATGGCGACACCGTAGTTCCCGACAAAGCTATAAAAGAAGTTCAGGACGAAAAGCAGGGGCCTGGCAATAAAATCAAAAATACCGAAATCGATAATTTCAGAAAGACGATAATTGACCGATTCAAGAATACCAGGGTCGCGAGGACCCATATAAACAAAGTAGTCGAATGAAACAGATGTCTGTGGCAGAAGGGTCTGGAGGGGCGCCTTGACTTGATTTAATATGGAATTTCCCTCACGGTAAATTTTTAGACTTTCGAGGGCATTATCCAATGGAACAATAGCAGACATGAAGTACTCGTCTTCAAAAGCTGTCCAGATAATATCGTCACCATACTCAACGGTCTCTTCAATAGCTTTCTTTTTGACAGTATCAACGTCATCTTTGACCAAAGTAGCGGGACCAACGAAGGAAAGACTGGAAGACTCGTTAAGCCTTTCGAAAGGGTTTACCAGTGACAGGGAAATCTTCCCATCAACGGTTTTGTCAGAATTATTGTAGACAAGAATCTGAGTGGGAAAATGATATCCACTCCCTTCAAGAGAGTATTTTTTAACCAGGGTGATCCCGTGATCATTTACAACCTGAAATGAAAGTTCTTTTTTGTCTCCCGGTTTTATATAAATGTAGTCTTCTTCAACATTAGCCTGAAAAAGATCATCTTTTCTAAAAAAGAGAAAACCTTCCCCAGCACTGGTAAGGGTAGGCTGCAAAGGATTTAACACCAAATTAACAAAACCAGCCCCTTCTTTAGCTGTCTCTTTATATTTTTTTAACTGAAAACTCTTTAAATTGGCTCCGGCATTAGAGAAAACGGCGATATAATTATCAGTTTCCACCGTAATTTCACGAATTTTGATGTCTTTTAGGGTATGATCCGAGACCGGGAGTGTATCTCTCACCATTTTTGGTTCAAGAGAAGCTGAAACCACTGTCTTGACCTGCTTCTCGTTGGAAGAAACAGTTTCAGACTGAACTGATGCTTGATCAACCTGGGTTTGAGAATAAAGGGTAAAACCAACCCAGACAACCAGCATAAGAACCAGGGCAATAATAGTATTTTTATTTTCCATATCACGTTCTCCAGAAAAACATCAGGCGGGATCATAACCCCCGGGATGAAAAGGGTGACATTTCATTAAACGAATGAAAATTTTGAATAGGCCTTTCAAAAATCCATATTTTTCAAGACATTGAATGGCATATGAACTACAAGAGGGATAAAAACGGCAGGAAGGCGCCTTTAACGGCGATATAAAAATCTGGTAAAGTCGAAGAAAGGCAATTAAGAGTTTCCTAACCATAGAGATTATTTATTCTCATTTCCTTGGGTAAGGAAATTGAGTTCCGAGGAAACTTGAGCGTAAGTGAGAGTGGATGCGCCTCTTTTGCAAATAATAGAGATATCAGTAAAGTCAGGTAATTCGTAATAGTGTAGCCTGAAAAATTCCCTGATAAGGCGTTTAATGTGATTTCGCTGAACGGCGTTCCCTGTTTTGCGACTGGCCGTAATACCCAATCGTTTTTCAGGCCTGTCTTTACTGACCTTATAAATAACAAATGATTTGGTGCGATAAACCGATCCATTTTCCCGCACTAACATAAATTCCCACCTGTTTCGCAAGCGATAACCAGGTGGGAATTTATAGGAGCGGTTTAAGGACACGAGTCGTTTATTTTTTAGGAATAGAAACGACCAGTTGTTTCCGTCCACGAGCGCGACGGCGTTTCAACACCAGCCGGCCATTTTTGGTTTGCATACGCTGCCGAAAACCGTGCGTTCTTTTTCTACGAATTTTGCTAGGCTGATAAGTACGTTTCATATCAGGTCAACTCCCTTTTTGAAATCATTTAAAACAAATCGCATTTTTACCTTTAGAGACTACCGAATGTCAAGAAAATTTTTAAAAACACACAAAGAAGCAGACTGGCATCACATTCATGGGGCCTAAAAAAATCTTGCAAAGAATCAGCAGCTTTGGTACTTTCACTGGCAGGTTTAAAGGCTTCTGATTCCAAAAAGGTCTTTCCTGTTCAATGTTTTAGAAATATTCACAGTTGTGGAAAACTCTGTTAATATCCTCCCTCGCCATCCCTTTTTAAGTAACCAGCAAGTAAAGAATTAAGTCATGAATAAACTTTGGCGAGAAACACTGGGGCTATTGGAGCAACAACTTCCGCCCCAGCATTTCTCCACGTGGATAAAACCAATTCGCTTTATAAGCGTCGATAAGGACCTGGTCAAACTCGAGGTTCCTAATCGTTTTATATTAGACTGGATCAACGAGCACTACCTTTTTTTAATTAAAAAACTATTGGAAGAGGTGGGCGCTATTCCCTATCAGGTCAAAGTTAAAGTAGGAGCCAGTCCAAAAGAGGCAAAGGTTAATCAATTTAAAGAAACAAACAAAGAGCCTTTAAAACCAAATACAGAAACCCTTTCCCACCAAAAGGATAATACCTGGAACGGGGCTATAAACCTCAATCCAAAATACACTTTTGAGGAATTTGTTTCGGGATCCTCCAACCAGTTTGCTTCAGCAGCTGCCATGGCTGTTGCCAACAACCCCGCTACGACATACAACCCTCTTTTTATTTACGGCGGCGTGGGCCTTGGAAAAACGCATCTTATAAATGCAATAGGAAATAAAATTCTTACAGAGAATCCCTCAATGAAGGTCTGCTATTATACTTCTGAAAAATTCATGAACGAACTTATAAACTCGCTAAGATATGCAAAAATGGATGAGTTTAGAAACAAGTTCAGAAGTATGGATGTACTTTTAATTGACGACGTTCAATTTATTGCCGGGAAAGAAAGAACACAGGAAGAATTTTTTCATACATTCAATTCTTTATATGAATCACATAAGCAAATTGTTGTAACATCAGATAAATTTCCTAAAGAAATACCAGGTCTTGAAGAAAGACTAAGATCTAGATTTGAATGGGGTCTAATAGCAGATATACAAGCTCCTGACGTAGAAACAAAACAGGCTATTTTAAAAATGAAGGCTGAACAAAACAGAATACATCTACCAGAAGATGTTGCACTATTTTTATCTAATTCAATAAGTAGTAACGTCAGAGAGTTAGAAGGATATTTAGTGAGACTTGGTGCATATGCAAGTCTTACAGCAACACCAGTTTCACTAACAATGGCCAAAGAAGTTTTAAAGGACATTCTGGTAGAAAAAAATAAAGAAATAACGGTCGAAGAAATACAAAAAATAGTAGCTGCATACTATAACTTAAAAATAATAGACCTTAAATCTTCTAAAAGATTAAAGACTTTAGTATTGCCAAGACAAATAGCAATGTATTTATCAAGACAATTGACATCATGCTCTTTTCCAGATATAGGCGAAAAATTTGGGGGTAAGGATCATTCAACCATCATACATGCTATAAAAAAAATAGAAAAAGCCATGGATGACGATATGCAACTAAGAGTAACAATATCTAATATAAAAAACAGTATAACAAATTAGTTTTTAGGTTGTTAAAAACCTCAAAATAGCTTGTTAATAAAGCATTTTTTATCCACAGGAAAAAAATCTGTGTAGGTTTATCAACAAAACAGTACTTTTTTCATATAAATTGTCAACATAGTTTTAAACAACCTAACTACTTAAAAAAAAAGATATTTTTAAAAAATTAAAGAAATTAACAACCCCTACTATTACTACTATGTTTTAAATAAAAACATAATAATAATAGTAGAATAAAACTCAGGAGCTAAAAATGCATTTTACTATATCAAAAGATTGTTTTCTTCGAGGTTTAGGAAAAGTGCAAGGAATTGTTGAGAAAAGGAATACAATTCCAATTTTATCAAATGTACTAATAGAAGCCAAAAATAATGAAGTAATTTTTACTGCAACGGACCTGGAAGTTGGAATTCAAACATCATATGAATCGAATGTTAAAGATCCTGGAAAAATAACAGTATCAGCAAAAAAGATTTATGAAATAGTAAAAGAATTACCTGACTATGAAATATCTTTTAAATCAAAGGATAATTCTTGGATAGAAATAAAATGTAATAAATCCATATTTAATATAGTTGGACTCTCTTCAGATGAATTTCCTTATTTTCCAGAATTTGATAATATTAATTTTATTGATATTAATTCTGAAATAATAAAAGAAATGTTAGAAAAAACTTCCTTTTCAATATCAAATGATGAAACAAAATATAATCTAAACGGAATTTTCATAAAGAAAATAAATATCGAGTCTATTATCAAACTCAGATTTGTTTCAACAGATGGTCACAGATTATCTTTAATACAAAAAAACATTGAAATGGGAGATTTTCCTGAACTGACTAAAGGAGTTATAATTCCCAAAAAAGGTATAATGGAATTAAAAAAATTATTAGATGATAGTGTAAATAAAATAAATGTCGGATTCATTGATAACAACGCTATAATTAGACAAGGTAAAACGAATTTATTGATGAGATTGGTTGATGGAGAATTTCCTGATTATGATAGGGTAATACCTAAAGAAAATAATATAAATATAGAGATTGATGTTGATAATTTTTTTCACGCTTTAAAAAGAATTAGCATTTTAGCAAGTGAAAAATCAAAAGGTGTAAAACTTTCGTTCAACGAAAATAATTTGATTATATCGTCTTCTAATCCTGATTATGGCGATGCTAAGGAAGATATTGCTATTGTCTATAGTGGTCCAGATTTATCTATCGGATTTAATGCAAAATACTTGTTAGATATATTAGCGAGTTTTAGCGATAAAACCTTTAAATTATCAGTCAAGGATAATCTTTCTCCAGGATTGATTACACCAATTGATAATACTGATTACTTTGCCGTGGTCATGCCAATGCGTTTATAATCAAACTAGTATGATTTTAAAAAACATTGATATCCAAAATTTTCGTAATTTAATAAATATTAATATAAATTTTTCTGATAAATTTAATATTTTTTTTGGTGATAATGGCCAAGGTAAAACTAACATTATTGAGGCTATATATTTATTAGCCAATATGAAAAGCTTTAGATCTGGAAATAATTCAGATTTTATTAAATTTAATGAAAATAAAGCTTCTATAAGTTCTGATATAAGATTTTCGAAATATAATAGGAATTATAAACTTATTATAAATAATGAAGGGAAAAGTTATTTTTTAGATAATAAAAAACCTACTTATTTGAACGAATATCTAGGAAGCCTAAAGGCTGTAGTTTTTAATCCAGAAGATTTAAATATAATTAAAGGATATCCACAGCAAAGAAGAGCTCTATTAGATAGAGCTATTTTTCTTTCTAATTCAAATTATTTGTCAAAAATTTTATATTTCAATAAATGCTTGAAACAAAGGAATACAATTTTAAAAACTAATCCTAAATATATCGGAGCATATACTGATATTTATTTGAAATCTTCGTATGAGATTTATAAAAGTCGCATCGAATTTATAGAAAAAATAAGTCCATATTTTAAAAATATATATTCCTCCATTTCAAATAGTCGTGAAACACCAGATATTATTTATACAAATCGTGATCCAAAATTTCTTTTAGAAAAACTGACAGTAGATTTAGAAAAAAACAATTTTAGGGAAGTAGAATTAGGCCAGACAATTTACGGACCTCATAGAGATGACCCTCTATTTTTATTAAATAAAAATTCCATTAAAAAATATGGATCCCAGGGACAACAAAAATCTTTTATTTTAGCATTTAAGGCTGCTCAAATATTAGAACTAAAAAATAGCATTGGAATCTCGCCTATATTAATTTTAGACGATATGACAAGTGAATTGGACAAAAGTAGACAGAGTTTTTTTTATGATTTTCTTTTAAATCAACATGGGCAGGTTTTTATTACAAGTACGGATAAATATTTGCTCAAAAGTAATCGACTATCATGTGAATTTTTCGAAGTCTTAAATGGCAGAATTAATTAGGTAAAGGTTTTTTAAAATGACTGAAACAAATTTAACGGGATACGGAGCAGAAAGTATAAAAGTCTTAGAAGGTCTTTCAGCTGTACGTAAAAGACCTGCGATGTATATTGGTTCAACCGGTCCAATGGGTTTACACCATCTCGTATATGAAGTAGTTGACAATTCAATTGATGAAGCTCTTGCTGGTTATTGTGATGAGGTTGTCATCACAATTCATCTCGATGGATCGGTCACGGTGGAAGATAATGGTCGGGGTATTCCAGTCGATATGCATCCAACCCAGAAAAAAACCGCCGCTGAGGTAGTTATGACTGTACTTCATGCCGGGGGAAAGTTTGATAATGACACTTATAAAGTATCGGGTGGACTTCATGGCGTTGGTGTATCCGTTGTAAACGCTCTTTCTGAAAAACTCGATCTTGAAATTCGTCGAAACAATAGAATTTACAGACAAAGTTATCTAAGAGGGGTTCCCAGTGCCCCTTTGTCTGAGCACGGGGAAACAAAAAAAAGAGGAACTAAAATTACATTCTGGCCAGATGGTGAAATTTTCGAAACAACGGATTTTTCATTCGAAATACTCTCACAGCGTTTGAGGGAACTGGCTTTTCTTAATGCCGGCGTGAAAATAAACATCAGTGATGAAAGAAACGAAAAGAGTCATGAGTTTCATTATGAAGGAGGTATAGCCTCGTTTGTCGAATATCTGAATAGGGCCAAGACCCCGCTTCATCCGACGCCTATTTATTTTCACGGCCAAAAAGAGGGTGTCGATCTCGAGGTGGCTATCCAGTACAACGACGGCTACGATGAAAAAATATTTACATTTGCCAATAATATCAATACCCATGAAGGGGGTACCCATCTTATAGGGTTTAAAGCTGCCTTGACCCGTACAATGAATTCCTACGCTACGGCCAACAACCTGCTTAAAAATATCAAAACTGCCATTTCCGGTGACGATTTACGGGAAGGGATGGCAGCCGTTATTTCTGTTAAACTTTCCAATCCTCAGTTTGAGGGACAGACCAAAACCAAACTCGGTAATTCCGAGATTAAAGGTTTTGTCGAAACCATGATGAATGACAAACTAGCGATTTTCCTTGAAGAAAATCCTCAGATCGCCAAAAAAATATTGGAAAAGGGTATTGAGGCTGCCCGGGCCAGGGAGGCGGCCAGAAAAGCCAGAGACCTGACTCGACGCAAGGGTGCTCTAGACGGTTTGGCGCTGCCAGGCAAACTGGCTGACTGTCAGGAAAAAGATCCGGCACTCTGTGAAATTTATCTTGTCGAGGGCGACAGTGCCGGTGGGAGTGCCAAACAAGGTCGTGATCGTCGCTTTCAGGCCATTTTGCCGCTGAAAGGAAAAATTCTTAACGTCGAAAAATCCCGGTTTGATAAAATGCTCACCTCCAATGAGATCCGTACGTTGATTACGGCCATGGGAACGGGTATCGGCAAGGAGGATTTTGACATTTCCAAAATGCGTTATCATCGCATTATCATCATGACCGATGCGGACGTCGACGGTTCCCACATCAGAACCTTGCTTTTAACCTTCTTTTTCAGGCAGATGCCAGCCATGATTGAGAAGGGTTACCTTTATATTGCTCAGCCTCCTCTTTTTAAGGTGAAGAGGGGTAAAAAAGAAATTTACCTCAAGGATGAAATGTCTCTCCAGGAATACCTTCTCGATGAAGGAACCGAAGGGATGACAATTCAGATGGAAAAGAGTGGAAAAGCTATTAGGGGTAAACAGATTATCCCGACCCTTAAAAACATTATCGACTACAATACACTCTTTGAAAAAATGGTCCGAAAAGGGGTCAATAGGGAACTGCTGCGTATTTTTGTCCATGGAAAAGTGCAAAATGGGTTCTCCGATATGGAAGATCTTTCTCCGTTGGCCGACAGGTTAAAGACCTTGGAGCCACGTGCGGATTTTGAACCCATTAACGATCCGCCCCGGATACTGTTCACTCTCGGTAGTATCAGAGCCCGGATAGATCAGAACATTCTTGAAATTCTCTCCTCCCACGAGTATACGCTGCTCCTGCAGGCGTATCGGAAAATCGAGGACATTTGCCGGGACGAAAAAGCTTTTGTCTCTTCGGAAGGCAAAGAGGAGGCCAAAATAGACACCGTCCAGGATCTGCTGACCTTCTTTATGGATCGCGCTAAAAAAGGACAATACATTCAGCGCTATAAAGGCTTGGGAGAAATGAACCCCGAACAATTGTGGGAGACGACCATGGATCCCGATAAACGGGTTCTGCTTCAGGTGAAAGTTGAAGACGCCGTGGAAGCGGATGAAATATTTACCGTTCTGATGGGGGACCAGGTAGAGCCAAGAAGAGAATTCATCGAAAATAACGCTTTGAATGTATCGAACCTCGACATCTGATCCTTGGTGCACTAGGGTCTTTCCGGAGGAAAAATGTTATCTGAACAGAATAAAGTCACCATAAACATAGAAGATGAAATGCGTAAGTCCTATATGGACTACGCGATGAGCGTCATTATCGGCCGGGCGCTGCCCGATGTTCGCGATGGTCTAAAGCCCGTTCACAGGCGTGTTCTTTTCGCCATGAACGACCTGGGTAATGACTACAACAAACCCTATAAGAAATCGGCTCGTGTGGTCGGGGATGTCATCGGTAAATATCACCCTCATGGGGATACGGCTGTTTATGACACAATTGTCCGCCTCGCCCAGGATTTTTCCATGCGGCACCCGCTGGTCGACGGTCAGGGGAATTTCGGCTCAATCGATGGCGACTCGGCGGCCGCCATGCGCTACACCGAGATCCGCATGGACCGTCTGGCCCATGAACTCCTGGCGGATATCGATAAGGAAACGGTCGATTTTGGTCCTAACTACGATGATTCGCTGGTTGAGCCATTGGTTCTGCCAGCCAAGTTCCCCAATCTTCTGGTGAACGGCTCCGAGGGTATTGCGGTTGGCATGGCCACCAAAATTCCACCTCACAATCTGGGTGAAGTTATAGACGGCCTGGTAGCGATTATCGACGATCCCCGTCTCGATACGGATGACCTCATGCGTCATATTCCGGGTCCTGATTTTCCAACGGCCGGTTTTATTTTCGGGCTGGAGGGTATCCGTGAGGCCTATCGCACGGGGCGCGGCATTATCAAAATGCGCGCCAGGGCGCTGGTGGAAAAGGACAAGCGGACGGGAAGAGAAGCGATCATCGTTACCGAAATCCCCTATCAGGTCAACAAGGCCAGACTGATCGAAAAAATCGCCGAATTGGTCAAGGATAAAAAACTGGAGGGGATTTCCGACCTGCGCGACGAGTCTGACCGCGATGGCATGCGCATCGTCATCGAGCTGAAGAAAGACGTGATTCCCACCATCATTCTGAATCAGCTCTACAAGATGACCGCCATGCAGTCTTCCTTTGGTATCATCATGCTGGCCATCGTCGGTGGCCAGCCCCGCATTCTGGCCTTGCGGGATGTTCTGGATTACTTCCTCGATCACCGCAAAGAGGTCGTCACCCGTCGTTGCATTTTTGAGCTCAAAAAAGCCGAGGCCAGAGCCCATATTTTGGAAGGTTTCAAGATCGCCCTCGATAATCTTGACGAGGTGATCGAGATCATCAAGACCTCGATGAATTCACCGGAAGCCAAAGAGAGGCTGATGGCACGGTTTGGTTTTTCGGATATCCAGGCCCAAGCCATCCTTGATATGCGCCTGCATCGCCTGACCGGCCTGGAGCGAGAAAAGATTCTGGAAGAGTACCGCAATATTCTGGCCCTGATCGCCCGACTCAAAGAGATCCTGGCCAGTGAGGTGGAGATTTTCAAGATTATTCGGGAAGAACTTCTGGAACTCAAAGAGAAATTCGCCAACCCACGAAGAACCGAGATTGTGCCGATGACCGGCGACCTCTCCCTGGAAGACCTGATCGTCGAAGAGGACATGGTTGTCACCGTCACCCACTCAGGCTATATCAAGCGAAATGCGGTTTCTCTCTACCGGGCTCAGCGCCGCGGGGGCAAGGGGAAAACCGGCATTAAACCAAAGGATGAGGATTTTGTCGAACGGCTGTTTATCGCCTCGACCCACTCCTATGTCCTGGTCTTTACCGATCAGGGGAAGGTGTACTGGCTCAAGGTCCATGAAATTCCGCAGGGCGGCAGAGCCTCTCGCGGCAAGGCGATCGTCAACCTTTTGCAGCTTTCGCCGGAAGAGCAGGTGACGTCCATTCTGCCCGTCAAGGAATTTACCGAAGGCAAATACATCATCACCGCAACGCGGCACGGCATCGTGAAGAAAACGGACCTGATGTCCTACTCCAATCCGCGTTCGGGCGGCATTATCGCCTTGACCATCGATGAAGGGGACCGTCTGGTTTCGACCCGTCTGACCGATGGGAGCATGGATATTCTTCTGGCCAGCCGTAACGGTAAAGCCATACGTTTCCCCGAGTCCGGCGTACGTTCCATGGGGCGCTCGGCTCGCGGTGTCCGTGGCATGATGCTCGAAGAGGACGATCATATCATCGGCATGGAGGTGGTGACGGACACAACTGCTTCTACTCTGGTGACCGTGACGGAAAATGGATATGGGAAGAGGACCGATCTGGACGAATACCGTATTCAGAGCCGCGGCGGCAAAGGGATTATTACCATCAAAACGTCTCAGCGAAACGGGAAGGTGGTGGATATTAAACTGGTGACGGATGATGTGGATCTTATGTTCATCACCGACCGAGGCAAGGTCCTGCGGACCAGTGTTGCCGCCCTGTCGGTGATTGGACGCAACACGCAAGGGGTTCGTCTGATGGTACTTGAACCTGAAGAAAGGATCGTCGCTGTCGCCAAACTTGCGGAGAAGGACGAGGAAAATGGAGATACAGAAGCTGAAGAAGCAGCTTTTGAAGGAGGAGATCAGGAGGCAGAGGAGGAACTCTAGGTTCTCTCCTCGCCTGATCTCGGGTGTTTTTCTCTTCCTCACTCTTCTGATTGCCGCAGGCTGGTACTATGTCGGACTGGATGGCAGGCAGGAGCGGCTTTTTGATAAAGCTGAGGAATTTTTTCAGAGTGGCCAGTATGAAAAAGCGGTGCATTCATTCCATCGCCTTTATGAAAAACACCCGGAAAACGAAAAGGCGGCGGAGGCCCTTTATCGGTCCGGGGATATCCTCAATCTTTATCTGAATAAATACCATGAAGCGATACTGGCCTTTCTACTGGTAGCGCGGGACTACGATGACCAGACCTGGGCTCAAAAAGCCCAGTTTCAGGTGGCGGATATATACAAAAACCGGCTCAGGGATTATCCGAAGGCCATCGTGGCCTACCAGAAACTACTCGATCGCGGCGTCGCGGATTCCGACCGTATCCAGTATGAAATAGGAGATGCCTACTTTCGTCTCAACAATTATGAACAGGCTCGTATCGAGTTTGAAGGTCTTGTAAAAAGCTATCCGGAAAGTAATCTTGTTCCTGAGGTGAAGTACCGGATAGCCTTGGCCCAGTCGCTGGAGGGGCAGCTTAAAAAGGCGGAAAAAACTTTCAGGGAGGTCATCGAAGCCTACCCGGGTGACCCTTTTGCGTTGGAAGCACGTTTCGGTTTGGCGACCGTTCTCGAAGAACAGGAACGACTGCGTGAGTCGCTGATCGAGCTTCAGAAGCTAAAAGGCGTCTACCCCAAGGAAGATGCCCTCACGAAAAGAATCAATCAGGTCGAGGAGCGCATCCGCAAGAAGAAAAAAGCCATTTGAACGGGGAAAAACCATGAAAATTGGAGTCATTGGAGCGGGAAGCTGGGGAACGACCCTGGCGAATCTCCTGGCCAAAAAAGGGTACGCCGTATCTCTCTGGGCTTACGAAAAAGATCTGGTAGAAAGGATGCAGAAAACGCGGATCAACGATCTGTACCTTCCCGACTTTTCCTTATCCTCGAATTTGAGTTTCTCCGCGGAGCTAGTCGAGGTATCCGCGGGCAAAGACCTTCTTCTGCTGGTGCCGCCATCGCAGGTCATGCGACGTGTCATGCAGGAGGCCGCCAAGGTTATTGATCCCGAAACCCTGATTGTATCGGCTTCCAAGGGAATCGAAAACGACACACTCCAAATTATGTCGGAAGTATTGGCCGAGGTGCTTCCGGCGACCTCCAGAACGGCCTATCTTTCCGGCCCATCTTTTGCCAAGGAAGTCGCGGCGGAAATGCCGACCGCTGTCACCGTCGCCGCCGAAAATCCAGCCATCGCCAAAAAAGTGCAGGAAATTTTCAGTACGGACTATTTCAGGGTCTATACCAACGCGGATGTCGTCGGGGTGGAACTGGGGGGGGCGCTGAAAAACGTCATGGCCTTGGCCGCCGGCGTTTCCGATGGTCTGGGGTTCGGTTACAATACCAGAGCCGCGTTGATCACGCGTGGGTTGGCTGAAATGAACCGGCTTGGCGCCGCCATGGGCGCCGATCCAGCTACCTTTGCCGGTCTGGCTGGCATGGGAGATCTCGTCCTGACCTGCACGGGGGATCTGTCGCGAAACCGCTCAGTGGGTTACGCCCTTGGCCAGGGTCGTACCCTTCAGGACATCCTGCAGGAGATGACCATGGTCGCCGAAGGGGTTAAAACGACCCTTTCAACCTATCAACTGGCCCAAAAGCTTCAGGTTGAAGCTCCCATAACCGAGCAGATGTACCTGATCCTGTATGAAAACAAGAACCCCAGACAGGCAGTCATCGACCTGATGCAGAGAGAACTCAAATCCGAAGCCTATTGAAGGGAAGGGATGACCGATGAAAAGTCTTCTTGTAAGCCTGCTCACGCTGCTTCTCGCCGCCACAACGGGTGTGGCAGCGCCTCTGGTACTGATCGAGACAAATCGTGGTTCAATCAAGGTGGAACTCGCACCCGACCAGGCTCCGGCCACCGTGAAGAATTTTCTCGGCTACGTGGAAAGTGGGTTCTATAACGGAACCATTTTTCATCGGGTCATCCCCGGCTTCATGATTCAGGGGGGAGGCTTTGACGAGGGTCTAGAACAGAAGGTCACCAGGTCGCCCATTAAAAACGAAGCAGACAATGGTCTGTCGAACCTTCGGGGAACGATTGCCATGGCCAGAACCCAGGTCGTCGACAGTGCCACCAGTCAGTTTTTCATCAATCTCAAGGACAATGCCTTTCTGGATCATCGCGGTAAGATGCCGTCAACCTATGGGTACGCCGTATTTGGCAAAGTGACGGAGGGGATGGAGGTGGTGGATGCGATCGCCGCCGAAAAGACCACGGCGACGGGGGCCAGGTTTCAGAATCTCCCGGTAAAAACGGTGAAAATTCTGTCGATCAACAAGATATCCGCAGACTGAGAGCTTGATCCGGCCTTGCTCGTCCCGGTGTAGCTCAGGGAAATAGGCGCAGGAAGTCCATGACCACTGTACGGATCATGACGTACAACATCCGGAAAGCCACGGGAACCGATGGCCGCCAAGATCCGGGAAGAATTGCCGAGGTCATAGCCGAGGCGGCACCGGATATTGTGGCTCTGCAGGATCTCGACCGGGACGAGAACAGGGATCAGCTGAAATATCTTTCTTCCCGCCTCGGCATGGAAGCCTATGGTGACCTTCGTTGCAGCAGTTGCGCCTTTTTATCCTACTATCCGCTAAAAGGGGTTTCCGCCTACGGGCTGGGAGAGGGCGGTTGCTGTACCAAGGCCGATGCCACACTTTCCGGCAAGAGGCTCCACCTTTTTAATGTCCAGCTGTCTGCCGACTCGGTCCGCCGCCGATTTCAGGTAGCGGGGCTGTTGGGCCCGGATCTTCTTGGAGGCTGCCATCTTTGCTGCCCCACGCTTATTCTCGGCGATTTCGCTGACTTCTGGCTGGGGGCTGGAAATATGGCCCTTAACCTCGAGCTGCAAAGGGCCAGACGACCATGGTGGAACTCAACCTATCCTTCACGGCTGCCGCTTTTTGGTCGGGACCGTGCGTACCTGCGCGGCGATCTGCGCGTACTCGAGTCGGTCGTCTCACGCACCCCCCTGGCCAGACAGGCCTCCTCCCATCTTCCCATGACCTACACGCTGCAGGTCGTGGATCCTCGGCAATATCTTCATCTCAAGAAATTGAAAAGAAACGGCATGGAAGTCGCCCCCGGGTAGAAGCTGGCGGCACTCCGGCTTCCAAAAAGGCATGGCTGGCTGGAGCACTCTGAAAAGCGAGTAAACCGCGAGGTCTTTCGTACGATGTCGAAGAAAAGGAAAAATGCTGAGGTACTGGCCACCCTGGCGATCCTTGAAAATTTATATCCCGAGGCCCATTGCGCCCTTAATTATCGGAACCCCTGGGAACTTCTGGTGGCGACCATTCTGTCGGCCCAGTGCACGGATGTAAGGGTTAATGAGGTCACCCGGACTCTTTTCCAGAGATTTCCAGAGATGAAAGACTTTGCTGCCGCTGATCTGTGTGACCTGGAAGAGGCGGTGCGGTCTACCGGATTTTTCCGGAACAAAGCCAAAGGAATTCAGGGTTCCGCCCAAGTATTGCTGGAAAAGCATGGGGGCGTTGTGCCTCGGACCCTGGATGAGCTGGTGGCCTTGCCCGGCGTAGGAAGAAAAACGGCCAACGTGGTGCTGGGAAATGCCTTCAACATCCCAGGCATGGTGGTCGATACCCATGTGGGTCGGGTCTCGCGGCGTCTTGGCTGGACAACCGCCACAACACCGGAGGCCGTTGAGCGGGAGCTGTGTGAGCTGTTGCCCCCGGAAAAATGGGCTAAGACCAGTCATATCCTTATTTTTCATGGCAGGCGATTCTGTAAGGCACCCACGGCACTATGTTCCACCTGTCCCCTGTTGGATCGGTGCCCGCGACATGGTGTGACGCGATCCCGCTGATGCCCCTTCTGTCGCTTTAGACCAAAAAAGGGCTGCCTTGCGGGCAGCCCTTTTCGCGTTTCCTCTACCGCGGCAATTTTAGCGGAGGTCCTCGAGGTCCAGCTTGAAGAAATCCTGGGCGGAGGGTTTCTTTTCGTCGAGTGCGTAGCGTGTCGGGGCTGTGCCGGGCGCAAAGGCCTCGATGGTAACATTGACGCTGTCTTCGACGGCCAGCAAACCTGTTTTAGGGTCGATAGCCCGGAATTCAATCGCGTCGGGAACGGGAAAGTCTTGTGGTGGATAGTCCGTCACCGCCTGCTTCATGAATTCAACCCAGGCAGGAGCCGCAGCGCGGGAGCCGGTCTCATTCTTGCCCAGTGGCTTTTCCTGGTCGTAGCCAACCCAAGAGACGGCAACCAGTTGGGGGACATAGCCGACAAACCAGGCATCTTTAAGGTTGTTGGTCGTGCCGGTTTTGCCGGCGACCGGACGGCCCAGCGCTTTGGCCCGGAAACCGGTGCCGTTTTGGACCACACTTTCCATCATGTTGGTAATCAGGTAAGCCGTTTCGGGAGAAATAACCCGTTCGGGGGACTGCTGAATAAGGCGCTGATCCTCATTAGGCCCACCAGGAAAATCAGCGGGATCGATGGATTCCAGGACATAGCCATCACGGTCGACCACTTTAGTAATGTAGGTGGGGCGGACTCTGACGCCGCCATTGGCCAAAACGGTATAGGCACTGGCCAGTTCAAAGGGGGTCAGGGCGGATGATCCCAAGGCCAGCGTCAGGTCACGGGTGATGGGAGAGGTGATGCCGAGCTTGCTCACGTAGTTGCTGGCGTAGCGAATGCCGATGTCCTCGAGGATTTTGATGGTGATGACGTTATAGGAATGGGTCAAGGCATCCCTGACACGGACGGCACCGTAAAATTTTTCACTGTAATTTTTGGGGCGCCAAGACGTCTCTTCCCCGGATTCGGCTGTTTCCTTGTAGATGATGGGGGTGTCGTAGACGATGGTGGCCGGAGTGTACCCCTTGTCCAGCGCGGCGGCATAAATAAGGGGCTTGATAGCCGAACCGGGCAGTCGTTTGGCCTGCAGGACCCGATTGAACTGGCTCTGGTAAAAATCGTAGCCGCCGACCATGGCCTTGACATAGCCGTTATGCGGATCCATGGCTACGATGGCGCCCTGGGTTTCCGGGGTCTGTTGCAGCGAAAAACGCGGCGTGCCGTCCACACGGGATTCGAGTCGAAGTTCAAGCAAAGAGCCCTTGGGAAGTTTGGTGCGGGAGCCGTCTTGATTGCCTGTTGCTGGTGTGTCCCGGCTGACGACCTGTATGGGACCGGCCCAATCGGCGGATTTGAGCTCAACAAAGCCTTCTTCGCCGCCGATCCGAACCAGCAGGGCATCCTGGCTTGAACCGGTCAGAACACCTTCGGTGTAGTCGCCGACTTTGAGTGGATGTTCGGAAAATCGGCCAGCCTGCTCGCTGAGAAAACTATCCTCCTCACTCTCAGCCAGAACACGCTGGGGCCCACGGTAGCCTCTTCTCTTGTCATGAGCGCGCAGATTTTCCCGCACGGCGGTCTGGGCAGCTTGCTGCATGCGAAGATTCATAGTGGTATGAACCTTCAAGCCGGCGGTATAGAGAACATCCTTGCCGTAGGTCTCCTCCAGGTAGCGGCGAACCTGTTCGGTAAAGTAGGCGGCATCGGCAATAAAAGAGTTGACCCGGGGCTTGATGGTGATGGCTTCACTCTGCGCCGCCTCCGCCTCTTCGGGGGTAATATACCCTTCTTCGATCATACGCTTGAGAACATATTTCTGCCGCTCTTTGGCCCGGTCGAAGTTTCGATAGGGGGAGTAGCGGCTGGGAGCCTGCGGCAGACCCGCCAGCAGGCTGCACTCAGCCAGGGTCAGATCCTCGACATTTTTGTCAAAATAGTTTTCCGCCGCCGCCTGTACGCCATAGGCGCCGTGTCCCAGGTAAATCTGGTTGAGATAGAGATAGAGGATTTCCTCTTTGGAGAGCTTTTTTTCCATACGCCAGGCTAGAATCGCCTCTTTGAATTTGCGCTCGAACTTCTTTTCCGGGGTGAGCAGCAGACTCTTGGCCACCTGTTGGGTAATGGTACTGCCCCCTTGAACGATGCCGCCCGCTTTGAGGTTTTTGAGCGCGGCTCGCAGGATGGACATAAGGTCAATGCCCTGATGTTCGAAGAAATGGCTGTCTTCGGCAGAGACAAAGGCTTCGATCAGGCGTTGCGGCAGGAGGTCAACGGGGACGATAATGCGTCTCTCCTTGAAAAACTCCGCGATGGTTTCACCGCCCTCACTATAAACCGAACTGACGATGGGGGGCTGGTAATCAGAGAGGGTGTCCACTTTGGGCAGAGAGCCCGATACGTACAGATAGGCTCCGGCCACAGCCAGGATGCCGCCAAGAAAGAGGCCGCCGGTCCCGTAGAGAAGCCAAAGGAAAAAGCGTCGAATTGTCATGATGTTAATGGTGCCTCCTTAGATGACCAAAGAGAGATTTATAGCACAGGAGCCGGATAGCCGGCAAACCTTTTGCCGTTTGCCTGACAGACCGGGTGTGTTATAGTTTCGAGGTTCTCAAGAACTTCGGAGGCCCCATGAAAATAAAGAGACATCTTCTGCTTCTGCTCCTGGTGGCGCTGACTGCCAGCGGCTGCAACATGTTCCGCTCCTGGAAATCCATTCCGCCACCGGGCGGCTGTTCCGAGTGCCACACGACCGAGATCTCGGCGGACTGGCAGGTCGCCTATCAGCCGGTCATGCTCAATGATGAGACGGATCGCTTTTCATGGCAGACGCCGGAATCGATGGAGCGTCCGAAAGATTCCCCCCTCGATCAGAAAAAGATCACCGAGCAGCGCTGTTTCCGGTGTCACAAGGGACCCAACAAAGCCCATACGGAATATAAAGGGCGCTATCACCACTAGGGACAAGGGTTCTGGTTTTTCGAGGACTCCCGCCTCGCCGGCAGGAGTCCTTTTCTCGTAGCTGTGAGCTAACACGTTGGTGGAGAGAATTTGATGTTTCGCCGAACCAAGATCGTCGCAACGGTAGGACCTTCCTGCGAGACGGAAGAAGGTCTTTTGGCGCTGATGGAAGCGGGGGCTGATGTGTTCCGCTTGAATTTTTCCCACGGCGGACATGCCGAAAAGGCCGTCATTATCAAGAGAATCCGCAAACTGTCCAAACGCCGGCAGCGGGCCGTGGCTATCCTAGGAGACCTGCAGGGACCGAAAATCCGCACCGGTCTGCTTCAGGGCGGTGCCATAGAGCTGATCTCCGGCCGCGAAGTCGTGCTGACCACGCGAAGCGTCGAGGGTGCCGACGGCGTTATCCCAACGGAATACCAGGGCCTGCCCGGGGATGTGGCGGCCGGTGACCGCATCCTGTTGGACGATGGCTTGCTTGAGCTGGCCGTGCTGCAGAAAGACGAAACCGATGTGCGCTGCCGCGTGGTCGTGGGCGGCACCCTCAAGAATCGCAAGGGCATCAATCTGCCGGGTGTGGCGGTTTCGACGCCGGCTTTGACGGGAAAAGACCGGGAGGATCTGGCCTTCTGCCTTCGCGAAGGGGTCGACTATCTGGCCCTCTCCTTTGTGCGCAAGGCCAGTGATGTGCTGGACCTCAAAGACCTGCTGTACCGGGACAAGGTGACGCTGCCCATTATCGCCAAAATCGAGAAACCCGAGGCGGTCGCCGACTTTGATGCGATTCTGGAGGCGGCCGACGGCATCATGGTGGCCCGGGGGGATCTCGGCGTAGAGATGAGTCCCGAAAAAGTGCCTCTCATCCAGAAGCAGATCATCCGCAAGTGCAACCAGGCCGGCAAGCCGGTCATCACCGCCACCCAGATGCTGGAGAGCATGGTCAGCAACCCCCGCCCGACCCGGGCAGAGACTTCCGATGTGGCCAATGCCATTCTTGATGGCACCGACGCCATCATGCTGTCGGCAGAGACCGCCTCCGGTCGCTATCCTGTCGAGGCCGTCGCTCTCATGGTCCGGGTCGCCAAGGATGTGGAGGGCGATCCGGAACTGAAGGATCAGGTCTTTCACCCGCTTGACGAAATTCTTGGGTACCGCCGCCTGCCGGAAGCCATCGGCCAGGCTGCCGTTCGTGTGGCCGAGACCATCGGCGCCGGCGCCATTCTCGCGTTTACGCAGACGGGAAGTACCGCCGCCCTGGTCGCCAAGTACCGGCCCAATCTGCCCATTTACGCGGTAACGCCTTCGCCCCAGGTACGTCGTCGTTTGGCCCTCTATGCCGGGGTGCGTTCCATTCGGGTCGACATCGAGGGGGATACGGAAGCTCAGATCCGCTCGGTGGAGCAGGCCGTGCTGACCTCGGGCGTCATGCAGGTGGGCGATGTCGTCGTCATCACCATGGGCAGCCCGGTGTCGGCGCCGGGAACGACCAATCTCCTCAAGGTGCACCGGCTGGGCACGGGGCCCTTCTACGAGGTCCATTAAGCAGGGCGTGCCCTGCCTTTTACTTCAGTCACAGACGGGATAGTTTTTCATGAAAAAGAAAGCCGTGGTTCTTTACAGCGGGGGGCTGGATTCCACCACCTGCCTGGCGATTGCCCGGGCGGAAGGGTTCGCTCCCTACGCCATCAGCTTTGCCTATGGCCAGCGACATAGCGTCGAGTTGAGCAAAGCCATGAAATACGCCAAAGAGGCCGGGGCTGAAGACCATCATCTGGTCGAGTTCGATCTGCGCCGCATTGGCGGCAGCGCCCTTACGGCCGATATGGAGGTGCCCAAGGAAGGGGTGGAGGAGGGGAGCATTCCCGTCACCTATGTGCCAGCGCGCAACACCATCTTTCTCTCCTTTGCCCTGGGGTGGGCCGAAGTTCTCGGCGCCTTCGACATCTACATCGGTGTCAACTCCCTCGATTATTCGGGTTATCCCGACTGCCGCCCGGAATATATCGCCGCTTTTGAGACCCTGGCCAATCTCGCTACCCGGGAAGGCGTGGAGGGGCGGGGCCGTTACCGGATTCACGCCCCGCTGATGACCCTGACCAAGGGGGAAATCATTCGGCGCGGCCTGGAACTGGGCGTTGACTACGGGCTGACCCACTCCTGCTATGATCCCACGCCGGAGGGCCTCTCCTGCGGCGCCTGCGACTCCTGCCGGCTGCGCCTGAAGGGGTTTGCCGAAGTCGGGGTAAAAGACCCCATCGACTACGTCCGCCAGCAAGGATGATGACCCAGTCTGGCGCCTGAGAAATGACGCCATATCGATAAGGACAAAGTGAAGAAACGATGAAGGACAGCAACAAAAAACCAAACGGTGCAGCGCCGGAGTCCATGCCAGACATGCAGAAGGAGAGAGACACGCGCAACATTGCCATCGACAAGGTGGGGGTGAAGGATATCCGCTATCCTATCGTGGTGCTGGATAAAAGCCGCGAAAGCCAGCATACCGTGGCGCGGATCAACATGTATGTCGACCTGCCGCATCACTTCAAGGGAACCCACATGAGCCGTTTTGTGGAGATTCTCAACCAGTATCGCGGTGAGATCAGTATCGAGAGTCTCGACACCATTCTGCAGGACATGAAGGATCGCCTCGACGCCTCCTGCGCCCACATGGAACTGGAATTTCCCTATTTCATCGAAAAGGAGGCCCCGGCCTCCGGCGCCAAAGGGTTGATGGAATATCAGTGCCAGATGATCGGCACCCTCGGCCATGAGGCCGACTTTATTCTCGGCGCCACCGTGCCGGTTACCTCTCTCTGTCCCTGCTCCCGTGAGATCAGTGCCCGTGGCGCTCACAACCAGCGCAGCGCTATCCATGTGCAGATCCGCTACCGGGGCCATGTCTGGCTGGAAGACCTTATTGCCTGGGTGGAGGCCTGCGGCAGCGCGCCTGTCTACGCCCTGCTCAAGCGCGAAGACGAAAAGGCCGTCACCGAGCAGGCCTATGACAACCCCATGTTTGTCGAGGACATCGTGCGGGCCGTCACCCAAAAGCTCAAGGCGGTCGACGAGATTCTCTGGTTCCGGGTCGAATGCGAAAACTTTGAGTCGATCCACAATCATTCCGCCTATGCCCTCGTCGAGTGGACCCGCTGAGTCCCCGACTTGTGGATAAGCCTGTGGAAAGTGTGAATAAGGAAGGCATTCCCGGTGGGGCATTTCCCCTAGACCCCTTGAGGCATCATCTGGGCATATTCGCCAAGGAACCGATTTCGGGCCAGGTAAAGACGCGGCTGAGCCCACCTTTGACCGCGGCGGAGGCCGCTCGATTCTATGAGGTCTGCCTGCAGGAAACGGTAGAGCGCCTGCGCCAAACGGGTGTGGCCCTTACCCTCTTCTATGCTGGTTCTGAAGACTATTTCCGCCGCACTTTTCCCGATATTCCGCTCCAACCCCAAGAAGGAAACGACCTCGGCGAGCGCCTGGACGGAGCTCTGCGCTTCCTGTTCAGGCAGGGGGCGGCCGGAGCCGCTCTGGTCGGTTCGGACAGCCCGGATATTCCACTGGCCCCGGTGAAGGAGGCGTTTCAGCTCCTGGAGGAAGTGACTGCCCTCACCATTCCCGCCCGGGATGGCGGCTATGTCCTCGTGGGCGAGCGGGGCCATCATCCCGGCCTCTTCCGGGATATTCCCTGGAGTACGGCCCAGGTCCTGTCGGAAACGCGGCGCCGGGTCGCTGAATTGAGCCTGAACTATCGGGAGCTGGCCCCTTGGGATGATGTCGATGACCTTCCCTCGCTGGGGCGACTGCTCGAACGTTCTCCCACGAGCGAGGCGGCCTGTTTCGTGCGAACTCATCTGGGGAAATATCTGAGTTTAATTGAAGGGTTAAAAAGTCAAAGGGGTTGATTTTGCGGGTTTTTCCAGCCGATAGACATTGACAGGCGCCGGAGGATGACCGATAATTCACCCCTTGTACGGACGCGCACCACCTAAAAGGAGGCCTTATTTTGGATCTCATCCTGAACGCCGGACCGGTCGTCAAACTGGTCATGTTAATACTGGCCTATTTTTCTATCGTCAGTTGGGCCATCATTTTTTTCAAGTTTCGTGAAATCCATCGGGCCACTAAGGATTCCTCAGGTTTTCTCGATTTTTTCTGGAGCAAGAAACGTCTGGACGTCATCGGTCAGGGACTCAAGGATTTCCGCCATTCCCCCCTGACCGTCCTCTTCCGCGAAGCCTATCAGGAGCTGCTCAAAGATCAGCGCCGCCGGGATCCCGACGAAGAGCCGGCCTTCTCCGCCGACCTCGGGCGGGCTGAGAGTGTGGCCCGCGCCCTGCGTAGGGCCACCACCCAGGAGACGCAGCGCCTGGAAAAGTTCCTCACCTTTCTGGCCACCACCGGTTCGACGGCCCCTTTTATCGGCCTGTTCGGCACCGTCTGGGGCATCATGGATTCCTTCCGTGGCATCGGTCAGACCGGCAGCGCCTCCTTGGCCGTCGTCGCGCCGGGGATATCCGAAGCCCTGGTGGCCACGGCCATCGGCCTGGTGGCGGCCATCCCCGCCGTGGTGGGCTACAACCATTTTGTCAACAAAGTCAATGTGCTCACGGGCGAGATGGATAATTTCAGTCAGGAATTCCTCAACATCGTCGAGCGCATGGGACGGAGAGGCTGAAGATGGAAGTCGGTCGGCGTGACAGCAGCAGTCGCAGAGCCCTGTCCCAGATCAACGTCACCCCCTTTGTCGATGTCATGCTGGTGCTGCTCATCATCTTCATGGTGACGGCGCCGATGATGGATCAGGGCGTCGAGGTCAACCTGCCGGAGGTCGCCGAGGCTCCGACCCTGGAGGCGGCCAACGAGCCGCTCATCCTCACCGTTGACAAGAAGGGCGTCATTTCCATCGGGCGTTCCCGGGTGGACAATGCGGACAAGCTCGTCCCCGTCCTGGAGCAGATGCTCAGCACGCGCAAGGAGAAGGAAGTTTTTCTGCAGGCGGACCGGGATGTCCCCTACGGCAAGGTCGTGCAGGTCCTGGCGGCCGTTCGCAAGGCCGGCGTCAGCAAGATGGGGATGGTGTCGCAGCCCCCGGAGCCCTGAAATGAGGCTGCGGATGCGGGCACGGATAACCTGATATGAAGACAGTCAAGCAGACAGCTCCGAGCGGGCCTCGATCCACGCCGGCTTCCGGCCTGGGACGCATGCTGGTCTTCTCGCTGGCGGCCCACCTGGCCGTGGTCCTGTCCTTTACCGTCGGCCTCATTCCCCTGCGGCAGACGCCGCCACGGGAAGTCTATCATGTCGACCTGGTGAATCTGCCGGTGAAAGACCCGCAAGCCGGACGGCCCGACGCCCGGCCGACGGAAACCACAAAACCGGCGGCGCCCCAGCCGGCCCCACCGCCGGCTCAGCCCAAGCCGGCGCCGCCCGCCCCCAAGGTCGAAGCGAAACCTGCGCCTAAACCCGCTCCCAAGCCAGCCCCGAAACCGGCAGTTCCTGTCAAGCCGGCGGCAAAGCCAGCCGAGAAAAAGGCCGCCGCCCCGGCGGCGCAGTCAGACCCCCTGCAGGCTATCGAGGAGATGCGGCGGCGGCAGGAGCTGGAAGAGCTGAAACAGAAGCTGGCCCGGCTGAGCCAGAGCGACACCCGCAGCCCGTCGACCAGCCAGGCCCCCGTAGGTATGCCCACCGGTAAGGGGACCGAAGCAGGGGTCTCCTATGACGCCTGGATTCACGATTACCTCAAAGCGGCCTGGAGTCTGTCCAAATACCAGGTGGGGCGTCTTGATCTCGAGGCGAAGGTGCGTCTGCAGTTCGACGCCCGCGGGAATCTGCGTAATTACGAGTTCACCAAGGAATCGGGGGACAGCCGTTTTGACGACTCGGTCCGTCGGGCCATCCTGCAGCTTAAGGAGTTACCGAATGAACCAGGGCGCCCCCTCGACCTGAACGTGACATTCAACCTCAAAGATCTGCTGGAGTAATCCATGATACGTACCTGTTGGCTGCTGCTGTTACTGCTGTTGTCCTCAAGCCTGCCTGCCGCCGCCCAGATCGTCATAAGCGCCCCGGGCAAGCAGGCCATTCCCTTGGCGGTGACCGAATTTCTGCCCTTGCCGGGCCAGAGCGCCCGCCCGGAGGTGGCTCGCGAGCTGGACGAGTTGCTGCGAGGCGATTTTGACCTCTCTGGCCTCTTCGCCCTGCTGCCGCGGGAATCGTACCTCAGCGATGCCTCCCGAATGACCCTGAACAGCGCCGAAGTGAACTTTGAGCAGTGGCGCCTGCTCGGCGCCCAGTCCCTCGTCAAGGGCGGTTATGCCGTGCAGGGGGACGAATTGGTCATCGAGGCCCGGTTGTTCGATGTGGGCAGTCGCCGCATGCTGACCGGGCGGCGCTATCAGGGCAAGCTGGCCGATCTGCGCCGCATGGGGCATACCTTTGCCGATCAGGTGCTCAAAGGACTCACCGGGGAGCTGGGTCCTTTCAATACCCGCATCGCTTTTGTCGGTTCGCACAGCGGTCACAAAGAACTGTATCTGATGGATGTAGACGGTCGCAACGTCAAGCGCATCACCGACCATCGCTCCATCGTCCTCAATCCCGATTTTTCCCCTATCGGCAAGGAAATTCTGTTCACCTCCTACAAGGGTGGCAACCCCGATCTCTACCGTAAGGAGATCTATTCCGGGCGCGAAGCGCGTTTTTCCTATCGGCGGGGTCTGAATATCTCCGGCCGCTATCGGTCAGACGGCAAGGAGGTCGCCGCCACCCTGTCGCGGGACGGCAACGCCGAAATATACCTTCTGGGCATGAACAGCGCCATTCACAAACGACTGACCAACAGCTGGGGAATCGATGTCGACCCCACCTGGAGTCCCCGTGGCGACGAGATCGCCTTCGTCTCCGACCGGCTGGGCAATCCGCATATTTTTATTGTCGATGTCATCAAGGGCGAAGTCAGACGACTGACTCGGGACGGGAAATACAATGCCACCCCGGCCTGGAGCCCCAAGGGGGACCGCCTTGTCTTCAGCCGTCTGGAAGGGGGCGTTTTTGACATCTTCACCATTCGCCCCGATGGCAGCGATGAGCGCCGCCTGACCTTCGGGCCCGGCAGCAAGGAACATCCCCGCTGGAGCCCCGACGGACGATTTATCGTCTATTCCTCCGACGAAAAGGGCGAAAAAGCCATTTACATCATGCGGGCTGACGGCAGCGGCTCCCGTCAGATATCGCCGTCAGGGGGGGAAAGCCGGCATCCGGCCTGGTCCTCTTCCTGGTAAATAGGTTGTTTTTTCTCCGCGGTTACGTATATGATTTCCATGCTTTTTGCATCGCAAGCCGTCCATATTCGAAGTTCTCTATAATGCTGTATTTCTGAAAGGAGTCTAGGATCATGAACGTACGTCAGTTTGGAAAAGGGATTTTTCTGGGGATATTGGTAGCGCTGCTGGCGACCGGCTGCGCCAAAAAACCGGCTCCGAGTGACACTTTGGAGTCGGATCAGGCAGGCTTCACCCAGGAGACCGTTCCGTCCGATGGCGGCGGCTTCCAGGAGCAGTCTTTCGACGAACAGGCCTTTACTGAGTCACCCGGGCTGGTCGACGCCGACGTGATCACTGGCCTTGAGCGGGTCTTCTTTGAGTTCGACCAATACACGCTGAACGAGCAGTCCCGGGAAGTGCTGGCCAACAACGCCCAGTACCTGAAAAACAACCCTGGCGTCAAAGTGGTCATTGAGGGGCACTGCGACGAGCGAGGTTCCGACGAGTACAACCTGGCTTTGGGTGAGCGCCGGGCGGCCGCGGCCAAAAACTATGTCGTTTCTCTCGGCGTGGCAGAAGATCGCATGACGATCATCTCCTATGGCGAGGAAATTCCTCTTGACCCCCGTACCTCAGAAGAGGCCTGGGCCAAGAACCGGCGAGCTGAATTCAAGGCCGTTCGCTGATAGTCGCTGTTAAGGGGCTGTGCTGCAGAAGCACAGCCCCCGTTTTGCCGCTGAAGGAGAAGAATGGTGAAAGGGTGGAAAGTAATCGTGCTGATGGGGTTGCTGGCGGTCATGACGGCTGGCTGCATACCGACCCAGCGAGACCTGCGCATGGAACGGGATCTCGAGGAGATGAAGCGCCGGCTGGCCTCCTTTGAACGCAATGCGGCCCTGCAGCGTCAGGCCGCGCCGGGCGAAAGGCGCCTGGACGAGGTCGGCCGCCAGGTCGCTGATCTCCAGGCGGCGGTGGATACCTTGCGCGTGGATGTCCAGGCTGTCAGTGGCCGTTTGGAAGACCTCAACCGCCAGCGTGAGGAAACCCGTCAGGAAATGGCCCTGATCCGCGATGATCTGAGCCTGAAGGTTTCTTCCCTCGAAGACAGGATGGCTGGCCTGACAGCAGGAGCGATCCCGGCAGCCGGCAATGCCGTGCCGGCCTCGTCCCCCGAAGCGCTTTACGAGGAAGGTCTGGCGCTGATTCGCCAGCAGGGCAACTTTGTTGAAGGGCGAAAAAAGATGAGTGATTTCGTGCAGGATCATGCAGCTCATCCGCTCGCCGTCAACGCCATGTACTGGATCGGCGAGGCCTACTATGGCGAGAAGAAGTTCGAAAACGCCATTTTGCAGTTTCAGGACGTGATTCAAAAATATCCGGACAACCCCAAGGCGCCGGCCGCCATGTTGAAGCAGGGCCTGGCCTTTCACGCCCTGGGCGACGTCAAGAACGCCAAGGTTATCATGCAGAAGGTGATGGAGACCTACCCCAAGTCGGCGGAAGCCGAGAAAGCCCGCGAACGCCTGGCCACCTGGTAGCCAGGAGCCCATCATCTCGACAGTTCAGACAGCAAAGGCGGCCGCAGGCCGCCTTTGCTGTTTTAAGCGAAAGATATCTGAATGAGCTATTTGACAATCAGCCAGGAGCCGTCCGGCTGCCGGCAGGCCGTGCCGTAGGCCAACTGCTGCTGCCCGCCGATGATGACCGTTTGCTGGTATTCCCGGCAATACTGGTTTTCGGCGGCCTGATAAGTGCGTACGGGGGTGAAGGTGCCCGAGTTGCCGCTGTCGGGGTTGATCCAGTTGGTCGTCTGATTGGTCCGGGTGTATTCCAGGGCATACTGGGCGTTTTGTTCCATGGCCAGGCGGTCGGCACGGTCGAGGGAACGTCCGATCTCCTGCCCGAGCAGAGCGCCGGCCAAAGTCCCGACCGCGACGGCGACCAGACGGCCCCGCCCCGAACCAACCTGGGCGCCGAGCAGAGCGCCGCCGGTGGCGCCCAGGAGCGTACCGGTCTCTTCTTTGGGGCCAGCAGTCGGCGCACAGCTGGTCAGCAGCATGATGAACAGGGTCAGCAGGGCTAAGGCTTTTTTCATCGCAGTGTTCCCCTCAAAAAGATGAATTTGGTCATCCCGGCATAAAATAGGTAAATTCGAGTATAGCGGTGCTCCGCAGGCTGTCAAGGCGAGGACCTGGAAAGCGTTTGATCGGTTTTATCCGGACGGAGGATTGCCCCTGCCGAGGAAGGTGGTAGCCTTAGGGAGTAGGAAAGGTATTTAAGCCGGGGAGGTGGAGCATGAATAAATCTGAAAACGCCTGTTTAACTTTTGACGGGGCCTGCGACGCCGCCATCGACGTGGAGGGCCGCATATACCAGCATTTTCTGCAGGCGATTCGCCTGGTCAGGGATGAGGCGGCCGTAGCCATACTGCGAGACGCGGCGATCGACCGCTTGCAGATCAAACACAAGCTGGAAGGGGCGGCGCTCAAGGGGGAAATCGACCAGCAGTCCGTACAGGGCCGTGTACCGACCATGGAACTGTTGCTGAACTGTTGTGATCCCAGTCAGATCGACGCCAAGGCCGATAATCGCAAGGCGTTGGCCTTCGCCATCCAGTTGTCCAAGGACGCGCTTAAATTCTACCGCGACATGGCGGAAGAGTGCAGCGGCGCCCCGATGTCCGAGCTCTTCACGGTCCTGGGCGACGATCAGACCCGCATCCTGCAGCAACTTGAGTACACCTATGAAGAGCACTTTCTGCCCGAGAATTGAGGCGGAATCCATCCCTCTGTTCTGACTCGCTAGGCGCTGCTCATCAGAGAGGAGATGCGTGTCATGTCCGATGAAAACAGGAGAGCCCCGATAAGGTCAGGGCGGATGGCCTTCTACCTGTTCCTTGCTGCCGTGGCCCTGGGCCTGGCCATTTACGTTCTGGCCAGGGAGCCGGATCCCGGCTTCCCGATCAATATGATTCATCTGCTGTTCAGGGATTGAGTTCCGGTCCAAGTCCTCGTCAGTCGGGCGGTCTTCGACGGGGCGGTTTCCTTTTTCCGTTTTATGGGATAAAAAAGGGGGGATATTCCGGCCTCGCTGACTGGTCGGGTGCTTTTTCCCCTTTTTATCGACGGACCCGAGACGATCATGGAACATCCCTCCGCCACGGACCAGCAACGCCGGCGCCTGGTGCCGCTGCTGTGCTTTATCGTTTTTTTCTCCGTTCTGAACGGCACCATGTTCAATGTAGCGGTTCCCGACATCGCCGCCGAGTTCAGCCTCTCCCCCGGCGAGGTCAGCTGGGTGATCACCATCTATATCGTCGCCTTCGCCCTGGCGGCCGTCACCTACGGCAAACTGGCCGATCTTTTCCCCGTACGCAACCTCATTACCATCGGCCTCCTTTTTTTCAACGTCGGCGCCCTGATGGGCACCGTCGCCGACTGGTATCCCCTGTTGATCGGCGCCCGCTTTATTCAGGCGGTCGGCGGCGGCTCCATCCCGGCCATGGGCATGCTGGTGGCGACGCGCTACTTTCCGCCGGAGATGCGGGGGCGGGTGCTGGGGGCCGTTGCCTCCACCGTCGCCTTTGCCTCGGGCGTGGGCCCGCTGGTTGGCGGCCTGCTGGCCGGGAGTTTCGACTGGCGTACCCTTTTCCTCCTCTCGCACATGACCCTGGCGGCTATCCCCCTGTTTTGGCGATTTCTGACGGCCGAAGCCGGGTCTCGCGGGGAGTTCGACCGCCTCGGCGCCGGCTATCTGGCTACGGCCGTGGTGCTGCTGTTGCTCTTTGTGGCCCAGGGGGAAGCCTGGGCGTTGCCCTTGGGGGCGCTGGCCCTGCTGGTCTTTGTCCGCCACATCCGCCGCCATCCGGCGCCCTTTGTGCCGGTCTCTCTTTTTGTCAATTCCCGTTACAGCCTGGGATTGTTGACTGTCTTTCTGGCCGTGGGGACGGTCTTCGGCATGTTTTTTCTCATCCCCCTGCTTCTGCGGCAGATCCATCAGCTCGACACCCTCAAGATCGGTCTGGCCCTGTTCCCCGGTGCTATGGCGGCTGCCATTCTGGGTAACATCGGCGGTCGCCTGGCGGATCGGGTCGGTAGCACGGTGGTGGTGCGCAGCGGTCTGGTTCTGCTCAGTGTCGGGTTTCTGTCGTTGGCCGCGATGGCCGGCCATTCGGCCTATGCTGTCGCCCTCGTGCTGATGGTCTGTTATGTCGGTTTTTCGCTCATTCACGCGGCTTTGGCCAAGACTATATCCCTGACCCTCCCGCACGCGCAGACCGGCATTGGCATGGGTTTCTACAATCTCGTCTTCTTTACTGCCGGCGCTTTCGGTGCCGCCGTGGCCGCCCGGTTGCTGGAAATGGCCCCCGGCCTCGGTGCGCAAGCCTTGTCGGCGACTCCTTATCGGCTGGTCTTTCTGTTGTCGGCAGGTACCGATTTGCTGGCCCTGGCCCTTTTTTACTATCGCTTCAGGAGGAGTGAGGAGACAAGCCCTTGAGGAGGAGAGGATGTCCGTTTACCTGAAAAGAGCCTATGAGCCGCTCCAGGCGCAGGATGGCTATCGCGTGCTGGTCGATGGCCTGTGGCCGCGGGGCCTGTCCAAGGACGCACTGCAGGTACAAGAATGGTTGAAGGAGATCGCGCCCAGCCGTGAGCTGCGGCGGTGGTTCGGGCATGATCCGGACCGGTGGGAAGAATTCAGGCGCCGCTACTTCGAGGAACTGGAGGCGAAGGGGGAGGCGCTGACAGAACTGCAGGAGCGGGCCAGGCAGGGGACCCTGACTCTGGTCTACGCCGCCCGCGACGAGGAGCACAACAACGCCGTGGCGCTGCGGGACTACCTGCTCCGTCGGAAGTGAGGGGCAGGCCCGCCAACAGACGAGCCTGCCCTCAAGGGGGGTGGCCTAGTGCTGATGAGCGCTCGGCGCCGCGGGCTGGCCGTGATGGGGTGCCTCATGCACGGCTTTGGCGATGCCCTCGATATAATGTACGTAGGTAACATAGGCCTCGACGAACTCGCGTCCGGCCGCCACGCTACTGTCGGCCTGCTGCCGGGCCTCATGGGCAAGCTGGAAATAGTCACGCACACCTTCTTCCGCGTGGGCGGCAATGGCTTTGGCCAGGTCGTCGACGGAGCCCTGCTGCAGGGCCCGATCAGCGCGGGCTACAACCGGAGCGATGGCGCCGGCAGGCTTGAGGCCGGTGTAGGGTGCCCCTTCGCCGGCCCGGTGAATACGCACCAGGGTTTCAAAGAAGTAGTGATCGGCCAACTCTTGGGCGGCTGGGGAGAGCTGCCGCACGGCGACAGTCTGGGCGAAGGCGTCGCGTATGGCCTCTTCATCGGCGGCTCTTACCCACTTAAGAACGGGGGCCACGTCCTGCCTTTCCAGGGCAGCCCTGGCCTCGACCACCACCGGCCCGTCGAGGGCATCGCAGTGGGCGGCGGCCAGCCCCGGCAGCAGCAAGCCCACCACCAGCAGGAAAAAAGTTGCCCGTCTCAACAGCGCCTGTCGTCCCATTTCTTTCATCGCAAACTCCTTTCAATCTTGAATCCCGACAGCCTCATGCCGCCGGCAACAGTTTGGCCGCTTTGGGGAAGAGGATATTATTCTCCAGATGCACGTGCTTGTGGAGGTCATCCTCAAATTCCTTGAGCAGGCGATAGGTAACCGCGAAGGTGTTGCAGACATCGGCAGGGATTGTGTAGTCGCCAGCCAGACGACGGATTTCGTGGGTCGCCTCGCCAATGGCCTCATGGTCGCGATGGAGGGTTTCCAGAGTCCGTCGCAAGAGACTGGCATCTTCCATAGACGGTGCGGTGCCGGCCTGGTGGGCGGCTTCGATGCGCTTGATGGCGGGAAAGAAGACCTCTTCCTCTTCGCGCAGGTGCTCTACCATGTCGGCAGCGATGCCGTCGAAAAGGGTGGCGATGCGAATCACCTCGGGGTGGTGTTCGCCATGGACCTCGGCGATCTTGTGGGCGTAGGCGGCGATCTGACCCAGATGGTCGTTGAGCCAGGAATGGTGGGTATTGACGATATAATCGGCCAAAAAGGCCAGATCCCAGGCGGTGTAGTTTTCGTGCCCGCCAGTCGCCGTTTCTTTGGCTGCCTTGAGTTCACGAAGGAGGTCGTCGGGGTCAAGGCCCTTGTCGCGGGCGGCGTTGCCCAGGGTCACCTGACCGCCGCAGCAGAAGTCGATACCGTGTTTCTCAAAGATGGCCGCGTTTCGGTAATCCTCAGCGACCAGGTCGCCCACGGTCTGTTCCAAATGGTTTGGTTTCGGTGTTGTGGTCTTGGTTGTCATAGGTCACCTCTACTTTCTGAAAAAACGCCAGAGTGCGTGTTCGTGAAAAAAGGCGCTGTTGAGAAAAATTTAACACAAAGACCCGGGCCAAAAATTGACCCGGGTCAAAGAGGAGCAGGTTTCTTTATCGTTTTGCCAGGAAATGGGCTAGTCGTCGCCGTCCCGGGTCGGTGTTGGATTCTTGTCCAGGCCGCGACCGCGCCAGAGGAAGAAGATGACGGGGTAGACCAGCATCTCCAGAACCAGGGAGGTGACCGAGCCGCCGACCATGGGGGCGGCGATACGCTTCATGACGTCGGCGCCGGCGCCGGTGCTCCACATGATGGGGAAGAGGCCGGCGATGATGGTGACCACGGTCATCACCTTGGGGCGGATCCGTTTGACGGCGCCGTGGTGGATGGCCTGCTTGAGGTCGCCTACGGTGAGCATGCGGCCTTCCTCCGTCCATTTTTTGTGGGCGAGGTCGAGATAGAGGAGCATGACCACGCCCGTTTCGGCGTCGAGGCCGGCGAGGGCGATGAGGCCGACCCAGACGCCGATGGACATATTGTAGTCGAGCAGATAGAGCAGCCAGAAGGCGCCGACCAGCGAAAAGGGGACGGCCATGAAGACGATCGCCGTTTTAACGGCCGAATGGGTGCTCATGTAGATGATGACGAAGATGATCAGCAGGGTCAGCGGGATAATAACCAGCAGGCGGGCCCGGGTCGACTCGATGTACTCGTACTGACCGCTCCAGACGATGTTGTAGCCAGGGGGCAGACTGATGTTGTCAGCCACGGCCTTTTGGGCATTCTCCACGTAGGTGCCGAGATCGATACCCTTGATATCGACATAGACCCAGGCCGTGCGCCTGGAGTTCTCCGTTTTGATGCTGTCGGGGTCATTGCGCACGGTGATGGTCGCCAGTTGCTCCAGGGGGATGTGGGCCCCCGTCGGCGAAGGAACGAGGAGCTGCCTGAGGGCGGGAATATCGCTGCGGAAGTCCCGGTCGTACCGTAGGCTGATGGGGTAGCGCTCCAGCCCTTCGACGGTCTGGGTGATAGTCATGCCGCCCAGAGCCGACTGGATGACGGTCTGGATGTCCCCCACCTGGATACCGTAGCGGGCCGCGGCGAGGCGGTCGATGTCGAAATCGAGAAAGAAGCCGCCGACGGTGCGTTCGGAGATGGCCGAAAGGGTGCCCTTGAGGGGGCGCACCACCGCTTCGACTTCCTCGCCCAGACGATTCAACACTTCCAGGTCGGGCCCCATGATCTTGATGCCGACGGGAGTCTTGATGCCGGTGGAGAGCATGTCGATGCGGGTCTTGATGGGCATGGTCCAGGCGTTGGTCAGGCCGGGAAACTGTACGGCGTTGTTGAGCTGCTCCGTCAGCTCGGCCACGGAGATCTTGCGTTTTTCCGGCAGCAGCCAGCGCAGGGGAATCTTGAGGGGCTCGCTCCATTGCGGCCAATTGCTGTAAAAGCGGTGGTCAGGGACGTCGCGCCAGTCCGCTTCGTCCTTGAGCATGATGGTCGTCTCAATCATCATCATGGGCGCCGGATCGGTAGCGGTCTCCGCCCGGCCGATCTTGCCGAAGACCGTCTCTACTTCCGGGAACTGGCGGATGATGCGGTCGGTCTGCTGCAAGAGTTCCTTGGCCTTAGTCACCGACAAGCCCGGCAGGGTGGTGGGCATGTAGAGCAGGTCCCCCTCGTAAAGGGGAGGCATGAACTCCGTCCCCATCTTGGTCAGGGGGTAGCTGATGGAAACGACCAGCAGCAGGGCCACCAGCAGCGTCGTCTTGCGCCAGCGCAGCACCAGGTCGACCACGGGGTGGTAGAGGGCGATAAGCAGGCGGTTGATGGGGTTGCGCTCTTCCGAACGGATCTTGCCGCGGATGAGCCAGAGCATGAGGACGGGGACAATGGTGATGGAGAGGAGCGCCGCCGCCGCCATGGAGTAGGTCTTGGTAAAGGCCAGGGGCTTGAACATGCGGCCCGCCTGCTCTTGCAGGGTGAAGACCGGTGCGAAGGAGACGGTGATGACCAGCAGGGCGAAGAAGATGGTGGGGCCAACCTCCTTGGCTGCCTCGATGATCGCCTCCCGCCGCGACCGTCCCCCTTTCTCCAAATGCTTGTGGGCGTTCTCCACCATGATGATGGCCGAGTCGACCATGGTGCCGATGGCGATGGCGATCCCGCCCAGGCTCATGATGTTCACGTTGATCCCCTGGGCGTACATGATGATGAAAGCCATGAGAATGGCCACGGGCAGGGCCAGGATGACCACGATGGCGCTTGGCAGATGAAAGAGGAAGAGGATGATGACCAGGCCGACGACCAGGCTCTCCTCCAGCAGCTTCTCCTTGAGGTTGGAGGTCGCCCGCTGGATCAGCCCGGAACGGTCGTAAACGGGGATGACCTCCACCCCTTCGGGCAGGCCGGCCTTGAGCTCTTCCAACTTGCGTTTGACGTTGTCGATGGTCTTGAGGGCGTTCTCGCCGTAGCGCATGACGATAATGCCGCCGACGGTCTCCCCTTCGCCGTCGAGGTCGGCGACGCCTCGCCGCATCTCGGGGCCGAGACGCACGTCGGCGATATCTCGCAGCAGCACGGGCGTACCGCGCTCCGTCGTCATGATGACGACGTTCTGCAAGTCCTGCAGGTTCTGGATATAGCCGCGGCTGCGGATCATGAACTCCGTCTCGGCCATTTCGATAGCGCCGCCGCCGACATCGAGATTGCTGTTCTTGATGGCCATCTCGACCATGGGCAGCGTGATATCGAAGGCGCGCAGGCGATTGGGATCGACGGCCACCTGATACTGTTTGACGAAGCCGCCGAGGCTGGCAACCTCGGCCACGCCTTCCACCGAGGTCAGCTCATAGCGCAGGAACCAGTCCTGGATGGAGCGCAGCTCCTGCAGGTTGTGGCGATCGCTGACCAGGGCGTATTCGTAGACCCAGCCGACCCCGGTGGCATCGGGACCCAAAGTTGGTGTCACCCCCTCGGGGAGCCGTCCGGAGACGTAGTTGAGATATTCAAGGACGCGGGAACGAGCCCAATAGATGTCGGTGCCGTCCTCAAAGATGATGTAGACGAAGGAATAGCCGAAGAAGGAATAGCCGCGCACGACCTTGGCCCCGGGAACGGCCAGCATCTGGGTGGTCAACGGGTAGGTGACCTGGTCCTCCACCACCTGCGGGGCCTGGCCGGGATAGTCGGTAAAGATGATCACCTGCACATCCGAGAGGTCCGGAATGGCGTCGATGGGGATGTTGCGCAGGGAGTAAATCCCGCCGACGACAAGGAAGACGGTGGCCAGAACCACCACGAAGGTATTGCGTATCGACCATTCGATTATTTTTTCAAGCATCGCTCTATCCTGACAGCGTTGAAAGTGAGGGGTGAGGCCTGGGGGAATATGTACCCCAGGCCTGGCCGCACAGAGGTTGCTGGTTCGCTAGAACAGGTCCTCCAGGTCTTCCTCAGGGTGCTCGGTGGGCKGCGCCGCCGGGCTGGCGGGGGCCTTGGGGGCCATCATCTTCTGGATGGCCTCGCGCAGCTTGCTCTCCGAGTCGAGCATGAACTGGGCCGAGGTGACGACCTGCTCTCCCTGCTGGAGGCCGGTGAGAATCTGCACCTGGCCGTCTTCCCCCTGGATTCCCGTCTGCACCTCGCGCGGCTCGAAGCGGCCCTCGCCGAGGGCGACGAAGACATGCTGCCGGGTGCCGGAGGTGAGGATGGCATCGACGGGGATGAGGAGGACGTCCTTGGAGGCCTGGGTGTGCAGGCGCACGTTGACAAACATTTCCGGCTTCAGCTCCAGGCCGGGGTTGGGCAGCTCGATGCGTACCTGTACGGTGCGGCTCTTGGGATCGACGGTGGGGTAGATGTAGGCAATCTGGCCAGTCAGCGTGCGGTTACCGGCGTGAGGGACCTCCACCGTGACCGTCTGCCCCTCTTTCACCCAGGGGAGCTGGTACTCGTAGAGGTCGGCCAATACCCAGATGCGGCTCAAGTCGGTTAGCTGCATCAGCTCCATCCCCGGCTTCAGGCTCATCCCTTCGACGGCTTTCTTGTCGCTGACAATGCCGCTGACCGGCGCATACAGCGTCAGGGTCTTACGGATCTCGCCGCTCATTTCCAGCTGCTCGATCTGGCGGGCACTGATGTCCCAGTAGCTTAGCCGCTGACGGGCGGCGCGCAGCAGGCGGTCGCCGCCAGCGCCGAGGTCGGCGACAGGGCTTTTTGCCAGCTCGGCCTGGTGGCGTAGGGCCAGCAGGTACTCCTGCTGGGCGGCGACCAGCTCGGGGCTGTAAATCTCGAGGAGCGGCTGTCCCTTTTGTACCAGCTGTCCCGTCTGGTTGACGTACAGGCGTTCGATCCAGCCACCAATCTTGCTGTTGACGGCGTACTGGGACGATTCCTCATAGCTGATGCGGCCGACGGTGCGCACCTCGCGGTGCAGGTCGCCGCGGGTGACGGTGGCGGTGCGCACCCCCATGTTCTGGGTGGTGACGGGGTCGATGGAGATGGCGCTGCCGCCGGCGCCGTCCTCATAGACGGGAACGAGATCGTGCCCCATATAGTCTTGGCCGGGCTCGTCGCGGACATAGGTTGGATCCATGGGCGAGGCCCAGTGGATGATCTTGGCCGGGCCGCTCGCAGCTTGCGAGCCGCCGCCCGTGCCGGGCTTGAGGGGGGTCAGATCCATGGCGCAGATGGGGCAAATGCCCGGCTCATCCTGGATGATGAAGGGGTGCATGCCACAGGTGTACTGCACCTTTTCCCCGGCGGCCGTCTCCGTCGTCGTCTCGTGGTCATGGTCGTCGTGGCCGCCGGAGCGCCCCCAGAAATAGCCGCCGCCGAGAGCGACGATCAGCAGCAGGGCGATCAGGGGAGACTTCATATTTCTTTTGCTCATGTCAGAACCTCTTCTAAGGGCGCTTATTTTGTTAAATCCGTACCGACCAGGGCTTCGAGCTGGGCCAGGTTCAGGCGGTAGTCGGCCATGGTCTGATAAAGTTGACGTTCATCGTTGAACAGGGTGGTCAGGCTGTTGAGCATCCGGGAAAAATCGACCTGGTTGTTGCTGTAGGCGATCTGGGCTGATTCAAAGGCGTGGGTCGATTGGGGGAGAATGCCGCCACGGTAGAGGTCCAGCAGACGGCCGGCACGATCGAGCTTGGCGAGCAGGTCGGCAATGCCCCCGTCGATGGCGTTGCGCAAGTCATGCAGTTCGGCCTGAGCCGTGGCCTTCTGGGCCTGGGCCTCGGCTACCCGAGCCTGTCGGCGCTCGCGCCAGACGGGCAGATTGAAGGAGACGGCGGCGCTGTACATGTCGTCTCCCTCGCCGCCCATGGCGGGTTCGCGCTGCATGTATTCGAGGGAAAGGGTGAAGTCGGGGTAGAAAGCCTTTTGGGCCAGAGCCTCCTCCGCCTTGCCCTTGTCGATCTGCGCGGTCAGACCGGCGAGAAGAGGCCGCTTTTCCTCGGCCAATCGTCGGAGTTCGTCGGCTCCATAGGGCACGGGCGGGGTGTCGAGGTCGGCGATGGGTCCGATGGGGGTGTCGGCGGGGCGGGCGAGGAGGCGGTTGAGGTTCGCCTGCAGGCTGCGACGCTGCTGGTCGAGGCCAATCTGCGCTTCCAGCAGACGGGAGCGCTCCACCTGGGCCCGAAGCACATCCTGCTGGCGCCCTTCACCGACGCCGTAGCGGGTTTCGGCGGCCCGAATCACCGTCTCCATCACCTGGAGATTGCGGGTCAGGATATCCTGAGCCTTGTCGACCAGAAAGAGGCGGGCATAGACTTCTTTCACCAGAGCGGCCAGGGCCAGCTTGCGCTCCTCATGGCGAGCCTGGGCAGAGACTGCTTCCAGACTGGCGGCTTCCCGGGCCAGCGCGCGTTTGCCAAAGAAGGGGAGTTTTTGGCTGAGGCCGATCACCTTGGAGGTCATGCCATCCTGATCAAAGGCGAAGGGATCGTTCACCAGGCCGTTGTTGATCCCCAGCATCAGCATGGGGTCATCAAAGCTGCCGGCCTGCTGGGCTTTTGCTAAAAAGGTCTGCCACTGGGCCTCGGAGGCTTCGATGGAAGGGTTGCGGCTGACCGCCTCCTGCACCAGGGCAGGCAGATCAGGCGCCGGTGGGTCGGTGCCCCAGGCCCTTGTCCCCAACAGGAGCAAAAAGAGAACCATTCCGGTCAAAAGCTGTCGATTCACCCATGTCGCCATCGCTGTTCCTCAATTTCGTAACGGGAACCCTCTGTCGGTTCCGAAAAAGTTCACTGGTTCACCTTCCTCCTCCCAAGGAGCAAGCACTATGCCCAGCCGCTCCTCCCCGACGAACAGGGCATTCGCACTGCCTTTTATAAATCGAATTGTTTTTATATTAGGCGAGGTTGGCCGAATGTCCATGCCCCTTAGGGCGGAGCGAACGTTGGGAAGAGCGGATATGGGAGGGAAAAGATCCTTCGACGGCAGCAGGCAAGAGGGCGATTTTGTAGAATAATTCACGTGGCCCGTAGAATATTCTACAGCTGTCGACCGGGGCAGAGAGGCTGGTTGGTGCTTAATCGGTAGGGGGTGTCGCCGGCGAATTGAACTCGCGTACGAAGATTTCCCAGAAGGCCACGAACAGGGCGGCAATCAGCGGGCCGACGACGAAGCCGTTCATACCGAAGACCGCAAAGCCGCCCAGGGTCGACAACAGGACGATATAGTCGGGCAGTTTGGTGTCACGCCCCACCAGAATCGGGCGCAGGATGTTGTCCACCAGACCGATAACCCCTACGCCGAAAGCGGTGAGAATGAGGCCCTGCACCCAATCGCCGATGGCGAAGAGGTAAATGGCGACCGGAGCCCAGATGAGGCCAGCGCCCACTACGGGGATGAGAGAGAGGAGGGTCATCACCACGCCCCAGAGCAGGGCGCCGGGAATGCCGAGAATGGCGAAGATAATACCCCCCAGACTACCCTGTACCACGGCGACAACGAGGTTGCCTTTGACGGTGGCCCGGGCCACTTCGGCAAATTTTGCGAAAAGAAGACGCTCCCGTTCATCCCCCAGAGGAAGGGCGCGCACCAGCATTTCGACCAACTGCTGCCCATCCCGCAGCAGGAAAAAAGCGACATAGAGCATGAGGCCGAGGCTGACGAAAAACTGCAGGGTATCCTGGCCAAACTGTACGGCGTTCTGGGCGAGAAAGCGACTGGCCGCCAGCGCTGCCCCCGACAACTGTTCCTGCAGGGGGTTCAGGTCGAGATTCAGGCGTTCGAGAAAATTCTGAATAACGGGAAAGGCCTCCCGAATACGTTGAATATATTGGGCGAAATCCAGGTCGCCGTTCTGCAGGCGCTGGTACAGACTGGCGCCCTCCTGCAGAAATGAGCCAAAGACGAAGAGGGTCGGGACAATGCCGATGAGGACTCCGGCAGTCAAAGTCGCCAGCGCGGCCAGATTGCTTCGCTCTCCCCAGGCGGCCAGCAGGCGCCGGTAGAGGGGATAGAAAATCAGGCCGATGATACAAGCCCAGAAGATCGCCCCGAAAAAAGGCTTGAGCAGCACGAGAAACAGAATCGTCACCAGCCCCAGCATCAAAAGAAAGGTCAACTTTTCGAGCCAGGGCAACTCCTTGGGCTGATTGTCTTTTTGGTCAGGCATCTGGCGCATCTCTTTCGTTGCGTGGAATAAGGGCAAGGAACGGCTGAAAGTTTATCATAGTTTCTTGCTGGACGTTAAAGCTCTTTCGTTTCACATCCCCTCCCGCCGGGTAGCCACTCCTGTCTTCGGGAAGATTGCTAAAAGGTAATCTTCCGGTCATGTTTCGACAACTATTCTGTTTTACATTCACCCTGTTTGAAAAGGACGAAACCTCAGGGCCTCGCGCGTTAAGCAACTGGCTTTCAAGGGAAAGGTTGCGGGTACCCCGTGAAACTTCTATTCAGCAATCCAAGGTCAGCCCCAGCGGTGGAAAAGCTGCTGCCAGACCTGACCAAATACCTTTTGGTCAGTGTTTTTGGCACGTTGGTGCATTACGGTCTCATGGTGACCCTGATCCGGCAATTTTCTGCAGGCGTGTTGCCCGCTTCCACCGCAGGGGCGATGACAGGTGCCCTGATCATTTATCTGCTGAATTATTTCTGCACCTTCCACAGCCGGAAAAGACACCTGGAGTCCGTGTCCAGGTTTTTCCTGGTCGCTGCCCTGGGGCTGGTCATCAACGGACTCGTCTTAAAAGCGATGCTTGGCTGTCTGGGTGGACACTATCTTATCGCCCAGTGTCTTGCCACCGGCGCTGTTTTCGGATTCAGCTTCACCTTAAACCGGACCTGGACATTTTAAAGGAGCCAGAATATGAGAAAACCCTCCCTCAACAAGGCGGCAAAAACAGTTCAGAAAGAGACCCTGCTGACGGTTGTGGTGCCGGCCTACAACGAACAGGAAGTTATTCTTGAATTCCACCGCAGACTCTGCTCGGCCCTGGAAGGGGCCGACATAGACCGCGCAGAAATCCTCTATGTCAATGACGGGAGCAGCGACAATACCCTGCCCCTGTTGTTGGAGCTGATGCGAGAGGACCGGCGCGTCGAGGTCCTTGACCTGAGTCGCAACTTCGGCAAGGAAGCGGCGATGACAGCCGGGTTGGATTATGCACACGGCGATGCGGTGGTGGTGATCGACGCCGATCTGCAGGACCCACCGGAACAGATTCCCGACATGGTCAAGGAATGGCGTCAGGGCTTCGATGTGGTTTACATGCGGCGCCTCAGCCGGGAAGGGGAAACCTGGGTGAAAAAGACGACCGCCCGCGCTTTTTATGCGCTCATGGCCCGCGTTGGACGCGTCAAGGTGCCCGAGAATGTAGGTGATTTCCGTTTGCTGAGCCGGCGGGCAGTCGATGCCTTGAAGCAGCTGCCCGAACGGACCCGGTTCATGAAGGGGCTTTTTGCCTGGATCGGTTTCCCGGCGAAAGAGCTTCCCTACCACCGTGATCCCCGCTATGCAGGCGTCACCAAGTGGAACTACTGGGGGCTGTGGAATCTGGCGATCGAAGGGATAACCTCATTTACCGTGGCGCCCCTGAAAATTGCCAGCTATATCGGATTTCTGACCTCGGCGGCGGCGCTGCTTTACGGTCTGTTTGTCCTGGCCAAAGCGCTGTTTTTCGGCGATCCGGTGCCAGGCTACCCAAGCCTGATGGTCGTGATCTTGTTTCTGGGCGGTCTTCAGTTGTTGGCCATCGGCGTGGTCGGCGAGTACCTGGGGCGGATGTTTGTCGAAACCAAGCAGCGGCCCATTTACCTGGTGAACAGTCACCACCGTGCGGCCATCGGGCGGGTGGTCCTGAAACCTTTCGATTTGGCCCGCAGAAACCAAGAGGCGTTATCATGGCATTCCAATTGACATCAATTCAACGCAAGGTGCTCCGGGGGATACTCGCTGTGGCAGCGATGGTCCGCCTGCTGTCGCTGGGAAGCTATCCGTTGGCCGATACCACCGAGGCGCGCTATGGCGAAATCGCCCGGCTCATGGCACAGACGGGCGATTGGATCACCCCGCAGATTCATCAGGGTGTTCCTTTCTGGGGAAAGCCTCCCCTGTCGACCTGGCTTTCGGCCCTTTCCATCCGCGTACTGGGAGTGAACGAGTTCGCCATTCGTTTGCCGTCGTTTCTGTTGGCTCTTCTTGTTCTCGCCCTGGTTTATTTTGTCGCCGTCCGGCAGCGTGGGCGGGATTTTGCCCTGGTGGCGACTGTGGTACTGGCCCTCTCCGTTCTGTTCTTCGTCAGCAGCGGAGCGGTCATGACCGATCCCGCCCTGCTTTTAGGCACGACGCTTTCGATGATCGCTTTTTGGCGGGCCATGACAGCAAAGAAAAGCCGTGCCCTGGTCTGGGGATATCTCTTCTTTGTCGGTCTGTCCATTGGTCTCCTGGCCAAGGGCCCAGTGGCTCTGATTCTTGTCGGGCTGCCCGTCGGGGGCTGGGTTCTCTGGCAAAGACAGTGGGGCCATGTCTGGCGCCGCCTTCCCTGGTTTTCGGGTCTGGCGCTTTGTCTTGCCCTGAGCGCACCCTGGTATTATCTGGCGGAGCTAAAGACCCCGGGGTTTCTCGATTATTTTTTGATCGGCGAACACTGGAAGCGTTTTATGGTTTCAGGCTGGCAGGGTGATCTTTACGGCAATGCTCACTCCCGGCCCCTGGGGACCATCTGGCTGTACTGGCTGGTGACAGCGCTGCCGTGGTCCTTGGTTTTGCTCGCCTCCCTCTTCAGGAAAGAGTTCCGACAAAAAGCGGGCCTCATGCTCAGACGCCCCGACGGCTGGGGGGTGTATCTGATGCTGTGGTCTGTCGCCCCCATGGTTTTTTTCACCCTGGCTGGCAACATTCTGTGGACTTACGTCCTTCCAGGGCTCCCGGCCTTTGCCTTGCTTGTCGCTGAACTGATGTTGCCGGACCAGGCCGAGAACTTGGCAAGAACGATATCGCCTGAGCCTGGACTCGGAAAAATGATGGGGGTAGCGGTCACCACCACGCTGCTGTTTGTCTCGGCGTGGCTGTTGATAGCGGGCCAAATTGTGCCGGCCAAAAAATGCCAAAAGGAACTGGTGGCGGCTTACCAGGCAGTCCGGGTCGAGGAAGCGGGAGACCTGATCTATCTGTTCAAACGGCCGCACTCGGCTGAGTTTTACTCGCGGGGACAGGCGCTTTTGGCCGAACAGCCCGCAGAGGTGAATCGGTATTTCCAAAACAGCAGCAATGATTACTTCGCGATCAAAGAAGGGGACTTGAGGCGACTGCCCACCGAAGTTCGCCAGCGTGTAGCAAAGCTCGGCGAGTTCAACGGCTACTATCTTTTGAAGGAAAAATCACGTTATGATAGTGAAAAATATTCCCGGCAATACCCCGAAAGCCCTGGGGGCTTCCCGGGAGAAGCTGGAAGTTAGCATCCTGGAGAGGGAGTATGAGAGTTCTGCTCATTGAGGATGACGATCGGACCGCCGACTTTGTCGCCAAGGGGTATCAACAAGCCGGGTACGCCGTGGATCGCGCCGCTAACGGGGTAGATGGCCTGTTTATGGCCTCTCATACCCCTTACGACATCGCGGTGATCGATATTATGCTGCCCCGCTTGGACGGGTTGACGGTCATCGAAAAGCTCCGTGAACAAAAGCTTCGACTCCCCATTATCGTCGTGAGTGCGAAAAAGTCCGTCGACGACAGAATTCTGGGGCTTCAATCCGGCAGCGACGACTATCTGGTCAAACCCTTTGCCTTTTCTGAGCTGCTGGCTCGTACTCAGGCCTTGCTGCGTCGGGTCAACCAGATCGCTGAACCCATGACTCTCCAGGTCGACGACCTGTCGATGGACGTGGCCCGACGCAAGGTTTTTCGCGCCGGCCGCGAAATCGACCTGCAGCATCGGGAGTTTGCCCTGCTCGAATATCTGATGCGCAACGCAGGCCGGGTCGTTTCCAAGGCCATGATCATGGAGCACGTCTGGGATTATAATTTCGATCCCGAGACCAACGTGGTTGAGTCCCGCATCTGCCGCCTGCGCGATAAAATAGATCGTCCTTTTTCGCGACAGCTCATCCATACGGTGCGTGGCGTCGGCTACCTTCTCGAGGCCAGGGGGTAGCATGATACGCAGCCTGAGCGTCCAGCTGACCCTCCGTTTTCTGGTGCTTTTTACCTTCCTGTTTTTAACGGCCTTCTCCTTTGTCTATGTGCACCTGAGGTCAACCCTGCACGACAAGATCGATGAAAAACTTACCAGGGATGCTTTTGAAGTCGCTGAAACACTTCGGACGGAAGGTCTGGAAGAAGCGATCAAGGAAGTCCATCTTGAAGCGGAGGCCGAAGGGGTCGGCCGCGTCTTTATCCGTTTTTTTACGCCGGACCTGGCATTGATCGCGACTTCCGATTTGAAGGCATGGCCGGAGCTGAGCATCAAGCCCAGGAAACCGGTCGCGGAAACCGGGCAGCTGTTCGGTACGCTCACCCTGCCCGGCAGACATCATCAGGTCCGTATTCTGCATCAGGGTCTCGAGGGAGGCTACCTCCTTCAGATGGGTTTTCTGCTGAAGGAGGATGATCGGCTGCTCGAAGACTTCCGCAGCATTTTTGCTACCGCATTTGCCATCATGCTCCTCGGAGGTGCTCTGTCCGGGTATCTAATCTCCAAGCGGGCCATGAAGGGAGTCGAACGGATCAGGCAGACCGCCGACCGGATCGGCCAGGGAGACTTCTCTCATCGGGTGGAGCTGGGCAAGGACGGCGAAGAGATCGAGAACCTGGGGAGGGCCTTCAACCAGATGCAGGATCGAATCGAGGTTCTCATCGGCGAATTGAAGGATGTCACCAACAATATCGCCCACGATCTGCGCAGTCCGCTGACGAGGATCCGCGGTCTGGCCGAGACGACACTGACCGGGAGACAAGAGCTGGCCGAGTACCGGAATATGGCCGGGACCATCATCGAAGAGAGCGACAGGATGGTTGGCATGGTCAACACCATGCTCGAAATCGCCGAAACCGATGCCGGGCTTCGCGAGATCCCCAAAATATCCGTGAACCTAGGGGATATTGTCAGCGATGTCGGGGAGTTGTTTTCTACCGTGGCTGAGGATAAGGGCGTCGAGCTCCAGGTTGTGGTCGCATCCGCGTCTTTATGTGTTCAGGGGTATCGACCGAGGCTGCAAAGGGCCGTCGCCAATCTCCTTGACAACGCAATTAAATATACCCCGGTGGGGGGAAAGGTGACTATCCAGGCCGCGGCGGAAGGGGAGCAGATTCTCATTGCCATCGCCGATACCGGCATCGGCATTCCGGCCGAAGAGCAAAAGTCGATCTTTAACCGGTTTTACCGGCTGGACCAGAGTCGCTCCACGCCTGGGGCCGGATTGGGGCTCAGTCTGGTACAGGCGGTGGTCAGGGCACACGGCGGAATGGTACAGGTTGAAAGCGAGGTTGGACGGGGTAGCGTCTTTACCATTAGACTGCCCAGGAAGCGGATGTAAATCAGGCTTGCGTAAAGGGCAAAACGCTTGTTTTCAGAAATAGGGGACACCGCCTAAGAGGTGTACCCCCGAACGACTATGATTTCTCCGATAGCGCACTAAAACAAAGGTGATGCCCTGGTGGTGATTTGAGCCGGCGAGACTATACTGCTTGTAGATGGACTGTCTGGGTGACGCAGACCCGGGAGACCTCACCGCAATCCTCAACCAGAAAGGAGATAGATTTAATGAGTTACTATTTTAACAAAACAGTAGACACTTCTTTCGACCAAGCGATAGCCCGTGTTACTGAAGAACTGGCAAAAGAAGGATTTGGTATCCTGACCGAAATCAATGTCCAGGGAACACTGAAGAAGAAGCTTGATGTCGATTTCAGAAAATACCACATTCTCGGGGCTTGCAATCCGTCCTTCGCCTATCGGGCCCTGCAAACTGAAGCCCATATTGGCACCATGCTCCCCTGCAACGTGATCGTCCAGGAATATGAGGACGGCCGGGTCGAAGTTGCCGCGGTCGATCCTCTCGCGTCGATGCAGGCGATCGACAATACCGAACTGGTCGAGATCGCTACCAAGATTAGAAACAAGCTCCAACAGGTGATTGACAGGTTGTGAAAATACAGGAAGACGCGTAAAAGGGGCCAACCATCGGGATTAGCAGATGGCTGGGCCCCTTTTTTTTGTTTCAGCGTGGGGGGAAATAGACACCCGGGTCATTCCATCTTAATCTTCCTTAAATTTTCCAGGTTGAATCATAGGCCATCAGACCATGGGTCCAGATTTGGAATGACTCAGGTCTTCACACTCCCGATAGTCCCAACAACGCCGATGGTTGTCGGCAGTCTGTACGATCAGGTGCCCCTTTTCAACATTGCACTCCACGACTCTTCCTTCTTCTTTGCTGGGAGGATGGGTAACGAAGGTATCCCTTCCGGCTTCGGCTTCCAGGCAGTGATGTAAAAATTCCTCTTTTTTCATAACGGACTCCTTTCAGCTTATTTTGTCTTTTCATTCTACCACATGGGTATTCCTGGCGCATGATTTAGGCAAGGTTTCTTCCCGATGTCGATCCGGAAGCCATAGACCGTGCAAATCACGCTACTCCGTCTATACTTGAGAATCTCACCCTGAATGCATCAGACGTCGTGGAAGGCGAGAAAGGAGAAGCTGCCGTGCAACCGCAAATGAGGTTCAAAAACGAAATCAGCATTGTTCTTGTCGGCGAGGCTGGTCAGGGGATTCAGACCATTGAAACGGTATTGACCCGGACCCTGAAAGCTGCCGGTCTGCATGTTTTTGCCACTAAAGAATTTATGTCGCGGATCCGGGGCGGCAGCAATTCGACGACCATTCGGGCGGCGTCGAGTCCGGTACGGGCCTATGCCGAAGAGATTGACTTGTGCGTGCTGCTCGACGGCGACGCGTACTCGTGGATTCAAGAGAGGATTACGCCGGACACGCTGGTTATCGGTGACCCGGCAGTTTACGATCACCTCGACGAACTGATACCTCTGCCTCTGGCCGATCTGGCTAAACAGGTGGGTGAAAAGATCTATGCCAATGCGGTTGCCTGTGGTTTTGTCATCGGGCTGCTTGGACTAAAATCAGCGTTGCTTGAAAAGACCCTGGAAGAGCTGTTTGGCGGTAACCAGGAGGTTCTGGACAAGAATCTGCGGGCATCCAGGCTGGGCCTGGAGCAGGGAGAGGCCACCGCCAAAGAGAAAGAATGGTTTTGCGACCTCCAGACGAACCCTCAAATCGCCGGCCAGCTTTTCCTGAATGGTTCCGAAGCGGTAGGGCTCGGAGCCCTCACCGGCGGCTGCAATTTCATCGCCTCCTATCCCATGTCCCCTTCCACCGGGGTGCTGCAATTTCTGGCCAAATATGCCGAGCGGTTCGGCCTTGTGGTGGAGCAGGCCGAGGACGAGATCAGCGCCATCAATATGGGGCTCGGCAGCTGGTACGCCGGTGGCCGGGCCATGGTGAGCACCTCTGGCGGCGGTTTCGCTCTGATGGGAGAAGGGCTTAGCCTGGCCGGTGGCATCGAATCGCCCATGGTGATTCACCTGGCCCAGCGCCCCGGTCCGGCTACCGGACTGCCTACTCGTACCGAACAGGGCGATCTCGACCTGGCCCTGTATGCCGGCCACGGTGAATTCCCCAGGATGATCCTGGCACCGGGGACCCTTGAAGAAGCCTTCGAATGTGCCCGCCTGGCTTTTGATCTCGCCGACGCCAGCCAGTCGCCCGTTTTCATCCTCACTGACCAGTACCTGCTCGACAGTTCCTACAACGTTCCGGAACTGCCCCTTCCTGCCGAACCGGATGAACACCACATTGTCGAAACGTCCGCCGACTACCGCCGCTACGCCCTGACCGAAAGCGGCCTCTCTCCACGAGGCATTCCCGGGTACGGGCAGGGGCTGGTCTGTGTCGACAGCGACGAGCACGACGAGGCCGGCTTTATTACGGAAGACGCTGAGGTGCGGACCGCCATGGTCGACAAGCGGCTGCGAAAGTTCAAGGGGCTGCGGTCCGAACAAACGGTAAAGCACCACTTATTCGGACCGACAGATTATAGGCGCCTGCTGGTCGGTTGGGGCTCGACCCGGCTGGCCATCGAGGAGGCCCTGGCCCGGGTCGGCGACCCGGAGACGGCCTTTTTATACTCCCCCCAAGTCTACCCGCTCTCTGAGCAGGTCCAGGAGCACCTGCAAGGGGCACAGAGGCTGATCGTCATCGAAAGCAACGCCACGGGGCAATTCGCCCGGCTCATCCAGCGGGAAACGGGGCGCCAGGCCGATGCCTGTTGGCTGCAGTACAATGGACGACCTTTCAGCGTCGAAGCCCTGGAACACCGACTGCGTCAGGAGGTGACCTCATGACCACCAATATGTTTGTCCGAGAGGGATGCGACATCGCCTGGTGCCCCGGCTGCGGCAATTTCGGCATTCTCAAGCTGTTGACCGCTGCGATGGCGGCCCTGGAGCTGGATCAGCAGCAGACGGTGCTGGTCTCGGGAATTGGCCAGGCCGCCAAAATTCCTCAGTATATGCAGGTCCATTTTTTCAACGGTCTGCACGGACGCGCCTTGCCGGTGGCGACAGGCATCAAGGCGAGCAATCCCAACCTGACGGTGATTGCCGAAAGCGGTGACGGCGATATGTATGGCGAGGGCGGCAACCATTTTATCCACTGTATCCGTCGCAATCCCGACCTGACCAACATCGTCCACAACAATATGGTTTACGGATTGACCAAAGGACAAGCCTCCCCCACCAGCCAGCGCGGCTTTGAAACGCCGCTGCAACCGGCCGGCGTCATCCTGGAGCCGTTCAACCCGCTGGCCGTGGCCATCGCCCTCGAGGCCTCTTTTGTCGCCCGCGCCTTCGTTGGCCACAAGGAACAAACCCTCGATATTCTGCAGCAGGCCATCCGGCACCGGGGCTATGCCCTGGTCGATCTGCTGCAGCCCTGTGTATCTTTTAACAAACTCAACACCTACCAATGGTTCGACGAAAACACCGCCTATCTGGACGAAAACCATGACCCGCATGACCGCATCCAGGCCTTTGCCAGTGCTCTTGAAGAAGATCCTCTGCGGCTCGGCGTGTTCTACCGCAAGGAAAAACCCCTCTTCGAGGATCAGCTATTGGGTCACAAAAAGGAGAAAAAGCCGCTCTTCCAGCGACAGGTGAACCTGGAGGAAATCAGGAGACTGGTTCAGGAATTTAATGGATGACGGCGCCAAGAGCTGTTCCACTCCAAACGGGAGCAGCAATGAAGTCAACCTGCCGCCTACGCTGGGGAGATAAGCCATGACGGACCTTTCTTTTCAGGACAGAGCCAAGGGCGCCCTTCTGGGCGCCCTCATCGGCGACGCGATGGGGCTGGGGCCCCACTGGTACTACGATCTTGAAGCGTTGAGGCGCGATTTCGGTGAGTGGATATCGGATTACACGACGCCGAAAGCGGGCCGCTACCACGAAGGACTCAAAGCGGGGGATCTATCTCAGGCAGGGATTATCCTTACCCTGATGATGGAATCCCTGGCCGACTGCGGCACTTACGAGGAGGAGGATTTCTGCCGCCGGCTCGATGAAGAGCTTTTTCCTCTGCTCGACGGCACTCCGGCCCATGGACCGGGGGGATACACCAGCCAGTCGATCCGTGAAGCCTGGAGGAGGCGGGTGCAGCAGCTCCCTTGGGGGCAGACGGGTGGACACGCCGACACGACGGAGGCGATCGAACGAACCCTCGCCCTCGCCGTTTTCTATGCCGGCAATCCGGCGCAGCTCGCCCGGTCGGTGGCTTCCAATACTGTGTTGACGCAAACGGACGAAACCGTGGTGTCGATGACCGTGGCCTACGGGGCGGTGCTGGGTATGCTCGTACAGGGACACCGCCTCGACGCTGCCCTCTCCGAAAAACTGATGGACCTTGTCAAGGAGGGGGAGCTGCCCTTTCACGCCGTCACCAACGACAACCTGCAGCCGCCCCGGCCGGGTGACCCCGATCCGCCCCGGGCCGGGCGTTTCGCCTCCCCCGATGCGCTGCTCTCCCCCTCGTACATGGCCCGGGCCGCCGTCGATCCCGACATCCGCATCGAACCCGCCTGGAAGGTCTCCCTCGTCTATGGGATGCCCTGTGCTATCTACCACCAGCTGCCGGCAGCCTACTACCTGGCGGCACGCTTCTCCGGCGATTTCGAGTCCGCCATCCTGCATGCCGTCAACGGCGGCGGCCAAAACCAGGCCCGGGCCATGCTTACCGGGGCCTTGGTCGGTGCCCAGACCGGCTATGCCGGTATCCCCAGTCGCTTCATCGACGGGCTGACGGAGGCTGACAGGCTCTGTCGCCTGGTGCAGAGGGTAGCACACCGGGCTGAAGGCCAGGCCGGGCGGTTGTGATGTGTGAGGATGGATGAGCAGGTCAACAGGCAGAAAGGAGAAACAACCATGAAACAGTCATTTCAACGGTTTATCTTTCAGGTTTCCGTCATCGCCATCACCCTGGCGATGATCCAACTCGCCGCTGTTCCGGCCTCAGCCGGTGAATATGCCGCCCTCAAGGATGTCCGGGGCCTTAACTCTGTCTTCGACTACAGTCTGGGCTCGGCCGAGGCGGCCACCACCATCTTCCCGGCAATCAAGGGTGTTTATGAAGATAAGAATGTGCTCGCCCTGCCTGCGCGCCCTAAAACTGTCATTGTCTTTCACGGCAACGCGGTGAAGCTCATTTCCACGGCCCTCAAGGATCTTGATGAGGCCAGCCGCAAGGCCTTCGACAAAGTGGCCGAACAGATCCGCCAATTCAAAAAAGATGGTGTTACCTTGGAGGTCTGTATGTACGCCGTCAATGCCCTTGGGGTTGACCCAGACACTCTCATGCCTGAAATAGACCGGGTGGGAAACGGTTTTATCTCCGTCTTGGGGTATCAGGCCCAAGGGTACTCGGTGGTGACTATCCAGTAAACCCTCCAGTCAGAAGCTTTTTCCAGGGACCCGGGCAGCATTCCGGGCCTCTGGAAAAAGAAGCCCTTTCTTTTTAACCCCTCCGCGATTCCACCAAAATTTACATCGCCTATTGGCGAGACTGTGTCAAGTCCGCACACCCCTGTGTTCGCAACTCAACAATATTTATCCAGTCCTGGCCGCATTTCCAATCACTAAGATATGATTAGTAAAAATTAAAAACACAGAACCAGGTAAAGAATTCAGCCAGTTGTCAAATCTTGAGATATGACTAATTGAATTTGGCCACAATTTTGCTCTAAATAACGCCCAACACACCAACCGCTTACGAATGCGCAGGGTGCGCTTTCAAGGAGTCGCAGAAAGTACAGTCCCCTACAACCAACGATCCTCCGGTCCAGCAACACAACCCGTAAGGCTCCAGTCACCGGGATGTGTGGACCAACTCCGTGACGACACTACAGACGCTTGGCAAGCCGGCTTGCGACCCGGTTGTAGCACAATTGCGTCCAACAGGAGACCCCAAATGAAGAATGTGAAGCACGTCCTCTGGCTCCCTGTCCTTTTGTTGACAGGCATGCTCACCGCCTGCGGCAGCAGCGGTGGTTCCTCTGACACTGTCGGAAGCGGCCTTGCCACAGCCGTTACCACCGGAGTCGCCGTCGACCCCTATATTGTGGGCGCGCGATTCGAAGAAGTCTCATCCGATGGAACCCGTATCATCCAAAACAGCTCCACCGCCAGCGACAGCCAGGGCCGCTTCTCCTTCGCCCAGCCGATCCAGGAAGGCTCCATTATCCGTCTCAAGGCGTCGAGTCGCGGTATGCATGGCAACATCCCTTACGAGGGCATGTTGAGGCGTCGGGTTCAAAGTGGAGATACGCAGAACGCCGTCGTCTCGCCTGTTACCACTGTTCTTGCCAACGGCATGAGCGAGGATGAGCTGTTGGCTCTGCTTAACGCCAAGGGGATCAGCGGCCTCACCCCAGCCGATCTCCTGGTTGATCCGATGGCAGGACTCACAGGCGCCACGGGAGGGCTGAGCGATGCCCAGCTTGCGCCGCTTCGCGCCAATATGGCCCTTAACACCCTGATGCTCGCTCTGAATAACTTCAGCTATACCGGTGAATCGCAGAGCACCGTGGATCTGGCGGACTGTGTCGCTCTGGCCAACGAGACCCTGAGCACAGCCGCTTTTCAATCTCTGGCCAGCACCATCTCCAGCCAGGTTGGCGGCACCTTTACGTTTGACGATCTGGCGGCAGCGGCTGTTCAGGTTCAACGTACGGTCGCCACCCAGATACGTCAGGATCTCGCCGCAGGCAGTGGCTCGATTTCTGACGCACGTTTCACTCAGCTGCGCAACGGCGCGGTTACCGCTCTGCCCAATATCGCCAAAGAAATCTGCTCCACGCGGCTTGCGGACACCACGCCTCCAGCCACGGCAACCGGTGAAAGTATCTTCACCGCCCAGTGTGCCGATTGTCACTCGGTTGGCACCAGCAGCAGCACCATGAATCTGCAGGGTGACGGTTCCTTGCTGCAGGGAGAGTTTGGGAACGGTGCTTCGCACAACGGACAGACTCTGGCCGCTGATGAAATTCTCGCTCTCGCCAATTATCTGAACGGCTCCACGCCGACGGAACCGCCGCCCGCCCCGGTCACCGGGAGTGAACTTTACACCTCTGAGTGCCAGGGTTGTCATGGCAGCCTGGCGACGAGCGACATCAGTGCCCGCACGGCGAGCGGCATCTCCGCCGCAATCGCAGGCAACGCTGGTGGTATGGGTACTATTGCCCTGAGTACCGAGCAGATTGCCCTGATTGCCGACGCCCTTCAGACGGTGACCACCCCGACCAATCCCCCCACCGCGCGAACCGGCGTACAGGTCTATGACCAGGAATGCGCCGGCTGCCATAGGCTTGGCAGCTACGACGCCGCCGGCAGTATCGATCTGGCCGCAAAGGGAAGCACCATTATCACCTTGATTGAAGGTGGTCACATGGGCAAATCCCTGACTGGAGCCGAGCTTACCGCTTTGGCTGACTACGCCGACACGTTTGGCACGGCACCGCCACCGGTGGTCCCGCGCAGCGCTGAGACGATCTACAATGATTCCTGCACCGCCTGCCATATGCTGACCGGTTACGACGCCACCGGCTCCATCGACCTGGCCGGCAAGGGTGGCACGACCGTTACCAAGGTGGCCGCTGGCCACGGCGGCGCCGTCTCAACAGAAGAACTGACCGGCCTGGCGGCCTGGTTCGATACCTTCAGCCCCGCGCCGCCTCCGGCAGTAGCCCGCGACGGACAGGTGGTCTACGATCAGACCTGTGCCGCCTGCCATAAACTCTACGGTTATGACGCCGTCGGCAACATCGACCTGGCGGGCACGGGTAGCTCCACTTTGACCAAGCTGGCCAACGGCCATGGTGGCACTGTTTCCTCCGAGGAACAGCAGAATGTCGCCAATTGGCTCGACACCTGGAGCCCGGCTCCTCCTCCGGTCGTTGATCGCAACGGGCAAACCGTGTACAGCGAAAACTGCTCAGGGTGTCATAAAGTCTATGGTTTCGACAGCGCCGGCAACGTCGATCTGGCCAGCCAGGGCAGCCTTACCGTTACCAAGGTGCTGAGTGGTCACGGCGGCACTGTCACCTCTGGCGAACTGACCAATCTGGCCGACTGGCTTGACACCTTCAGCCCCGCCCCACCCCCCGTGGTGGCTCGTGGCGGCCAGGAAATCTATGACACCGATTGCGCCGCCTGCCATAAGGTCAACGGGTACGACGCTTCCGGCACGGCCACGGATATCGCCGGCAACGGCAGCGGAGCTGTGACCAAGATCAACAGCGGCCATAACGCCATCAATCTGGGCGCGGAAGAACTGAACAACCTTTCCGCCTGGCTCGACACCTTCCAGGCCGGCGACCCCTATGCGGGTTCTTGTAACGCCTGCCATGGCCAGCCCCCGACCCTTGGCGCCCATGAGGTCCATACGGCCCTGGCCAAAGTTGGTACCGACTGCGCTACGTGCCATGATGGCGCCTCGCACAATGGTGTGATCGATCAGGCCTTCCCGTCTACCTGGGCCGCCAAAACCGGCAGCGCCAGCAGCAACGGCAGTACCTGCTCCAACGTCCGCTGCCACGGAGGACAGACCACGCCTGACTGGACCACCGGCACGCTCAACAGCAGCACGCAGTGCAAGAGCTGCCACACCTACGGGACGAGCCAGTACAACGGCTACTATTCCGGTAAGCACAAAAAGCATGCCGTTGACAAGCGCTACGACTGCCTTGTCTGCCACGACGCCAGCAAACTGGCCAGCGGCGGTCACTTCAGTGATCTGAGCACTCTGTCCTTCGAGCAGAATCCGGCAACCACCATCAAGAGTTCCATGAGCTACACAAACGGAACCTGCCGCACCGCCGGTTGTCATGGTAGCGAAGACTGGTAAGACCCCCTTTCGGGTATAACCAAAAAAGGGTCGGTCCTTCAGGACCGACCCTTTTTAATGGTAATAACACCGATTCCCTTTCTTTTTTTACCAGGGAAGCTCTACCCCGCGGTAGTCATAGAAGCACCCGTTATTTTCGGGAGCCATATCCAGCAACACCCGCGTCAGACCAGCGGCGCTTTCCTCTACGCTTAACGGGGCCTCTTCCCCTCCCATGCGGGTGCGAACCCAACCGGGATGGAAAACCACTGATAGAATGCCCCTTGCCGAAAGATCAGCCGCCAACCCCCTCACGATCATATGCAGTGCTGCCTTGGAGGAGCGATAGGCGTAAAATCCCCCGGAGGTATTATCCTTCAGGCTTCCCATAAGGGTGCCCATGCACGCCAGAATCTTCCTGTCACTTGCGGCCACCTGTTCCACGAAAGCTTCGGCCATCTTCAGAGGCGCCAGTGCGTTGGTGCGGAAGACCTCAAGGTACTCATCGACGTTCGTATCACCAAAGTTCTGGGCCTGTGGTCCTTTGACGCCGGCATTATTGAAGAGAATATCGAGGGGTTCGTTTCTAAGTTCTCCGGCCACTCGGGAGATCTGCGCTTCATCCGTTACATCGAGGCGAAGGATATGCACGTTATTTTTCCCTGACGCCAGGCGGTTCAACTCATCGGCGCTTTCCGGGGTCCTGCAACAGGCGAAGATCTTCCAATTATGCCCGAGGAAGGATCGGGTCAGTTCCAGGCCAATACCGCGGTTGGCTCCGGTAATCAGTATCGATGGCATAAGATTCTCCTTTCCTTTCCGGCACCAGGGTCGTGCCGCGTTAATGTGTCGATGTATTTACTCAAACACATTGGCACCTTTTGGCAACCGGATGTGTTTCGAAATCTTTAGACGTTGCAAGTCTCCTCAAACGGCAGCAAATAGACTCGGAGAGAAAATAGCCTGGGAGAAAACATAAACCCCCTCGGAAATCCGAGGGGGCTCATGAACGGGCTTAGTGTGAGGGATTAAGGATGCAATAGCTCCCTGCAACTTTTCAGGTACAGCAGTGGCTCTTTGCCCAGTCCCGGGCTGCTCAATATCCACAGCAACAGGGGAGGGAAGAGCCGAGTGGTTACTGCTTGCCCATACCATGCTGATGCATGTCATGGCCACTTTCCTCGCTCGACTGTTGCTGCTTCATTTTTTTCATCTGCCGCTTTTTGCGGATCATCATGGTGTCTTTGTACATATCTTCATAAGCGGCCTTCATGGCGAGCTCGAAATCGACAATCGTACCGCCGTGGGTTTTTACGAACTGTTCCGCCGCCGCCTTGTCGGCAAAGGCCCACTTGGCGCGGGAAGTCATGACCCCGGGCTTGTCCCCGCCGATCACCCAGGTGGCGGTTTCGGCATCGATCAGCTCCTGCGTGTTGAAATCCCCCACTTTGATGGCCGCGGGAACTTTGTCGATGCTGTGGGCGAATTCGAGGGCTGCGCAGTGCAGGCTGCAGGTGCCGACGCTCGACTGATCGGAGTATTCGATCAGCATCCGGCTGTGGGCGAATGCGACCCGGTGCATTCCGCAATAGCTGCAGGAGGGGTGGGCTTGCTGGTCGGCCTGTTCGGTCGCAAAGGCCAGGCTGGCAATCAGCAACAGGAGGCTTAAAGAAATGGAAAGAAGCTTTTTCATTGGGACCTCGTTTTGGAAAGGGTTTGTTGTGGCGGTGTTTTCGAGTAAAAAAGTATAGACAAAAAGAAGAGAAAAACCACTCGTAAGGCCAATCTTTTCAATTCCTGATACGTCTCCCCGGTTAGAGTTGAGCGAGGATGAAGTCTTTATAGATGGTATCTCCCTCGTTGGAGGGCCGCGTGCACGAAGGCAGGCGTCCCGATCAGCAAGACCGGATAGATAGAGAAAAAGCTGCAGGTTTCGAGGGTCACGGCGCCAATTGGCCCAGCTTTCCCGTCGTTTCGGTTCGCAGGGGCATATGGCCGTCTTTTCGCAGCCAGTAATCACGCTGCAACCGGAACGGGGCAAGCAGGCTATTGCCTAGATGGTTGTCCTGCGGTTCCGCGTATCCAGGAATGCCGATGTTGATCGCCTCCTGAGGGACATTGAGGCGCACGGTATGGTGCAGCCGGTCCCAGCAGGAGAAAACGCTCGAATAATTCGCGTTGGTTTCCTCTTTAATCTGAGAGTGATGGATGCCGTGCATGCGCGGGGTGACGATGAGTCGGACAAGTATCCGTTCAACACGGATCGGTAGACGCAGGTTGCTGTGATGAAAAAGAGTGCCGAGCTGAAAGATAACCTCATAAACCAGGTAGGTTGCAAGGGAGGGACCGATCAGTCCGAGCTGAACCATCCGAAATGTGCTGGAGAAGGCCAGTTCGCCGAAATGAAAGCGGAAGGTGGTCGACATGTCCAGGTCGGGGTCAAAATGATGCACATTGTGAAGGCGCCATAACAGTGGAAGTCGATGATTGGCACGGTGCCACCAGTAGAAGGTGAGATCCATGAGCAAAAAGGCGGCAATCGGCCTCAGCGCGTCTGGAATAACTTCCAGCCGGGTCAGCCCAAATCCGTTGATACTGGTCCAGCCGAGGGTTCCCTCGGCGACAGGCCTCACGATCAGCGACACGGTGGCAAAGGCGATGATCCCGTAGGTCAGATTGACCGTGAGACGTCCCGCCAGCGCCCGTTTTGCCTGACGTAGCGGGAAAGCCCGCTCCAGCAAGAAAAGTGCGATGATGCAAATCCCAATTACCGCAATACTTAATAGAGGTGCCCACATAAAAATTTCTTTCCCCAAAGGCAGATTAATGAACCAAAGGGCTGCCGTAGTCCCTCGTATTGGCCGTGCCAGACAAAAAGGGTATCGAGAGAATAAGATATTACAACGAGATAGATCAGGTCGGTACTATTCAGATCGGGCCGCCGGTTTATAGCCATAATATGGGTACAAGTGTCAGAGGCGTATTCCTTACTTATTCGAGGACTTGGGTGAGGGCGATGTTTCGTGACGGAGCCGTGGATTCATTTGTTCGCGGGGACGATCTTACCGCGTTTCTTGTTTTCATGTTGTCTTGTGAATGAAACGTTACATCGGTTTCCGATCCAGCCCCCGGTACTGCACCGCTTCGGCCAGATGCGGCTGGCGGATGTTTTCTTCACCGGCCAAATCAGCGATGGTGCGTGCCACTTTAAGGATGCGGGCGTAGGAGCGGGCCGACAGGCCAAGGCGATCGGTGACCATCTCCAGGAGCTGGTGGCCCTGCTCGTCGACTTGGCAGAACTTGCGGATGTGGCGAGCCTGCATCTGGGCATTGGCGTGCAGGCCGAAGCGGGCCAGGCGCTCGCGTTGCAGGCGGCGGGCGGCGTTGACCCGGTCGCGTATGGAGGACGACGGCTCGGCCTCGGTCGGGTCGGCCAGATCCTTGTGAGCCACCCGGGGGACTTCGACGTGCAGGTCGATGCGATCAAGCAGAGGGCCGGAGAGGCGGCTGCGATAACGTTGGATCATGACGGGGGTGCAGGAGCATTCCCGCAATGAGTCGCCATAAAAGCCGCAGTTGCAGGGATTCATGGCGGCCACCAGCATGAAGGTCGCCGGAAAACTCAGTGTAGTGGCGGCGCGAGCGATGGTGACGTGACCGTCCTCCAGAGGCTGACGCAGCATTTCGAGCACGTTCTTCTTGAATTCGGGCAGTTCATCGAGAAAGAGGATGCCATTGTTGGCCAGGGAAACCTCCCCCGGGCGGGGAATGGCGCCACCGCCGATGAGGCCGGCATCGGAGATGGTGTGGTGGGGGCTGCGAAAGGGCCGTACGTTGAGGAGAGCGTTTTCTTTGGGCAGCAGGCCGATGATGGAGTGGATCTTGGTCGTTTCCAGTGCTTCCTCAAAGGTCAGGGGCGGCAGAATGGTCGGCAGGCGGCGGGCCAGCATGGTCTTGCCGCTGCCGGGAGGACCGATCATCAGGAGATTGTGCCCCCCGGCGGCGGCCACCTCCAGAGCCCTTTTGACATGATCCTGTCCGCGCACCTCGGAGAAGTCGTCGCAGCCGGCGGGTAGGGCGGCCAGATCCGTTTCGTGATCGGCCTGGTGGGGTGATAGGGCCCTTTCGCCATTGATGAACTCGACCACTTCGGCCAGGTCGCGCACGCCATAGACCGGCAAAGCGTCGACAATGGCGCCCTCGGCGGCGTTCTCCCAGGGCACGATAAGCCCCTGTGTCTGCCAGTGGCGGGCGGCGACAGCGAGGGGGAGGGTGCCGCGGACGGGCTTGACCAGACCGTCGAGACTGAGTTCGCCGATCAGGACGTATTTGCGGAGGTTTTCATTGTTAACGATGCCGACGGCGGCCAGAATGCCGATGGCCATGGGCAGATCGTAGGCCGTACCCTCTTTTTTCATGTCGGCCGGCGCCAGATTAATGGTAATGCGACGGGTGGGGAAATCGTACCCCGCATTTTTGATCGCCGACTTGACGCGATCCTTGCTCTCCCGAACCGCCCCTTCCGGCAGACCGACCGTGGCGAATTGGGGCAACCCCTGGGCGATATCCACTTCTACATCCACAGGAAACGCTTCAATGCCGTTGAGCGCTCCCGATAGTACCTTGGCCAGCATGCTCCCTCCCTAAAATGAACCCGTTAAAATTAAAGAGCGCTTAATCTAAACAGAAAAGCCCCGGATCGCAAGCGATAATGCTGCGAGCCGGGGCCTGGGTTCGAAAAGAGAGGAAAAGGTGCTACTGGCGATCCATGATGTATTTCTCCGCCATAATCGCGGCAACAGCGCCGTCCCCGACGGCGGTGGCGATCTGCTTGAGGATCTTCTTGCGCACGTCGCCGGCGGCAAAGACCCCCTCCATGGAGGTGCGGCATTCGCCGTCGGTGAGGATGTAGCCTTCTGCGTCGAGGGTGAGGGTGTCCGCGAGAAAGTGGGCCTTGGGGGTGACGCCGATAGCGACGAACAGGCCCGAAACTTCGAGCAGGCGCTTTTCGCCATTGGTCGTATCAGTCAGTTCGATGCCGGTCAGGCCGGAGGTATCCCCTTGCGTGCCGGTGACCTGGGCGTTCCAGAGAATCTCGATCTTGTCGTTGTTTTTCAGTCGATCCTGCAGGATGGAGGTGGCCCGCAGCTGGTCGCGCCGATGGATGAGATACACCTTCTTGGCAAAGCGGGTGAGAAAGAGGGCTTCTTCGGCGGCCGTGTCGCCGCCGCCGGCAATGGCGACAACCTGGTCGCGGAAAAAAGCCCCATCGCAAGTGGCGCAGTAGGAAACGCCACGCCCGGTGAATTCCTGCTCGCCGGGAATGTCGAGTTTTTTCGGTTCGGCCCCGGTGGTGATGATGACGGTGCGGGCGAGGACGGGTTGGTCATCCACGGTGATGCGACGCACTTCGCCGAGATCTTCCAGGCCCTGTACTTCGCCGTACTGAACTTCGAGGCCGAATTCCTGACAGTGCTCCTGAAAGCGCATCATGAGGTCGGGGCCATCGATGCCGCCGGGAAAGCCGGGATAGTTTTCGACCTTGGTGGTCGTCATGACTTGCCCGCCCATGATCATGCGTTCGACGAGAAGGGTATTGAGTTTGGCGCGGGAGGTATAGAGCCCGGCGGTCAGGCCGGCAGGGCCGCCGCCAATAATCAGGGTATCGTAAATTTTTTCGGTCATGGATCTCTCTCCTGGGAAAATTTGGTCGCCAAGATAACACAGTCGGAGAAAAAAGTGAAAGGCCTCTTAGTTTTGGTGGCGCGAGAGGGCCATCAAGGAGGCCCTTGATTTCCCCCGGGCCTCTGGCTAGTATGGAGACGTTTTGCACGGGGAAAAACGTGGGCTTGCAGGTACGGCGAAAGGTTTCGGATGTTATGAAAAAAATGACGGGGTTTTTGGTCTGGTCACTGGTCTTTCTGCTGGTGCTGCTGGCTGCCGATCAGCTGCTGGTGCATGCGAAGCTTGAAGGCAAAGGGCTGACGGCCGTCCAGACCTTCTACCTCGATTTTCGCAGTCGCCTCTTTGCCCTTGTGGACGGCCAACCGGCCCCGAGTGTTGAATCCCTCATCGAGCAGGCTGAGACCCCCCCCACCAAACCTGCCGGCCCCCCAGCGGCCGAAAAGTCCCCCCGCTTTCTCTACGTAGACCGGGATGGCGAACTGCATTTCGCCGGGAGTCTGCAGGAGGTGCCGGCCGAGTTCCGCCAGGAGGCCCAGGCGCTGTCCGAATGATGCCGGTCCCTGGCCGGATTCCCAGGGCGGACTGCCTAGGGAAGATGGCCGTAGATTTCAGGGCGGCGGTCGTGATAGCAGCGGATCTGGGAGCGATATTCCACCAGTTCGCTAAAATCAAAGGTCGCCGCCAGTTCGGTGTTTTCCTCCCCCCCTTCGGCCAGAACCTCCCCCCGGGCCGAAAGCAGCAGGCTCATGCCGAAAAAGTCGAGCTTTCCCTGAATACCGCAGCAGTTGGCCGCGACGACGAAAAGCTGGTTCTCGATGGCGCGGGCCCGTAGCAGGGTGCGCCAGTGCTCCTGGCGCGGCTTGGGCCATTCCGCCGGCAGGCAGATGATCTCAGCCCCTTCCAGAGCCATCTTGCGGAAGAGCTCAGGAAAACGCAGATCGTAGCAGATGGCCACCCCCAGGCGACCAACAGAAGTCGATATGACCAGAGAATGGTCCCCTGACGACAGGAACCGATCTTCACCCATGGTGGAGAAGAGATGCAGTTTGCGGTAGGTGCCGGCGACCTTCCCCTGATCGATGACGTAGGCCGTATTGTACAGCTCCTTCCCCTCTTTTTCCGCCAGACTCCCCACGAGGACCATGCCCGACTCGGCGCTTTGCCGGCAAAGTGCCTGCACCACTTCAGGTGTTCTTTCGGCCAGTTGACCGAGGCGCTTGTAGTCGTATCCCGTGCTCCACATCTCCGGCAGGACCGCCAGCTGCACGCCCTGGGAGGCCAGTTTTTTCAGCGAGGCGAGGGCTTGGGACAGATTGGTGTCAATGTCGCCGAGAGCAATATTGAACTGGGCGGCTCCGGCCGTAATCTTACGGGTCTGTGACATCATGGGAAAATCCTGTCTGCAATGGCTAAACCGGTGGTTGGCAAAGGTTTTGTGGCGACGTTTCGGGGCGCAGTATAGCCCATCGTCGGGCCATTCGGCAAGAGCCCCGATCGTTCAAAACGTCTTTTGATAATAAAATCCACCTTTGAATGCTGTCCGAATAGTCTCTCGGTTTCGCTACGGGCGAACTGGCCAGGGGCAGGCTGAAACTCGAACTTAACAGCCAAGGTGAAGAGCAAAAAAGGGAGCCATATATGAAAAATTTGTTGCGTATCTGCCGTGGATTCTGTTAAAAGACACGATAAAACATCGTTTGTTTTTGAGTTGGTAGCCAGTGAATAAGTGTAAACGATGGCCCGTTCCTAGTTTTCTTGACCCCCGCCGGGAAGCATGTTAAGGATTTATTCGGGTTCGGATAAAAAAGAAGGTTTTAAGAAACCATCCTTTCGCTCTGCAGGGATGATTTTCGTGCATTTTTGACGTCCACCTTTTTCGCTGGATGATTTGACATGGCCAAGGTTGCCACTTTTTTTATCATGCTCGCTTTCTGGGTCCTTCTTTCGGGAATGTTCGACGCTTTTCACTTCTCGCTCGGGGTGATCTGCTGTCTGCTGGTGGCCCAGTTCAGCCACAGGCTGCTTTTTCCGGACGGCATCGGGGGCCGCTGGCTTCGCGATGTTTTCGGGATGCTCCTCTATCTGCCCTGGCTCTTCTGGCAGGTGGTCGTCGCCAATTTTCAGGTGGCCTACATCGTTCTTCATCCCCGCATGATGGAAATGATCGATCCACAGCTAATCCGCTTCAACACCCATCTCAAACGCCCCTTTTCCAAGGTGACCTTTGCCCAGTCCATCACCCTGACGCCGGGGACCATTACCGTAAATGTTCACGAAGACGAGTTCACGGTTTACGCTCTGACCCGCAGCGGAGCCGAGTCTCTGCCGGGGGAAATGGAGCAGCGTGTGGCCAAGGCGCTGGAGGATAAAGCATGATTACGCACATTGTCATGGCGGGGGCCATTTTTATCATTATGCTCATGGCCCTGTGTCTGATTCGGGTCGTTGGGGGCCCCACGGTGCTCGATCGTATTCTCGGAGGCAGTGTCATCGGCACCAAGACCACGGTCCTGCTGCTCCTCATCGGCATGATGTACGGCAATGTCGGCATGTTCGTCGATATCGCCCTGGCCTACGCCCTGCTGAATTTTATTGCTACCCTCGGGGCGACCAAGTACTTTTTGCGGCGCCAAACGGTCCACCTTGACGGCGAGTCCTGAGCGGGAAAGGAAAGAAGTGATCTATGAGCATTGTTTCGGCAGTTCTGATTGTGGGAGGTCTCTTCTTTTTCGGCGTGGGGGTCGTCGGCATTCTGCGCCTTCCCGACTTCTACACCCGGCTGCACGGGGCCAGCAAATGCGACACCCTGGGCGCTTTTCTGATCCTCTCCGGCTTGGCTCTCCATGTGCTCACCGTTTTTGACCTGGCCAATGTATTGGTCAGTCTGAAAATCATGGCCATCGCGATTTTTATTTCTATTGCCAATCCGACCGCGACCCATGCCATCACCGAGGGCGCATTGATCGCCGGCGTCGAACCCTGGCGCAAGGGAAAGGGGGCAAAATGATCTGGCAAGTCGATCTGCTGATCCTGGTGCTGGTCGTTATTTGCGCTCTTGCGACCATAACGATCAAGGATCTTCTCGGCGCTTCGGTTATTTTTGGCGTCTACAGTTTCATGATGTGTCTGCTGTGGGCTGAAATGGGTGCGGTCGACGTGGCCTTTACCGAGGCGACTGTTGGCGCCGGCGTCAGCACGATTCTGTTTATTGCCGCTATTTTACGGACGACCCGGAGGAGTAAAGATTGAAAACTGTCGCTTTGCTCGCAACGCTGCTGACCGGGGCCCTGCTGTTGTACGGTACCAAGGATTTTGCCCCCTGGGCGGATCCGCAGTCGCCGGCCAGCACCCACCTGTCGGCTTATTACGTTGAGAATGCAGTACAGGAAACCCATGTGCCCAACCTGGTGACCGCCGTTCTCGGCGACTACCGGGGTTACGACACCATGTTCGAGACGGTGGTTATTTACTGTGCCGGACTGGCGGTCGTCAGCGTGCTCCGGAGGCGCAAATCATGAAGACGCTGAAGCAGCGCTATGAGGCGCGGGGGTTGGGGCAGGATCTCATTATCCAGACCTCGGTGCGCTTGATGGTTCCCTTCATCCAGCTGTTCGGCCTTTACGTTATCGTTCATGGCCATTACAGCCCCGGCGGCGGCTTTCAGGGCGGCGTTCTGCTGGGAGCATCCTTTATTCTGCTGGCTCTGGCATTTGATATCAAAATGTCCATGCGGCATTTTTCCGAAAAAATCAACTTGGTTCTCGGCAATACCGGGGCTCTGATCTTCGTGGGTACGGGCGTGCTCTGTGCGCTGGTCGGCGGTTTGTTTCTGGATTACAGCGCTCTGGCGGCCCTCATTCCCATGGATCCCATCGAGTGGCGCTCCTTCGGCATTTTCATTGTCGAGGTCGGGGTCGGGCTGGCTGTCGCAAGTATCATGCTGTCGCTCTATTGGGATCTCAGTTCCAACGGCGACCTGGAAGAGGGGCTCTAGCATGGAAGCGTTTATGGCGGAAGTGGTGGCCAAGTACAACTATTGGCTCTATGTGGTGCTGATGATGATCGGTTTCTACGCCATGATCGGCAAGCGCAATCTGGTCAAGAAACTGCTCGGCATGAATATCTTCCAGACGGCGATCATCCTGTTCTTCGTCTCTACCGGGGTCAAGCGCGGCGCCGCCATCCCCATCGTCGACAAATATGCCGCCCTCAAGCAGGGGGTCGACGCCACCACCATCGTGAACCCTCTGCCCCACGTGCTCATGCTGACGGCCATCGTCGTCTCCGTGAGTGTGACCGGGGTGGCCCTGGCGGTGCTGCTGCGGATCTATCGTGAATACGGCACCCTGGAAGAGGATGAAATTCTGGAGAAGATCGGCCAATGACGAGCACCAACCTTCACCTCTATGTGCTGGCCGCCCCCCTGTTGACCGCTTTTGCCGTCAATCTGCTGGGGCGTGCTTCTCGCCGCTGGATTGCTCCCCTGGCTCTGGGGGCGCTGAGCTTTTCAGCCATTGGCGCCGTGCTGCTGCTGTTGCGGGTTCTGCGTGATGGCGGCTTTTCCTACACGGTGGGTAACTGGCGAGCGCCTTTCGGCATCGAATTACTCATTGATCCCCTCAGTGCGCTGATGCTGGTGCTGATCGCCGCGGTGGCCCTGCCGGCGACGGTGTCGGCGCTTAAAAGCGTGGAGCAGGAACTGCCCGGGCAGGAATATCTCTTCTTTACTCAATATCTCATCCTGATCGCCGGCCTCATGGGTTTGGTGGTCACGGCCGACGCCTTCAACCTGTACGTGCTGCTCGAGATCACCTCCATCACCACCTACGGTCTTATCGCCATGGGGAAGGGGCGGGCGCCGCTGGCCAGCTTCAACTACATCATCATGGGGAGCATCGGCGCCTGTTTTTATCTGCTGGGGGTGGGTTATCTCTACATTCTCACCGGCTCGCTGAACATGGCCGACATCGCCGGTATCCTTGGCTCCATGCAGGAGAGCCCGGCCCTGGCCACCGCCTTTGCCTTCATGCTGGTCGGTCTGTGGGTGAAGATGGCTTTCTTCCCGCTGCATGGCTGGCTGCCGCAAGCTTATTCCCTGGCGCCGACGGGGGCCGGTCTGCTCATTGCCCCCCTGATGACCAAGGTGACGGTTTACCTGATGATCCGGGTCATTCTTTCGGTATTTACCCCGGGATACGCCTTTTTCCAGCATGCGGTGGTGCAGTCGGGCATCGTCTGGGTGGCGGCCGCTGCTATCCTCTGTGCTTCGGCCCTGGCCCTGGCCCAGCGGGATATGCGCCGGATGCTGACCTATATCATCATTGCCGAGGTCGGCTATATGGTGGGGGGCGTCTGGCTGGCCAACGCCAATGGTCTGACGGGAGCGATTCTGCATATCGTTAACGATGCGCTGATGACGCTCTGTCTCTTTCTCGCCGCTGCCGCCATCATCTACCGCACCGGCAGTCTTGACTTTTCCAAGTTGCAGGGGCTCTATCGCAAGATGCCCATCACCATGGCGGCGTTTACGGTGGGTGCTTTCTCCATGATCGGTGTGCCGCCGACCTGCGGGTTTTTCAGCAAGTGGTATCTGATCCTCGGCGGCATCGATGCCGGCCAATGGGGGTTTGTGGCGGCCCTGGTCATCAGCAGTCTGGTCAACGCCATTCTCTTTTTCCGCATCATTGAAAAGGGCTTTTTCTTCGCGCCCGGCGAGGAGCATGGCCATGGCCACGTGGGACATGGCGAGGCGGTGGCGGAGGCGCCCAGTCAGATGCTGCAGCCCCTGGTTCTGGTCGCGGTCGCTCTTATCGTGGTGGGACTGAGTTCGGGAACCCTGGTTGAAAAGGTGATCCGGTTGGCCATCCCAGCCTCGTTCTGAGCCGGATTTTAATGTCTCCATGTCGCATGACGGAATGAAATAGGAGCCCATGGCATACTCATCTTCGATATGGCCGCTGCTGGCCGTCGGCATCTCCCTGGTGGGGACGATTCCCATCATGCTGTCGGGGCGCAAGCCCAACCTGCGTGAGAGCTGGACCCTGCTCATCGCCATCGGCAAATTTCTGCTGGTGTTGTCCATGCTGCCGACGGTGCTGGACGGCGGCACCTTCAGCCTGACGATCGCCGAGGTCTTTCCGGGGGTGCCCATCGCCCTGCGCGTCGACGCCATGGGGATGTTTTTCGCCCTGGTCGCCTCCTTCCTGTGGATCTGTACGTCGGTCTATTCCATCGGCTACATGCGGGCCCTCGAAGAACACGGCCAGACACGCTATTTCGCCTCCTTTGCCCTGGCCATCTCCGCCACCATCGGCGTCGCTTTTGCGGCCAACCTGTTTACCCTCTATCTCTTTTACGAGGTGCTCAGTCTTTCCACCTACCCCCTGGTCACCCATGAACAAAATGACGAGGCCCGTTTTTCCGGGCGCAAATACCTGACCTATATTCTCGGCACCTCCATTGGGCTGGCTCTGCCGGCCATGCTCATCACCTATGCACTGGCCGGGACGCTCGATTTCCGTCACGGCGGCATTCTGGCCGGCAGCGGCGCCTCGCCTTATCTGCTGGCCCTTATCCTGGTCTTTTTCCTCTTTGGTTTCGCCAAGGCTGGCCTCATGCCTTTCCACGGCTGGCTGCCGGCGGCCATGGTGGCGCCGACGCCGGTAAGCTCCTTTCTGCACGGCGTGGCCGTGGTCAAGGTCGGGGTCTTCTCCATCCTGCGGGTGGTGTTTCACATTGTCGGCCCCGATTTTCTGCAGGAGATCAACCTCGGCTTCATAATCACCACGGTCGCTTCAGTGACGCTGCTGGTGGCCTCCCTGGTGGCCCTGACCCAGGATAATCTCAAGCGCCGGCTGGCCTATTCCACCATCGGCCAGCTCTCCTACATGGTGCTGGGGGCCGGTATGCTCAGCGCCGCCGGCATGACGGGCGGCACCCTGCATATCGCCATGCACGCTTTTGGCAAGATCACCCTCTTCTTCTGTGCCGGCGCCATTTACGTGGCCGCGGGAAAAAAATACATCAGCCAGATGGATGGCCTCGGTCGGCGCATGCCGGTGACCTATATGGCCTTTCTGCTGGGTTCCTTGAGTATCATCGGTATGCCGCCGTTGGGGGGCTTCATCAGCAAGTGGTACCTGGTCATCGGCGCCGTAAACAGCGACCAGCTGATTCTGCTGCTGGTGCTGCTGGTCAGCTCCCTGCTTAATGCGGCTTATTTCCTGCCCATCGTGTACCGGGGCTTTTTTGCCAAAGCGCCCGAAGGGGAGGAAGAGGGAGGAATCCGGGAAGCGCCCATTTTCTGCCTGATTCCTCTGTCGGTCACCGCCTTGGCCTCCCTTGGCCTGTTTTTCTACCCGGACCTGTTCCTGCGGCTGGCCCGCATGGCTCTGTTTCCCTGAGGTACTGCATGAAAGCAGATCAAAAAGCAAAGAAGGAGTTCGATTGGTTCGATCACCCGCAGAATATCCGCAAGTTGCGGATCGGCTTCTACGCCGTGCTGGTTTTGCTGGTGGTCCCCGACTTGTTTCTGCACAAGCACACCCTCTTTTCCTCTGTGGAGGCCTGGCCCGGATTTTACGCCCTGTTCGGGTTCATTGCCTGTGTAGCGATCATCCTGATTTCCAAAGTGCTGGGCTTTGTGCTGAAGCGCCCCGAGGACTACTATGACCGCTAGCGTGCATCCTTCCCTCTTCTTCCTGGCCGCCGCGGTGCTACTCTGGGTGCTGCCACTGGCGGGACGTCGTCTGCTCATTCTGTTGGCACCGGCAGCAGCCTTCTTCGTGATCACCCAGCTCGAGCCGGGCCTCGCCTACGGCTACCAGCTCTTCGGCTTCGACCTGAATCTGCTGCGGGTGGACAAGCTGAGCAAGGCCTTCGGTTATGTCTTTACCATCAACGCCTTTGCCTGTTTCCTTTTCGCCTTTCATCTCAAAACCCGCTATGAACATGCCGCGGCGCTGGCCTATATCGGGGCCAGCGTCGGGGCGGTATTTGCCGGAGACCTGATCTCTCTCTACCTCTTCTGGGAGGTCATGGCCGTCACCTCGACCTTTCTGGTGCTGGCCCGCCAGACGGAGCGCGCCTACGGCGCCGCTTTCCGGTACGTCATGGTTCACATCTTCGGGGGACTCTGCCTGCTGGCCGGCATCCTGCTGCAGGCCAATGCTACCGGCTCCGTCGCTTTCGACGGCTTCAGCCTGCAGGGCCTGCCCACCTATCTGATCCTCATCGGTTTCCTGGTCAACGCCGCCGCCCCGCCCCTGAGTTCCTGGCTGTCCGATGCCTATCCTGAGGCCACGGTGACCGGCGGCGTCATCATGACGGCCTACACGACCAAAACGGCGGTCTATACCCTTATTCGCGGTTTCGCCGGCTGGGAAATCCTCATGGTGGTCGGCTGCTTCATGGCCCTGTACGGGATCATCTACGCCATTCTTGAAAACGATATGCGCCGCATTCTGGCTTATTCCATTATCAACCAGGTCGGCTTCATGATCTGCGGTATCGGCATCGGCACCGCCATGGCCCTCAGCGGCGCCGTGGCCCATGCTTTCGGCCACATTATCTACAAGGCGCTGCTGTGGATGAGCGCCGGGGCTGTCCTGTACATGACCGGCAAGAGCCGTTGCACCGACCTGGGCGGCCTCTACAAGACCATGCCCCTGACCATGATATTCGGGACGATCGGTGCCCTGGCCATCTCCAGCTTTCCTCTCTTCTCGGGCTATACGACCAAGCCGATGATTATCGAGGCCGGCGTGCACGAAGGATTCTTCTGGGTCTGGCTCATTCTGGAAATTGCCTCGGCCGGCGTCTTTCTCCATGCGGGCATCAAGTTTCCCTATTTCGTCTTTTTTGCCAAGGACAATGGACTGCGCCCCGGCGAGCCCCCCAAGCACATGCTGGCGGCCATGGCCTTTCTCTCCTTTATCTGCATCTTCCTGGGCGTCTATCCGCAGCCCCTTTACGATATTCTCCCCTTCCCGGTGGAATATCATGCCTACACGCTGGAGCACACCCTTAACCAGCTGCAGCTGCTCATGTTCTCGGCGCTGGCTTTTTTCCTGCTGCTGCCTCTGCTCAAGCGAACGAAGACGATCTCTCTCGATACGGATTGGTTCTACCGCAAGGGGGGGGAGTTCTTCTATGCGCTGGCCGCCCATGTCTTCAACGGCCTCAACGCCTGGGCGGACAGGATCTTTGTGCAGCGCCTGCCAGCGCGTCTGGCCAGCTTTTTTGCCGAACCGGGGGCGAATGTACAGAAATACGCCCTGCGATTGCTCACCGAGGCAGCCGGCGATGACGGGGAGTATGCCGAAGGGGCCCGGCAGATCGACAAGCGCAGTCGCGCCGGTGCCTACCCCGTGGGATTATGGGTTCTGCTGGCCGTTGTCTTTCTGGCCATCATGTCTGTGCTCTTTTTCGCGGTGTAGCTGAGGAACGGACCGGTCAGGCAGGCCGGCCCATCAGGGAGGTAACATGGTGAATCGATTCTTGCTGGCTCTTGATCCCTCACCCCATTCTCGTCAGGCCGCTGAATACCTCGCCGCCATTGCCGGTCAACTCAAGGGCAGCCAGGTTGTGCTGTTGAGTGTTCTGCCCACTTGGCCATCCGGCGTGAACAGTCCGGTCACCGATGAGCCCGTTATACTGACCGGGGAAGTTCATGGCGGGGAGGACGCCGGGGAACAGCTCGGCCAGGCCCAGGCCTTCCTGGCGGAGATCGTCGCGCTGTTTAAGCGTCGCGGCCTCGAGGCGGACCGGATTCAGCGTCTCATCGTTCCCCAGGACAAGGGCGTCGCCGAAGACATCGTCGCCGCGGCCGAGAAGCACGAATGCGACACGGTGGTGGTGGGGCGGCGGGATCTTTCGGCTGTGCAGTCCATCTTTCTCGGTAGTGTCTCGTCCGAACTCGTTAAAAACCTGGAGGGACGCACGGTCTGGGTGGTTGAATAGCAACTCGCCAAGCGTCCTCTCCGCACAGTTATGAAAGCCCTCTATCTCCACATCCCCTTCTGTCTGCGCAAGTGCCCTTACTGCGATTTTTTTTCGGTTACCCGAACATCCCCTCTCTTTCAGGAATTCCCCCGACTCCTGATTGCCCATCTGCGTCTGCAGGCTGAACGGGCGACGGCCGGTCCTTTTTCCACCGTCTTTTTCGGCGGCGGCACGCCCTCGCTGCTAAGCCCGTCATCCGTGGAGGCGATCCTGGCTGAGGTGGATCATCTGTTCGGGCTGGAGGGTGAGGCGGAGGTGACCCTCGAGGCCAACCCTGGCACCCTGAGTTTGGAAATCCTTTCCGGTTTCAGGGCGGCCGGAATCAATCGGCTCTCCCTGGGGCTGCAATCCCTCCAGGATGACAAACTCAAGACCCTGGGGCGTCTGCATACGGCGGCGGAAGGCCGGCAGGCCGTAGGGTGGGCCAGACGGGCGGGGTTTGACAACCTGTCCTGCGACCTCATGTTTGGCCTGCCAGCGCAGTCGCTGCCCCAGCTGATGGCTGATGTGGAAGCCGTCCTCTCCCTGCAGCCCGAACATCTCTCCTGTTATGGCCTGACCGTGGAAGAGGGCACTCCTTTTGAAGAACTGCAGCGCCAGGCGTTGCTGCACCCGGCCGCCGAAGACCTCGCCACCGAAATGTATGTGGCGCTGCATGAGCGCCTGGGCGACGCCGGCTACGGCCACTACGAGATTTCCAACTACGCCCGGCCGGGGCGCGCCTGCCGGCACAACCAGGTTTACTGGCGGCGCCAGGGTTATCTCGGTCTGGGGCCTGGCGCCGCCAGTTTCAGCGATCAGGGCTGGGGGGCGCGGTGGGAGATCCCCCCGGATATCGACCGATATGCCCGGGCCCTTAGGGAGGGGCGGGATCCGCGGACCCACCTCGAGACCTTTGACCGGCGCGGGGCCATGGCCGAAACCCTTTACCTCGGCCTGCGCGAGGCGGCGGGAGTCGACGAGGCGCGTTTCAGGGCGCGCTTTGGTCAGGGCGTAGCCGAGGCCTATCCCGCCGCGGTACACAAGGCGGCACCCCATCTGGTTTACGAAAACGGGCGTTGGTATTTCGCCCTGTCAGGCTGGCTTCTCTACGATCATCTCATTCAAAATTTCCTGTAAAAAGACGCGATTTTCTCCCGGGTTTTGCCCTTGACAAAGCCAGGGGCCGTTGTTATGTTGTTCTCCGTTAGCACTCATAGGGTTCGAGTGCTAACAGGAAATGGCAGGGCCGGGTCAGCCGGCTCCTGTTTTTTGTGGGACGGTGCGATATGGCAGAAGACCTGAACGAACGTGGTCGCCTGATACTGGAAGCCATCATCGAGGATTATATCGAGTCGGCTGAGCCGGTCGGTTCGCGTAGTGTGACCCGCCGCCATCAGATGGGGCTGTCGCCGGCGACGGTGCGCAACGTCATGGCCGACCTCGAAGATATGGGTTATCTCGTTTCGCCCCATACGTCAGCCGGACGGATTCCGACCGAAAAGGGCTATCGCTTTTACATCGATTCCCTTCTGCAGGTTCGGCAACTCAGCCTGCGGGAACGCCAGGATCTGGAGCGCCGCTACCATTTCAGGGGGCTGCGGGTTGAAGAGCTTTTGCAGGAGGCGGGCAAGGCGCTGTCGGCCATCTCCAACTACACGGGGATCGTCATGGCTCCCCGTCTGGGCTCCACCGTTTTTCGCCATATCGAATTCCTGCGGCTGTCGCAGGGCAAGATTCTGGTGGTCTTTGTCTCCCAGAGCGGTCTGGTGCAGAACAAAATCATCGAGGTGGAGGAGCCCATCCGCCAGGATGAACTGGAAAAGATCACCAACATGCTTAACCATACCCTGACCGGGAAGACCATCCAGGAGATCAAGGAAAAGATCCTGGATGAAATGTCCCGGGAGAAGGCCCTTTACAACCAGCTCCTGCAAAGAGCGCTGCTGCTTTCGGGCGAGGCTCTCAAGGACGAACTCGGCGGCCAGGTCTTTATCGAAGGGGCGTCCAACATCATGGAGCAGCCCGAATTCTCGGATCTGGAGCGGATGAAACGTTTGTTCCGGACCTTTGAGCAGAAGAGTATGCTGGTCGACCTGCTCGATAAGAGTCAGAAGGCGCAGGGTGTGCAGATTTTTATCGGAAGCGCGACGGAATACAGTGAGATCGAAGGGTGCAGCCTGGTGACTTCCTCGTATTCCGATCGCCAGGGAACCATCGGAACCCTTGGGGTTATCGGCCCGAGCCGCATGCCCTATTCCATGGTCATCCCCATAGTCGACTATACCGCCAAACTGGTAAGCCAGATTCTGGCTATCGAATCGGAGTAGGAGAGCAAGACAGTGTCAGAGACCAAAAAGGAAAATCAGGAGATGCCCGCTGTGGGTGAAAAAGAAGAGATGCCGGCCGCTGAGGAGATTCCCGTCGGGGAACCCGGTGCCGAGTCGACTTCGGAAGCGGCCCTGGCTGCCGCCAAGGAAGAGGCTGCCCGCCATTATGATCAATACGTGCGGGCCTGCGCCGACCTGGAAAACTATCGCAAGAGAGCGCAGCGGGAAAAAGAGGATCTGGCCCGCTTTGCCAATGAAAATCTCATTCGCGAAGTTCTGCCGGTCCTGGACAATTTGGAGCGCGCCGTCGAGCATGCCTCGACGGAAGAAGCGACCGCCAAGGGTCTGCTTGAAGGGGTGCGCATGACCATGGACCAGTTCCGGAAGGCCTTGGCTAAATTCGGCGTCGTTCCCATCGAAGCGCTGGGCAAGCCCTTTGATTCTGCTGTTCATGAGGCCATGGGGCAGATCGAAAGTGCCGACCAGCCCCCCAATACGGTAGCGCAGGAGCTGCAAAAGGGCTATCTGCTGAACGACCGGTTGTTACGTCCGGCTCTCGTCATGGTGACGCGCGCGGCGGCAAAGACATCCGAGACAGAGAATCCCTGAAAAATTCGACCAAGAGAACAAACAGCTTAACGTCTAAAGGAGGATATATATTATGGCTAAAGTAATCGGTATCGATCTGGGAACGACCAATTCCTGCGTGGCGATCATGGAAGGTGGCGAGCCCATTGTCATAGCGAATTCGGAAGGATCCCGCACAACCCCGTCCATGGTGGCTTTCACCGAAAGCGGCGAGCGGGTGGTTGGCCAGCAGGCCAAGCGCCAGGCGGTGACCAATCCGGAAAACACCCTGTTTGCCATCAAGCGGCTCATCGGGCGCAAGTTCGACACGGAAGCGGTGGCCAAGGATATCAAGATCAGCCCGTTCAAGATCACCAAGGCGGAAAACGGCGATGCCTGGGTGGAAGCCCGCGGCAAACAGTACAGCCCGCCGGAAATCTCCGCCATGGTTCTGCAGAAGATGAAGCAGACGGCGGAGGATTATCTGGGCGAAACGGTCACCGAGGCCGTCATCACCGTGCCCGCTTATTTTGACGATTCCCAGCGACAGGCCACCAAGGATGCCGGCAAGATCGCCGGTCTGAACGTGCTGCGCATCATCAACGAGCCGACGGCGGCGGCCCTGGCCTACGGCCTGGACAAGAAAAAAGAAGAGAAAATCGCCGTTTTCGACCTGGGTGGCGGCACCTTTGACATCTCCATCCTGGAGCTCGGCGACGGCGTCTTCGAGGTCAAGTCGACCAATGGCGACACTTTTCTCGGCGGTGAGGATTTCGACCAGCGCATCATCGACTACATCGCCGATGAGTTCAAAAAAGATCAGGGCATCGATCTGCGCGGAGACAAGATGGCTCTGCAGCGTCTGAAGGAAGCGGCAGAAAAAGCCAAGATCGAGCTGTCGTCCTCCATGGAGACCGATATTAATCTGCCCTTTATCACTGCGGACCAGAGTGGCCCCAAGCATCTTAACCTCAAGCTGACCCGGGCCAAGCTCGAGAGCATCTGTGCCGATCTGCTCGATAAACTGGTCAACCCCTGCAAGATCGCCCTTAAGGATGCCGGCCTGTCGGCTTCGGAGATCGACGAAGTCATCCTGGTCGGTGGCATGACCCGCATGCCGGCCGTGCAGAAGAAAGTACAGGACATCTTCGGCAAGACGCCCAGCAAAGGGGTGAATCCGGACGAGGTCGTGGCGATCGGGGCAGCTATTCAAGGCGGTGTCCTCAAAGGCGACGTCAAGGATGTGTTGCTGCTCGACGTTACCCCGCTCTCCCTGGGTATTGAAACCCTGGGTGGGGTCATGACCAAGCTGATCGAGAAGAACACCACCATCCCCTGCAAGAAGAGCCAGATCTTCTCCACGGCTGCCGACAATCAGCCCGCTGTCTCGGTGCATGTCCTGCAGGGTGAGCGCGAGATGGCCTCCGACAACAAGACCATCGGCCGTTTCGAGCTCGTCGGCATCCCGGCGGCTCCCCGTGGCGTTCCCCAGATCGAGGTGACCTTCGATCTGGATGCCAACGGCATTCTGCACGTATCGGCCAAGGATCTCGGCACCGGCAAGGAACAGTCCATCCGCATCACCGCCTCTTCCGGTCTGTCCGAGGAAGAAATCGAGAAGATGGTCAAGGATGCCGAGAGCCACGCTTCCGAGGACAAGAAGAAACGTGAGCTGATCGAGGCCCGCAATCAGGCGGACAGTCTGGTCTACACCACCGAGAAGTCCCTCAAGGAGCACGGCGACCAGGTGGACGCCGACACCCGCAAGAAGATCGAGGAAGGCCTCGAAGCGTTGAAAAAAGCCATGGAGGGCAGTGACGCCGACGAGATCAAGAAGAAGTCGGAAGAACTGGCTCAGGCCAGCCACAAGCTCGCCGAGGCCATGTATGCCAAGGCCCAGGCGGCGGAAGGGGCTGCTCCGGAAGAGGACGCCACCGGCCACAAGGACTCAGGTCCTGATGACGTGGTCGACGCCGAGTTCGAAGAAGTCGACGACTCCAAGAAATAACAGCATTCCACAGTTTATCTGCAGCCCGGTAGGGGCACGGCGCGCCGTGCCCCTACCACCATTTTGACCCCAGGAAAAAGGATCGACCCTTGGCCAACGGCAAACGTGATTATTACGAAGTACTGGAAGTCAACCGCAATGCCAGCGAAACGGAGATAAAAAAAGCTTATCGCCGCCTGGCCATCAAGTTTCATCCGGACAAAAACCCCGGTGACAAGGAAGCCGAAGACCGTTTCAAGGAACTCTCCGAGTCCTACGCGGTGCTTTCCGATCCCCAGAAACGCGCCACCTATGACCAGTACGGCCACGCCGGTCTCGGCGGCGGCGGTTTTTCCTCTGAAGGGTTCGGTTTCGGGGGGAGTCCCTTTGAAGATATTTTTGGCGACATTTTCGGCGATATCTTCGGTGGCGGCACACGACGCGGCCGGGGCAGACGGGGCGACGATCTGCGCTATAACCTGACCATCTCCTTCGAGGAAGCTGCTTTCGGGGTCGAAACCAAGATTCAGATCCCCAAGTATCAGAGCTGCGAGGCCTGCGACGGCTCCGGAGCCAAGAAAGGGACCAGCGCCAAAACCTGTCCCACCTGCCGTGGGGCCGGACAGGTACGATACCAGCAGGGTTTTTTCTCCCTGACGCGACCTTGTCCGGACTGTGCCGGTGAGGGAAAGATCATCGACAACCCCTGCCCGGAGTGCAAAGGGAGCGGACGCATCAAGGGGAAGAAAACGGTTTCCCTGAAAATTCCGGCCGGGGTGGAAACGGGCAACCGTCTCAAACTCAACGGCGAAGGGGAAGCCGGTTCCCAGGGCGGTCCCCCTGGCGATCTTTTCGTGGTGATCACCGTGAAGGACCATCCTCTCTTCCAGCGCGAGGGGCAGGATATCCTTTGTGAAACACCCATCTCCTTCGTGCAGGCCGCCTTGGGCTGTGAGTTTGAGGTGCCGACCCTGGAAAAGAAGGTCAAGATCAAGGTTCCCCCCGGTACGCAATCGGGAAAGGTTCTCCGGCTGCAGGGCCTGGGCTTCCCATCCCTGCAAGGGTATTCCAGAGGCGATCAGCTGGTGGTGCTGCGGGTGGAGACGCCCACCAAGCTGACGGCGCGGCAGCGGGAGCTGCTCGAAGAATTCGCCCGGGAAGAGGGTGAGGAATGCCATCCCATGGGAAAGAGTTTCTTCACCAAGGTCAAGGAACTGTTCGGCTAGTCAGAACGACCATGAAAAGAGCTTGACGTGGCCGTTTTGGAAGGGGGAGCGATGAAAGGCATGGTAATCGGGGTCCTGGCCCTGTGGTTCGGTCTGGCCGGCGTGCCATTGGCACTGGCCGTGGAACAAGAGGTGCAGGTGTTGCCGGTAGCGGCAGCGGCCGCACCGGACCAGCAGGCCTTCGAGACGGGCAAAACCTTGCTGTCTTTGGGTCAGCAGGAAGCCGCCCTGGTGGCACTGCGGACTTTTCTGGAGGATTATCCCGCTTCCGATTATGCGCCTCAGGCCCACCTGCTGTTGGCCAGGATCTTTCAGACCCGTGGAGAGACGGACCTGGTTTTTCTTCACCTGAACCGTGTCCCGGAAAGTGCCAAGGGACCGGAAGGCCGGATCGTTGAAGGAGCCGCCCTGGTTTCGGCCGGCCACCTTGAACGCGGCCTGGCTTTGTTGACGGGGGTCCAGTCGGTCACGCTGCCAGTTGAAATCCGGATGCTGCGCCTGAATGCGCTGGCTGAGGCATATGCCCTGCAGGACAGGCATCTTGAAGCGTTGGTGTTGATGCACCGGATGGGGGAGCTGAATGCGGCGGTGCTCGTTCGCGCCCAGCGCGCCATGCGTGAAGAATTACGTGATGATGAGTTGGCCGAGGCCGCCTTCATGTTTGCCGGCGGCCCCTTAGGCCTTGAAGCCGATTACGTGCTGGCCACTCGCGCTTTTGAGCGGGGAGACAGGCAAAGAGCCGGGCGTCTGCTGGAGCGCCTTGCCCAGGCGAAAAAAGATTTTCCCTCCCGGGCGGAAGCCCTGAATCTTCTGGACCGGATAACCGGTCGGCCCTGGCTGCAGCGAACCATTGGGGCGGTGTTGCCTTTGACTGGAAAGTTTGCCCCTTTTGGCGAACTGGTGCGTAAAGGCATGGCGCTGGCCGCTAACATCGAAGAGGAAGGCGGTTCGGAGGTTAACCTAGTTTTTCGTGATGGCGGAGGCGAAGCCGAGACCGCGGCCGCTGCCGTCAGAACGTTGGCCAGGGAAGACCGCGTCATGGCGGTAGCCGGTCCCCTGTCCGGCGTGGCCGCCGAAGCCGCTGCTGTGACCGCGCAGTCAGAGGCGGTGCCGCTCATGGCTCTCTCTCCGCGAGACGGTCTAGCTACGATCGGCTCCTACGTGTTCCGAAATTCCCTGACCAGCCGCTTGCAGGTGGAAGCATTGGCCCACTACGCCGTGGTTGAAAAAGGACTGCTCGGTTTCGCCGTTCTTTACCCGGAAAATCGACTGGGTCGGGAGATGGCGGAACTCTTCACCGCCGCCGTGGAGGCACGCGGCGGGGTCGTAGTGAAGACTCAAGGCTTTCCGACGGAAGGTACGGATTTTCGCCGCTCCATCAAATTGCTGCTGAACCAGGATCCTGATGCGCCGGAAGAAGAAGCGCCGGCGGAAGAAGAGGAGTCGGGCGAAGAAGCGGAGTCGGTCGAAGAAGAGACGTCTGTCTGCGCCACGCTGGATTTTGAGGCGCTCTTTATTCCGGATTACGCCGACCGCGTCGGCTTGCTGGTGCCCCAGCTGGCCTATTACGAGGTTGAGAATGTGCAGCTTCTCGGCATCAACGGCTGGAATTCACCGGAGTTGATTCGCGTGGCCGGTAATTATGTGGAAAAAGCTGTTTTTGTCGACGGATTCTTCCCTTACAGCCCTTATCCCTTCGTCCAGGATTTTGTCGCTCGCTATTTCGAGGTCTACGGAGAAGAGCCGTCTATCCTGGAGGCTCAGGGCTATGACGTCGCCACCATCCTGTTGTCGATTCTGTCGCGTCCGGAGATAAGGACGAGAGAAGACTTTCGGCAGGCGCTCATGCAGGTCGTCAACTATCCCGGTGTCACCGGGGCCACCTCTTTCAACACGGATGGCGAGGCGGAAAAGGTTCTTTTTCTGCTGCAGGTTCAGAACGGAAATATCGTGCAGATCAATTGATTATCACGAGGTCTCCCGCGGCATGGCCCTTTGGCGCCTCAGCTCTCTTCGCCAAGTTGCAGCAGGGCAAAGAGCAGGCGGGTTTTTGCCATATCGACATGCCTGGCTGACGCCAGGGACAGGGCTCTGCCGTAGATGGCGTCCAGCTCAAGGGGGCGCCCTTCCTGCCGATCGATCATCATGCTGGGGCGATAATCGCCCATCGTTTCGGTTACCTCCAAAAGACGGGGAACAACCTCGGCCGCCTCAATGGGGGAGCTGAGCCCCTGCGCGTTGGCGCCGGCGATGACTTCTCGCATGATGGCTTCCACCTCTTGTTGAATGGCGGTTGAGGCGAGCAGGTCTCCGGTGGGGCGCTGGGTCAGGGCGCAGAGTCCGTTGAACGGGATATTCCAGACCAGTTTTTCCCAGCGGGCTCTGGCGAGATCAGCGACCGCCTCGCAGGGGACGCCGGCCTGCCGGAAGAGTGCCGCGGTCTCTTCCGCCCGTGCCGAGGCGCCACCCCTGAATTCTCCCAGCCGTATGGCCCCCTGCCCCAGATGGTGGACAGTGCCGGGTTCCCCGCGATTGGAGCACAAAAACGCCACACCCCCCATGACACGATCCTCGCCAAAGGTAGCAGCCAGCCGTTCTTCGTTCCCCAGACCGTTTTGCAGGGTCAGAAGAACGGTATTTTCGCCCACCGCCGGTCGGCAGAGTTCGGGCAGCTGATCATTGTGAAAAGTTTTCAGGCCGACAATGACCAAGTCGGCATGATCCAGATCGGCGGCCGCCTTGACACCGCGGACCACGGGGAGGTGAAAGTCGCCAGTTACCGAGGTGACGGTCAGCCCCTTCTCGCGGATCGCCGTATAGTCCCGCCTCAACAGAAACTGAACGTCATGGCCGCTTCGCTGCAGCATGGCCCCGTAGTAAAGACCGAGAGCCCCAGCTCCGATAATGGCTATTTTCATGGTCCGAGCGTCCTTTCGTGAGCAGTGAATACCGGGTTGGCGCAGGGAGACAAAATAACACGAACAACCAGAAATAACAGGTCAAAATGCGATGGATCAGGGGAGGCACCGGAGCTCAAACCGTCTGCACCTGTTGACCAAAGTGGTTGACTGTGGTATATTTTCAAGGTTTCCGAAAGGGGAAAAAGCATGTTTAAAGTCGGTGATAAGGCAGTATACCCCGCACAAGGGGTAGGGGTGATCGAGGCGATTGAAGCCAAGGAGTTTGCCGGACAAAAGCATGAGTTTTATGTCCTTCGGATCGTTGACAGCGATATGCTTATCATGGTTCCGGTATCCAATGCAGGCAATGTGGGTTTGCGGGGTCTGATCGGCAAGGACCAGATTCCCTCTCTTTACGATGTGCTCGGCGACAAGCAGGCAGATGCCAGCGGCGGCGTCTCCTGGAGCAGAAGGCAGCGGGAATACAACGAAAAGATCAAGTCCGGCGATCTCTTTGAGGTGGCGGAAGTTCTTCGCGAGCTCTATCTCATCAAGGAAGGCAAGGAGCTTTCCTACGGGGAGAAAAAGGTTCTCGAGCTGGCCCGTAAGCTGCTGGTCAAAGAAATTGCGTTGGCGGAAGGCGCCGAGGAGAACCTAGTCGTCGAGCGCCTGGAAAACTGCTTCCTGAACTAGGAGTGCGCCAACCATTTCCATGAAACCGGACGCCTTGGCGTCTGGTTTTTCTTTTTCGACTTCATAGGGTCAACCGTTGTAGAGACGGGATTCACGACAGCCTTCAATCCCTGCTCCGCACGGTTGCGGGGATGCGGCTCGTCTTTTTCGGAGCAGCATGAGTGTCATCGTTCTGATCCCCGCCGCCGGCCTGGGGCGCCGTATGGGAGCCGCTGTCAACAAGCAGTACCTCCGTCTGGCGGGACGACCCATTCTGGCTCATACCCTCGCCTGTTTCGACCATCATCCCCTCGTTGATGCGATTTATGTCATCTCTCCCCCAGCGGAGATCTCCTTCTGCCAGAAGGAGGTGGTGCGCCGGTACGGTTTCGCCAAGGTGCGGGAGATCGTGGCAGGCGGCGCCGAGCGCCAGGATTCCGTGCGTCATGGCTTGCTGGCCTGCGGTGCGAACCCCGACGACATCATTCTGATTCATGACGGGGTGCGTCCCTTCTTCCCTGCCCATCGTCTGGCGGATCTCGTCGAGAGCGCCAAGCGTACTGGCGCCTGCCTGGCGGGGGTGCCAGTCAAAGATACCATTAAGGAAGTACGGCAAGGGATGGTGTCTGGCACCCCGGATCGCAGTTGCCTCTGGCAGGCGCAGACCCCCCAGGCCTTCCGTTTCGAGATTATCGCCAAGGCCCACCAGCAGGCGCTGGCGGATGGTTTTCTCGGCACGGATGACGCCAGTCTGGTGGAGCGACTGGGACTGCCCGTAGCCATGGTCGAGGGCGACTACCGCAACATCAAGATCACAACGCCGGAAGATCTGGTGGCCGCCGAGGCCATCTGGCGGGCCGGCCAGGAGGATTCCCCATGCTGAGAGTCGGTCATGGCTACGATGTCCACGGTCTGGTACCGGATCGGAAACTCATTCTTGGTGGCGTTGAGATTCCCTATGAACTCGGCCTGCTGGGCCACTCCGATGCGGACGTCCTCCTGCACGCCATCTGTGACGCGATCCTGGGGGCCTTGGCTCTCGGGGATATCGGCCGGCACTTTCCCGATACCGATCCGGCTTATCGGGGCATCTCCAGCCTGGTCCTGCTCAGACATGTCATGACACTGGCAGAAGAGAAGGGCTACGCCATCGGCAATATCGATGCGACCGTCATCGCTCAACGCCCCAAACTGGCCCCTTATATCGGGGAGATGGTCCGCCATATTGCCGAAGCCTGCACCACGGAGAGCACCAGAGTCAATGTGAAGGCGACCACGACGGAAAAACTGGGATTCGAGGGGCGGGGTGAGGGCATTTCGACCCACGCCGTTGTCCTCCTGCAGAAGATCAGGGACTAAAAGCACGGCTATTTGATGGCCTGAAGGGCCTTTTTTACAGAACACAGGGAAGGATTCCTTATGAGCACGCCAGACGCTGCACCGGTATCTCACTTTATCCGTAACATCATCAGTGCCGACCTCAAGGAACAGAGAGTGGTGGGGCCGGTGGTGACGCGATTTCCGCCGGAGCCCAATGGTTACCTGCACATCGGCCATGCCAAGTCCATCTGTCTGAATTTCGGCCTGGCGGCCGATTTCGGCGGGCGCTGCCATCTGCGTCTGGACGACACCAATCCGGAAAAGGAGAGCGTCGAGTATGTCGAGGCCATTAAGGATGCCGTGCGCTGGCTGGGTTTCGACTGGGGAGAGCACCTCTACTACGCCTCGGATTATTACGAGCAGCTCTACGATTTTGCCTGCCAGCTCATTGCGGCTGGCAAGGCCTATGTCGACAGCCTCAAGCCGGACGAGGTACGCGCCATGCGCGGCACCCTGACCGAGCCGGGGCAGGAGAGCCCCTACCGCAGCCGTACCGTCGAGGAGAATCTGGACCTCTTTCGCCGCATGCGGGCCGGCGAGTTCCCGGACGGCGCCCATACGCTGCGTGCCAAGATCGATATGACCTCGCCCAACATGAATCTGCGCGATCCGGTCATGTACCGCATCCAGCGGGCGAGCCATTACCGTACGGGCAATCAGTGGTGCATCTACCCGATGTACGACTTCGCCCACCCCTTGTCGGACGCCATTGAAGGGGTGACCCATTCCATCTGCACGCTGGAGTTCGAAGATCATCGACCCCTCTACGACTGGTTTATCGATAATCTGAGCCTGCCCAGCCGCCCCCGTCAGTATGAGTTTGCCCGTCTCAACCTTGAATACACCGTGATGAGCAAACGCAAGCTGCTGGAGCTGGTGCAGAAGAAGGACGTAGCGGGTTGGGATGACCCCCGCATGCCGACCATTGCCGGCCTGCGCCGACGCGGCTTCACCCCCACGGCTATCCGCACCTTCTGTGACCGGATCGGCGTCGGCAAGAGCGACAGCTGGATCGACATGAGCGTCCTCGAGGATTGCCTGCGCGAAGACCTCAATGAAACGGCGCCCCGGGTTATGGGCGTACTTCGCCCCCTCAAGCTGGTCATCGAGAATTACCCGGAAGACCAGGTGGAGGAATTCGAAGCAGCCAATCATCCCCAGCGCCCCGAAATGGGCAGCCGCCTCGTGCCCTTCTGCCGGGAAGTCTATATCGACCGCGAGGACTTCATGGAAGATCCGCCCAAAAAGTTTTTCCGGCTGGCGCCGGGGCAGGAGGTCCGCCTGCGCTATGGCTACATCATCAAATGCGAGCGCGTCATCAAGGACGAGCAGACGGGCGAGGTAGTTGAAGTGCGCTGCAGCTACGATCCCCAGACTCGGGGGGCGGCCCCGGCCGACGGCCGCAAGGTCAAGGGAACGATCCACTGGGTGTCGGCCCGGCATGCGGTCGAGGCCGAGGTGCGGCTTTACGACCGTCTCTTCAGCCAGGCCAACCCGTCCGGGGACAAGGACGGCACCGACTACCGGAGCCACCTCAATTCCGACTCCCTGGAAGTTCTGGTGAAATGCCCGGTCGAGCCTTCGCTGGCCCAGGCTGCGACCGGGCAGGTCTTCCAGTTTGAGCGCCAGGGCTATTTCTGTGTCGATGCACGGGATTCAGCGGCCGGAGCCCTGGTTTTCAATCGGGCGGCCACCCTCAGGGATTCCTGGGCCAAGGCGGGCAACTGACCCTCCCCAAGGGTCCGTTGATCCGAAACCCTTGGTCAAATGGGGTTTCCATGACGGGTATCCTGTGCTATTAAGGTGAGACCGTCGGCCCCGCGCTGGCGGCTCTCAATTCAAGGCCAGACAAGGAGAATCTTTTTTCATGACCTTGCGCGTTTTCAATACCCTCAGCGGCAACAAGGAAGAATTCGTACCGCTGCAGCCCGGTAAGGTGGGCATGTACGTCTGTGGCGTCACGGTCTACGACTACTGCCACATCGGCCATGCCCGGGCCAATATCGTCTTTGACATCGTCTACCGTTATCTGCGTTTTGCCGGTTACGACGTCACCTACGTGCGCAATTACACCGACGTCGACGACAAGATTATCAAGCGGGCCAATGAGCGGGGGATTTCCAGCAAGGAGCTCTCCGAAGAATTCATCCGGGCTTTTGACGAGGATATGGCCGCTCTGGGCCTGGAACAGCCGACCCACCAGCCCAAGGCGACCGAGTTCATTCCCCAGATCCAGGCCATTGTGCAGAGACTGATCGATAAAGGGATGGCCTACGAAGCGGAGGGGGACGTCTATTACGCCGTCGATAAATTTCCCGACTATCTCAAACTGAGCAAGCGCAACATGGACGAGATGCGGGCCGGCGCCCGTATCGCGCCCGGGGAACGCAAGCGCAACCCCATGGATTTTGCCCTGTGGAAGGCCGCCAAGCCGGGGGAGCCCGCCTGGGAGTCGCCCTGGGGACCGGGACGGCCGGGCTGGCACATCGAGTGCTCGGCCATGTCGGTGGAATTTCTCGGGGAGTCCTTCGATATTCATGGCGGCGGCAAAGATCTGGTCTTTCCCCACCATGAAAACGAAATAGCCCAGAGTGAAGGTGCTTTTGAGCAGCCCTTTGTCAAATACTGGCTGCACAACGGCTTCGTCAACGTGAACCAGGAGAAGATGAGCAAGTCCCTGGGCAATTTCTTTACCATCCGCGACATCCTGAAAAAATACGATCCCGAAGTGGTGCGCTTCTTCATCCTGTCGGCCCACTACCGTTCTCCCATCGATTTCTCTGACCAGAACCTGGAGGACGCCAAGGCCGGGCTGACCCGCTTTTACGAATCCCTCAAAGCGGCCCACGATATCCTCGAGAAGACGCCGATTCCCAGCCAGGTTCCCTGTGAAGTGGTCAAGGACGAGGAACGGGAGGTCTATGACCGCATCGAAGCCCTGGAAGACCGCTTCTGCGAGGCCATGGACGATGACTTCAACACCGCTCTGGCCATTGGCCATCTCTTCGAAGCGGTTCGCGGCATGAATCGCATCATGGGCGAAAAGCGTTTCGACGAATGCCCGCTGTCCCTGCTGGTTCTTAAAGACGGTCTGACCAAGGTCGAGAAGCTGGGGGGTGTCCTGGGACTCTTCCGTTCCGCACCGGCCGTCTGGCTGGCTAAAACCCAGGAAGAAGGTCTCGCCGACAGTGGCCTGAGTCCGGCCGTGATCGAAAACCTGATCGAGGAACGCAAGCAGGCCCGAAAAAACCGGGATTTCGCCCGGGCCGACGCCATCCGCGACGAGCTGGCCGCCAAGGGTGTTCTTTTGCTGGACTCGCCCGAGGGGACGACCTGGAAACTCAAGTAGTGGACGATGGATAAACAGCGGCAAAAAGGCAAGACTGGGGGCGAATGAGCCCCCTTTTGCGTTTGGGACGCCCGCCGGCGAAAGGGTGCAGCCATGGCACGGTTCGAACTGAAATCCGACTATCAGCCCCGCGGCGATCAGCCGCGCGCCATCAAGGAACTGGTGGAAGGAGTCCAACGCCAGGATCCCCATCAGGTCCTGCTGGGCGTGACGGGTTCCGGCAAGACCTTCACCATGGCCAACGTGGTCGCCGAAGTGCAGCGGCCCACACTGGTGCTGGCCCACAACAAGACGCTGGCCGCCCAGCTTTACGGGGAGTTCAAGGAGCTTTTCCCCAACAACGCCGTGGAGTATTTCGTCTCCTACTACGATTACTACCAGCCCGAAGCCTACGTTCCCTCCACCGACACCTTCATCGAGAAGGATTCCTCCATCAACGAAGAGATCGACAAGCTGCGCCACAGTGCCACGCGCAGCCTGCTCAGCCGGCGGGACGTCCTCATCGTGGCCTCCGTTTCCTGCATCTACGGTCTCGGTTCGCCAGAGGCCTATTACGGCATGCTGGTCGGGCTGGAAGAAGGGATGGAACTTCCCCGCGACGAATTGCTGCGCAAGCTGGTGGAGATCCAGTACAGCCGCAACGATGTCGACTTTCATCGCGGCACCTTCCGGGTGCGGGGGGACACCGTCGAGATCTTTCCGGCCTACGAAGAAGACCGGGCCCTGCGCGTCACCTATTTCGGCGATGAGATCGAATCGATCAGCGAGGTCGATCCCCTGCGTGGCCGGATCATCGACCGCCTGCCGAAGACGGCCATCTTCCCCGCCAGTCACTACGTGGCCACCAAACCGACCCTCGACCGCGCCATCGTCGAAATTCAGGACGAGCTTCGGGAACGCATCCAGTATTTCCGCGCCAACAACATGCTGCTGGAAGCGCAGCGCATCGAACAGCGCACCCTCTTCGATATCGAGATGATGGAAGAGATGGGCTACTGTCAGGGAATCGAAAACTATTCCCGCTTTCTCGATGGTCGCCAGCCCGGTAAGCCGCCGGCCACCCTCTTCGACTACTTCCCCGAAGATGCCCTGCTCTTCATCGACGAGAGCCATGCCACCGTGTCCCAGATCGGGGCCATGTACCGCGGCGACCGCTCGCGCAAGGAAACCCTCGTCAACTTCGGTTTCCGCCTGCCCTCGGCGCTTGACAACCGGCCGCTGACCTTCGAGGAGTTTGAGGCCAAGGGGATACAGACGGTGTACGTTTCGGCCACTCCCGCCGACTATGAACTCCAGAAGGCGCAAGGCGTGGTGGTGGAACAGATCGTGCGCCCGACGGGACTCGTCGATCCCCCCATCGAGGTGCGTCCGGCCGGTGAGCAGGTCGACGACCTCATTCACGAAATCCGGGCGACGGCAGCGGCCGGTGAGCGGGTGCTGGTGACGACCCTGACCAAGCGCATGGCCGAAGATCTCACCGCCTATCTTGAAGAGCTCCAGATCAAGGTGCGCTACCTCCATTCGGACATCCACACGGTGGAGCGCATGGAGATCATCCGTGATCTGCGCCAGGGGGTTTTCGATGTCCTTATCGGCATCAACCTGCTGCGGGAGGGGCTCGATATTCCGGAGGTCTCCCTGGTGGCCATTCTCGACGCCGACAAGGAGGGTTTCCTGCGCAGCGAGCGCTCGCTGATTCAGACCTGCGGGCGGGCGGCCCGCAACGTCAACGGCCACGTCATCATGTATGGCGACCGCATCACCCGCTCCATGCAGGCCTGCATCGACGAGACCCAACGCCGCCGCACCGCCCAGCTGGCCTACAACGAGGCCCATGGCATTACCCCGGAGACGGTCAAGAAGTCGCTGCGCACCATTCTGGAGGATATTGCCGAAAAGGATTATGTCGAGGTACCCCTGGCCGCGGAGGCGCCGGACAAATATCGCAGCGCCAAAGAGATCGAAAAGGAAATCAAGGAGCTGCGTCAGCAGATGCTGCAGGCGGCCGCCGAACTTGAATTTGAAAAGGCGGCCGAATACCGGGATCGCCTGCTGGCCTTGGAAAAGTATGATCTGGGGTTGAAGTAGAAAGCGTGCCGCCGAGCGCAATGGCCTCGAAGCAAGCCGGGGAAAACCTGTTAAGCTGTTAGGACGAATGGACAAACCCGCATGTGATGGAGGTTAACGATGAGCAAGCCGGGCATGGAAGAAAAACGCTCCCTGGAGGTGGCCGAAGCGGCCCGGGAGACGGAATGGCAGTTGCCAAGCTTTGTCGGCGAGATGTTCATGGGGCGGTTTCGTCCCGACCTGATTCATCCCTATCCGGAACAGGATCCGGAAGACCGGCGGGCCGGCGACCGCATACTGGAGAAGTTGAAACTGTTTCTGGCGGCGGAAGTTGACGCCGATCGCATCGACCGGGAGAAGGAGATCCCGCCGGAGGTGATTGACGGGCTGCGGGATATGGGCTTGTTCGGCATCAAACTGCCGACCGAATACGGCGGGCTCGGTCTGTCCCAGGTCAACTACAACCGTATCGTGCAGCTGGTGGCCAGCCACTGCGCCTCGACGGCGGTGCTGCTGTCGGCGCACCAGAGCATCGGGGTACCGCAACCGCTGAAGATGTTCGGCACCGATGAGCAGAAAGAAAAATATTTGCCACGCCTGGCCAAGGGGGAGATCAGCGCTTTTGCCCTGACCGAGCCCGGAGTCGGTTCCGATCCCTCCAAAATGACCACCACCGCGGTTCCCACCGCCGATGGCGAAGCCTACCTCATCAACGGGCATAAGCTGTGGATCAGTAATGGGCCGGTAGCGGACCTGCTCATCGTCATGGCCCGCACCAACGATCCGGCGGACGAGCGGCCGGAGATTACGGCTTTCGTGGTCGAAGGACAGTCGGACGGGCTGACCACCGAACACCGCTGCGATTTCATGGGTCTGAAGGGGATTCAGAACGGTCTGCTGCGTTTTGAGAATGTGCGGGTGCCGAAGGAAAATATCGTTCTTGGCCTCGGCAAGGGTCTGAAGCTGGCGCTGCAGACGCTGAACACCGGCCGGCTCACCCTGCCGGCGGCCTGCGGCGGGGCCATGAAACAGGCCCTGGCCATGGCCACGGAATGGGCTAACGAACGCAGGCAGTGGGGGGCTCCCGTGGGGCACCATGAGGCGGTGGCCGCCAAGCTGGCGACCATGGCGGGCGAGATCTTTGCCGTGGAAAGCCTGGCCTGGCTGACCTCGGCCATGGCCGACCGGGGGGAGATGGATATCCGCCTCGAAGCGGCCCTGGCCAAGCTCTATTGCAGCGAGGCCCTGTGGCGTACGGTGGATGCGGGGGTACAGATCCGCGGCGGCCGGGGGTACGAGACCGCTGAATCGCTGCAGGGAAGGGGCGAGGCGCCCATGCCCATGGAGCGCTTGCTGCGCGATGCCCGCATCAACCTCATCATCGAGGGGACGAGTGAAATCATGCGTCTGTTCATTGCCCGCGAGGCCCTGGATCCGCACATGCGCGTCGCGGGTGCCTCGGCAACCTCGTCCAAAATCGACGTGATGGGGGCCGGCAAGTTCTATGCACGCTGGTATCCCATGCTTTGGCTGCCGCGCTTCAAGGGCCCTGAGGGCTTTGAATTGCGGGGTTCCCTGGCCTCGCATCTGCGTTTTGCCGAGAGAGCCAGCCGCCGTCTGGCCAGGGATCTTTTCCACATGATGATGGTTCATCGGCAGGGTTTGCAGAAAAAGCAGATGATCCTCGGCCGCCTGGTCGATACGGGAGCCGAGCTGTTCGCCATGAGCGCGGTGCTGTCCCGCTGTGCCTCCCCGGGCTGTCCCGCCGGGGCCGAGGAGCTGGCCGATCTCTTCTGTCGCCAGGCCAGAAGGCGGATCAAGAGATTCCATCAGGAGGTCTATTGCAACGACGACACCCGTACCTACCGGGTGGCCCGCCAGGTGCTCAAAGGCTCTTTTCCCTGGCTGGAGGGCAACATCGTCAGCACCTGGAAGCAAAAGGCACCTAAGGACGAATGACTCGGGACGGGTCGGAGGGAGCCGGGCACGAAGTGCGTTCCCTCCCGACCTGTCGCCACAGAGCTGGATCAGGTGGGGAGGGGGCGTCTTTCCGCCAGGAAGACCCAGCCCTTGGCGATGCGGTAGATGAGCCAGATGGCGGCCCCCGTCAGAATGAAGTAGCCGATAACGACGATGAAGGTCAGTGCCCCCAGAAAAAGCCAGAGCAGGGTGAACCAGAAGGTGCGTATCTGCCAGCGGAAGTGGCTTTCCAGCCAGGTGCCGGCGACGTCCTCCTTTTTGATGTAGTTGACGATGACTGCGGCAAACAGAGAAATACCGAGGAAGAAGCTGGCGGCCTGCAGGGCGTAGACGGCATGGGTCATCTTCACCAGTGGGTCCAGGTTCCGGCCGGTTTCCGGTTCGATCTCCAACACGGGCGCTTCCGTCTGTTCGTTCATGCTTTCCTCCCTTTGATACCGTTTTATCTGCCGAGATTAAACCGCGGCCCGGCAAGATGCAAGGCCGCTGGAATCTCCTGTTGAAATCTCCCTGGCGGTTCGGTAAGATGCGCTATTTCAGCTTGTGTGAAAGGGCGTTACAAATCAATGGGTTATAAAAACCTTCGAGAGTGTGTCCGCGACCTGGAAGCCCGGGGAGAACTTGTTCGCATCGAATGCGAGATCGATCCGAACCTGGAGGCGGCCGCCATCCAGAGAAGGGTCTATCAGGCGGGGGGACCGGCCCTTTATTTTGCCCGCGTCAAGGGCAGCCGCTTTCCCATGGTCGGCAATCTCTTCGGCACCCTGGAGCGGACCCGCACGATCTTTCGGGATACTCTCGACACCCTGGCTTGCCTGGCCGCTCTCAAGATCAACCCGGCCTCCTTTCTGAAAAACCCCCTCAAATATGCCGGTGTGCCCCGCGGGGCTCTGCATTTGCTGCCCAAGCGGGTGAAGTCTGGCCCCATCCTGGCCGGGCGCACCAGCCTGAGTCAGCTCCCCCAGCTCAAGTCCTGGCCCGATGACGGCGGCGCTTTCATCACCCTGCCGCAGGTCTATTCGGAGAGCATCCGCAACCCCGGTTGGCGCCAGAGCAATCTGGGGATGTACCGGGTGCAGATATCCGGCGGGCATTACCGTCCCGAGGCGGAGGTGGGTCTTCACTACCAGATCCACCGGGGCATCGGGGTGCATCATGCCGAAGCCCTGGAACAGGGGGTGCCCTTTCGCGTCAATATCTTTGTGGGCGGGCCGCCGAGTCTTACGGTGGCGGCAGTCATGCCCCTGCCGGAGGGAATGCCCGAGCTCTCTTTTGCCGGAGTCCTGGGTGGGCACCGAATTTCGCTGGTGACACCACCGGGACAACTGCCCATGCCGGCCGAGGCGGATTTCGTCATCACCGGCACCGTCGATCCGCAGCGTACCCTGCCGGAAGGGCCCTTTGGCGACCACCTGGGCTATTACAGCCTTGCCCATGATTTTCCCGTGGTGCAGGTGGACCAGGTCTACCATCGTCACGGCGCCATCTGGCCCTTTACCAGCGTCGGGCGACCGCCGCAGGAAGATACGAGTTTTGGCGCTTTTATCCACGAACTGACAGGCGACCTCATCCCCACCGTGCTGCCGGGGGTGCATGCGGTGCACGCCGTCGACGCGGCCGGGGTACACCCGCTGCTGCTGGCTATCGGCAGCGAGCGTTATGTCCCCTATGCTCGGCAGCGGCGCCCCCAGGAACTGCTGACCATCGCCAATGCCATTCTCGGTCAGGGCCAGCTGTCTTTGGCCAAATATCTTCTGCTGACCGCCCGGGAGGATCAGCCCGATCTGGATGTGCACGATGTCCCCGGGTTTTTCCGTCACATTCTTGAGCGGGTCGACTGGCGCTGCGATCTGCACTTTCAGACCTGCACGACGGTGGATACCCTCGATTACTCCGGCAGCGCCCTCAACGCCGGCTCCAAAGTAGTGATCGCCGCCGCCGGGGAGGCGCGCCGCCGTCTGACCACCGACCTTCCCGCGGAACTGAGTCTGCCGGCCGGCTTCTCAAATCCCCGGGTGGCCATGCCCGGGGTGCTGCTGGTACAGGGGCCGTCCTGTTCGCGCCCAAGGCACACCACCGACCCGAGGATGGAGGCGTTCTGCCTTTCCTACGCACCGGAGAGCGCCATCAATCGCTTCCCGCTGATCGTGGTGGTCGATGACAGTACTTTTGTCGCTTCCAGCCTGAACAACTTTCTGTGGACCGCCTTTACCCGCTCCGATCCGGCCCTGGATCTTTACGGCATCGGCGCCTCAATTACCGGTAAGCATTGGGGGTGTGCGGGGGCGCTGGTCATGGACGCCCGCAGCAAACCCCATCATGCCCCCCCTCTCATGGATGACCCCGCCGTGGAAAAGCGGGTGGATGCCCTCGGCACTCCGGGCGGCCCTCTGCACGGGATCATCTGATTTTCGCCCTCTTCGGAAAGGACAACCATGTCCCTCAAATTTCTCGGACGTTACAAGGATTTCGGCTTGCTGCTGCTGCGCGTCGGCATCGGCGTCATGTTTCTCTTGCATGGGGCGCCCAAGCTCCTGGGCGGTCCGGATAAGTGGACCAGTCTGGGCAGCGCCATGCAGTATCTCGGGATCCACGCTTTTCCCATGTTCTGGGGTTTTTCAGCCGCCGTTACCGAATTTTTCGGCGGCGTTTTCCTCATTCTGGGGCTCTTTTTCCGGCCGGCCTGTTTTTTTCTGGCCGTGACCATGGCCGTGGCGGCCAGCATGCACGTCGGGCGGGGCGAGGGACTTATGGCGGCTTCCCATGCCATTGAAAACGGAATCTTTTTTCTTGGGCTGATCTTTATCGGACCGGGACGCTACAGTGTGGACAGGGGCTGAAGGGCCTCGGGGAAAGGACATATGAAGAAGCACGGTTTTGGTCTGATCCAGGCCATCGGGGAAACGCCCCTGGTGGAATTGACCCAGCTACAGCAGAATCCTCGGGTGCGACTTTTCGCCAAACTGGAGGGCAACAATCCTGGCGGCTCGGTGAAAGACCGCCCCGCTGCCTATATGATCCGCAAGGCCGAGGAAGCCGGGGCTCTTGACGCCGGCAAGGTGATTCTGGAGCCGACCTCCGGCAACACTGGCATCGCTCTGGCCATGATCGGCGCCTCCAAAGGATATCGGGTAAAGCTGGTGATGCCCGCCTGCGTGAGCCTGGAGCGACGGGCCATTCTGGAAGCTTACGGCGCCGAAGTCGTTCTCTCGCCGGCTGACGAGGCCACCGATGGGGCCATCCGGCTCGCCCACCGGATTCTGGAAGAAGAACCGGACCTCTATTATATGCCCAACCAGTATGGCAATCCGAACAACCCCCTGGCGCACTACGAGACGACGGGGCCGGAGATCTGGCGGCAGACGGGAGGGCGTCTTGACGCCTTCGTTGCCGGCATGGGTACCTCGGGCACCCTCATGGGGGTCGGCCGCTACCTGAAGGAGCAGAATACTAACATTCAGATTGTCGGGGTCGAGCCGCGTCTGGGGCACAAGGTGCAGGGCCTCAAAAACATGCAGGAAGCAATCGTCCCGGCCATCTACCATCGGGAGCAACTGGATGTGAAGTTGACCGTGGAGGACGAGGATGCCTTCGCTACGGCCCGGCACCTGGCCATGGACGAGGGAATTTTCGCCGGCATGTCGAGTGGGGCCGCCGTGGCGGGGGCCCTGCGCTTCGCCGAGACCCTGCAGGAGGGCATTGTCGTCACTCTCTTGCCTGACCGGGGCGACCGCTACCTGAGCACCACCCTCTTTCGTTCCGTCTGTGCCAACTGCCCGCCCTGATTTTTCCTCGCCTTACATCGTCGGCCAGAGCTTTTCAAGCTGGCTGGAAAAGCGGCTCACCGAGATCTTTCGGGAGCCGTTTTTATTTTTACGGCGGGGCAAAGGCCGAGTTGACAGGCACCAAACATCCGTTAGATTGAAAGGGTATGCCAACTCAACAGGAGGTGACGTCATGAAGCGAACCATAGCCATGGTGGTGGCCGGGGGAATCTGGCTGCTCCTAGCGGGCCTGCCGGTTCTGGCGGCTGAATTGCCCCTGGGCTTGCCGCCCGTGCCGATTCCTGAGGACAACCCCCGGACCTCGGAAAAAATTGCCTTGGGCCAGCAACTCTACGAGGACAAACGGTTCAGTGCCGACGGCACCGTGGCCTGTGCCAACTGCCATCTGCTGGAAAAAGCTTTCGTCGATGGTCTCCCGGTTTCTGAAGGGATTGGTCAGCAGAAAGGTACCCGAAACGCCCCCACGGTGATCAATGCGGTGTATTACAACGAACAGTTCTGGGACGGCCGTCGGCCCACCTTGGAGGAGCAGGCCAAAGATCCCTTCGTCAACCCGGTGGAACATGGTCTGGAAACCCACGACCCCATAGTGGAGATTGTACAGACCGATCCCGACTATGTGGCGCAATTCGAAAAGGTGTTCGGGCTGAAGGCGGCTGAGATCACCATCGATCACGTAGTCAAGGCCATCGCGAGCTTTGAGCGCACCATCATTTCGGGAAATTCGCCGTTTGATCGTTACCAGTACGGGGGAGACCAAACGGCCATGTCCGAGGCAGCCATTCGAGGGCTGAATATCTATCTCGACAAAGGGCGCTGCCAGAGTTGCCATACCATCGGTGAACAAGATGCCCTGTTCACCAACAACGATTACCATAATCTGGGCGTGGGGCTCGCCAAGATTGAACCACGCCTGAGGGAGATCGTCACCGCCTTTCGAAAAGCTCAGGCTGCCGGCGAAAATGTCGATGAAAAAGTGCTTACGGACGCCGACGTCTCGGAGCTGGGTCGCTTTGCCATCACCTTGCGTCCTGCGGATATCGGCAAGTTCAAGACGCCGGGGTTGCGCAATATCGCGGTGACCGCACCCTATATGCACGACGGCAGCCTCAACACTCTCGAAGAAGTGATCGACCTATACGACCGGGGCGGCGAGGCCAATCCCATGCTTGATGGCGGCATCCGGGTTCTTAACCTGACCGACCAGGAAAAGTCCGACCTTGTCGAGTTTCTGAAGCATCTGACCAGTCCGGAGTATGCTCATCTGGCAAACCAAAAGTGATCAAGGAGGCATCATGAGCACGAAGGTCAATCGAAGAATTTTTCTGAAGCAGTTGGGGGTGGCCGCGGCCATGACGGCAGTGCCCTTGAATCTGGTCGAAGTCGCCTGGGGCAAGGAGGAGGGAGAGAATTTCACCTTCGCCTACATTTCTGATCCTCATATTACCCACATCGGTGGCAGCAAGTTTGTGAACAATTTCGACAAGGGCCTTGAAAAAGCCATCGCCGAAGTCAACTTCATGTGGCCGCAGCCCGATTTCGTCGTCTTTGGCGGCGACCTGGCCCAGTTGGGCAAAAAGGAAGAGCTCGACCATGGCCTGGAAATGATGTCCAAGCTCTCAGTTCCGGTCAAATACGTCATCGGCGAACATGACTATTATCTCGACCTGGGACAGTACTGGGAAGAAAAGATCAGCAAGCTTTACTACAGCTTCGATCACAAGGGCGTGCACTTTGTCGTGCTTAACAGCATCCTCACCGATGATGACTGGACCCACAAGCGCTGGCCGACGGCCATGGAACGCATGCTGCAGATGGCCCGACTCGATAATCCCAACGGGTCGCCCTTCATGGTCAAGGAAGCGCAGCGCCAATGGCTTAAACAGGATCTCGCCAACGTGAATAAAAACACCCCCGTCGTGGTGATGTCCCATTCCCCGCTCTACAAGGTGTACAAGGGGTGGAACTTCTGGACGGAGGATGCCGAAGAGGTGCAGGCCCTTTTGAAGCCTTTCAAAAAGGTGACCGTTCTGCATGGGCATGTCCATCAGATCATGTACAACCAGATCGGCAATATTTCTTTCCACGCCATGATGTCCACCGGTTGGCCCTGGCCCTATCCCGTCAGTTACAGCCAGGCGGCAAACATGGTGCCCAAGATGACCGTATTCATGAACCGAGCCGATCCCTTCCATGAGCGGGATGCTACCGGCTGGTCGGCTATCAACCTCGAAAACGGACGGGTTGTCAACAACCTGGAACTCTGGCAGAACACCCCCCGTTCGGTTCGCTTTGACGACAAGGCCAAGCATCCGGTCGACAGCCAGTATCAGGATCCGTCGAACCGAATCCCGCCTCAGATTCATTATTGATTTAAAGACAAAGGAGGATCACCCATGGGAAAATCTCTGCTCCGTGGTGCTCTGGTCTTGGCGATGGTCTTCATGATGATGCCGGCAGCCATGGCTGATGAGTTCACTAAAGAAGATCTGGCCAAATGGGAAAAAGATTTTATGGCCGTTGTCGAGGAAGGGGACAAGCTTTTTCATAGCGCTTTGGGGAGTAATGCCGTTTCCTGTGACATGTGCCATCCCAACGCGACCAATACCCACCCCGAAACCTATCCAAAAGTTCAAAAGCAGCTGGGCAAGGTAGCCTCGCTAAGGGACATGATCAACTGGTGTATCAAAAATCCCCTCGAAGGTGAGGGGATGGAGCTGGCAGCCGATGACCCCAAAATGATCGCCCTGGAGGCGTATATTCATTACGAGCGCCGGGGTGTTCCCCTGGCTCCCGGTAAGCACTGATTCCTCCTGGAGAGGGGCAACTCGCTGGAGCTGCCCCTCTCTGAGAAACCGGCTTCACTCTCTTGCTGAGCGACCCGCCCATTCTGCTCTTTTCTTTTGCTGGTTCACGCCAAACCCCATAGTTCCTCTGAATTTTTCCAAAAATATCTGTTATTCTGAAAAAACCTGTTGAAAAATTTGCGATGAAGTGCGGAGACACCATGCTAAAAAAGCTCCTGTCTATTCTAATGCTGCTTATTTGTGTTCTACCGTCACAGGCGGAAGATTCCCCTCCTAAAGAGGATTCCACTGTCGTTTACCCCGGAGTGGCCGAGGTTGTTCCCTCTTTAGCCAGACTTCAGACACAGACAGCCAGTGCCCTTACGAAAACGCGTGAACTTGAAAATCTGACCGACACGAAGACTCAGATTGAGCAGCTTCGCGTCAGGCAGGAGGACCTCAGCCGTTGGATCAAAGAACAGGGCGATCCCACCGGTTGGAATTACGATCGACTGGCCGAGACAGTGTCCAAATTGACGGCACAGGAAGCCGAACTGGACAGGATAATGTCCGCCCTCATCGATAAAGTAGTGGAATTGGAGAAATTAAAAGAAGCATGGAAGGATCGTCAACTTTATTGGCGTAATTGGCAGGATTCACTGACTCCTTCGGAAACCAAAGTGGCGACGGAATCATTCAATAACGCCTCGGATCTCACGGTGGAAGTTCTTCAGGCCATTGAAAAGGCTATGCCAAGCCTGGTCGATCTGCAAAAACAGGTGACCGCCCTGCAAACGGCCAGCCTGGAAATGAGAACAGAAATCGAGTCCTACATGAAGGATTTTCGGCGGCAAATCTTCAGCAAAACAGGGCCCCCTTTTTATTCCCGCCAGTTTTATGAGGCCTTTAATGCCGACCTGTTTGATGCTGTGGTTGCTGGTGTGCACTCCGTAAAGGGGCAAGCCTCTGGTTTTTGGCAGCGGCAAGGCTGGGTTGCCCTCTTTCAGGCCATGCTGGCGCTGGGGTTGGCTGGCTTTATCAAGAGGTATAGGCGCTTGGCCGAGGTTACCCAGGAGTGGCACTTTATTCTTGACCACCCCTGGGCGACAGGAGTGTTCGTCGCTATCGTTTCCCTCGGATTTCTTTACACTGAGGTTCCGGGGCCTTACCGCCTGGGACTTTGGGCCTTGGCCGCCTTTTCCGCGGCGGTTCTAACGGCAGGCCTGCTTAAAAACCCCCGAAAAATTGCCATGGTTTACGCCGTGGCGATCCTTTCTGTCCTCTCAGTTGCCTTGCAGTTGATCGCCTTGCCCTCGCCGCTCTACCGGCTTTACCTGGCCACGATCGCCATGGTTGGCATTCCCTTCCTGCTGTTTATGGCCAAAGGCAATCAGAAGGTTCACAGCGGCCGGGTCAATGGCTTTACCTTGCTGCTTCGTCTGGGGGCGGGTGTCCTGCTGGTTTCTCTCGTCGCCCAGATTGGCGGGTTTAGTAATCTGGCTTCCCGTTTGATAGAGTCCAGCGTTGAGACTATTTTTCTCTATATTTTTACGACCATGAGCATTCGGCTGGGTCATGGTGGAGTCGATTTTCTCTTCAGTCGGCCCGCCTTCAGGACAAAACTTTTTTTCATCCAATTTGGCGTCGAGCTTCAAAACCGCCTCAAAGGGCTGGTAAGGGTCGCCTTCCTGGTCTTTGCCATCCTCTATTTGAGTCAGATTTGGGGCCTCTATGCGTCTGCCGGGCAGGCCGTGAATCAGATTCTGGGCTACAGTTTTACCCTCGGCGAAATCACGATTTCCGTCGAGATGATTTTGCTGGTGGCTTTCACTGTTTATGTCTCTATCGTAGTTTCCTGGTTTTTAAAAGCTGTACTTGAGGCGGAAATTTTCCCCAGAAAGCACTACGATCGAGGGGTACGGGATGCAATCAAAAAGTTGCTCCACTATTCCCTGGTTCTGCTTGGCTTTCTGTTGGCCCTTAGCATTGCGGGCATTGAACTGAAGAACCTGGCCGTTGTTCTTGGCGCCTTTGGTATCGGCATCGGTTTCGGATTACAGAATATTGTCAATAATTTCGTCAGTGGCCTGATCCTGCTTTTTGAGCGACCGGTCAAGGTGGGTGACACTCTTGTTGTCGATGACGAGTGGGGGCTGGTCAAAAAGATCGGGTTACGCTCGACCATTGTGGAGACCTATAACCGGGCCGAAATCATCGTTCCGAACTCGGACCTGATCTCCCAGAAGGTAACCAACTGGAGTCTCTCGACGCGGGTGGCGCGGGTGGTTCTCCCCGTGGGGGTAGCGTATGGAAGCCATGTTGAGAAAGTACTGAGCATTCTTGGGGAGGCGGCCAAGGCAAACCCGGATGTCCTGAGTGATCCTGAACCATCCCCCATTTTTACAGGATTCGGTGACAGCTCGCTTGACTTCGAACTCAGGGTCTGGGTCGAAGATGTCGGCCAGATGTTGGCGGTGAAAAGCTGGCTGGGCCAATATGTGGACAAACGTTTTCGAGAGGAAGGGGTGGAGATCCCCTTTCCGCAGAGAGATCTTCATGTACGATCCATCGACTCGCTGGTGCTGTCCAGCTTGAGAGAGAATACACCGAGCCGTCAGGACGAAAAAAAACCGCAAGAAACTCCTGCCTCCGGGCAGGAGTCCTTGCGGGAGTGAGTTCAAAAACCTTTCTGGCGGATAAAGGTTGTCAGTCCCAGTTTTTGGAAAGTTTCTTTTTTTGTTTTTCCAGGGACTTCTGGCCACTTTCGATGGCATCGACGAATTGACGGCGCCATTCCTCGGCGACCTCTTCTCCCTGGCTCAACATTTCGCTCGTTCGATCGTTGAGGTCTTCGACAAAATCCGCCAGCGAGTGGACCGTGTCCTGAATCCGGGCTTCCGCCTCGTTCCGAACTTTTTTGGAGTAGCGGACGATCTGTTTTCGCGTTTTTTTGCCCGACTGCGGGGCAAAGAGCAAGGCCAGGCCTGCTCCAATGACTCCTCCGGCGACCAACATCATGGCCCCCACGGTAGCGTTGTTTTCCCTCTCGCTCATGGCATCCTCCTTATTTTTTGGTGGCATTTTCATTTAATCATAAAATAGACCTCCCGCAAGAAGCTTCGCGGATAACAAATAATGGGCATCGACCTAACCAGGTGTTGAGGGGGGGAGAGAAACGTGCTAATTTGTCGCAGCCAATGGCAGGAAGGGGGTTGCGAATGAATAAGCGTCCTTGCATGGAAGTTCTCGGTACGGGAAGGGCGGTGCCCGAAAAAATTCTGACCAACCAGGATCTGGAGAAGATGGTAGACACTTCAGATGAATGGATTTTGGCGCGAACGGGCATTCGGCAACGGCATATCGCCGAACCGGGGGTGCCTCTCTCCTTCTTTGCCGCCCGGGCTGCCCGGGAAGCTCTTGCGGATGCCGGAGTCGCCGCGGAGGAAATAGATCTGATTATTCTCGGCACGGTGACTGGGGACAGCAAGTTCCCCGCCACCGCCTGTGTAGTTCAAGACCTGATCGGAGCCAGCAAGGCGGCCGCTTTTGATATTTCGGCGGCCTGTTCCGGCTTTCTCTACGGGTTGCAGTTGGCTGAAAGCATGATGGCCATTCAGGGGTATCGACGGATATTGTTGATCGGGGGCGAAATTCTTTCCTCTATGGTGAATTGGCAAGATCGCGATACTTGTGTCCTGTTCGGAGATGGCGTGGGCGCCGTCGTGCTCGGCCCGGGACAGGGGGCATGTGGAATTCTTAGTACCACGATCCATAGTGATGGCGCTTTTCGGGACCTTCTCTATAGCCCCGGTTGCGGCAGTCTGAATCCCCCCAGCCATGAAAACGTCGACAAGATGCTGCATACCATTCGTATGGAAGGTCGCGAAGTGTTCCGCCACGCGGTGACATCCATGGCCGATGCGCTCAATCAGGCTCTTGATATGGCCGGCGTTGTCGTGGAAGACCTGGACCTGCTGATCCCTCACCAAGCTAACCTTCGCATAATCGAGGCCGTCGGCAAACGCTTCCGGCTTTCTCCTGACAAAATATACGTCAACGTGGATCGTTTCGGCAACACCTCGGCTGCCTCCATTCCCATCGCGCTAGATGAGGCACGCAAAACCGGGCGCATTGCTTCAGGTTCCCTCGTCGGCATGGTGACGTTCGGTGCCGGATTTACCTGGGCGGCCGCCGTGGTCCGTTTCTGACTTTCTCTTTTTGCTTCTCCTGCTTGCCTTGACGCATTTTTGCGTTAAACTGAAAGCAAAAGGAAAGGAGGACTAAGGGAATCGAGACATCACAAACGGACATAGAAAAGTCGTCCCCGATGGGGGATATTCATCGTTCTGCCCCGCAGGACGAAGATGCCGGCAGAAAAAACCCGGCGGAAAAGTAAAAGGCCTCTCAACAGCATATTGAGAGGCCTTTTGACGTCAAAAGAGTTACTCACCCCGCAGTTTTCGAAGAACCTCCGGATTTTCTTCATTTTCAGCCAGAATGACATGACAGGTCATGCAGTCGCCGGAGATCGTCTGGCCATCCTCGCTTTCGTGCATGTCATCATGGCAGCGAAAGCAGCCGATATCGAAGCTTTCCCCATGCCCAATATGATTAATGTAGGTGTTCCAGGCAATATTCATGCTGGGCCAGACGTTTTGTCGGTAGGCTTCCTGGGTCCCGCGTATGGCTGTCTGCAGCCATTGGGGTTTAGAGGCCAGCAGGTCAGGATATCGTTCTTCGTACCATGCCGTCAGGCGCTCGGCGATGGCGGCCTCCGCTTCTTCCTGGCTGGTATAGCTGTCTGTGATGGCGATAAGAGCCTGTTCTTTGACGAAAGGCAATTGCCTGGGAATTTTCCCGGATAGGAGTTTTTCATCCAGGGCTGCCTCCGGACTGCGATAAATGTGCGTGGGACGATTGTGGCAATCGATACAATCCATTTCCCTTGTTTCCAGATGTTCAATTTCTTCTTGAGTGCTCGAGCGAAAAACGGTCTGGGTGCCGTCGGCCCGGGTCAGGGTGACGACGGGTATGGTCAGGCGTTTTTCGTCGGATTGATAGGTGATGGTGTTTTCAGGCGCGACATGCCAGTGGATGCCGTGGGCATTTTCCGCCAGATTTCCAGCCGATCCGATTTTCATCAGCATTACCGTCTGAACGTGGGTGTTTTTGTCGTCTGCCAAAAACTTGTCGTTGACGATGAGCTTTTCGCCGTGGAACTTTTCAGGCTGATGACATTCTTCACAGGTCTCACGGGCGGGGCGCAAGCCATGAACAGGCGTTTCAATGGGACGCGGATAGGTGTCGAGGGCGACGGCGAACAACTGCCTGGCCCCGGATATTTTTGATTTCACGAACCAGGTGGCACCTGAGCCGATGTGGCACTCGACACAGTTGACCCGCGAGTGGGGTGAATTTTGGTAGGCAGTATATTCCGGTTCCATGACCGTGTGGCAGAATTTGCCGCAAAAGGCATTGGATTCGAGGTAATGGTAGCCGCTGTATCCGAGCAGGGAAAAGATGAAAAGGTTGGCGCCGGTCAGAAAGATGCCGAGAAAAATAAGTTTGCGTACGCGGGCAAACCGCGTTTCGTCGGTAAAATGCTCTTTCAGATAATCGAGGGTAAAAAGACGGACTTCCTCTTTTCCCTTCAGGAAAAAAAGGCCCACAAAGACCATCGCCAGTCCACCCATGAAGGCGGGGCCGAGAATCATGTAAATGATGGCCCCCATGTAGGGATTGTCAATGTGCCACAGGGAATCGATTATCACCAATCCAAGCAGAAAGGGGAATACTGCCGTGGTGATAATGGCTCCGATCAGAGAAACTCTGCTGCGAGCTATGCCTTTAAAAAAGGCATCCAGAATGTTTTTCAGGTTTCCCATACCATTGCCTCCTGTTGTGGGGGTGGAAAGGTGTCAGGGCTCTGTGTTCCTGCGTCAGGTTAAAGTATAGCGGGTTTCAGTCAGGATAGCGCCCTGTCAGATCTTGGCAGACCTCATTGTAAAAAAAGGCTACAACCCTATACCGAGTTGCAGCCTTTAATGTCGACACCCTGAATGCATAGCTGGATAACGAATTTGACCAAAGAGAAAAAGGTCTCAAGGTGTTTTTGAACGCCTACAGGTTAAAATCCTGAAATGGCACTGAACCAGCCTTGGGCGAGGCCGACGGGACCTCCAGCGGCAATTGCCCCGCCAACAAGACAGGCGATTCCCCAGATGCCGATCAGGGCGGCGAAGGCCAGGGTCAGGATAAAGGAGACCCTGAAGGTAATTCTCATCAAAACCAGGCCCAGTTGCGAATGAACCTTTTCATGGACTTGAACAGCAGCCTGAACGTTGCTCATAGGGTTCTCCTTTCTGTAAAAAAATGCGGTTGATATGCCCACTTTTGTCTGTCGTTTGAAAAAAGAATAACAGCACACCGGCGAAGTGTCAACAAAAAAAGACAATAAAAACAAATGCTTAGCTGCCAATTCGAACTTTAATGAAAAGGCGAAAGACGCCCTGTCTCTTTTTGCCGAAATCGTAAATTGCAATATATTGGAAATTCTAGTTGTAAAGAGATTCACCTTGCCTGCCGTAGGACAAGCTTGGGCTGAATGGCTGGCGATTTTCCCCTCGCTCCAAGGCATCTACTGGTATATCCCGGTCGTTGCAGAGGTGTTGGGTGCCAGAGAATGCCGGAAATGATGGAATAAGGTGAAATTAAAATTTCCGCTTAAGCGGTAAAACCGCTTGCACACAAAACCTCCCTATGGTAATTAGTTAAAAAAAGGTTGGTCGGATTTGAAAACATTCCTCGAATGCTGGATTTCTGAGCGGGCATTTGAAAGCCTTTGGACAGAAAAGCTTTAGGAGAAGGCCATGAAGACAGCCTATCAGGTCAGGGCAGGCAAAGCGGTAACCAATTATCTTGCATCCGCTAGCATTATCGGACTTTCTATTGCAGTCGGACTGGCAGTTTCAAGTGCCTTGGTCGCGGCCCTTTGGGCTCCGATGACCGTAGTACTGAGTGGTTTATTCTAGTTTTTAAACAAAGCGACGACAACGATATTGATGCCTCACCGGGAGACCCTGGTGAGGTTTTTTTTTGGATAGTTGCTCTTTTCGGAGTCCTGGGTCTGAAAGTCCTGTGTCAACTCTGGCCCACAGGCGAAACCTGTACCTTTAAATCCTCAGGATTTGGGTAGTTTATTATTGCAATAATTCAAACACTGTGATAAAAACCGCTGCATCTGCAACACTCCTCACCGCCCATTAAAAGCTCTGCAAATTATATATGTCAATAAAAACAAATTATTAGGTGCGTTGCGCGGTGTCGTGCAACATGTTGGCGGTGCGCAACGTATGGCGAGTTAAAAACGCGCGGGGACCGAAAATTGGCTTAGGCAAGGAGTGGGGCTGTACGCCGGGTTTCCGTAAAGAATTTTCAGGTTGGTCAACAAATAGGTGGAAAGGGAAGGATGTTATGGATCAGACGCCAAAAACCCAGAGAATGACCTTGAATGAGATTGAAAGCATTGTCTCCGGACGACTGCTTTCCGGTGGTGCCGGATATTATTTCGGTGTCATCATTTCCGCGCTGCTGGTCGTGGCTGCGGTCGTTGCCGGTGTTCACTCCTTTATCGTCGGACATGAGCACACTTACGGGGTAACCAGAGAGGTGCCCTGGGGGATTCTCATTGCGACCTATGTCTTCTTTGTCGTCACCTCCACTGGACTCTGTCTCGTGTCTTCTATCGGGCACGTTTTTGGAGTCGAGTCGTACATGCCAATAGCCAAACGATCGGTCTTTCTCTCCATTGCGACTATCTTGGCTGGATTTTTTGTTATTGCCTTCGAAATTAAACTCCCTTGGCGGATGGCAATTTACAATGTCATTTCTCCCAACATCACCTCCAATATCTGGTGGATGGGTACTCTCTACGGGGTTTACCTTGTCTTGATGATATTTGAATTTCTCTTCCTCAATCTGAACAAGCACAAGTTGGCGGTGGCAATGGGTTTCGGTGGCGCTGTTGCTGGTATCGCCGCCCACAGTAACCTCGGCGCTGTTTTTGGCCTCCTTATGGGCCGGGAATTTTGGCACGGGCCCTACATGTCCATTTACTTTATCGCCTCGGCCATGATGACTGGTACCGCCGTTATTTTCCTTTTTCATTATCTCGCCTACAAGGTCAACGGCGAAGATCTGAGCCTTGATGGCCCGATGGTGGCTTCCCTTGACGTAGTTCGTCGTCTCGGGATCCTGCTCATCTGCGTCATCATCTTCTTTACTACCTGGAAAATGGTTGCTGGTGTTGCTGGCATGCCCGGCGGTAAGTACGAAGCGGTCATGGCTCTGGTTAAAGGGCCTTACGCCATTAACTTCTGGCTGTTCGAGGCCGGTTTCGGCCTGATATTCCCGCTGCTCCTTTTTATTATCTCCAAGGGTAAAAACCTGATGATGATGTTCGTTGGGTCCGCCATGATGATCATCGGTATTTTTGTCATGCGCTATGATCTGGTGATCGTCGGCCAGATTGTCCCGGTTTATCATGAACTCGGCGTCAATGAGTTCAGTCACCTCCTGTCCTATACCCCCTCCTTCCACGAGATCATTATCACTCTCGGTGGTTTTGGGGTGGCATTCTTTCTTTTCCTGGTGGGAGAGAAGCTTTTTGCCGGACACAAAGTCGAACATCATTGATGCGTTTCAGGTCTACTAGCGCTAAGCAATTGAAGGAGAATATAGCATGAAGAAAAATAAGGTCGAATTCGACGGCTTGCAGAATGAAGGAGTAGAGAATGCTCCCGTAGAGGATCGACGTCGTTTTCTAAAAATGGGCCTGGCCCTCACCGGCGTCTTTGCTGGCGGTACTCTTTACTCCGCCACCTCGGCAGTAAACAAGGTTTATGCTTCGGCCGGCGAATATGCCAAGAAATATCCGTACAAGCCCCATTACAGCATGATCATGCATCAGGATCGCTGTATTGACTGCGAGCGCTGCATGGTGGCTTGCGTTAAGACCAACGATGTGCCCGAATACGGTTACAGAACGACCATCCTCGAAAGGGAAGTCAAGGACGCCGTTGGCCAAAAACGAGAATTTATACCCGTCCTTTGCAATCACTGCAACCTTCCCCAGTGCACCAGGGTTTGCCCGACTCGCGCCACGTATAAAGATAAGACTACCGGCATCGTCATGATGAACGCTACTAAATGTATCGGGTGTTTGACCTGCCAGCAAGGGTGCCCCTACAATGCTCGCTATTTCAGCGAGGAAAAACATGCGGTTGACAAATGCAATTTCTGCATCGATACGCGCCTGTCCAAAGGCGAGACCCTGACGGCCTGCTCTGAAGCATGCCCGGCCGATGTCAGGGTGTTTGGTGATCTTTCGGATCCCAATAGCCGTATTTACCGCGAGGTTCATCAGATCGAGAAAACCGTCTGGGTTCTTCGGCCTGAGGCCGGTACACGCCCCAATGTTTTCTATACTCGCGGATAAAAACATGAGCCTGATTCGTAAAGGCTCTGACCCCATTTGTGAATAGCGGAGGTTTAATCATGAAGAAGTTCATGTTGCGCGCATCTGGCGCCATATTGTTGACGTTGTTGGCGACGGCGCCGGCCCTTTGGGCCGAGGAAGACGACTTTGGCGGTCCGGAGATCGCCTATGAGCAGCCGGTCAAAGGGGTATTTTTCAGTCATAAAACGCATGTGGGTGACTATGGCTTTTCTTGCGACAGTTGCCATGACGGGATCTTTGACATGATGGTCGGCGCCGCCTATGAAAATGGCGACTTTACGATGGACAGCCTGTATCAGGGCAAATACTGTGGTGCCTGCCACGACGGGTCTATGGCTTTTGCCGCCAATACCCAGTGTGCCACCTGTCATGTGCAGGATGGCGGCGATGTGATCTACACCGAGCCGGTCACGGGGGTTCTCTTCAGCCACGATGCCCACGGCCAAGCCGGTCTGGATTGTGCCAGTTGCCACGACGGGCTCTTCGAGATGCGTTCTCTCGCCGCCCAGGAAAATGCCAACTTCGTCATGGAGGCTCTTTACCAGGGCGAGTATTGCGGTGCCTGCCATGACGGCTCCATGGCTTTCGCTTCCGATACTCAATGCGCGACCTGCCATATCGGTGTCAAGGGGTATAGGCGGGCCACCGGTTCTGCAGCAAAAGAGCAATCCGGTCATTAAGTTAACAGGAAAGATAGGGGAGGGGCAGTCCACCTGCTCCTCCACCTTTTAAGGCCATGGCAGAGCCCAAAAAACTGGCACTAAAACTCATCCGGTTTGTGGGTATCATGATCGTCGTCTCTGTCATGACGGCGGCTGTGCTGATTCTTGCTGTGCCTGATCTGGGAAAGTGGCCCACGGTTATAAGCGCAGTGGGAATAGCCCTTCTCGTCGCCATGTATGATATGGGTCTCTTCAAGGGCGACTTTGAAATCTGATCTGCCACTTCAGTCTTGTCTGCCAAAATGCCCGGCTTTCGTTCCGAGATGTCGTGACCCTATTCCACCCTCAGCCCTGCTTCCTCTGTATTGATTATGCCCAAAGTAGACCACTGCAAACAGTTGACCGTCATATTGAACAGCGTCGCCGACGGTGTCTTCACTGTTGACGATCGTATGCGGATCACTCTTTTCAATAAGGCCGCAGAGGAAATTACGGGGTTTACCGAAGAAGAGGCCATGGGGCGCCATTGCCATGATATTTTCCGCACGGATGTCTGCTTTACGTCCTGCCCTGTCAAGGAAGCTCTGGAGTCTGGGCAACCGGTTATAAACCGCGAGGTTGATATTATCACCAAGGAGGGAAAGAAAGTCCCCATCTCGATCAGTGCATCGGTGCTGAAGGATGAAAATGGTAAGCCTTTGGGTGGTGTGGAGACCTTTCGGGACCAATCTCTGATTTACGCTCTCAAAAAAGAGATAGAAGAAAAATACACATTTCATGATCTGGTCAGTCGCAATCCCGCTATGCGACGCCTTTTTGATGTTTTGCCCGATATTGCCTCCAGCGAAGCGACCGTGTTGTTAAAAGGAGAAAGTGGGACGGGAAAAGAGCTTTTTGCGCAGGCCATTCATGACTTAAGTCCCAGACGGAAGGGGCCCTTAGTTATTGTCAACTGTGGTGCCCTGCCCGAGCCTCTTCTAGAGGCCGAAATATTCGGGGCCCGACGAGGTGCCTATACTGGGTCCATCGAGAATCGGCCCGGGCGCCTTGAAATGGCCGAGGGAGGCACGCTTTTTCTCGATGAAATTGGAGACTTGCCTCTCCCTTTGCAGGTAAAGCTGCTCCGCGTTCTGGAAAATCATGAATATCAGCCCTTAGGAGCGAGAAGCCCACAAAAGGCTGATGTCCGCTTTCTTACGGCCACAAACTGTGATCTCGAAGATATGGTCGAAAAAGGCACTTTCCGTCGGGACCTGTTTTTTCGAATCAATGTGGTGGCGTTGCAAATTCCTCCTCTGCGAGAGCGCCCGGAGGATGTTCCTTTGTTGATCGATGTTTTTCTGGACCGCTTTAATCGGACCTACGGTAAGAAGATCAGGGGCTTTTCCGGAGAGGCGCTTCAACTTCTCCTCAGTCATTCATATCCCGGCAATGTAAGAGAACTTCTGAACCTGGTCGAACAGACCGTTATCCTTTGTCGAAGCGGGGAGATAGGGGTCGAGCATCTTCCCGCCGGATTCCTCGAGGCCAGCGACCGCGATGAAGACGTCAGTTTCGGCCGACGAAGTCGCATTAATAAGGCCATTCTTCAAGATTTGCTTGCCCGTTACGAAGGAAACCGGACCAAGGTCGCCAAGGAATTGGGGGTGGATCGGACCACCTTGTGGCGTTGGATGAAAAAATTTGATTTAAGCAACTAACATTTAAGAGCGAATAGTATAACCCTAAGCGCGCCTTCCTATCCGGAAGGCGCGCTTTTTTTATTTTTAAAAGCAGAAAGACTCTTGTTGCAATAAGACGATGTTGCATATGGCAACATGTTGCAAATATGTTGCAACAATGGGACAGCCCGCCAAATCAGGCATTAGGACGTATTAAGCCTATTGCATTGTGCATCAGTGTTGCAGGCGCAACGTCTGGGCTGCGGCTTGTTTTTCTGAAAACCATGGGCGATCAGCCGTAACTAATTGAAATACTCCAGAAAAAACGGAAAAAATTAAAAAAATAGTTTTTGGCACAACTCTTGGAATATTAGAGATCAAACAACAACGGGCGTGGAGATAAGCCATGGGTAGTCAACATCTTAGAATGAAGTCGGGTCAAAAAATCGCGGTTCCCTACTATGGGGCCCTGGTGAGACCAAAATCGGGGTTTGAGAGTCTCTATCTTGTTGCAGATGTTGCAGGTGGAACTGCGGGTGCGTTGCAATTTGAGGTGTGTGTCTGGGATAAAAATAGAAGGCCCAAAATTGCTGACTGGTTGCAGGAAATTGGAGTGAAAGGTGTAATTTGCAGTGATGAGAAAGTAGAAATGGAAGAATTATTGGCCTGCGAAGGAATCTGGCTGGAAAAAGGGAGAATTGGAGATGCTTCGGACCTGGTAGCCATGTATGTCAACAGCATGAATGGCAACGGAAACATTAACTAACAGCAAAGGAAGGTGTCTTATGAGAGTTGAAAACAGCAAAAGTAAGCCGGTAAGTGACAAATATCTTCGCAATACCCTGATGGCCATGGGAGTGGTTGCACTGTCAGCCAGTCTTTATGTCGCATGGCCAGCCCTGGTGCATCTGGGCAGTAAAATGATTTAAGCGGTAACGCCAAAAAACCTTTAAAAAACGGAGGAATTTATGAGAACAGAAAATATTATCACCGATCCGATCAAGACCACCTATAAGTATGGCGTTTATAGTGCTATGGGATTTGTTGGCCTCTCTCTTGCGGCTTTTATCGCCTGGTCCTTTACCTGTGCAGGTGGTGCATTGGTCGAAGTGATTGGCAAAATGGTGTAGCAGATCGAATAAACTTACAGGATTGGAGGCAGCTATGAAAACCGAAAACATTATAACGGAACCCATCAAAACAACTTACAAGGTTGGTGTTTACAGTGCGGTGGCATTTGTTGGGATTTTCCTGGCAGCCTTCATATCCTGGTCTTTCTGCTGTGCAGGTGGCGCTATCATCGAAGGGTTGAGCAAACTGGTTTAAAAAGCAGGCAATAGGGCTAGAAGCAGGACAGAAAGGGGGTCGGTGATGATGTTGAGCGCAAGTAATAAGCCGATTGGTTTGGGTGCTGGTTTGGGCATGGTTGCCGCACTTGTCCTCATAGGTTTTATCACCTCCCTCTTTCTGTTGTGGTCCGTGTCCTGTCTGGGCGGGAGCGCTATCTTTGTCGTCGGAGGATTTTGCTAAAAATATGGGATGGCATTAGAGGGTAGTCACCAGGCGTTGCAAAGAGAATTCAGTGCATCAGGTGTTGCAATTAAATGAAACACTTAAGTGGTCAATATGGGGAAAGAATCGGCATGATGAGGGGTGAAAATGAAAAACAGCGTTGCAAGTGCAACGCTAGTGTTTTCGACTTTCCAGTGTAGTTTTCGAGCATATAGGTTAACTGCTTGAAATAATGGTTAAATAATAAATATTGCAAAGTCGTAATTATAGGCATGACTTTTGGATTAAATACAAGAGGTTTGGAAAGAGGGGGTCTATGAGAGCCGAAAATAGTGTAACCAAGCCCCTTTCAGGCGTATATCGGCACTTGTTGGAAAAAGACGAGTGCAATCGAATAGCTATTCCCTACTACGGCGCCATCATGAGGCCGGGAGTTGGTGTCGAAAAGCTTTATTTTATTGCAGATGTAGATAAGAAAAATTTTTCTCTAAAGAGAGTATTTCTGGAGGTCTGGAATTCGAAGATTTCACCAGAACTGCCAGGATGGCTACGTGACAAGGGTGTGAGTGGACTGGTCTGCCGTGATGGATGTCGGAGTTACCTTCAACCGATGGAGACAGCAGGAATTAAGGTTCTGTTGGATAAGACCCTTGATCTGGCCTGGATTGAAGGAATGGCGGCGACGTCGAGAAGATAAGTTTCCGTCTAGCTTGTAATGAAGCTTATTTCGTAAGAGGTGGAACGTGAGGATCGCCATTACAGCCAGAGGGTCCCACCCTTCCAGTGAGGTTGATGAATGTTTTGGGCGAGCGTATTGGTTTCTGATTTTTGAAACAAAAAACGGAGACTATATCGCCGTCGATAATTCTGAAATTAGAAATTCGCAGGAAAATGCTGGAGTCAAAGCAGCAGACCTGCTTGAGGATAAAAAAGTTGATGTGCTGTTGACGGGAGAGACCGGTCCGAAAGCTTTCAGGTCACTACTGGAAAAGGGGATAAAGGTGTGTCATGGAGCCTCTGGGGCAGTCGAAGATGCTCTAAACGCTTGGTTAAGAGGAGAGATGACTGAGGCTGAGCACGCCAATAGCCCAGGTAGTCCCTATTGCCTGGTCGTTCAATCAAAAACTACACAGGTCGATGCACCTAAGGTCCTACTCGATCTGCTGAAAACATAGATCGGTTTTCTGCTGTAATTCGAAAAGGCGGAGACCATGGAGGTTTGTATGAAAAAACATTATAAATTCTTTAAAGTTTTAAATTCATTTTACAGGATCGGTTTATACAACATTGTCGCTGCCATGGTTGTATGGTGTTCGATATTTGTTATCTGGTCCATTGTGAACTTTGTCGTGACGTCGAAGGTAGGATCGGGTGTTTTTATATAGTTCCGTGGATTAAAAAGGACTTTTTAAATGAAACCACCGTTCCCTCTTAGTATTGAAATTAGACACTTTTTTAAAATAAGCCTGTTCATTGTTATAACGATGATCGGTCTTGCCGTGTCTGCTTTCATTCTTTGGGCCGTATTTTGTATGGGGTCTGCCTGTGTTCAGGTTTTGTCCGCCGCACATTAACAGGCCGGGTATTTGGGGAAGAGAAAAAGGTCGAAAGCATTAATTTGGGCAATAATCAATAAAGAGACCTGGCTTCTCAATTCGACAAGTTGATCTCTAAATTTTTTGTGCTAAATGATGAAATGAACCACTTATCCGGACCTATGGATTTTTGGAAAACGGATTTATGGCCGACCAGTAAGCCAACGGAGAGGGTTCAAGGAAACAAATGCCCCTCTTGCGGAGCCACCAAAACCTATAAGCTGGGAGATGGCCGAAAAAAGTGCGGAATTTGCGCCAAAAAGTTCAGTCAGGGCCCCAGGAAAAGACGAATTTCAAAAATCCTGTTAAGGCAGGTAGTGCAACAGTTCATCGCCATGGTGCCGGCAAAGCAGGCCGCTGGAGTCGTCGGCATTAATCATAAAACGGCCCTTAAAGTTTACACGGACATACGGCTGGCTCTACTTCGAGAGAATCAGCAACTGGCCCTTCAATATATGAAGGAGTGCAATCCAGCGACAGATATTTCTACAGGTATCCCTGAAGAGAAGACGCTTCCGTTGTTCGCAGTGGTGACTCTGCACCGGAAAATTGTGTTGTTGCCCACTTTGTACAAAGGCCTGCGGGTTAAAGTCAATTTCCCTGCATCCGTAATTTATGCAGATCGAATCACTGCCATGACGCTTGATTATGAAAAGTTTGAGCAAAAAACCCTTGGGAGCCACGCTGCATCATGCTCGGCAAAACCGTGGTTTTTTTGGCCTTATGCCAAGGAGCAATTAAAGATGTATCACGGCGGAATGAAGGTCAATTTTTGGCTTTTCCTGCATGAAATGGCCTTCCGATTCAACATTTCCCTTTCTGGCGATCAAGAGGAGGACCTCATCGATAACCTTGTCGCCTGTTTATAGAATGATCGTTTGAAGCGGTCATGTGTTTTCACTTTTATTGGAGGAGCGATGAAATGAAGTTCTGCCGAATTTTCACTGTAGTCCTTGGTGTGTGGCTGCTGGGCACTGCTGCCCCTGCCCTGGCCAAAATGGCCCCCGATCCGAATGCCTGTCTTCAGTGTCATGAAGATGTGGTATCAGCCGCCGAATTTATGGATTCGGTCCACGGAAAAAATGCCTGTACAAGCTGCCATGTAGAAGTTACCGATCTGGATGAGCACTTAGCAGGGAATATTGAAATAAGCCCGGTAAATTGCGCCACCTGTCATTCCACTGAGGATAAAGCTCACGCTGACAGCGTGCATGCCGAAAGCGGTATTGGCTGCGTTGAGTGCCACTCGGACATTCATGGCCAGCAAAAAATGGATAATTCCAAAGTGGCCTTGGTGGAAAAATGCAGTGAGTGCCACGATGTCGAAAGCTATGTCCAGTCAAGCCATGGGATGGCAATTGCGGCCGGCAAAAATGATTCCGCTGCCTGTAACGATTGCCATGGTGTTCACAACATAGCCAGGGTTCCGGACCCGGATACGGCAGAAGGTGGCGCCTTCAAATCAGCACCCTGTATTGAATGTCACGCCGACGAAGAAAAAATGAAGCATGCCGGCGTCAATGCCCATGCGGTAGAAACCTACCTCGAAAGCTATCATGGTAAGAACTACCGCCTTGGCTTTCCTCAGCAGTCCGCTGGCTGTGCCGATTGCCACAGTGGTCATGGCGTTCTGCCGCCCAGTCATGCCGAGTCGACTATCGGCGAGGCGAAGATTGTCGAAACCTGTGCCACCTGCCATCCTAAAGCTACAGCTCAATTTACTAAATTTTATGCTCATGGCGATCATGGGGATCGGGAAAATTACCCGATCATGTATTACACCTTTATCAGTATGACGGGTCTTCTGGTCGGAACGTTTGCCGTATTCTGGATTCACACTCTCCTGTGGATGTTCCGCGGTTTTGTAGAAAACAGACAGAAGGCTGCCGCTCTGGCTGCAGGACACGAAGAACATCATATCTCAGAAGCACACAAACAATATCGACGGTTTGAAAAACGTCATATATTCCTGCATCTTACCGTAATAATCAGTTTCCTTGGGCTGTCCCTCACCGGTTTGCCTTTAAAGTTTGCTGATCAGCCTTGGGCTCAAACAATGATGTCGTTCTTTGGTGGCGTCCATTATGCAGGCCTTATTCACCGAGGGTGCGCGATCCTGACGTTCTACTATTTTGTCGGCGCCATCCTGATGAGCATCGACTTCCTGTTTATCCGCAAGGACATCAAGGCCCACCCGTTTGTGAGGCTGTTCGGCCCCGACTCTTTGATGCCTAACTTCCGGGATGTCCGCGATGTAACCGCGATGGTGCGCTGGTTCTTTTTCAAAGGGCCCAAGCCGACTTTTGAGCGGTGGACTTACTGGGAAAAATTTGATTTCCTCGCTGTCTTTTGGGGTATGTTTGCTATCGGCGGTTCCGGGCTGTTGCTGTGGTTCCCAGAAATCTTCGGAACCTTCCTGCCTGGCTGGATGTTCAATGTGGCGACGATTGTCCATTCCGACGAGGCGTTGCTGGCCACAGGGTTCATTTTTACCGTCCACTTTTTCAACACCCATGGACGTCCGGAAAAATTCCCTATGGATTTTGTTATCTTCAATGGCCAAATGTCCAAAGAAGAGTTTATTGAAGAGCGCGGCGATCAATGGAAGCGTTACGAAGAAGAGGGCACGACGGAGAATTACGTCGTCACTAAACCCAGTGGAGTGCTGTATGATTTCTTCTTCAAAGGGTTTGGTTTCCTTGCTTTCTTTACAGGAATCACCCTGGCTATCCTGATGTTGTACGCTTTCATCAGCGGATAGTCCTTATCCTCCGCACCACATAAAAAGGCCCCCGGTCATCCCGGGGGCCTCTAAGGAGCAGTGAATGATGGCGAAAAAACAGGGAATCGGTTTGGCCGTGGTTGCATTTGCCCTTTATATCATCGGTGGAGTCAGTACTTTCGGCGGACTCATCCTTATGGGTACGATGCGGGGCGAAAATGTGATGGGGTGGGGCGATGGTACCGGTATTGGCAGTCTTTTTCTCGCGGCAGGACTGTGCCTTTCCATTGTCGGCGTTCTGCTTATGCGACTTTTCCGCAACAGGGGCTTTGCCTGAAAACCTAGTATCCTTTGTGAAAAAGCCTTTTAAGGGCCGGTGTGACAACTTTTCTGAACCACAGCAGTAACCAGCCCAGTGGTGTACCCTTAAGACGCATTTCATCGAGCAGTATCTGTTTTTCCGATAGGGCATGCTGGTCATGGGGGTTGATGGCCAGCGCTTTATCGAGGCAGGATAGGGCCTCCTCCTCCCGGCGCAGACGGGACAGAGATACCCCCTTGTTCCGGATGGCATGGGTGTTTTCCGGCTCGATCTCTAAAACACGATCAAAACACTGAAGAGCCAAATCGTCCATCATCAACTTGGATAGGCAGACGCCCTTCTGACCTAAGGCCGTCACGTTTTTATCGTTCAGTTGCAGGGCCCTGTCCAGCATGGCCACGGATTCCCTGACGCGTCCCAGAATAGAGAGAACGACACCGTAATTGGCATACAGAAAATCCGCAGCCGGGGCTTTTTCAATGGCTTCCGCCAACAGTTTCTCTCCCTGCTTCAGGTCCCCCTCCAGGCAAAAGGCCTCTCCCTCGAAAAACAAGGCAAATCCCACATCGCCATTGCCCCGGGCTTCGCTGGCTATCTGCCGAGACAGCGCGATGGCGTCATCAGAACTGGTTTCTTCTAGGTCGGCAATCTTTTGAAATGCTTCAAAATATTTCTGAATGCCCTGAGCCATGGTATAGCCTTCCTTTCGGTGAGTTCGTTAGCAGCCTCGATTTTAGCAAATCAGATCCTGGGCTCATACCAAAAAAGGGTGCATCCCGAGGAATGCACCCTTTCTGTCGACCAAGTGAAACGAACTTTACTTCGCGAGAAGCTGCAGGACGTTTTCGGTGAAGGGGTTGGCGAAGAGGATGATCATTGCTACAACGAAAACGTAGATAGCAAGAGACTCGATCATCGCCAGACCGATCATCATGGTGGTCAGGATTTTTCCGCTAGCGCCGGGATTGCGAGCAACACCTTCAACAGCGCTCTTAATAGCGAGACCCTGGCCAAGGCCGGTTCCGAAAGAACCGATAGCCATACCGAAACCTGCAGCGATCATGCACCAAGCAAAAAATTCCATGTTACTTCTCCTTCTTTTCTGGGTTTATTGTTCCTATATAATATAGGACCTGGTGTGCAACAAATATTAAGAATTTAGTGAGCTTCCTCAAGCGCGCCGGCAATGTAGATCATTGCCAGTAGCGTGAAAACAAAGGCCTGGATAAAGGCGACCAGAACGCCCATCAGCATCATTGGTACGGGGAGGAGGAATGGCACCAGAGCAAGGAAGATCATAAGGACGATTTCATGCCCGTACATGTTTCCGAACAAACGCAAAGAGAGCGACAGCGGTCGAGCCAGATGGCCGATTATTTCAATGATGAAAATAAGAGGAGCCAGCACAAGAATGGGCCCCATGAAATGCTTCAAATAGCTGATTCCATGTTCTTTAAGACCAATGATATGGGTCATGGCGAAGACAGTTAAAGCCAGGGCGCCGTTGGTGTTGAGGTTGGCCGTAGGCGGATAGAAGCCGGGAATGAGGGCGATCAAATTGGAAACCAAAATGAACAGAGCAAAAGTCGCGATCAAGGGAAAGTAGGCTTTTCCCTTGGGTCCCATTGTCTCTTCAATAAGGTTTTCTACCCCGGAAACGACTACTTCCATGAAGTTCTGCATTCCTTTGGGCACTATTTGTACGCTGCGCGAAGCGAGAAAGGCGACCAGAATAAGCAGGATCATGACGAACCAGGTGTAGGTCACGTGTTCGCCGATGTGAACATGAAATTGCTGTTCAAGCCATTGCAAAAAGAGAAACGGATGAGTCATGACAGTTTATGCCTCCTCGCTCAGAAAGAACGTTTCAGGGTCGTCCACATAATGTTGATAACCACAACCGACAATCCCAGCGCCAGGCCGACAGGATGTACCTTCAATACGACAATCAGGACAACCAGAGATGCGGCCAAGGCTCCCAGCCGAATAAAATAGCTGAGTTTGAAGCCTCTGGCGGATTGTTGTTGTGGATCTCCTATAAGCTTTTTCAGTGAGAAGTGCAGCCAGTGATAACCCGTTATGGCTACAAGTCCTCCGGTTAGCACACCTAGAACAAACGGAAGTGATGTACTGAAACTGCTCAGGGCCACCAGGATTCCGAGAATGAGCCAGTTGCGGCGGGACAGGTCACGCAGCAACTGGGTATCGTCATTCATTTCCGCTGGAGTCCTGATTTTCCTTCTCCTGCCGTTTAAGCTCGCGATCGGTCAGTATGTAGATATTCCGAAAGCCTGAGATGATCCCCAGAAGAAGAAATATTAGGGTAAGCCAGGGTGAGGTATCAAGCCACCGGTCCAGGTAGTAGCCCATGGCCAGTCCGATAAAGGTGCTGGCAACCATGGATATCCCCACACTCGACAGGAATCCAACGGTCTTGATCAGTTGACGTCTATCTTCAGCCATGAACCCCTTTTGGGCCTACCACTCAGAGCACCCCATAAAAACCAGCCCTTATTAGCACAGGGACTATTTCATGTCAACCACGTTTATGGTGGTTAATCAGTTGGATCCCCGTTTTCGGCCCCTCCAGTCGCGAAGGCTCCAGGAGAGTTGGCTGCAGATACCCCTCAACAAAGCATGGTCGTCTTCGCTGAGTCCGGCTCGGTGGGCGAGTTGCCGGATTCGGTGCATAACCGCTTCAGGGCGAGATGGGTTGAGGAAGGCCGTACGGGTCAGAATTGTTTCAATTTGGCCAAACAGTTCCTCTAGATCTCCCTGGCTGAGATGAGGGGACGTGGCGGTCGAAGAGGTGGGTTTAGGGGTGCGGGCCATCTCGTATAGAAAGAGTATAACGGCTTGCGCGAGGTTGAGCGAGCCAAGTGTGGCGGAGGTCTCGATGGTGGCGGCATGGGAACAGAGGGAGACTTCTTCGCTGGTCAGACCCGAGTCTTCGCGGCCAAAGACCAGACCGAATCGACCCTGCGGGGGTAGATTTTCCTGCAATGCCGGAACTTCCGTGATGTCAAGGAGTTCCCCCCTGAGTCTGCCCGAGCGTCGTGTGGTGGCCACCGAAAGAGTCAGATCACTTACGGCGGCGGCGAGATTGGGGAAGAGGCGGGCCTCGCCGAGCAGGTGGTTGGCGGCCACCGCGAATTTTCTGGCCTCGGCGTGGAGGTGCTGGCAAGGGTTGACCAGGCGAAGATCCTCGCAGCCGAAATTGGCCATGGCGCGGCACACCATGCCGATGTTGCCAGGACTTTGCGGTTCTACCAAGATGATGCTGATATGGGCCAATGAAGGGATCATAACCGCTGTCGATCGAGCAAAATAAAAGGGCCACCTCTGGGGATTGTAATTACAGAGGTGGCGGGAGAGAAAATTTAAAGGTCGCGGAGAAACAGCGGGTTAAGCCTTAGTTTTAAGTTCTTTAAAGGAGGCGTGGGCCGCTTCAATAGTCTGGTCAAGGTCCTCCGTGGTGTGAGCCACGCTCATGAACCCAGCCTCGAACTGGCTAGGCGCCAGGTTGATACCTCTGTCGAGCATCGACCGAAAGAATCTGCCAAAGGATGCTGTGTCGCTCTTGGACGCATCGGCGAAAGAGTAAACGGGACCTTCGGTGAAGTAGGTGCAGAACATGCCACCGACGCGCTGCCAGCAGGTGGCAAAGGGTGCCGACTTGGCTGCTTCGACGAGGCCTTTTTCAAGATAAGCGCTTTTTTCCTCGATGCGCTGATAGAATCCTTCCTCTTTCAGGAGATTCAGGGTGGCGATGCCGGCGCTCATGGCCAAGGGGTTGCCCGAGAGCGTACCGGCCTGATAGACGCCTCCTTCAGGGGACAACTGTTCCATGATTTCCCGTTTGCCGCCAAAGGCGCCTACAGGAAGGCCGCCACCAATGATTTTGCCCAGGCAGACGAGGTCACCCCGGACACCGAAGCGTTCCTGGGCGCCGCCATAGGCCACGCGGAAGCCGGTCATGACTTCATCGACAACAAGGAGTATGCCCTCCCGATCACAGAGAGAGCGCAAGCCGGCTAGAAAATCTTCCCGGGGAGGTACGCACCCCATGTTGCCAGCGATCGGTTCGAGAATAATACAGGCCACCTCGCCCTTGTTGGCCTCGGCGAGGCGCGTGACGTCATCGAGGTCGTTATAGGTGGCGGTCAGGGTGTGTTTGGCAAAATCCGCCGGCACACCGGGGGATGTCGGAACGCCAAAGGTGGCCGCCCCGGAACCGGCTTTCACGAGCAGGGAGTCGGCATGACCATGGTAGCAGCCATCAAACTTGATGATCTTGTCCCGGCCGGTGAAGCCACGAGCCAGGCGGATGGCGCTCATGGTCGCTTCGGTTCCAGACGAAACCATGCGCACTTTTTCGATGTTGGGATAGGCTTCACAGACCATTTCGGCCAGGGTGATCTCTTTCTCGGTGGGGGCTCCGAACGAGGCGCCACTGTCGGCGGCCGACTTGATGGCTTCCACCACCTTGGGATGGCAGTGCCCCAGAATCATCGGTCCCCAGGAGCCGACGTAATCAATGTAGCTGTTGCCATCGACGTCGTAAAGCCGGGATCCCTGGGCGCGACTGATGAAAACAGGGTCACATCCAACCGACTTGAAGGCTCTGACGGGACTGTTGACCCCGCCAGGTATGCTTTTCTTCGCCTGGGTAAAGAGTGTGGTGGACTTCTCGTGGTTCATGGGGCCCCCTTTTTCGCCCGGAAGGCGTCTTGAGAATGATGAATGTGACTGTTTGTGTGAGTAAAGGACTTGCTTAACACAGGGGCCAAAACATGTCAAGAAGGTGAAAAATAACAGGAAGTTGTCGGCAGGTGCCGGAAGCCTTGATGAGGTGTGAAATTCGTGAAAGGCGACGCGGCGGCAGAGGACTCCAGTTTTTAATCTGGCTGTCCGGGCGCATAACAAGTTGACAATGTTACGGTCTTATCTTATAAAAACCGCTCAGACCAATCGGTATTTTTTGGGCTGTGTCCGCAGCCGCGCAGGGAGTATGCATGGCCGAGCTTTTACTGATTCTGGTCGGTGCCATTTTCGTCAATAACTTCGTTCTTGCACGATTTCTTGGCATCTGTCCTTTCCTCGGAGTTTCCAAAAAAGTCGAAACAGCCCTCGGCATGGGGATGGCGGTCACTTTCGTCATGACCATCGCCGCCGTGGTTACCTGGTTCATTCAATATTTCGTTCTCAATCCCTTTGGTCTCGAATACCTGCAGACCATTGCCTTTATTCTGGTCATTGCCTCTCTCGTCCAGTTGGTTGAGATGGTCATTCAGAAAGCCAGTCCCGTTCTCTATCAGTCGCTGGGCATTTTTCTTCCCCTTATAACGACCAACTGCGCGGTGCTGGGGCTGGCGGTGCTGAATATCCAAAAAGAGTACTCTTTTCTGGAGAGCGTTATTTTCGCCATCGGGGCGGCGCTGGGCTTCACGCTCGCCATGGTTCTTTTTGCTGGCTTGCGCGAGCGAGTCGATATGTGTCCTGTGCCACGGAGTTTTCAGGGGACGGCCATCGCTCTGGTGACCGCCGGATTATTGTCGCTGGCATTTATGGGTTTTGCCGGGCTGGTCAAAGGATAGCCCTCAGGCTGGAGGAAGACGAGTCGCATGTTGGAAGCTGTAATCAGCCTGGGTGGAATCGGATTTTTGGCTGCTGTGGCCCTGGGGGCTGCCGCCAAAAAGTTTGCCGTCGAGGTGGATCCCCGTGAAGCGGCCATTCTCGAGGTTTTGTCGGGCGCCAACTGTGGTGCCTGCGGATACCCTGGTTGCGGTGCCTACGCCAAGGCCGTGGCTGCCGGTGAGGCTGCTCCCACGCTCTGCCCCGCTGGCGGGACAGAGACCGTTCGAGAGATTTCCCATATTATGGGGGTTGAGGCGGTTGCTGCAGAACCCGAAACAGCTGTTGTACTGTGCCAGGGAGATAATGAGTCAGCGCAACTGAAATATCGTTATCTCGGTCTGGAGGATTGCCAGGCCGCTCAAAAGATTGCCAATGGTCCCAAGAGTTGCCCTGGCGGCTGTCTGGGGCTGGGAACCTGTGTCCGAGCCTGTCCCTTCGATGCCATAGAGATGACGGCTAAGGGCCTTGCCGTCATCGATCGGGAGAGATGCACGGGGTGCCGAAAATGTGTTTCCGTCTGTCCCCGCGCCGTTATCCGCATGACTCCGAGAGTCGCGATGACCCATGTATTGTGCAACAGTCAGGACAAAGGCGCCCTTGTACGGAAATATTGCCAGATCGGTTGCATCGGTTGTCAGATCTGCAAAAAAACAGCGCCGGAAGCCTATGCCATCGAAAACAACCTGGCCCGAGTCGAGTATGCGCATCATGAGGCCGCGGCGCTGGCTGTAGCCAAATGTCCGACCAAGTGCATCCTGGATTTTTCGCAGGCATATCCGCCGGGGAGCCACTGCACACCATCATCCCCGCAATCCAAAGAGGGCGTCCTTTAGCGGTTCTGTTTTTCTGGTAAGAGAAAGCGATCGGTGAATGAAGTTGACAGCTTTTTCGGGAGGAGTTCATCCTCCCGACAACAAAAAAGGGTCTGCCCACAAGCCTATCGAGGATTGTCCGCTGCCCGAGGAGCTGGTTATTCCTCTGTCGCAACACATCGGCGCTCCGGCCAAGTGTTGTGTGGCGCCGGGGGAGCATGTCCTTAAAGGCCAGATCGTGGGCGAGGCGCATGGATTTGTCTCCGTCCCCGTCCACGCCTCCACCTCCGGTGAAGTCATCGCGGTAGAATCCAGGCCTCACCCCTCGGGGAGCCTTCTCCCCGCCGTCGTTATTCGTCCTGACGGTGAGGACATTTGGGCTCCAGGCCTTTCCACCGCAGACCCTGACACTCTTTCCTGCCGTGAGATTGTCGACCGTATTCGTTCGGCCGGTATCGTCGGCATGGGCGGAGCGGCCTTTCCCACGCATGTCAAACTCAGTCCTCCGGATGAAAAGCCGATCAGCACTCTGGTTATCAATGGCGTCGAATGTGAGCCCTATCTGACGGCGGATCACCGCCTGATGCTTGAGGAGACAGTCAGGATTATCGACGGCATGCGGATTGTCCAGAAGGCCCTCGGGGCCGATCGGGTCATCGTTGGCATCGAGGCGAACAAGCCGGATGCGATACAGGTAATGATGGAAGCCTGTCGTCCTCATGGCATCGAGGTGGCGTGTCTGCCCGTGATGTACCCGCAGGGAGCTGAAAAACAGCTGATTGTGGCGCTGGTCGGTAAAGAAGTTCCCTCCGGCGGTCTACCCATGGATATCGGTGTTGTCGTCCAAAACGTGGGAACCTGTGCCGCCGTATCCGATGCGGTTCGTCTGGGTCGGCCGCTGATCGAAAGGGTGGCCACGGTTACCGGTGATGCGGTTGCCGAACCCAAGAACCTCCGCGTCCGCGTCGGAACTTCCCTGGCGCACATGGTGGCGTTTTCTGGCGGGAGTCAGGGGGAGGTCGGAAAAATTATCATGGGGGGCCCGATGATGGGGGCTGCCCAGTTGTCCCTGGATGTACCGGCAACGCGGGGGACATCCGGCGTTCTCCTCTTTAGTGAGGGGCTCGTCGATCCTCAGCCGGAAGGCCCCTGTATTCGTTGCGGACGCTGTGTTCAGGCCTGCCCATCCCGTATTCTGCCCACATCGATTGCCGCTTACGCTCGGGTTAATCTTATCGATGAGGCCGCCGGTCTCGGTGCCATGGACTGCATTGAATGCGGTTGTTGTGCCTATTCGTGCCCGGCCCGGATCCCTCTAGTGCAGGCGATCCGCTCTGCCAAAGGCGCCATCCTCGCCAAACGAAGGAAGCTTTAACGTGGAAAAACAGCTGTACCTTTCATCGTCTCCCCATATCCATGCCGGGGAAACCACCGAAAAGATCATGCGGGCTGTTATCTACAGCCTCCTGCCCGCCTGTGGCGTGGCGATCTATTTTTTCGGTTTCAGGGCCCTGCTGATTTTGCTCCTTTGCGTTGTTGGCTGCATGATTACCGAAGCGGTCTGTCAGAGGTTGATGCATAGGCCGGTCACCATCGCCGATGGCAGCGCCGCCCTCACGGGGATTCTGCTGGCGTTGAATCTGCCTCCGGCCAGTCCCTGGTGGCTGGCCCTTCTGGGCGCGGTCATCGCCATCGTGATTGGCAAGCAGGTCTATGGCGGGCTCGGCTACAATCCCTTCAATCCGGCTCTGGTGGCCCGTGTCGTCCTGCTGATTTCCTTTCCTGTGCAGATGACCGCCTGGACAAGTCCCGCGCCGCTGGGTTCAAACGTTGATGTTGTTACCGCCGCGACACCATTGGGGGAAATGAAAACCGCGGTGATGCTTACCGGCGAGTTGCCCCTTGCGGCTCAACAGGGGTTCTCGGATTATTTTATCGGCCACATGGCCGGATCTTTGGGTGAAATTTCCGCCTTGGCATTGCTTCTTGGCGGCCTGTATCTGTTGTGGCGACGCATTATTACCTGGCATGTGCCCGTATCCTTTATCGGCTCAGTCTTGGTTTTTTCCGGTATTTTCTGGCTCGTCGATTCCAGTCGCTATCCCAGCCCTCTTTTTCACTTGCTCACCGGCGGCCTGATGCTGGGGGCGCTTTATATGGCGACGGATATGGTGACCGGCCCCGTAACGTCGAAAGGCCTCATTGTTTTCGGGCTGGGTTGTGGAATCATCACGGTGTTGATACGGCTTTTCGGCGGCTACCCGGAGGGCGTCTCCTTTGCTATTTTGCTCATGAATGCTGCCACCCCTTTGATTGACCGCCTGACCCGCCCAAGAAAATTCGGCCTGGTTGAGACGAGGCGTTGAGGGGAGAATGTGATTATGAAAGAAATCGGACGCCTTGCTCTTGTATTGACCCTTATTGCCGCTGGTGCCGCCTTGATTCTCTCGCTGGTGGAGGCGGTGACCAGGGCACCCATCGCCGAAACCCGTCGTCAGGAAACCCTCAAGGCTATTCGGGCCGTCTTGCCCGCTGATATCAATAATTCTCCTGATGAAGATACGGTGACGCTGATTTCCGGCCAGGATAAAAAAGGGCGCGATGTGGTTCACACTTTTTATCGTGGGCGAACAGGGGGGCAGGTGGCTGGGGTGGCCTTTAAGGTGGTGGCGCCTGACGGCTACAGCGGCAACATCACCATTATGGTGGGCGTTCTGCCCGATGGTCGTGTCCATGGCGTGGAAATTCTGTCTCATGCCGAAACCCCCGGTCTGGGTGATGGTATAGAGTTGCCCTGGTTTAAGCAGCAGTTCAGCGGGAAAAGTCTTGAGAATTCTGATTGGCGGGTGAAAAAGGATGGTGGGCAGTTTGATCAGATCACCGGCGCCACCATTTCTCCCCGAGCCGTTGTGGGTGCCGTCAAGAAGGGGCTGGAGTTTTTTTCTTCCAACCGGACAGAGATACTGACTTCCGGGGAGGGCGTAAAATGAGGCTTGTCGCGGAGTTTTCCAAGGGGATATGGAAAGAGAATCCCGTATTTAAGCTCGTCCTTGGCATGTGCCCGGCCCTGGCCGTGACCACCAGCGCCGAAAATGGTTTGGGTATGGGTTTAGCCACCACCTTTGTCCTCGTGTGCTCCAATATCGTCGTTTCGCTCATGCGTCGCCTCATCCCCTCCAAGGTGCGTATTCCCTCCTTTATTGTCGTCGTGGCTTCCTTTGTTACCGTTGTGCAACTATGCATGGAGGCTTATTTATACGATTTGTATAAAGCGCTTGGCCTCTTTATTCCCCTCATCGTTGTTAACTGCCTAATTCTTGGGAGAGCGGAAGCTTTTGCCTCGAAAAATCCGTTGTCTGCATCGGTGATGGACGGGATCGGCATGGGGCTGGGCTTCACTCTGTCCTTGTTTCTTCTGGGGGCTGTGCGTGAAATCTTGGGTGCGGGGGCCTTGCTTGGCTACAGCGTTTTTGGGGCGACCTATAAACCTTTCCTCCTTATGATCCTGCCTCCGGGGGCCTTCATTGCTCTTGGCTTTCTCCTGGCTTTGATGAACCGTCTTGAATCCAGAAGATCCTAGGACCTGAAGTCCATCTGCTGCCGTCAGGTATTCTGTACCTGGCCAGTGGGGGAAACGACCAGAGGGTGCAAGCAAAATAATTGACTTAACCTGCTGTTAATACGCCGAAATGATAGAGATAATTGCATACAGTATACTGTATTTTTTCCTTGACAAAGGATTCCAATTATCCTAACTTGCAGTCGGCCAAGCCCGGCAGTGTGCCGGGGTTTTTCTTGGATTGAATGCTATAAAACACCGTTGGGAGGAGCCGTTTCATGTTAGACATTTATCTTCCGATACTTGTCCTCATCGCTGTTGCGCTGGCTTTTGCGTTGGGGTCGGTCCTGTTTTCCTGGTTGATCGGCCAGAAAAAGCCGAGTGCCATCAAGTTGGCCCCCTATGAATGTGGTATGCCCTTGATTGGGACTGCTCACGAGCGGTTTTCGATCAAGTTTTATCTGGTTGCAGTGGCCTTTATCGTTTTTGATATCGAGGTGGTATTCATGTATCCCTGGGCCGTTGTTTTTAAGCAGCTTGGTTGGTATGGCGCGGCGGTTATGGGGGTCTTTCTTTTTGTCCTCGTTATCGGTTTTGTTTATGACTGGAAAAAAGGAGCACTGGAATGGGAGTAGAGCAGACTCTTGGAAATAATGTCATAACCACAACGCTGGATAAGGTGGTCAACTGGTCCAGGGCCAAGTCCCTGTGGCCGATGACTTTTGGTCTTGCCTGTTGTGCGATCGAGATGATGGCTGCTGGTGCTGCTCGCTTTGACCTTGATCGCATGGGTATTCTCTTTCGCGCCTCCCCTCGTCAGGCGGATCTGATTATCATTGCCGGGACGGTTACCAAGAAAATGTTGCCCGTCATCAAGGTAGTTTACGAGCAGATGCCGGAGCCCAAGTATGTTATTGCGATGGGGGCCTGTGCCTGTTCCGGTGGTGTTTTTGATACCTATAGTGTCGTGCAGGGCATCGATGAGGCTCTGCCGGTCGATGTGTATGTTCCCGGGTGTCCTCCCCGCCCCGAGGGTTTGATGTTTGGACTGCAGAAGCTGCAGGAAAAGATCATGAAGGAGCAGAATTCCTTCGGTGCCGCTATTGGTGTGGGTGATAGGGTTCTTGAAGCATAGGCTGAACCGTGCAACTGGATCATTAAACTAGGGATAGAGATATGAGTGAAAATGCCGCCGTTGGCAAATTGAAGGCCAAGTACGCCAGCTCAGTTCTGGATGTTGCGGAGTTCAGGGGTGAGACAACTGTGACGGTAAAGAAAGAAGATATCGTCGCAATATGTACCTTTCTGAAAAAGGAAGTCGGTTATAACTTTCTGACAGACCTCTGTGGCGTTGACTATCTTGGAAAAACGCCCCGTTTCATGGTGGTTTATCACCTTTACAACATCGGCACCAAGGAGCGTCTGCGTTTAAAGGTGCCGGTCGAGGAGAGTGACGCCACGGTGGATACGGTGTCCGGAGTCTGGTCGACTGCCAACTGGCACGAGAGGGAGTGTTGGGATCTCATGGGGATCTCCTTCAATAACCACCCGGATCTGCGCCGGATCCTCATGGCGGAAGATTGGGAAGGGCATCCGTTGCGCAAGGACTATCCCGTGCAGGGGCCCGGCCGTCGTCCCTACCAGGGGCGGGTTTCCTGATCAATCTGTGAGAATTTCACTTATTTCCTATAGATGAGGCATGTGATGGCAATGACCGAAACAATGACCGTGAATATGGGTCCCCAGCACCCCTCGACCCACGGCGTACTGCAATTGATCCTCGAGCTGGACGGGGAAGTGGTTAAAAAAGCAACCCCGCATATCGGTTTTCTGCATCGTGGGGTGGAGAAGCTGTCCGAGTATCGCACCTATCACCAGACTTTACCCTTGACCGACCGTCTCGACTACCTGGCTCCCATGAGCAACAATCTCGCCTATGTTCTGGCCGTGGAGAAGCTGCTCGGCATTTCCGATGAGATTCCCGAGCGAGCCAAGGTTGTCCGGGTTCTGTTGGCCGAATTGACTCGTATCAAGAGCCATTTGGTGTGGTTGGCCACGCACGCGCTCGATATTGGGGCCATGACGGTCTTTCTCTATTGCTTCCGTGAGCGTGAGCGCATCATGGATATTTACGAGAAGATCTCTGGCGCTCGTATGACGACCAATTATTTCCGCGTGGGCGGACTTTCTGCCGATCTCCCGGATGGCATTGTGGAAGAGATCAGCCAGTTCGTGGATGAGATGCCGGGGCATGTTGACACCTATGAAGGGCTCATCACCGGGAATAAGATCTGGCAGAAGCGAATCATGGGGGTTGGCGTTATTTCTGCTGAAGATGCTATTGACGTTGGTCTGAGCGGGCCGGCTTTGCGCGCTTCTGGGGTTGACTGGGATCTCCGCCGCGATGATGCCTACAGCGGTTACGAAGACTACGACTTCAAGGTCTATACCAGCCAGGATTGCGACACCTGGGGGCGTTACCAGGTCCGTCTGCTTGAAATCCGTGAGTCCTGCAAGTTGGTGAAGCAGGCCATTGCCAAGCTCAAGCCCGGTCCCGTTATCGCCGATCTGCCTAAGGTCTGTCTGCCTCCCAAGCAGGATGTCGTCAATACGATTGAAGCTCTTATCCATCAGTTCAAGCTCATTTCGGAAGGGTTCAAGCCCGAGGTTGGCGAAGTTTACCAGGGGTGTGAAAACCCGAAGGGAGAGCTTGGCTTTTATTTGGTTTCCGATGGCTCGTCTCACCCCTATCGTATGAAAATACGCTCTCCTTCCTTCGTCAATCTGCAGGCGCTGCCGCAGATGGTCGTGGGCCGCATGATACCTGACGTTGTAGCCATTATTGGTACTCTCGATATCGTACTTGGCGAGATCGACCGTTAACTGATTGCTGGACAAAGGGGTTTAGGTTATGAGCAATGCCGCGGAAACTGTTCAGGAGCAGGAGATCGATCTGACCGCAGCCAATCAGGTCATCGACAAATATATTGATATGCATGGGGCTCTTATGCCCGTTCTGCAGGAGGTGCAAGAGGCCTACGGGTATATCCCTGAACCTTGTGTGCATCTGATCGCCGAGCGTCTCAATGTCTATACCAGCCAGATCTACGGTGTGTTGACCTTTTATGCGCAGTTCCATCTGGAGCCGCGAGGCAAATACATCGTCAGGGTATGCATGGGAACCGCCTGTCACGTAAAGGGGGCTGGTCGCATCGCCGATACACTCAAGGAGAGGCTGGGTATTGGCCATGCTGAAACGACGGAAGACCTCAAATTCACTGCTGAATACGTGGCCTGTATCGGCGCTTGTGGTATGGCGCCCGTTATCATGGTCAACGATGGCACCTACGGCAGTATGACGGTTCAGAAGATGGACGAGGTTATTGCCAAATATAAGGCAATGGACTGAAGATTTCTTTTACAAACCCAATCCTAAGGCGGGGATGAATCCATATGGCCGCAAATGCTGAAAACATAAAAGTCCTTATCTGTCAGGGCACCGGGGGTTTGGCTTCCGGAGCTAAGGCAGTAGCAGAGGCTTTTGAAGAGGAATTTGCCAAGAAGGGTGTAGAAGCCAAAATTGGCAAACGTTGTGAAGTTATCGGAACTGGCTGTCGAGGACTCTGTGCCAACGACGTTCTGGTCGATATTGTTATGCCTGGGCAGGATGGGGTCACCTACGATTTTGTAACCCCTGAAATCGTGCCCCAGATTGTCGAAGAACATGTTCTGGCCAACCAGCCTGTCGATAAAAAGAAGGCAGGTCCCTATTACGAAAAATTCCTCGAAAAGCAGCATCGCGTTGTTTTTTCGCGTTGCGGTACGGTTAATGCTGAAAGTATTGATGACTTCATGGCCCACCGGGGCTTTGAGGGCATTAAGAAGGCAGTTACCATGGCGCCGGCCGAGGTCATTGACGAAGTTAAGCGTGCTGGACTCAGAGGTCGTGGGGGCGGTGGTTTTCCTACCGGCGTTAAATGGTCCTTCTGCGCAGCCTCTCCTGGCAATGAAAAATATTTGATCTGCAATGCCGACGAAGGTGACCCCGGGGCCTTTATGGACCGGTCTATTCTTGAAGGCGATCCCTATGGCTTGATCGAAGGCATGATGATCGGTGCCTATGCTATCGGCTGCACCTTCGGGTATGTCTATTGCCGGGCTGAATATCCCCTTGCTATTAAGCGGTTACAGAAAGCCATCGATACCTGCTACGAAAAAGGTATTCTCGGCAAAAACTGCATGGGTCTCGGTTTTGACTTCGATATGCGCATCAAGGCTGGCGCCGGTGCGTTCGTCTGCGGTGAGGAAACCGCTCTGATGGCCTCCATCGAGGGGCAGCGCGGCATGTCCCGACCCCGTCCGCCCTTTCCCGCCGTGCGCGGTCTCTGGGGCAAGCCGACCAATATCAATAACGTTGAGACTTTCGCCAATGTCTCGTACATTTTTTATAATGGGGCCGACTGGTATTCCAGTATTGGCACCGAAGGCACCAAGGGAACCAAGATTTTCGCTCTCACCGGGAAGGTCAAGCACACCGGTCTTGTCGAGGTTCCTGCCGGCACCACCATGCGCGAAGTTATCTTTGATGTTTGCGGCGGAATTTTGAAAAACCGCAAGTTCAAGGCTGTGCAGGCCGGTGGCCCTTCGGGTGGTTGTCTGCCTGGCGACGCCCTGGATGCACAGGTTGATTATGACTCCCTTATCAAGGCTGGCGCCATGATGGGTTCCGGCGGGTTGGTCGTCATGGACGAAACGACCTGCATGGTTGATATTGCCCGCTTCTTTCTGAATTTTACCAGGGTGGAGTCCTGCGGGAAATGTATCCCCTGTCGCATTGGTCTCAAGATCATGCTGGAAATCCTTGAGCGCATCACCTCCGGCGAAGGTCGCGAAGGTGACATCGAGATGCTCGAGGATATGGCCTACGACATTAAGAAAAGCTCCCTGTGTGGCTTGGGACAGACGGCACCTAATCCGGTTCTGTCCACTATTCGTTATTTCCGTAATGAATACGAAACCCACATCAATAATAAATACTGTCCTTCCCATTCCTGTAAGCCGCTTCTCAAATTTGAAGTCATCAAAGAGGCCTGCAAAATGTGCGGCATGTGTTACAAGGTATGCCCTGTCGATGCCATCATTTGGGAAAAGAAGCAGGTTGCGGTCATCGATAAGGAAAAGTGCACCAAGTGTACCTCCTGTTATGATGCCTGCCCCTTTATGGCCATTGAATAGCCAGGTCCCTAGCTGATTTGATACGAGGTTAAGATGGTAAATCTTACTATTGACGGCAAGCAGATCACTGTAAAGAAGTCGGCTACAATTTATGAAGCCGCAAAAGAGGCCGGGATCGACATCCCGGTGCTCTGCTATGCTAAGAAGCTTCTGCCTTACGGGGCTTGCAGGGTTTGTCTCGTTGAAGTGGAACAGATGAAGGGGCGCCTGATCCCTTCTTGTACGACCCCCGTCACCGAGGGGATGGTCGTAACGACGACTTCACCTGAAATAACCAAGGTCCGAAAGACCGTACTGGAATTCTTGCTTGTCAACCATGTTGTCGAGTGTCCAGTCTGTGACAAGGCGGGCGAGTGTGATCTGCAGGATCTCACTTTTGAATACGAGGTCGTTAAGAACCGTTTTAGCGGTGAGAAATTTGATCTGCCGACGGACGAAGTCAATCCCCTTATCGAACGCAACATGAATCGTTGTGTCCTTTGTGGGAAGTGCGTCCGTGTTTGTGACGAAATCGTCGGGTACGGTTCTTACTCGTTCATTAACCGCGGTTTTGAAACCAAAATTGCCACGGCCTTCGATCGCGGACTCAACTGTGAATTTTGCGGGCAATGTGTTTCCATGTGTCCGGTCGGAGCCATACTGCCTCGTCCGTTTAAGTTCAAGGCGAGACCCTGGCAGCTTAATGAAGTAGATACGGTTTGCGGGTACTGCGGCAATGGCTGCACAGTTACCCTCGGTGTTCTGAATGATAAGGTCGAAACTATTCGCTTTAATGACAAAACTGGTGTCAATGATGGCAACCTGTGCATTCGTGGGCGCTTTGGGTACGGCTATATCCATCATGAAGACCGGATTCGCAAGCCCTTGATCCGCAAGGACGGACAACTCGTCGAAGCGGAATGGGAAGAAGCCATCGAGGCGGTCGTTCAAGGCTTCGATCGGGCCCGCAATGAAAAGGGGATCGGTGTATTGGCAGGAGCGCGGTTAACCAACGAGGAGTTCTTCCTGTTGAAAAACCTCGCTAAGACCCTTGGCACCGGCAATCTCGATCACTCCGGCGGCGAATGCTACAAAGGGGTCACTGAGGGTTTATTCGAAACTCTTGGGGTGAAGGCGTCTACCGGCACTTTTCCGCAGGTCGAGTCCTGCGACACGGTTTTGGCTATCCGCTCCGACTTCTATGAAACGCACCCGGTATTTGGGATGGTCGTCAACCAAGCGGTGAAACGGCACGATGCACAACTCTTCATCGTCTCTGACAAAAAGGGCAAGTTCTCCAAGCTGCCCCACGCCAAAACCCTTCTTGGCAAGCCTGGCACCGAAATTCAGATTCTCAACGCCATCGCCCGCGTTCTTCTTGATGAGGGCTTGGCCGTAACTGAAGGTGTAGAAGGGATCGAGGAACTCAAGATCGGTCTCGCCAAATTTGCGCCGAACGAAGTAGCCGACAGAACCGGTGTAAGCGCTGAGGCAATTGAAACCGCGGCCCGGGCTCTTTCCAGCGCCAAGAAAAGTGCGATTCTGTTGGCCTACGGTTTACCTTACACGGCCCAGAGCAAAGAACTCGCCATTGCTGCCGCGAACCTGGCTATCCTTACCGGCAACGCCGGTCGTGAAGGTTCTGGCCTTTATCTTTGTGGTGAAAAATCCAACAGTCAGGGCGCTATTGATCTCGGCATCCTGCCCGAGCAGGGGGCTCTGGGCGCCAAGGCTATGCTTGAGGCTGCCCAAAGCAGCAACCTTTCCGCTCTCTATGTGGTGGGTGAGGATTTGCTTACCTCCTATCCGGACCGCAGCCAGTTGGAAGCAGCGCTTAAAGCAGTTCCCTTTCTCGTCGTACAGGACATCTTTCTGTCGCCGACCGCCCAGCAGGCCAATGTGGTTCTCCCTGCCACCTCATTCGCCGAAAAAGACGGTACCTTCACCAACGCTGAGCGTCGTATCCAGCGTGTACGCCCTGGTGTGAGCAGCCCGGGTGAAGCGAAGACAGATTTTGAAATTTTCGAAATACTCTCTGCACGTTTTGGTCGCAACGTCTCTTACACGAGTGCTGCAGCTGTCTTTGCAGACATCGCGGCCAACATTCAGGAATACGCCGGCCTCCAGATGGAAGCCATAGGGGCTCAAGGTGTCGTGTGGGGCGGGGACATCCTTGCACCCAAGAAAAAGCGTGTCGTGGCCGTCGCTGCTGAGGACGTGGCAAACAGCGAATTCCTGCTCGTCACCGGCAGCTCGCTCTATCATAGCGGAACGATGTCTACGCGAGCCAAGGGGCCTCTCTCCGTAGTATCAGAGCCTTACCTTGAGTTTGGTCAGGAAGATGCTAAAAAGCTCAACGTTGTCGATGGGGACATGATTACCGTCAAGGCTGAAGGAGGCCAAATCAAACTGAAAGCCAAAGTTGATCGGCGTCTGCCCCAGGGTGTGGTGTTTGCGCCCTACCATTTTGCCTCGGCTGAAATCAATCGACTCTACAAAGGTGAGGCGGTTGTCCCGGTGCAGCTGAGCAAGTAAGGCTCTCAATCCAGCCGGAGGAGCTATGGAGTGCCCACAGTGTAAAACCAGTGTCTCCGCCAAGGCGAGGTACTGTGAACAGTGCGGCGTTAATCTGGAGCAAAATGCCGAATTTCTGCATGAGAAAGCACTTGAGCTCTACCACCGTGGACTGATCGATGAAGCCTTGCATCTTTGGGACCGCGCTGTAGGTCTCAAGGAAGATTTCGCCAAGGGTTACTATTATAAGGGTCTGGCGCTTTATGACCGCGGTGACTTGCAGGATGCGGTAGACGGTTTCAACAAGGCACTGAAAGGTAGTGAAAAGAGTTTTCGCGTCTACTTCAAACTCGGAATGGCCCAATACGGCCTGGGAGATCTCGACGCAAGCATTCAAAGCTATAACGAGGCGTTGAAGCTCAACCCCGGGAGCGCTGAAACCCATTATCGGCTCGGGTTGTCCTATCTGAGGAATTCGGACCTCGAAAAAGCCGAAAAAGCGCTGACTGAAGCCATAAAGATCAACCCCAAATATACTCGAGCCCTTTATATACTCGGTATCGTATTTTCACAAAAAGGGGACAACCAACAGGCCATTGAGCAATTTAAAACGGTCGTAGATATCAGCCCGTCCTATACTGCCGCTCGCTTCGATCTGGGGATGGCTTTCTACCGGGCGGGGCAATGGGATGAGGCGGCCGACCAGTTTCAGAAAACGACTGAAGCCAATGAACGTTTTGCCCCAGCTCACTATATGCTGGGTGAAGTTTACAGAAAAACAGGACAATTCGACTCGGCCATCAGCGCCTACAATCAAGCAGTAAGACTCAACGCCAAGGATGTTGAGACCTATATTCGTCTCGCTGAGTGCAATCTGCAGCTCGATCTGATGGATGCGGCCAGGGTCGCTATCAGCAAAGCTTTGGAGTACAATCCGCAACATCGCGAAGCATTGTATCTGCAAAAACACTTGAAAGAAATGACCACGCCTCATAAGCCTGGTTTCTAAGTTAGCAGTTTTATTGTAATAAAGAGCACATCTTAATCGATCAAGGAAGAGGATTGTCATTATGCCTGAATTGTTGAGCCTCTCAAACAATGTGCCGCTGTTTCTTGCAGCTATGCTTGTCAAGATCCTAGCAGTGTTCGTGGTGCTGATTCTTATCGTCGCCTATGCAACCTGGGTAGAGCGCAAGGTGATTGGTCACATGCAGACCCGACTCGGTCCCATGCAGACAGGTTGGCATGGTTTGCTGCAACCGATTGCAGACGGGCTGAAGTTGTTCTTTAAAGAAGATATTATTCCTGCGGAAGCATCCAAGGTTCCTTTTGTCCTGGCGCCAATGATGATCCTGGTGCCTGCCTTCATTACTGTCGCAGTTGTGCCCTTTGGTCCGGACATGGAGGTCTTTGGCTATCTGGTGCCCCTGCAGATTACCGACCTCAATGTGGGCATCCTGTATGTCCTGGCCATGGCTGGTCTGGGTGTTTATGGTATCGTCCTGGCGGGTTGGGCTTCCAATAGCAAATACTCGCTGCTTGGAGGAATTCGCTCTTCCGCCCAAATGGTATCCTACGAACTGGCCGCTGGGCTTTCTATTGTTGCTGTCTTTATGCTGGCTGAGACCCTGAGTCTGCGTGGTATCGTTGAGGCCCAGTCTGGCGCCCATCCCCTCTTCTCCTTCCTGCCGAACTGGTACATTCTGTCCCAGCCACTCGCTTTTGCCCTCTTTGTAGTAGGGTCTTTGGCTGAAATCAACCGGACGCCTTTCGACCTGCCAGAGGCCGAAACAGAGCTGGTCTCGGGTTTCTGCACGGAATATTCCTCCATGAAATACGCCCTGTTTTTCATGGCTGAATATGCCAACATGGTGGTGATCTCCGCTATTGCAGCTACCCTGTTTCTCGGTGGTTGGGCCGGTCCCTTCCCTGGGCCAATCAATCTGCTGCTCAAGGTTTTTGCCTTCATGTTTTTCTTCATTTGGCTGCGTGCCACTATGCCCCGGGTACGTTATGACCAATTGATGTTTATCGGCTGGAAGGTGTTCATCCCTCTGGCATTGGCAAACGTCGTCGTTACCGGCATCGTCGTTCTCATGATGCAGTAATTTAAAACCTGACACGAGGATAGGCCCATGTTTAAAGAGTTTATTAAAGGTCTCAGCATCACCTTCAAGCATATGCTGCCGGGAAATTCGACTACGGTTCAATATCCGAAGGAGAAGTTGCCCACTTCGGATCGTTTTCGCGGACTACATCGTCTGGTCCCGACGCATGAGCGGGAAAAGTGCGTGGCATGCTATCTCTGCCCGACTGTTTGCCCTGCAAAATGTATTACCGTCGAATCGGCTGAAAACGAAAAGGGAGAAAAATATCCCAAAGTTTACCAGATCGATCTTCTGCGCTGCATTTTCTGCGGCTACTGCGTAGAGGCTTGCCCCGTTGAGGCGCTGGAGATGACCGGTGAATATGAACTTGCCAACTACAAGCGCGAAAACTTCACCTTCACCAAAGAGCGACTTCTCAAGTAACTGGTATAGGAGCTGAATCCATGGAACTTCTCTTTTTCTCTCTGGTCGCCTTTGTCGCGGTCCTTTCCGGAGTGATGGTGGTGACTTGCAAGAGCCCTATCAATAGCGCTCTTTCGCTCGTCATGACCTTCGTGTGCCTTGCTACCTTCTACATCATGCTCAATGCTCCCTTTATGGCCGCGATTCAGATCATGGTCTATGCTGGCGCCATTATTGTGCTGATTATCTTTGTCATCATGCTTCTTAACCTTGGCACTGCTACCATGAAAAAGACCTCTCATAGTCTGGCCTGGTCAGGCCTGGTGGCCCTGCTTCTTTTTATTCAGGCTGCTGTCTTTCTCAATCGCAGCAATGTCACTGGGCAAGTCGGCGAGGTGACGGGAGAGCTCGTAAACCAGGTTGGACATACCGAACTTCTTGGTCTAAGCCTTTTCACCGAGTTTCTTCTTCCCTTTGAAATTGCATCGATCCTGCTCCTCGTTGCCATTGTCGGTGCGTTGGTGCTGGCCAAAAAAGAAGTATAGTCACCAAAAGGACAGGAGATAGATCATGATTACCGTTCACCATTATCTTGTTATAAGTGCAATCCTGTTTTCACTGGGCACTTTCGGAGTATTGACAAGGAAAAATGCCATTGTCGTCTTTATGTGCATCGAACTGATGCTCAATGGGGTAAATCTTTCCTTTATTGCCCTTTCTCATTTTCTTGGAAATATGGATGGCCAGGTCTTTGTCTTCTTTGTCATGGCTGTTGCGGCATCAGAGGCAGCAATAGGGCTCGCTCTTATGATTGCATTTTTCCGGAACAAAGAGTCCATTGAGGTAGAAGACTTTAACCTTCTTAAATGGTAATTGCTCCCTGTACTATGGGTTAATCCGCTTAGAGGAGAGATAGATGTACGACAAACTGTGGCTTATACCATTCTTTCCCTTGCTGGGGTCCATCATTAACGGACTTTTCGGCTCGAAGATCAAGAATGAGAAGGTGATTGGGACCATCGGTACCCTGGCGATTGCCTCCTCCTTTGTGGTCTCAACCAATTACTTCCTTCAGCTTCTCAAAGACCCTGTTAAAGTTCATGAGAATGTGATCGCCTCCTGGATGTCCGTCGGCAATCTGCAGGTGGACTGGGGTTTTCTCCTCGACCCTTTGTCCGCACTGATGATCATGGTAGTCACCGGGGTTGGATCTCTTATTCATCTGTACTCCATTGGTTACATGCACGGGGAAGAAGGGTTTTTCAGATACTTTTCTTATCTGAACCTTTTTGCCTTTTCCATGCTGATGCTGGTACTTGGTAACAATGCCCTTGTCATGTTCATTGGCTGGGAGGGGGTTGGCCTCTGTTCGTACCTCCTGATTGGTTACTATTACCATAAGAAGAGCGCCGGAGACGCTGCCAAGAAGGCTTTTGTGGTCAATCGTATCGGGGACTTCGGTTTTCTGGTCGCACTCTTCATCCTGTTTTGGACGCTGGGCAACGATCATGGAGTATGGACCGTTAACTTTGTCGAGATTGCCAAGCACGGCCATCTTCTCGGAACCGGCAGTGTAGTTGTTACTCTCGTCACACTGTGCTTCTTCCTGGGTGCAACTGGTAAGTCGGCCCAGATTCCCCTTTACACCTGGTTGCCTGACGCGATGGAGGGTCCTACCCCCGTTTCGGCACTGATCCACGCCGCAACGATGGTTACCGCAGGTGTCTATATGATCGGCCGGATGAATGGTCTGTTCGCCATGGCTCCCGACACCATGATGGTTATCGCCATTGTCGGTGCGGCAACCGCAATTTTCGCCGCGAGCATAGGCCTGGCCCAGAACGATATCAAACGCGTCCTGGCCTATTCTACCGTCTCTCAGTTGGGCTACATGTTCCTGGCCATGGGTGTTGGCGCCTTCACCGCTGGTGTTTTTCACCTCATGACCCACGCATTTTTCAAAGCCTGTCTCTTCCTTGGCTCCGGTTCCGTTATCCATGCGATGCATCATGCCTATCATCATGCTCATTTGCATGACGATGCGCAGGATATGCGCAATATGGGTGGACTGGCCAAAAAGATGCCTATCACCTATCTGACTTTTCTGGTCTCTACCATTGCTATTGCCGGTATTCCTGGCTTCTCAGGCTTCTTTTCGAAGGATGAGATTCTCTGGTGGGCTTTCGGCTCCACTCGCGGGCACTGGCTCCTTTGGCTGGTTGGCGCCATTGCGGCCGGTATGACGGCCTTCTACATGTTCCGCCTCGTTTTCATGACCTTTCACGGGAAACAGCGTACTCATGTCAAGGCCAAAGACCATATTCATGAATCGCCCTTGGTTATCACCATCCCCCTGATGGTTCTGGGTGTTCTCGCTGTTTTTGGCGGCTATGTGGGTGTACCCGCCGTCATTGGGGAGCTGTTTGGTCACATCCCCAACAAGCTTGAGCATTTTCTGGCCCCTGTCTTCGCAGCCACTCAGGAGGCCCACCATATTTCTGCTCACGGATCTCACGCTCTTGAGTTCGGGCTAATGGGGGTTTCCGTTGGTATTGCCCTCGTAGGTATTGTCGGGGCCTGGTTCTTCTATCTGGCCAAACCCGAACTGCCCGGCAAGTTCGTGGCCGCCTTCCAGGGGCTCCATCGTGCCGTATTCAACAAATGGTATGTTGACGAACTTTATGACGCTCTTTTTGTCAACGCAACCAAGAAGGCCGGTACCTTCTTCTGGAAGGGTTTCGACGTCATCGTTGTCGATGGCATTGTTAATGGTCTTGGCCGGATTGTTAACCTCTGCTCCAGAGGGCTGCGTCTTACTCAGACCGGCTTTGTTCACAATTATGCCCTGAGCATGGTTGTTGGTGTCGTCATCATTGTTGGCTATTACGTCTTCAAATAAGTGGCGCTTAGATCTGCGATAGAAGTGAAATAAGGAGCGAATTCCAATGACCGAACATCTTCTCAGCCTGATGACCTTCTTCCCACTCGTTGGGATGCTGGCTCTGCTGTTCATTCCTAAGGAAAACAGCGGTTTGCTTAAAGGTTTTACGCTGGTGGTGACACTAATCACCTTTTTCATCAGTTTGCCGCTTGCTTTTGACGACGTTTTCAAAACCTCGGCTGCCATGCACTACACTGAATTTGCGCGCTGGATTAGCGTCGGCGACTTTTTTCAGATGAACTACAATGTCGGTGTTGACGGAATTAGCCTGTGGCTGGTTCTTCTCACTACCTTCATTATGCCCATCGCGATTCTTTCAACCTGGCAGGCTGTTGAAAAGAATGTCAAAGGCTATATGGCGGTCATGCTTCTGCTTGAAACAGCCATGCTGGGTGCCTTTATCTCCCTGGACCTCTTCCTCTTCTACATTTTCTGGGAATTGATGCTCATCCCCATGTACTTTATGATCGGTATCTGGGGTGGAAAAAATCGCATTTATGCCGCTGTAAAGTTTTTCATATTCACTGCCGTTGGCTCGCTGCTCATGCTGGTGGCTATCATTTTCGTTTATTATCAGGCTACCACGGCCGGTTTGGCTGACAACGGCTTCGCTATTGCCGACTTCTACAAGCTCTCCCTTGATCCCGCATTGCAGAAATGGCTTTTCCTGGCTTTTGCCTTCAGTTTCGCCATCAAGGTTCCCATGTTTCCGGTCCACACCTGGTTGCCTGACGCCCACACCGAAGCGCCCACTGCCGGTTCGGTAATCCTGGCCGCAATCCTGCTTAAAATGGGAACGTATGGATACGTGCGCTTCGCCATGCCTCTCTTTCCTGAGGCAACTCACCAGTTTATTCCCTTTCTGTCGCTGCTGGCGGTCATTGGCATCATTTACGGCGCTTTGGTAGCGATGATGCAGGATGACGTTAAAAAGCTGGTCGCCTACTCTTCCGTATCCCACCTTGGCTTCGTCATGCTTGGCATCTTTGCTCTTAATATGCAGGGTGTGGCTGGCGGTATGCTGCAGATGATCAATCATGGCATCTCGACTGGTGCACTGTTCCTCATCGTCGGCTTTATTTATGAACGCCGACACACTCGGGCTATTGCCGAGTTTGGGGGCATTGCCAAGGTCATGCCGATTTTCGCCACAATTTTCATGATTGTGACGTTCTCTTCTGTCGGCCTGCCCGGAACTAATGGATTCGTCGGTGAATTCCTGATTCTTATGGGCTCCTTTGAAAGCAAGTTGAGATGGTACGGAGTATTTGCCACTACCGGCGTTATTTTCGCCGCGGTTTATATGCTCTGGATGTTTCAGCGGGTTATGTTCGGCGAAGTCAAGAATCCTGAAAACGCCAAGCTTAAAGACCTGTCCATGCGTGAAGTTGTTCTTATGCTTCCGCTCCTGCTCTTTGTCTTCTGGATCGGTGTATATCCCAACACATTTCTTGAGAAGATGAACCCTGCCATCGAGCAGTTTATTGATCAGGTCAATGGTAAGCAGCAGGTCGCTATTGTGGAGCAAATTCAGCCTCAATATTTCGGCGAGCAAAACTAGGTCTCATAGCATACTTCCGTATAAAAACGCTTCCGAAGGAGCATTTCCATGGAAAATCTGGTGCAACAAGCCATTCAGTCCGTTAATTTCGGGGCGATCATGCCATCACTGGTCTTGACCTGTTTTGGTATGGTGACCCTGCTTGTAAGTGTTTTTTCCCGTCGGGGGCAAACAACGCACGTCGCCTGGATATCTGTTCTGGGTATCATTGTCACCGGCTTCTATTCCCTGGCCGCATGGAATAATCCCCAGACCGGCTTTTACGACAGCGTTGTTCTGGATAATTTTGCCACTTTTTTTAACATTACCTTTCTGGTCGCGGCCGGATTGACCATCCTGATGTCGGATGACTATCTCAAGCGTGAAGGGTATCCTATTGGTGAATATTATCCTCTGATTCTGTTTACCACCGCCGGTGCCATGTGGATGGCTTCTGGAAACGATCTGATGACCGTCTTCCTCGGGCTTGAGGTTCTGTCCATTTCCCTTTACGCTCTGGCTGGTTTGTTCCGTGGCCAAATCCAATCCAACGAAGCCGGTCTTAAATACTTTCTTCTTGGAGCGTTTTCCACCGGCTTTCTCCTTTATGGTATTGCCCTTACCTACGGTGTAACCGGTTCGACCAAAATTCAAACCATTGCCGATTATTTTGCAGCCAATCCGCAGACCCTGACTAGCCCGATGGCCATTGCCGGCATGCTTCTCATCAGTGTTGGATTTCTTTTCAAGGTGGCAGCTGCTCCTTTTCATATGTGGACTCCTGATGTTTATCAGGGTGCCCCCACTCCCGTCACCGCCTTTATGAGCGCCGGCCCCAAGGCCGCTGCCTTTGCCGCTTTTATTCGGGTGCTCACTATCGGGATGGAAGGGATGGAGGCGGATTGGACCGCGCTTCTTTGGATTCTGGCCGTATTGACCATGATTGTGGGCAACTTTATCGCCATCTACCAGACCAACCTTAAACGCATGCTGGCCTATTCATCCATTGCCCATGCAGGCTACGCTCTGGTTGGTCTGGTGGCAGCCAATGAAATAGGTCTCTCTGGCATCCTTTTCTACATGCTGGCCTACACCTTTATGAATATTGGGGCCTTTGCTATCCTTGTTCTTGCTGGTAAAACGGGTGAGGAAAACCTTACTCTTCAAGGTTTTTCCGGACTCGGTTTTAAGCGGCCGATGCTGGGTGTAGCAATGACCATTTTCTTGATCTCCCTGATGGGCATTCCTCCTACAGCTGGATTCGCTGGCAAATTCTATATCTTTGCCGGTGCCGTCAAGGCTGGGTACGTCTGGCTTGCCGTTCTGGGTGTACTGAATTCAGCTGTTTCGCTTTATTACTACCTCCGGGTGATTGTTTATATGTACTTCAAGAATCCCGAAGAGGATTTCAGTTGGGTCAAGATTCATGCTGGAGCTGCTGTTTCAATCGTGATCGCCATCGTCGGCGTTCTTTACCTCGGTATTTTGCCCGGGTCAGTTATGGAACTTGCGAAGCTGGCAACTTTTTAGTAACCATCTTTTTGAAATCTCGAGCCCCGGCTAACGCCGGGGTTTTTTTTTGGGGCATGCATCGTCCTGGTTAACTCGTTAATCAGGTTTTGTTATTGTTATCGGATCGATCCGCAAACCTGATGACAACCCAATCCGAGGACCGCCATGGCTATAGATGATATCCGGTCGTTTTTGCAGATATTGGATCATGAAGGAGAGCTTCACCATATAACCGCTGAGGTCGATTGGGATCAGGAAATTGCCGCCATTACCGACCGTATCAGTAAACGCGATGACGGCGGTCCTGGTTTAGTCTTTCATCAGGTCAAAGGTTATCCCATTCCCGTAGGCACTAATTTGTTTGGTTCTTTTCGACGAATGCAGCTGGCGATGGGGGGTCACGATGCTGATATGCTCGGCAAACAGCTTGCTGCAGCGATTCGTTCTGAACTGGGGTCTACCAGTTTTCAGAAATTAAAAGTTTTTTTGGAACGGGAGGATTTCAGGCCCCTCTTGGTTGAAAAACCTCCTTGCCAGGCGCACATATTTGACAAAAGTCCGACGGTTGAAAAATACGTACCAGCGCTCAAAACCTGGCCAAAGGACGGCGGCCGTTATCTGACTCTTCCCTTGGTCATTACCAGAGATCCGGAGTCGGGTCAGCACAACTACGGCCTGTATCGTGTTCAATTAACAAGAAACAACCAGCTCGCCATTCATTGGGCTCCTTCCTCGGATGGCGCCAGGCATCATGAGCTTTACCGCCAGCGCATGCAAAAAACCCCGGTCGCTATTACCCTGGGTGGAGCGCCGGCTCTCATGTATGCCGCCTGCGCCCCCGTGCCGAAAGGGTGCGATGAAGCCGCCTTTGCGGCCTTCCTGAGGGGGGAGCCGGTACCCATGGCGACCAGTCTGATTCACGGGCTTCGTGTTCCCGCGGGGGCCGATTTCGTGCTGGAGGGCTATGTCGACAGGGATGAGACGGTGACTGAAGGTCCTTTCGGGAATCACACCGGCTTTTACGATATCCCGCAAAGGGCCGCTTTGTTTCGGGTGCATACGCTTACCGGCAGAGAGGACCCGGTATATACCTGCACCGTGGTGGGGCCGCCTCCCATGGAAGATTGCTATATGGCCAAATTTACCGAACGCCTTTTCCTGCCCCTAATACAAATGGATTATCCATGGATCGAGGATATCTATCAGCCAATGGAGGGAATTTTTCATCAGTGCACCTTTTTGTCCATCAAGAAAAATGGTCCGGGTGAGGGTGCAGAGAGAATCAGGCAATTATGGTCGGGATCCTGGTGGCCGAGAGCCCGTCTGCTGGCTGTCTTCGACGAGGGGACCAATCTGAGCGAAGGAAGTGGATTGTTGTGGCGCCTCATGAACTCGGTAAATCCTGGCACAGATATCCTGGTGAATGGGGATCAGGTCGGCATCGATGCTACGAGCAAAGTGGCAGGCGAGCCGGGTTTTGAGAGCGATCGAAACCCGATTAAGGAAAGCGCCGCCATCCAACAGTTGCTGGCCAGAAGGTGGGGTGATTATGGTTTATAAAAGTTACGCGTCCAAGGAGAACCGAGAAGCCTAAGGGTCAGGTCAGGAAATCCCTTGTCTGCCGGTTACGGGCAGGTGTAGAATTCGCTTTTTGTCCACAAGCCAAAAGAATATAAGGTGACAATAATTATGACGGAAGTGAGTTTTTGGGAGAGAGGGAAAACTCTCCTTGAGATGATCAAGTTTTCCCACACCGTATTCGCCTTCCCCTTCGCCCTGATGGGGGTTATTCTCGCCTCCCTGGCCAGTGCCGCGTTGCCCACCTTGATGCAGATTGTCTGGATTTGCCTGGCCATGGTCGGTGCCCGCTCCGGGGCCATGGGACTCAACCGCATTATTGATGCACGCATCGATGCCCAAAACCCACGCACGGCCCAGCGTCATATCCCGGCGGGTAAAGTTTCCCGGCGCGAGGCCTGGATTTTCGTGCTGGCATCTTTTGCTCTTCTGCTCTTTTCGGCCTGGATGCTCAACCCCCTTTGTCTCAAATTGTCCCCTCTGGCCTTGTTTTTTCTGGCCCTTTATTCCTTCTGTAAACGCTTTACCGCACTCGCCCACATTGTGCTGGGAATCTGTCTGGCCGCTGCGCCCATTGGTGCTTGGATCGCTTTGCGGGGGGATGTGAGCTGGCAGGTACTGGTCCTGGGCCTGGCGGTGCTTTTCTGGGTAGCCGGGTTCGACATCCTCTATGCCCTGCAGGACCTCGATTTTGATCGCGAGCAAAACCTGCACTCCATCCCGGCCCGTTTGGGTGTAGAAAGATCTCTTCTTCTTGCCCGGTCCTTTCACGCTGTGATGGTCTTTCTGCTGGCTCTCCTTCTGTCGATGCCGGGACTGGGGTGGATATACCTGCTTGGCGTCCTGGTGGTCACCGGACTTCTGTTCTATGAGCATCTGCTGGTCAAGGCAGACGACCTGTCGAGGCTAGATGCGGCCTTCTTCAATATGAACGGGTATATCAGTGTGACTATTTTTGTCTTTACGCTGGTGGACAGCCTGGTTTGAGCGCAGAAAAGGGGACCGTTTCATGAAGCATATAGCCGTGGCGATGACGGGAGCCTCCGGGGCCGTTTACGGGGTGCGCCTGGTCGAAGAACTGCTCAGGGCGAATTGCCGGGTATCTCTGGTGCTGACCCGGTCTGGTTTGGACGTGCTGCATCACGAAACTGGCCTGAACTGGTCTGGCAGTAAGGTCCAGAGGCAGGAAAAGATAGCCGCGCACTTTGGCGGCAACCAGAACCTCTGGGTTTACGAGGAGCAGGATATGTTTGCTCCCCTGGCCAGCGGTTCTGCCGTACCTCAGGCCATGGTGGTCATCCCCTGTTCCATGGGGACGGCGGCCCGCCTGGCCGCTGGAATCAGTGGGAACCTGGTGGAGCGAGCGGCGGATGTGGTGCTGAAGGAGCGCAAGGAGCTGATTCTGGTGCCTAGGGAAACGCCGCTAAATCAAATTCATCTGGAAAATCTACTCAAACTCAGTCGTGCCGGAGCTCACATCCTGCCCGCCATGCCGGGATTTTACCACCACCCCCAAACCATGGACGATCTGGTAAACCACGTTATTGGCAAAGTTTTGGATAGCCTAGATATAGAACACACCCTGTTCCCGCGTTGGGGGCAGCTGCAGGAGTAGCACAATGGAAGCACTCTATGAACAAATCAGAGATCGAATAGTGGGGGGGGGACGAATAACCGAGGCTGAAGCTCTGACCCTCTTCGAAGCCAAAGATCTGCTGGAAATCGGTGAGCTGGCCGCCCTGGCCAACGAGCAAAAAAACGGCAAGCGAGTCTATTTCAACGTCAATCGCCATATCAATTACTCAAACGTCTGCGTCAACCAGTGTACTTTCTGCGCCTTCTGCAAAACCGCCGAAGAGAAGGGCGGTTATACCCTGGCTCTGGAGGAGATTCTGGATAAAGCGAAAGAGGCCAGCAATGCCGGCGCCACGGAAATCCATGTCGTCGGCGGACTCCATCCAGAACTGCCCTATGGATTCTATCTTGAGATGCTCGCAAGCATCAAAAAGGCGTGCCCGCAGGTTCATCTCAAGGCCTTTACCGCCGTGGAAATCGATTATTTCAGCAAGCTCTCCGGTCGTTCCGTGGAGCAGGTTATTGAGGACCTGAAGGGCGCCGGCTTAGGCTCGATGCCGGGCGGCGGGGCCGAAATCTTCGCGCCGGCGGTACGTGAAAAGATCTGTCCCGAAAAGATCACGGGCGCCCGTTGGCTCGAAGTGGTCGAAAAGGTCCACCGGGCGGGACTTAAAACCAATGCCACCATGCTGTTCGGCCATCTGGAGTCCTACGCAGACCGGGTGGACCACCTGGCCAAGCTGCGCGCCCTGCAGGATCGCACCGGCGGTTTTCAGGCCTTCATTCCCCTGGCCTTTCAGCCCGACAACACGCGGGTACCCGGCGCCAAAGGCGTCGGCGGGGTTGATGCCCTCAAAACCCTGGCCATCAGCCGCATCTTTCTCGACAATTTCCAGCACATCAAGGCCTACTGGGTCATGCTCGGCCTGAAGATCGCCCAGGTCGCCCTGGCCTTTGGCGTGAACGATCTGGATGGCACCGTGGTGGAAGAAAAGATCGGGCATGACGCCGGAGCCGAGTCGCCTCAGATCCTGGCCAAGGAACACCTGGTGGACATGATCCGTAAGGCAGGCAAGATACCGGTGGAGCGCGATACCCTCTACCGGGAACTGGGAGAGGCGACATGAGCACAGAACTGTCCCAGGTAGTGGAAAAGGTGTGCCAGGGTAAAAACCTCGACCGGACCGAGGCCCTGACCCTGCTGGAGCAGGCGGATCTGCTGACGCTGGGGAAGCTGGCCGATGCATTGCGACGCCAGAAACATCCCCACGGCAGGGTGACTTTCGTGGTCGACCGCAACGTCAATTACACCAACGTCTGCCAGTCCCGCTGTCGCTTCTGCGCCTTTTATCGGGAGGCCGAAGCCAAGGATGCCTATCTGCTTTCCCAGGACGAGATTCTCGCCAAGGTGCAGGAGTTGGCCGACCATGGCGGCACCCAGCTTCTCATGCAGGGAGGGCTGCATCCCGATCTCAAGATATCCTGGTTTGAGACTCTCTTCCGCCGAATCAAGGCCGCTTTCCCGTCCATGCAGGTGCATTCTCTCTCTCCTGCCGAGGTTATCCATGTGGCCCGTCTTTCCGGCCTCAGTATGACGGCGTGCCTCTTGCGTCTGCAGGCCGCCGGTCTCGATTCGGTGCCGGGGGGCGGCGCCGAGGTGCTCGTCGACGAGGTGCGCCAGCAGATCTCCCCCAACAAAATCGGCTGGCAGCAGTGGGCAGAGGTCATGAAGGCTGCTCACGGCCTCGGGATGCGCACGACGGCAACCATGATGTTCGGCTCCAAGGAGGGGACGAGGGACATCGTCGAGCATCTCTTCCGCATTCGGGAAATCCAGCAGAAAACGGGTGGTTTTACCGCCTTCATTCCCTGGACCTTTCAGCCGGACAATACCGAACTGGGCGGTCAGGTGGCGACGGGGATCGAATACCTGAAGGTGCTGGCGCTGTCGCGCCTGGTGCTTGACAACATCGACAACATCCAGGCCAGCTGGGTGACCCAGGGGGACAAGATGGCCCAGGTGGCCCTCTTTTTCGGAGCCAACGACCTGGGGGGAACCATGCTCGAAGAAAATGTCGTGGCCGCCGCCGGGGTGACCTTCCGCCTGTCGCAGGACGAAATCATTACGCTGGCGCGCGAGGCCGGCTTCATTCCAGCCAAACGCAACACCCTCTATCAGATACTGCAGGAATATTGAACGGACAGAAAAGGACGACACCATGAGTTGCCTGCGACCCAATATCGCCCAGATGGCCGGCTATGTGCCGGGGTATCAGCCTCCGGACAGCGAGGCCTGGATCAAGCTCAACACCAATGAAAACCCCTATCCCCCCTCGCCGCAGGTGGTGGAAGCCATCCACCGGGAGCTGGGGGAAAAGGGCGACTCCCTGCGCATGTATCCGGATGCGGGCAGCCTTCGGGTGCGCCAGGAGGCAGCGGCGCTCTATGGTTTTGAGCCCAGCTGGGTGATTACCGCCAACGGTTCCGACGAGCTGCTCAACAACCTCATCCGCGCCTTTGTCGGAGAGGGCGAAGAGGTGGCCTATATCCATCCTTCCTACTCCTATTACGCGACCCTGGCCCAAATCCAGGGGGCGAAAATCACCACCTTCGGTCTGACGGCAGATTACCGCCTCGCCGACTTTCCGGCGCGCTATGAAGGCAAACTCTTTTTTCTCACCAGCCCCAACGCGCCCCTGGGCTTTGCCTTTCCCCTGGACTATATCGCCGAGATCGCTCGCCGCTGCGCCGGCATGCTGGTCATCGACGAGGCCTACGTCGACTTCGCCGAGATCAATGCGCTGGAGCTGGTCAAGCAGCACGACAATGTGGTGGTCACCCGGACCTTTTCCAAGAGCTATTCACTGGCGGGTATGCGCCTCGGACTCGCCCTGGCCCGGCCGGAGGTGATCCAGGCGCTGGACAAGATACGGGATCATTATCACCTCGATCGTCTCGCCCTCGCCGCCGCCGCCGCTGCCCTCAGCGATCAGGCCTATCTGGCCGAAACCGTGGGCAGGATACGTGACACCAGGGAGTGGTTTTCGGCCCAACTGCGCGATCTCGGTTACACGCTGGTCGCTTCACAAACGAACTTCATTTTTGCTTCTCCTCCGGACCGCAACGGCAAGAGGATTTACGAGGGGCTCTATTCCCGCAAGATCCTGGTGCGCTATTTTACCGACCCGCTGCTGACCCACGGGTTGCGCATGACCATAGGGAACCGGTCGGACATGGAGCAGACCCTGGCGGTTCTCAAGGAACTGGGGTGAGAGGAAAACCTTCGCCGGTCAGGGATGCCAGGGTGGAGGCCGACGTCTTCGCCCAGGCTCTGCTGGCCTGGTACGGCGATCAGGGCCGGGAACTTCCGTGGCGGCAGACCCGCGATCCCTACCGTATCTGGCTCTCCGAGGTTATGCTGCAACAGACGGGGGTTGCCGCCGTCATCCCCTATTATCAGCGTTTTCTCGAACGCTATCCTGCCGTCGAGGCGTTGGCCGCGGCGCCGATTGAAGAGGTGGTCGACCTTTGGGCCGGCCTCGGGTACTATTCCAGGGCCAGAAACCTGCATGCCGCCGCCCGCCAGATCGTGGCGTGTTTCCACGGGCACTTTCCCGCCACCGTGGCGGAACTTCAGTCCCTGCCCGGCGTGGGACGCTCCACGGCCGGGGCCATTGCCGCCCTCGCTTTTGAAAAACCCGCTCCCATTCTTGACGGCAACGTCCGCCGCATTCTGTGCCGACTCTTTGCCTGGCAGGAAGTCCCTACCACCGCCGGAGCCCAGCGGCAGCTGTGGGAATGGGCCGAGGCACTCACACCGGTGGTGAGAGTGCATGACTACACCCAGGCCATCATGGACCTGGGCGCTACCGTCTGCCTGCCCCGCAATCCCCGCTGTCCCGACTGCCCCGTCGCCGGCTTTTGCCTGGGGCATGCCCTGGGGTTGGAAAAGAGCCTGCCGCAGCGGCAACCCTCCAAAGTCGTGCCCACCGAAGTTCAGGTCGTTCTCGTCCTGGCCTGGGGAGGGCGCCTCCTCGTCCGCCGTCGGCCCCTCCAGGGTCTGCTGGGAGGGTTGTGGGAGTTTCCCGGTCGTCAGCCTGTAAGCGGACAAGCTCCGGAGCAGGCTGCCGCGGAGGAGCTGCGGGAGAGGGGGCTGTCGGGGCGATTGGAGGTCGTCGGCACAATCCGGCATGCCTACAGTCATTTTCGCGTACAGGTCGAGGTCTTTAAAGTCCAGATCCAAAAAATCGACGGTGTGGCCGAAGGGGGAGAGGGCGAACAGTGGCTGCCGGAAGAGGCGCTGTTGGAACTGCCCCTGCACGGCGCCCATAAAAAAGTCCTGGCCCTGCTTCATGAGAAGCTGAGCCGTTGATCAGGCAAGGAGAACACCATTGATAGTTGCAACCGACAGGATTGAGATCATAACGACCGCTCCGGCCCTGGCCGCCTTCGCGCAAAAACTAGCCGGGCAAAGCAGCATCGCTGTTGATCTCGAAGCGGATTCCATGCACTCCTACCGGGAAAAGGTCTGCCTGCTGCAATTCACCACGGAAGACGAGACGGTCCTTGTCGATCCCCTGGCCGTAACCGACTTGGCACCCTTGGGGCCGGTGCTGGCAAACCCGAAAATCCGCAAGATCTTTCACGCGGCCGACTATGACATCCGCTGTCTCTACCGCGATTTTTCCCTGGAGATCAACGGGCTCTTCGACACCATGATCGCTTGCCAATTTCTGGGGGAAGAGAAGGTCGGCCTGGCCGATGTCCTGCTCAAATATTTCGGTATCGAGCTGGACAAGCAGTACCAGCGGGCCGACTGGTCCAAAAGGCCCCTTTCACCGGAGATGATTCGCTATGCCGCCGAGGACACGGCCCATCTGCACCGGCTGGTGGTTATTCTGGAAGAGGCGTTGCAGGAAAAAGGTCGCCTGACCTGGGTGCAGGAAGAATGGAGGCTGTTGGAAAAGGTGCGCCACAGCGAGCCAGGGGGAGCCCTTTTTCTACGACTCAAGGGAGCCGGCGCGCTGCCGCGCCGGTCACTGGCCGTGCTGGAGGCCCTTCTGCAGTGGCGGGACCGTGAGGCGCAGCGCCGGGATTGCCCCCATTTCAAAGTGCTGGGCAACAAATCGCTCTTGCAGCTGGCGCGAACCATGCCCCATTCTCTGCAGGGGCTGGTAGGCATCGAGGGGATTTCGCCCCGGGTGGTGGATCGCTACGGCAAAAGTCTGCTGGCGGCGGTAGAGGTCGGCAAGGCCGTCCCCGAGGGGGAGCTGCCTTCTTTTCCCCGCACGGAGCGCCGTGTGCGCGACGAAAAGGTCGATCAGCGGCTGACCCACCTGAAGGCTTGGCGTGCCGAAAAAGCCGCCGAGTTGCAGATGGATCCGGGCATTGTCATCAACAACGCACTCCTGGAGGAGATCGCCTGGCGCGAGCCACACAACGAAGAGGCCCTGCGCCAGATCCCCGGCCTCAAAAACTGGCAGGGGGAGGTATTAGCAGAGGGCCTCTTGCGGACGCTGGCCGGGGCGTAAGTTTTTTCCCGTCAGCCCTTTTTGCCGGGAATGCCCGGGGCGGTCATCGGCTTCGGATCAAGCAGACGGTTTAATTCCGCCTCGTCGAGAACCTGCTCCTCCTGGGCCACTTCCCGTACGGTCCGGCCACTATCGTGGGCTTTTTTGGCGATCTGGGCGGCCCGATCGTAGCCGATGACGGGAGCCAGCGCCGTGACCATGGCCAGACTCTTTTCCACCATGGCTTCACAATGAGCCCGGTCAGCCTGCAGATCCTGCACGCAGCGCTGGCTGAACTGGGTAACGCCACTGGCCAGCAGAACAATGGATTCCAGCAGATTGTGGGCGAGGAGGGGCATCATCACGTTGAGCTCGAAGTTGCCCGATAATCCCCCCAGGGTGATGGCCGCATCGTTGCCGACCACCTGGGCACAGACCTGCATGAGGCTTTCGGCCATGACGGGGTTGACCTTGCCCGGCATGATCGAGCTGCCCGGCTGCACCGGCGGCAGGATCAGCTCTCCCAGACCGCAGCGTGGCCCGCTGCCGAGGAAGCGGATGTCATTGCTGATCTTGAACAGGGCGCTGGCGCAGGTCTTGAGGGCACCGCTGGCGTAGACCACCGCGTCCTTGCCGCCCTGGGCCTCGAAATGATTGGACGCTTCGCGCAAGGGGAGACCAGTCACCTCAGCCAGCCCGGCGATGACCCTGCCGGCGAATTGCGGGTGGGTGTTGATGCCCGTCCCCACGGCCGTACCGCCGAGGGGGAGTTCCATGAGTCCTTCCAGGGCCGTTTCCAAGCGACGGTTGGCCAGCGCCACCTGCCGGGCGTAGCCGGAAAATACCTGGCCCAGCCGGATCGGGGTGGCGTCCTGCAGGTGCGTGCGGCCGATCTTGATGATATCGGCAAAGGCTTCGGCTTTTTCCCCCAACGCCTCCTGCAGGGCGAAGAGGGCGGGAATGAGGCTGTGGCGGATCTCCACGGCGGCGGCTATGTGGATGGCAGAGGGAATGACGTCGTTGCTCGACTGCCCCAGATTGACGTGATCATTAGGGTGGATCGTTCGGTCCCCCTTCCAGTCTTCCAGTTGGGCGGCCCGATTGGCAATGACCTCATTGGCGTTCATGTTGGTGCTGGTGCCCGAGCCGGTCTGGAAGATATCAAGGACGAAATGGCGGTCGAGTTCGCCGCGGACGACCTCTTCGGCTGCCTCCATGATAGCCATGGCCCGTTCGCTGTCCAGCAGGCCCAGTTCCATGTTCACCCGTGCGGCTCTTTCCTTGATCATGCCTAAAGCGCGCAGGAAGGGGCGTGGAAAGCGGTATCCTGAAATGGGAAAGTTCTCCTGGGCTCTCGCCGTCTGGGCTCCGTAAAGGGCGTCGGCGGGTACGACCATTTCTCCCATGGAGTCTCTTTCGAGGCGTGTTTCGGACATGGTGTCTCTCCTTGTAAGTCGCGATAGGCTCTGAAAATTCTGTTCCGTGCCAGGGGTCTGACTTTTGAGAATAGCAATCTCCCCTATCCTGTCAACGGGTTCTGTCGCCGGAAACCTAAATTCTCCCTTTAACGGGACCCCTTATTGGCTTTGCCTGTCGCCGAGGCTTGGCGTATGATGTGCCCATGAGCACCATGGCCCTGCTTCTCATCCTGTTTTCCGCTTTCATGCACGCCTTGTGGAACCTGCTGGTCAAGCGCAGCCGAGACAAGACGGTCTTTATCTGGTGGATGTTCGTGGCCTCGGCCGGCTGCCTGCAGGTGGTCCTGCCTTTTTGGGCTGAGCCCTTTCCTCCCCTGAACCCGGCTGTGCTTTTGCTGGGGGTGGCCGGCGCCGCCTGTTTTGTCCTCTATCACCTCTTCAACGGCCGCGCGTATCGCGATGGCGACCTGTCCCTGACCTATCCTTTGGCCCAAACGTCCATGTTGTACGTTCCTCTTTGGGGGGTGTGCCTGCTGGGGGAGCGGATATCGATTCTGGGCATGGCTGGCATCCTCTTGATCCTCTGTGGCGCCTGGGCCGTGCAGTTACAGCGCTTTTCCCTGCGCGAAATTGCCCGGCCCGTGCGCAACCTGCGGAACCCGTCGGTGCAGGCCGCTCTTGCCGCCGGGTTTATCTACTCCCTGGGGGCGGTGGTCGACAAGGCGGGGGTGAGTCTCTATCCCCCCTTTTATTTTACCTATCTGCTGGTCATGTTCATGCTGCTCTTGATGACCCTTAACCTGCTGCGCAGCCCTTATCGCGGCCGCATTCTGAGCGAGTGGCGTCAAAGCAGGAACCTGGTGCTGCTGTCCGGACCGGTTATGATGGGGTCGTTTCTCTCTTTTCGTTACGGGCTGAGCCTGGCCCCGATGAGCTATGCGGTGCCGGTGCGCCAGGTCAGTCTGCTGATCGGGGTCCTCATCGGGGTCCTCTTTCTGGGCGAGACCTGCGGGCGCATCCGGTTTTCGGCCACTTTGCTCATTCTGGCCGGCGTGGTTCTGATCCGCCTCGGTTGAGTCTTGGCGGCACTTGAAAGGACAAACACAATGAAAAATCTGGCGAATTTCTTTTTTGAGGTCGGTATGCTCAAGCGCACCCCCCGCACGGGCTTTCAGTTCCTGGGCTCCGGGGCTGAATCCGTCGCCGAACATTCCTTCCGCACGGCTATCATTGGCTTTACCCTCGCCCATCTCGATGACGGGGTCGATACGGGCAAGGTGGTGCAGATGTGCCTCTTTCACGACATCCCCGAAGCCCGCACCGGCGACCTCAATTACGTGAATAAAAAGTATGTCAAAGCCGATGAGGAAAAGGCCGTGGAGGATCTGGCCCGCACGCTGCCCTTTGGTGACGAATACCGGGCACTGCTGGAGGAGTTCGGTCACAAGGAGAGCCGCGAGGCTCAAATCGCCCATGATGCCGATCAGCTCGAGATGATATTGGCGCTTAAAGAGCACAAGGATCTCGGCAACCGCAATGCCGACGAATGGTATCCGTTTGCGGTGCGCCGACTCAGAACCGACGGGGCCCGCCGCCTCGCCGAAACCATCTGGACCACAGATTCCAGCCGCTGGTGGTTCGATGACGACGGCGACTGGTGGGTGAACGGCAAGCGCTAACACAGGGCTGAGGCAAGCGGCTTGACTGCCTGAGGCGAAGGTGCTAGAAAGAAGGGCTTTTTAAAGCCATTATGGGGGTGCGTTCATGCTTGACATCAAATATCTGCGCGACAATCTGGATGAAGCCGAACGGCGTCTGGCCTCCCGAGGCGGGGCTCTCGACCTTTCGGCCTTTCGGGGTCTCGATCAGCGGCGGCGCGAGCTTCTGGGTGAATCCGAATCGCTCAAGGCTGAAAAGAACAAAGTCTCCGCCCTTATCGGACAGACCAAAGATAAAAGTCAGGTTCAGACCGAGATCGCCCGCATGAAGGCGGTCTCCGCCCGCATCAAAACCCTCGATGACGAGCTCAAGGCCGTCGAGGAGCAGCTGCAGGGCCTGCTGATGACCGTTCCCAATATCCCTCACGAGAAATGCCCGGTCGGCGCCTCGGAGGAAGACAACCGCGAAGTGCGCGTCTGGGGCTCCCGTCCCCAATTCGACTTTGCCCCCAAGCCGCACTGGGAAATCGGTGAGCAGCTCCGCATTCTCGATTTCGAGTGTGCCGGCAAGCTGACCGGGGCCCGTTTTGCCCTCTACCGGGGAGCCGGTGCCCGCCTGGAAAGAGCCCTGATCAACTTTATGCTCGACCTGCATACAACCCGCCATAAATATATTGAAATTTTGCCGCCCTTTATGGTAAATAGGGTCTCCATGACGGGGACAGGACAGCTCCCCAAGTTTGAAGACGATCTTTTTCATTTAGAAGACCCGGATTTTTTCCTCATCCCGACGGCCGAGGTTCCTGTAACCAATATCCATCGGGACGAGATTCTGGCGGCTGGTACGCTACCGGTCCTTTACACGGCTTATACCCCCTGCTTCCGCAAGGAAGCCGGATCCCATGGCAAGGATACGCGTGGCCTTATCCGCCAGCACCAGTTCAACAAAGTTGAGCTGGTCAAGTTTGTCCGGCCGGAGCAGTCCGACGCTGAACTGGAAAGCCTGCTGGATAATGCCGAGGAGGTGCTCCGGCAATTGGGGCTTCCCTACAGAGTCGTGGATCTCTGTACGGGGGACATCGGCTTCTCCGCTGCCCGCACCTTCGACATCGAAGTATGGCTGCCCGGACAGGATGCCTACAGGGAAATCTCCTCCTGCTCCAACTTCCGCGATTTCCAGGCTCGTCGGGCCGGCATTCGCTTCCGTCGAGAAGAAGGGGAACGGCCCGAATTCGTTCATACGCTGAATGGATCGGGACTGGCGGTAGGACGCACCCTGGTGGCGATTCTCGAAAACTACCAGCAGGCCGACGGGTCGGTGCTGATCCCGGAAGTCCTCCGGCCCTACATGGGCGGCTTGGAGCGCATCGAAGCCTGATAAAGTGACTGCGGAGGAGTGGCCGAGTGGTTTAAGGCGGCGGTCTTGAAAACCGTTGTACGAAAGTACCGTGGGTTCGAATCCTACCTCCTCCGCCAAACTTAAAGTATATAGACGCGTTTCATACATATCCATAGCAGTATCCGCAACGGAGAGGTGGCCGAGTTGGCTGAAGGCGCTCGCCTGCTAAGCGAGTGTACGGGGTAAACCCGTACCGAGGGTTCGAATCCCTCCCTCTCCGCCATTTTAAATCGACTAAATTCCGGGATTCGAAGCGTAGCGAGCGCTGCCAGTGGCAGAAAAGCGGACAGGATGTCCGCGTCAGCGAGCGCAGGGGAGCCGACGCCGGAGTCGCCGTGATGGCGGCGACAGAGTGGGCGAATCCCTCGCTCTCCGCCATTTTTTAAATCGATACAATTCTCTTCTTTCCTTTCGAGCATTCTCCTTCAAGCATTGCATCAAGAGGTGTCCATGTTTTTGGTCCCCCGCTGTGCCGTACTTCTTCTCGTTCTGCTGGCGACAGGCCTTTCGGGCTGCGATTCAAGACCTACAACCAAGGAGACGATGACCAGTGAGGTTGAAAAGCCAACCGGTACCGTCAAAGTCGTCGTGCCACCCGAGGTGGAAGGTCAGTGGAGAGCCGTCACAATCGTGGTTCAAGATAAACAGAACAACACCGAGAAGACCTATACCGTCGACATCGGTTCTTCTTTCAATCTCGATGACGGCAGTATATCTGTCCACACCAAGGCATTTTTGCCGGCCTTCATCATGGATGGAGTAGTGATGACCTCTGCTTCCAACGAAACGGAAAACCCGGGCGTACAGGTCTCCATCTTTGAAGGAAGACAGGAAATCTTTCACGGATGGCTCTTCAGTCATTACCCCGGCGCCCACGCTTTCAAGCATCCGCGATTTACTTTTACCCTAGTCGATTATCTGCCGGCAGAAAAAAGGGTTGACAATCAGTAAAAAATAAGCGATAAACCTTCTTCTTGATGCGCGCCACTAGCTCAGCTGGATAGAGCGTCTGACTACGGATCAGAAGGCCGGGAGTTCGAATCTCTCGTGGCGCGCCACTAAAAATAAAGCCCCAGCATTGAAAAGTGCTGGGGCTTTTTGCATCGGGCAAAGCATGAAAAACGCAGACGAATTCTTCATGCGGCAGGCTATGGATGAAGCGTTGGCCGCCGAAGCGATCGGCGAAGTGCCCGTTGGCGCCGTCCTGGCCAAGGATGGCCATATCATCGGTCGCGGCCACAACCGGCGCGAAACCAGCAATGATCCTACCACCCATGCCGAGATGATCGCCATTCGCCAAGCGGCCGCGCATATCGGGCACTGGCGCCTCCTTGACTGTACCCTCTATGTTACCCTCGAGCCCTGCGTCATGTGCATGGGGGCCATCATCCTCGCTCGCATTCCGCGCCTCGTCTTCGGCTGCCGTGACCCGCGCGTCGGGGCCGTGGGTTCCATCTATGATTTCTCTCAAGACCCTCGCTTCAACCACCGCGTTGAGGTAACCGAAGGAATCCTCGCCGAAGAATGCAGCAACCACCTCAGCGCTTTTTTCCAGAAGCTGCGGGCTCAAAAGAAGGCCGAAAAAGGCAAAGATTCCTCATCCCAGTAAAGTGGGCAACAAAACGCACTTGGCAAAAGGTCTCGTAATAAGGTAGGATGTCGCCCAATTCGCCAACACGCTTCCGGAGGGGTGTCCGAGAGGTCGAAGGTGACAGACTCGAAATCTGTTGTGCCGCAAGGCACCGTGGGTTCGAATCCCACCCCCTCCGCCATAATAAACACAAGGGCTTAGCTGAAAACAGCTAGGCCCTTTGTCTTTTTGAATTGTCTCAAAATCTTCGTTCATGGTACAGTTTCGGTACATTTCGAAACAATTACCAGCCACAAATGGCAACATTAGGAGAAAACCAATGGCTGTCATCCAGGAACGAAAAACCTCTAGTGGTAAAATCAAATACCGGGTTCTTATCCGCCTTCGAGGGTGCCCGCCCCAGTCGGCGACCTTTGATAGGAAGACTGACGCAAAGAAATGGGCGCAGGACACCGAATCTGCAATTCGTGATGGTCGGTTCTTCAAGACCATTGAAGCCAAGAAGCACACATTTAGCGAAATGGTCAACCGTTACGTTAAGCAAGTTTTACCGCTGAAGCCGAAGATGCAATCTCAGCAGAAATCACAGCTGGAGTGGTGGGAGAATAAACTCGGTCACTATCTGCTTTCGGACGTTACTCCTGCCATGATTGGGGAGTGCCGCGACCAGTTGTTAAATGAGGAAACCTCTAGAGGTGCCAGGCGGTCACCTGCCACGACAAATAGATATCTGGCGGCGCTTTCTCATTGCTACACCATGGCACTCAATGAATGGGGCTGGGTTGAGTTAAATCCTGTTAGCAGGGTTAAGAAACCAGTGGAACCACGAGGCCGAGTTCGTTTTTTGTCTGACGATGAGCGCATAGGTTTGCTTGAGGCTTGTGAGAAAAGCTATCTGCCTTCTCTGCACCCAATCGTCGTCCTTGCTTTGTCCACTGGAATGAGACAGGGGGAAATCCTTCGGCTAAAATGGTGCGACATTGATTTTGAGCGGCGCCAATTGGTGATCCATGAAACCAAGAATGGTGAACGTCGGGTTGTGCCTGTCGTGAGTCAGGCCTATGGTCTCCTGAGGGAGTATGGAAGGGTGAGACCAATTGGTAGTGAGTATGTTTTTCCAGCCGGTGCACGGAGTGGCATTCAGGCAATCCGAAAGGCTTGGGAGGCCGCCTTGAAAAAGGCAGGAATCAAGGATTTTCGTTTTCACGACCTTCGGCATAGCGCAGCCTCTTACCTAGCTATGAATGGCGCAACGCTGGCCGAGATCGCTGAAGTGCTAGGACACAAAACCTTAAGTATGGTAAAGCGGTATTCTCATCTTTCTGAAGCTCATACGGCCGGTGTCGTAGAGCGAATGAATGAAAGGATTTTTTCAAATGTCTAGCCCGCCTTTAGCTCTAGATCTAATTGAAAAAACCTTAAATTATCGATAAGTAAACTCAGCAATACCGCAGAATCATTTCATGCCACGCTGGAGCGAGCTAAGCAAGGCGTATACCACTACATAAGCCCTGAACATCTGCCGCTGTACACGGCCGAAGTCGCTTTCCACTGGAGCCAGCGCGAACCGGAGACACGGACCATCCGGAAAGGAAAGAACCAGGGGCAGAAAAGAACCTTCATGAAACGATTACCGATTCTGGACCGGTTAAAGACCTTGCTGAAGTTGGCTCCTTACTGTCAACTGCGGCGAACTAAAACCTGTGGCATCCGAATGGTTCCGATGCCGCTACCTTTGTTTGGGTTATAGGACCGATTATTTTTTCTGGCTTTTTTTGCTGCCGGCCCATCGAAAGAAGGCTGCTTCATCGATCAGGACGCGGCGCCCTACTCGTATAACGCAGGCCGAAAATCCATTGGACTCTGCGTTGAATATCAAATACCGCAACCCGCCTAGCGGGGGCCACGGATGGTAGTCATTCCATTTAGTTGCCGGTATAAATCTCGTTTTTCCGCTCGCATCGTACATTTTTACCTCCTTTTCCCTTAGTTGGCTGTCGATTTGCTGGTGTTTAGTCGAAAAAGCTGGTTTCAAGCAAAAATTGCCGAGGAATGTCGTCAATATAGAGCAGTGCGTATGTCCGGGTACGGTTGGGTCTACACTTCTCGCGAATACGCTTATGGGCGTTAGATATCGCGGCATCATGATTCTCAAAGTAGTACACATAAGGTTTTGAAAATAGCCCACGGGGACCGCCTTGTGTGTGTAGGCAGTATTTCTCTTGCGCCCAAAATATCTGGATGCGGTACCATGCCTTTCTTGGAGAATTTTCATCCTCAAGCACGAAAGCTGCCATTCTGATCGCCGAAATAAATTTTTCCATGGGTAGACTCCTTTTTGGGAAATATTGATAACACTGCGAAATTAAACGGTTCTCCCTTTTAATGAGTGGGGTCAAGTAGGTTTCTCGGTAGCCGCCAAAATCTTCCCCCTTACTATTCAAGGAGCACCCCTGTGGAACCGTTTTGGCCATCTTTTTAAATTATTTTTTTTTAATCATACGGATGACCGGGTAGTAAGTATTTAAAATTAAAGGATTGTTTTTCGGGGTTAGAATTTCGAGGGACTGGTCAAAAGAGAAAAGCGGATAGAGAAGAGGGCAAGAAGGTCCATGGCGAACAGTTCACGACATTGTTGAAACTGGCTTTTACCTGTCAACGGCGGTCCACTAAAACCCGTAGCATCCGAATGGGCGCTATGTTTTTGCGTCTGTTTGGGTTGAGGAGCGAGTAAGAATTGGTTGTGTCGGGAGAAGGGATAAGGGGGTGTGGGGGATTTTTTCTCTGAATCTGGATGTCAGTATGTTCGCCTTGGTCCCTGTTTTGATTCTGGGTTCCAGGGTAGTTCTTGGGTCTCGCTTTGTGGGGGGGGTGGATTAATGCCTCTGTCCGGGAAGTCGGAGGCATTTCCTTGGTGACAATCAAAAAAGGTTTCATGCAAGCTGTGAGTGGCCCGGCCAGACCAGACGAATGTGACCAAAAGGCGTCTTAAACGCGCACTATAAACAGGGAAGGTTATATCAAACTCTATGTGGCGTCTTAATACAATGCTGGTTTTGGCGGGGGGTGGGAGAAGTTTTTATGATATCTGAAAGGGCCTGACCGGGCCTCAGGCAGAGACCCTTGGTGGGATTGCTATGGTCGATTTTTTTGGTTGTGCCGCAAGAAAGTAGCTCGACCCTGGTTAGGGGCTGTGTCTGTTGTTGTTTGCTGAATCTAGGCCGTATTTTGTTCGTTTTGGGGCTATTTGGGGCTATGGGTGCTGGGTCGCTGGGTCGCGCCTTTTTGGGGTGGCTTGGGTTAATGATGCCAGTTGGGATGACGTGAGTTTGATGCCATACATTACAATGGCAGCGGCGAACCGTAGGAAATAGGTGAAATTCAACGCAAAGCTTCCCCAAGTGTACCGGGTTTGCTATATTTGCTGTCCTGGAAGGCTAATCCCGCCTGAAGAACCAAAGCCTAACTATCTTATGACGGATACCCCCCCCAACGGTAAGAGCATTTCCGCAGGATAACCTTGGCGAAGTCTTGGAGTACGTCAGTCCATCATGCAACCCGCAAACAGAAAGTCAACAGGTGATTGACTCACAGTTAGTGAGGCTCTGTTTCGCAGGACTTCGGCTTGCCCAGCATGAATTAAAAGGAAATTCACGGTGGGCAGCCGGGATCTTGAAAAAGTGAAAACCGAGACAGTCATTCACGAGGAAATGAGAAAAAACAGCAGCAATTTTAAATCATTATTTGTAGCACGGGTTTGTAGGTGTTTGATTTTGCGCGCAAACAAGAGGATTGGGGATCCTCTTGATATATTTAGTCGCAATCCTCCAAGATTTTTACTAATATGGAGAAGGACGGGAGTTCAATACATAAAGCCCTTTTGCACACTCTCTGATTGAATAGCCTAATTGATATGATATCGCATCACAGCCCCACTATTTTTTGTAGGTTGGTCAAATGACTGTTGCCGAAATTGAAGCGATCCTTAGGCAGATGTCACATGATTCGTGGGGTCTCTTAGAAGAAGAGATTCCAGAACTTAAACTTTTATCTAAAACCAAACAATCTTTTAAACATCACCCTGAAGGGGATGTGGCTACGCATACACGATTAGCGATAGCCGCTTGCGAAGAAGACTGCTCTCCAGACCTTCTGTGGGCAGCATTACTGCATGACATAGGCAAGCCAGCAACCACTGAAGAACGTGACGAAAAAATAACTGCTTATAAACACGAAAAAGTTGGAGCAGAAATAGCTGAAAAGATTTTAGGTAGGTTTCAAATAGACACAAAACGAATTCACAGAATTGTGTGGGCCATTAAGAATCACCTGTTTTATCTTTCATGGCAAATTGATAATTATGACCAAATCTCAAATAAGCAACTTAGATTTGTAAAAAATAAGGATTTTAAATTCTTACTTGAACTTGTCAGGGTCGATTCATTGGCCACATTCGGAAATGATAGCAAAGATTTTGCGTACACATTTTATAAAAAGTTATTGGACAATATGGCCAATTAAGTAATTTTATTTTTATATGGAGGGTATATGCCTAACCCCGTCTACTTGGAACCCCTGTTAACTGACACGGATTCTATCAAGACTGCTATTAGGTCTAGAAAAAAAGGAGTTATAGAAAAAACTATAACTGCATCAAATCCAGATCTTTTAAAAGAAAAGCTGGCATTAGAAGAGGCAGACGGGTGGAAGTTCCTGCGAAAAAACAAGACAAGCTATAGGGTTTGTAAAGACAAAAAGCTTGATGAAAAACTTGAAGATGAGGTTTTTTGTTTCCTTGCTGAGATGCAATTTAAAGAGTTAAGTGACGGACGTTTTTTCAAAATTAAAGCAAATGAAGAGAGTGAACCAAGGCAAATTGATGTTTTTGCAAAGGATGATGACGCGGTAATTTTTGTTGAGTGCACACAATGCGATGTCCCAAAGAAAAAGCAAATGGGCAAGCTCATAGAAAAAATTGAAAGTTTTAAGGACAAAATATCTAAATCAATAATTGCACATTATGGGAAAACGCCGAAGTTGAAACAAGGGTGGGTGATAGCTACACGCAATATAGAGTGGTCGCAAGCAGACCTAACTAAGGCGAAAGAAGCAAAAATAACCATTCTACAAGATGCACAACTAGATTATTATGTGAAATTCACACGTCTTTATAAATTGGCCGCTAAATATCAATTTTTATCTCACGTCTTTGCAAATCAATCCATCTTAGGGCTTGAGCTAGTTGTCCCCGCAACAAAAGGAAGTATGGGTGGAGTCAATTTCTACAACTTCCTAATAAAACCTGCAGATCTTTTAAAAATTGCACACGTAAGCCATAAGGCTTCTCGTGAGGTCGAAGATCTTGAAACATATCAGCGGATGTTAAAGCCTAAAAGGCTCGCAGACTTAGCTAAATACATTGATAATGGTGGGCAATTTCCGACTAACATTGTCGTCAATATTAGATCAAAGAAAAAACTTGTTTTTGAAAGAATTGGCGAAAAGGGGACGTCAGAGTTTGGAAACTTAAGGCTTCCTAATTGCTATGCATCTGCTATGGTGATTGACGGACAGCACCGTTTGTACGGGTATGCTCACAGTCAACGCGTTTTAAATGGACAAGACACTAAATCAACTGTACCAGTTTTGGCATATGAAAATTTGGAGCCAACCAAGGAAGCTAAGCTGTTTGTTGATATCAACTGCGAACAAGTCCGGGTTACCAGAAACCTGTTAAATGAAATCAATGCAACCCTTTACTGGGACAGTGATGATTTCGGTTTACGGATTGACGCACTATGTTCAAGAGTCGTAATGACGCTCAATGGGAACAAAATCTCACCTTTTCATGACCGCATTAAAATGACCACCAAAGATCAAACGACATTGCGTTGTCTGACTTTAACTAACTTTATTGATGGGCTTAAGGAAAATAAGTTTTTTGGTGAAATAAAAGGTGAAAACCCAGTTCCTGGGTTGTTGTCAGATACGCATTTTAACGATCTTGAGAAAACGCACCAGAGATCCACAGCTATACTTAAAGGGTACTTCAGCGTATTTGCCGAAAAAGCCAAAAAACATTGGGATCTTGGAAATAAGAATAAAGAAAAAGAAAATGTCATAGGATATTTAGCTACAAATGAAGGGATTCGCTCACTTCTCAAGGTTCTTAAAGAAATTCTATTACATATTAAACAAAAATCATCTTTAGAGATCGATTCCTGGAATTTAGAAGAGTTGGTTGGAGAGATTGCAAAATACGGTGAACCTATTGCTAATGTTTTTGCATCTGCCACCTATTCTAATATTAAAAATTTTCGTTCAAGGGGAGGTATTAAGGGTGTAACACATAACTCCATTGTGATGCAAAGTTTCATCCATAGGCAGTTCCCTGAATTTAACCCTCCTGGCTTATCTGATTATTTAGATACCGTTGACGAGGAAGGTACTAAAGATGCAAAAAATCTTGTAAGTGAAATTCAGTTAAAACTGCACGCCTTCGTGATTTATAAATTAAAAGAAAAATATCCAAATGATGAAGATTGGTGGTATGAGGGTGTCCGTGATTCCATAAGAACCCGTTGTAGCGAGGACTTCGAAAAAGGCAAGGGCGCAAAGAAGCGTGAACAATATATGAAGACACTCGATTATCAGCAAATCGCCGCTGATAATTGGAAAGATTGCTTTGATACGCCTTTTTCATTCCAAGAAAATGGCAATAAAGATCAAAAGCTCGCATGGTTACGGGAATTGAATACGGTCAGAAATATCACGCATCATGAAGAGAAATGGCCAGCTACAAAAGAGCAGGTCAGCTTTGTGAGAGAATTGCATCAAAGGGTAATGGAGAAACTGGTGATACCTGGATAACTCCTAATGCTATATAAGCCATCCCCAACTTCTCATATCGATATTTTATGATCAATAATTTGCACTATCATGCAACATATGTTGTAGAAATCGATGATTCACTATGTAAATAAATGTCTAATGTGTTAGTGAAGTCCTTGTCCATTGACTTTGCCTGAAAATCCTCACACCAAGAGGGAGAAATTTCTCTAAATTGTTGAAGGTGGGATTGGTATTGCCCTTTGGGTTGTATTGTATTCTTGACCGCAGAAGGTGTGCCTAGCACCTTCGGAGGGGGCATCCCAGGGCTTCACCAATCTGGTTTTTTTCCTCAAAATCTTAATTTATAATAAAATTTACGCCATGCGCTATTCTCCGTTTTGCTAATCACGTTCAGCAACTACTCCCCAACGATATTCTTTAAAGAGCCGAAATTTGGTTTGAAACAAAATGATGCATTGTGACCTCAAATCAAGATGCGAATTTTAAAAAACTGCCTACCCAACACCCTCGCACCATCCCAATCTTTGGTCGCAGCTGAGCATGTTCCTTCCTGCCATACTGTTTTCGCTAAGGGTTATTGATCTTTGGAGTACATTCGGAGTAGTATCGAAAATACTTATGGCTCAATAGGCGATCAATTCCACATGGCGTGCTGCGTCAGAAAAGTATAAAGGGTTGAAAATTGAGGATTTTACTAGTTGAGCCAGATTATCGAAGAGGCTCGCAAAGTTTTAGACAAAAAGTTGCTAATGGTAGAGGAAGGAAGAGAGATGATGAGACACTTTGGTATCCACCAATTGGCCTCATGAAAATCTCTACATTTCATAAAGGCAGAGGCGACCATGTCCAGTTTGTCATTGGCACTGACGCATCTGTCATACCTAAGGCAGACCTGTTCTCAGATGTTGAATTATGGGATAGGGTATATATCACAACACTTTTCACTTTCGGGTGGAACAAGATCATTGAGACAATTGAGTTCTATAAGCAAGCTGTGGGAGGTTCTGTAAGTAAGATTTTTGTTGGTGGGATAATGGCAAGTCTAATGCCAGAGGAAATTTTCACTGCCACAAACATATACCCGATTGTAGGAACTTTGGACTCACCACAAAAGATTCGGCTGGAGGGCAATGAAAATATTGACGAATTGCCCCTCGATTACGAACTACTACCAACAGAGGTTTACGCTATTAACGACACGTACTATGGGTATGCAACTCGTGGTTGTGAGAACAAATGTAGTTGGTGTGGTGTCCCGAAAATAGAGGGCGATTTAGTTGACTATATTGATATTAAGCCATCAATTTATTACTTGAGGAGAACGTATGGCGATAAATCTCGTTTGAAACTGATGGATAATAATGTTCTCGCTTCGCCAAACCTGAGAAAAATCGTCAACGATTTATTAGAATTAGGTTATGGAAGAGGTGAAACAACTGATTCACCTTCACCCAAAGCGAAAGTGGTTGATTTCAATCAAGGGTTGGATGCGACTCATTTCACAGAAGAATGCCTAGAAATAATTTCCAAGATCAACATTAAGCCAATGCGGATTGCATTTGACCGGCTTTCAGAGGAAAACGATTACAAAAATGCCATCCGTCTCGCGAGAAAATACGGTTTTAATGATTTTTCCAATTATATGCTCTACAACTGGAAAGATACGCCCCGAGACCTATATCGGCGACTAGAAATAAATTTTGAGCTGAACGAGGAGTACACTGGAGCCGGTGGTATTTACTCCTATCCTATGCGTTTTGCCCCAATTGCTGATATTGACGGAACCGGCGCCAATAAAAACCGAGATTTTTTTGTTGATCCCAAAAAGGATTGCGACGATTATTTTGAAAATGCGCAATGGAACCGTCGGTTTGTCCGCAACGTGGAAATCATCAAGGGTGCTGCAAACGGAGCCATTTCCCCGACAACAACCTTGGCACGTCGGGCAATTGGGTATGACTTTAAGCAATTCTTAGCTAACCTCTATATGCCTGAAGAGCTTCTGCGGAACAGGAATAAGTACGAGGCAACGATTAGAGATGGCGAGCCAAAAAGAACCCTAGGTGATGGGACTATTGAGAAATTCTATGAATTTATATACCGACTTTTAGAAACTCAAGACGAAAAATTTTTGTACTTCCATGATGCTGTAAGTCAAAACTCTGTAAAAGGCATAAAAGCAGCAATTGAAAATTGTAAATATAAAGAGGTAGAAAATTGGCTGAAGTGGTATTTAAAAAAATAGAAAAACATAAAACATTTGTTGTCGGGCGTCAAGTCCTCGACATTTTGACCTCTGGCATGTATGACAATCCCCTGATGGTCTATCGTGAATATATTCAAAATTCTGCGGATAGTATTGACAAGGCAGATAGGGAAGGGGTTTTTTTACGAAAAGATGGACAAATCAGAATAACTATCGATGGCTTGAATCGCTCCATAAGTATCTTTGACAATGGCCTTGGAGTTAGCAACAACGAAGTAGAAAAAGTACTGCTGAGTATTGGATGCAGCTCCAAAGAAAGTACCTCTGGTAGAGGTTTTAGGGGCATCGGACGCCTTGGTGGGCTCGCATATTGCCGCAAATTAAGATTTGAAACACGTTCAAATTTAGCTGAGCAAATCGCTATTGTAGAATGGGACCAAGGACAATTATCTAGTCTTCTTACGGGAGACCATCTCAAAACTCTCGACGAAGCCATCGATTTGCTTACTTCTGTTTCTTTTCGGAAAGCTGGCAATGATGAACCCGAGCATTTCTTTAAAGTTACATTGGAAGGAGTTGAGCGTTTTTACACCGACCAGTTGATGGACGTAGGTGCCGTAAAAAAATATCTCTCACAAGTAGCTCCAGTGTCTTACGACCGTGCAGCTTTCTCGTTTGCACAGAGTATTGAAGCATTCTTCTCGGATGTTGAAGGTGTGGATGTTTACGATATATCGTTAAATGGTGAGAGAATTTATCGTCCTTATGCCGATGATTTTGAAATCACAAAGGAGCGCTCTGAGAAGATATCTGGTATTGAATTTTTTCATTTCAAAAGCACTTCAGGAGAACCAATTGCCAAAGGCTGGTTTGCTAAAACGAGTTTCAAGTCATCCTTCCCTCCAAGCTGTTTAGCCAGAGGAATGAGGGTTCGGCAGGGAAACATCGAGGTGGGAGATGAATACTTTCTTTCGCAGTTTTATGCTGAAAGACGCTTCGCTACATGGCAAATAGGTGAAGTGCAAATATGCGGTAACGTACTAAAAACAAATGCCAGACGTGATGGCTTTGAACATACATCAAACTATCAAGTTTTCCTTGAACGAGCAGGTCTTCTCGGTAGCCACTTAAGCAAACTCTGCCGGGAAGCATCAAGGGAAAGATGTTCAAGGCAACTGGTGGAAGTCCTAATGTCAGAAGTAAAAGACCTTGTCGATGGAAGTTCTATTTTTATAAATGAAGAGCATTTTAAGGCCGCTGTCTCTTTGGCAGGCAAAAAACTACAAAAATTAAATTCTTTTTTCGATGGACGAATTGATTGCGATGAGTTAGCTACAAAGTATCATGTACTTTTGGATAAATTTGAGGCTATGGCCGATAATGGGCAGTTACTTAGTGACAAAATCAATGGGCAAGTATTAAACGGTAAAAAAGCTAAAAAGGTCATTGAGGAAATAATTGGTTCAATCAAAAAGCACTACGGTAAAGCAGGAAACGCTGATGAGCTGATAAACCATGTTTTGGCGCGGTATCTGAAAGATTCGGATGCCAAAATGAGCATTGCTAATATAGCAATTGACGTCTAGCCACGACCCTATGAAGATTCCCGACTTCCTCATAGAAATGGAACACGCCGTTACCACCCTCATGAGTGTTATACATGGCGAAATGGCACAGTTAGAGGCACTTCGCAACGATCTAAAAAAACTAACTGCAGAGACTGATGACTGTTATCGCCGTGTAGAATTCCTAGCAAAGAACCCCGACCTAGATGACGATTTCTTGAGTACAGCCATCTATCTTTTGGGACACTTGTTTTGGCGCCGACAAGGAACGCTATTACAAGAACATCGTGACAGAGTCTGCAAATCGGCGTGTCTCAGTGCATGAATTTTCTGTTTCAGCTCTCTCCGGAGTCTTGCTTCAATATGGAAGGCAAGGCATCTCCCTCCACTTTGGAAAGAACCGAACTGGCTGCCCTGATGGAAGAATCTTGGTTGGAATGCCGCTGCACGAAATCATCTGGCAGGCCCGCAATCAGGCGCTGCATTGGGAGGAAGGTCGGTACCGTCCTCCTGTTGTGGACTGCTTTGAATCTCTCGCCAGGGAAGATTCTGTCTTCGGGCAATACAATTGCCGCAGCTTGGCCTACGAAGTCGTACTGCTGCTGAAATGGAAGTAATTCAACGATTTTCGCAATGATATGATGCTCCTAAATGCTTAAGCATTCTAAGGCGTTGGACGAGCTGTGCCAACTGCCACATGCTCTCGGTCATCATCTCTTGCTTAAGCCGATGCCCTCTGTTCCCAATAGTAATTCAATTCAGAAAAAGAGCTTCTCAAGAAATGCCAAGTGCTCTCATTTGGCTGGAATTTTAAAAATATTCCTGGGGATAATGGTGCACTGGTGGTACACTACATTGCAAAAATTCCCCACTAACAGCGATAGACTACAGAAAACAAAAGAAATAAAATACCGATATTATTGTTGTATTCTGTGGCCTGTCGTTGTGGCTTTTCGTAAGGTTGGGACTCGAAATCTGTTGTACCGCAAGGTACCGTGGGTTCGAATCCCACCCCCTCCGCCATATACAACAAAGGGCTTAGCTGGAAACGGCTAGGCCCTTTGTTGTACGGACAATGTAGAATCAAGCCCACTCCACCGTGCCATCGGGATGGCGCACGCCTTCCACACGATAGCCTTTCCTGCACCAGCCAGTCGAAATACTCCCTGTCGCGCTCGTCAAAGGGCCAGTCCCGGTCCATGTAGCGCACCAGCGCGTACCAGAAGCGCAGGGCCTCTTCGGGCGTGAGCAAAAAAAGCCGGTAAAGGATTCGAGCTCTCCCGTTTCCGGGCCGGGCAGGGCGATGTTCAGCCGTGAACTCGAAGCCAACCCGGAAGTGGTGATCCCGGTGGTGGAGAAATGGAGGTCGTAGAAATCAACGACCCGGTGCGGCTCATTGCAGCGGTAGAGATACACCTTGCCCGTCGGGCGCTCGAAGATGTGGCAGGCGTAAAGAGTAAAAAGGGTGAAAAGGATAGTCGCAGGTATCATAAAATGGAGATAGGCTTGAACCTCTAGATTCATTAGAATGAGGACTAAGGCTACAACTGCGAATCCGCCTGCCATAATCATGGTAAAGCCCCAGACCCGCGACTTGCTGATGATCGTTTTGACTTAATAGCGGTCAGGGGTTGTTATTGCACAATGATATGCTAGTTCAACCACATCCCCACCGCCCGGCGCATCTCCTCGCACCTCGAAGGGCATGGGCGGGAAATAGGTGCGCTTCCTGCCGGCTTCGGACTGCTCGAAGAGCTCCAGGGTGCGCTGGTAGCGGGTGGCAATTTCAGGGGTCATGCGGCTGCTGGTTTTTTTCGGTTCGATCATGACAATAAGGCCTCGGGAAGCTGCACCACCGTCGGTTCGGGACCGGCGAGGGCGGGGTGTTCAATTTTAACGGGAAGGACCCGGTTATCGTTGCCGTAAAACTATACCGGTTCCTCCCAAATCCCTTGCGTGGCCAGTTCGCGCCTGCGCCGCTCCTCATCGCGCTCGCAGTAAGGGTCGAAAACCTCGCCGGGCGGCAGAGGTCGGGTTTTGTCCATGTACCAGCAGAAGAATGCCCAATCCTTAGCGTTGTCGTGTAATAAGCCGAATTCAATTGGCTGACCGTCGCTCGGGCGAAAGGCGGCAAGAACATGAAACTGAACGAAAGAGCCGATATTGCGGATCTTCTTGACCTTGAGATCCTTGAAGGCGACCACCTCATGCTCGCCCCAGAAGCGCGGCGGAAGTGTCACGGTGCCGTTTTCCCGATCCCAGATCAGCAAGCGCTCCTTAGGGCGCTTGAAGGGGTAGACGAAGGACAGCAGGATGGCGGGGATGGGAAAGAAAGTAACAAAAAAAACAAAAACTAATACCTGCCAATACATCCATGATGGCATGTTGATACTTGGCCCTGCAATACCTAGCAAATTGACCAAAAACCAACCGCCAGGCAATACCCCAGCAATCAAGCCGAACAACCCAATGCCGGACCACGCGGCACCATCAACATCCCCCGTAGTTTTATTAACAACATATTTCTTGTCGTCCAATTGTGGGGTGTCAGGCCAGTGCACGCTGGTATGATTGAGAACGGTCACCTCGCCGCCCTGATATTTGACCGGCAGCCATTCCTTGGTGCTGCGGATACGGTCAAAGACATTTATGTATTTGTGGATGAAATCGATAAAGGTCATCAGGTTGTTCTCCAGAATTCAGGGCGGGTCAGCTCCTGCATTGTCCCTATGCGCCGGGTGGTTTTCCGCATCATGCCGTTGCCGTGGTGACGTATGGCGAGATAACGGGGGCTGCCGTCCTCGCCGAGGACGGGCCGACAATCCTCGCGGTCAACTTGGGGTTTAATGCGGCAAAAGATGATGGCACTCCAGTACGGGCTTTGATTCCGCAGGTGCTCCTGCGGTATGGGGAATGTCACACCGATCCGGGAAATCATCTGGGTATCTTTGTCCGTGCGGAAATCCTCGACGGTCGGATGGATGACGGTCGGCGTCGGAGAAAAACAACCGCTGGGATAGTAGTGGCAGATGATCTCCGCCTGACTCAGCATGGGCACGAACCGTTGGAGGGTGCAGTTAGCAGAGAGGGCATCCACATACACCGGCGGAAAAGATCTTCTCTGTTGTCCGCGCTCGGCGCTTTCAACCCCAAAACCGAGCAAGTATTCATCCAGAAAGAGTCGCTCGATATCCGTCCAATGCGGCCACTCGGCGCTAAAACGTGCTTCAACCAAAGGCGCTTGGGCATGGGCACGGATTTTCTCCCAAATCGTGGCGCCTTGTTGTGGGGACAGGCGTAGCGGTCCGTTTTTGGCAAACCGCTCTACGGGATCGTCCTCCAGCCAGGTACCCGCAAGAGTCCCGCCTACAGCGACTAGGGTCAAGGGGATTGCCCAGGCCCAGGTAGTGGCACCAGCAAGTCCGAAAAAAGCTCCGGCGGAAATCATTTTGGCATAACCTGCATCATGGTCTGCGACCCTAAAGTCCCTTATTCCATCAAAAACACTGAAAATCCCCATGGCCGCATTGCCGAGGAAACGACCTCTAGCGGCCGTCCGCGTCAAACCTTCGCTTAAAGGTTTCTTACCCACCCGCAACCACAAATTCCCCGTCTCCGCCATCCCCTGGGCAACGCCACTCACCGCAGAGATCAACTGCAGTCCCCGAAGTCCTCCGTCGCCCAGCCCCTTGACCTCACCTGCGGCGATCTGGTGCAGAACGGTGCGCAGATTGAGCAGGTCCAGCGCCACAAAAAAGGGAGCGATGGCGACGGCACGAGGGATCGAGTCGTGATATCGAGTCGCGAGCCGGGCAGGAAGTGGTTTGAGATCTTTGCGCACGAGTTGGCGCGTGGTCACCTCCGTCACCTCGATGGTGGCGGGGAAAATTCCGACCCGGTTCTTTTGTACCACGGACATCATGCCGTCGGTGGTGGCCGCACGGGCACCGAGGGCCAGTGCCGCCTTGTAGGTGACTGCACGGCGGGCCAGGCTGGTGGCTTCCCCCTCGACGGGGTGATAACCTTCGGGGATTTTCGGTTCTGGTAGCGAGACGTCAACCAGGGTGTATTCACCGAATCCGGGTACTTTGAGGGTGTTGATGCGCTCTGAAACCCACTCCAGGGTCTGAAGATCGGCCTTGATACTGGAAAAGGCTTCGATCAGGGCGGTGCCGATGGCACCGGCCCGGGTAACGAGATCAACGCCTTGATCCTCCAGGATGGTTTTGAGTCGCAGGCTCTGCGACGCTGCGTCGTCTTGCAACAGGGCTACGGTGCGCGGTTTGGCGGCGGGACGAGAGGTGGATTCGGTGCGGATCTCCAGGTCTCCTGCCAGCAACAGCCCTGCCGGATTGCCGGCAGTCTTGAGCCTGTCCATGTAGGCTTGGGCCGCCTTCGAGGTCTGCCGATCGGCGGTCTTATGGGTGTCCGGCGGGTCAAGCCAGGCGTCGAGGAAGGTCGCCGGTTGTTCCAGAAAGCGCGCGGCATAGAGAACCACTCCCTTGCCGTTGAGCTGACGCTCTGGGGTGTTTTCGAGATAATCGCCCAGGGCCGTTTGATAGGCATGGCTTCCCAAATAAAAGACCAAGCTTTCTCTGGTGGCCATGATGGTTTGGCGCAGCGGCCTGCGTTCCTTGGTTCCGAGCAGCATATCGAGACATTCCCTGTTGAGATGACGCCCGTATTTGCGCTGTTTGTCTTCGGAAGCAAAACCGATCTGCTGCATCAGGAGCGCAACCTGAAACTGTGCGGCGACCTTCCGGCGCATGGCCTGCTCTGCTTCGCCGAAGGTATCGCCACGCCGCATATGAAGGGCGACTCTTTCCAGAGGAAGCCCGACGCGCAGGGCCTCGATGAAGCTCTCCATCTCGGCCCAAGCCGCTTCGTGGGTGTCGGCCAGGTTCATGGCTACCCCCAACGGATCATGCAGATAAACAACCGGGACCTTGCTCTGCCGGAACGCCGCCAGATCATAGCGCCGTGGCAGCTCGAACTGGTCCGCCGGGCCGATCGCTCCTTCATCTTGGTCGAAATCGGGATAGCTGGAGAGATCGATCTTCTGCATCCGGCGGCTACGTAATTGAGAGGCCTCTTCGGAATCGTCCCCGGCCATGCCGCCCATGGCGTCGATACGGGCCCAACTCCATTGCACCTCGGAGTAGGTCATCTCCAGCGCGACCGCTTTCCCCCGAATGGTGTAGGGTACCACCACGCGGCTGTCACTGGTTTGCACGGTGGCGGGCCGCACATCCTGCCCCTTTTCGTAGGTCAGATTGACGTCGCGGAAAAAGCCTTCCCGTTCGACTTTGAACTCTCGCCAGAGTCGGCCGTTCACAAAGACATAGAGCCAGCCCAGATCCTGGCTGCAGCGTGGGTATTGGGCTTTGGTACGGTCGGCGTCGGTCGTTGTGTAACAGCGGGGCAACAGGGGAACCAGGACCGTTTGCCACCTTGGTGAGGACTCCTCGCTGGAACAGGTGGAGAAGCCCTGCACCAGGGGGATATGGTAGGCACCGTGCTTTTCATCCGGCTGGTAAAGAAAAAGGTCATACTCACCTTCGGCGAGGTTTTCAAAAATCAGTTCGCGGCGATGGTCGTCGGTGCGGGCCGTGGAACCCAGGGGAACTTCATGGGTGCTGTCTCCGCTTCTGGCAATCAAGGTGCCCTTCATGTTCAGGCTTTGGGTGCCGGCAATCTCAAGGGCGAGCTTAAAGGGTGTGCCCGGTTTGTCCAGAGCGTCGACCGAGGCGAGGGCCTTGGCGGGTGCGGGCGAGGCCCTCGGTTGCACCAAGGGCATGGGGGCGGTGTTGCGGTTGTTGGAGACCATAAGATCTCCATTGCGCACGGCCGCTATCCCTTCAATGTACACATTGGGGGAGGCGGTGATAAATTCGGCCTTGCCCATGATGGTGCCGGAGTGAAGTCCCTGGCGATTGCCGGCTTCATCGCCGGTGCTTTTGGCGAAGCATGAGTTTTTGGTGCAGACGGGATGGCCGTTGATAAAAACCGTGGCAGCGGTATTGGCGGCGTCGCTAGATTTGGCGATATTGGTGTAGGGAATATTGACGACAGCGGGACCGATCTGCGTGCGACAGACATCTACCGTGGTCAGGGTACCGCAGCTGCCGGCATGCACGGTAGTGCGGCCGTTGATAAGGACGTTGCCGGAGTGTGAAACAGAATTTTTATGCGAGCCCTTGGCAGTTTGTATCTTGGTCTGATTTTCGGACATTGGTGAAGTCTTTAGTCTGGATAAATCCTGATCTATTTTTTGAAGCTGAGCCGATGTTATTTTCTCCAATGATTTTTCATTCCCCGCAACTTGCAAAGGTTCAAGGTCCGAAATTGACGGTTCATACTCCTGTGTCCCCTGTAATTTTTGTAAATAACGCCTGTACCGTGGGATGAGAGGTATAACTGCTTGGTCAGCTATTTGCAAACCACCATATTCTTCTTCCGGCCCATCGTGATGAAATTTATAAACCCATCTGTGAAGTTCAGAATCGGAAATGCCCCTACTCCGTGCCAGTGTGATGTTTTCTGAAGTGAAATCAACCAGCGCTCTCGCTTGAGCATCCATGTTCCACCGATTGTCATCCGAAAGACCGTAGGCGGAACCGGTTCGATTGATGAACTGTCCTAAACCACTTGCGCTGGTAGGTCCTGCCGCCGCATCCGGGTTAAACCCAGATTCGTGTCGTGCGATGGCAAGGGTCATCGCAATTAGGTCATCAGACATCCCTTTTGCGCGGCCAGCCGCTACAATAGCGTCAATAGCTTGTTGTTGTACATCAAGAGAGGCATCCCCGTGTCGGCGACTGAAACCTGAAGGGCGGCCTGGAGTGGAATCGATAGGAGAATGGTAGTGTGACCATTCAGCTACTTGACTCGAGGTGTAGGCTGCACCCCGCGACGAAAATATGTCATCAGTGTTCATTGAACGGCTCCAGGTGAGTCAATGGATTCCTGAGGAAAATAAGAAAAGAAAAAGTCTAATAATCTGCGCTATTCATTGGCGGTAATTTCATCGACTAGGCATTCAATCTTTGACTTCCATGACATGGGTTCATCACGACTTATCGGATATATCTTGGCCGCCAGGAAGCAATTTTTCTCATCGGTACGGTACAGTGGAGAAGCGACTGAAGTGAACCCACGCTTGATAATTTGTGGTTCATCCAGACGGAATAGCAAAATCTCCCAACAACAACGTGCGCCACCACTAAAAACCGATAAGGCAAAATACTCAACCCCTCGATGGCTCAGTAAAAACCATGGTTTTTCCTGCTCGGGATCAAGAATATAATTGGAGGATTCCCAGAGGAGTAATTCAAGCGCCTTATCGTCTCTCCACGTGACACAAAGCCTGCTATTTTCTTCTGAGGTCTCTGAACTCAAGACAATATGTCCCCCACTTAAGGGTGTAGGAATGTGAACGGCTTGAAGGTTGTTTACTTCACAAGAAGCTCTCATTTTTTGTGAAAGAGGATTTGTCAGAGAGTTTGCGGTTGAGGCACACCCAGAGAAAACTAATAAAGCAGAAAGGAACGAGAGAACTCGGGTACAGGCAATGCGGCGATAGGACTGAGCCACGGTATGAATCATTATGATCTCCCTTGATGTAATCTGCCAAAATGTGTAAATGGATTTCGATCTCTGTAGTAGGAATGTAATTCAAAAACTTTAAAGTTTTATAACGTTGCTGCCTGATTGACCATTGAAATTTCAAATTAAATTTTATGGGAAGGGGATCCTTCCCTGTCTTCACAGCGGAATAGTCACTATTTTGGATGATTTTCTGGACGTCGCCTCTTCGGGATACGGTGGTTTATGTAGCCACATCGCCCCACGGTGCGGGGTGTCGCCTGCTTCGCAGACCAATAGGCTGGTGATCGCTGTATAGGTGAAGTCTAGACGGGCACAGCCCAAGGCCACTGACAGCGGCAGGGTCGCTGCACCGATGTCGCCGAGAATATGGCAGGGGTAAAGTTCTTCTATGGGCTGCTGGGTGCTTGGCCACAGGTTCTGGCGCACTTGATGCCATTCGAGAGTGTGACAGGCGCTGGCGTCCAAGGGGAGGATGACCGCGGCCGGTTCGGGTGTGTTTTGGTCAACCTGTGTGCTTTTTCTGATGGCCTCGGCGAGTGCCGTCAGGCTCTTTTCATCGGCTCGACCGGGATAGGGTTCCACGGTGGCGGCGAGAGTGGTGATGTGGGAAAGGCCTGATGCAGTTGTGGTTTTTTGCAGGAACAGAAAGACGGCGGCTTCGCCGGGAAAGATCCCGCTGCTGCCTGCCGTCAGCAGGGCACGACTTTGCATCACCTCCAAACAGGTGGCGGTATCGATGAGGGTGTCAGCGCCGCCGAAGAGGACTGCATCCCACATCCCTTTTTTGAGTTGCTCACAGGCCTCAAGCAGAGCGGACACGGACCCATCCGCCGGGGTCAGGAGGCGGATTTCAACCTGTTCGGCTTCTGGCAAGGTGCTCCGCAGGAAGGCCTGTATTTGCTGGTGATCGACCTGGCTGCCTCTTATGGTGTCGATGGGAGGCAAAAGCAGCATAACCAGCAGGGAGCGGCCGATAGGCAGGGAAGGCTGTTTTTCCAGAAGGTTGTACAGGGCCTCTTCCAGAAGGGCGAGAAGACGATCCTGGGGTGACGTCAAGTCGTCAAACTCCGGTAGGGCGCCAGTGTGGATGGGCTGGAGCTGGTCGGGATTGTTTTCTGTCGGCAGCAGCAGGCCGGGATGCGGTCTTGCCGTGGATATATTGGTCGCCACGCCGCCAAAAAGAGCGGCCGTTTCGCTGCCAAAACGGCAGCAAAGACCGATATCCATTATTTGGACGACGGTCTGGGGTTTGGCCACCACAGGTCGTGAAGGATAGCTGGCGAGGGACGTTTTGCTTGGGCACATCAGGTTAACGCCTCGGCGGCGACTGGATTTTTTTCTGACAAAAGATTGCGCAGAATGAGTACGCCGAATTCTCTTTCGTGCAGATCGAGGACGACCCCGCAACGAAAGATCTGATGAATTTCCTGACGGTCCGTATCGATGACAAGAGTGTCACATACCGGGTCAAGGCGGCTGAGTTGTTCACCTGCGTGGCGAAAAACGGCGGGTTTCAATTCGGGCAGCCGGATGAGAACCTCGTGGGAAGCTTCCGCGAGCAGCCCGGTAACCTTAAGGACCATCTCCCCTTCAAAAGGGGCATCGAAGCGTTGATCCTGGGGAGCGACGTTGTGCATTGTCGCCAGGAGCGGCACCGCCCAGGGGCAAAGGCCCTGGGCGACGGATTCGGCATCGATTTCCCCGACTTCCCGACAGCGGGGATCCCAGAATGGCGGCAGTGGACCGAACCCCGCGGGCTGCACGCGGCTGGCCGGGCTGCTGATAAAGTTGGGTCCAATTTCGATAGCGGGCAGACCAAGGTTCTTGGTTCGCAGGCCGCGAAAGCTGTAGCCGACGCCAGCCGGGTTGGCGAGGCAGACTTGTTCAGGATGGGCAGGGTCGCTGCCGCCAAAGGCATTTTCGTAAATCAGGGGCACAGGGGCGGTGATGGAGGCAGGTTTCCCCGGCAAAGGAGTCAACATCCTGCGCTGCCAACTGCGGTTTCCGAAGACACGCAGCTCTTTGTGCCAGTAGCGGTTATTGTCCTGACACAGGCTCAGAGCTATCTGGATGACCTGGCTGCCGTACGGGTCAGGCTGCGCGCTGCCGAACAGGTAGAGTTCGGCCCCCTGTTTGAACGGAACTACTTCACTGCTGGCCACCAGGCTTGAGCACGTTGGTTCGCCCCGGTACTGGTCGGCTTCCACGATAGGGACTTGGGGCAAAGCGGTCAGGTTACCCTGACCGTCAAATTGATAACTGGCTTTAAAGACCAGCGTCCATTGTCGGTGGCCTTGGCGACACCAGCCGAGATAAAGACCGGCCGCCCAATCCGTCTGGTTCTCAAGCTGCATTAACGTACCTCCTGTCGGACTCTTTGCTGTGCTTCTTGGGCCAGATGATACTGACGTTTCACCTGCAGGGCGTTGGCACTGATACCGACCGGGGCCCCCTGCAGATAGGCAAGCAGGTCAAGCAGGTGATGGCTGAAACGCCCGGCCCAATTTAGACACAGCTGCCTGACCCAGGGAATATCCAACGGTCGACCCATAAGGAGGCGCTGACCGACGGCAAGCTGATCGCGATGCTTGTTCCACCAGCCTGTCGGGCCGTTTTGTCGATCCGCGCCCGTCTGCTCGGTTACCAGCTGCAGATGGGGAGAGACCTGGAGGTCTGTGCCGCTTACCCAGCGCCAGATCTGAGCCGAGAGGGCGGGGTCCTGCAGTTGTGGAGTCAGGCTCAGTAGGGCATCGATGGCCTCCCGGGTGCCATGAAGAGCCAGCAGTTCAGCTGCGAGTTCGGGGTGCTTGGCGCCATAGTGATGAATGACTTCGACGAGCTTCGGCTCGGCCGCCATCGCGCCCAGGCGCAACAGTTGATAAAAGGCTTCGGCCTCGCTTTCCGTCTCAATGCAGCGCCACAGGTGTTTAGTCGCCTTATCCCCATGCAGCACGGTTCCCCAGAGGGCTGCCGCCAAGATGAGGCCCGAGGTATTGGGGGGGCGACTGCCGCCCTGCCAACCCTGGAGGTAGGGGGCAAACAGGTCAAGGCCGCTGCCCGCCTGTCGGCTGGCGTAGTGTAAAGCCGCTACCTGCAGGTGCGAATCAAGACCGCGCAGTTCGGCCGCCGAGGTCAGCGCTGCAGGAACGGCGTAGGGCTGTTCCTGCCAGAGCTGAAAAAGCAAAGCGCGAAGATGGGGGGTCTCCCGGTAGAGCTCGAGCAATTGCTGGCCCTCTGCGGGAATGGAAACCAGGGCCAGGGCCTGAAAGGCCCCCTGCTGAACCGCGCCACCTTCGGCCAGGCAGGTCACAGCCTGTTCATATCCTGCCAGCCGGCGCTGCCTGTCACTGGACAGCAGTTGGCTGGCGAGGCAGACAAAGGTTTCCCCCTCATCGGTCGGATTTGCCGACGTCTGCGGGCGGTGAGCCAGGACATGCAGATGGATGAAAAGGCGCTGCTCCAGGCCTGCCAGCATGGAGGCATCGACCAGGGGCTGCTGTTGCAGGAAGGACCTTTGAACATAGAGGGCTTGGGCCGATTCCTCATGGGAAGCCAAAAAAGGGATGGTCATGGGGTCAATTGATCTCGATGGTCGTGCCCTGCAGCCGCATGCGGCCATGGGCGATACTGGTAATCTGCCTTCCGTTCAGGCGGATTGAGCCGTCTTTGTGGATTTCCAGACAACTGTCTCCCACCTGCAGGCGGATACCGGTGGCCGCTTCCAGGTTCAATTGACCGTTGTCTGTCTGCAGACGCGGGGCCGGTTCTTCTCCCTTGGCCCTGAGGCGGCCGCAGACAATCAGGCCTGTCTCTGTTGCCATCGTCATGACGGCATCCCCTTCTTTCAGATATTCGGTCTGATGCAGATGCCCGGCAACACAAAGTTTTTCACCGCCCTGTTCCACCATCAAGGCTTCGCCTGCCCGCACGGTGAGAACCGTGGCGAGCTGGACAGGGAGGCGGCTTGTTGGGTAGAGAGCTCTCAAATTGGAGTGCATGTTTTTCCTTTCATCATTGCGTCTTCGGGAATAGCCCGGTGGATCAGTTCCCGCTGATCTGGTTGCCTTTAAGATGAATGCTTTGACCGTTGATGGTGACCTTGCCGGCGCTGATGGTCAGGTCCCCTTCCGGGGAGATCTGGATAGTGCCGCTGCCCTGCCTGATCGTAATGGGACCGCCACCCTGTCCGAGGAGACTGATGTCTTTGGCCGCCTGAATGCTCAGACCTCCCCTTGCAATGGCGAGATCCATCTTGTCGCTGCGTACCTGCATAGACAGCGCTTGGCCGACATCGAGGATCAGGTTCTCGCCAGCGCTCAAGGCGATGTCATGCTTTTCGGCCTCGAATTGAATATTCTGGTCGGCCTTGAATTGGATATCGGTGGCGGCCTGCAGGGAAATATCCTTATTGCGGGTCATCAACTGCTGGGAGTTTTCCACCGTGACGATATGGTCACCACCGCTTTCGACGAACTGACTCTCTCCCGACTCCATCAGCAGAGTCTTGCCGGCGTGGATTTCCATGTCGCCTTCGCGGGTTTCCAGCCGCACCTTGTGGGATCCGGCCTGGGCATCGAGGGTCAGGATATTTTTCCGTTCGGCGGTGAACAGGTCGATGCGTTCCTTCTGGCGGCGGTCGTCCATGCAGAGCTCGTTGCCGCTGACGGTACGGATGATGTTCTGGCTGACATTTTCGGCGGTGACCACATTGGGGGTCTGGGGATTGGACAGGGCACCGAGCATAACGGGGCGGTCGAGGTCGCCGTTGAGGCAGGCGAGTACCACCTCCGTTCCCCCCTGCAAGGGAAAGTGCATGCCATGCTGCTCACCACCATACGGCTGCATCAGCCGCACGGGATGGCTGGCCTGGGCCAGGGGGGCCTCGCCGCGGTCAAAGTCGGTACGGATACGATAGCGCCCCTGTTCGTCGAGACAGGCATATTCCGTTCCGTCGCTTTCAACCCGGGCGGTAAACAGACCGAGCACTTGCCGATGTTCCGGGACGGGCGACCGAAAAGGAATCTGTGCCTTGATGAGCTGAAGACGGTTGACATAGGTGGGGCCCTTTACCTCTTCGCCCCGGGCCAAAGCAGCTTCCTGGTGGCCGCTTTGTTCCATGCTGACCACCAGATAGTCGCCATTGAGACTTTCTTCAGGGTGGTCGCTTATTTTAAGCCGGAAGCCGGGAGCGATGCCCCGACAGTCCGTCTCCGCCTCAAAGGTCTCCCGGCGGGCATCCAGGGCCTGTCGACGGATTTGGGCCATGTGCTCGCCCTCTTCCGCCGTTTTGAAATGATCGCCGTGGATCGCCTGTTCCCCAACGGCATTATCCGAGGTTGCATTGAGCCTGACATCCAGAGGGGTATCGGGGGTGCGATAATTGTAGTCCGTCAGACGAATGCCTCCTGGCAGCCACTGCGCCTGGGGAGAAAGTGCAAAGACCGTTTCGGCCGTGCGAACCGAACCGGTCTGGGGTCTGTATTTCAGCTGCTCAATGCACGGCAGCATCGGCCGACGGGTGCTGTCGTCACAGAAAACGACGCGGCATCCCTGCGCCCGGTTGTCGAAAGTGAAGAAGATCCCGTGGCGAGCCAGTTGGCGGCGGAGAAAGTCGAAATCGGATTCAGCGTACTGAACCACGAACTCCCGTTGAGGATAGTTTCCTGTTAATTCGAGACGGAATTCGTCTTTGCCATATCCAGCCCCGATCAGTACCTCTTCGATAAGCTGACCGATGTCGCGGCCCAGAAAGACCCGATTGCTGGTGTTCAGGCTCAGGGGGAAGAGGGGGGAGCTGAGAACGGCCCGGTAGGAGACGCCGTCTGGGGTGTTGCCGGTGCGCTCAAAGCGGGAGATGACCCCGTGCAGATAGACGGGTTGAGGGCCCCAGCTCAGCTCCAGGGTGGCGCTACGTCCGATGATGGTGCGTGGCAGCAGTTCGGCGTCCGAATGCAGACAAATCTCAAAGCGAAAGTCTTCCGACAGACCCTGAGCGGAGCCGCTAAAACGGGTCAGGGTGAAGGTGTCGTCCGGTACCGTCCGAATGCGCAGGAAAAACTGGCTGCAATTGGCGGCCGGAAAATGAGCGGCGGGAAAATTCATGAACCGTTCTCCTTGCTAACTGGCTGCGGCGAGGGCAGAGGAATCCGCGGCGTCTTCGACCAAATCACTGAACAGGCAGGAAAGGTCTCCCCGCTCATCCAGCTGCAGGGTCATGATCTGCGGCATATCGTCGGCCACCATGAACTGCAGCAGGCTGCGTGCTACCCCGGTCATCACCTGCTGATCGATAAGGGTATTGAGGGAGCGGGCGCCGAATTCAGGGGACTGACACCTGGCCGTCAGGTAATCGATGATCTCCGGGGCGCAGCGCAGGGTGATGCCATGACTATCGGCCAGCCGGCAGGCTATCTTGTCCAGCTTGAGGGCAGCGATCTGCTGCAGGGCCTGTTGGTCGAGGGGGCGCATGGGAACGACCTGCATCCGCGCCAGCAGGGCGGCGGGAAAGTGCCGGGCCAGATCCGGCTGGACGGCTTCGTGCAGTTCGGAGTACCCCGGCGTTTGGTCGGAGGTTTCCTCCTGCTCCAGGGCCGACTCGTTCAGCGCGATGATGGCTTCGGTTCCCAGATTGCTGGTCATGATGAGGACCGTATTTTTGAAATCCACTTCACGCCCTTCGCCGTCGCGCATGAAGCCGCGGTCGAAAACCTGGTAGAACATGTTGAGCACATCGGGATGGGCTTTTTCCACTTCGTCGAGCAGAATGACGGAATAGGGCCGCTGACGCACGGCCTCGGTCAGGACACCTCCTTCACCGTACCCCACATAGCCGGGAGGTGAGCCCTTGAGCTGCGATACCGAGTGGGCTTCCTGATATTCGCTCATGTTGATCGTGACCATGAAGCGTTCGCCGCCGTAAAGGACGTCGGCAATAGCGCGCGCCGTTTCCGTTTTGCCCACGCCGCTGGGTCCTGTGAGCAGAAAGACGCCGATAGGCGCGTCTGCGTCGCCCAGACCAACCCGGTTGCTGCGCAGGGCTTGTCCGATGGCGTGAATGGCCTCGGTTTGCCCAACGATGCGCTGACCGAGCAGCGTTTCGAAGTCGAGCAGGCTGGCAAGGTCGCTCTTGACCATGCGGCCGACGGGAATGCCGGTCCAGTCGGCCACGACCTGAGCGATGGTTTCGGCGTTGACCTCCGGCTGCACCAGGGGCGATTCCTGCTGAATCTCCTGCAGATGCTGCTGCAGTTCTTCCACCTTGGCACTGTCGCAGGGCTGTCGGCGCATCGCCTGAATCTGACGGACCAGCTCCAGTTCCGCCTGCCAGCGTCCCTGCAGGGTTTTGACCTGTGTGGCGGTCTCCTCGCGTTGCTGGTGCAAGCGGTTCTGCAGGGCTTCATCCACCGGCAGTCCCAGATCGGTCTCCTCTTGCAGGTGGCGCAGACGACGTTCAACAAAGGCGAGCTGCTCCTGGGCACTATCAAGCTCGGCTGGCGTGGCTGCCTGGCCCATACAGACGCGTGCCGCGGCGGTGTCGAGCAGATCAATGGCTTTGTCGGGGAGAAAGCGGCCATTGATGTAGCGGCTGGAGAGGCGAACGGCCGCCTCCACAGCCTGATCCGTAATCAGCGCCTTGTGGTGTTCCTGATAGTGGGATTTGAGACCATTGAGCATGACGATGGCTGTTTCTTCTGAGGGTTCGTCAATTTTGACCATCTGGAAACGGCGCTCCAGGGCGGCGTCCCGCTCGAAGTACTTCTTGTACTCAGACCAGGTAGTGGCGGCCAGAGTGCGCAGTTCACCTCGCGCCAAGGCCGGCTTGAGCAGGTTGGCGGCATCCCCCATACCTGCATCGCCGCCGGCGCCAATCAGGGTGTGGGCCTCATCGATAAAGAGAATAATGGGGACATCACTGGCGCGGATCTCTTCGAATACGGACTTGAGGCGCTTCTCGAACTCCCCCTTGACCCCCGCGCCCGCCTGCAAGAGGCCCAGATCGAGACAGACCAGCCGCACATTTTTCAGACTATCGGGGACGCTCCCGGCGACAATGCGCAAAGCTAGTCCTTCCACCACGGCCGATTTCCCCACACCGGGCTCGCCCACGAGAATGGGGTTGTTCTTGCGGCGCCGGGTAAGAATGTCGATCATTTGACGGATTTCGTCGTTGCGGCCGAGAACCGGATCGATCTCCCCCGTTCTGGCCTTGGCGGTAAAGTCGGTGGTATAGGCGTCGAGATGCGGCGTGGGGCCCGTCACCTGACCGGGAGACGCGGTATTAGCTGAAGGGGGCGCAGTCGGGGCTGGTTCCAGGGAGGGCTGACCTTCCACGGAGATAGCCAGAATCTGGGCCGCCTCCGCCTCGATCATTTCTCGAGAAAGGCCGTCCAGCAGCAGCCAGGCCTGCCCGGGGAGCAAGGGGGCGATTTCCAGCAAGGCTTCAAGCAGAGCCCGTGAACGGATTTGAGCCTGTGGGTCGTGCAGGGAGGTTAACGTCCAGGCCCGCTCCAACCATTCCAACAAATGATGGGAAAAGGCGGGCTTGTGATGATTGCCGCAACGCCAGCGGGCCAGGTCGTCAAGTAGCTTTTGCCAGAGCTGGTCGAGGTTGATGCCGTAGTGGCACAGCAGCAAGTCAAAATCCCCCTCGCCTCGTTCCAACAATTTGATAACGACATGCTCAAGGCCAATTTCGTAGTGGCCGCGCATGGCGGCAAAACTGGCGGCTGATTCCAGAGCATTAAGACAGTGCGGGTTCAGCTTTTCAAGCAGCCTTTTGATGTGAGTCGATCTCATGATTCCCCCGAAGAGTACGGATTAAAAAATGATCAAGCTGCCAGGTGAAGGCGACCTGGCCCTGATGTTGTGGTGGTTTGACGGCAGGCGGCCAGACTGGCGGAAGACAGGAGCACGCGCTGCCCTTGAGGCGCCGCCGTGCCCAGCCAGCAGCCCCAGCCCAGGATGAGGTGAGGGTAGCCGAGGCAAGCGGTCTGACCCGCCGCTGACTGGATATTCAGCTCCAGGTCGTAGTCGAGTCCCGGTTCCAGATAGTCCCCCAGCAGGCTGCCGATGGCCAGGGCCAGAGGTTCTCCCGGACGTAAAGCCAGCGCTTTTTCAAAAGACAGCGGACCGGCAAGAATGCGGACATGGCTGTTCACCGCCAAAAGGCGGTCGCCCAACAGGGCGTTGCTTCCCAGAAGGCACTTTTCACCCAATGTGGCGGGTTCATCTATGCCGATCCAGCGGGGAACGTTCTGCCGCAGACGAACAGGGGCGTCGAGAAAGTCGGCCAGCATGCCGCACAGGGCCTGGCTGCTTCGGATGCGGGTACCGAATACACCGGCGTAGTCGATTCGCCCTGTAGCGACCGACAATCCCGAGAAGGCGGCCAGATACCGACTGTAGAGACTTTTTGTGCCGCCGTGGTGGTTCAGTTTTTTCCAGGCCATGAACAGCAGGGTATACAGGCGCTGGCTGAACAGGTTCAAAAAAGCGCTCAGCTCGTCGCTGCCGTCCTTGTCCCGGGCCGTGATGTCGTTGAAATACTGAGGCAGCGGGGAGTCGACGCCGTAGAGCCCCATGAAGTTCAGTTCGAGACGATAGCGCTGATCCCGGTCGCGAAAGCAGCGGCGTATCTCACCGGCGGGATAGGAGAGCTCCCGGGCCGGAGTCGGGACGATGAAGCGATGCAGTTCTTGGTCCCCATCCCCGCCACGACAGCTCATTTCCATCAGATGAAGCGCCTGAAAAGCGGTGTAGGCTGACGGTCGGGCAAGCAGGTCTTCGATCAGATGAGAAAGTTTTCCCCGAGCAAAGGTTCCCATATCAATTCACTTTTAGACGGGCTCAGCTGTGAGCCGGTTTGCACAAAGGCGTTGATGGTGACGTACATGGTAAAAAAATGGTGCAAAATGGTGCCAAAGAGATAGACATCCGCCGGGGACAGGTAATCCCTTTCAGCCATCTTCAGCTGAATATCCACGCCGCGCAGCAGGGCCCCCCGGTGGATGCGATGCAGAGGTTTCAGCTGGATTTCGGTGACGCCTCGAATACGTCGCCGGTTCTGAGGCTGATCGCTCCAGTTATAGAGCATGAGGAGTTGTTGAAGGTTGTCCCGACTGGCCAGGCTGTTGTAGCCGACGCTCAGATGGGTCACCAGGGCCATGCGGTAGTCGTCGCGCTGGGGCGGCAGCCGCATGGGGGTGGGGCGCGTGATGTTGCAGGCCGTGACATTGGTCGGAAAGCCCTGTCCCGGCGATCGGATGTCGCCCGTCTGCAAATGGTCCCTGGGGACGTTTCCGTTAAAGACAGTGATGTCGCAGGAGAGAGTCTCGACCTCTTCGCCCAAGGCGCCTCCGGTCACGAGGTAGGTCAGGGGACGCAGGCCTTCGCGGTGGCGATGGCCGACTTGAAAATAGGTCTCCTGGTGGTCGCCGTGATCAAACTGAGGCAGGGAAGAATAGTTTTTTCGCAGCCCCGTTCGCGGTTGGGCGCCGGTCACGCGGTTGACGCTGTAGACCTGCAAGCTGGCCGGATTGTTGTTGTTGGCGATAACCGGGTATTCCCATTGGCGGTGATGGAGCTGGATCGGTTCGCTGCTGCTTTCAAACAGATTGATGGCCGGGGCGCAATGCAGGCGAAAGTTGTCTTTGCTCAGGCGCAGATCGTCGCCGAGAGACTCCCGCAAGTGGCAAAGGATCTCGAATTCACAGCAGTCGTCCGGCCAGGCCAGGCGATCCAGGTGATGTACGGCGACGAAGAGATACTTCTCCGGAAAGCAGAAGTATTCGTGCAGGAGGTGAAAACCGGGGAAATCGCGGCCGGATGAAGGAATCATGACCTGATCGGCGTCAAGATGGCAGGGCTTTACCGTTTCCTGTCCTCCCAGCCGGAACGGCGGGTGTGGGTGGCCCGGAAAGACGATTTCGACCTGAGCGATCTGTGCGGTGAAGCTGTGGTAGAGTTCCATGGCGGTGGAATGGTCGCCATGGAGATAGATTTTCAGACTTTTCAGATCGAGTTCATCGGGGGAAACGTCGTGATCCAACTGGAAGTGCAGGCGGGCCGTCTGGCGGCCGTGCACCGGGGCGTCGAGCTGAAAGTTTGCCAGACGTAGGGGCTGCAGTTCCACCTCGCTGGTCGTCCGGAAGCGGCAGTGAACCCGTTCGTCCAGGGCTCCTGGCCCTTGTCCCGGTACGTTGATGCTGCCGCTGGAGAGTTGGGTTCCCCGGGGCAGGGTCAGAGCCTGCGGCAGCTGTCCCGGACGGGGCGTGAACTGCATGATGCAGCAGGAGGGAAAGGGCCGCAGAAAACAGGGGCGCACATGGCTGAGCAGGGCCTCGGACAGCTCGGGGATGTCATCGTCGATGCGCTGCTTGACCTCGGCCGTCAGAAAAGCCATCCCCTCCAGCAGGCGTTCCACATAAGGGTCGCGATCCTTGACATCCAGCAGATTCAGCAGGCGTGCCTTTTCGGGAAAGGCCCGGGCGAACTCCTGGGCCGTTTCCTGCAAAAGGCGCATTTCGGCATCGAAGTAACTACCCATGGTAATAATCTCCTCCGGTCGAAACGGTAATGTGGCCGCTACGAAAGAGGGTCACCAGGTAGCGGACCCGCTGGTGCCCCGGCAGAGTCCCGCAGAGTTCGAAAGCAGTCCCCTCTTGGTTGCCCTCCAGAGCCAGGGCGCGCACTTGCGGATGCTGCAGTCGGGGCTCGTAGAGGGAGACGCTTTGACGCAGGCAGGCCATGATCTGGTCCCGGGAATAGGGGAGGGCTAGGTAGAGTGCCGCGATGTCCGGCATCCCGTAATCGGGGAGGTGGACCAGAGAGCCCCTGCGCGAATTGAACAGGCGCTGCAGATGGTCTCTGACGCACTGGCAGGCGGCGTCTCGGCCGCTGGTGCGTGAGTTCAACGGCGCGGCGTCAGGGAGCGTGAGTATGTCGAGAATGGTCTGGGTCATAAAATCCGAAGGCCATCAATAAGCCGTACAGGGATTGGCTCCCTGTACGGCGTGGTGGTTTAGCGTCCTTCCGTCCAGGAGTCGGAGAAGGAGATATTGCCGTCAGTGTAGGCCCAGGTGATCTTGGCATAGCGACAAGCGACCTGCTCCAGGTGGGGATACCGCTCCTTGTCCAGATCCTTGACGTTGTGCATCGTCGGCTTGACCGAGGTGATCTTGACGTTCTCCAGGGTGTGGGAGAAATATTCCTCCTCGGTGCCGGTGTCGTTGATGCGATACCATTTCAATTCGATCTTTTTCAGGGTCTGCCCGTTGCTGCAGGCCTTGTACAGATAAGGGGTGGCGTTGTCGAAGGCTTTCATGAAAATGAAAGGTTCGTGCTTGCGGGTGCCGGTCAGGCTGCCGGTATCGCTGTCGGTCGGGATGCGCAGCTCATGGTCGAAACCGAGAATCTCGATAGTTCCTTCGCGACCGGAAACCTTGACCGGACCCTCTACCTTGGACCCCTGATCGTCAAGGATGGTCATGTAGCCTGGAATTGCCATACTTTTCCTCCTCTTGGACATTAGTGGCGGTGCTCTGTGCACCGGTTATAAGTTGGATGCCCTGTGGCCGGTAATCAGTTGTTGTCGCGGGGCATCTGCGCAACAAGCTTGAGCTGTACATCCACCCCTTCGATCTGGAAGTGGGGCTGAACAAAGAGATCGACGCTGAAATAGCCCGGGTTCTCCGGGATCTCCTTGACCATAACCTTGCCGTCGCGCAGGGGGTGGATGGCGATGAGTTCGGGTTCCGGATCTTTCATTTTGGTGACCAGGGTTTGCAGCCAGCTGTTCAATTCGTTCTCCAGGACCTGGCGGCTCTTGGAAGAACCAATATTTTCCCGCTGCAGCACTTTGAGGTAGTGGGCCAGCCTGGAGACCAGAAAGATATAGGGCAGCCGCGAATTGATCATACTGTTGGCATTGGCGTTGGCATCGGCATATTCCGCCGGTCTCTGTACCGAATTGGCCGAGAAAAAACAGGCAAAGTCGCTGTTCTTGTAGTAGCTCAGGGGGATAAAGCCGAGGTTGGCCATTTCCAGTTCGCGCGTTTCGGAGATAAGCATTTCCGTCGGCATTTTCATCTGCATGCCCTTGCCCGTGTCGTGCATGTGGACTGGCAGGTTGGCGACCTTGCCGCCCGCTTCCGGACCACGGATGTTGACGGCCCAGCCATGCTGAGCGAAGCTCTGGGCGATGTTGCCGGCAAAGGCGAAGACCGGGTTGCCGAACAGGTAATTGCGATGATCCTGGCCACTGACGTCTTCTTCGTAGTTGAAGGTTCGCACGGGTGTGCTGTCCTGGCCGTAGGGAAGGCGAAGCAGGAAACGGGGCGTCAACAGGCCGATATAACGGGCGTCTTCGGTGGCCCGAAAACTTTTCCAGCGCGTATATTCGGCTTTTTCCATGTAATTGGTGAGATCGTTGATCTTGGCGATTTCGTCGACACTTTCCTTGCCGAAGAAGCGGGCGCCCACCGAAGCCAGAAATGGGCAGTGCGCACTGGCGGACACCTTGGAAATGTCGCGCAAAAGGGCGGTGTCCTGGGCCGAATTGTCGAATTCATAGTTGCCGATGATGGACGAAAAGGGCTCGCCACCGGGGGTGTCGTATTCATTGACGTAGACGTGACGATAGAGGCCGGTCTGAATAATTTCCGGGGCTTCCTCGAAGTCCTCCCGCAGATCCTCCTTGGTGCAATCCAGAATTTCGACCTTGGTGTTGCGCCGGAAGTCGCAGCGGTCCACCAAGAACTGGAGCCCTCGCCAGGAACTCTCGATTTGCTGGAAGCGGGGATGATGCAGGATGGCGTCGAGCTGCCCGCTGATGGTTTGATCAATCTGGGCGATATAGCGATCCAGCAGCACCTTGTCGATGCGCTCGATCTGGGCGCTGTTGCGGGCGGTCAGGTCAAGAAACACCTGGATTCCGGCGGTGAGGCGCTGCTGCAGAGAGATGTCCGCCATCTGCGATGCATCGGCGAAGCGGGTCAATTGAATGGATTCCCGCAGCGGATCGATATCAACCAGTTTGCACAGGCGTTCATAGGCGTTCTCGGCGTCGAGAACACGTTCTTCCGGGCTTGCGTTTAACTTGGCGGCGGCTTGCTGTGTGCTCATAGATGTGTTCTCCCAGAGGGTTAAATGCTGCGAATGTCCACGGCGGCGGTCTGTTCGGCCTGAACGAGCCACTTTTCCAGTTCTTTTTTCAGCCCTTCCAGCTGCGGTTGATTGCCGACGATCTTTTCCAGCTCCTTGCGGAACTTGGCGTTGTCCAGCAGGTTGGATTTGAGATCTTTCAACAGATTGCGCATGGCCATAAGACTGTGCAGTTCGGGAATCTGCTGGGCGACATGGTCGGGGCGAAAATCCTTCATCGACTTGAAGGAGAGCCCCACTGAAATTTCACTGCCGTCTTTGGCCAGCAGATTGGGCACATCCATCCGGGCCGAGGGAGCCAGATCGGCCATGACGGATTCAAAGTTGTCTTTGTTAATGATGATCCTTTCCCGGTCCGCCACTTTGCCCTTGGTCTGGCCGTTACTGAAGTCGCCCATAACCAGCATTTTCAGGGGGAGTTCCATCTTTTTTTTGTGGCCGCCGGATTCCACGTCCAGGGACAGGTTGATGCGGGCCTTGGGTATCTCTTTTTGATAACTGTCACTCATTCTTTGTCTCCTTCACTGCCGGGGTGCCCGGTGGGTTGTTTAATAAGTAAAAACGGATTTCAGACAAAGCCGGCCGCCGCCTCAACATCGATGCGGCAGGCCAGTTTCTGCAGATGTTCGATCTGTTCCGTCAGCCTGCTTTTGAGCTCCTTCTCGGCGCCCTTGAGCATGCCCTGCAACAGAGCCGTGTGTTGCCGCAGTACGTCGACGGTCAGTTCAGGCTCCCAGGTCGACAGCGGCTCCTCAAGCAGGCGCGACTTCATCTCTTCGAAGAGAACCTGGGCAATGGAAGCCTTGCCGGCGGCGAGGCAGAGTTGCGCTTCGGTCATCTTCTTGTGCAGCCGCTGTTTTTCGGTCCCCATGGGAAGGGATCGCAGGCATTGAAGGGCCTCGGCAAGTTTTTTGTTGCGGGCCAGGGGCAGGGCTTCAGCCAGAAGTTCTTTCCGGAGGGCTTCTTCGGTGTCGTTTTCGGCGGATGTTCGGGGCCTGGCCGGGGCTTCCTGCCAGGTCTGTATCCACGTTAGGCAAGCGGCTCCGGTAAAGGGTGTGCCGTCGGCAAAGCTCAGACCGGTCAGCTGTGGATGGCGTTCCAGCAGATCACGCAGGCTGTTACGGATGAAGAGAGATATATCCGCGCGGCCCATCTGGTCCGCCGCGCTGGCGGCCTGCCACTGGAGGTCGAAGTAAAGGTGGAAACCCGGTTCGAAAAAGAGTTTCTCGCAGCAGCACAGGGCCTCGGCGCATGAACCGGCTGACAGCTTCTGTTGCAGCTCGGCCCAGCCGCTGGGTCTGGGCGGTGGGATACGGGTCAGGCCGTTTTCGTCAGGGGGGACGCCCAGGTTGCCCCAGCGCAGGGCCCGTGAAAAACCGAGGGCCCGCAGCCATTCCCCGCCCTCCAGCAGTCGGGTGTGCAGCTGGCGTGTCACCGTGGTCAGGTCGTGCTCCGAGGCCAAGGACAGCGTCGCTGTGGTCGGCACGGAAGCTGGCCCTCCCGAAGGCTCTTCCGAGGCGGCGGGACGCGAGCCGGGGGCCGCGGCCGGTGCTTCAGGTGGCCGCTGTTTGAGGCGTTTGTCGAGCCAGCCAGCCAGGGAGCTCAGGCGAGGAACTTCGTCGCCCAAGTGTTCCGTCAACAGGTGGTTGATCGCGGCGGTTTCCTCCTGAAGGTTCTGCAACAGAGCCGTTTCGGCCTTTTCTTCGTGCAACTCGACAAAAGAGACCAGCCGGGGATTGTTCAGCAGTCCCAGGGCCGCCACGCGGGCATTTTCATGGTGGGGAAAACAGTCCGCCCACAGATTTTCGACTAGCCCCCGGTAACAGCGCAGGGCGTCCAGAAGGCCGGCCGGACCATCGACATAAGTCGTTGACAGCAGATGGTAGCCAGCCAGGCGCAGATCCTTGCTGGTCGCGCTGAGAAGCTTGCGGCAGAGTTTGGTCACTTCCGGATAGTTGGTGCCCTGGAGTTTGTCGAGCTCTTCCTTGATGAACAGGAATTCGTCCAGATAACGGGGATCGGTGCCTGCCGGCGAGTCACTTGTCAGAGGACGGCAGATGTCGGCCACCCAGGATTCAGGTGAATAGGTCATCCTAGCATCTCCCGGCGGCCGGTACGGTAAAGCACGTCCAGCATGCTGGCGTCATCCTTGTCCAGCAGATTTCTGAGGTCGATGCGGCTGGAAAAAGCAGACAGCTTTGACCATTCCCGGCCCAGATCGAAAACCGCGTTGTCGTCCAGCTCGTGATTGAGCAGTGGCAGCAGGTAGGATGGGAGCAGCGGCCGGAAAAAGAGGGTCAGACTGGGCTCGCTCTCTGCTGTTCCTTCACTCCAGAAGTAGTGAGCCCGCCAGAAGCGATCCTCGAGGATTGATTCGACCATTTGGACCCAAAAGACAACCGAAGCTGTTTGTTCCCGCGCGGGTAAGGGCAGGCGTATGCCCCAGTGGGTCCGGCTGGCCCCGCGCTGCAGCACGGTTTTCAAGACGTTGTAGAAAGTCTGCCAGAACTGTTCGCGATTCTCCTTGGCAATAGGTTGCCGCAGCCCGTTCCAGTAGTGTCCCATGGTCAGCTTGTCAAAGCCGCGTATCTGGCTTTCGAGCAGCTCGCGCTGTGTCAGGGCAGGGTTTTCAAAGTTTTCCTGATCCAGTTCGCCTAGCAGTCTGGTCAGCGTGACATTCTCTCGCTGCAGGTGCACCGGATTGTCGCCGTAGTCGAAACAGTGGTCGAAGACAAAAGGCGCCGTAGCCCGATGGCCGTGCATTAGGGGAGCGGGGGCCATCCATAGCAGGGCAAAAGGGTAGATGCGTCCGCTCTTGTCCTGACTGGAGCGCAGCGTACCGATCAGGTTGTGATCCTGTTCGCCACCGGTCAGGACAAAATGATGCCGGGCAAATTGACGGTATGCGGACGGCCAGCCTTTTGGATGTAGGCGCGTGATGGTGCCCACCCCTTCTTGCAGCCACTTTTCGAATGCGGTGGTCTCGCGGCAGCAGAGGTTGTGGCGAATGAAATCGCCGTGAAGGGGCAATTTGCCGAAGCAGGCCGTACGCAGCCGAGACGATGGGTTGATGTTTGCCCTCGTCTTTTCAAACAGTCCAAACATGGAGGAGCCCTGTCAAAAAATAGTGGCCGGCAGCCGGAAGTCGGAGAACAGGCCGCTGACGAAGATATTTCTGTCACGATCGGGGCGAAGTTTGAGCTGAACGGTCAGGGTGTGGCCCGGAGCCGATTCCAGATCCCAGGCCAGCATGTAGCCATCGGGGTCGTTGGTGATTCGCGCCTGTTTGAGCAGATGAAAGAGGCTCCAGTCGCCGGCGAAGTCGAGCTTGCCGAGCGCGCGATTGCCACTGGTTGTCCCGCCGACGACAGCAAGGGGCATCTGCTCATCGCCGGGCCACTTGAAGTGCCGCCATTCCTGAGGCTCGTTTTGGTAAATCATCTGCTGTCCACTGGCTTCAAAGCGCACCATGCGCAAGCCGCGGCTAGGAATGGGGTAGATGGAAAAATGTACGTCGGGATGGTTTTGCCCCTGCCGGAAGAGACCGGAACTGATCTGCGATGCCTGGGTCAGCGAGCGCAGCAGAGAGGGGTTGAGTTTGACGCCGATCCCAAGCCAGGACTTTTCTGCCCACTGATGACGTTTTTTCCGCAGAAAGGGTTTGAGCTGTTCGTCGGTGAAGCTCCAGATAATGCCATTGTCCGGACGAAAGAAGTCGGAAACGTCGTTAAGTGAGGCGTCAGAGCCAGTGAGGCTGAAGGGAAACCGGTCGACAATCTTGCGTTTGTAATGCAGGAAAACCGTGCCGTTCCATTGGTTCTGCAGATAGTTCCGGGTTTGCTCAATGGTCATCAGCCAGGCCTGCTGAATCGGATTGGTAAGAACCTGCTCGGCCACCTTGCGGGTGCGGGCTTCAATGCCGTTGAGAAGACTTTTGGTGGAAAGCCAGCATTTGTACAACTCCGAATCGTTGGCGCCGCTGCCGCCCAGAATGCCGGCCGCATAGTGAAAACAGTCCTGCTGAACATCAATGGTGGCGGCCAACTGCTCAATTTCCGCTTGGGCCGAAGCCAGGGCCAGCAGGTATTGATTGATCAACAGACTGGTGTTCATTTTATCGCCGGCATCTGCGAGTTTGCGCAGGTCATGCAGGGGCGCCTCCAGTTCCGGCACCAGGTTGCTTTCCCGGGAACCTGAGAAAACCTGACTCTCGTTGCCTTCCGAAAGGTTGATATTCCTGGACACAACCTGCATGAGCTCGGCGATGGGCCCATCGTTGCGCGCAAGGAGCAGCATCTTCTTGCTGGCATCGTCCAGGGAACGGAAAGGGTCCAACCGGGTTCCTTCCAACATTTTGAACCAGTGTTCCGCGTATTCAGTGAAATAGAGGCCGCGGATTTCCTGCTCTAACTGGCGGGAAAGTTCTTCATTCACATGGTTTGAATCGGTGTTGTCATCCGTTGTCTGCAGGTAGCCGGTCACCCAGTCGCCACGGCTCGCCAGGGCGACGAGATCCTGTATTTCTGCTCGGGTGAATTCGTGCCACCCCTTGGCGGTATACATAAAGGGAACCGCATGGGCACTGCTGAGAAGGCCACGCCCAGGCCCTTTAATCATGTCCTGCAGGGCGAGATCACGGGCCTGCAGCCTGCCCTTGTTGCGGATCTGCGCATACAGCCGTTTGGGATCCGGCAGGGCTTTCAGGTGGTACTGGGCCTCAACCACCAGCTCCTGATCCACCTGACGTGGCTCCACAAAGTCCGGATGATCCTGGGGAACCTGCATGTGTGAGAGGTAGGTTCGCAGCAGGACTTCGAGATCGCGATTGTTTTTTTCTTCAACGGGTTTGTCGGCGCTGGATTCCGGCAGCCTTTTTATCAGCCGCGACAGGAGGATTCTGGTCGCTTCATCAAGGTCAAGGCGGTCAGGACGGTTGAGCATCAGGTAGGCTTTGAGTCCATCATAGTAATCGTCGCGAATGGTGTCCTGTCGTTTGGCCGATGAGGCGGGCCACTGCTTGCCGTAGGTGGCCAGTTCGATCTCGAGGTCGTCCAGGGCCGGCTGAAAGAACAGGCGTTCGAAGGACCCAAGCAAGAGGGAGCGGATTGCCGGAAGTTGCCTGTCCCCTTCATAGACGCCCATTGCCAGAGAGAGGGGGAGTTTTTCCTCATACGCCTTGAGCTTCTGATAGTGTCGCAACACCTCGGTCAGGGCAGAAAAGCGCTCCGAGGGGGCAGGCTGTTTCGCTTCGACCACATCGGCAAGACGTTCGGCGGCCTCATCCCCTTTTTTCAGCAGCAGAGTGTTGGCGGTCAGAGTGGTGCTCAGCAACATGACACTGCCGGCAATAAGGCCGAGACAGCCGACGATACTGACTGTTTTCAGGGTGCGGTGTATGATTCCCGATTTTTTGGTGCGGCTGACATCCTGGGCATTGGGAAAGACGACGGACTGAAAGAAGTTTTTGACAAAGAAGCTGGTGGGTTCTGGAAGTTCCGTGGCTTCTCTGTCTTCGATAAAGCCGAAAGCCTGGCGCATTTTTCCCAGGATTTTTTGAATGGGTGTTCCCTCCTGGGTGGCACTCGTCAGGTAGATGCCGCAGAAGTTGGGCGTATCCTGGTAGGGATTTTCCTTGGTCAGGCGGGTGATGAAATCGACCAGCCGGTTTTGGGCGGCCTCGAATTGACCGGGAAAATCGAAGAGCTCGTTTTTGGCTTGAATTTTCCGTACGAGAGACAGCTTGTACAGGCGCATTTCGGTCAAGCGGCGGTGCAATTCCCCCATTTTGGTGCGGAAGAGGTCGCCAATGTTCTGGGGTGCCTCGTGGCCCAGCCAGCAGCCCCAGACCTGGTCCCGCTCTTTGTCATCGAGATCGGCGAAATAGGAGGTGAAGCCATGCAGGAGGTCGCATTTGGTAAATACGACATAAATGGGAAAAACGCAGCCAAGGCGGGAGGTCAGTTCATCAATGCGATCCCGGATGATTTTGACATGCCGCTCGATTTCCTGGTCGTCGGCAGTGAGCAAATCGGCCAGACTGATTGCCACAATGGCGCCGTTAAGCGGTTGGCGGCGACGGTGCTTGCGCAGCAGCGCCAAAAAAGCCAGCCATTCCGGGCGATCGTCCTGCTCGGTGGTGTAGCGTCCCGCCGTATCCAGCAGGACGGCTTCGTTGGAAAACCACCAGTCGCAGTTGCGTGTGCCCCCGAAACCGCGAATATCGATATCGTTGTCGTGAGCATAAGGGAAGTGGAGCCCCGAGTTACGAAGCAGCGAGGTTTTACCAGCGGCTGCCGGGCCGATGATCATAAACCAGGGCAGAGCGTACAGCGCGGCGTTGCCCCGGTGTTGTGAACCCAGTTCTGACGATTTGAGAGAGGCGATGGCCTGGTTCATCTTGCCGCGCAGCTCTTCTATCTCGGCCTGTCGGGACTGGTCCTGTTCAATGTGCGCATCGAGGTCTTTGCGAAACAGGTTGGAGCGATTCTTCACGACCATGCGACGGATCAGCCAGACGCCGACGAAAAAGACCAGAACACCAATGATCAGGTAGGCTCGGAGGGTCGTCTCCGTCAGGCCGACATAGGGGCCGGCCCACCATATCAGTGAGAGAATCAGCATGAGACCCAGGATGCGGGAGCCGAGGCGGCCGAAAAGATACGCCTGAATGATGAGCAATATGTTTTGCATGGAATTGTCCTGAAAGGTTGATGAAGGGGCTAATAGAGGGCGGAAGAGCGTTTAAAAACGGTTTTCTGCTGTTGTTGGATATGGTCGACGCTGGCCTGGGCCATGTTGCCGGATACCAGGGAGTAGCCGATGTAAGTAAAAAAAATGACGGAAATGGTCACTACAGCGATAACCCAGTAAGGAACCTGTCTTCGCATCCTGTTGATCAGGGCATGTCCGGGAAGGCCGACCGGAGCCAGCTGGCGTGGCGGCTGACCCCGGTACCCATCGATCTGGCTGCGCAGGTCCACCTGCAGGGCCATCAGCTTCTCAAGGCCTTTGACTTTATAGGCGCCTTCGAAACCAAGCTGCAGACAGTAGTAATAAAGTTCCAGCAGATGAAGATTTTCCTCCCCGCCCTGACGCAGGTTGGTCAGGCGTGTAAAGAACCCTTCGCCTGCCGTATGTTCCCCGAAAAAATCGAGCTGAAGAGGTTTGGCCATCCACTGCAGGCGGCCCGGCCAGGTTGAACTCAGGACCATTTCATCGATGAAGGCGGCCATGGCGTAGCGGGCATCTTTCTGCTCCACCATGCCGATCTGCAGATCAAAGGTCTTTTTCTCCATGGCGGCAAACTCCGCCAGAATGCGTTCACGAAAGCTGTCATCCAGAGTGGCGGCTTTCTGGTCATTTTTCAGGGGCGCCACCAGGGAAAACAAGACCTCACAGCATTGAAGAAGAGGGTTGTGGGGGGCGGTTCGGGATTGCGTTTGCATGTCAGTTATTCCTCAACCGTTACGAGTTTGACATCTGCCGTGCTGAACAGGTGGGGCAGATAGATCGCCAGGGTGCCCTCGGTTTTAATCTGGGCCCAAAAGTCACCCCGGGCTTCGAGTCGAAAATATTCATAGCCGCTGCGGGTGGATAGCTTTGCCGGCGGTCGCTGGGTGTGAATGAGTCGTACCCCGGGCAGGGCCGTGGCCACCACGGTTTCGATGACGCTGCGAGGCGTCACCTTGACCTGGCGGGCGAAGTCGGTAATCCAATTGGGGTCATCCGACTCGTAGAGCGCCTCCAGAAAGAAGGTGTGCTGACTGAAGACCGCTTCGGGAATTTCATGGCAGCACAGAAGGCTGCTGCTTTCCCTTTCAAGGTCGAGCGACGACGGTTTGCTGGTGCTTTTGATCTCCAGCAGACTCGTGAGCATACCCTCAAGTCGTTGGAATATTAGAGTCAGTTCTTCCTGGTTGTAAGGCGGGATGAAGTCGATGGTCAGTTCGCTGTGGTGGGTGCAAAACGCCCCGAGGCTCTGGCACAGAAGCCGGTACAGCTGTTCTGGGTGCAGGTCGGGGTTTTGGTGCAGATGTCGCAGCTGCGGGATCGCCATGTTGAGGTTGCGCAGCAGATTGTCGCTGCCGGGGTCGGCTTTGGCGAATTGGGCCGAGCCGCCGTCGCAGCCCGCCCGGGTCTGCTCAATCTGTTTCCGTTTGGCGTTCAGGGAGTCAACCATGCGGCCAAGGCGCTGCAGCAGTACCGGCGAGGCGGCTATCCGGCAGACGGGAGGAATGAACCCTTCCGTCAGTCGGTAGTGATGGTCGCCGTCGTGGATGACTTCGGCGATTTTAAGGCGCAGAAAGGGCTGCGTGGCCTGTTCGCCGGATAGCAGATGCAGATTGGGTTTGGCCAGCAGGATCTCCCGCTTGCGGCTGGCATCGAAACTGTCCTCCAGGTCGCGATAGTTCGCCAGCCAGCCACTGGCCTGGTTGCGTTGTGGGTAGCCGGAGATTCCGGCGACGTGCTGGTTGGAGGGAACCGCCAGATAAATGGCCAGAGGTTCGCCGGCCGGCGCTTTCAGCTCACAGGAGAGCGGCTCATCCACCGAAGAGTGATATTCGGCCAGCCGTCCATCCTGAAAAAGTATTCTGGCCTCAAGCAGTTGAAAACGCCCCAGGCTCAATGCTTCCTGGTCGATCGCCAGGGAGATGACCCCCCAACAGAAGGGGTTCAAAAGGGACTGCAGCATATGTTGTGCCCGTTCCCGCTGGCTATCCCATGCCTGAAAGTGCTGTTGGCTCAAAAAGAGGCCTTCGGCCCAAACGACTTTATTCATACAGCGCTTCCATGGCCGGCCCGGCTTTGTCTTTTGAAATCATCTTCCGTTGCATGGGTGCCCTCAGTTCACAAGGCGAAGACTGTTGTCTTGCAGCAAGGCTTCAAGATTGGTGGAAAGATCGATCCATAGAAAAGAACGGTCGGCCCGTTTGATGACCCGCCAGTTATTGTCCGCCTGATTGTGAAAGGCGGCCATGACGCCGACGAATTGGGCTTGGTCATGGCGTTCAATTTCCAGTTTCTGTTGGGAGGCCGGATCCAGGGTCAGAATTTCTTTACGCAGCAGTTGGTTGCCCAAAACAGAAGTTTCCGATTTCCACAACTCGTCAAACGTGGCGCTTTCAAATGCTTTGTTATCGCGAAGCTGGTAGATCCGTACCACGACCGGCAACGCCTCTTTGTGCTCGTTCATGTTGAGGGTGGCCGTGGAGGACAGGCTGACTTTCACCTTGGGGGCGGAACAGCCGCCCAGCAAGCAGGCGGTCAGTACAGCGAGAAGAAAGACGATCATGGAATGATTTTTGTTCATGGCGGCTCCTTGAAGGCTGATAGCTATTGGACCGGAAGGGGGGTGGCGAGTCGATTCCGGTACGCGATGTATTCTTTAACGAAACCACTGACGATCAGTTCCTGGTGGCGAAGATAGTCGTTTTCGCGGTAGTTGCGGTGCAGGCGGCTGTAGCTCAACCAGGCGAAGGGACGCCAGCCGAAGAGGCTGAAGGTACGGGAACGGATGCTGGCGGGAGACAGCTTCTCAAGCGATTCCTTGGCTACGCCGTCGAGGGCCCCATGCAGCGCCAGTTGATGGGCAATCAGGTCGTGCAGGACCCCTGAGAGGTTCTTTTGCCCTTCCTCCTTGTCGTTCAGCCAGCCCAGCAGCACCTGCTCAAATTCAGTTTGCCCAAGAGAAGCGGCCTCATGGCTGAAGACTCGGCTGTGAGGCAACCCGAATTCGACTGAGAAGCGCCGCTGTCCTTCGATTAATCTGGCCAGTCCGCCACAGACCGCCAGAAGAGCGCTTTCAGCCGATGACTTCACCTCGACGGGCCGATTTAAGGTTTTATGGCGACCAGAAATGGCACAGTTCAACATGGCAGTTCGTCCTTAATGTTGGCCGAGTAGTTTGCCTCGGCCACTGCTGGTTTGCGGTGTTGTCTCTTGATATTAAAAAGGTTAAATTTTAGCGCTTTTTTATAGTGCCATGGGGCTTTGGCTAAAAGACATGTGATTACAGGTAATTGTTGCAGATTAAAAATTAGAGAAAGCTTAAATACATTCTTTCGAATATTGTGTCAAGCATATAAAATAAGAATTGATTAATTTAATAGAATGAATTATAAGACGCCTTTAAATTTTCTTGCCCTGCCAAGGCCCGGCTTTAGCCGCTCCAGGGAGGCAGGAAGGGGGAGTTCATGGAGGCGATGGCACACCAGTCGCGATTGCAGGTCCGGGTTGGCTCGAAGATGTTCCCGGTGGTGGCGCTGGTCGGAAAAGAGACGTTCAGCGAACCTTTCGTATTTCGCCTGACCGTTGTGTTTGCGGAAGACGAGCGTCTGGCATCCCTGTTGGGTGATTCGGCAGAGCTGATGATGAAATCGACAGACGGGCTCGAGCGCCGCGTCAATGGGGTGGTCAGCGCCGCCAAACAGACAGCGGCTTCAGAAGACGGGCAGAGTATAGGTGAATTGACGCTTGCGTCCCGATTGGCGAGTCTGCAACGGCGTACCGATTGCCGCTTGATTGTGGGCCTCACCCTGCCGGAGATTGTCGAGCAGACCCTGTGCCGACATGGAATCCCTCAAAGCAGTCTCCATACCCATTGGAGTCGAAACTATCACGTCCGTTCCGCCACCTTGCAGGCGCAAGAGAGTGATTTCGACTTTTTAAGCCGCCTTTGCAGTCAGCAGGGGATCTTTTTCTGGAGTGAGTCCGTCGAAGGCGATGAGCTGATTCACCTGGCAGACCATGACCAGGATTTTACCTTCCTTTCCCGTCCCCCCCTGCGTTACCGGCAGGCGCCGACCCCGGTGACTGATGGTCTCGCGGCGGCCAGCGATGCCATTGTCTCCTTGAGTCTCAGCGCCAGTCTGACGCCGGAGCGTTTTATCGTTCATGATGTCTGCGAGAATCAGCCGGGTGAGTCCCTGGAAGGGCAGAGCCTGGCGCAAGCGGCCGAGCGAACGGGCCAAAAAACAGTGGATGTCCGTTTCGGGGTTGGAGCCCTTCATGTGGAGGAGGCGGAGCATGCAGCGCTGGTGCGGTCTCAGCAAGCGGTTCGGCAGGCGATGGAGCTGCGATTAAGCAGTCATGCCGCCGATCTGCAAATCGGTTGTCTGGTGCATATCGAGGCCGATGAATGCGGGGCTGGTATCAGCGGCGACTACCTCATCACCGCTATCGAACATCAGGCCAGTCAGGCCGCCGGACTGGGGCTTGGCGGTGAAAACGACTGCCCCTACACCAACACCGTAACACTTATTCCGCGGGGAACCCCTTGGCGACGCACCTGGCTCAGCCACCCTCATCTCCCCATGACCTTCTCCGCCCGCATCGAAAGCAGGCAGGAAACACCCCTGATCGATGAATCCGGACGCTATCGTTATCGCCAGGTGGCCAGCGGCGAAGTAGGATCCCCTGGTGAAAACTCCGCCTTTGTGCGGCGCCTGCAGCCCTATGTCAGCGGAGGAAGAAATGAGACAGCCGGCTGGCACACGCCTCTGCATGATCAGGCTGAAGTGTTGGTGAGTTGCCTCAACAACGATCCAGACCGCCCCATGATTGTGGGTAGCTTGCCCAATCCGGACACCCCCTCCGTTGTCAACGGCGAAGAGCCATGGCTCAATCGACTGCTGACTGCCGCAGACAACGAACTCTGCTTCAGTGATCGCCGTGACGCCAGTGCCATTACCCTGCGCACCTTCGCGGGACAAAATATGCTCCATCTCGATGCCGCTCTGGCCGAACACCGCCTCCGCCTGGCCAGTGAACAAGGGTTGGTTACGTTCTATGCCAAGAAAACCCAACATATCCACAGTGGGGACACTTTCACAGAGAAGGTCGGCCAGGACCGCGTGCAGACCGCAAAAAACAGTCATGCGACCAGAACGAAAAACGGCAAGATTCATTATCAGTCGGCCCGGGATGCCCACTTGCAGGCAGCCGCTGGCATCCAGTTGCAGGCAGGCAGCCATATAGAAGCCCGCTGCCGGGAAGATCTGGGTCTCGACATTGAGCAAAGCACTCGCATAAACGTCCAGCACGGCAACGCCGTCATCCGCGTGAATAGCGGCACTCTCACCGTACAGGCCGGTCAGGCTATCGACATCAAAGGCAACGGCGGCGGCCTCATCACCATCGGCCAGAACGGCGGCGGCATTGAAATGGCCCCCAACGGCGATGTCACCCTGTTTGGCAAGGCCATCAGCTTTAAAACCGGCGGTCGGGTCAGCCTGAATGGTCAGGTGAATATGGATGTGACCAGTCCGCCAACCATGGTATTGCCTTCGGCCAGGGAGCCAGGACATGTGGGAGCAATTCAGCGATTACATGCTTTGGAGAGTGCCAAGATTTTCAACCTGGCTTGGAGTCAGGCGCGGATTTCCGTTGCAGAGGAGGTAGGGGCCTGTTTCACTGTGAGGAATTTCGAAGGCGGTGAAAAAGTCAAGGTAACTGTTTTCGAAGCAAAACCTGGGGGTGAGTGGCAGGAGGTTGACCGTCTGTTTGGGACACTACCTGATGGCTCAGGATATTGCCAGCTTCCTTGGCAACGTGAGGAAAAAGAGGTGGCGCAAGATCTTATCATGGACGAAGTGGCGGGTGACCAACGTCCCCTGATATACGCATTTAAGGTAGCTATTAACGGCGTCATGTCAGAGATGTCACCGCAATTGAATCTGTGTGCAGATATTCAGTTTTCAGTCGAGGATGAAAGTGGCCATTCTCTGGAAGACGGTGCCGAGGTTCGCCTTACGGATGCTGAAGGCCAACAGCACTTTTCACAGGTAAAAAAGGGAATAGCTCTGTTTGAACGCGTTATTATCGGTCCTTGGCAGCTTCATCTGGACACCGACAACCTGATCATTGAAAGAGGAGGACAGCCATGAACGCAAGAGCCTTTGTTCCCACCGCCAGTCCCGTCTTTCGACCTGGCTGTTTCAAGAAAAGATATCAGTTTAAAGTCAGGCATTTGTTTCCTCCGGTGATTGTCAACCTGAGAGAAGATGCCAATCCTGCCCTTGATTCTAACGCCCGCGATCACCTCAGGCCGGAGGAAATCCGCTATTTTAAAGAGAATGGCAATAATGTCGTCATTTTTATTCACGGATTCAATGTTGAATACGGACAATATTCACATCATGTCGAGCTGTCCCAGTGGGGTTTTGATACAATTCGCAATCGCCCCATGGAGCCGAAGATAATTTATTCTTCGAGGCCCGCTAACACTTACCGTGATTTAGGAGTTCTCAAAAATCAATATGCCCATTGGCAGGTTGAGAATCCAAACCTATTTAACGATATTGCCATGGCGGACCTTAATGGCACAGGCGCCCATGCCTGGTATCTTCATATGGAAGACAACCTCAATCGCGCTACTGGCCAATTTGACAGGACCAACTATCAAAAATACTCTCGCATGATCCATCTGGCTTGGTCCGGCGATGTTTTTGCTCTCGACTACATGGCTGCTGAAACCACTGCCAATAAAGCGGGATTCGGATTGGTGCGTCTGGTCGATCAGCTAGTCTCAGAGGGCATTTCTGTTAACATCATTGCACACAGCCTCGGCAATCGTGTGCTGCTAGTAGCCATGAATATACTGGGGCAGATGCCCGGACGTCATGAGAGTATTGCCCACGCTTTTATGTGGCAGCCTGCCGTGCCTGATACGGCCCTGTCCAATGATCCTGAAAAGGATACGAGTGTGCTACGCAACTGGAATTTCGTACACGCCCATCGCGCCGCCAAGAAAATCGTGGTGCTTTATTCCAGTCAAGACAACATTCTTGGGCCCTACCAAGACAAGGATTCTCGCCGTGAAGACTGGGAGGCCGGCCAACACGGTGAGGCCAGAAGTGGACAAATCGGCGGTATTTATCGTATTGCAACCAGCGCGGGGGTTCCAGGAACACAACTATTTTATGCACCTTGGAGTGTCTCAGCGCTCTATGCACGAAATCTGTTGAAGGATAATCTGCCCAAAATCGAGCAAGCTCTTTATGAAGAAATCGCCAAAGATACCAATGGGCTTTTTAACGAAAGTCATATCCCCATTTGGCCGCCTAAAGTCTTACCGGCTTTGGGGGCGTTGATTTATTTGTGCCACATGAGCCGGGAATTGGCCGATGACGCTATGAAAACCTTTCGAGCACTGGCTAGGGCGGACTATGAGGTCAAGAAACCGCGACCTGCTATGGGGTATGGGGGGCCGGCGATGGAGGATCGGTTTATGAGAAGACTTTACAGTGACGGCAAGCTGATCCCGGTGGATCAAAGTCGCTGGTTGTTCGATCATTCGGGGATGAAGATTCCGAGTGATTTGCTGTTTGAGAAGGTTTACAAGGAAGAAATTGTTGAAAGAATGAAACGTTCAACAGGTTTCGGGAGCTTTTAATGTGCAGGCGGTTATTTTTCTGGTTTTTTGTTTTATTAGCTGTCTCGGCATGCAAACCCCATTCTCAAGAGGCTACGGCGCAGAGCGGCGGGCCCGCCGTCGTCGTGAGTGTCTCCAGTGATGGTCGCTTCGCTCTGAGCTCCCACCTGGATAATCGAATTGTGCTTTGGAATCTGGAGCGCAAAGAAAAATTTCTCGTGTCAGAGAATGCCAATATCTACAGTGCTTATTTTGTCCGTGGAGCCGAGCTATTTCTTTGGCAGGGTCTCAACGATGTGGTTCATGTCCAGGGGGTGAATAAAGAGGAGTTCGACTCATTTCCTCATTTTCCGACCTATGGGCACGTGTTGAGTGCCGATTTGAAGCATTATGTGAGTTGTGATGTGGACTGGAATCTTTTTTATGATTCAGGGGATGCCATGAAACACGTGAAGCAAGATGGGGACTCCCCAAGTTTTTTAGGACAAGGAAAGTTGCTTAATCTTACTCTCGCCGATGAGGGGAATTTGCTTCTATCGGCAGGGAGAGGCTTTGATGTCCCTGATAATCTTCCGATCACTGCTGAAGGAGCCGTTCGCCCCGAGCAGACGTACTCAGATTATGCAGGTGTTGTTCTGTGGGATATTTCATCAGGAAGACCGCTGTTTAAATTTCCTGGCAATTCTGCCAAAACAAACGCTACCTTGAGCCCCAATGGGCAATATGTAGTCAGTGGATGCGAGGGAGGTTCGTCGTTTGTATGGGAAGCTAGCTCTGGTGAACTTCTACATGAAGATGCAAGTCTTTACCATGGAATCCTAAACAAGAACGATTCGGATGATTACGAGAATTGGACCTTCGACGATACGGGGCTCATTCCCCCTCCAAACGATTTAAATGCAAGTGTTGGTGGCGCCACTCTCGCCATCAAATTCATCGACCCGCAACACTACCTTCGCTTCCTCACCTATTCCCCCTACGCCGTGCTTTACCACATCGACAACCCCCTGCCTTTGAAATACCTCTACCTGGGCCGCGATCCCCTGCCCGCCGTGCGTGACTACCATCGCAACGCCGCCATGGACACGGCGCCTGACGCGGGCATTCTGGTCATGGGCCAGCAGTACGGTGGCGGTATTATTGTCTATAGGTACGATTCCGAAACACAAGAACTCAACAAAGTGTGGGAGGGGGATCGGCAGTAAAGGCAAACTTTTTTACCTGGATACAACCGGTCAATCTACTTGATGGCCTTTTTTTAACTGACTTGAAGCATGGGAAGCTGTCGAAATCTTACGGAGAGTTTATGTTTTTTGAATTTATTCCAAGAGCTTATCGCATGGTATTGATTGTTTCAGCATTGGCACTGCTCGGTTTCTCAGCCATGAGTACTATTGGCAATCTGGCCCTTTTCACAATGGTGATGTGAGAACCCTTGTCTGTTCTGTTGCATGCAACGGCCAACGCATTCGGGGTGGTCTTGCTCAGTCTTGTTTCCTGTGTCTTTTTGGCTAAAAAGGCAAAAAAGCTAAAAAGTTCCAGCAGTTTAAGTGCCATCGCTTTGATTGCGCAGGTGATGAGCATTACTGGTTTTTTCCTCGCCATTCCTTGGCTGTATCACGCCATGACAGCTTCATATTCATGGCGGCAGCATACGCGTTATGGTCTTGATGCCCCTTTTGCCTTCTGGGTATACTTGCTGGCAGCGGGGATCATTCTTCACGAAATCTCGCAAATGCAGCCTTTCAAGGGCGAAATGAAAAGGATGGCAAAATCGAATAAGCCCGAAATAATAAGTCCCAATAGCCCGCAAGTAGGCGGCGACAAAGACACCCTCTTTCCGTAACGGAACGCAAAGCGGGGACGGGCTGGTTTTTTTCAGGAAAAGGCAGCCTGTCCCCGTTTTTGTCCTTGACCGACTTTGACGATCTATTTCACCTACTTAACTTCACCTGTTGTTTCCATTGAATTAGCTATAAATTCAGCAAATTTGCTAATATCTCCATGTGAGCTTGCCGCTTCCAATGCCTCCATGTATTCCCCTCTGGTCTCCAGGCGGATAACTGTCCATGGATAGCCGCCCGAAGCGAGCATGGTGTTCATTAGGAAGCGGCCAAGTCTCCCGTTGCCATCAAAGTATGGATGGATGTAAACAAACATAAAGTGCCCCAGTACCGCACGTACTGCCGCAAGCGTTTCCTTTTCTAGAAGATTGCATAACTCGGGTATCATATCGCGAACTGCCTCAGGCGAAGGTGGGACATGCAACGCGTTCCGAATAAATACTTGACCGGAGCGGTAGCCGGCAAGGTCCTGAAGTCTGAGGAAGCCCGCATCAACGTTGGGGGCAAAAAGACTTCTATACCATGTCCCGTGGGCCACACTGAATGCTTCGCCAGGGTTCGCGCCGTTTAAGATAGTTCTTATTGTGGCTTTAACGTCATTGTGCGCGAGCCAATAACCATGAGCAGTCATTGCATCCTTTGTTTGTCTATCTGAATCGTTGTCACCAGGGCTCCAGTTGCCCGTCGCCACCTTTCTGATAATCTCATCTGTAACCCGATACCCTTCTATTGACAGGGAATGATATGCATCCGTTTGATACCTCTCTTCAATGTCGGCCATGAAGCGCTCAACATCTTGAGGTAGGCCAGGTTCTTTTGGGAACTTACTGATGACACTCTCTCTCATGTCTTTCCACATCAAGCGCATGCGCAGAACATAAGGAGACTGTCGCCTTGAAAATTCCAGTTTTGGAGGCTCGACTGTGAAGGGGTTTTTTTCATTGACAACATAACCGGCAACTCGCATCGTTGCCAAAATTTCATCGGCGATCTTACGACGACCAACTGCTCTAAAGGCTCCAGCTAGCCTACCAGCAATACTGCTGTGGCCTCCCTCAAGCAAAAGGTGGTTAATTTCGGATGCATCGGAAAGTCGATGCAGCGCTATTTGCGCGTCTCGGGCATAACTTGAAAAAAAAGCATCGGGCACGCGGGCAAGGGCCACAGGGAGGGGAAGCGCTCGTATGCCGTCAATTAATTCAATCTGTTTTCCGGTTGCTAGCTGAGCAGATTGATAGTCGAGAATTGAGCACCCCTCTGGTAGGCTCAGCAGACCATTCTTGCCCTTTGGACCATAGACAACAATCTGCTTCGGGAGAACAGTGGCTCCAGCGTGTAGTAGCAATGAATATTCAGGAGATACATGCCAATCCTCCCCAAACCTTTCAGAGCAGTAGCCTCGGATAAAATCTTTCATGGATGCATGCCAGAGGGTACTGACACCTGAATGCTCCTCAGGCCGAGAGGGCATGTACCACCCTTTAACAACCAATTGAAGGAATCCGGCCCTTACGAGAGATTCGCGTTGAATTCTAGTCAGGTCAGACGATTTTATTACTGTTTTCCCTGAATCCTGCAGGTCCTTCATTGCCGATAGGGCATCTGCTAGTTTTCGTTGAGATGGTGGTATTGACATAACTATTCCCGCTTATTTGCTCGCATTTTCTCTGGTATCTAGGTTATCGTGTCTTACGATATCTAGATTATTGTGCATTGTCAATGCTAGACTATTCTGCCTTGAGACACAAAACGGGGACTACCCCTTGATCGTCCAATCGTGCTAAAGTTTGGCTTTACCCAAGAAAAGAGAGGTTTTTATGTCCAACACTCTTGCTCTTGAAGCTGACCTGCATGTGCACACGGTGGCTTCGGGCCATGCCTTCAGTACGATTGGTGAGATTACCCTGGCTGCGGCGGCCAAGGGGCTCAAGGCCGTGGGGATGACGGATCATGGGCCGGCTTTGCCGGGAGGACCGCATCCCTATCACTTTGCCGCCTTGCGCTTTATCCCTGAATATCTCAACGATGTCCGCGTATTGCGAGGTGTCGAATCCAATATCCTCGGCAAGAACAAGCTTGACCTGCCCGACCCTCTGCTGGATCGTCTGGACCTGGTGCTGGCTGGTTTTCACGAGGGTTGCGGTTTCGACAACAAGGGGGTCAAGGCCAATACCCGCGCTGTCCTCGCGCTCATGGAGAATCCGCGCGTCAACCTCATCTGCCACCCCGGCAACCCCAACTTTCCCCTCGACTATGCCGAGGTCGTGCGGCAGGCCGCCGCTACCCGCACGGCCCTGGAGATCAACAACGCCTCCTTCATTATCAGTCGTCGCGGCAGCGTCGGCAACTGCCGAACCATCGCCCGTCTCTGTGCCGAACACGATGCGCCCATTGCCGTGGGCAGTGACTCGCACATCGCCCAGGGTGTCGGCGAGTTTACCGAAGCGCTGGCCGTTCTGCAGGAAGAGGGCGTGCGCCTGGAGCAGATCGTCAACCGCACTTTGGCCTCGACCTTGTCCTTTCTCGGGCTTGACGCTTAAAATTCCCCCTCTCTTTTCCCCAACTTCCATAAAAAAACCCGGCTGCTGGCGCAGCCGGGTGCATTTCATTGCAACATGGTGTGTGGAGGCAGATTAAAACTTGTAACCCAGGGCGAGATAGCCACGAAAGACGTCGCCATCCTCGTTTCCATACACGTACATCTGATCGCTTTCAAAGATCTCATAGGTCGCCGAAGCGGTGGTGTAAAGACGATCGGTGAAAGCGTAGGTGCCGCCCAGGGTAAATTCATACTGGGTGTATTCCAGGTCGGAATAGCTGGTGATCAGGTTGTTCAGCTCCCAGTTGTCGTAGTTGACTGAAGCGTATTGGCCAGCAGCCTCAATACCGGTCTCGGAGAGAGGGGTTGAGGGATCATTTTCACCATAAAGCTGAGCTCTTTCGGTGAAACGCCAGTCCCAGCTGTCCTTGGCGAGGTTGAAAATGGCGCTGGCATTCATGCGCAGCTTTTCCGTGGCCTGATAGTCCATGTTGAGCGCAAGGGTGTTGACTTTCGAATCGTACTCGGAGGTGTTGCAGATCGAGCCAAACTGGCCCGACGAGACGTCGTTCGCTCAGCCATGGTACCAGCCGACACACATCTTGTTCTCGGTTTCCTGCTTGTTGAAGGTGTAGGCCAGGGTCAGGTTCATCTTGCCGTTGGGGGCGTACCAGAGGCTGACACCGGGAACATAGGTGGTCTGTTCGTAGCTCACCCGGTCATTTTCCTGATAGCGAACACGGGCGAAGGCGTTGGCGGCCAGGTTGTGGCGGGCGGCCCAGGTGACATTGACCTTGGCTTCGTGTACATCCTCAGGCAGGCTGGTGGACTCCAGCTGGCGGTTGGGGTAGACATCAGTCCAGTACCAAGTTTTTTCGGCATCCGTTGCTGAGAAATCTACTGTGTTGTAATACCAGAGGCCAGAACCGAGAGGATCCGCAATGGCGCCGCCAGCGAGGTCACCCTGGGCGATGCCGACGTGGGCACCGGCAAAGGGCTCGTCGATATTCTGGTACTCATAACTGGCGCGGCCGGAGAAAGCCTTGTTGAAGCGGGTTTTAATCGCTGCCTTCACCGTATGGGTCGTGGTCTCGCCCAGCTCTTCCTCGTCGCGCTCGACTTCTTCATACTCATAGCCGAGGCGCAGGGTCGTGGCTTTGCTCAGCCGATAGACTGCATCGAGACCCAATTCGCTGACGTCGCGAGCTTCGGCGGAATGCCAGGCGTCGGTATTGGTTCCGGGCCAGGCCGTTGCCGCCGCTGCGACATCGCGGGCAGGGTAGTAGATCGCATTATCCTTGACGTCGATCTGATAGAGCTGACCACGCAGGGACAGGCGGAGGTTTTTGCCGAATTTAGTCGACAGCTTGGCCCCGAAAGATTCGTATTCGCTTTCCAGTTTGCTGCTGCCGAGCAGATCGTACTCCGTCTCGGTTTCAGCTTTGGAGCTTTCGATGTCCGACTTCACGTAGCTGGAGCTGATGACGGTGTCGCCGCTCAGGTCCACGCGGGCCTTCAAGGCGTGGCTGTCTTTTTGCGAGTCAGGTGTGCGGGCAAAAGCGTAGTCGCCGTTTTCGTACAGCAGATTGTACGCTGTGGGATTGCCTGCATCTTCATAGTATTTGGTTGGCGCCGCACTGTCTTCTGTGAAGTTGCGGGTCAGATATTCGTAGTCGACGGTGAGCAGGCCGAACTTGCCGGTAGCGCCCAGGGTGTACTCTTCGGTGCGCTCGTCGATGTTCTTGCCGACGGCGGTGACGTGGCAGGAGTCGCACTTGGTGGTGGCGATGGCCTGCTCCAGTCCTTCCCGCGTCTCCATGCGCATGCCGGCATGGAAGGTGATGTTGGGCAGCATGGGCAGGGTCAGGCTGGCCTCGTTTTTAATCTCCCGACGGGTCACGATATAGTCGTTGCTGATTTCCTGCTCGTAGGCTTGGCGCGGATCATAGTTGAGGGTGCCGCCACCGACGGCGGTAACAGGCGTCGGCAGTTCAGCCAGTTCCGCCATGATCTTGTCGGTGGTGGTGCTGGGCTGGGAGCCCCCCACATCGTCACGGGCGGTGGCGCCAAATTGGTCCAGGGTTTCATGATCCTTCCAGTGCTCGAAGGACTCATACGAGCCATCGACCCGCAGCATGCGCTTGAAGTCGATTTCGTAGCCATGGGTCTGATCGCGATGTCCCTTGGTCTCGCTGTCGATCAGAAAGCGCAGGTTATCGCTCAGGTACTCCAGTTCGAGTTTCGGGGCGACATTGACCCCGTCATCCGACCGGTATCCGGTGTATTCTTGGGCACGTGCAGGGTTGTCCTTGACATCGACCACTGTGGCGCCGATCTCCACGCTGCCGCTGAAATGGTCGGAAGATTCTTCCGCCACCGCCAGCGTGGAGGTCGCCATCAGCGTCAGGGCGGACAACAATGCAAGCAGCCAGGTACGGCTTTGCTTCATGGGTTTGCCTCCTTAAACGTCTGTTAACGGGTCAGGCCGCCACCGCTAAGCGGTTGGGACGGGTAATCACTGCCATGGACCACTTTGTGGCAGGTGGTGCACTTGGTGCCGAAAGAGGTCTGAAACCCTTCATTGCCATGGACGTTGACGATGTCAGCAATGGCCTGAGCCTCAGGCGTCGTTGCCGTCTGTCCGGTGGCAGGTACGGGGACCGTATAATTGGATTCCCTCAGCATGTGGAAGTGGCCTTCATGGCACTGCATGCACAGGAAAGGCTCGTTCTGCACCAGCAGGTTGTTGGCCACGCTGCCGTGGGGGTTGTGGCAGATGGTGCAGTCGTCCTCAACGGGGGCATGACCAAAGACGAAGGGACCCTGATAACGGGTGTGGCAGTTGAGGCACAGGTCATTGGTGCGCTCATCGGTATTGAGTTCGCCGTGGGCATTGTGGCAGCTGGAGCAGTTCATCTTGCCCTCATCGAGGGGGTGATGAGAGGGGAATTTGGACTGGGCCATCTGCTCCTGGTGACAGCCGTAGCACAGCTCGGGATCGGCCTTCTTCAGGTAGGCCTTCAGGGACTTGTCCTGGGTGTGCATGGTGTGGCAGTCGGTGCAGCCGACATCGGCCAGGGCGTGCTGGCTGTGGGTCCAGTCCATGAGCTTGCCGCTGGTGTGGCAGAGGGCGCAGAGGGCGGCGGACTCGTCGGCCGTCAGCTTGGCGGGGTTGAGAATCTTCTCGGTGTCGCCGCCGCCGTCGACATGCAGGCTGCCGGCGCCGTGGCAGGACTCGCAGCCGTTCTGGCCACCCATCAGTTCAAAATCGGCCAGGCGGCCGTGCACATTACCGGCCATCGAGGCGGCCTTGTCGTCATGGCAGCCGGCACAGGTTTCCTGGCCAACGATGGTGGCGCCATCGATCTTCGGCAGGGTCAGCATCTTTTCCCTTATGGTCCCGGTAGCGCAGGCCCCCAGGATGAGCATAAGGGGAAGAAGCCGCACCAGCCATTTGGCTTTGGTTTGAAGCAACTTCCTTGACATGTGTTCTCCTTTCGTAACTTCTCCATTCGCTGTGTTGCTTGTGAATGCTCCGATTGGCATGAGATCAGAGTTTGATGATGTGCTATCTCCCTCCTTTCCGTGATACGTTGGCGATAAGGGTTTGTCTTGCGAGGCTTCTGCCGGGCAGGAAGGCAGACGCAATAACCCCATGTTTTACCGTGGAACCGCTTGTAAGATACGTTTCTGCGGTGTTATGGTAAAGCCAATGTTTCTAATGCTGGCATAAGAGAAAATTCTATTTTAAATCGATATATCAGGCATTTAGAATGTTTGGAATTTGAATATTCATACGTATAGATTCCAACATGCATGCTCGGTAAATCGCTGTCCGAAAGGGCTGGACAATGGAAACGCGTTATCTGAAAACCCTGCTGAAGGCCTGTGAGACGGGGAGTTTTTCGCGGGCGGCGGAAGAGCTGCACATCACCCAGTCGGCGGCGTCGCAGCGAGTCAAGTTTCTGGAGGAATCCTATGGCCAACAGCTGCTGGATCGCAGCGGGCCGGTGCTGGTGCCGACGGAGGCGGGAGCCCTGGTGCTGGCGGCGGCCCGAGAAATTCTTGCAAGAGAGAACGAGCTGGCCGAGGGCCTCAAGCGACTCAAGGTGGGCAAAAGGCTGTCCATCTGCTGCACGCCGACCTTTGGCATGGCCCATCTGCCGGGGGTGCTGAACGATTTCGTCATGCAGAATGCCGACGTGGCCGACCTCAAGTTCATTTTCAAGCAGCCGGCCGAAGCCATCAAGGGGGTGCAGGACAAGGAGTACGATCTGGCGGTGATCGAGCATTGCGATGCCCCCCTGCTCAAGAGCTTCGCCTGCCATGCCCTGCCGGATGACGAGCTGGTATTTATCAGCGCGCCCGGCCTGAAGCTGCCATCAGGTGAACTGGAGATCGGCCAGCTGCTGGAGCTGCGTCTTTACGCCCGGCGGGACGGTTGCAGCTCGAAAAACCTGCTGACCCGCAATCTGGCGGCCGTGGGGGTGGGGATCGACGACTTCCGCACGGTGGTCATCTCCGATGATCTGCGACTTTCCATCGAGTCCGTGCTCGCGGGCGGCGGAGTGTCCTTCGTCTCGCGCAGCCTCGTGCAACGCCACCTTGATGAAGGACGTCTGTGCGCCCACTATGTAAAAGGATTTCAGCATCACCGCGAACGTACCCTGTTTTACGATGCAGGTCGCACGGATGAACCCCTGCTGGCCAACTTTGTCGCCTGCGTTTTTGCCCTTTTTAAGGACAGAAAAGAGAACGGTTTTGTCCCTATTCAGGTGCGGCCCTGACGATATGGACTACGCTTGGCGTCTCGATCAGATTTTTCAGCGACTTTCCCGCCACTACGGCCCTTTGCACTGGTGGCCAGCGGAAACCCCTTTCGAGGTGGCCGTCGGGGCCATCCTGACGCAGAATACGACCTGGACTCAGGTGGAAAAGGCTATCGACAACCTGCGGCAGGCCGATCTGCTTTCCCCCGCCGCCGTGCGCCGGGTGGTGCTGTCTGATCTTGAACGGATGGTGCGTCCCGCCGGATTTTACCGCCAGAAAGCGCACCGCCTTAAACTGCTGGTGGAGCATCTCTTTGTCCATCATGACGGCCGTCTGGAGACTCTGCTTGACGGGCCGACAGATCAGGTGCGTCGTGAGTTGCTCTCCCTCAAAGGGGTGGGGCCGGAAACAGCCGATTCAATTCTGCTCTACGCCGGCGACCATCCCGTCTTTGTGGTGGATGCCTATACCCACCGCCTGTGCAGTCGGCTGGGTCTTTATACCGGCCGTGTCGACTACCATGCCCTGCAAGCTCTCTTTATGGATTATCTCCCCGCTGATGCCGCGCTTTTCAACGCCTATCATGCCCTCATCGTGCAGTTATGCAAGGACGCCTGCCGCAAGCGCAGCCCGCGCTGCCCGGCCTGTCCTCTCGCCGCCGATTGTCCCAGCGCCGATTCCCTCTGATCACGTTCTCACTTCCTATTCTTGAGGCCTGATGTGTTTGTGCCAGAAGCGGCCCAGGAGTGTGCGCATTTCTGTCTCACCTGAGGCCAATTGCGTCATTTTTACCCACCTTTTCATTAGGGAGACGCCGTTGGCGCTCAGGGCGCCATAGCTGGCAAGTATCTGTAATAAAACAAAATTCCAGAAAGTTGAAGCTGATGATCCGGTCTGGCAGTCTCTTTGCAAGGCGTATACGGCGATGGCTGAAACAGTTTGGTCAAGAATACTAAAACGCAAGTGCATAAGGAGTGTCGATTATGGGTAAGTCAGTAGCGAATCCGAAGAAAAACATTGTCTCCTGCCGGGTGAACGACCGGGAGATGCAGACTCTGCAGGTCATCGCCGAGAAGTCGGGCGTGAGCATTAGCATGCTGCTGCGCCAAAGCCTCGATCTGCTGCAGCAGAATCCCCATATGGGCGGGCGGCGGGCCGGGGTTTGAATGTGCCCCGGTTTCGCTGTGCCGGCCTGGGAACAGGGTAAGGGGCTTTGGCCCCTTTCCCCCTGCTTCCCGGACTGTCCAAAGCCGCAATAATCCCGGTTTTCCCTTGACTTATCTGGCTGTTTTGCTAAGTTACCTGCTTCGATTTTTATCCCCAAGGCCAGTTCGGGAGGACCCTCATGGATTACAAAGATACCCTCAATCTGCCCGTCACCGAATTCCCCATGCGGGGCAACCTGCCCCAGCGGGAGCCGGAAATCCTCAAAACCTGGGAAGAAACAGGGCTTTACCGCAAGATCGAAGAAGCGGGCAAGAATCGCCCCAACTTCACTCTGCATGATGGTCCCCCCTACGCCAACGGCCACACCCACATCGGCCACGCGCTCAACAAAATCCTCAAGGACATTGTGATCAAGAGCCGCCGCATGCAGGGCTTTTATGCCCCCTACGTGCCGGGCTGGGACTGCCACGGCCTGCCCATCGAGCTGATGGTGGACAAAAAGCTGGGATCCAAAAAGAAGGAGATGACCAAGGCGCAGATCCGCCGGGAATGCCGTGCCTATGCCACCGAGTGGGTCGATATTCAGAGCCGCGAGTTCCAGCGTCTCGGCGTGCTGGGGGAGTGGGAGCGCCCCTATCTGACCATGAATCCCGCCTACGAGGCGGCGACGGCTCGTGAATTGGCCCGTTTCGCCGAACGCGGCGGCCTCTATAAGGGCAAGAAACCCGTGCACTGGTGCTCTTCCTGCGTGACTGCACTGGCGGAAGCCGAGGTTGAATATGCCGACCACGATTCCCCTTCCATCTACGTCAAATTTCCCTATGTGGACGAACTGCCGGTCGAACTGGCGCCGCTGGCGGGCAAAAAACTCTCCTTCGTCATCTGGACCACCACCCCCTGGACCATTCCGGCCAACCTGGGTGTCTGCCTGAACCCCGACTATACCTATGTGGCGGTAGAGGTTGGCGACGATGTGCTGGTGCTGGCCGAAGGGCTTTACGAGAAGGTGTTGCGTGAGATCGGGGTGGAAGAATACCGGGTGCTGGCCACCTTCGCTGCCCCCATATTCGACAAGAAGAACTGCCGGCATCCTTTTTATGAGCGCGATTCCCTCATCATGCTGGGTGAGCACGTCACCCTGGAGGCGGGTACGGGTTGCGTTCACACCGCGCCGGGCCATGGCCAGGACGACTACATCATCGGCTTGCAGTACGGATTGGATGTCTACAATCCCGTTGACGACTACGGCCGTTATCGCGAGGATCTGGAGTTTTTCGGCGGTATGAAACTGGCCGACGCCAATGCTGCCGTCAACGGCAAGCTGGCCGAAGTCGGCGCCCTGCTCAAGCAGGGGAAGGTCTCGCACAGCTATCCGCACTGCTGGCGCTGCAAAAAACCCATCATCTTCCGGGCTACCGAGCAGTGGTTCATCTCCATGGAGTCGAACGACCTGCGGCAGAAGGCCCTCCAGCACATCAACGACGTCAGCTGGATCCCCCGTTGGGGGCGCGAGCGCATCTACGGCATGATTGAAAATCGTCCCGACTGGTGTGTCAGTCGGCAGCGGACCTGGGGTGTGCCCATCACCGTCTTCTACTGTGAAAAGTGCGGCGAGGCTCTGGCCGACGGCAAGACCATGCACCATGTCGCCGATCAGTTCACCGCTGAGGGCAGTGATGTCTGGTATGAGAAGGAGGCGGCCGAACTGCTGCCGGCGGGCACGACCTGCGCCGCCTGCGGTCATCAAGGCTTTACCAAGGAGATGGACATCCTCGATGTCTGGTTCGATTCGGGGGTTTCCCACGCCGCCGTGCTGGAAAACCGCGACTATCTCCAATCTCCGGCCGACCTTTACCTCGAAGGCAGCGACCAGCACCGCGGCTGGTTCCATTCGAGCCTGCTGGCCGCGGTGGGAACCCGCGGCATCGCCCCCTACAAGGCGGTGCTGACCCACGGTTTCGTGGTCGATGGGGCCGGCAAGAAGATGTCCAAAAGCCAGGGCAACGTAGTCGCGCCCGAAGAGGTCATCAAAAAGTTCGGCGCCGAGATTCTGCGCCTGTGGGTGGCGGCTCAGGACTATCGGGACGATATTCGCATCAGCCAGGAAATCCTGCAGCGCCTCTCCGACGCCTACCGGCGCATCCGCAACACGGCCCGCTACATCCTCGGCAACCTGGCCGGTTTCGATCCGACCACGGACCGGGTGGCTCCGGCCGAAATGCTCGAGCTTGACCGTTGGGCCCTGTCGCGTCTGGAGGGACTGGTCGGCCGTGTCGAACGCTCCTACGAAGACTACGAGTTTCATGTGCTCTATCATGCAGTGCACAATTTCTGTAGCGTCGACATGAGTGCCTTCTATCTGGATGTACTCAAGGATCGCCTCTACACGGCGCCGCCGAAATCCTTGCAGCGACGCAGTGCCCAGACCGCCATGTACGTCATCCTGGACGCCCTGACCCGTCTCATCGCTCCGGTCCTGTCCTTTACCGCCGAAGAGATCTGGCAGCATCTGCCGGGTGAGCGCGAAGAAAGCGTCCATCTGGCCCAGTTCCCCCGTTTCGAGACGAGTCTGCTCGACGCCGATCTCGAGGCCCGCTACGAGAAGATCCTGGCGCTGCGTTCCGATGTGTCCAAGGCTCTCGAACTGGCCCGCGCCGAAAAGCGCATCGGTCATTCCCTCGACGCCAGGGTGATCCTGGCGGTGCCAGCCGGAGAATGGCGGCAGCTGCTCGAACGCTATCAGGACGAACTGGCCACCCTCTTTATCGTCTCCCAGGCCGAACGGGTGGAAACACTTACGGACGGGATTGCCGGCGAGGAGGTGGAAGGGCTGCGTATCCGCATAGAAAAAGCCCAGGGCGACAAGTGTGAGCGCTGCTGGAACTACGCCGTCTCCGTCGGCAGCCGCCAGGATCATCCCACCATCTGCGATCGCTGCCACACGGCGCTGGGGGCATAGACGACTCATGCTGACTGCCCGTTATCGCCTGCTGCTGGCCATCACCACGGTCATCCTGCTGCTGGATCAGGCGACCAAGATTTTCATCGACAAGCGCTTCGCCCTTTACCAGTCGCTGACGGTGGTGGAGAACTTTTTCAATATCACCTACGTGCGCAATAAGGGGGCGGCCTTCGGCATCCTGGCCGACAGTGCCATCCGCATCCCCTTTTTCATCAGCGTATCGATCCTGGCCTCGGTGGGCATCCTCTGGTACCTGAGTCGGGTGCATGAAGAGCAGCGCCTGCTGCAGACCGCCCTCTCCCTTGTCTTTGCCGGTGCCGTTGGCAACCTGATCGACCGCATCCGCCTGGGGGAGGTTATCGATTTTCTCGATGTCCACTGGTATCAGTATCACTGGCCGGCTTTCAACGTGGCCGACTCGGCCATCACCGTCGGTGTCGGGCTGCTGCTTTGGGACCTGTGGAAAGAGGAGCGGGCGCGGAAACGCTGAAGCCCGTATTAGACTGGATGTTAAAAACCGGCCCTTCGAGGCCGGTTTTTTTATTTAGAGCCCGAGGTTGGCGTAGTCAGGTGGGTTCAAGCCGGCGCCGGACAGCAGCAGGCTGAAATCGGCGGGCAAAGGGGCCTGTAGGGTGAGGGGACGACCGGTGCGGGGATGGGTGATGACCAGCACCGCCGCATGCAGCATGTGGCGGGGGCAGGCGACGGGACCCTCCAGGGTTTCCAGGTGGGCCGGTCCCCCGTAGAGCGTGTCGCCCAGCAGGGGATGGCCGCAGCCGGCCAGGTGGGCGCGAATCTGATGCGTGCGCCCGGTGTGGGGACGGGCTGCAACCAGGGCGACGCCGTTATGGCAGGAGAGCGGGTTGACGGAGGTCCAGGCCGGCTGCCCGCCGCTGAGGACCTTCACCGTTTTGCCCCGAACGTTGGGACGAAGGTGGTCACGCACCTCAAAAGGTTTGGCCGGACAGCCCTGGACGAGGGCCAGATAGGTCTTCTCGACGCGGCGTTCGGAAAACTGTCGGCAGAGCGAACGGTTGCTGGCCCGATTGAGGGCGAAGAGAAGGACGCCGGTGGTGTCGGCGTCGAGGCGATGCAGCAGGATGGGGTCAAGGTCGCTGCCGATCAGCTGTCGTACCAGATCGAGAGCGTTGACGGCCCCGGCGACATTGGCATGGACGGGCAGGCCAGGGGGCTTGGCCACGGCCAGCACATCGTCGTCCCGATAAATAATGGGCAGGGAGAATTCCCTGGGGACGGGCGGGGCGATCTCCACGGTCAGGTCAATGCGTTCACCCCCCTGCAAGGGGCGGCCAGCCCGCTTTTCCACACAATCATTGAGGAAGACCGCCCCGCGGTCGAGGGCCCGCTTGATCTGTTTGCGGGATACCCCCGGCAGGGCATCGGTCAAAAACCGGTCCAAACGCTGTCCCTGGCAGGAACTGGCCACGGCCAGGCGGTGCCGGTGCTTGGTGGATTCTCGATTTTTCATAAACGGAGTAAAGAGTCCTTGGGACTTACTGTGCCGGTGCCTGCAGTGAAATTTCACCTTTTTCCTGCACCTGAAGCCGCGGGCGGAAGCGACCGATGTCGAGGGTGGCTTCAAGCTCATAGGAGAAAGTGTCCTGCGGCTGCTGCATCAGGGACGCGAACAGATTGATACTGCTGAGCAGGTCGGCCGAGGCGTTCAAGGTGACATCCCCCTCGCCGTAGGACCCGATCTCCGGCAGGTCGTTGGCTACCCCCATGAGGACCCGCTGTCCCTCCAGCTTTATCGTATAAACGATGCCCTCCAGCTTCAGGGACGTGCGATTGGGGTTGACGATATGCAGGCCGATTTCAAACTGGGGAGCCAGGCTGGGTGAGGGGATTACGCGGAAGGAGCGGATTCCCACCGTGGGTGATTCAAAGCCGGGATCCAGTACGGTGGCGCAGCCGCCCAGGTAAAAGACGGCGCCGAGGCAAAGCATTATTTTAACCAGCTTGTTCATGGTAGGAAGTCTCCTTTTCAAGCAGGGGGAGGAAAAAGGACACGGTGGTGCCCTGGCCGAGGGTGCTCTGTACCTCCATGCGGCCGCCATGCGCTTCCACGATCCCCTTGGCAATGCCCATTCCCAGGCCCATGCCAGGCACGGCGGTGTCCGAGCTGTCGGCCCGATAGAACTTATCGAAGATACGCGGAAGGTCTTTCGGCTCGATACCGATGCCCTCATCCTTTACGCTAATGGTGACCCCCTGCTCGGAGAAGCGGCCGCTGACCCGGATGGGGCTGTCGGGAGGTGAGAATTTCACCGCGTTGCTCAGCAGGTTTTCCATGACCTGGTCGATTTTGTAGGGATCAAACAGAACTTTTCCCGGCCCCTCGTCAGGCCAATCCAGCTCGATACGCCGCTGGCGGAATTCACTCTGATAGGCATGGACCGAGGAGGCTATCTGGTTCCGAATATCGCCAGGCTGTTTTTCGATGTGGATCATGCGTCCTGATTCGACCCGGCTGATATCGAGCAGGTCGTCGATAATGTGCTCCAAAACCTCAGATTTATCCACAATAATAGCCAGGTACTCGTCGCGCTGAGCCTCATCAAAACCCTTTTCTTCCAAGAGCAGCTCCGCAAAACCTTTGACGGAAGCCAGCGGCGTGCGCAGTTCATGGGCGGCGGTCGCAATGAACTCGCTCTTCATACGGTCGATCTCCCGCTCGCGGGTGATATCGTTGAAGACGACGATCTCTTTGTCTTCGATGGCGGCATAGTGTGCCAATACGTCGCGTACAGAGCCGTCTCTGCAGGTGATGGAAAGAGGCTGGGGGTCAATGGACTTGCCAGTCTGCCGGGCCAGGATCACGGCTTCATCAAATCGTTTTTGCACTTGCGTGCGGTAGGCGACATCGGGAAAGACCCTGAGGCGCCACTCGGCCAGCGTGGGAATTTCGTCAAGAGTGTAGCCGAAAAGATCGGTGACGGCGCGGTTGGCATAGGTGATCTCCTGGTGCTGTTCCAGGATGACAAGAGGAATGGGAGCCAATTCGAGGAGCAGCTGCAGGTATTGTTCTTTGGATTGGAGAATCGCTTCGGCCCGCCGCAGTTCGGTGACGTCGTGGCCAATGCAGTGCATCCCGATAAATTCATAGGAGGCGTCGTAGAGGGGCGTGTTCTTCCACTGGATGCGCACCCGTCTGCCGTCCTTGCACTGGTTTTCGTTCTCGTTCTCCAGGTAGGGATCAGGTGTCAGCAGAGAATTTTTCACCATCTCCTTCAGATTGCGGCCGGCCTGGTCAAACTCGGGAACAATAGTTCCCACCAGGGGGCGCCCCACCAGCTCCTCATAGGGGTAGCCGAAAAATTCCTGGCCATACTCGTTGATGAAGGTGACCTTCCCTTCCCGATCTATCTGCAGAATAATGACCCTGGACTGTTGGACCAGCTCCCGATATTGACGTTCACTGACGTCCAGAGCCAGTTTGCGGCGAATGTGCGCCTCCTGGGAGGCCAGGAGTTTGGCCAGCAGGACAGTGACCACGGGATAGAGAATCAGGGTCGGCACCGTGATGTTCCTGAGTACGGGAAGGGCCAGAGCGGCTGGCATGGTGAACATGAGCAGCAGCACGACCGTCTGCACGCCGAAACCGAAGGCATACCAGGCGATGGTGGACATCCGGTAAACGTGTTTGCGCCGATAATTTTTCAATGCCAAGCCAAGAAGCCCGGATACCAGAATGGTCAGAATTCCGGGAATCGTGCCGGGGCCGGACAGGTAGAGGCGGTACAGGGCGGAGATGCTGGTGGCGACGACGGTCGGGATGAAGCCGAAGAAAGCGGCGCCGACGCTGAGCAGGATGGAACGGCTGTCGAAGATCACCCCGGGAGCCAGCTGCCAGGGGTTGGCTATCAGGCCGACGGTGATCAGGCCGATGAAGAATCCGGTGGAGAGCTTTCGGCCCAGGGTGTCGGGATACTGTTGAATGGTTCCGTAGAGGGCGCCCAGAGCCAGCAACAGGATAGTGTTGTTCAGAAAGTCAATGATAATGGCAAGGCTGGGCACGTTGACTCCCTCTGGGGGCAATGGATATCACGTTCGTGGTAAAAGGACAAACGATGGCTGAGGCAGTCGCATCCTCTAGCAAGAGGGATGCCTCAAATTTTGCCGTAGAAGCCTGTGGCTGTCAACGCGCTCATCGGAAGGAAATGGTCGCCGGTGAAGTTTTTCAGGGGACTTGGATCGTGATGCAGAGCGCTTCGGCCTCGGCGTAGACCCTGTCTCCCAGGCAGATACGGCCCTGCACCTTGACCTTGCGTCCCTGCACGGAGACGATGTCGCTTTCAACGGTGACGACCTGCTCCAGGGGCAGCATGTTGCGAAAGCTCACATTGAGATTGCCGACGACCACCGAGTAGCCGGCCGTCCAGGCGGCCAGCCCCAAGACTTCGTCAAAAACGGCGGCCATGGCGCCGCCGTGGGAATGCCCGGGCGGTCCTTCGGTTTCGGGGCCGAACCAGACTCTGGCCCGCAACCGCTGCTGACCGTCCCGATAATAGCGCACGCGATAGCGGTTGCCGTCCGGTTCTCCAGAGACAAAACGCAGGGAGGCGCCAACCAGCGAAGGGGCGTCAAAGGGGGTCCATTCGGGTTCACCGCTGAGATCGATGGCAGGACAGGGGTTTGCTTTTTCATTGCGAGGGGCGACTTGTGACAAGGGAGTTCTCCTTCCAGTTCCGAGAGGGGGGTGTTGGTGTCTGGCCCGATAGTAAAAGGATCGATCCCCAAATGCAACGATTGTGAAGTCGGGCAGGGGCGTCACCGCCAATAATCCGGCCCCTTGCGGGGCCGGCAGTCAGGTTGTTTCTCGTGGATTCAAGAAGCGGTTGATCTTCATTAATGCCTGGTCGGTTCGTCCTTCATGTCTTTTTCGCTCGGCATCGTTTTCCCTTCTTTGTGCGGATGACCGTATCTTTCATCACAGGTTTCACAGGTGAAGGGGTTTTTGGTTTCCAATTCCGAAAACGCGTCTGTGAATCTGTCTTTCATCCCTTTCATGACCCTTCTCCTTTCTCTCTCTTTAGAGTTCGTTGACTTTGTGTTTACTTTATCATATATGACCGATCTTGTCATCTATTGGGCCGGCTTTTGTCGTAAAGAGGTGTCGGCAGGCCAGCGGGATAATGGTATAGTTTGGTGATGCCGGCCTAAGGGGCGGCGCATTAACTATAGGCACCAATTCCAGCGTGAAAAAGGAAAGGATTTTTTAGTGAAACGACTCGGCCGCATCATGTTTCAGGGGCTGGCCGCCATTCTGCCGGCGGCCTTGACCATCTATATTCTATTCTGGTCTGCCACCACCGCCGAACAGCTTCTGGGTGGGGTCATCCAGACGGTTGTACCCGAGGGCCTTTATGTGCCGGGCATGGGGCTGCTGACGGGTGTTTTTGTCGTTTTTCTGCTGGGGTTGGCCCTCAATGCCTTCCTGGTACGGCGGTTGTTCGATTTCAGCGAATCGCTGATGAACCGCATCCCTCTGGTCAAGACGCTCTACGGATCGGTGAAGGATTTCGTCGGCTTCTTCTCCCAGCAGAGAAACCGGGAGTTCAATCAGGTGGTGACCCTCGAATTGAATGTGGGGGGGATGCCCATGCGCTTCCTCGGATTTGTCACCCGTACCGATTTTCACGATCTCCCCAAGGGCATTGGCCATGAGGGCGAGGTGGCTGTATATCTTCCCCTGTCCTACCAGATTGGCGGCTATACGGTCATGGTGCCGCGCTCGGCAGTGAAGCCGGTGGATATCTCCATGCAGCGAGCCATGGGCTTTGCGGTGACCGCCGGTATGTTTACTGAAAAAGGCCGTCCCGCGCCTCCCCAGAAGCCCCTGAGTTCGCTCTAGGGAACACCGGGATCACCTGCAGGTCTCTGGAAGCCGGCCGCCGGCGTGGTATTCTTTGAAAAATCAAACGGATCTATCCTCATCCAGGAGATGAAGTCTGTTCTGCATTTTTTCGCGAAGGAGAATCATGGGTCTTTTCCAAGCGTCTTCAAAGCAGAGGGCTCTCTTTGTGTTTACCCTTATGGGTTGTCTTCTGCTGTGGCTGCCTGCCGTGGTCGCGGCTGATCCCGGTCGGCCAGCTGTTGTTGCCGTCAGGGTGGCGGTTCTGAGCAACTCCCCACCGCTGCAGTTTTATGACCCCGGTCAGAACAGGGCCGCCGGCTTTGCCATCGATGTTTTCGAAGAAGTGGCAAGGCGACAGGGTTTTAAACCCACCTACGTTTTTGGCGACACCTGGTCGGAGGTCATCGCGCTGGTCAGCAAAGGCCAGGCCGATGTGGCCGCCAGCCTGGCGGTCAGCGAAGAGCGACAGCAGCAGCTTGTCTTCAGCGAAGGGATCGACAGTACCCCCGTGTCCGTTTTTGTCCGGTCCCGCGACGCAGAAGTAGTGGGTCTGGAACCAGGTACGCGGGTAGGGACCACGGAAGGCAGCTTCATTCTTGCCCATCTCCAGAAGATTCCCGGCCTCGATATCCGCTCCTATAAAAGCGTGCCAGAAGGTCTCTTCGCTTTGCTCGCCGGCCGGGAGGATGCCTTTGTCGCCGGCGAGAATCTTTTTCTCAAGGAAGCCCGTGACGCCCAGCTGGAGGACCGCATCCGCATCCTTGGAAAGCCCCTGCTCAACAGCAAGCGGGCCATGGCTGTGGCTCCGAATAATCCCCACTTAGTGGAAAAACTCAATGAAGGCATTCGCGAGTTAGTCGCCTCGCCGCAATACCGGGAAATTTATATCCGCTGGTACGGAAAGCCTGCCCCCTACTGGACGGTGAAGCGCATTCTGGTGCTGATGTCGGCTTTGCTGGCAGGCACCATTGTCGGTTTGCTTTACTGGCGCTACCGAACTGTGAATCAGTTGCATGAGGCGTTGAGTGAGAGTGAAGCGCGCTTGCGTCAGGCCATGGATGCGACCAGCGACGGGTTGTGGGCTTGGGATCTGGCGAGCGGCCAGGTCTATTTCAACCCCAATTACTACCGGATGCTCGGCTATGAGCCAGGGGAGTTTCCTGCCGATATGGCCAGCTGGCAGGAACGTCTCCATCCCGATGATCGGCAGGATACGCTGGCGAACTTCGAAGCCTGCCGCGTCCATCGGGGGGAGCGCTTCGAGCGCGAGTTCCGTCTGCGGGACAAGGGCGGTGGCTGGGTCTGGGTGCTTGGACGCGGCGAAGCCATTCAGCGAGGCGAAGACGGACAGGCGCTGAAAATGATCGGCACTCATGTCAATATTACGGCGCTTAAAGAGGCGGAAGAGACGGTGCGGGATGCTCTGCGGGACGCGGAGGCTTCCCGGGACCGGGTCAATGCCATTCTTGAGTCGGTGCCCGATGCCCTGATCGTGGCGAATCAGGATAGGCGCCTGGTGCTGATGAACCAGGAAGCGGAAAAACTCTTTGGGAAAACAGAGCAGAATCTCAGAGGCCAACCACTGGATGACATATTTCGCGACCCGGCGCTCCTTGAGGTGGTTGGCGGTGAGGGAGCCCGACAGGAAAGCATCCGGGTAGCTTATGTGGACCTGCCCCATCCTGAACTTGGTGGCATTCACCACTATCAGGCCATTTCCTCGGCGGTCCAGGGGCGGGCGGGCAAGGGATCGGGCGTTGTCACCCTGCTGCGCGACATAACAAGAGAGCGGGAAGTCGATCGCATGAAAAGCGAATTCATCTCGATTGCGGCCCATGAACTGAAAACACCCCTGACGTCCATCATCGGTTATGCTGATCTGCTGCTGCGCGAGGATGACCTGGGGCCTTTCACCCAAGAGCAGCGTCAGGAATTTCTCGCCTATATTCAACAGAAAGGGGATGTCCTGGAACATCTGGTCGATGATCTGCTCAACCTCAGCCGTATCGAGGCCGGTCGTCCCATTGTGCTCGATACGCAGCCCTGCAATCTGACGGCCCTTGTTCGCGCCCTCATTCCTCACCATCAGCGCGAGACGGACCGTCACCACATTAAAGTTGACCTGCCTGCAGAACCGGTGATTCTGAATGTGGATCGCGGTAAAATCGAACAGATTTTCGATAACCTGCTCAGCAATGCGATAAAATACTCGCCGGACGGTGGCACCATACACATCTGCGGCGAACGCCTGGAAGCTGAGTTTGAGGTGAGAATCGAAGATGAAGGCATCGGCATGACGGCCGAGCAGGCGGAGAGAGTTTTCGAGAAGTTCTATCGAGCCAACTATCAGGACACGGCGGTGGGCGGCTTGGGTTTGGGCATGAGTATCGTCCGTTCTTTGGTCGAAGCCCATAACGGCAAGATCTGGGTAGAAAGCGAGCTGGGCCGTGGAACCCGTGTCTTTGTTCGGCTGCCGCTGGGCTCAGCCTGAAAAAAGGAGGAAGTCATGAAGCGTGGTTATCAGGTTCTACCGGTATTTTCCCTTGTCGTTGCTTTGCTGGCGCTGAACGCCTGCATGCCCGAGAGCCGGGCCGGCAAAACCTATAGCCGGGACCAGGCCCAGACCAGTCAATCCGTCTATTACGGGGTGGTACTGCGAGTCGAGGATGTGACGCTCGAGGGGACGCAGACCGGGGCAGGCACCGTCGGTGGCGCTGCCATGGGTGGTGTGCTCGGTTCGGCGGTCGGTAGCGGTGCCGGGCGCTCTATTGCCACGGTGGGCGGGGCCATTGTCGGGGCTCTGGCCGGTTCCGCCGCCGAAAAAGGGGTGACGACCAAAGACGCCCAGGAGATCGAGGTCAGCCTCGACAACGGCGAAATTCTGATCGTCGTGCAGGAAAAGGACGAAACCTTTGTGGTTGGCGATCGTGTCCGGGTCATTCGCGGACCCGACGGCACCACACGGGTAAGGCAGTAATCCAGCCGCCGCATTGACTTTGGCTGTTGGAAGGAATATCTTGCGGCGCTGTTCGGGGTCTGAGTGGCCAAGGTGTAAACGGTGCTATTGTTAGACGGAAAGGATGCAGGCATTGGGTTTCATGACGTGGATCTTGTTGCTGGCCGGTTTTGCCCTGCTGGTGGCCGGGGCTGAATACCTGGTACGCGGGGCGGCCTCTCTGGCCATGGATTTCGGAATTTCTCCTCTGGTGGTCGGCCTGACCGTGGTGGCCTTCGGTACCAGTTCGCCAGAACTGGCGGTCAGTGTCTTCTCCTCCCTCAAGGGGCAGGCCGGTCTCGCCCTTGGCAACGTGGTGGGCAGCAATATCTGCAACGTATTGGTGATTCTGGGCCTGTCGGCGCTGGTTGCCCCGCTGGTGGTCTCCCGCCAGGTGGTACGCCTTGAAGTGCCCATCATGATCGGGGTTTCCTTTCTGCTGGTCGGGATGGCGCTGGACGGTTCACTGGCACGCTGGGAAGGGATGCTCCTTTTCCTTGGCGCGATCGTTTACACCGGCTGGACGGTCAGACGCAGCCTGCGGGAGAATAAGCAGAAACCGGCAGAGGACGAGGTGGATAACGCTATCGTGCCGTCGTCCCGTCCCATGCAGATCGTGCAGATTGTTGGCGGTCTGGCCCTGCTGGGCCTCGGCTCCCGCTGGCTGGTGCAGGGCGCGGTGACTATTGCCCAGCACTTCGGGGTCAGCGATCTCGTTATCGGTCTTACCGTGGTCGCTATCGGCACCTCCCTGCCCGAACTGGCCACCTCGGTGCTGGCCAGCATCCGGGGTCAGCGCGACATTGCCGTCGGCAATGTGGTCGGCAGCAACATCTTCAATATCCTTGTCGTTCTTGGCCTCACCGCCGCTGTGGTGCCTGGCGGGGTGCCAGTGCCGCGTTCGGCGCTGACCTTCGATTTGCCCGTCATGCTGGCCGTCGCCGTGGCCTGCCTCCCCATCTTTCTCACCGGGCATCGCATCGCCCGTCGCGAAGGGGCGCTTTTCTTTGCCTATTACGGCATCTATGCGGCCTTTTTGATCATGACGGCCATGGAGCATGAGGCCAAGCCGCTTTTTGTGCAGGCCGTTCTCATCTTCGTCGTCCCGCTGACCCTGGTGACCCTCGGCATCTCCCTCTGGCGACATTTTCGTGTGGTTCCCTACGGTAAGGATTAATTTTTCGCCAAAAAGCCGAAATATGCTAAGGTGACAACCTTCGAGACCACTCTAGCCAAGGAAATACGCGCGATGATCAAAGCTCGCTTCGCCCTGCTGACCTTGTTTCTTGCCCTGCTCAGTCTGCCGGCCTTCGCCCAGGACGAGGGCTTCTATATCGCCGGCAGCTACGGTGCTCTGCTGGTCAACGAATCCGAGGGTGAAAAACCATCCGGGGATTTTGCCGTGGATTTCGATGCGGGCAACGCGCTGACCTTCGCCCTGGGCTACGACTTTGGCACCAAACATCCCGATATCGGGGTGGGACGGTTGGAACTGGAACTGGCCCTGCGCGAAATACCTTTAAAAGAAACGGACTTTACCGGCGCCCTGACCACCGCCGAAGGCGATCTGGAAGTCCGCAGCCTCATGCTCAACTCCTTCGGCGAATCACGGGACAATCTCCCTTGGATTCCCTATATCGGTCTGGGAGTCGGTGTGGCCGAAATGCGTCTTGAAAACGCCACCGTCGGCGGCGCGCCTTTTGTCGACGATACCGACGTCGTCTTTGCCTTCCAGGCCGGGGCCGGCGTCGGTTTCATGGTCAGCGACCCCCTGACCCTCGATTTCGGCTACCGCTTTCAGGGAACAACCAAGCCGGAACTTACCACGGCCAGCGGTGAAAAATTCGAACTGGAGCATTACAGCCATCTCTTGCTGGTGGGCGCGCGTGTTACCTTTTGACCCGGGCAAGGCCGGAACACAGGTGTTTCCCCTCGGGAAAACCTTCTTGCTTTTCCTCGGATTTCGTGGTAATTCTTTCGCCCGGTTTATCTAGGAAAAATGTCGGGGCGTAGCGCAGCCTGGTAGCGCACCTGCTTCGGGAGCAGGGGGTCGAAGGTTCAAATCCTTTCGCCCCGACCAATAATCATAAAAGGCACCTCCATCAGGGGGTGCCTTTTTGATTATTGAGCTGACCAAATTTTAGATAAGTTTCACACGATTAAGCCAACTTTTCCGAGGTTGGCTTTTGCTTTTCCATGCTGTCGTAGCGGTTGGCCTGGGGTTGGCAGTGAGGATGAGCAGTCGGTTACCCTTACCGTTCCCAAAAGCCAGAGTCAGAAACCCCCAAACGGAGCTCCCGCATCGAAACGGCGCTTCCACTCTGGGTAGTCGATGACGTAGTTATACCCGCAGACGGTCGAAATCTGACGCCCGTCAAGAAAGCTCCGAAGTTGGTTACTGCCTCCGATGGTCCTGTCGGCTGGACCGAAGGGATTAAGCTTCATGCCGTCCCCTGTGAGAAAGAAGTAATCGCAAATAAACAACGTCTCTTCGAATATGTAGAAAGTAAAACCGGGTGTGTGTCCATTGAGGTGGAATGCTTCAATGCCACGATAGCTGAAGTTACTGTCGAAAAGGTTGTCAAAGCTGAATGGGCGGCAGATTTCATGATTCGAGTCGGCCTGATGGATACCTACCTTGGCGGCAAAATATTCCCGATAGAGGTTGACGGCTCCAAGAAAGTGGTGATGTGTGAACAGGATCGTATCGACTCGCGGCAGGGAGGTGTCAAAGGAAGAAGGGCAGTCGATCCAGATGGCGCCTTGGTCGGTTTCGAGCCGATAGGCGGCATGCTCATACCCGAGGTCCGGTTGAGAGTTGAGCCGGGTCACCTTCTTGTTGACTGGGCTGGATATGACCTTGAACCGAGCCGAGCATTCCTTTGCCGTAATAAACTTTTTCTTTGGCGCTCCGCAAAAGGGACAATTCTCCGGATGAAAATTCACCATATTGAATCCGCAGACCAGGCAGACATATTGTTCCTGTTTCATGGCTCAACCTCACGGGCGGGGAATCGGGCTCGGGAGAAGGATTTCAGTGAGATCCTGACTGAAATATCGGCTGGCTCGTCGAATGCACGAGCCAGCCGATGAGGGTCCGAAGTTCAGGATGGCTTACTTGTCTTTCTTCGGATCGTAGCCATCGGAGAGGGTTTTCATGAAGGCAACCAGAGCGGCCTCCTCTGCCTCCGTCAGGCCCAGATTGCCAAGTTCGGCGACGTTCATATTTTCCAGAACCTCGGGAACTACGGCGCCGTTAGCTATCATGATGTCCCGTTCATCATAAAAATTTACGACTTCTTCCAACGATTTAAAAGCACCGTTGTGCATATAGGTCTTTACGAAACCCGGGCCGGGGCGTTTGTCGACATTGCGCAAAGTCGGCACTTTGTGTTTACCCATGTTTTCAGCAACGGCATCCGTTTTATTCAAGCCCCAAAGGGCAAAGGAAGCTTCGGGGAGAGTGCTCAAGAATCCGCCAAGACCGGGGTCAACCCAGGTCTCGCCATCTGCATTAATGGCGGTACCGTCATCGAGGAAAACCTCATCCATGTCGTAGAAGGGGTTGTCGGGATTTCTCGGTACACCCAGATTGTCGTAACTGAAATCGGTGAACAGGGGGGCGGGGTGACACAGGGCGCACATGCCCTTGCCGTCCGCCTGGAAGAGTTCCCAGCCCAATTGCTCCTGCTCGGTAAACACCGCCTCGCCAGCCTGGACGTAGTCGAACTTCGAGGTATAGGGGTTGACTTCTGGACTGTCCTCAAAAGCCGCAATGGACAAAGCGAAATTTTTATACGCGACCAGATGGCCATCAACGTCATAATTATCGCAATCAATAGGCTCACCCCAAACCTCCTCATAGAGGCTGGCATATTTGGAGGCAGCCACGATCATGCAGGCTTCCTGTTCACTGGAGAGATTCTGTTCGACCGGATTGAGAAAAGGCCCCATCGCCTGGTCCGCCAACGGGTCTCCCGTTACCCAGCCGGTAGCCCGACCGTCCCAAAACATGCCGCCGATGAAAAGGCCTTCCCCGGCGTCATAATCAAAAACGGGGCTCGCGCCGGCATAGGCCGATGTAGGGGGCTTGCGGTTCCCGGCGCGTTTATGCACAGCGCCAGGGTATATGGCATCCAGCAGATTAATACCAGGATTGGGTCCGGTGAAGCCGGCGATATCGGCGTGGCAGTCCGCGCAGGCCATGTTGCTGGGGTTTGAAAGGGATGTGTCGAAATACAGCGCCTTGCCAAGCTCTTCTTTGGGGGTTAATTCAGCGGCAGCAACAGCCGGCAGCGTCATAAGGATGGAAACAGCAGCGATAATGCAGAATGAGCCTACGATTCGTTTCATGATCTCTACCTCCACAAAAAAAGTCTGATTGCGATGTCAAGAATCGGCAAAATTCGTTCTTTGTCCTTACGCCAACGGATGACTAAGCTTTTAGATTTTCACCTCCTTTTCGCTCAGTCCGTAAATAGACCAAGGTGTATGTGATCCATCTAGTCCGGCTACGTACCAAGAACCCCCAAAAGAAAAACCGGGCCTGCCTGGAAATTTCTCCTGGGGCAGCCCGGCTATCTTCGCCCTTTTCGAAAAGGAAAAGACCCGTAACTTTCCGTCCCCTTCTCGCGAAGGGTTTGGCCTTTCATATATTGAGACAATGTATCAGCCGAAAACAAAGTAGCAATTGGGGAGTTTGCTACTTTGTTAGGTAGGAAGTTTCTCCCAAGCAAAAGAAAGAGGTCTGTTTATTTGAAAATACATGACTTTGCTCCTCTTCCTTGGAGATTTTTTCTACCCTGAATAGTAGCAGTTGTCTCATTGCCGACATCAGGTTGGTTGGTATTGTTGCATACATATAATATTAGCCGCTTATAGACTTCCAACCAGAATTCCTGGCAGTTGTCAACTTTTGGGTCACAAGCCCTTTCAGGGAAAAGGAGGCGAACATGAGATTTAAACTGTTGGTTTGCCGTCTGCTGCTGGCCGTCGGTACGATTGGCCTGCTTACGGCCTGTGAAAAGGAAGGACCAATGGAAAAGGCCGGGAAAAAAGTCGACGAGGTCGTGGACAAGATCGACGGAGAAGGTCCGGCCGAAGAGGCTGGCGAGCGTCTGGATGAAACGGCTGAAGAGGCCAAGGAAGAGATCCGCCAGTTAAAAGAGAAAGCGGAAGAATCCATGAATCATTAATCTTCCAGAAGTCCCCGTGCCGAACCCTTGCTTTTCCGGATGCCGGTCTTCTTACTGGTGTGATCCTGAAATTTTTAATTGATTCATGGCGGTGTATCTACTCCTGGTCGGACAGCACATATTTTTCAATCTTTTAGCCTGAGGGGAGAAAGGAGCTGAAATCATGTTGAGATGGGCGCTTATTTTTTTTCTGGTCGCCTTCGTTTCTGCCTTGTTAGGCTTTACCGATATTGCCGCTGCAGCCGCCGGCATAGCCAAAATCCTGTTTTTTATTTTCCTGATACTGTTTCTGGTGGCCCTGGTTGCCGGTGTTTTTAGGCGGCCACGGGTTTAGAGGTTGACTACACCCTGGAACGAAAGGAAGAAACCCATACGTCAGCTCAGTCGTACCCGATTTGATCCCTACGCTTTTTTAAGACAAGATTTCGATTTATGACCAGCCCGCAGGAGGAAAGACATGTTTTTCGCGAAAATCAAATCGGAAGGCCTGGCCCAACTGTCCTACATCGTCGGCGACGGCCAGAAAGCTGCTGTCATCGATCCGCGACTGGATTGTGAAGTCTATCGAGAAATAGCCGACCGTGAGGGCGCCCAAATCACGCATATCTTCGAGACACACCGCAACGAGGATTTCGTAGTCGGTTCCTGTACGCTGGCCGAAATGACCGGGGCCGCTATTTACCATGGTGCTGAACTGCTCTTCGCGTATGGTCGGACTGCCGACGAAGGGGACCGGTTTGAATTCGGTAATATCGCTCTGGAAATCATCAAGACGCCCGGTCATACCGACGAGAGTATTTCGCTGGTGTTGAGCGACCGGGAGTTCAGTGATCAGCCACTCGCCGTCTTTGCCGGGGATGCCCTTTTTATCGGCGATGTCGGCCGCACCGATTTCTTTCCCGAGCGGGCCGAGGAGGTTGCCGGCCTGCTTTACGACAGCATCTTCGACAAACTCCTGCCCCTTGGCGACCATGTTCTTCTCTACCCGGCCCATGGGGCCGGATCGGTCTGCGGCTCGGGCATGGCATCGCGGGAGTTTTCTTCCCTGGGCTATGAGCGGCAATTCAATCCCGCCCTTCAGATCGCCAACCGTGCAGAGTTCATCGATATGAAAGTGGCGGAGCAGCACTATTATCCGAACTATTTTCGACAGATGGAAAAGTTGAATCTGGGTGGACCGCCCCTGCCGGCCACTTTGCCACGTCCGCTGCCGACCAGTGCGAATGAGTTTGCCAAAAGCATGGACGGCGGTCTTCTAGCCCTCGATACCCGAAGCCCCGAAGCTTTTTCCGGCGCTTATATCCCCGGCAGCCTGGCTATTCCCCTGGACATGATCCCGGCGTATGCCGGCTGGTTCATAGCTTACGACTGCGACATCGGTCTGATCGTCCAGAATTATGCCGATGTGGAACCTGCTGTCCGCTACCTGGCCAGACTCGGTTATCGCAACATCGTCAGCTATCTTGATGAGGGTCTGCATGGCTGGGAAATCAGCGGTCGCGCTTACGATCAAATCCCGACAATTTATGCCGGCGACCTGAAACGCCGGATGGGTCAAGATGAGGATTTCGTCCTTCTGGATGTGCGCAAGGCGGAAGAGATCAAGACAGCCAGGCTACCGGGAACCACCGAAATCTTTCTCGGCGATGTTCCCGAGCGTCTTGACGAGATCCCCAGAGATAAGCCGATTATTACTTTCTGCGGCAGTGGCCGCCGGGCGATCATCGCCGCCTCAATTCTCAAGCGGAACGGTTTTGAACGCGTTGAGAACTGTCTGGGGTCAATGGCGGCCTGTCAGGCAGTCGGCTGCAGTATCGAATCCTGATCAAAAGTGCTTTTCTGCCGAAGGGATCTACCATCGTGCGACTTCCTGTTGTCTGCATTCCTTTTCTAGAAGAGGTAAAAAAGTTCGCTCATTGTGGTGTTAAAAATGCACGAGTTTCTTCTTGGTTACAACCAAGACAATAGGATCAAACTTTTTGTAGAGAAGCTTGGGGCAGGATGACAGCGGCAGGAGATTGGTAAGTATTTTTTTGATGAATTTTGGAATGCCAAGCGGAAAAGTCTATTGGGGGAAGTCATTCTGGTAACTGAGCGCACTGGGGAGTAAGGCGAAGCTGAGCGTACTCGTCCTGCTTCGGGAGCAGGGGGGAGAAGGCTCAAATCCTTTCGCCCCGACCATTTATACAAAGCAAAACGGCCACTCCAATGAAGTGGCCGTTTTGCTTTTGAACTTCAACACAATGTGGCGTGTTCGGCTTATCGGTCTTCTACGGAAGATAGGTGGCGAATTGTTTTTCGACCCCTTTGGAGTCCTTGGCCAGCATGGCGCTGACTTCTTTGGACATGGGATCGGGGAAAATGTACTCATCACCGGCTTCAACGCCGTTGCAGATGGCGAAGGCGACTTCCAGGGATGAGGCTTTGGGCATGTCCTGGCCGGCTGTCATGGCGGTATCGACCGGGCCCGGATAAATACCGATGACCTGGATATTCTGGGGGCGGAGTTCGGCCCGAATTCCCTGAATCATCGAATGCACGGCGGCTTTCGAGGCGCAGTAGGTGCCGTTGGCCGGCAGATTGACCAGCCCGATAATGGAGCAGACGTTGGCGATCAGGCCCCCTCCCCGCGCTCTGAGCAGGGGCGCGAAGGCTTGGCACATGGCCAGGGTGCCGAAGTAGTTGATGTCCATCTCCAGGCGGGCAGCCTGCAGAGCCGTCGGACTCATCAAGCTGGTGACCTGATTGCAGCCGGCATTGTTGAACAGCAGGTCGATATCGCGGCAGTGAGCGGCAGCTGCGGTAATACTGGCCTCGTCGGTAATATCGAGTTGAACCGGCACGATCTTGTTGATATCAAGCTGGGTCAGCGCCTTGGCCGATTCCAATTTACGGACAGCGGCATATATCCTGGCCGCGCCTCTTTTCAGAAGCTCTCTCACCAAGGCTTCCCCGATGCCGCCGTTGGCACCGCTGACCAAAGCCGTTTTTCCTTGAATTTGCATGATGGATTTCCTTTCTGTCGAAGAATAAGACTCACCATAGATTTATTCGAGCGGGGGGTCAACCCATGGCAGCCTGCTGTGCCTGGATCGGCGTCTGGTATATTTAGGGGAGTGACCAGCTGCTTTGAAAGGAGGCAGGGATGACCATTCTAAAGTTTCGCGTTGCTTTGATCCTTGGCATGTTTTTGTCGGTGGTATGCCTCTGCCCGGCTTCGGCAGAAACCGTTTCCAGCCAGAAACATCGCTTCCGGGTGGTGACGGTGGTAGAAGGGCTGGAACATCCCTGGGGCCTGGCATTTCTTCCGGATGGCGGCATGCTGGTCACCGAACGTCCGGGCCGGCTCCGTCTGGTCCGTCAGGGACGTCTGGATCCGCAGCCAGTGGAGGGTTTGCCAGCCATCGCGGCTAAAGGGCAGGGGGGATTGCTGGACGTGGCCTTGCACCCGGATTTCGCTCAAAACAGGCTGGTTTATATTTCCTTTGCAGCCGCCGGCGAAGGGGGAATCGGTACGGAGGTCGCCCGCGGTCGCCTGAATGGCCATCGGCTGGAGGGGGTGCAAACGATTTTCCGCCTGCAGCCCAAGTCCGACCGGGGTATCCATTTCGGTTCCCGCCTGGTGTTTGACCGGGCCGGCTATCTTTTCATTACGCTGGGTGATCGGGGTGAGATGGCGCGGGCTCAAAAATGGGATGACCATGCCGGTTCGGTGATCCGTCTGCATGATGATGGCCGGGTGCCCGCCGACAATCCCTATAAAAGCCATTCCGGCTGGAAACCGGAGATTTACTCCATCGGACATCGCAACGTGCAGGGGGCGGCTCTGCACCCGCAAACCGGCGAGTTATGGGCCCATGAACACGGGCCCCAGGGTGGGGACGAGATCAACATCATCCGGGCGGGAAACAACTACGGCTGGCCGGTTATCACCTATGGGGTCAATTATGGTCTGGGGACCCGCATCGGCATGGGAACGCACCGGCAGGGCATGATCCAGCCTCTGCACTATTGGGTGCCCACCTCCATCGCGCCGTCGGGGATGGCATTCTATGAGGGAGATCGCTTTGTGCACTGGCAGGGGGATCTCTTTGTCGGGGCGCTGCGCGAAGAGATGCTGGTGCGTCTGCGTTTTGAGGGTACCCGCGTGGTCGAAGAAGAGCATCTGCTTAAAGATGCCCTGGGCCGTATTCGTGATGTACGGTCGGGACCGGACGGCTATCTTTACCTGCTGACGGATCACCGTAAGGGGAAGCTGGTACGCCTGGAGCCGCTTGGGGAGAAAGAGAGATAATCCCTTGGCGCTTTGGTTTAAGGCTGGAGCTCTTTTTGCAATAAATTCGCAAGGCAGGCTTCACGCTGTTGAATTTGCCTTGTTTACCGAAAGGTCGTTACACAATTCTGGCTCAGATGTGTGCCGGCAGGCACGTTTTGCTCGGATCTGTGCGAGCGAGCTCCAGAGAGATGCTTTGATTTGACTTTTGCTATGTTGCCGGGGTGTGCGTGAACCCTAAAATTTTTGTATCTATGCTGCTCGTGGGCGCCGCCTATTATGTCGGGGCCTGGACCGGGGTTCATCAGACGATTACGCCAGAAGGTATTGCCGTATTGTGGCCGCCGAACGCCATTCTTTTGTCGGCGTTTCTTGTCCTGCCATATCGTCGCTGGCCTTTGATCGCTCTGGCGGCCATGGCCGCCGAAATTTTGGCTGATGTCCCCGTTTTTCCTCTGTGGGCGGCCGGCGCCTTTGGGATGGTCAATATTTTTGAGGCTTCGCTGGCAGCTGTCCTCATCCGTCGCTTCGTTCCTACCCCCTTCAACTTTGATCGTCTGCGCAGTGGTTGGTTCTTTCTGTTGTTCGGCCCGCTGCTCGTTTCGGGTTTTGCCGCTCTGCTCGGCGCGGGAGTCTACATTCTGCTGGGCCGGGCTGATACCCCTTATCCGGCACTGTGGCAAATCTGGTGGTTTGGCGATGCTCTGGGCCTGCTGCTGTTAACACCCCCCATTGTCGTGGTCTGGCGCTGGCTGGAAGCCGGGTGTCCTGGTTTACGCTGGCGGGCAGCAGTCGAGGCCGGTTTGCTGTGGCTGGTTATTGGCGCCTTGGGACTCAAAGCGTTCACAGCCAGTCCTCCCGCAACGACGGAGCTTTATTTCACACAATTCTGGTTTGTTCCGCTGGGGATTCTGGCGGCGCTGCGCCTGGGCGTACTCGGCGCGGCGGCCACCGTCACCCTTATCGCGGCCCTGGCCGTGGGAAACCTGGTGCGGGGTACGCATCCCTATATCTCAGTCGGTCCCCAGTATGCCGTCTGGCTGACCCAGGAATACCTCACCATCGTCGCCGTCGTCTCGGTTGGTTTGGCGTTGCTGCTCAAAGAAATTTCCGATCAACGGGAGGCCCTGAGCAAAAACAAGCGTGCCCTGCAGATATACAACGAGATTCTAGAGGCACGTGTGAATGAGCGCACCCTGGCGCTGGAAAAGTCGAATCAGGCCCTACAGGAAGCCAATCAACGCCTGGCGGCAATAGCCGCCATCGACGAATTGACGGGAATCCCGAATCGACGGCACTTCCGCGAAGAAGCTCAGCGCGAAATGAGTCGCCTGGGGAAGGATGGGGCCGAGGCAACCGTGATTATGGTCGACCTGGATCATTTCAAGAAGATCAATGACGAATACGGGCATGAAGCGGGCGACGTGGTGCTTCGCGCCATTACCGGTCCCTTGCGTCAATCCATCCGTCCTCGGGATCTCATGGGGCGCATGGGAGGCGAAGAGTTTGTCGTTCTGCTCTCAGGCCTGGAAAAAAAGGCGTCGGCGCGGGTAGCCGAACGCATTCGCGCGGCCATCGAAGCCCTGACCGTCGATTATCGCGATGCGCAGATTCGCCTGACGGCCAGCTTCGGAGTGGCCCAGTGGGATGGTCAGGGCACCCTGGACGACCTCGTCCGCCAGGCGGACGACGCCCTCTATCGGGCCAAGGCGAACGGCCGCAACCGGGTGGAGATTGTCGATCCTTCCACGCAGAGTGCTTGAGTTTCACGAGATTTAAAAGACGGTTCGCTGTGCGCACCGCTTCCTGCTTTGGTTAGTGCCGATGAGATAAAAGTGGCAACGGGGTGTGTCAATCCGGCCAATGGTCGGAGAAGTTAAAGGATACCTGGCGGTGATGGCGGATAGCGAGAAGAAAAAGCTCCCCCTTGCGGCAGGCGTAAAGCAGCAGGTAGTCCCCGCGGATCAATTCAAGCAGAAGAGTCCCTGGCCCCAGACGTTGGCGAAGGTTGTTTGCTCTTATCCGGGTTTCCCGGCATGTCGTCGGATGGCGAAAAAAATTGGCACCCATGTTGGGAAAGACTTCGAGGGCGGGCAAGACCTCGTCGAAAAGATCGTCGAGGAGTCCGCTAAAGGCCTCAGGCGCCTCGACCTCGCGCAGATACGCCTCGATTTCGTCGAGATTGCGGGAAAAGTTGCGGGTTATTCGCAAGGTGACGGCGCTCATTTGCCCCGGCTGTAACGGCTCTTGAGCTCGGCCACCGTCAGCAGGTTGCCCTCTTCCACGTCGTCCCATCCCCGCGCCGCCTCGTCCAGCAGCCCCAGGTGAATATTTTCCCGCTCCAGCCGGTGATAGTAATCGAGTCGACGGGCGTCAATCAAGGCCACATAGGCCTTGCCGTTGCGGGTAATGATTTTTTCTCGCCCCGCACAGGCCTCATCGGCCAGTTCCGTCAGCCGCGCCCGCATTTCCTTCAGGGGCACAATATCCTTGCTTGTAATGGGCATCTATTCCTTCTCTTCCAAAAGTTGACAATAAATATTAATCAATTCATGTAACTTTGACAAGGGGGCGGTCTTATTTCCCCACCTGACGCCGGGAAGTGACCGTTTCACCGGCGATCCCCCAGTTATCCGTGTCCACCTCGTCGATGACGACGACGGTCGTGGCCGGATTCTTTCCCAAGACATCTACCAGCAGTTGGGTGGCACCGGCGATCAGCTGAGCCTTCTGTTCGGCGGTAGCGCCTTCACGGGTGATTTTGATGTTGACGTAGGGCATGGTGTTCCTCCTTGGTGAGTGATCAGGGTTTCTGAAAAGAGCGGTCGATGGCAATGAAAAGGGCCCCGACCAGTACGGTGCCCGCCGCGAGCAGCAGGGGGAGGGCGAAACCGTGGCGCAGGTCGGCCAGCACGCCGGCAATGGGCGGCCCCAGGATCTGGCCGATGCCGAAGCAGGCGGTGAGGACGGCGGCAATACGCTGCTGGCTGCCGGGGGCGCGGCGCCCGCCTTCGGCCATGACCAGGGCAACGATGCCCAGGAAGGTGCCGCCGAAGGAGACGGCGGCAAAGAGCACGGTCGGCACGCTTTCGGCCCAGATGCAGACGAGGATGCCGGCGGCCTGCAGGCCGTAGGCCAGCAGCAGGGCGAGACGGGCGCCGAAACGGCGGGCCAGCCAGGGCCAGAAAAGGGTCGATGGGATGGCCGCCAGCCCGACCGCCACCCAGCTGTAGGGGGCGAAGAAGGCGAGACCGTCGGTTTCGGCAATGATGGAAACCAGGAAAGTGGCCGAGACAATGTAGCCCAGTCCTTCACAGAAGTAAGCGGCCGCCAGGGGCCAGAGGGTGCGATTGAGCCGACCGGCCGGGGGTGCCACCGCGTTGGCCCCTTCCGGCGGCGCGGTTTCGCGCCCGATGGCCATGCCGATCAGCGCCAGCAAGGCCGCTATCAGGCCGCTTCCTATCCAGGCCCCCTGCCAGCCCCAGCCCCAGTCAAACAGCGGGACAAGGCTGCCGCTCAGGGCGATGCCGAAACCGATGCCGCCATAGAGGGCGCCGATCCAGGGTAGGTGTCCCCGGCGGCCCAGGGCCTCGGCCACTTCGACGGAAATGATGATGAAGAGCAGGGCGCTGGCAATGCCGGCCGCCAGACGCAGCAGACCCCAGACCAGGCCTGTCTGCGTCATGGCCATCAGTGCTGTGCCGATGATGGTCACCAACAGGGCGCTGAGGCCGACGAGGCGGTTGCGCGCCAGCTGTGGCATGAAGGAGCAAAGCAGGGCGCCGATGAGATAGCCGAGATAGTTCAGGCCGGCCAGCCAGCCGGCCAGACCATGGGTCAGGCCGAGATCGCGCTGCATGAGGGGGATGATGGGGGTGAAGACAAAGCGCCCCAATCCCATGGCCACGGCCATGCCGAGCATGCCGCCCAGGAGCACTCTGAGGGAGGCCCTGGCCGGGTGCGGAACTGATTCTTGTTTTGCCGGTGTGGTCGCCATGTGTGACAGCTTAATGGAAGGCGACGGGACGTTGCAAACGATTCTTGCAGCTGATCCGGCGAGGTCATTCTTTTTGCCAGCCGGATTCTCTGGCCGCTGCCGATGGGTGGACCGGGTGAAATCCTGCGATACAATGAACGGGTCCTTTCGGCGCACCAGCCTTAAGGGGAAGGGGAGGAATGGTGCCCATGCTTATCTTTCTAAGGCGACCATCTCAGGGTGAATGATGATGAAATCTCACTGGCACAACCTTTCACGGGAACAGGTGGCGGAAAAGCTCGAAACGGACCTGCGTCAGGGCCTCAGTGAAACCGAGGCGGCGGCTCGCTTGGAGCGCCATGGGCTGAATCAGCTGGAAGAAGGCGGCCGGCGTCCGCTGTGGCGGATGTTTCTGGAGCAGTTCCGCGACTTCATGATTCTGGTCCTGCTGGGGGCGGCGGTGATATCGGGGCTGATCGGCGAGGCGGTGGATACCATCGCCATTCTGGTCATCGTCGGCCTCAACGCGGTCATCGGCGCCGTACAGGAATATCGGGCCGAAAAGGCCATGGCCGCTTTAAAGGCGATGGCAGCGCCGGCAGCGAGGGTGCGACGCGGTGGCCAGGTGATGGAGCTGCCGGCTGCGAAGCTGGTGCCCGGCGATGTGGTGTTGCTGCAGGCCGGGGCCGTGGTGCCGGCTGATCTGCGTCTGGTGGAGAGTGCCGACCTCGAAGCCAACGAGTCTATGTTGACGGGAGAATCGACAGGGGTTGCCAAACAGGTGGAATCCCTTGCCGAGCCGAAACTGGCCGTGGCCGAGCGTGTCAACATGGTTTTCAAGGGGAGTCAGGTCAACCGGGGCAGGGCAGTCGGCCTGGTAGTGGCCACGGGCATGGCCACTGAATTGGGCCAGATCGCCCGGCTGCTGCAGAAGACTGTCGACAGCAAGACGCCCCTGCAGAAACGTCTGGCGCTCTTCAGCAAAAAGCTGGCCCTGGTGGTGCTGGCGATCTGTGCGGTGATCTTCGTCGTCGGCCTGCTGCGGGGCGAGCCGGTCATGCTCATGCTCCTTACCGCCATCAGCCTGGCCGTGGCCGCCATCCCCGAAGCCCTGCCGGCGGTCATCAGCGTCGCTCTCGCCCTGGGAGCCGCGCGCATGAGCAAACGTCACGCCCTGCTGCGCAACCTGCCGGCGGTGGAGACCCTGGGCTCGGTCACCTATATCTGTACGGACAAAACGGGCACTCTGACCCAGAACCGCATGCACGCCGAAGGCTTTTACCTCGACGGTCAGATGCATGAGGCGATTCCCGGGGAGAGCCGGTTGTTCGGGGAGGCTTTGGCCCTGAACAACGATGTCGAAGGCACAGAGGGTAATCTCAAGGGCGATCCGACGGAAGTTGCCCTCTACGAGGCGGCGCAGAAGTACGGGTACCGCCGGCAGGAACTGGAGGAGCGCTTGCCGCGGGTGGCCGAATTCCCCTTCGATGCCGAGCGCAAACGCATGTCGACCCTGCATCGGCATGAGGACGGGATTGTCCTTTTCTGCAAGGGTGCTCCGGAGCGGCTGCTCCCCCTGTGCACGGGGGGAGAGGTGGATGGGCTGCTGGCGCAGGCGGAATCCCTGGCCGGAGAAGGGTACCGGGTGCTGGCGGTGGCCAGCCGGCAACTGCCGGAGTTGCCTGAAAAGCTGGAGATGGAAGAAGCTGAGCGCGACCTGACTTTTCTCGGTCTGGTGGCCCTGATCGACCCGCCGCGGGAGGAGGCACCGCAGGCGGTGCAGGACTGTCTCAGCGCCGGCATTGTCCCCGTCATGATCACCGGCGATCATCCGGCGACGGCGCTCGCCATTGCCAAACGCCTCGGCATGGCCGAGTCGGAGGAACAGCTGATCACGGGCCAGGAGCTGGCTGAGCTGGAGCCGGAAGAATTGAGACAGCGGGCGCGACAGCTTCGGGTCTATGCCCGCACCAGCCCGGAGCAGAAGATCCGCATCGTCGAGGCCCTGCAGGACTTGGGGGAATTCTGCGCCATGACCGGGGACGGCGTCAACGACGCGCCCGCCCTCAAAAAGGCCGACATCGGGGTGGCCATGGGCGACAACGGCACGGATGTGGCCCGGGAAGCTTCCGACATGGTGCTGCTGGACGACAACTTTGCCTCCATTACCGCTGCCGTACGGGAGGGGCGCCGCATCTTCGACAACATCCGCAAGTTCATCCGCTACACCATGACCAGCAATTCGGGGGAGATCTGGGTGCTCTTTCTGGCGCCTTTCATGGGGTTGCCCATTCCGCTCTTGCCCATCCATATTCTGTGGATCAATCTGGTGACCGACGGTCTGCCGGGGCTGGCCCTGACCGCTGAAAAAGCCGAGCCGGGGGTCATGCAGCGGCCGCCCCGCGCTCCCGACGAAAGCATTTTCGCCCACGGCATGTGGCAGCATATGGTCTGGGTCGGTCTGCTTATCGGTGGTCTTTCTCTGGCTGCCATGGGCTGGGCCTACGGAACCGGCCATGAAAACTGGCAGACTATCGTCTTTACGGTGCTTACTTTCTGTCAGCTCGCCCACGTTCTGGTTATCCGCTCGGAGACGGAATCCCTGTGGCGGCTTGGCCTGTTCAGCAACCGACCGCTGCTGGGGGCGGTTGCCCTGACCGTGCTGCTTCAGCTGGGGGTTATCTATCTACCGGCCATGAACGGCATTTTCAAGACCGCTCCCCTGACTTTGCCGGAACTGATGCTGTGCGGCGGTTTGCCGCTGCTGGTGCTGGTGGGTGTAGAGCTCGAAAAGTGGTGGCGCCGGCGACAGCTGTCGCGCCAGCAATAAGCCATAGCCGATGGGGCTGCTACGGTGACTGCTTGCCAAGAAGGTCGATTTCTGGGAAAATGGCGCGATTTTGATCCCCGGGGTATGGTCCGAAAGGTAAGTATGTCGAACGAAACACTGATATCCCTCCCTGCTGACAGGGTCCAGCGGCTGAAAACCGGCGCGGCCGACAGTCTTTTTCTGCTGCGTTCCCCGAGGGCCCTCCTTAGGGGCCTGCAAAGAAAGTGGCTGGTTCCCGTCCTGCTGCTCGCTTCGCTGGTCCTGGTGCCGCTGATGCTGCTGCCGGCCACCCATTTTCTGCTCGAAAAGATCTATCCCCCCGTCGAAAAAAAGCAACTCTTCGGCCTGCTGAAAACCTCCAAGGAAGATGAGCGTCTGGCCCGCCGCAAAGCTCAGTCCACCTTGGTGATCTGGAGTCTGGCCGGCCTGGGCGTGGCCACCGGACTGGTTCTCTACGCGCCGATTATCCGGCGCGCCGCTGAACAGGAAATCCTCCTTCAGCCGCCAAAACAGCTGACCAACGCCGGCCGGTCGCACCTGGAAGAGCGTTACCGCATCGACGCGGAGATTGGCTCCGGTACCATGGGCGTGGTTTACTCGGCCTTCGACCAAACGCTGGAGCGGCAGGTCGCCCTGAAGGAATTGCCCGCCGTCTTTGTGCGTGATCCTGAGCGAAGAGAGCGTTTCCGCCGCGAAGCGCTCACCCTGGCCCAGTTGACCCATCCCGGCATCGTGCAGATTTACGATCTCTTCGATGACGGCTCCCGCCTGATCCTGGTGATGGAACTGATTCGCGGCGGCACCCTGGAAGACCATATGGCCGGCCGGGCGCCCTTTGCCGAGGCCGAGGCGTTGGGCATGGTCGCGCAGATCGGCGATACCCTGTGCCATGTGCATGAGAAGGGGATCGTGCATCGTGATCTGAAGCCAGCCAACATCCTTCTCGACGAACAGCAGCGCCTGAAAGTGACCGACTTCGGCCTGGCTCGCCTGGTGCGGGAAAGCGGCCTGACCCTCGATGGCAGCCTCATGGGTACCCCCTATTACATGAGTCCCGAGCAGGCGTCAGGCAAACCCACCGATTTTCGGGCCGACATCTATTCCCTCGGCGTGATCTTTTACGAACTGCTGGCCGGCTCGCCCCCCTTTTCCGGCGAACCGGCAGCGGTGCTGCTGCAGCAGATAACCGACGAGCCGCCGCCCTTGCAGGAGCGGGTGGAAGGGCTACGCCAGGAGGTCGCGGATCTGGTCATGGCCATGCTGCGCAAAGACCCCGACGAACGCCTCTGCGACCATCGGGAAATTTCGCGGCGACTGCAGGAACTGCGGTCCTGATCCGTGCCAAGGAGGAAAGATGGCAAAAATCGTGGTGATGTTCAAGGGACAGGTTGTGAAAGAAGTGGCGATCGGTAGCGAAGGAATCCGCATCGGCCGTGACGCCGACAACGACATCCAGATCGACAACCTGGCCGTATCCCGCCATCATGCCGAAATCTACCGGCAGGGCATCCCTTTTTATCTGGAAGATCTCAAGAGCACCAACGGCACCTTTCTCAACGGCGCCCTGCTTAACTGGAAAAGGGGATTAAACCACCAGGACAAGATCACCATCGGCAAGCATACCCTCGTCTTTATGGAAGAGGCCAAGGATCAGCCGGGCAAATCCAGGCCTTCCGCCGCCAATGAGACCCTCTGCCTGACCCCCGAAGATCTGGAGCGCATGCGCCGCAACAGCTGAGCGGTCCTGCACGCCAGCCACCCCGCCTTGACGCCCCTCCACCCTCTTCTATACTTGTAGGTCTGAAGGGGATATGCCCCTTCCTTTGTGCGGCGGGACGAGGAGGACAGGGTGGCTGCGTGGTTTCGGGAACTGACGCTCCGTTTTCTGCTTTTGACCCTGGTGTGGTGGATTCTGACGGAAGGGGATTCCGCCGCCCTGGGTTTCGGCCTCCCCGTGATTCTGCTGGCGCTGGGGGCCGGTCACCTGCTGGCGGTCGACCGTCAGAAGACCTGGACGCTGGCCGGCCTGCTTTCCTTTCTGCCTTTCTTCTTTTATGCCTCCCTACGTGGCGGTCTCGACGTCGCCCGCCGCGTCTACGATCCCCGTCTGCCTATTTCCCCTGCCATCTGTGAATTCTCCCTTCATCTGCCACCCGGCCCGGCCCGGGTCTTTCTGGCCAACACCATCAGCCTGCTGCCCGGCACCTGCAGTGTTTCCCTGCAGGCGGAAGGCCGTTTGCTGGTGCATGCCCTCGACGACAGTCGGGCCCTGGAAGAGTCTCTTCGCCGGGTGGAGCGACGGGTGGCGGCCCTTTTCGGACTGACGCTGGCTAGCAAGGGCCGGGAGGAAGCGAATGCCTGACTTTTTTCTGGTCACGGCGATCTTTCTTCTTCTGACCATCGTGGTTGGCCTGGTGCGCGTCCTTAAAGGACCTACGCCAGCGGACCGCATGCTGGCCGCCCAGCTCTTCGGCACCACGGGAGTGGCGATCCTGCTGTTGCTGGCCGAAGCCATGGGCCTGCCGGCACTACGGGACGTGGCCCTGATCTTCATTCTGCTCGGAGCCCTGGCGACGGTGGCTTTTGTCAAAAGATTCTGGGTGATCCAGAAAAGGACCGGAAAGGATGACGATGATTGACTTTTTGTCCGTGCTGCTGACGCTGGCCGGAGCGGTCTTCTTTCTGGCGGGGACGCTGGGGATGCTGCGGCTGCCGGATGTCTATACCCGCCTTCACGCTTTGACCAAGGCTGACAACCTCGGTCTGGGGCTGACGGTGTCGGGTTTGCTGCTGCAGGCGGGATCGGTGCCGGTGGCGCTGAAGATGCTGCTCATCTGGCTGCTGGCCCTGGTGGCCAGCTCGGCCGCCTGTTATCTGGTGGCGAACAGCGCCTTTCGTGGCGGCCTGCAGCCACGCCAGGGGCGCTTCTGCGCGAAGGAGCGGTCATAATGTCTCTCGCTTTCGCCTTTGATCTGCTGCTGCTCGCTGCGCTGCTGGCCTTGGCCTGGCAGATTCTGTCAGCCCGCGATCTCTTCAAGGCGGTGGTGCTGTTCATGGCCTTCGGACTGCTCATGGCGCTGGCCTGGGTGCGGCTGCGGGCCCCCGATATCGCCCTGGCGGAAGCGGCCATCGGCGCCGGACTCACCGGAGCCCTTTTGCTGGACGCGGTCGGGCACCTGGATGTGGCACGGAATGGGGCCACGACCAGGGAACCTTCCTCCTCGTTAGCGGAGGAAGAATGAAGTTGGCGGAGAGGATTCCCAACGGGCTGGTCTCGCTGGTCCTGGCAGTCTTTGCAGCCGTCCTGGTCTGGACCGTGCTGTCCTTGCCGGCCGCGTCGGTCCGTCTGCAGCCGCTGGTAAACGCCCGCCTGGTGGACTCGGGAGTTCACTCGCCGGTGACCGCCGTTCTCCTCAATTTTCGGGGCTACGATACCTTGCTGGAGATCGGGGTCCTGCTGCTGGCGGCGATGGCCTGCATGGCGCTGCGGCAGGGGCAACCGCCTGGACCGCTGCTCATGATCGCCCCGCCCGGCCCGGTGCTGGCGGCCATGACGCGATTGGTCGTTCCCCTGATGGTGCTGACCTCAGGCTATCTTCTTTGGGCCGGCGAACATGCGCCGGGTGGGGCTTTTCAGGCCGGCGCCGTGTTGGCTGCTGCCGGGGTCCTGCTGCTTCTGGGAGGAAAGCTGAATGTCCGTCTGGGGGCTCCCTGGCGGGTGCGGGTGGCGCTGGCTTCCGGCTTCGCCTTTTTCCTGGGATTGGCGCTGGCCACCTTGGGGATGGGGGGGAAACTGCTCGAATATCCCCAGAACGGGGCGGGTCCCCTGATCGTCGCCCTGGAGTCTCTGCTGACCTTGTCCATTGCGGTAACMCTGGTGGCCCTGTTTGCCTCAAACCCGCCGGCCGGATCACCGATGGTGCCCCCGGAAGAGGAGGACGTGTGACCCAGGCCAATCTTTATATGGTGGGCGCCGTTTTGCTCTTCTGCCTGGGCCTGCGCGGACTGCTTTTTGATCGCCATCTGCTGCGCAAGATCCTGGCCCTGAATATCATGAGCAGCGGCGTTTTTCTGCTGCTGGTGGGCATAGCTTCCCGCGACCCGCAGCAGAACCCTGACCCGGTTCCCCTCGCCATGGTGCTGACAGGGATCGTCGTGGCGGTGAGTGCGACGGCCTTTGCTCTGGCGCTGGCGCGCCGGTACTATCAGCAGACCGGAAAGACCCGGCTGCCGGAGGGGGAATGAGAGCGCCGTGCTGGAAGGATGACCCGCCATGACGACTCTGCCCTGGGAAGTCTGCATCATCCTGGCGCCCTTTATCGGGGGGCTGCTGGCTTTTGTGGGCGGCCGGCGATCGGGCCGCTGGTTCTTCGGTGCCACCGTGCTGGTTGTTGGGGGCGGCTTGTTCGCCCTGACGCGGGAGCTGTGGCGGCAGGGTCCGCGGGCCTATGCGCTAGGCGACTGGGGCGCGCCCCTGGGCATCGAGCTGTATGCTGATGGACTGAGCCTGCTCATGCTGCTACTGACCGCCCTTGTGTTCATTCTGGTCAGCATATTCTCCCTGGGGCTGATCAAAGCCACGCCTGTGGAGGCGGAAGGCTGCGAAAACGCCCTGTTCTGGCCCCTCGTGCTCTTTTTCTGGGGTGCGTTGAATGCACTCTTTCTCTCGCGCGATGTCTTCAATCTCTATGTTACCCTCGAACTGCTGACCCTCTCCGCCGTGCCGCTCATCACCTTGTCCGGCACGGCTTCCTCCCTGGCGGCAGGGCTGCGCTACCTCTTGGTCGCTCTGCTCGGCTCTTTGGCTTACCTACTGGGGACGGCTCTTTTCTATGCGGTCAGCGGTTCCCTCACTCTTCACACCCTGGCGGAATCGCTTGACGGGGTCGGCAGTCTGTCGGTGGCTGCCGGCCTTATGATTGTGGGTCTTTTGCTGAAAACCGCCCTTTTTCCCCTTCACTTCTGGCTTCCCGCCGCCTATGCCGAGGCGCCGACTCCCGTCAGCGCCCTGCTGGCGGCCCTGGCCACCAAGGCTTCCTTTTATCTTCTGCTGCGCCTCTGGTTTGAGCTCTTCTCCTTCGGGCAGGAATTGGCCGCGGCACAGATTCTCGGGGGGCTCGGGATGCTGGCCATCCTCTGGGGTTCTCTATTGGCCTGGCGGCAGGGACGGGTGAAGAGATTGCTGGCCTATTCTAGCATCGCCCAAATCGGTTATCTCTTTCTGGTTTTTCCCCTCATGGCGGCCTGGATCCCTGCCGGGGACGGAGTGTCGCTGGAAGTGCCGGGAGCCTGGGGCGGGCTGGTTTTTCTGCTCCTCTCCCATGGTTTGGCCAAGTCGGCCATGTTCATGTCGGCGGGGTGTCTGGCTCAGGCCGCCGGCTCTGACCAGATCGCCGATCTGACCGGCATCGGCCGTCAATTTCCTGTCCCCCTCTTCGCCTTTGCTCTGGGGGGGATGACCCTGATGGGGTTGCCGCCCAGCGGGGGTTTTTCTTCAAAGTGGCTTTTTCTCAAGGCCTCGGTAGAAAGTCTGCAGTGGTGGTGGGTGCCGGGCATGCTCCTCGGCGGCGTGCTGGCGGCGGGCTATGTCTTTCGTGTGCTGCGTCAGGCCCTGGTGTGGGATGAGAATGTCGGGCCGTACCGTGCAGTCCCGCGCCGCATGCAGTGGGCGGCCATGGCCATGGCCCTGCTCTCCCTGGCGCTGGGCCTGTGCGGGTCCTGGCCCCTTGATCTGCTGGCCATCGGCTATCCGGGGGGACCATGAACTGGAGCAGTATTCTGCCCATCGCGACCTTGCTAAGTTCCCTGATCACCGGGCTGGTGATCTTCGGTCTGCAGGAGCGCCGGCACTGGCTGCGCACGACCCTGAACCTGCTGGGTGCCACCATTAAGCTGCTCTTCGTGGGGGTGATGCTCTGGGGGGTATTCCGTGGGGTGGAGTATGCCTTGTCGCTGCCGCTGCTGCCAGGGGTCGATTTTGTCCTGCGCGCCGACCCCCTGGCCATGCTCTTTGTTACCCTCTCTGCCGGACTCTGGTTTCTCACCACCATCTATGCCGTCGGCTACCTGGAGGGTTCGCCTCATCGCAGCCGTTTCTTCGGCTTTTTCAGTGTCTGCGTGACGGCGACGACGGGGATCGCCCTCGCCGGGAATCTGCTCACCTTCTTCATCTTCTATGAACTGCTGACTCTTTCCACCTACCCGCTGGTGGTGCATCGCGGCACCTCCGAGTCGCTCTATGCCGGCGACACCTACCTCGTCTATACCCTACTGGGCGGCGCCGCTCTGCTGACTGGAGCCGTATGGTTGCAGGCGCTGGTCGGCCCCGTCGAGTTTGTCGCCGGCGGGGTGTTTTCGGCTGTTGACCCGGACCATCGCGTGCAGCTGGTCGCCATCTTCTGCCTGATGGTGGGCGGGGTGGGGGTCAAAGCGGCCCTGGTCCCTCTGCATGGCTGGCTGCCTATTGCCATGGTGGCGCCGGCCCCGGTCTCGGCTCTGCTGCACGCGGTGGCCGTGGTCAAGGCGGGCGCTTTCGGCATCATCCGTATTGTCTACGATATCTACGGCGTGGAGCTGGCGGCGTCGCTCCACCTGCTGGGGCCCCTGGCCGCCGTGGCGGCCTTTACCATTCTTTATGGCTCTGTACGGGCCCTTTTTCAGGATGACCTCAAGCGGCGGCTGGCCTATTCCACCGTCAGTCAGGTCTCCTATATCGTTCTCGGCGTGACCATCGTCGGCCCACTGGCCACCATCGGCGGCGTCGTGCATCTGGTGCATCAGGGGATCATGAAAATCACGCTCTTCTTCTGCGCCGGCAACCTCGCCGAAACTCTCAACGTTCGCCGGGTGAGCGAAATGGCCGGAGTCGGTCGCCGGATGCCCTGGACCATGGCCGCTTTTACCCTGGCCGCTTTCGGTATGATTGGTATTCCCCCCCTGGCTGGCTTCGTCAGCAAGTGGTACCTGGGATTGGGCGGGATCGCCGCCGGAAACTCCTGGGTGGTTGGAGTCATGGTGCTGAGCAGTTTGCTCAATGCCGCGTACTTTCTGCCCATCGTCTATGCCGCCTGGTTCAAAGAGCCGGCCGCAGCCTGGTCTGAGCGCAAACCGGGTTCGCGCCTGGAGACGGACGGACTGCTGCTGGGGCCGACCCTGATCACCGCCGGCCTCTCCCTGTCGGCGGGTCTGCTGGCCGGCCTCTCCTTCAGCCCACGGGGGTGGGTGGCCATGATCGCCCGGGAGGCGTACCGCTTATGGATTCCCTAATGGGAGCACTCTATTCACAGGTCGTCTGGCTAGCCGTCCTGGCTTTCCCCCTGCTGCTGGCGGGGGGGTGCCTGAGCCGCTGGGGACGGTCTTGGGCGGTGGCGGCTGCCCCCTGGTCGGCCTTGCCGCCTATCGCTCTGGCCCTGTGGCCGCCGGAGGCCGGGAACTACCCCTGGCTGCTCCTTGGCAGCACCTTCGGCCTGGACCTGACGGGCCGCATCTTTCTGCTTTTTACCGCCCTGGCCTGGGGTGCCGCGGCCTTGTATGCCCGCGGCTACCTGGTCAACCAGGCACGTCTCCAGTCCTTTTTCTTCTTTTTTCTGCTGGCCATGACCGGCAATCTGGGTTTGATCATGGCTGCTGATATGGCCGGTTTCTACCTGTTTTTCGCCCTCATGACCTTCGCAGCCTACGGGCTGGTCGTTCATGAGCGTGATTCCGAGGCGCGACAGGCCGGCAAAGTCTATCTGGTCATGGCGGTACTGGGAGAGGTGCTTTTGATTGCCGGTCTCATGCTGATCGCCGCCGAAGGCACCATGCGTCTGTCCGAACTCGCGCCGCGGATTGCCGTTTCGCCCCATCGTCACCTGATTCTCGGCCTTATCCTGGTTGGTTTCGGCGTCAAGGCCGGTTGCTTCCCTCTGCACCTCTGGCTGCCCCTGGCCCACCCGGCCGCGCCCACCCCGGCCAGCGCCGTGCTGTCGGGGGCCATGATCAAAGCGGGTCTGCTGGCCTGGCTGCGTTTCCTCCCTCTGGGGGAGGGGGCATTCCCCGCCTGGGGGATGGTCTGCTTGGTCGCCGGACTTATCGCGGCTTTCGGCGGGGTGGCCCTGGGGCTGGCCCAGTCTCAGGCCAAAACGGTGCTGGCCTACTCGAGTATTAGCCAGATGGGTTTGATGACAGGGGCTGTGGGGCTGGGACTGCTCTTCCCCGCAGCCTGGCCCATGGTGTTGGCGGCTCTCTGCCTTTACGCCCTGCATCATGGCCTAGCCAAGACGGCCCTTTTTCTGGGGGTGGGCATGGCAGGCGCCGAAGGCGTGTGGGCCAGAGCGGCCTTTCTGGCGGGCTTGCTGTTGCCGGCGCTGTCTCTGGCCGGAGCGCCCCTGACCAGCGGTCTCGTGGCCAAAAAGCTTCTGGGGGATCTGGCGGCCTTCATTCCGGCCCCTTGGGCGGAAATCTTTGCCGGTCTGCTGGCCGGGTCGGCGGTGGCCACGACCATACTCATGGCGCACCTGCTGCTGTTGCCCTGGACGCAGAAGACCGGGAAGGGCAGCCCGCCGACCGGCCGACAGTGGCTGGCCTGGATTGTGGTGCAGTTGGGTGGGCTCATCATGGTGTGGATGATCGTGCCGGGCTGGTTGGCCCCCTGGGGAGTGAAGGCTCCTGGCTGGAGCGGAGAGGCGGCTGTTACCGTGCTGGTGGGGGGCGCTCTGGGGGGGCTGCTCTGGCGCGGGGCCAAAAAAAGCAGGAGCAGCCTGCTGCCGCCGTTGCCGGCGGGCGATGTGCTGCTCCTGCTCTATGCTTTAGGAAGAGGTGCCCGTCAAGCATGGGACCGCTATGGCGACCCCGTGGTGACGCATCTGGTCCGGGCCTACCTGACCTTTGTCTGGCAGGGTCCGATCGAGTTGTTCGGCCTGCACGCCCTGTTGGCCACCAGCGAAAAGGGGTTATTGCGCTGGCGTGTATCCGGGGGTCTCTTCCTGCTCCTTATATTAATCTTTACCGCCATTCTACTGTGCTGAGCGGCAAGGCCCGGTCAGTTGCGGCCGCTGGCCATGGCTTCCAGTTTGGCGACGCGGTCATCCATGGGCGGATGGGTGGAGAAGAGATTGGCCAGAGAGCGACCGGTCAGCGGGTTGACGATAAACAGGTGCGACGTCGCCGGTGTGGCCTCCTGCATGGGTACGGCCTGAGCGCCCATTTGCAGTTTGCGCAAGGCGCTGGCCAAGGCCTGGGGCTTGCCGCAGATGCGGGCGCCGGAGGCGTCAGCCAGATACTCCCGCGAGCGGGAGACCGCCATCTGGATCAGCATGGCCGCCATGGGGGCGATAATGGCCACGGCCAAGCTGCCGAGCATGCCGCCGCCTTCCTCGTCTTCGCCGCGGCCGGCACCGAAAATGGCGGCCCACTGCAGCATGTTGCCGAGCATGGCGATGGCGCCGGCGAAGGTGGCGGCTAGTGTGGAAATGAGCGTATCGCGGTTCTGAACATGGGCCAGCTCATGGGCCATGACCCCTTCAAGCTCGTCTTCCGTGAGCAGCCGCATGATGCCTTCGGTGGCGGCGACGGCGGCATTCTGCGGATTGCGCCCGGTGGCAAAGGCATTGGGGGCCTCCGAGGGGATGATGTAGACCTTGGGCATGGGCAGGCCGGCCTGCTGGCTGAGGCGGCGCACCATGCCGTAGAAGCCCGGATTGTCAGCTTCGGTGACTTCCCTGGCCTTGTACATCTTGAGCACGATCTTGTCCGAGTACCAGTAGGAGAAGAAGTTCATGCCCCCGGCGATGAGAAAGGCGATGATCATGCCCGACTGGCCGCCGATGGCGCTGCCCATAAAAACCAGGAGCAGGGTGAGACTGGTCAGCAGAAGCGTGGTTTTAATACGGTTCATGGTTTGTCCTCCGTACGCGCTGTTTGTGCGGCGGGTAATAAAAAAGACCTTTACCCGCGGCATGGTGAAATGCTGTGGATAAAGGTCTTGCAGATTGCGACGAAGCGTCGTAACCCCGCGTCCGGGAGGCGTGGCCTCCGTAATGACGAAACGCGGGTCGGTCATGTCTCCGACCGATTGCTACTCCCCTTTAACACAGTGATGTTATCTAAAGGCCCCCAGGTTTGTCAACAGGAATCAGTCCTGTCTGCCTCAGGCGCCGCCGTAGGAATGCAGGCCGGACAGCACGAGATTGACTCCCAAATAGCAGAAAATGGTGGCGGCAAAGCCGACGATGGACAGCCAGGCTGCCCTTTTTCCTACCCAGCCCCGAGTGAAACGGGCGTGCAGAAACGCGGCGTAGACAAACCAGACGATCAGGCTCCAGGTCTCTTTCGGATCCCAGCTCCAGTAGGTGCCCCAGGCATAGTTGGCCCAGGCCGCCCCCGTGATGATGCCCAGGGTCAGCATGGGGAAGCCGAACATGATCGCTTTGTAGTTGATGTCGTCCAGCACCCGAATGTCGGGAAAGAGGGCAAGGATGCCGTGTTTGTTGTCCTTGTCCTTTTGCGTATCAAGGATCAGGTACATGATGGAGGCGCCGCAGGCGATGGCGAAGCCGGCGTAGCCGAGAAAACAGGTGATGACGTGATAGGTCAGCCAGTTGCTCTGCAGTGCGGGCACCAGCGGAGCGATGGCGTCATCAAGGCCGAGCTGGGCCCAGGTCATGCCGATGAAGGCGAAGGGGATGACAAAGGCCCCGACGGCCCGTTGTTTGTACTTCAGATCCATCAGCAGGTAGACCAGCAGAATCGACCAGGCAAAGAAGACCACCGATTCATACAGGTTGGAGAGGGGAGCCTGGTTGTAACCCATGTCCACCGCTTCAAAGTAGCGCAGGGCAATACCGGCCGTGTTGGCGGCAAAACCGGCCCAGGCCACGGCCGTGGCGGCCAGGGCGAGCTTGGGGGAGCGGGCGATAAGATAGACGAGAAAAAGCACCATCGAGGCAAAATAGCCGATAGTGGTCAGGTTAAAGAGTTGCACGCTGTTCATAAAAAGATCTCCTTGGATGACAAGCGGGATCAACCCGCCAGATCCTTGCTCAGGTTTTTTTTCAGTTCATCAAAATAGAGCGCAAAGGCGGCCTGGTTGCGGTGGGCGGAGGCGCCCAGGTGAACGACACTGCCCTCGCCCTTGGGTTCGATGGTGATCCAAAGGCGGCGATGGGAAATCATGAAAGCGGCCATGGTGCCAAAAATCATCAGCAGGCAGCCGATCCATACCACCCAGACGCCGGGGTCCTTGTTGACCTGCAGGCCGGTATACTGGGGCTGCTTGTAGTCCAACAGGGCAAAGGCGAATTCCCCGCCGCGGCGGCTGTCGAAGTCAGGATAATTTTGCAGCACGATGAAGGGATTGCCGTGTCGCCCGTCCGGTGTGTTGACGTGCATCTGTACAGCCGGGCCCATGCCCTGGTAGGACTGAGCATAGCCGGTGACCGCAAAGGAATATCCGTTTGGCAGGGGCGTGTGGTCGCCTTCCCGGTTTGTGGCGACAAAGGGGGTTCCTCCTTTGGGCGTCACCCGCATGCGGATGGTGGCCGGGCCGGCAGGGCCGTAGCTTGACTGGTAAAAAGTGATCCCTTTGTAGTTTAGCGGCGTGTTGACGATGATCTTTCGATCGGAAATGACCTCCTGATCATCCTCGATGACATCCAGAACGCTGGCGTACTCTTTGGGGCGCATGCTGTTATCGTAGTAGGTGACGCTGAAGGAGTCGCAGCGCACCGTAAAGCCCAGGTCGATGGGGTCACCGCCGCCGCGGGGCCAGACCTGGTTGACCTGGTCACCCTCGACAATATTGACGAACGCCTTGTATCCCCAGATGTTGCCAATGATGGCGCCGATGAAGATGATGAGGATAGAGAGGTGGGTCACGTAGACGCCGAACCGGGCCCAGGCGGCTTTCTGGGCGAAGAGGTGCAGGCCGCCCTCGGTTCGGGTCAGCACCGGCCGCGCAAAACGGCTGCTCAGGCTTTCAGACAGAGCCTGGGCGGTTTCTTCGGCATTGTGCCTGCTGTCGAACTGGGTGTGGTTGGCCAGGGTTCGCAGGGTACCGAGTGCCATAATCAGGGATGGCTCCCGAACGGTCTTCCAGACGCCCGGCAGCCTCTTGATGGAGCAGGCGATGAGGTTCAGGCAGAAGAGGACCAGCAGGGCGAGAAACCACCAGGCACGGTACATGTCAAAGAATTGCAGGCGCTCAAAGAGGGTGTAGAGTCCCTCGCCGTATTGGCGGAGATACTCTTCGGGGGTGCGATTCTGCTGGATCACCGTGCCAATGATGGAGGTGAGGGCCAGCATGATTAGGGTGAAAATAGTCAGCTTAAGCGAACAGAAAAAGTTCCACACCGAGTGGAGCAGGTTGTATTTGGGCGTAGTCAAGGTTATTCCCCTTCAAATCAGGTCGACATCGGCACAGGCATGCGGCTCCGCTTCTTCAGTGAAGGGCAGCACGCCAGGCGACAACAGGCCGCGGATTGAAGCGGGGGAATCCTAACGTAGCAGAACGATGGTGCGAAGTTGGGCAAGAACCAGAGAAGGTGGCGGCTCGACCAGGCTGGCGGCGAGTGGATTCTGGCTGGTCGGATGCATAAAGAGCGGCGACAGCTGTGGTGGTGCCAGGGGCGGGGGAGCCAGGTTGCGCAGTGAGCGAGTCCGTGACTTCACTGCCGTTTCGGCGCGGAGGAGCTCCGTGCAAGAATCACAGGACTCCTGTGTCAGGACGCAGGGGCGCGGCTCCTGGCATGAAGCGGTGCAACAGGAGACGCTCTTTGCCCCATCCTTCAGGCATTCTTTTCCGTCGGCAAGGCACAGCACGGCGCCAACAGCACTGCCGAATCCGACCAGAAGGTAGAAGAGCAGGCTGAGACAGACCAGGGTGCGATGTAGTGTCCGTTTGATGGGCAAAGGCTCCTCCAGGGTTGCAACAACAGAGGGCATTTTAAAGCAGTCCCGGATTTTTTCGCAACAGGAATCGGGTGGACAGGCGTTAGACGAGGGAAACATCGGGCGGGAGATGGGCCGGCACGGGGAGTTTCCGTGCCGGCCCGGTCAGGTTCATTAGAAGGAAATATTCAGTTCAGTTGGGGCCTCGGTGGTGATGTTGACATCAAAAGTCTGATCGGCAGCAACCGGCTGGGATTCTGCGTCAAAAAGCGAGGCGACCAGCTGGTAAGTGCCGACGGGCAGATCGATAGAATAGGGACCATCTTCAATCTGCACGGTCGCTAGTTCCACCATGTCGCTGCAAGGGGCCGGCGCTATCTGCTGGACACTGAGTACGACATACTGTCCCTCTACCGGGGCGGCGACCGTCACCGTGCCGGACAGGGTGTTGTAGGCCGTAGCTGCCAGTTGAAAGTTGACCCCTGCGCGCTTCTCGTCGGCAGCAAGGCTGATGGTTTCGCAGGCCGGGGCATAGCCCTCTTTGTAAGCTAGGATTCGGTAGTCACTGGGTGTCAGGAAGAGGGCATAGTGTCCCGCTTCTTCTTCAATGGTATCCTCATTTTCGTCACAGCTCAGGGTTGCGGCCAGCGTCACAGCCGAATCAATGGCATGAGCGCTGACTCGGGTGCCGGGCAGGGGCACTTCCGTGTCTATCTCGACGACTCGCCCCTGCACCATGGCAGCACTGGCAACGACCTTGATGGTCGGTTTGAGCAGGTACTTGTAATTGTCCTTGCTGGGATTGCCAGCCAGAACGACGGAGCGGGCCGCGTCGAAATCGAGGATCAGTTGGGTTTCCTCATTGGAAGCGATGGTGAAGGTGTTCACCAGTTTGATGCCGCTCTGCAAACCGCTGGGGACTTTCAGCTCGTGAATCTCGTCACCCTGGGTAATGACATAGTTGCCCAACTCGCCGTGGGTTTGGCCCAGCAGATTTAGCCCGTCATCGGGCGTAGCCGCCAGAATCAGGCGCAGCTGAGTGTAGTTGCCAGGGGCCAGCTCCTCTTCTCCCAGCGTTTCCTGCACGCCGTTGATCAGCTCGAGCAGATTGTAGGTCTTCTGGGGGGTGGCCACGGTGGTCCAGTCGCCACCTTCAGGATGGACGTCGACCCGGTCAATGGTGACATAGATGGCCTTGAAGTCCGGGGTGGTGGCATCGACCATCTGCAGCGACAGGGTGCCAGGCGCCGCCGTGCCGCTCGAACTGGAGCCGCCGCAGGCGGCCAGCGCCAGTAAACCGATGGACAGGAAAATAGCGAGAAACAGCTTCACATTGTTCATTTTCATGTTCTCCTCCTTTGGGGTTGAAGTTGACGTGTCTTTGGGGGAAATTTAGCACTCTCTAATGTTAAGTCAAGTCCGCTTAACGATTATTTGCTACGAGATGCAGTCTTGTTTAAAATTGAAAAAAGGTCATTCCAGAGAGGAGGAAGCCATGGACGCTTTTCAACGCTTGACTCAGGTGGTGCGCAAGCAGCATGAAGAGGGCGAGTTGCCCGATTTTATTGTTCCGCTGCTCATGAAGGTGGCGCAGCATCCGGAAGATTTCGCCGGCCGTGAGGAGTTGGTGGCCAAACTGGCGGAACGGGTGGATCAATATGAGACCTACTCGGAGATGTGCTGTGAAAAGATAGGTTTCGGCCTGGAGGATATCCACCGGACGCTCGATGAGCTGCGGGTGCGTTATTGATATCCCCCGGGCGGCCGATTTGACCCTCGCGCCTGATTATGTTACCTTATGGGTTCTGTGGCGGCGCCGTTCCCCGGCGTTCCGACCCTAGACCCGCTCATGAGGTGGACCGTGCAGGCCCGTTCTGTACGGAACGAACCCTCTCTCTCTGGGGCAGCACTGGCTTGAAACGTTCCGTTTCAAGACCGGGTGCGGGTGGCCCCATCCTTCGCCAGAAATAATCTTCTTTACGCGTGTTGCGCGCGACCTGTCCTATTGCTGATCACTCTGTGAAGATGGTCGGTTCCTCCTGTCTGAAGCCTCCTGTTGATGCGGGTGGTTTTTCGGATTCTCCCTTTCCCTTGTGGTCGCAGTCGCGCCGGCACGAGTTATTCATCTGCCGGATGGCCCCTGCAGGCCTGATTTTGCCTGAGACCTTGGCCATCCCGACAACAGGAAAGGACGCTATGAAGAACCAGGCCATGAAACAGCAAGAGGACGAAGTGATCAACTGGCAGGACCAGATGAAGAATTTCGTCAATACCATCGACCGGGTGAAAGAATATGTGAACCTCACCCCGGAAGAAGAAGAGGTGCTGCGCAACAACAAAACAGTGTGGGGGGCGACGCCCCATTATGCTTCATTGATGGACCCGGACGATCCCGCCTGCCCCATCCGCCGCCAGATCATCCCCTCCCGACAGGAGCAGGAAAACCGCTTCGGCATGGATGATTACCTGATGTGGAAGGAGAATCGCGCCACTGACGAGGTGCGTCCCGACAGTATCGCCCGCCAGTACCAGAACCGTGTCGCCTTTACCGTCACCCAGACCTGCGGCATCTATTGCCGGCACTGCTTCCGTAAGGAACTGGTGGTGGACGGCTCCCTCTCCCTGGACTTCAATGTCGACGAGGGGCTGCAATGGATCGCCGAGCATCCCGAGGTGCGCGACGTGCTCATCACCGGCGGTGACCCCTTCCTGCTCTCCGACGAGCAGATCGACTATCTCATCCGCAAGCTGCGCGAGCTGCCCCACATCGAGATGATCCGTTTCGGTACGCGCACCCCCATTGTGCTGCCGCAGCGCATCACCCCCTCGCTCATGAAGGTGCTTGGCGGCTTTCACAAGGTACCCATCTGGATCAACACCCAGTGCAACCACCCCCGGGAACTCACCGAGGAGACGGCGCGGGCTGTCTACAACCTGCTGAGCTGCGGCGTCAATGTGGGTAACCAAGCCGTGCTGCTCAAAGGAATCAATGACGATGTGGAGACCTTCCGCGAGCTGCATGAGAAGCTGCTGGCCACCCGTATCCGCCCCTACTACGTCTTCTACTGCGAGGCGGCGCCGGGCATCGATCATTTCCGCACCCCGGTGGAGAAGGGCTCGCAGCTGATCCGGGACGCTCTGCGTGGCCACACCACCGGCCTGGCCCAGCCCATGCACGTCATCGCCACCAATATCGGCAAGATTCCCCTGATGCCTGATTATTACATCCAGGGGAAAAACGACAAGGAATACACCCTGCGAAACCATCGGGGCGATACGACGACGATTCCCAATGTGCCCGAATAAGGGAGGGTCTGTTTAATTATAGGTGAAAGGAGAGTTGCTTTTGGAAATCAAGGTCATTGACGGCAATCTGGTCAAAGCCATGAAAGTCATGAAGCGTAAACTTCAGCAGGAAGGCTTGTTCCGCGACATGAAGGCGCGGCGCTTTTATGAGAAACCCAGTGTCAAGCGCAAGCGCAAGCAGAAGGAAGCCCTGCGGCGCGAGCGCAAGCGCCTGAGCAAGTTGAAGCGTTTTTATTAAATCCGCACTTCCAAGGGAGCGCCGCTAGCCGCGGCGTTCCCTTTTTTTGTGGTCGGATTGTTGGCGGCCTGTCTGCTTTGGGTTAGAATGGGAGCAGTTTTGTACAGTCGCTTGCTCCCCTTTCCCCCGGCAGGAGATTTCCATGGGTTATGTCTACCTCAATGGCCGTTTTGTCGAGAGCGAACAGGCCACGGTTTCTGTCTTCGACCAGGGTTTCCTTTATGGTGACGGCATCTTCGAGAGCTTCCGTTCCGTCGGCGACCGGCTCTACCAGTTCGCCCAGCACTACCAGCGCCTGCTGCAGTCGGCTGAAGCCCTCTGCTATCCCCTGACGTTTTCTCAGACAGAACTGGAGGATATCCTGCTGGAGCTGCGGCGGAAGAATGGCTTGAACGATGCCTATTACCGTATCACCATCACCCGCGGCAAGGGGCAGATTGGCTTTCAGCGCGACATGAACAACGACCTGACCTGCCTGGTAGTGGGGACGGAATTCAAGGGCTTCGACCCCATCCACTACCGGCAGGGCATCCCCCTGCGGGTGGCCCATACCCGTCGCAACGCCCCCGAGGCGATCAGTCCCAAAATCAAATCGATCAGCAACCTCAACAGCCTGCTCGGCAAACTGGAAGCCCGGGCCGCCGGGGCCTTTGAGGTCATCATGCTCAACAACCGCGGCCATATCTGCGAAGGTGCTTCGTCGAACATCTTCTGGGCCAAAGATGACTGGATCTTCACCCCCGACGTCTCCACCGGTCTGCTGGAGGGAGTGACCCGCTCCACCATCATGCGTCTGTGCGAAGAGGTGCTCAACCTGCGGGTGATTACCGGCGAATTTCGCCTGCAGGACCTGAAGTTCTCCGACGAAGTCTTCATCACCTCCACTTCCCTGGAGGTCATGCCGGTGGTGCGGGTTGACGACTTCACCATCAAGCAGGGCCTTGCCGGCCCCATCGCCCACCGCCTGCGGCAGGAGCTGCACCGGGATATGGGCAAGGAGAGCTGACCTTCTTTTCCCTTTTCAACCAGCGGGCGATTTTTTCTGTCGATGCGATTGCGTCCGAGGGTAAAGTCTGCCATATTACCGGGTTAAATCCGTCAACGATGATGAAATGATTTCAGGAGATTCCGATGCCCCAACGCAACGATGTGAAGAAAGTTCTGATTATCGGTTCCGGCCCGATCGTGATCGGTCAGGCCTGTGAATTCGATTATTCCGGCACCCAGGCCTGCAAGGCTCTGCGCAAGCTCGGTTACCGGATCGTACTGGTCAATTCCAATCCGGCCACCATCATGACCGACCCGGGCATGGCCGATGCCACCTATATCGAACCGCTCAACGTCGAGCGCCTCACCGAGATCATCGAAAAAGAGCGCCCCGACGCCCTGCTCCCCAACCTCGGCGGCCAGACCGCTCTCAACCTTTCCAGCGAGCTGGCCCGGCGCGGCATTCTCGACCGGTGCGGGGTGCGGGTCATTGGCGTCAATTTGGATGCCATCAAGCGCGGCGAAGACCGGGAGACTTTCAAGGAAACCATGGCCGGCCTAGGTATTGAAACACCGCGCAGCGAGATTGCCACCACCCTGGAGCAGGCCCAGGAGATCATCGGCCGCATCGGTCTGCCGGTGGTCATCCGTCCCGCCTACACCATGGGCGGCACCGGCGGCGGCTTCGCCTACAACCTGGAAGAGTTCGAGACCATCGTCAGCCGCGGGCTGGCGGCCAGTCCGGTGAGCCAAGTGCTCATCGAAGAATCGATTCTCGGTTGGGAGGAGCTGGAGCTCGAGGTGGTGCGCGACGCCAAGAACCAGAAAATCACCGTCTGCTTCATCGAGAACGTCGATGCCGTCGGCGTGCACACCGGCGACTCCTTCTGCACCGCGCCGATGCTGACCATCGACGCCGACCTGCAGGCCCGTCTGCAGGACTACGCCTACCGCATCGTCGATGCCATCGAGGTCATCGGCGGGACCAACGTGCAGTTCGCCTACGATCCCAAGAGCGGGCGCGTGGTGGTCATCGAGATCAATCCCCGCACCTCGCGCTCGTCGGCCCTGGCCTCCAAGGCGACGGGCTTTCCCATCGCCCTGGTTTCGGCCCAGCTGGCCGCCGGCCTGACCCTCGACGAGATCCCCTACTGGCGCGACGGCACCCTGGAAAAATACACGCCTTCCGGCGACTACGTGGTGGTCAAGTTCGCCCGCTGGGCCTTCGAGAAGTTCAAGGGCGTGCACGACAAGCTCGGCACCCAGATGCGCGCCGTCGGCGAGGTCATGAGCATCGGCAAAAACTACAAGGAGGCCCTGCACAAGGCCATCCGTTCTCTGGAGAACGGCCGCTACGGCCTCGGCTTCGCCAAGAATTTCTATCAGAAATCCCTCGACGAGCTGCTGGAACTGTTGGCCGAACCTTCCAGCGAACGCCAGTTCATCCTCTACGAAGCCCTGCGCAAGGGCGCCGACATCGACCTGCTCTATGGCAAGACCTTCATCAAACCCTGGTTTCTGCAGCAGATGAAGGAACTGGTGGAGTTGGAGGAGGAAATCCTGCAGCACAAGGGGAGCCTGCCGCCCGACGCTCTGCTGATTCAGGCCAAGAAAGACGGCTTTGCCGACCGCTACCTGGCGCAGATCCTCGGGGTGCGCGAACAGGCGATCCGCGAGAAGCGCATCGCTCTTGGCATGGTCGAAGCCTGGGAGGCCGTACCCGTCAGCGGCGTCGAAAACGCCGCCTACTATTATTCCACCTACAATGCCCCCGACTCTGTGGCCGTCTCCGACCGCAAGAAGATCATGGTGCTGGGCGGCGGCCCCAACCGCATCGGCCAGGGGATCGAGTTCGACTACTGCTGCGTGCATACGGCCCTGGCCCTGCGCGAGGCGGGGTACGAGACCATCATGGTCAACTGCAATCCCGAGACGGTCTCCACCGACTACGACACCTCGGACAAACTCTACTTCGAACCGTTGACCGTCGAGGACGTGCTCTCCATCTACGAGAAAGAGAAGCCCGAAGGGGTGGTGGTGCAGTTTGGCGGTCAGACCCCGCTGAATATCGCCCGCGAGCTGGAAGCGGCGGGAGTGCCCATTCTCGGCACCAGCCCCGAGACCATCGACCAGGCCGAGGACCGCGACCTCTTCAACCAGACCATGATCAAGCTCGGCATTCCCCAACCCGAATCGGGCATGGCTGCTACCGAAGAGCAGGCGGTGCAGATTGCCGTCCGCATCGGCTATCCGCTCATCGTTCGTCCCTCCTTTGTCCTTGGGGGCCGGGCCATGGAGGTGGTGCATGACGAGGGGATGCTGCGCGAGTATCTGCAAAAAGCGGTGGAGATATCCCCCGAGCGCCCCATTCTCATCGACCGCTTTCTGCAGAACGCCATCGAGGCCGAAGCCGACGCCATCGCCGACGGCAAAGACGCCTTCGTGCCGGCAGTCATGGAGCACATCGAGCTGGCCGGCGTCCATTCCGGCGATTCGGCCTGTGTCATTCCGCCGGTCTCCATCCCGGCCAAACACATCGCCACCATCGAGGAATACACCCGGCGTATCGCCGTGGAGATGGGGGTGGTCGGGCTGATGAACATCCAGTACGCCATCGCCGACGACAAGGTGTACATCCTGGAAGCCAATCCCCGTGCCAGCCGCACCGTGCCGCTGGTCTCCAAGGTCTGCAACATCCCCATGCCGCGCCTCGCCGTGGCCGCCATGCTGGGACGAAAGCTCGCCGAGCAGGGGCTCGATCGGCGGCAGTTCGCTCATTTCGGGGTCAAGGAAGCGGTCTTCCCCTTTGGCATGTTCCCGGAAGTCGATCCTGTGCTGGGGCCGGAGATGCGTTCCACCGGTGAAGTGCTGGGTCTGGCTGGCAACTACGGCCTCGCCTATTTCAAGGCCCAGGAAGGAGCCAATGCGCCGCTGCCCCTGCAGGGGACGGTACTCATTACCGTGGCCGAGCATGACAAGGCCGAAGCCCTCAAGGCGGCGCGGCTCTTTGCCGAGCTGGGCTTTGCCATCCGCGCCACCGCCGGTACCCAGGCGTTTCTTTCCGCGCAGGGAATTGCGGCTGAGCGGATCAACAAGATGCACGAAGGGCGCCCCAATATTGCCGATGCCATCAAAAACGGCGAGATCCAGCTGGTGATCAATACTCCTGTCGGCAAACTCAGCGCCCATGACGACTCCTATATCCGCAAGGCTGCCATCCGCTACAAGGTGCCTTACATCACCACCACGGCCGCCGCCCTGGCCGCCGCCAAGGGGATTGCCGCCTGTCGGCAGGGCCAGGAGACGGTCCGCAGCCTGCAGGAGTACCACGCCGCCTTTCACTAAAAAGCGGTCTACACCCATTTGCGGAATGAAATGAAAGCGGGCAGGACTGACGAAGGTTCTGCCTGCTTTCGTTTTTACGGAGTCGTTCGACTTTTACCGAGGGCCATGCTAAAATTCGCCCGTTTATAACGACTATGATCCTGCTCCGGCGTGTGGCCCGGTTTGACGGATCCATCGAGGTTACCATGTTTCTCCTTCTCGTTTTTCTGCTAGTGGCCTACCTGATTGGCGCCATTCCCGGCGGCATCGTCCTGACCCGGTTGGTCGGCTCCGAGGATATCCGCCAGGCGGGCAGCGGCAATATCGGCGCTACCAACGTCTACCGGGTGGCCGGGCGCAAGCTGGGGGTGGCCACCCTGGTTCTCGACGCTCTTAAAGGGGTGCTGCCGGTAGGGGCTGCCTTGGCTGTTTTCCCCGAATCATTGGGGTCGGTCGCTCTGGTGGCGGCGGCGACCTTTCTGGGTCACCTCTATCCCATCTATATCGGCTTTAAAGGGGGCAAGGGAGTGGCTACCGCGTTGGGAATTTTTCTGGTGCTGTCGCCCAAAAGCGTCCTGGTGGCTCTCCTCCTCTTTGTGCTTCTGGTCTGGAAATGGCGCTACATCTCTCTCGGCTCCGTCTGCGCCGCCGCGGTCGCCCCCCTGCTGGTTTTCTATTTTGAGCGTTCAACGCCGCTCTTTCTGGTCACCCTCTTTATCGGCGGCATGGTGATCCTGCGCCATCGGGCCAATATCGAGCGCCTGATCGCCGGCACCGAAAATCGCTTTCGGGCCTGATTGAGGTATAGTTCACCATGTCGCGAAAAACGTCGCTGGCCCCGTTGGTCCTTATCCTGCTGCTGTTGCCTGCCGTCTATGGAGTCGTCGATTTTGCCCGCTTTATGCTACGGCCGGTGACGCCGGTGGCGCCGCAGGTAATTGCCGTCCGTCCCGGCAGTTCTTTCGCCCAGGTGGCCCTGATGCTGGAGGAAGGGGGCGTGGTGGACAGTGCCCTGCGCCTGCGCCTGCTGGCCCGCTGGCGGGGAGAGGCGGGCCGGGTCAAGGCTGGTGAATACCGCTTTGCGGAAGCGGCTTCGCCCGGTGAGGTTTTAAAACGCCTGGTGGCGGGGGACGTCATCCAGTATCGTTTCACGGTGCCGGAAGGGCTGACTTTGGAGGAAATCGCGCGAAAGCTGGCGGCAGAGGGCCGGGGCGATGGCGGTCACTTCCTGCAGCTGGCGCGGGATGCCGATTTTATCCATTCCGTCGGGGTGGAGGCGAAAACGCTGGAAGGATATCTCTATCCGGAGACCTATACCCTGGTGGCGACAACGGGGGAGAAGCCGCTGCTGCAGGCGATGGTGCGGCAGATGCAAGCCCGCCTGACGGAAGAGCTCCTGGCGGGGGCCAGGGCCAGGGGGCTGTCCGTCCACGAGCTGCTGACCCTGGCCTCCATCATCCAGAAGGAAGCGGGGAACGAGGCCGAAATGCCCATTATCGCCGGGGTCTTCCACAACCGGTTGCAGCGGGGCATGCGATTACAGTCGGACCCGACGGTGATTTACGGTGTGCAGGACTTTGACGGCAACCTCACCCGCCGGCACCTGGAGGAATGGACCCCTTACAATACCTACCGCATAGCCGGCCTGCCCCCCGGTCCTATTGCCAGCCCGGGTGAGCCGGCCCTGCGCGCGGCGGCCTTTCCGGCCGAAGTAAACTATCTCTACTTTGTGGGGAAGGGCGATGGCACCCACGTCTTTTCCAATACGCTGCGCGAACACAATGACGCGGTGCGGCGCTATCAGTTGAAGCGCTGAAGCAGGCCTGAAAAATATCGTCTGAATCGGGGAAGCCTATGGCCCAAAGAATCCTGATCGCCGAGGACAATGACCGCGTTGCCGCTTTTCTGGAGGCCTTGCTGCGGCATGAAGGCTATGCCACCGAGCGGACAGCCGATGGCATCGAGACGCTACAGCACATCGGCCGAGGTGCCCCCGATCTCCTCCTCCTCGACCTGCGTCTGCCCCGCCTGCACGGGGTCGATCTGCTCAAAAAATTGCGGAAAAGCACCGTAGGTCGCGATCTGCCGGTCATTGTTGCCACGGGGGTCTATCGCGGAGAGCGTTATGCCAGGGCCGCCCAGGGCCTGGGGGTGCGCCATTACCTGGAAAAACCCTTCTCCGCCGAAGCCCTTCTGCTGGCGGTCAAGGACATGCTTTCCTCCCGCCAGCAAGAGGCGGCGGCAGAAGAGAGTGAACCCTTCGACCACCACCTCTACCAGGCCTTCAGCACGGCATTCTCCGGAACCTGTCACTTTGAGGGAACGCGGGGGGCCATCCTCAGCTTTTTGGCGGGTACGCCCGTTTCTCTGCGGCCGGGTTTTGTTCATCGGGATTTCGGCGACTACCTCTTTCAGAACGGACGTATTTCCGCTGACGAATATGACTACTATCAGGCGGCAGGACGATTCCGCAGTGATGTTCTGGTGCAACTCGGCTGCCTGCGTTATCCCGAACTGCTGCAGGAAAAACTGGCCTATCTGAACGGCGAACTGATCGAAGCTTTCAGCGGGCCACCATTGAAGGTGGAGCAGCGACCCTTTCCTTTGTCGCCGGGCCTGCAGCTTTTCACCCTGAATATGCCTTCCCTCTTCTACCGTGGTTATTGGCGCAGCAGCGCTCCCGACACCGCCAATCCTTTCCCCGAAGATGTGTATGGGCAATTCGTTGCTCCTGCCGCGGCGTTTTACCGACACGTCAACTTTCTCGATCTCAATGAAGAGGAGCGCCGTTTTGTCGGCCAGCTCGACGGCAGCAGAACTATGGCAGAATGCCTGGAGGGCGCGAGCGGCCTCATGCCCCTGCTGCGTCTGCTCAAGACCTTCGGGATGCTGACCTTTGCCCGTGAACCGCTGTCTCCGGAACTCCCTGCCGGCATGCCATTGCGTACTCTGTTCAATATTCTGGAGGATGAGACCGGGGCGAGCAGCGACGATCCCCTCGAAAGTTTTTCCGATCTGGTAGCGGACGAGAGTCGTGATGACGAACCGCTCGTGCCTTCCCAGCCAGCCCCGCCGGTGCTGCCCGAGACCGTCGACCTGTCGCTGCGGGTGCGGCAGGTATTTGACGGCCTGCAGGGCAAGAATTACTATCAGGTTTTCGCTATGGAGCAGGGGAAATTTTCCTTTGATCAGCTCAAATCCCACTATTTCAGACTGACCCGCGAATTCGGCCCCGAGGCGATGATGCAGCTGGCCGGCGAGGAGGCCGGCATGGTGGAGGAGATCCTGGCCACGGTCACCACGGCCTACAATACCCTGTCTGATGTCATCAAGAAGGAGCGCTACGACGAGTTGCTCGGTTCGGATAAGGTGGGGCTGGGGCAGAAGGGGGACGATATCTTCCAGTCGCAGGTTCAGTTCCAGTCCGGTAAGGTGTTTCTGGACATGGAAGAGTGGGACAACGCCGAAAAAGCCCTGCAGGATGCCTGCAATATCGCCCCGAAAAACGGTGACTACCTGGCGCACCTGGCCTGGTCCATCTACCGAAACCCGCGAAACGGCAGCAGCCCCGCCATGCGGGAGAAGGTGCGCCAGATGCTGAATCGCGCCCTCAGTCTCGATCGCGTCCCTTCCGCCTATGCTTTCAAAGGTTGGATGCTATTGGACGGGGGGCAGGACTTGCTGGCCGAGGCCGAGTTCAGCAAAGCCCTCAAGCTCGATGCCCGCCATGCCCTGGCTCGCAAAGGGCTGCGGGAGATCACCGAAAAACGCGAGCAGGAAAAGAAGGGGCTCTTCCGGCGCATGTTCAGTTAGCCTTCGGAACGAGCCTGGCGGTCAAGGGCTTCGGCCAGCAACTCGATGGTGTGGACGGCCCGCACGGCATGTCCGCCCTTTTCCAGGCCGCCGCGAATCTGCAGCAGACAGCCGGGACAATCCATGGCGACGCTGGCGGCCCCGGATGCCAGAATATCCCGCACTTTGTCGGCCAAGATGCTTCGGGCGATGGCCGGGTGGCTGGTGAAGGAATAGGAGCCGCCGAAGCCGCAGCAGCGGTCGGCATGATTCATTTCCCGCAGTTCGGAGCCGCTGGCCTGCAGCAGGGCCCGCGGCTCCTGCCAGACGCCGGCCCCTCGCTTGAGGTGGCAGGAGTCGTGGTAGGTGACCGTTTCCCCGGCCGTTCCTGCCTGTTTTTCCACCCCCCCCAGCACTTTGACGATAAAACCCGACACATCCATCGTTATGGCTGCCAGCTTCTCCGCCTTCTGGGCCCAGGCCGGGTTGTCCCGCAGGTGTTCGACAAAGTCGCGGCACAGGGCCAGCGTGCAGGTGGGGCAGGTGGTCACCACGTAATCGGGGTCTCCGTCGAGCATGGCCTCCACGTTTTGGCGGGCCAGCTCCACCGCTGTTTCCCGATCCCCCGAATAGAGCGCTGGGATGCCGCAGCAGTTCTGCCTGGCGGGATAGCTGACCTGTACGTCGAAGTGGTTGAGGACCCGCACCAGATCTTGGCCCAGCCCCGGATAGAGGAAATCGTTGGCGCAGCCACCGAAGAAGGCCACCTGGTAGCGGGGGCTGTCGACCCGTTGCGGGAGGTCGGGCCACTGGTCGCGCAGGGGGGTGGCGGCGATGGCGGGAAGAGTGCGCCAGGCGGTGAGACCCGAAAAAAACAGAGGCAGATGGCGGATGGTATCCTCCCCGCGCGTGACGGGTTTCTGCAGCAGGCTGGCGGCCCGGATCAGAGTATGGAAGAGCTGACGGTTGCGCATGACCCGGCGGAAGACCAGGGCCTTGCCGGTGCCGATGCCTTCCTCTTCGCCAAGGGCCTGGCGCAGCTGCAGGATGATGTTCTCCAGGTCGATATGGCTGGGGCAGACGGCGACGCAGGACCGGCAGCCGATGCAGGCCCGCACCAGCTCGGCGGCCTGGTCGAGGCCGTGGAAGAAGGCGGTGAGAATGATGCCGATGGCGCTGATGTAGATGTGGCCGAAGACATGGCCGCCGACGGTCTGGTAGACGGGACAGACGTTGGCGCAGGCGCCGCATTTGATACAGCGCAGCGCGTCGCGGCAGTGGGGGGATGCGGCCAGGGCGCTGCGGCCGTTGTCGAGCAGGACGATGTGCAGCTCTTTGTCCATTTCCCCGCAGGGGACGGCGCCGCGGATCCAGGTTACGTAGCTGGTGAGGAGCTGCCCCGTGGCGTTCTTGGGCAGCACACGGATGATTTTGGCCGCATCCTCCAGCGTTGACACCAGTTTCTCCACCCCCACCAGGGCCACGTGGATGGGCGGCAGGGTGGTGGCCAGGCGGGCATTGCCCTCGTTGGTCACCAGGGCGATGCCTCCCGTTTCCGCCACGGCGATATTGGCGCCGCTGATCCCCATCCCGGCCTCGAAATAGCGCTGCCGCAGCTGCTGACGGGCGACCCCGACCAGATGCTCGATCTCGGCCGGCTCTTTCTCGCCGGTGACCTGGCTGAACAGCGCCGCCACTTCCTCCTTGAACATGTGGATGGCAGGCATGACCATGTGGCTCGGTCGCTGGCCAGCCAGTTGGATGATCCATTCGCCCAGGTCCGATTCGACGGCGGTGACGCCAGCCTGCTCCAGGGCCCGGTTGAGATGGATCTCTTCGCTGGCCATGCTCTTGCTCTTGATGGCCAGCTTGACTTGGCGCTCGCGGGCGAGTCGGGCGATGTAGTCGTTGGCTTCGGCCGCTGTGCGGGCGTAAAAGACGGTGGCGCCGGCGGCTTCGGCGTTGCGGGTGAATTCCTGCCGCAGAGCGTCGCGTTGCAGCAGGGCCTGATCCTTGATCGCGGCGATATCACGGCGCAGTTCCTCGAAGTCGTGGCCGGTAAAGGCGTTCTGACGGGAGAGCAGGTAGGCATCGGCAAATTTGTGCAGGGCCTCCTGCAGCTGGGGCGTGGCCAGGGCCTGATCGATGCGCTGTCGGTACTGCCGGTTCCGTTCTCGGTTCATCGTCCTCCCCCTCCTACATCTCCAGAAAATCGTCGGAAAGCCCGGCCAGCAGCAGGATGTGCAGGCGCCGCGGGCCGTGCACGCCGATGGTCAGTACCCGCTCGATATCGGCGGTGCGGCTGGGGCCGGTGATGTAGGCCAGATAGTTGCGCGACTGACGCTGATGCAACTGGCGCAGCCAGGGGACGGCCGCCAGTCCGTCGGCGACGATCTTGCGGCTATCGGCCAGCACGACATGACGCTCAGGCAGAGTGGAGGCCAGGCGGATGTCCTCGGCGGTACTCTCCAGCACCAGCGTGCCGGTATCGGCAATGGCGAAGTTGGCGCCGGTCAGGCCCAGGGCCGCGCCGGCCGCCGCCCCACGATCCCGGCCGTCAAGGACCTGGCAGCCGGCCGCCTTGAGCTGAGCGGCCAGGCCGAGACGCCGGGCACTGGCGAAGTCGGCGACATAGATGCCGCCGTCAGCCAGACGGCAAACCGTATCGCCGATTTCAGAGACCGAATCAAGATGGATGATCTCGGCGCCCACCTTGCCGGCGGCGGCCTCGAAAGTGGCAAGTAAAACGTCTTCTGACATGGCCTTTCCTCCCATGGGCTCACACACAGACAGATTCATCGTAGAAGCGCCACGGAAACGCTGTCAAGCAGCAAATGAGAAGAAGAGGCCGGAAGGTGGTTAAGTCCTTGAAGGCCGTTTAGCGCGCCAGGGCCTGGTCCACATCATCGGTTTTGCCGATCATAATAAGGACGTCGCTGTCTTTGATGCGGTGATCAGGCGGCGGTGCGGCGATGAACTGGTCGGTAAGGACATCCTTGATGGCGATGACCGTGACGTGGTGCTTCTTGCGCAGGTCAAGCTCGACCAGGGTCTTGCCGATGAAGTGCTTGGGCGGCTCGGTTTCAGAGAGGGCGTAATCCTCGGCCAGGGGAATGAACTCGAGGACATTGGGGCTCGACAGGCTGTGCGCCACCTTGCGGGCCATGTCCTTCTCGGGAAAGATCACCTCGGTGGCGCCGACCCGCTCAAGAATGCGGCCGTGATCTTCGCTGACCGCCTTGACGATGATGCGAGGAACCTTCAGCTCCCGTAAGTAGAGGGTGATCAGAGTCGCCAGATGGGAGCGGTCGCCGGTGGAGACCACGGCCGCGTTCATTTCAGCCACTCCCTGCGCTTCCAGAAAAGCCTTGTTGGCCGCATCCCCTAAAATGGCGTAGGAACAGAGATCCTTGACGGCCTGCACCTTGTCCTTGTCCGCGTCGATGGCGATCACTTCGTGGTTGTCGTCACTGAGGGTGGCGACGACGTGATACCCGAAGTTGCCCAGCCCGATTACACAAAATTTACTCTTCTTCATACCGAAAAACTCCTTGGATTCAGCCGATCATGATGTTTTCTTCCGCGTAGCGCGGCGCATGACGCCGGGTTCGACCGGCAATGGCGAAGGCGACGGTCAGCAGGCCGACGCGGCCGACAAACATGAGCAGGATGACAATCCCCTTCCCCCAGCCTCCCAGGCTGGCCGTCGCGCCGGTGGAAAGACCCACGGTGCCGAAGGCGGAGACAGCCTCGAAAGCGAAGTTGAGAAACTCCCGCGCGTCATCCCCGGGGGCGTTCGGGACATGCACGATCAACAGGCCGAAGAGCGCCAGACCGATGAGGATGACGGCGAGGATGACCAGCGACAGGGCTTTGGCGATGACATCATCGGGAATGGTGCGCCGGAAGATGCTGATGTGGGGCGACCCTTTGAGCCGACTGTAGAGCACGGCAAAGAAGAGGGCCAGGCTGGTGGTTTTGACCCCCCCTCCCGCCGAGCCGGGGGAGGCGCCGATGAACATCAGAAACATCATGAGAAAAAGGGTGGGAACCCGAAAGTGGGTGAGGTCTATGGTGTTGAAACCGGCGGTGCGGGTGGTCACCGATTGAAATAGGGACGTCCAGAAGCTCTCAAGATGCGACATGCCGGCCAAAGAGTGCCCGCTCTCCAGAAAAAAGATGCAGACCGTGCCGTAGCCAACGAGAAAGGCGGTGGTGCTGAGCACGATACGGCTGTGCAGGGAGAGCCGCGGCTTTTTCTGTGCTTTCGGGGTGGAGAGAATTTGCCGTAGTTCGCGGATGACCAGAAAACCGATACCCCCCAGGATGATGAGGGCCATAATGGTCAGGTTAACCAGGGGATCGTCGCGAAAGGCGACCAGGCTGTCGGGGTAAAGAGAAAAACCCGCATTGCAGAAAGCGGAGATGGCGTGAAAAAAGGCGCTGTAGACCCCTTCGACCAGGCCCAGTCGGGGCACGAAAGCCAAGGACAGCAGCACTGTCCCGATGGTCTCGATCACCAGGGTCATCAGAAAGATGCCCTTGATCAGCTCCCGCCAGGAACTGATGGGGGTGTGCATCAGGGTTTCATGGATGATCCAGCGTCCGCGGGCGCTGATGCCGACCCGCAGGTAGATGAAGAGGTAGACGGAGAAGGTCATGATGCCCAGGCCACCCACCTGGATGAGGAGCAGGATCACTCCCTGGCCGAAGAGACTGAAGCGGGTACCCGTATCGACCACGGCCAGACCGGTGACACACTGGGCCGAGGTGGCGGTGAAGAGGGCGTCGAGAAAAGAGAGGGGCTCACCGTTGACCGCCAGAGGCGTCCGCAGGAGCAGGGCGCCGATAAGAATGGCCAAGGCATAATAGCTAACGAGAGCCTGGGCTGGGGAGAGAGACTTGAGTCGGCCCAGCAGGGTGGATTTCATGAAGGAGGCCCATCCTTTCCGTCGTTTTAATCGGGCGAACGACGAAAAGGAATTCTAGCATCGAATAGTGCAGGGTGGCAGAAAAAAATTCCCGGGGCCAAAAAAGGAGGGAAGGGACTAAACCCGTTTGCTGCTGCGAAACTTTTTCAGCCAGCCCTGCAGCTCTTCTTCCTCGTGTTCCAGCTCAAAGGCGTTGATCAGCCCCCGGCGCAGGGCGACGGATACGGCCCGGTTCCGCAGGTTGAAGGCATCGCCGAACTTTTCACTGTGAAATTGCTCCTGATCGAGCCCCAGCTTGGTGTAGAGGGTGTTGAGGCGGCTCTGCACGCCTCGGCGGGACAGGTAGCGGCGCTGGGCGATGAGGTTATCGGTCAGACCGAGAGAAATGTCCACCAGGGCCTCGTATTCGATATCGGACAGAGCGGTTTGGCGGTGGCCGGCCCGGCCCTGTACTTTGCGCACCTCGGGGTCGATCCAGCACTGCTCGTCGATGAGTACGGTCTGCACCGCCGAGGCGATGCGCTCACGGGTATTGGATTTGAGCACGTAACCGTACACCGTTTCCGGCGGTACGATGCTGGTCAGGGCCCGCACGTACATTTCATCTTTGTACTGGCTCCAGAAGATGATGCGGGCCATGGGTTTCTGCTCCCAGAGGGCGCGGGCGAATTCAATGCCGTTGAGTTCGGGCATCTGGATGTCGCTGATCACCAGGGGCGTGTCCAGTCGCTGCGCCTTTTCCAGGGCGATTTTACCGTTGTGAGCCCGCTCGATCTGGCAGGGGACTTCCAGGCCCTGTACGAGCTGTTCGAGAAATTCAAAGTCCTTGGGATTGTCGTCAGCGATAAGAATGGTCAGGGGATCCATGGAGATCAGTCCTCCTGCGGATGGGATTTAAGGGGCATTATCAGTTCGAAGCGGGTGCCGGTGGAGAAGCGGGACGGTCCCCATTGAACGGTGGAGCCGATGACCTTGGCCCGTTCGCGGATATTATGCAGTCCACGCCCGGATCGCCCGTTCTGTGGCGGGGCGGTAAAGCCGACGCCGTTGTCTTCGACGGAGAGCACCAGTTCGCCGTTGCGGACATCGAGATTGACCTCATAGCGGCTGGCCTGGGCGTGGCGGATCACGTTGTGAATGGCCTCGATGGCGATGCGGTAAAGGTTAAGACGGTCCAGACGGGCCAGGGGCGCGCGGTCGGCCTCGGGGGATATGTACAGATGGTATTCGGGCAGATTTCCTTTGGAAAGGTGCCTTTCGAGATGGGATTCCAGCGCCGCCCCCAGACCGAGGATGTCGAGGGTCTGCGGGTGGAGATTATCCATAATCTCCCGCAGGTTGGCCATGGCCCGCTGCAGATCTTCCTCCAGCCGGAGCCCTTCGCCTCCTTCGGGATTCTTCGCCCGCATGTCCTGAATGCCGCGCAGCACCGAGGAGAGATCGGAGAGGGTCTGATCGTGTATATCCATGGCGATGCGACGCCGTTCCTCCTCCGCGCCCTCCAGCAGTTTTTCGGTGCCGATGACGCGGATCAACTGATCGGTCATGCGGTTGATGGACAGGGCCAGCTCGTCCAGCTCGTCGTCCACGCGCGTGGGCGGCGTCAGCGGGGTCAGATCCCCGCTGGCAATGCGACCGGCGCTGTCGGAGATGGACTGGATGCGTTTGAGAATCCGGCGTCCGAAAAACCGGGAGAGCAGAATGCCGAGCAGCAGCGCCGCTCCCAATACCACCAGGGAGACCAGGGCCGTGTGTTCCACCAGTTCGTCGATATCCTTGGTCTGGGTGTTGCGCAGCCGTTCGCGCCGATCCTGGGCCATCTCCACCAGAGAGACCAGTTGCGGACGCAACAGGGAGAGGGCGTCCAGGAGTTTTTTCGAGTTCAGTCCGTCTTCGGGATTGAGATCATCGACGGCCTGGGAGAGCAGGGCCCGGGTGCTTTCCGGCAGAATCAGCAGGTCTTTGACGCGGATGATGGCTTCGGCCAGATGCCGGTGCAACTGAATCATCTCTTCGAGCACCCGGATATCGACGAAATGCTCCCGGGCCAGCTGCAGAGAGATGCCCTGCATGCGCTGTGAGGCCAGATCCGCTTCCGCCAGGGCGATGAAGACCAGCCCCAGCCGTCGGGCTTCCTGCCGTTTGACGGACAGATCCCAGTAGGTGTACTGGAGAAAAGCCAGGGCCAGAGACATCAGCAGCAGGACGGTGGCCGGGGCGAGAATGMTTTGGTGTTTAAGGGCAAGGCGCATGGCGGAACGATAGCACAGCCCAGTGAGAAATACACTGTGCTTTTGCACAGATAGGATAGCCGATAAAGACGCCTGCCTGGCGGCTTATGGCCTTTGCGCCACGCCGTTTTGAACCTGTTGTGCGATAAACGCGTCCAATGCTTCGACAGGCAGGGGTGGCGCGCAGAGGTAACCCTGCATATCGGTACAGCCCTTTTCCAGAAGGTATTCAAGCTGTTCCGCTGTTTCCACGCCCTCGGCCAAAACCTGGAGGCCCAGGCTGCGGGCCAGAGCGATAACCGAGGCCGTGATGGCGGCATCGTCGCGATTTTCTGGAACCCCGCAGATGAAGGACTGGTCGATTTTGAGGCGGTCGATGGGAAAGTGTTTGAGATAGTTAAGGGACGAGTAGCCGGTACCGAAATCGTCGATGGACAGGCGAATGCCGAGGGAGCGCAGATCCCGGAGGGTCTCTATGGTGTCTTCAGCGTTATCCATCAGCATGCTTTCCGTCAGTTCCAATTCCAGCCGGCGGGGGTTCAGTCCGGTCTCCGCCAAGGTCTGCTTGACGGTCTGGACCAGATTCGGTTCCTTGAATTGCTTTGGCGACAGATTGATGGCCACGGTGATCGGACCGAACTTTTTCTCCCAGGCCAGGCTCTGTTCACAGGCGGTCTTGAGAACCCAGCGGCCGATGGGAAGTATCAGCCCCGTTTCTTCGGCCAGAGGAATAAAGCTGCCAGGGGGAATCTTCCCGTTTTCCGGGTGATCCCAGCGCAGCAGGGCTTCAAAGCCGAGCAGTCGGTTCTGCGCCATATCCATCTGGGGCTGGTATTCCAGAAACAATTCCCCGCGGTCCAGCGCCAGGCGCAGGTCATTGGTCAGCAGCAGTCGCTGCAGCGCCCTGGCATTCATCTCATCAGAGAAGAACTGGTAGGTATTTCGTCCTTTGTTCTTCGCCTGGTACATGGCGGCATCCGCATTTTTGAGCAGCGTGTCGGCGTCACGGCCACTTCTGGGAAAGGTCGCCAGTCCAAGACTCGGAGTGATGGTGATGTCCATATTGCTCAGCCGGAAGGGGGCGACAAATTGTTTCAGCACCTTGTCGGCGATGGTAGCGGCATCACTTTCAGTTCTCATGTCAGGGAGAAGAAAGGCGAATTCATCGCCGCCAAAGCGCGATACGGTATCACTTTCCCGCATCGCCGCGGCCAGCCGCTGGGCTACCTCTTTGAGGAGGAGGTCGCCCTGGACGTGGCCCAGTGAGTCGTTGATGGCCTTAAAGTGGTCCAGATCGAGGAAAGCTACAGCCACCATATGCTTGTAACGTCGGGCCCGGGCCAGTTCCTGTTCGAGGCGATCGTGAAAGAGGTCACGGTTGGGGAGGTTGGTGAGTGTATCGTAATAGGCCAGCCGTTCGATGCGGGCCTCCGCTTTTTTGCGTTCGGTAATGTCGCGGAAGATGCCGCGTGTGGCGACAGGCTGTCCATTTTCGAAACGGCAGTTCACGCTCCCCTCGATGAGCAGCTTTTCTCCCTGTTTGGTAACAAAGGTGGCTTCCAGCCGGGCCACCTTTTTGCCGGCCAGGAGTTCGCGCAGAGTCGTAAGACAATGATCGGCGCTGTCGGAATGAATAAACTGGGAGATATAAAGGTTCTGGGATTCTTCCAGAGAATAGCCCAAGGCTTCGCGCCAGGCGCGGTTGACATAGAGAATTTTTCCTTCGGGCGAGGTACTCTGTATCAAATCGTTGGCATTTTCCAGCAGATCGAGATAGCGGGCCTCGCTTTCCCGCAGGGCCTGTTCCATGCGGCGGCGTTCGGTGATATTGCGGATGCTGCCGCGAATGGCGATGCGCCCTTTGGCATTTTTGATGGGCCGACAGGTGTGTTCGATCCATTGCAGCTTGCCGTCGCGGGTGATGATCCGCAGTTCCCGGCAGGACTCGGCCAGCGCGCTGCTGGCATCCTCCAGCTGCTCCCGCCAGATGGGCAGGTCTTCGGGGTGGATGATTTTTTCCACCAGGCCGGGTTCTTCGTGGAACTCCTGGGGCGCATATCCGGAGACCATAAGACAGGCCGGGGAGAGATAGGAGAAGGTGCCATCGGGCCTTTTCAGATAGACACAGTCGGAAGCGAAGTCGGAAATCAGGCGAAAGCGAGTGGTGGCCCGCTGCAGGCGAATATGCCAGAGGCCCAGAAAAAGCCCGAAAAGGCCGCCGATCAACACGGGGACGACATAGGCTCGCGGATTGAGGGCAAGTGCCGCTCCGCCCAGGGACCATTTTTGCCCAGCCGACAAAAAAGCCATAAGGGCCATGCCGAGCAGGATGGCTCTGCTGAGGAAAAAAAAGAAAGCTTTTTGGGTCATGTTGTCTCGGTAGTCAAGTTTTTCCTGGGTTCTTCACGTTAGAAAAAGCGGCCATCGCCTCGTTCAGAAGCAGCTTCTCGTCGTGCAGATAGCGGGGTGAATGGTGAAAAACGCGAAGTTTTCCCACCTCTGCCTCTCTGGCGATCTCGCCAGCCAGTCGGGCGGTCAGGTGATTTCTTTTTATGGCCCGCTCGAGGTCGGCATGGGCAAAGACCGCTTCGATGACCAAAAGATGCGCCTGTGCGGCCAGGGCGGTGATGGCCCGGATGTTTGCCTCCGAAGGCGAGGCATCGGTAACATAGACGACCTTCATCCCTCGCTCGGTATGAGCGACAGTATGATGAAGCTGGGCTAAGGATACGTGCAAAACCCCGCCCTTGGCAAGAGGAACCTCCAGCCGGGTCTGCCGGTCGACCCCCTGCCGCAAGAGATCCTTGAAGCGGGTCAGCCAGGGGCCAGGTAAAAACCCCTCCCTTTCAAGGGCGTCCTTGTGAATGGCGATGTGCAGGGACTCTTCCAGGCTGAAGGCCAGCGAGGTGATGTCCCCATGCGCCAGTGGCAGGGCGCGCACCCGGTAGTGGGGGCTGCGGTGCAGGATCCCGCCCGAGCAGTCAAATTCTCCGAGGGGCTCTGGGGCAAAGGCCCTGGCGGCCTCGAACCGGACCTCCTGACAGGACCTTTCGCCCCATTCGCGCACGACCAGGGTGAAGGCCAGGTCGTCGAAGAGATTCCAGGTGTAGCCGGCCAACCGGTGGGTTATGCGGCTGATGATGCCGGGCGGGCCGTAGAGATAAAGGGTGTGGTCGCTGTAGAGAAAGCCGCGCAGCAGGCTGTCGAAGCCGATCAGGTGATCGATATGGGCATGGGAGATGAAAACCGCGCTGATGCGGCTGCGGCATCCCGGTGACAGTCGGTGAAGGTCACCGCAGTCGAAAAGCAGCGCCTCCCGGTGGTGCGCGTGGCGCACGTAAAGGGCCGGATCGCCGAAGGGGCCGTTGATCAGTTTCGGGTAGAAAACGGAACGCATGCCGCAGGCTCTCTCCCCCATGGGGTAAGGTGAAAATGACCGGCTCTTTCGCCGGTCCCCGGCATTCACTAAAATTTTACCGGGGGAATCTATTGACAGTTTTCGGCTTCAGGTTAATTTTACTTTAACATGAAAGGCCCCTGATCCGCCGGGGAATAGGCCGGCGCCCTAAAAGGAGAGATGCTGATGAAACAAGGTGTAAAAAAATGGCTGCTGGCGACCCTGGGAGTGCTCATTCTCCTGGGTGGCGGCACGGCCTCAGCCCAGACCGAGGTTTTCAACGTTGACAGGGAACTCTACCCCTATTATCCCTCACTCATCAAATGGAACAAGTCGGGCGCCGAATTCACCGAGCCCGAAACCTGCGGGGGCTGCCATCCCCGGCAGTATGAAGAGTGGACGGGGTCGGTGCATGCCCTGGCCTTTCAGGACCCGGTCTATCAGGGCGAGCTGGTCCTGGCGGTCAAGGCGGTGGGGCACAATATCTCGCGGCAGTGTGAAGGCTGCCACTCCCCCGCCGGCGTCGTCACCGGCGAAATCAAAGGACCGGGCCTCAAAGGTCTCAGCCCCATGGCGATGGCCGGGGTCTCCTGTGACATCTGCCACTCCGTCAGCGGCGTGACCCATTGGCAGACGCCTTCCCACGAACCGGAAAACGGCTCGATGATTTTAACCCCCGGCGTCGAAACGCTCGATGGCACCGTCTTGATCAAGAGAGGTCCGTCGGCGCCGGAAGATGGCTGCGGCGGCGGTTTCCATGAATGTGAACAGTCCGATCTGCATCAGCGGGCCGACCTGTGCGCCTCCTGCCACCAGGTCTATCACTACGCGGCGCATTACCCCCTGGAAGCGACCTATGTGGAATGGAAGCATGGCCCCTACGCTCAGAAGGGCATTCTCTGTCAAGACTGTCACATGGTGGATACGCCGACCTTCCTGCGCACCGCCGACACCTTTGAAAAGCCCTCACGGGGCGAGTATCATCACTATTTCAACGGCGCCAACTATCTTCTCTATCACCTGGCCCGAGCCGCGGCCGAGAAGAGCGCGGACGCGGAGCTTGTGAAGAATCTGGACCATAAATTCCAGATGTCCGTTGATCGGCTCAAGGCCGCAGCCGAGCTCGAAATCGCTCCCATCTATGGTGAAAACACCCTGCAGGAAGTGAGGGTGCGGGTCAAAAATGTGCGGGCCGGTCACAATCTGCCGACTTCTTTGACGAATATCCGGGAGATGTGGCTGGAGGTGACGGTGAAGGACGGCCAGGGCAAGATCCTTTACGCCAGCGGCGGTTTGGACGAGCAGGGCCGTCTGCAGGAAAATACCCGTGTTTTCAATTCGGAAGGGGCGGACGAAAATTTCCACTTCGTCGTCAATCCCTGGGAAATCACCTCGTTCTCCAAGCATGACACCATCCCCCCACGGGGATACAAGGATGTGCACTACGGGGTTGCTGGTCTGCCGAAAGAAGGGCGCCTCGAATTCGAGGCACGCCTGCGCTACCGTCAGGCGGATCAAAAGATTGCCGAAAAGTTATTGAGTTCGGTTCCTGCCGATATCAATCTCGAAGAAATCTACGGACTCAAGGCCGTGCCGCAGCTTCCTGTCGTCGACATGGCCACAGCCAAGGCCAGCATCGGGGCGCGGCCCTAGGGTGATGCGCTGATGTGCGGGTAAAAAAGGGGTCCCCGCTTTCCCGCGAGGACCCCTTTTGACTGGGGCGCTGGCCGATAAAAGCCTAGCGGACTTTGACCGGCGCGTAGAAAAAGCCTTCACCCCGCTGGACCAAAAGACGGATGACGTCGTCCTTTTTGGTCTTGGCCAGGATCTGCTTGAAGACGCTCACCTTGGGGGTGCTGGTCCCGTTCGCTTCGAGGATGAGATCCCCGGGCCGCAGGTTGGCTTCCGCCGCCGGGCCGTCGGGCGCCACGGCGGTGATGAGAACACCTTCGGTCTGCCCCAGCCCGAAGCGACGCGCATTATCGGCGGTAAGGTCAGCGAGCGAAAGGCCGATCTGGCCGGATTCGCCGCCGGATGCCACCTGCACGACACCTTCCTCCTCCAGCAGTCCGACGACGACCGCGAGTTTTTTCGTTTTGCCGTTGCGGAACACCTCTACGGGAACGCTCTTGTCCACGGGGGTCGAAGCGACCAGGCGAGGCAGGTCGCTGATGTTTTCGACCTGGTGGCCATCAAAGGAAAGAATGATATCCCCTCTGGCGATTCCGGCTTTTTCAGCCGGAGAATCTGCGGTGACGCTGGTCACCAGGGCCCCCTGGGCTTTATCCAGGTCAAAGGACGCCGCCAGTTCTTCGGAGACCGCCTGTACGGAGACGCCGAGCCAGCCGCGGGTGACGTGACCTTTTTCTTTGAGCTGGGGGATGATTCCTTTGGCCAGGTCAATGGGAATAGCGAAGCCGATACCTTGGCCGCCCGCGACGATGGCCGTGTTGATCCCGACCACCTCCCCTTGGGCATTAAACAGCGGCCCGCCCGAGTTGCCCGGGTTGATGGAGGCGTCCGTCTGGATGAAATCGTCATAGGGGCCCGCTCCGATCACCCGTCCTTTGGCGGAGACAATACCGGCGGTGACGGTCTGTTCGAGGCCGAAGGGATTGCCGATGGCCATGACCCATTCACCGACTTGCAGGCTGTCGCTGCTGCCCAGGGTGACGACCGGCAGGTCGACTCCGGCGTCGATTTTCAGCAGGGCCAGGTCGATCTTGGGGTCAAGGCCTTTGATCGTCGCGGAGAAGGTGCGGCCGTCACTGAGTTGTACCTTGATTTCGTCGGCTCCGTCCACGACATGGTCATTGGTGAGGATGTAGCCGTCATGCGAGATGATGAAGCCCGAACCGAGGGAGCGCTGCTTCTGGGGCATATTGGGGTGCCCCTGGAAAAAACGGTTGAAAAAATCGTTGAAAAAATCATCCTGGGGGGTGCCGGGGCCGGGCATGATCGGCATGCGTGGTTTAGTCGTCTTGGAGGTGTTGATGTTGACGACGGCGGGCTTGAGCTCTTGGGAGAGGGTAACGAAATCAGGGGGAGTAGCCGCGGCCGGCAAAGCGTAAAGCACAATGGCGGCTAGGGCCGGCCACAGGAAACGAAAGGCCATTTTTTTCATGAGTTCCTCCTCGGTGCGGAAAATGAGCCGCCGGGCCGGCGGTGAAAAAGCAGGATAGGTCCGGATGAAGGGCTGAATGGAGGTTATGTAATCACTGCCCCGGTGCTTGTCAATGGGGTGGTCTACCGCGGCATCCGTAGGAAGGGCTCAGAAAGGCTCACTTTTTGACGGCCTCCGGGCCAGCCAAGGGCAGAATGACGGTAAAGGTACTGCCTTTGCCGGGGGTAGAGCGGACCTCGATACGGCCGTGATGGACGTCGACGATCCACTTGACGATAGAGAGTCCCAGGCCGGTGCCGCCATCTTCCCGGTTGCGGGCTTCGTCAATGCGATAGAAGCGGTCAAAGATGTGGGGCAGGTGTTCGGCCGGGATGCCGACCCCGGTGTCGGTGATGGACAGGATGGCAAAACCGCGGTCCATGGTGACGGCAATGTCGATCCTGCCTCCCGACGGCGTGTATTTGATGGCATTGCCCAGCAGGTTGAGGAACATCTGCCGCAGTCGCAGTTCATCCCCCCGCAGCATGATTTCCTCCGCGACCTGCAGCTGGAGGTTCACGCCGATCTGCTTTGGCTCCGCCAGCGCTCGTCCTTGGAGATAGAGTTCCTGAATAAGGTCGCTAAAGCTGAATTCGGTGGGAATCAGCGGAAGATCCCCCGATTCGCTTTTGGCCAGGGTGAGCAGGTCCTCGATGATGCGCCCCATGCGGCTGATCTCTTCCATATTGGAGGCCAGCGCCTTGCGGAATTCCTCCGGCTCCTTGGCCCAGCGCAGGGCGACCTCGGTTTCCCCTCGCAGAATGGTCAGGGGGGTGCGCAGCTCGTGGGAAGCGTCGCCGGAAAACTGTTTGATGCGGCGAAAGGCATTTTCCAGATCATCGAGCATCTGGTTGAAGGTGGCGGTCAGCTCGGAAATTTCGTCCTGGTTGTTCGCAACCGGCAGGCGCTCGCTCAGATTCTCCGCATTGATCCGCCTAACGGCCCGGGTGACGCGGGCGACGGGTTTCAGGGCTTTGCCGGCCAACAGCCAGGCTCCCAATGAGGTGATGAGTAAAACAGCCGGCCCCAGCAGAAAGAAGGTGAGGCGCAGGTCGGCGATTTCGTGGTCGATGGAGGCCAGGCTGTAGCCGATCTGAACCATGGTGGAATTTCGGTTCCCCGGCTCGATAGGGTAGGTCAGCAGGCGAATGGGGTGGTGGTCCAGCTTTTCGAGAGTCTCGAAATGGGGGATGCCCCTCTCGGCGTGCTGCAGGGCCGTCTTGCTCAGGGGGAGGCTGAAGTCCAGCAGGTTGCTGGAAGAACAGGCGATGCTGCCCCGTTCATTGAGAATCTGCACGTACTCGCCCCAGTTGCGTTGACGCAGGTAGGCTTCAAGTCGTTCGCAGGGGGTGCTGGCCGTCAGGTTCTCGTGCAGGATGCTGCTGAAAGTGCTGACGTCGGCGGCAATGAGCAGCAGCCGTTCATCCACATGGCCGAGCTGGTTTCTCGACAGGTAGGCGTTCAGACCATAACCGCTGGCCGTCAGAATGACGGCCAGGGTCAGGGCATAAAGGCAGGTCAGGCGAAATCGGATGGAGCGGAGGAGCAACTATTCCTCCTTCAAAACGTATCCCACGCCGCGAACGGTATGGATCAGTTTGTTGTCGTAATCGCGATCCACCTTTTTGCGCAGATAATTGACATAGACATCGATGATGTTGGTGAAAGAATCAAAGGTGTAGTCCCAGACATGTTCGGCGATCATCGTCCTTGTCAGAATCTGGTTGGGGTTGCGCATGAAGTATTCGAGCAGCGCGTATTCCTTGGCGGTCAAATCGATCTCCTTGTTGCTGCGCCAGACCTTGTGAGCGACGGGGTCGAGACGCAGATCAGCAAAGAGAAGTTCGGCCCCGCGGTCCTTCTTGCCCCGACGCAGCAGGGCTTTGACCCGGGCCAGGAGTTCGGCGAAAGCGAAGGGCTTGGTGAGATAGTCGTCACTGCCGGAATCGAGGCCCGACACGATGTCCTGCACGGTGTCCTTGGCGGTCAGGCAGAGGACGGGATGGTTGACCTGCCTCTTGCGCAGCTCCTTGATGACGGTAAGGCCGTCCATCTTCGGCAGCATGATATCCATGATGACGAGGTCGTAGGGGTTGCTCTCGCCCATATAGAGGCCCTCTTCCCCATCATAGGCAATATCCACCTCGTAGTTTTCCTCTTCCAGACCCCGCTTGATGAAGCTGGCGACTTTTTTTTCGTCTTCTACGACAAGAATGCGCATCCTGTTCTCCTTTGGTTCCGCAGGGGAACGTTGACAAAGATGAATAAGCGATCCCGGCCACTTTTCATTGCCGGACAGCGGAAATAAAGCCCCTTACTTCAATTTTAACTTGACGAGAACTTCGTTGGCCGTTTCTTCCACGGCTTTTCCCGACACATCGATCACGACCCATCCCTGCCGCCGGAAAAAAGCCTTGGCGAAGGCCAATTCCTCTTCGATCTTTTCATAGTCGGCGTAGGCCGTGCGGGAGTCCTGACCGAGATTGCGCAGCCGGGCGGCCCGTAATTCCATCAGACGCTCGGGATCAATGACCAGGCCGGCAACTTTCTGGGGGTCGACATGGAAGATTTCTTCCGGCAGGTCAATCCCCTGCACCATCGGCACGTTGGCCACCTTCCAGCCCCGATGAGCCAGGTAGATGGACAGCGGGGTCTTGCTGGTGCGCGAGATGCCGACCAGGACGATATCCGCCTTGGTGAGGTGGCGGGTTTCCTGGCCGTCATCATGACGCACGGTGAACTCCACCGCGTCGATGCGACGAAAATAGTCCTCGTCGATGCGGTGCAGCAGCCCCGGCGTTTCCCCGGGTGAGCGGCCGAAGAATTCCGCCAGCTTCATCAGCAGGGGCGTGATAAGGTCCAGGCAGGAAAGGCCGAGGGCATCGCATTCGTCATGAACGAGCTGGGCCAGGTCGCGATTGACGATAGTGTAGACGACGATGGCGTTCTGCTTGAGCGCCTGATCCAGGGCCTCGTATACCTGGCTCTTGCTCCTGACGTTGGAGATCCGGTTGATTTTGACCTCTTTGTCGCGGAACTGGGTCAGGCCCGCCATGACGATCTTCTCGGCGGTTTCCCCGGTGGCGTCAGAGAGCAGATATACGAGCTGGGGAGCCCCCATAAAATTTCCTCATGAACTTTTCATTAGCAGTTTAGCATGGATGTCACCGCGGGCAATGGCGAGACAGTCCTGATTTTCTTCTCCACAGCCTTCTGCCGACGGCTGCTCTGAACCCCTATCACTTAGGGTAGGAGGCTCATTAAAACACCTCCTAATTAAATTTCATGCACGGCCAATTTGTCAAGGTTTTTATTGCATTTAGAGGGTGTCTTTGCTAAACAGGGCCGATGAAAAAGACGTGGCTTGAAATACGAATTCCAGTCCCCGCTGCCGGTATCGATCTGGTCTGCGGTGAACTGATGGAACTGGGTTGTGAGGGCATCACCGTGGAAGAGCGGCCCCTCGACACCTTCGTGCCACCCGATCCGGACGAAATTCTCGCCGAAGAGCAGGTCATCAAGGCCTATTTTCCTGCGGGCGAAGATACCTCGTCCCTTTGCCGCGCCATTCAGGAACGGCTCGAAGAGCTGCGGCCCTTTGTCCCTGGTCTTGTCGCTGCCCTGCCCGCAGCGTTTCCGGTTCGTACGGAAGATTGGGCGCAGAACTGGAAGCAGCACTTCCAGGCTGTTCGTATCGGCCGCCGCCTGGTTATCAAGCCGACCTGGGAAGACTTCAACCCCGAGCCCGATGATGTCATCGTGCAACTCGATCCGGGCATGGCCTTCGGGACCGGCACCCACGGCACCACGCGGCTGTGTCTGGAAGCGCTGGCGGCTCTTTTCGAAGGCGAGCATCCTCCTCGCCGGGTGCTTGATGTCGGCACCGGGTCGGGCATCCTCGCCATCGCCGCCGCCGCTCTCGGCGCCGATCGCGTTCTTGCCTGCGATATCGAAGAGGAGGCTTGCCGCACGGCACGCGCCAATGCCGAACTCAATGGCGTGGAGGAGCGAATCGAGGTGACGGGCGAGCCTCTCGAAGGTCTCGAAGGGGGATTTGACCTGGTTCTGGCCAATATCCTCGCTGAAGAGAATATCCGTCTGGCTTCCGAACTGATCTCCCGGCTCAACTCCGGCGGCGCTCTCATCCTTTCGGGCATTCTGCAGGAGAAGGAGCCCGCGGTCGTGGAGGCTTTCGCGGCCTATCCCCTGTCTTCGCCCCACATCACCCACCTGGAAGAATGGTCCTGCCTGCTGTACCACAAAGGGGTCTGAATGCTGCGCTTCTTTGTCTCCCCGGATCGACTTCAGGACGACGAGGTTAACCTGCCGGAGGAGGTTTTTCACCATCTTCACGTGGTGATGAGACGTTCAGCGGGAGAGGAGATCCTGCTGCTCGACGGACACGGCAGTGTGTGCCGGTGCCGGGTTGATGTCCTTAGCAAAAGAGGGGGAACCGCCAGAGTGCTGGAGCGCTGGCAGGAGGGGGAGACCGCCTTTCCTGTTCACCTGCTGCAGGGGCTACCCAAAGGCGACAAATTCGACCTGGTGCTGCAGAAGGGGACCGAATTGGGGATCGGGGTGTTTACGCCGGTGATTTCCGAACGCAGCGTACCCGTTCGCGGCGCCGAGCGCGAAGACAGGCGGCTGCAGCGCTGGCAGAGGATCATGCAGGAGGCCGCCAGGCAGTGCCGCCGTTCCCGCCTGCCCCGACTGGAGAGTGTGCAGTCACTGGAAGCCGCCCTGAGTTCCTGTCAGGCCGAGCTCAAGCTGATGCTTTGGGAGGAGGAGAGTCGACCGCTGGTCGAGGTTCTTTCCGGGCGAACTCCCCGTGAAGTGGCCGTTCTGGTGGGGCCGGAAGGTGGTTTTACCGCTGAAGAGGCTGCCTTGGCCCGCCACTTCGGCTTCATCCCGGTGCGCTGCGGACCTCGCATTCTGCGCAGCGAAACCGCCGGGTTTGCCATCGCTGCCGTTCTGCAGTATCTCTATGGCGATCTCGGCAGCGGGGGCGATCTGTAGATCGTCCTCGCCCCTGTCACATCATCAGGATCTTTTCCCGCAAAATCAGTATTTCAAAGGCCATGGCCGCTTTGGCCAGCAACCGCTGGATTTCGCCGATGTGGCTCGACAGGTTGCTGTCCCCTTCCTCTACGTACAGGATACACACCACCCGCCCACCGATCATCAGGGGCATCAGCAGCACTCTGTCCGAAACCTCTCCGCCTACGCCGCGAACCCAGCGTTCATCCAAGGGAGTGCGAGGAGTGGTGCCGAGGAAGAAGCTGCGACCTTCGGTGACGGTCTTCAGGGCCGAGGGACGGGTCAAGGGAATGCTGACGGTATTGAAGTGTTCCCTGGCAACGCCGTGGATGAGAGCCTTCCACCCGGAAACCGAGTTCCCGCGCACGACGAAGAGGGCGGCCTTACCGAATTTCCGTCCTAAAAAAGACACCAGGGCATTGGCGATATCTTCGCGATCCATGGCCCTGGCCAGCTCTGTGAGCACCTGGGGAGTGGTCGCTTGCTCTGCCGAAGCCGGCGGGGGTGCGACTGGGGCAGGCGTCTCCGGCGGGTGCACCGGTGCCAACACCTTTTTCTGCTGCAGCGCCGCAAGTTTTTCCCCAAGGGTCGCCGGCGGTCGGGCGGGGCGGCTTTTTTCGGGAACCCGGCTCTGAGATGTGTGGTCGGATCTTTCGGAATGACCGGAAGAAGCGGGTGCAGCCGGGTAGGGCTTGCCGGGAACCGCACGCAACTCACTCGGCGGCGAAGACGCCGTTTTTTCCTTCGTTGAGTCTTCGGTTTGGACCGTTTTGACCTGGTGCTGGGACATCCGATCGATGATCTGCTGATAGCGGTGATCGATCGGCTTGTTGTAATACTGGTTGAGCGCCTGCATCAGCCGTAGTTCAGGGCTGACCATCGGGTTGATGATGTAGCCGGTGATGAAGGCGATTTCGTCGATGGCCTTGAGGTCATTAGGGTCGGCCATGACCAGGTTCAGTCGTTTTTTGTCCAGGGATAGAGGAATGGCGGCATATTTAAGCGCCAGTTCCTGTGGGAGCAGCTGGATGGTTTCGGCGGGGATGTGCAGCAACTGCTGGGAAGCTACATAGGGCACGGACATTTGCCGGCTTAGAAAGCGGGCCAGTTCGTTTTCATCAATCAGACCCATCTCCAGCAGGCTGGTGCCGATTTTACCCCCAAAGAGAACCCGATTTTTGAGGGCTTCATCAAATTGTTCCCGGGTGATTTGACCGGCTTCTTCCAAGAGATCGAGCAGAGTCTGAGCCATCTTCATTTCACTCCCTGGTGTTGTTTAGACAGTTATCCGCCTTCGTCTGGATGGCTGCCGCCTGCTCGGACTAGGAATCGCCCAGACGAAGGCGGATGAAACTGGCCAGGTCCGGACACTGGAGATATGGATTGTGCTCCCGTTCATATTCCAGGGTGGACACCGGGATGGGGCCATAATCGTGGCCGGGAAAAATCCGGGTGTCGGGGGGGTAGCCGGCAAGGCGCCGCAGGCTGTGATAGAGCGCTTTGACATCGCTGCCGGCCAGGTCGGCGCGGCCGACCCGCGTCACGAACAGGGTATCGCCAGTCAGGAGAGCGTTGCCCGTATGGAGGCAGATCGAGCCCGGCGAGTGCCCCGGAGTGTGCAGCACAGTCAGGGTGCCGTCGCCCAACGAAAACATCTGGTTGTCGAATACGGGGATGTCCGCCTTCTCCACGTCAAGTGGGTGGGCGGCCAGCCGGGCCCCAGTCTCGGCCAGAATCACCCCATTGCCCGCCACGTGGTCCCGATGGCCGTGGGTGTTGAACAGGGTTTCAATAGTGACCCCTCTCTTCTTCGCTTCCGCCAGCAGGCGTTCCGGCTGAAAAGAGGGGTCCACCGCAGCCCCGACCTTGCGCCTCGGGCAGTAGAGCAGGTAGGAGAAGTTGGCCATGTCGCTGGCACTCACCTGCACGATGTCGAGGCTGGCGTTCGTCACCATAACGGTTTTTCTGGTTCCACGCGCCCCATGTGACAAATTTCGCCGTCAATAATCTTGAACTGGTCCCCGGTGGATTTTACCGTCCAGGCATCCCCTTCTTCGGGGGGAAGGGGAAATTCCCGGCTGCCGAGGTAGACGTCATCGCCGCCGATCATGCCCCACCAATCCAGGGAACCGGTTTGCCATATTTTCGTTTTCAGATTGAACGCCATCGCGGCATGTCCTCCTTGTGTGTGTTGAAGTGCGCCATGATACTGTGATGGCGCGGCACGGTCAACATGCCAGAGCTGTCAGCTCAACAATAGAATGGATCGCCTCAGGAGGTTCCCTTGTCCAAAACCGGCGGATTGAGCATCTCATCGTGCTCCTGCATCTGCCAAGGCAGGCTGCCGGGCGAGATGTGGAGAAAATGCAGATACTTTTCGAACTGGTCGAGAATGTCGTTGATGATCTGCTGCTGGTCATAGCCGTAGATGTCGTAGGATTGCCCGCCGCGGCGCAGAAAGACCTCCGCCCGATAGTAATGGGGCACATGTTCGTCGTCCCGATCCATTTCAGGGTAGGCGAAGTCGGGTCGGGCATATTCGCACAGGCGGATTTCGTAGATAAAATCAAGCTGGTCGGGCCGAATGACTTCCAGGTAGGCCCGATCATGGTCCTCATCGTAGATGACCTCGGCCGGCCAACCCTGCTCCGCCAGTTCCTTCTGTACATGCGTCATACTGCCTAAGACCTGCTTGCCGATAAAAGCGGACACTTCTTCACGTTCAGGAAAATCCACCAGGTCGGCCAGACGCTTTTTCCAGCGACCGGGGCCGGTGATGCCGGGCGCATGACGCACCCGCCGCATGTGACTCTGCAGGCTGGCTTCCGTGTGGCTTTCAATGATGAGCGCCCGCCACATGCCGAGGGCCGCGATCAGCATGATGACGGCGAAAGGCAGGGCGCTGGCGATGGTCATGGTCTGCAGGGCGTTGAGACCCCCGGCAATGAGCAGGGTCGAGGCGACGACACCTTCGGTAATGGCCCAGAAAGCCCGTTGCCAGGCCGGGGTGTGGGCGACGCCCCCCGAAGCCAGGGAGTCGATGACCAGGGAACCCGAGTCGGAGGAAGTGACAAAGAAGGTAATGATGAGGATCACCGTCACAAAGGAGACGATACTGGTAAAGGGCAGACGCTCATACAGTTTGAACAGGGCCAGGGCATGGTCGGCCTGCACTTCGCCGATAAGGGCCGTATAGCCATCGACCATAATGAGGTGCAGGGCCGTGTCGCCGAAGATGGAGAACCACAGGAAGGTAAAGAGCGAGGGGACCAGCATGACGCCGAAGACGAACTGGCGAATCGTGCGCCCGCGGCTGATCTTGGCGATAAAGAGGCCGACAAAGGGGGCCCAGGCGATGGTCCAGCCGAAGATGAACAGGGTCCAGTTGCCGATCCAGTCGCTGCGGGTATATGCCTGCAGGTTGAAGGTGCGCTCGATGATGTTGTTGAGATAGCTGCCCGTATTCTGCAGAAAAGTTTCCAGAATGAAGATGGTCGGGCCGGCGAAGAAGACGAACAGCATGAGCAGCACGGCTAGCCCCATGTTGAGGATGGAGAGGTTTTTAACCCCCTTGTCCAGGCCGGCGAGGACAGAAAAAAGGGCCAGGCCGGTGATGACGGAGATAGCGATGACCTGTACCGTCGTGCCCACGGGGATGGCCGGCCACAGGTAATTGATGCCGGCATTGATCTGGGCGACGGAGAGTCCGAGGGTGGTGGCGATGCCGAACATGGTGCCGAGAATGGCGAAGAGGTCTACCGTATGACCGATCGGTCCGTGAATGCGTTCGCCGATGATGGGAAAAAGAGCCGAACGCATGGACAGGGGCAGTCCGTGGCGGAAGGAAAAATAAGCCAGCACCAGCCCGACCAGGCCGTAAATGGCCCAGATATGAAAACCCCAGTGGAAAAAGGCGATCTGCATGGCCTGCTTGGCCGCATCCACCGTGGCCGGCGCCCCTGCCGGGGGCGAGGCATAATGCAGTACCGGCTCGGCCACCCCAAAGAAGAGCAGGGCGATGCCGTAGCCGGCGGAGAAGAGCATGGCGAACCAGGCGGGGAAACTGTACTGGGGGCCGGCGTGGTCCGGGCCGAGCTTGATCCTGCCCCAGCGAGAGAAAGCTACGCCGACGATGAAAACAAGGAAAATGGCCACGGCCAGCATGTAGAACCAGCCGAAGGTACGGGTGATAAAGGCCAGGGTGGCCGAGAAAACGGTCCCGGCCCGTTCGGGATTGCTGATAGTGCCGATGACCAGCAGCAGGGTGACCACAACCGCTGGCACGAAGACGGGGATCAGTATCGTGGAGCTTCTTTTGGACTCGGCCATGTGATTATGCCTCCCGCATGGAAAAAGTAGTGGAGTGCGGCTTGGTGAGGTGAAAATGGGAGCCAGGGCCCCAGTAAGGTCAGAGGGTAATAGGAAAAGGATAAAGGAAAAGGAGATAATTTCAAGAAACCCGATGATTTAGAGAAAATGCGGGTTGGTCGACGGCCTTTTTGGGCTTGGCGGAGAAATTCCCGTGTGCGGCTCCCTCAGATTCATCCTTGTGGGGGCGGACGGCATGGCCTATAATCACTTGGTCTATCAGTTTTGCCTGGAAAGGACGCGCCCATGAAATTTGCCAAGATGCACGGTGCCGGCAACGACTATGTCTATATTGACTGCTTCAGCCAGGTGGTGCCTGATCCGGAAAGGCTGGCTGTGGAGGTGAGTGACCGACATTTCGGCATCGGCTCTGACGGTTTGATTCTGATTGAGCCCTCCGCGGTCGCCGACGTCCGCATGCGCATGTTCAACGCCGATGGCAGCGAGGCCGAGATGTGCGGCAACGGGGTGCGCTGCGTGGCCAAGTACGCCTACGATCACGGGCTGGTCGATTCCCTCCGGATCAGTGTCGAAACGGGGGCCGGGGTGCTGCCTCTGCAGCTCTTTACCAATAGCCGCAATAAGGTCGACAGGGTGCGGGTGAACATGGGCAAGCCGCGGCTCAGCCGGGGGGAGATTCCCATGACCGGTTCTCCCGACGAACAGGCTGTCAACGTTGAAGTGACGGGGCTCGATCGCACCTTTCATGTCACCTGCGTCTCCATGGGTAATCCCCATGCCGTCATTTTCGTCGACAACGTCCACGAATTTCCGGTGGCCAAATACGGCCCCGCGCTGGAGACGCACCCCCTCTTCCCCAACCGCATCAACGTGGAATTCGTGGAGGTCGTTTCTCGCACCGAACTCAAGCAGCGCACCTGGGAGCGGGGCGCCGGCGAGACTCTGGCCTGCGGCACCGGCTCCAGTGCGGTCACTGTGGCGGCGGTGCTCAACGGGCACTGTGACCGGGTGCTGGTCAATCATCTGCTCGGCGGCGATCTGGAGATGGAGTGGACGGAAGACGGCCACATCTATATGACCGGCCCGGCCGTGCAGGTCTTTGAAGGAGACTACCAGCCCCAATGAACTGCCCCATGTGTACACGCTGGCAGGACGAGGCGTCGCTGCGTATCGCCGAAATGAAACACTGCCTGGTCATGCTCAACCGCGACCAGTTTTTTCCCGGCTATACCCTGGTCTTCACCCGGGAGCATGTGACCGAACTCTTTCATCTGGACAAGGCGGTCCGCCAGGAGGTCATGGAGGAGGTCAGCACCGTGGCGGCGGCGCTGCACCGGGTCTTTCAGCCGACCAAGATGAACTACGAGCTGCTGGGCAATATGGTGCCCCACATGCACTGGCATCTGGTGCCCCGCTTCAACGACGATCCCCTGTGGCCACGACCGATCTGGAGCGACCCGCACCAGGACAAGACCCTGAGCCCCCAGGAATACGTCGAGCGTATTTTGCTGATTAAAAACGCCCTGTAAGGAGGGGCGCCGTTCTCTATGGATGCCATTCTTTTTGATTTGGACAACACCCTTTATTCGCCTCAGCGGCAACTCTTTGCCCTCATCGACATCCGTATCAACCGTTACATGCGCGAGAGGGTGGGGATCCCCGACGCCGAGGTGGACGGTTTGCGCCGCCGCTACTGGGCCGATTACGGGGTCACCCTGCAGGGGCTGATCCGCCATCATGGGGTCGATCCCGAAGATTACCTCGAATACGTCCACGACGTGGATGTCAATTCGCGGCTGATTCCCGACGCGCCGCTGCGTGCGGCCCTGCAGAGCATTCCCCTGCGCCGCCTGGTCTTCACCAACGGCTCCCGGGGGCATGCCGAGCGCGTGTTGTCGTCGCTGGGGCTCACGGATCTCTTTGAAGAGATTTTCGATATCCGTGTTGCCTCCTATCTGCCCAAGCCTTTTCCCGAGCCCTACCGTGAGGTGCTGGGGCACATCGGTGTCGAGGCGCCACGCTGTCTCATGGTGGAGGATTCCGTCGAAAATTTGCGTACGGCCAAGGAACTGGGCATGGGGACTATCCTCGTCGGCGATGGCGAGAAGCCGGCCTGCGTCGACGTACAGATAGCGGCGGCGGTGCAGGTGCCTGCGGCCCTGGCCCACTGGTTCGCGACCGTCTGAGGGAAACCCTTATGTTGTGGCTCGGCGCCCATATGTCTATAGCTGGCGGGGTGGAAAAAGCTTTCGCCCGCGGGGAAGAGGCCGGCTGCACCGCCATGCAGATTTTCACCAAGAACGCCAGCCAGTGGCGAGCCAAGCCCCTGTCCCCTAAAGAGATCGAGGCCTTCGCCGCCGCCTGGAAGCAGAGTCCCATCGGGCCGGTGGTGGCCCACGACAGCTACCTGATCAATCTGGCCGCGCCGGCGGAGGACGCCTGGGAAAAGGCCATCGCCGCTTTTCTGGACGAGATGGCACGCTGCGCTGCCCTCGGCATTCCCGAAATGGTCATGCACCCGGGCGCCCACACGGGCTCCGGCGAAGAGGCCGGCCTGCGACGGATCGGTGAGGCCTTCCGGCGGATTTTCAGCGAAGGTCCGGTGAGCGTGCGGGTGCTGCTGGAGAATACGGCGGGGCAGGGAACCTATCTGGGCGGGAGTTTTGAGCATCTGGCCCAGATCATGGACGCGGTGCCGCAGGGGCGTTTCGGCCTCTGTTTCGACACCTGTCACGCCTTCGCCGCCGGCTATGATCTGTCCGGGGCCGAAGGCTACGGCCAGGTCATGGCGGAGGTGGAGCGCCTGCTCGGTCTGGACAGCATCCGCCTCTTTCATCTCAACGACGCCAAGAAGGGCCTGGGCAGCCGGGTGGATCGCCACGAACACATCGGGCAGGGGCAGATCGGCGAGGAAGGCTTCCGGCTGCTGATGCAAGATGGCCGCTTTGCCGCCGTTCCCAAGATTCTGGAAACCCCCAAGGGGGACGATGGCAGCGGGGATCGCCAGAACCTGGCACTGCTGCGCCGCCTCGCCGGGGAGGGCTAGAGGATGCGGGCCGTGTTACAGCGGGTTTCCGCCGCCCATGTCGAGGTGGATGGCCGCCGCGTCGGCGCCATCGACCGCGGCTTGCTGGTGTTGCTCGGTGTGGCCGCCGGGGACACGGAGGCCGATGCGACCGCTCTGGCGGACAAGATCTGCGGTCTGCGCATCTTCGAGGACGCAGAGGGCAAGATGAACCTCTCGGTGGCCGATATCGACGGAGAGATCCTGGCCGTCTCCCAGTTCACCCTGCTGGCCGACTGCCGCAAGGGACGACGCCCCGGTTTTTCCGGCGCGGCCCCGCCGGAGCGGGCCCGCGAACTCTACGACTATTTCGTCCGCCTGCTGCGCCAGCGGGGCTTTGCCGTGCCCACAGGCGTATTTCAGGCGGACATGGCGGTGCACCTGGTCAATGACGGCCCGGTCACCCTGCTGCTCGACAGCCGCAAGGAATTCTGATGCACGACGACGAACAGGACTATGCCGGGCCCAGTCGCTCGGCCAAGAAGAGGGCCGCCAAGGCCGTGGAAGAGCTGGCCCTGGAAATTTTGGAGCTTTCGCCGGCACAGCTGGAAAAGCTGCCGGTTCCCGATCAGATTCTCGGCGAGTTGCGCAAGGCCCGGCAGATCAAGGCCCATGGCGCCCGCAAGCGGCAGGCCAAGTTTCTGGCCGGCCTCCTGCGCCGTGACGAGGACGTGCTTGAAGCCCTGCGCCAGCATATGGAGGCGCTCAACCAGGTTCACTATCAGGATCAACAGGTGTTTCACGAGCTGGAAAGCCTGCGGGACCGCCTCTGTGATGCCGGTCAATACCGGGCCGCTTTGCAGGAAGTGAGCGACCGTTATCCGGCCCTGGATCAGGATCTGATCGCCCGCCTCGCCGTCCAGGCCCAGGCCGGCAAGGACAAGAGAGCCTACCGGGAGATCTTCAAGCGCCTGCGCCAGGCGCGGGAACAGGGAGAGTAGAAACGCAGAAGACCCGCCATCTGGCGGGTCTTCTGGTAAAAGCCGGAACTTCGTGTTTTGGTTTACAGGGCCTTTTTGATCAGGCTCTCGAGCTGGTTTTTGGGCACGGCGCCGACCACCTGATCGAGCACCTTGCCGTCCTTGAACAGGATGATGGTGGGGATGCCGCGCACCCCGTACTGGCCGGGAGTAGCCGGATTCTCGTCCACGTTGACCTTGGCGATCTTGACCTTGCCCTCATACTCGGCGGCCAGGCCGTCCACGACCGGGGCGATGGCTTTGCAGGGGGCGCACCAGGAGGCCCAGAAGTCCACGAGTACGGGGACGGAGGATTTCAGGACTTCACTTTCGAAGTTGTCATCGGTCAGTTGCAAAACCTTATCGCTTGCCATGATAAATTCTCCTTTGGATATATTTAAGAAAATCTCAGATACATCACACAATATAAAACACTGAGACTAAAAATCAAGACCGAAAGTTTCCCCCGCCGGGTCAGCCTTGACAGGCCGGGTGGCGGAGCCTATGATTCGGATTAATTTTTTTCGAGAGGCGAGGCATGCAGAGGCAGGAAAAAATTGCTCAGGCCGTGCAGGATCATGTGCGTGTCCTGGAAAACAGCTTTGAGCGGCAGAGCGATGAGATGACGGGGTTTGCCGAGCGGGTGGTGGAGACCTTCCATCAGGGCGGCCGCCTGTATGTGGCCGGCAGCGGGCCGCTGGCCGCTCTGGCCAACCTGCTGTCCAGCCTCTTTCTGAACCGTTTGAACCTGGAGCGTCCGTCACTGCCGGTGCTGTCCCTTTGCAACGACGCCACTCTGGCTCTTTCACTGGCCCGGGACGGGCAGTCCGCCCAGTTTCTGTCCCGCCAACTGCGGGCCCAGGCGGAGGAAGGCCACATCCTTCTGGTGTTGGCCGGCTTTGATCGGGATCCTCTTCTGGACGAGGTTCTCAAGACGGCCCGTCAGATGGAGTGTGTCATTGTGCTGGCCGCTCCCGAAGGCTCGGAACTGCTCAAGGATGCTGCCGACTTTTTTTTCCGCTTCGACTGTTCCTCCATCTCCCGTCTGATGGAAGCCTATCTGTTTTTTGGCGATCTGCTCTGTGAGTTGGTTGAGGGCGAGCTCTTCGGTTTCTGAGAAGCCGGCGTCGCCTTTTCCCTCGTCAAGGAGGCCTGTTGCCCGACTTCCCCGTTCTTCTCCAACTCGCCGGCCGTTATTGCGTCGTCGTCGGCGGCGGCTCGGTGGCTCTACGCAAAGGGGAGGCCCTGATCCAAGCCGGCGCCCGCGTGCGCCTGATAGCGCCTGAGATTCAAGCGGACAAGCCGCTGCCGCAGTCCGTCGAATGGCTTCGTCGCGCCTACCTCAAGGGCGATCTGGAAGGCGCGTATCTTGCAATCGCAGCTACGGACAATCGGCGGGTTAATGCTGAAATCCTAGAGGAAGCAAGAAGTTTTGGGGTTTTAATCAATGTGGCTGACGCCCCGGAAGATGGGGATTTCACGATGCCTGCCGTGGTCCGACGTGGCGATTTGACCCTCTGTGCCGCCACGTACGGCAGGAGCCCAGCGCTGGCGGCCATCGTACGGCAGCACCTGGAGGAAAGCTTTGGTCAAGAGTGGGGTTTGCTGCTGGAGATTGCGGCCGCCCTGCGGGGAAAGCGATTGACAGCCGCAGGACAAGATAAGTACAGTCAAGAGGTTTTGCGTCAACTCATCGAAGAGGGACTGCCCGCCCTGCTTGCCGCTGGCGCCACAGAGGCGGTCGACAGACGGCTGGAAGCGGTTCTCGGCAGGGGATTTTCCCTTACCGAGCTGGGCATCACGTTGCCGAAAGGAATGCCATGAGCGCCAATGTTCTGCTCTATAAAATAGCTCTGCTGTTTTACCTGGTTGCGACCATCCTGTTTTTTGTCGATGTTATTGGCCGCAAGGAAAACATCGGTAAGATCGGCCGCTGGGTTCTTTTTGGCGGCTTTGTTATCCACTGCGCGGCCCTGGTGGCCCGCTATGTGGAGGCTGGCTACACCCCCGTGGCCAATCTGCATGAATCCCTTTCCTTTTTCGTCTTGTCCATCGTCGGCATCTTTCTTCTGTTCGACCTGCGTTACCGCTTGACGGTTCTGGCGGCTTTTGTCTGCCCTCTGGCCCTGGTGTTGATGATTGTCGGCGGAGCAGTTCCCAAGGCGGTCAGGGAACTGAACCCCATGCTCGACAGCTGGTGGTTCCCGGTGCATGTCACCCTGGCCTTTCTGGGGAACGCCGTTTTTGCCGTCGCCTTCATGGCCGGCATCATGTACCTGCTGCAGGAGCGCATGCTTAAGAGCAAAAAGTTCTCCAGCCTTTATTTTCGGCTGCCCTCACTGGGTACGCTCGACGCCATCAACTACAAATGTCTAACCTTCGGCTTTCCCCTGATGACCATGGGGATCATATCCGGCGCCATGTGGGCCAATTCGGCCTGGGGAACCTACTGGAGCTGGGACCCCAAGGAAACCTGGGCCCTCATCACCTGGTTCCTGTACGCCGCGCTGCTGCATGGGCGACTGACCGTGGGCTGGCGAGGGCGCCGGGCGGCCATTTTCGCCATCATCGGCTTTTTGTGTCTGCTGTTCATGTTCCTCGGCGTCAATCTCTTTTTGTCGGACCTGCACAGTTTCCGTGCCTTGGAGGGCCGGTAGCCCTGGGGCGAACCGGAATGCATCATGAATATCCTAGTTGTCGGACTCAGTCACAAAACAGCCCCGGTTGAAATCCGTGAGAAGGTCGCTTTTGCGCCCACCGCCATGGAAACGCCTCTGCATGCCCTGCTGGCCCTGCCGGGTATCAACGAAGGGATTATCGTCTCTACCTGCAACCGGGTCGAGCTTTACGCTACCAGTCGGGATGCCGATGCCGGCATGGCGCAACTCAAGCGCTTTCTGGCCGAATTTCATCGCCTTTCCCTGGAAGAACTGGAGCCTCATCTCTACGATTATCGAGGGGAAGAGGCCATCCGCCACGTCTTTCGCGTCGCCGCCAGCCTCGACTCCATGGTGATCGGTGAACCGCAGATTCTCGGTCAGATCAAGACGGCCTACGGCTATGCCTCCGAATTCAAGACCGCCGGTCTCATCCTTAACCGCTTTCTGCACAAGGCCTTCTCCGTGGCCAAGCGGGTGCGCACCGAGACCAATATTGCCAGCAATGCCGTCTCCGTCTCTTTCGCCGCCGTGGAGCTGGCCCGGAAGATTTTCAGCTCCCTCAACGACAAAACGGTGCTGATTATCGGGGCCGGCGAAATGTGCGAGCTGGCCGCCCGTCACTTCGTCAATAACGGGGTGACGTCCGTCATGGTGACCAACCGCACCCTGGAGCGCGCCGAAAAGCTGGCGCAGGAATTCAACGGACGCGCCGTCGCCTTCAGCGAATTCCCCCACCACCTGCACCAGGTCGACATCATTCTCACCTCCACGGGCGCGCCCGACTTCATTCTCAGCCACAAGCAGGTGGAAGAGGTCATCCGCCTGCGCAAGAACAAGCCGATGTTCCTCATCGATATCGCCGTGCCACGGGACATCGATCCGCGTGTCAACGATATCGACAACATCTATCTTTACGATGTGGACGACCTGCAGGGGGTGGTGCAGGCCAATCTGAAGGAGCGCCAGAAGGAGGCCAAAAAAGCCGAAGCCATTATTCAGGAAGAAATCGGCCAGTTTTTCCAGTGGCTCTCCTGTCTCGATGTGGTACCGACCATTGTCTCCCTGCGACGGAAGATGGAAGAAATCCGCCAGAAAGAGATGGAGAAGACCTTTGCCAACCTTAAACACCTGGGTGCGGAGGAGCGTAAGGCCATCGAAGCCCTTACCGGCGCCATCATCAACAAGATCCTGCATCAGCCGACGGCCGTGCTGAAAAATGCCCAGAACGGCGAAGGCGACAGTTATGTCGATGCCGTCAGAACCCTTTTCGGGCTGGAGTGTCCCAACCCCGAAGGAGAGATGCTGCGGCTCGACAGCCAATCGAAAGAAGATTAGATTTAACCCTTTTCCGGCAGCGGTCTTCCGGCTGCCCCGGGTGGATGAACTCCCCCGGCCAAGGAGACTTTAGCGTATGGCCAAAAAAGTACTGCGTATCGGAACCCGCTCCAGCCAGCTGGCCTTGTGGCAGGCCAACTGGGTCAAATCGGAACTGGAAAATCGCTATCCGGGCCTTGAGGTCACCCTGACCAAGATCAAGACCCAGGGCGACAAGATTCTCGACGTTCCTCTGGCCATGGTGGGCGGTAAGGGCCTGTTCGTCAAAGAGATCGAAGAAGCCATGCTGCGCGGCGAAATCGATATCGCCGTTCATTCGATGAAGGACGTGCCGACGATCTTTCCCGAGGGACTGGCCCTGCGCTGCATTACCAAGCGGGAAGACCCCCGCGATATCTGCGTCATTCAGTCGGGCTGCTGTTCTTTCCGCGACCTGCCCCAGGGGGCTCGCATCGGGACCTCGTCGCTGCGACGCAAGGCGCAGCTGCTCCACCTGCGCCCCGACTTTCAGATGGTCGACATTCGCGGCAACGTGGAGACGCGTATCCGCAAATTGACCGATGATGACCTGCACGCGGTCATTTTGGCGGCGGCTGGCATGCACCGCCTCGGTTTTTCGGCCCAGATCAGCGAATATCTGCCCACGTCCGTGTCCGTGCCGGCCATCGGGCAGGGGGCGCTGGGTCTGGAAAGCCGCATGGACGATGCCGAGACCAATGAGATGATCGACTTCTTCAATCATCCGGACACGGCCGCCGCGGTCATCGCCGAGCGCGCCCTGCTGCGCCGCCTCGAAGGGGGCTGTCAGGTGCCTATCGCCGGCTATGGCGAGGTGCACGGCGACACCCTCACCTTCACCGGCCTGGTCTCCAGCGTCGACGGCTGCAAGTTTCTCAAAAAGACCGTCACCTGTGCCGTGGACGATGCCGAGAAAATTGGCATCTCCGTTGCCGATGACCTGCTGCTGCAGGGTGCCGACAAGATTCTCAACGAGGTCTACAATCACGAGACGTTCAATGTCGATCGGGAAGATGTCTGAATCCGGTTCTCCGCTGAATCTTCCAGGGGCGCAGCATGCTGCGCCCCTGCCTGTTTGCGAAGGGCTGTTCCGTTGAAGCCGGGCATCGTCTACCTCATCGGGGCCGGGCCCGGCGACCGCGGGCTGATTACCGTGCGCGGCCTCGAATGCCTGCGCCGGGCCGATGTGGTGGTCTACGACTATCTGGCCAATCCCGCCTTTCTCGACGAGGCGCCGGCCACGGCAGAGCACCATTACGTTGGCAAAACCCGCGGCCGGCATCAGGCGCCGCAGGAAGAGATCAACGCCCTGCTGGAGGCCAAGGCCCGCGAAGGCAAGACGGTGGCCCGGCTCAAGGGGGGGGACCCTTATGTGTTCGGCCGCGGTGGCGAAGAGGCGCTGCACCTGCACCGATGTGGCATCCCCTTTGAGATTGTCCCCGGCGTGACCGCCGGCTTTGCCGCCGCCGCCTACGCCGGCATCCCCCTGACCCACCGGGATTTCACCACCAGCCTGGCCCTGGTCACCGGTCATGAGGATCCGGACAAGAAGATGTCCAGCCTCGACTGGTCGAAACTGGCCACCGGGGTCGGCACCCTGGTCTTTTACATGGGGATGGCCAACCTTCCCCTGATTGTGCGGGAATTGATGGCCCATGGACGTCCCGCCTCGACCCCCGTCGCCGTTGTGCGCTGGGCCACCACTCCCCGCCAGCAGACGCTTACGGGCACCCTGGCCGATATCGTGGTGCAGGTGCGGGAGACGGGACTCAAGCCGCCGGCGGTGATCATTGTCGGCGAAGTGATCCGCCTGCGCGAAGAACTGCAGTGGTTTGAAAACAGGCCCCTCTTCGGCCGGCGCATTGTCGTCACCCGCACGGCCGAGCAGGCCGGCGATTTCAACCGTCTGCTCGAAGAGCAGGGCGCCCTGCCCATCGGCTGCCCCGTCATCGAGATCGTTCCCCCGCAGAACTGGCAGGAGGTGGATGCCGCCATCGCCGGTCTTTCGTCCACCGACTATCTGGTGCTGACCTCGGCCAACGGCGTCGACATTTTTTTCGGTCGACTGCGCCAGCTTGGGCTCGACCTGCGTGCCCTGGCCGGCGTCAAAGTCGTTGCCGTCGGGCCCAAGACGGCAGCCGCCATGGAAGTCTTTGGCCTTCTTCCCGACCTGGTGCCGGCCGAATACCGGGCCGAAGCGGTGGTTGAACTGCTGCAGCAGGAAGGTGTGGCGGGAAAGCGTATCTTTTACCCTCGTGCCGAAAAGGCCCGGGACGTGTTGCCCCGCGAGCTGGCCGCGGCGGGTGCCGAGGTGGTGGCGCCCGTGGCCTATCGTACCCTGGCGCCGGCTGGCGCCGGCGAGACCGTGCGTCACCTCCTGCAGGCGAAAGAGGTCGATGCCGTGACCTTCACCTCGTCGTCGACGGTGGAGAACTTTCTGGCCCTGCTGGGACCCGACGCGGTCGAACTGTTGCAGGACGTCACCATCGTCTCCATCGGCCCGCTGACCTCGGCCACCGCCCGTCGCCACGGACTGAACGTACAGGTCGAGCCGCCGGATTACACCCTGGAGGGGATGGTGGCGGCCCTGATTACCTATTATCACCCATCGTGAACCCCGCCGGGCGGGATTTGCATCCACTATTTAACCGGAACCACAGCAAGGGAGGTTTTCATGTTTTTTCCCGAATATCGTGCCCGCCGCCTGCGCCGCAACGCCAACCTGCGCCGGATGGTGCGGGAGACGCATCTGCGCGTCGACGACCTGATCTATCCCATGTTCAGCGCTTTCGGTAAAGGGATCAAAAAAGAGATCCCCTCCATGCCGGGCATCTATCAGCAGTCCATCGAACACATCGTTGCCGAGGCCAAGGAGGTTCATGAGCTCGGTATTCCGGCCGTCATCCTCTTCGGCATCCCCGAACACAAGGATCCCCTGGGGCAGGACGCCTATGCCGAGAAGGGCATCATTCAAGAGACCATCCGCGCCATCAAGAGCGCCGTTCCGGAACTCACCGTCATCACCGACGTGTGCCTGTGCGAATACACCGACCACGGCCACTGCGGGGTTATCAAGGACGGCGACGTGGACAACGACGAGACCCTGGAGCTGCTCGCCGCCGAGGCCCTCTCCCATGCCCGCGCCGGCGCCGACATCGTCGCCCCTTCCGATATGATGGACGGTCGCATCGCCGCGATCCGCGCCATCCTCGACGCCAACGGTTTCTCTCACATCCCGGTGATGAGTTACGCCGTCAAGTATGCCAGCGCCTACTACGGCCCCTTTCGCGACGCAGCCGAATCGACCCCCCAGTTCGGCGATCGCCGCAGCTATCAGATGGATCCGGCCAACCGACTGGAGGCCTTCCGTGAGGCGACCCTCGATGTCCAGGAATGCGCCGATTTTCTCATGGTCAAGCCGGCGCTGGCCTATCTCGACATCCTGCGTGATCTCAAAGAACGCTTCGATCTGCCTCTGGTGGCCTACAACGTTTCTGGAGAGTACTCCATGATCAAAGCTGCGGCCAAAATGGGCTGGGTCGACGAGGAGCGCCTCATTCTCGAAACCCTGCTCGGCATGAAACGGGCCGGTGCCGATCTCATCATCACCTACCATGCCAAGGAGGCTGCCCGTCTCCTGTAGGGGGTGGCCTGAGGACGCGACCAACGGTTAGCAGGCAGCCCCGCCCGGGGCTGCCTTTTTTCCTGGCTCATCGGCACGGGAGGATAAAAAGACTTGCTTCGTAACGGAAGGATTGCAGAGTAACTCATGGTGAATGTGAAGAACCAGACCGCCAGCGCCGAATATCACCTCAGCACCCTGGCCAATGGCCTGCGGGTCGTGACGGTGGAGATGCCCCATCTGCACAGCGCCGAAATGATGTGCTACGTCGGTGTCGGTAGTCGCAATGAAGAGGATCAGCTCGCGGGCATCTCCCACTTTCTGGAGCACATGATTTTCCGGGGGACGGCGGAATACCCTTCCAGCCTCCAGCTGGAGCAAGCCTTTGAGACCATCGGCGGCGCCGTCAATGCCTCCACCGACACCGAGGGGACCTGCTACCATTCCCGACTGCATCCCGATTGTATTGCCGAAGGAGCCAGACTCTTTGCCTCCATGCTGCTGCGGCCCAGCCTTAGCGACGTGGAGGTAGAGCGGCGCATCATTCTGGAAGAGGCTCTGGAAGATCTCAACGAGCGCGGGGAGATGATCGCTCCGGACAACCTGACGGCGCAGCTGCTCTGGCCCGGTCATCCCCTCAGCCGTCCGACCATCGGCTGCCGGGAGACCATCAGCGCCATTACCCCCGAAGATCTCCGCGCCTACCATCGCCGCTATTACCATCCCGCCAATACGGTTATCGCCGTGGCCGGGCGGGTGCGGCCCGGCGAGGTGCTGAGGGCGGTGGAGGAAGCCTTTGCCGCCTGGCCGAGCGCCGACCTCCATGCCTGCCTGCCAGCCCCGGCAGGAGGCGGGGAGACGCAGCCCGAGTCGATCTGGATCAAGGATTCCGACTCGCAGATCAACCTGCAGCTGGCCTTTCGCCTGCCCGGCCGCCATGCCCGTGAAGTGGCGGCCCTGCGGCTACTGCGGGCGGTACTCTCCTGGGGGGGCGCCTCCCGCCTGATGCTGCGCCTGCGGGAGATGAAGGGGCTAACCTACAACGTCGAGGCCAATCTGGCTCTGCTCGACGATTGCGGCTGCCTGACCGTCGACCTGGCCGTAGCTCCCGACAACCTGACGGCCGCCGTGGCGGAGCTTTTACTGATTTTCGAGGAGCTGTGTCAGGTGCCGGTGGGCGAAGAGGAGTTGCGGCGCGTGGTGCAGAGCTATCTCTTCGCCCTCGATTTCAGCCGCGACCACACGGACGATCTGGCCACGCGCTACGGCTGGGGGGAGCTGGTCGGCTGTGTACGCACCCTGGCGGAGGATCGCCGCGAGATGCAGTCTGTGGAGGCGTGCGAGCTCAGGCAGACGGCCGCCGCCTTCTTCACTCCCGGCGCTCTCAAGCTGGCCGTGGTCGGCCCCTTTCGCGCCCGCGACCGCCGGGAAGTGGAGAAGATGCTCAAGCGCTACCGTCAGGGGTGAAGCCGCCTCAGGCGATGCGAATGGTTTTGTACAGGAAGTTCTTGAATTTGTAGAAAACTTTCTGGTCCTCGTCCGTGCCGTTCTTGACGTCGCAGGCCTTGAGCAGGACGGCCAGCTTCGGCATGGTGGTGCCGCCCTGGGCGCGGGCGAGGTCGACCACTGCGGCCACCACATCCCGGGAAATGCGATTCTCCGAAAAGGGGGTGTGCACCGCGCTCCAGAAATCCCGCTCCCCGCGGGTGATCCCTTCCAGAATCTCCTGCGCCATCTGCTCCGTCAGCTTTTCGGCGACATCCTCCCTCTCCTGGGCCTCCATCGAGCTGAGCACCCGGCGAATATCCTCCTCGTTGATCACATGGCCCTTGCGGAAGAAAAGAGCCCGTAGCAGGATGCTGCGCAGCTCGCGGATGTTGCCGGTGTAGTGGTGCTGCACCAGTAGGTTCTGGGCGCTGCGGGTCAGGGTAGGGGCGTCGTCCTCCGTCTCCTCGGGTTTCTTGTAGACGCGAAAGAGCTTGCCGAGGAAGTGGGTGGCCAGGTCGGGGATATCCTCGTGGCGCTGGTTGAGGGATGGCACCTCGATGGTCAGCTCGGAGAGGCGGTGGTAGAGATCCTCGCGGAAATGGCCTTCGCGGATGAGCTGTCGCAGGTTTTTGTTGGTGGCGGCGATGAGCAGCACGCGGGCATAACGGGTGGTGTTCTCGCCCAGACGGACGAAACCGCCGTTGTCGAGAAAGCGCAGCAGCTGCACCTGGGTCTTGGGGTCGGCATCGCCGATTTCGTCAAGAAAGACCACGCCGCCGTGGGCCTCTTCCAGAATTCCCTTGCGGTCGGCGTGGGCGCCGGTGAAGGCGCCGCGTTTGTGGCCGAAGAGTTCCGAGTAGGTCAGCTCGCCGCTGTAGGCGGCGATGTTGGTCTTCTTCACCGGCAGCTCCCCCTGAGGCGCCAGCTTTTCCCGGTACATCTCGTTGAGGCGGGAGAAGATGTTGTTAAAGAGGAACTCCTTGCCGCTGCCGGTGCATCCAGTGATAAGGATGGAAGGGAGCCCCAGGGTGGCCTCCTGGATGTCGCGCTGGTGCCAGTAGGCGATGCGGTTGAAGATGGGCGGGGTGATGCGCTGGATGAAGTCGACCACCTCGTTGGCCTTGGTCGAGTTGCCGATGATGTTCCCCAGCTTGTAGGAAGAGATCTTGGGGTCCTTGTAGCCGACGTCCGTGCGCAGGCGGTTGACCTCGGTGGTAAGCTTCTCGATGCGCTGCAGGTCGGACAGGTAGCGACTGATCATGCGCTCGATGATGAGCAGCAGGCGCTTGTGTTCCTCGGTGAAGTAGTAGGGGCGCAGGCTGTCGAGACAGATGACGGCGATGACCTCGCCGTCGCTGATGACGGGGACGGCCAGCTCGCTCTTGATGGCCTCGGTGATCTCCCGGTAGAAGCCGCCCGCCAGTTTTTCCTCGGCCGTGTCCGAAACCAGGTAGGGGCGGCCCGTGTAGGCCACATGGCCGGTCAGGCTGCGTTCCCCCGGCGGCAGATTGGTGCTGCCGACGCGAATGGGGGGAATGTTCTTCTTGAGCCACTCCTTGCTCTTGGCGCCGATGAGGCGGCCGTCGGGTTCTTCCACTACCAGCCAGCGTTCGCCGTTCTCCTCCCGCACCAGGGCGATGCTGCCGGTGGAGGCGCCGATGAGCTCCGTCGCCATGGACAGGATGCGGTTGAGAAAGGGCTGCAGACCCTCGAACTTCTCCTTGAGCAGGTCGTTGATCTCCGAGAGGACCTTGACCTCCATGTGCTCGTCGCCGATCTCCTGGATGACCCGCTCGGCCATCTCGGCGTGGGCTTCGAGCAGGCCCGTCTCGAACTCGGAAAAACGGTAGTCCTCCTTTGTATAGTAGTTGACCAGGCAGATGACGCGGCGGGTGTAGGGGTCGTAGCGGGGGACGACGTAAAGGGATTTCAGCCCCAGTTCCTCGGTGAGGTAGCGCTTCTGCAGGGATTCGGTGGGCAGGCTGGGCAGAAAGAGAGGCTTGAGCAGGGTATCGTCGATGATAATGCCGGCGCTGTTGATATACTGGGAGAGCAGCGACTTGCCCGGTGCCAGGCTGATGAGCTTGTCATCCTCGTAAATGCGCTTGACGTCCTTTTCCTTGGAGAAGGTGGCCAGCACCTGCAGGCCCTCTTCGCCGGCATCGGGAGCCAGGGGAGAAGGAACGAGGACCGAGGCGAGGGCGAGGCGATCGAGCAGCTCGACCGCCGATTTCACCATGGCGAAGGCTGCCTCCTTTTTTTTGGCCTCGTCCACCCGCCGGGCCAGCACGATCTGCTGGTGGTACTTGCGGGCCTGGTCGATGCCGGGGACGACCTGCTGCAGAAAGGTCGCCAGGCTCTCCTGCTGGTCGTCCGAGGGGAGCTGCCCCTTGCGGCTGCTGTCGATGCAGAGGACGCCCACGGCCCGTCCCTGGTGGACAAGGGGGAGGTGGTAGGAGGACTGCACGGCGAAACGCTCCGCCAATTCGAGGGCGAAAGGGTTATCCAGAGTCGCCACGTCACTGACCCAGGCCGCTTCCTGGGTGGTGTAGACCCGGCTGACCAGGAATTCCTCAGAGTTGATGGGGAAGCCCTGCCGCCGGATGCTGCGGGCGTGGATGCCGTTGGCGGCGGCGCATTTGAGGCTGCCGCTGGTCAGGTCTTCCAGGTAGATGCGGCAACGATGGTGTGGCGCGACGAGACCAATGGCCTCCATCATGACGTGCAGGATGTCTTCGAGGTTTTCCTTGCCGTAACCGCCGATCTTGGCCGTCAGCTCGCGGACCTGCGGCGAGAGGTTGGGTGCCGTATTCATGGGTATCGTGTTCCTTCGTATGTAGGTAATGTACTCAGGCACTATACGCGCTGGCCGGGGTCTTTGTCAAAAGGTGGATTTCTCAGGGTTTTCGGCAGATGAGTCTTGCCCCGGCGGCTGATAGACATTAGACTGATAGTCCTTTTCACGAATCCCCCTGCGCCACTGGCCCGACGGGGATGACGATTCCAGGCATCCACGAGGATAGGCGATATGGCGTCCGGCAAAACCATCATCATCGGTCTAGGCAGCGTGGGCTTTCAGCTCCTGCGTCTGCTTTCGAAGGACTTTCAGCTGACCTGCATTGATACCCGCCCCGATATTCTGGAGGCGGCCCGGCAACTTAAGGGCAACAGTCTGGTCACCTTGGTTGGGGACGCCACCAGCCGCCTGGTGCTTGAAGACGCTGGCGCCGCCGAAGCGGATATGGTGGTGATCACCACCACCTCGGAGACGATCAATATTGAGGTGGCCCGTGTTCTCTACGAGCACTTCGACGTTCCCCGGGTGGTGGCCATCGGCATCACCCAGAAGGGGATCGAGCAGCTGGAAGCCTATGACGTGGAGGTCGAAGGGCTCTTTGCCGTCAGCGCCATCGGTCTGCGCAATCGCCTCGAGGCCAAGACCAAGACGGTGACGGGCATCGGCCTTGGCAAGAACGAGATCCTCGAAGTCGAGGTGCATCCCTACTCCCGTCTGGCCAACAAGCCCCTCTCGTCGCTCAATCCCAAAAGCTGGCGCATCGGCATTATCTATCGCGAGGGGAATATCGTCATTCCCCGCGGTGAGACCATTTTGCGCCCCAAGGACCGCATCATTCTGCTCGGCGACCCCAAGGTGCTCAAGACCGTGGCCGACATGCTCACCTTTCGTTTCACCCTCTTTCCCCTCGAATACGGCGATACCCTTGTCGCCTACATCGGTCCCGGCGATTCGACGGACTACCTGGAGGAAATCGCCTATCTCGCCAGCGTCTACCCTTTGGAACGGGCCCTGTTTCTCTGCTCCAACCGCAGCGAACAGCTGGACCAGAGCCTGCGGACCATTGCCGAAAAACACCGGCTGACCGAGATGGTCATTGAAGAGGTGCCCGGCCCCGTGCAGGAGAAGACCGTCACGGAACTTCTGCAGAAGCACGGGCGGCGCGCCGGCATCGTGGTGCTGTCGCACCAGGCGGCGATTGGCTCCTTCTTCCGGCGCTTCAGTCACGGGCGCAAGCAGTTTTTGCGTGAGCTCTCCACCCTGGTCGGCTGTCCCGTGCTCATCGCCGGCGGCAGCTTTCCCTATGCCGATGTGGCGGTGCCCTGCTACGAACCCAGCGGTCTGCAGTCGGCTCTCGAGACGACCCTGGAGATGACTTCGGCTATCGATTACCGCATCAACGCGCTCTTCGTGACCCTCTCGCCCTATATTTCCTCCGAGCAGGAGACCGACGTTTTCGATGAAATGACCAAGACCGTGGCCGACCTGGGCCTGGTGTACAAGGCGAGCATCAAGAACGTCATCCTTGACGGCAACCCCATCCGCTCCGTCGAGGAGGCGCTTGGCCGCTACAACCTGATGGTCAGCAGCATCGGCAGCTGGCGCGAAAACACTCTGCTGGGCGAACTCTTCCGTCCCGATGTGCCCTGGCGGATCGTGCTGACCTCCCCGGTGAGCGTCCTGCTCATCCCCCCCGTCGAGGCGCTGGCCTAGGAGAGACGATGCACGATCACCTTTTCTCCATGTTCCTGGTATTGGTCGGTGTCGCCATCATCCCCTTTCTGGCCCGGCGTTTCCGCGTGCCGTCGGCGGCTCTGGAAATCGTCTACGGGGCCCTGCTCTTCAACCTGCTGCTAGCCGGGCGGCCGGAGTGGTTCGCCCTGCTCGAGGAGCTGGGCTTTATTTTTCTCATGTTCATCGCCGGCATGGAGCTCGATCTGCACCGCATCCGCAAGAGCGGCAAGACCGGCTGGTATCTGCTCATTTCCTTTCTCTCTTTTACCATTACCCCCCTGTTGTTCTGGAGTGTGGGGCAGCCCTTTTTCCTCGGCGTCGCCGTCGCCATGATTTCCGCCGGCATCGCCATACCCGTGCTCAAGGAGCTCGGCCTTATCAAGAGCACCCTGGGGCAGGACATCATCGGCGTCGCCCTGACAGGAGAGCTGCTCTCCATCCTCGTGCTGACCCTTATCGACGCTTTTCACAACCACGGCGCCACCTGGGGAGCGGTCATGGAGATCGGCAAGCTCTCTCTTCTCTTCGCCCTCGCCCTACTGGCCCTCAAAGGGTTGTACCTGGTGGCCTGGTGGCATCCGGACCGGGTCGAAAAGGTGATGGAGAGCGAAGACCCCGTCGAGGAGGGCATCCGGGTGCTGGTGACCTTCGCTTTTGCCGGGGGCCTGCTGGCCTTGGCGGCGGGGGCCGAGCCGATCCTGGGCTCCTTCCTGCTCGGGGTGGTGTTCAGCTATGTCTTCAAGAGCCGTGGGCGCTTTGAAGAAAAGATCAATGCCCTCGGCTTCGGTTTTCTCATCCCCTTCTTCTTTATCGGCGTCGGCTCCCGCCTGTCTTTCTCTCATCTCGCCTCCCTGGAAACCGTGGGGATCGCCCTTGGGCTGACCCTCATGGTCCTGGTCAGCAACCTCTATCCCCTGCTCTTGGCCAGGCCGCTGCGGATCAGTCTGCGCGAGGCTTTCAGTATGTGCATCCTCCTCTCGGCCCCCCTCTCCATGATCGTCGTCGCCGGCACCCTGGGCGAGCGCATGGGCCTGGTCTCCCCCAAAGTACAGGGGGCGCTTATCCTCACGGCTCTGCTGGCCAGCGTCGTCTATCCTTCCCTTTTCCGCTTGCTGGCACGGCGGCAGGAATCTTCAGCCGATTGACCAAAAAAACTTCCCTTACAAACATCTAGGACATTCTTAACACCGACCTAACCTCCTGGCGCTGTAGTGTTCGTGACACGCAGAACTTACAGGGGGGGCACTATGTGCGGATGGTCTTTTCTACTGCTGGCGCCGATTCTGGCTTTTTACGGCTGGCTTTACGGACGGTTTACCTGTCTCGCCGCCGATCGCCTTGTCAAGGAGATCCTGACCGGGGCAGGGCCTAAAAAGGAAAGGTGAAGAGAAATGACGACGATGCTTGCTGAGAGTACGGGAGTAAGAACGGCCGCTGTTTCCGAGGAGACGAGGCCATCGAAAGGCCGTATTCTGGTGGTCGAGGATGAGCGGGAGCTGGCCGAAATTCTCGAATACAATCTGGACCGGCGGGGTTTTGATATTGTCACCGCCTACGACGGGCTCAGCGCCTGTAGGCTGGTGGGCAGTCACCAGCCCGACCTGGTTCTGCTCGATATCCTGTTGCCCGACCTCGACGGCTGGGAGATCTGTCGGCTCATTCGCGGCCACCAGAACGCTTTCGTCGCCCAGACCCCGATTCTGATGATGACGGCGCTCGGCACGCAAAATGACAAACTCAAGGGACTTCAGCTCGGAGCTGATGACTATGTGGCCAAACCATACAGCGTCCGAGAGATCTGCGCCAAGGCCGAAAGCATGATCGCTCGCCGCCGGCGGCATCTGCAGGTCAGTGAAGAGCTGCAGAAAGCCCGTCGTCGCGAGCTTCTCCAGGCCGACATCCAGTACCTGCTCCTGCACGAAATGCGCAATCAGTTGGTGATTATCGGTGGATTTTCCCAGATTCTGGAGCAAAGGGCGGAAGGGGAATCTCTGGGGCGTTATGCGCGTACCATCGATCGCAGTGCCCGTTATCTGCGTGACCTGTCCAACGACTTTCTGTTTATGCGCCAGGTAGAGGATCAGGGACTTCAGCTTCCCCAGGAGATCTGCCGTCTGGAAGAACTGTTTGCCGAAATGGTGATCCTCTTTGCCGAATCGGCCCAGGCCAGGGGGATCACCTTCAGCGGCAACTGGCCACAGGCCGAGGCTCTCTGCCTGGCCCATGCGCCGGCCTTGCGGGTGGTGCTGTCGAGTCTGCTGGACAACGCCATCAAGTACAGTGATCCCGATACCGTCGTGACCTTGAATTTGCGGGAGAGCGACGATGCGGTCTATATCGAAATAGACGATCAGGGACGGGGTATTGCCGACGAGGAGATGGAGCGGATCTTCGACCGGTTCTTCCGTGGAGACGGAACCGCCGATAAGGTCCCGGGCAGCGGCCTTGGCCTTTACATGGCCCGGGTGCTGGTGGAGGCCATGGGGGGATCAATCCGGGCCCGGCGAGGAAAAAGCGGCGGAACCTGCATGGAAATCCAACTGCTGGCCCCCGTTGGAGACAGGCCATGAGCCAAGCCTTGCGCCTCTCCCTCGTCACCGAGACCTACGTTCCCCAGATCAACGGGGTCTCACGTACGCTTGACCGTCTGGTGCGTTATCTCCATGAGGTCGGCGACCAGGTGCAGCTGCTGACACCCGCCTATGATGAGGCGAGCGAGGTACCGCCGGGCGTGGCGGTGGAAACCTTTGTCGGTCGGCGTTTTCCCCTGTACCCGGAGATCCTCCTGCCCTTCACCCGCACCGCCACCGTCGAGCAAAAATGGCGCGACTTCCGGCCCGATCTGGTCCATATCGCCACCGAAGGTCCCCTCGGGCTGGCGGCCCTGCGGGCGGCTCGGCGACTGGGGATTCCGGTGGTCAGTTCCTATCACACAAACTTTTCCTTCTACCTGGGCAAGTATCATCTTTCTTTGCTTGGCCCCCTGTGCTGGCGTTATCTCCGGTGGTTTCACAACGCCAGCGCCGCCACCTTCTGCCCCACCCCCTCCATCGGCCACATCCTGCAGGAACGAGGTTTTCGCTCGGTGCACATCTGGAGCCGGGGGGTCGATGCCCACCGCTTTCATCCCGGGCTGCGTGACGGCGACCTGCGCCGGCAGTTAGGCCTGGGCGAAGCCGAGAGGGTTTTGCTCTATGTTGGGCGCCTGGCGCCAGAAAAAAATCTGGAGACCCTGATGAGCGCCTGGCGCCACCTGCCGTCAGGGCATGACGCCCGCCTGGTCCTGGTGGGCGATGGCCCCTTGCGGGAGAGTCTGCAGCGGCAGAGTGATGACCGTGTCATTTTTTCCGGTTACCGGCAGGGAGAGGAGCTGGCTCGCCTGTATGCTCTGGCCGATCTGTTCGTCTTTCCCTCTCTGAGCGAGACCTTCGGTAATGTAATGCTTGAAGCCATGGCCAGCGGTGTGCCGACCCTGGGTTTTCGCGTCCCCGGCCCCCAGGATGTGGTGGAGCATGGCCGCACGGGAATTCTGGTCGATGAAGTTAGCCCGGCCGCCTTTGGTACCGCCCTGAGCGACCTGTTGCATCAGAAAGAAAATCTCCGCCGCCTCGGACGCGAGGCCAGAGACTATGCCTGCCAGCAGGACTGGCGGCAGATCAATGCCGGGGTCCGCCGGATTTACGGAGATATCCTGCAACAGGCCAGCCAGCGGCCATCCCCATGTCACCTGAACGAGGGCCGTCGGGCCCGAAAGGAGAAGTTATGGATCGACCCGTTGCTTTAAGCGGTGTCTCTGCTTTCTGTGCCACCCAGATTACCGCCAGGGAGGTGGCGCTCATGCAGCGCCTCTTCATCCTGCGCCGGCAGCCTCTGCTAACCTGGCTTTCCATTGCGGCGACCCGCTTGGGTGATGGCCCGCTGTGGGGGGTGGCAGGAGCAATATTTCTGGTCGGCGGCGATCAGCAGAGCCGTCTGGCGGTGGCTATCGCCGCCCTGGCCATCAGTCTGTCCATCCTGATTTTTACTCTGGTCAAGCACAGCCTGCAGCGTCCCCGTCCCTTCGAGAGTTGGCCGCAGCTCTCCTGTCTGTTGGCGGCGCCAGACAAGTTTTCCTTCCCTTCTGGTCACACGATGACCGCCTTTGCCGCCAGTACTGTTTTTGCCCTGCTTATCCCCGGCAGCGGGCTGTTTTTTTACCCGCTGGCGGGTCTCATCGGGTTTTCCCGGGTCTTTCTGGGGCTGCATTATCCCACGGATGTCCTGGTCGGTGCGCTGGTGGGTAGCGGAATTGCTGTCGGCCTGGTGCGGTTGGCGACTGTACTGGCGCTGCTTTAGTATTGTTTTTCAAACGAGATCCGCTTGTTGGCCCTGCCTGGAATGAGGTGGGGTATTTTTTTGTTCTTTTTTTGGCAAAAGGCGGCTGAGGGTGAAAACCTTTTAAACCTTAAACCGTCGGGTTCCGGCCCGACAGCCGGGTTCCTTTTCTTTGGGCGCAAAGAAAAGGAACCAAAAGAAACGCTTTTATTTCTTGTGCCTGGTGGCGGTGCTGCGTGGAGGCGGCGGCTCATTTGACACGTTGGGTACTCCGTGGCACCTGAAAGCGAAAGGCCCCATTGAGAAACTAGTTTCTCAAATGGGTTAACTTGGAGGCGCGGTTTGTTATAGGCAGGACATTGCGGGGATCAGGCTTTTTAAAACCGGATGTGATTGGACGCTCAGAGCCGTCATCGCAGGACCGGAACAATTTAACCCGTGTGAACGCAGTGAGCCGGGGCCTTTCGCTCTTCATCGAAACGGAGTTGAGTACGGTTTGGTTGGTAAAGCGCTTAAAAAGAGCGCCTGCCCTCGGCAAAAGCAATAAAAAAGCCGCTTTTTGCCTCCTTTTTGTCGGCAAACATAAAGGAGGTCGCCTGCCGGGGCGAGTCCCGGCGGTCTTAACCCAACAACAAAAAAAGCCGAACCCTTTACAGAGTCCGGCCCAATCCCCTCGAAAGATCGAAAGAGCAGAATGGATTAGAAAATCACCTGGGCCTGCAGACGAAACAGATTCTCATCGCTGTTCGCACTGCGGTCATCTTCGATCAGGCTGTAATCAGCCTGTACCTTGAGGTTGTGCTTGTCGAAGTAGTAGTTGACTCCCAGGGTGGTTTCGTTCTTGTCGAACGTGGTGTAAGCCGCCGAATCGGTCGACTCGATGGCCGAGTAGCGGGCGGCCACCTCAAGCTGTTTGGGCAAAATCTGGTAGCCGGCTTGAATGTAGTAGCCATCCGCATCCCAATCCGCCCCGACCTTGGGATCGGCGTTGAGGGTAAAGTACTCGCTGCCGAAGGTCAGGCCGCTGTACTTGGCGTGGAGGTTCAGGGTGTAGAGGGTCCAGTCGAGTTCCTCGCCGAAGGCGGTGGTGAAGGCGGTGTCGTCAATGCTGTCGATGTTCAGGGCCTTGTCGAGAGTGTCGTTGCTGCCGTCGATCTCGCCCATGTCGTTGCCGCTCATGGTTTCGGTGGCGAAAGAGGCGCCGAGGTTGACGAGCAGCTTCTTCTCGTTAAAGGAGGGCTCGTCCATCTTGAAGGCGCCGAAGGGGTTGATGTCGAGGCGGCCGACCAGCATATGATTGTCGTCGGGGTTGCTCTGATTGGGGCCGTTGCCGTTGAAGACGCCGAGGCGGTACTCAAGGCGTTTGTCCATGAACTGGCCGGAAGCCTGCAGCCCGAGGTCATAGCCGAGGTTGAAGGTTTCGTTGGCCAGAGAGCGGTCGACGAAGAGCTGGCTGCCGGAAGAGGTCAGCTCCTGACGGCCCTGGGCCGGCTTGAACTGGCCGACGGTGAGGCTGAAGGGATCGGCGACCTTGTAGGTGAAGTAAGCGTCTTCGAGAACGGAGTCGCCACCGCCGAAATTCTGCTGCCACTTGTAGGTGAGGTTTTTGGTAAAGACGTTGCCCTGCAGCCAGAACTTCATACGGCGGATGCGGAAGTTGCTCTCGGTGTCCTCGGCGCCGTCGTCGTCCAGGTTCTCGTAGCGGGCCTGCAGACGTCCCCCAACCTGGGCTTTGTAGCGGCCGTCCTCGGTCTGCACCGTGATACCCTTGCCGGGTTGGTAGGTGGTCAGGTCGCTGTGTTTGGTCGCCTCTTTGTAATCTTCCTCGGTGATGACACCTTTGTCCTTGAGGATCTCTTCAAGGGTTTTGGCCTGGACGTTACTGCAAAGGCCGAACATGGCCGTAGCCATAAGGGCGGTGGTCAGAAAGCGCTTCATTTTTTTCCTCCTGATGCTGTTTCATAGAGATGATGATCGTCGCCCCGGCGGGGCATGACAAATAGACATGGAAAAACGTTGAGAAGTTCCCCTCCTTTCTTCATGACAAATAGTGTGTCGAAGTTGCTTTGCCGCCAGATATCAGCGTGAACTGACGTCGACAGCAGGCGTATAGCAGAGAGCGCGGCTCTGTCGCAGCATCCGGGCCAAAAAGATGCCGCAGAGATCGTAGTCCTCGGTTTCACAGAGACGGCGGCGATCGCCATTGATGGGCAAGCCGTTAAAGGCAGCCAGGCAGCGGGCAGGTGCCGTGCCGAGGTGCGGGCAGGTGGATTCAAAAAAGGGCTGGGTTTTGTTTGGCATTGTGACAGGCTCCTGTGTCGTTGAACGATGTGAGGGAACCTTAAAGGGAGGATGTTGGCGTTTCGTTGGCAATCGATTAGAATTCTGTGAGACCGCCAGTTGTGAACGGAAGGATTGGCTCCGAGATTTTTCCTTGCCGCTCGCGGTTAAAAAGTGTACCCCTAGGGTCCTGAACGTCAACAGGAAGACCTAAACATCAAGGAGACCCCATGGGAATTTTGTCCAATACCGTCAGCGTCTGCCAATATCAGGTTCTTGGCGAGGTGCCGGCGGATAATTTTTTTGCCTGGTCCGGCGAATGTCTGGCCGCCAATGCCTTTCATCCCATCGAACAGACGAGCGAAGAGCTCTCCGTCGGCTGGGTGCATCTTGCTGACCCCAAGGAGCAGGATTTCTCCTCTGACCAGGTCTTTCGTCGCGACCATTATCTGATCTTCAGTTTGCGCCGCGATCAGCGTCGGGTGCCTGCCGCGCTCATGCGGGCTCACCTGGAGCAGGCCCAGAACGATTTTCTCGCGGCCCATCCTGGCCTGCAGCGGGTGGGCAAACAGAAGAAGGAAGAGCTGCGTGAAGCGGTGCGTGGAGCGCTCCTGGCCCGCACCCTGCCCATCCCCGCAGTCTACGATGCCGTCTGGGATACCCGCAGCAACCTGCTCACCTTCACCAGTCTCAGTCCCAAGGTGACGGAGCTTTTTGAAGGTTTGTTCAAGCAGACCTTCAAGGGTCTGCGCCTGGTTGCCCTGCATCCCATGGCGCGGGCGGCCCAGGTTATCCCCGAAGCTTTGCGGCCCGCCCTGCAGCAGGCCAATCGGGCCACCACCGAGGCCGTGCTGGAGCAGATCCAGCAGAACGCCTGGCTGGGGAGCGACTTTCTGCGCTGGCTGCTCTATCAGACCCTGGAAAGCCCTTCAACCTATCAGGTCAATCAGCCCGGGCCGGCCGCCGGGGGTGAACCCTTCGTCGCCACCCTCAACGACCGCCTGGTGCTTCTCGGCGGTGCGGAAGGCGGTCTGCAGAAGATTACCGTGGCCGGACCCCAGGATCATTTCGGCGAAGTGCGTGCCGCCCTGCAGCATGACAAGCAGATCATCGAAGCCAACCTCACCATGGAGAAACAGGAACACGCCTGGAAGATGACCTTCAAGGCTGGGCTCTTTCACTTTGCCGGTTACAAGGCGCCGGCGGTCAAGCTGGAAAAAGATGCCATTACCAATGCCGACAGCGAAAAAGAGGCGCTTTTCTATGAGCGCATGTTTGTGTTGGAAGAGGGCCTGCAACTCTTCGACAGCCTGCTGGCCACCTTTCTGGAACGGCGGCTGGGGGATTGGGCCGTAATTGAAAAAGATATCAGCGAGTGGCTGGAGCAAGCCTAGAAGGGCTGAACTGAGGTGAGTTGCTGGTCGAAGGGGGAGCTATGGGAGAGTACGAACCGGGAGGGAAGCTGGAAAGGCGCCGCAAACGAGACTTTGTCTGGCGAGCGGCCCGTTGGCTGGCCGTGGCGGGGTGGGCTGCCATGGTGGCGGCGGTGCTGTTGCTGGCGCAGGCCAAGCCGCCGACCGAGACTTTTTTCGACCGTTACTTCGGGGTTCCCCTGCGTTCCTGGTGGGATACCTCGTTGACCCCCTATATTTTGTACTTCATGATTCTTGGTCTGGCGGTCAGCCTGGCCGGACTGCTTTTCAATTTCCTGCGCAGCCGCCGTCGGGATGACGAATTCCTGGTGTCACTGGTCCTGCTGGCCGGTTTTTCGGTGCTGGGACTTATTCTCTATCTGCGTTATTTTTAAGCACTTACTGTCCGCCGAGCCCGAAGCGCTGCTGAACCTCGGGGGGGGCCTCCTCGAAGCGGGAGAACTCCATGGTGAAGGTGCCCCGGCCTTTGGTGGCGCTGCGCAGTTCCGTCATGTAGCCGAACATCTCGGCCAGGGGTACCTGGGCGTCCACCACTTCGACGTCGCCGCGGGAGCTCATGCCTTCGATGCGGCCCCGCTTCTGCTGCAGGGTACCGAAAACCTTGCCCGCATATTCGGAAGGGACGGTCAGTTCCAGGCCCATAAGGGGTTCCAGTAGCATGACGCCCGCCTCGCGACCGGCCAGCGCCAGCCCTTTCTGGGCGGCGGCCTGCAGACCCAGCGGCGTGGTCAGGTTAGGGATGTAGGGGGTTTCCACGACGACAATTTCCAGGTCGGTGAGGGGATAGCCCGTACGGAGACCGGCGGCACAGCTCTGTTTCAGGCTGTCCTGTAGCAGGTGGCGCAGTTCCCCCGGTAGAGGCCAGCTTTCCTCCGCCGGCAGCGTAAAGCGCAGCCCGGCGCCGCGTTCCAGCGGCTGTAGCCGCAGGTGAATCTCCCCCCGTTGCAGCTTGCCGTCCACTTCCCGTTCGAAGATTTCCCGCCGTTCTATGCCTTTCTTCAGCGTCTCCCGGTAGACCACCTGGGGGCGTCCGGTCTTGACCTGTACCCCGAAATCGCGCTTGAGCCGTTCCGTCAGCACCTCCAGGTGGAGTTCCCCCATGCCGGTGAGGATGGTTTGCCCGGTTTCGGCGTCCTCGCGCACACGGAAGGTGGGGTCTTCCCATTGCAGTTTGGCCAGGCTGGGGAAGAGCTTCTCCCGGTCCTCCAGCCCATGGGGTTCCACCGCCAGGGAGACGACCGGTTCGGGGATGGTCAGGCCGGCCAGCAACAGGGGATGGGCCGGGTCGCACAGGGTGTCGCCGGTGAGGGCGTCCTTCAGACCGGTGGCCGCGACGATATCTCCGGCCTGGGCGATGTCCAGGCGTTCGCGTTTGTGGGCGTGCATACGAAAGAGGCGGGCGATCTTCTCGGTGCTGTGACGACTGCTGTTGAACAGGGTGTCGCCCGGTTTCAGCGTGCCGGCGTAGAGTCGCAGATAGGTGAGTTTGCGTCCTTCATCGGCGAGAACCTTGAAAGCCAGCGCGCAGAGTGGGGCCTGGGGATCGCAGGCGACCATGCTGGAATCCTCGGGGTTTTCAGGATGATGCGCCAATGCCGGAGGGGCTTCGAGGGGGGAGGGGAGGAACTGCCCCACGGCGTCGAGCAGCGGCTGGATGCCTTTGTTGCGCAGGGCGCTGCCGAGAAAGACCGGAAAAAGGCGGCCGCTCAGGGTGCCCTGGCGCAGGGCGCTCGTGAGGCGCTCGGCCGTGATGGGCTGACCATCGAGAAAATCGGCCAGGATGGCATCGTCGAAATCGGCGGCAGCCTCGACGATCTTTTCCCGCGCCGCCGCCACCTCGGTGGTCAGCTCGGCGGGGACGGGCGCCTCCTCGACGGTGCGCCCCTGATCCTCCTCCGGGAAGGTCAAAAGCCGGTCGCTCAGAATATCGATGACCCCGTGAAATTTCGTTTCAAAACCAAGGGGGAGTTGCATCAGCACGGTCCTGGCGGCCAGCTGTTTCTCCATCTGCGCCAGCACCTGCCGGTAGTCGGCGCCGATGCGGTCCATCTTGTTGATAAGACAGATACGAGGGACGTTATAGCGGTTGGCCTGTCGCCACACCGATTCACTTTGGGGCTGCACCCCCTCGACGGCGCTGAAAATGGTCAGGGCGCCATCCAGCGCCCGCAGGGAACGCTCGACTTCGATGGTGAAGTCGATATGGCCGGGCGTGTCGATGAGGTTGATCCAGAGGTCTTTCCAGTGGCAGGTGGTGCTGGTGGCGGTGATGGTGATGCCGCGCTCCTGCTCCTGATCCATCCAGTCCATGCTGGCGGCGCCCTCATGGACTTCGCCCATCTTGTGGATTTCACCGGTGTAGAAGAGAATGCGTTCCGACACCGTGGTCTTGCCGGCGTCGATATGGGAGATGATGCCGAGGTTGCGTATTGAGGATAATTTCGGTGTGTTCATGATCCCCTCCCGTCGGCAGGCTCACCTCGATCAGCCGTTCAGGCCCTTGCGGATCTGATAGAGGTCCTCCATGTCCAGATTGTTCAGGTCGAAGTATTCCCGCTCCAATTCTTCCACATAGAAGCGGTCCAAGCCGCTGTTGTCGAGAAAATCCTCCCGCAGGGCCGCATCCCGGGTAGAGATGATGCCTGGCAGCAGGTTGTGCAGGTAGATAGCTTCTTTCTTGATGTTGACCACGACGTCCTGAAAAAGATCCCCCGGGATATCGTCCGTGATCAGTCCCTTGGCCTGCAGATCTTCGGCGATCTCGCCGCGCAGCGTTTCCTGCTCGGCCCGGGTGTTGTAGCGCGAGTAGAAGTTGCGGATGCGCTCCTTGACATGCGCCAGCAGGATGCCGTAAAGCCGCTCCTGGTCGGCGATGTCGGTCAGGCGTTGCTGCAGGGCTTTCACCGTCAGGCGCCCTTCCTCGATGGACGCCAGCCCTTCCTGCAGGCAGAGAATCTTTTTGCGCCCGAACTGCCCGAGATATTTGTTCTCCAGAATGCCCTTGAAGAAAAGCTCGGCGAACAGAGTCGAGTCCAACTCGGCGAAGGCCTTTTTGTCCCCCAGCAGGCTGCGGATGGCCGCTTCAGACAGGGTGACGTTCTCCATGAAGGAGAGTTCGTTGATGTTCGCCGAAGCGTTGTCGTAGCGGTCGAAGTAGGTGACGATATAGGAAAAGCTTTCGAGCAATGAGGTGTCCGCCCCGTCGCGGGTCTTTTCGTCGCAGGTCTTGCCCGTTTCCAGCAGAATCTGCTCGAAAGTGTGGTCGCGGTTTTCGCTGGCCTTTCTTTTGGCGTGCAGCAGGTTGATCATGTCCAGGGTGTCGATACTGGCGTCGATCTGCTGTTCCTGGAAAAAGATGCCCTCGAGAATCTGGCGGGTGGCGGAGATGTAGTCCTGTTCGTTGAGATCAACCAGCTTGTCGTGCTTGAGCATGCCGTCGAGGGTGTAGAAAAGGGCCTCGGGGATCTTGTTGCGGACCGACAGGGTTTTCAGCCGGGTCAGACGGGCATTCTCCAGGGTGCTGATGGTCCCCTTGCGATTGCAGTCGATGAGGATGTTGCGGTATTCGTCGACAATGCGCCGGTTGCCGGGGCTCTTGTACATGACGTCGATGCGGATGCGCTCCTGCTGGTAGCGGTCGATGCCCAGTTCGGCTGCCATCGCTTGCAGACGGTTGAATTCGGCATCGGGGATGGCACGATAGCGCTCATAGAGCGCCCGGAAGGCGTCATGGTAGATGCGGTGTTTCTTGTGAATCAGTTTGAGGAGGTAGAGGGTGCTGCGATGGCCGAGCAGGCCGAAAATTTCGTCGACGAGAAAGGCGTCATCCCCGGTGCCGACATGGTCGCTGCGTTTGAGCAGCTTGCCGAGCAGGCGCACGATGCCTTCCTGTTGCTCGCGCAGAGAACCGGAAACAGAGCCGCTGAGAAAAAAGAAATAATTGAGAACGGCATTGCCTTCAAAAAAGACGCGTTCGTAGCTCTGACTGCCTTCGGTGTGGCTGGTGAACTGGAGCAAACCATTCGCTTCGTTGGTGGCGCCGTAAAGGACCAGACGGTTGCGGATGTCGCCTTTGACCAGGTCGGCCATGGGCTGGTCGACGCCGAACATGTATTCGCAGAAAGAACCGCCGTTGCCCCGATGGGTGATGCGGGTGTCATCCAGTACAATCTCGTTCCCCGGCGAGAAAATGCGTAGAGCATCCGAGGTGTTCTCAAAGAAATAGGAGCGATAGGCCTGCCGGGAGGCGACCGTGGCAAAATATTCGATGCTGTCGTTGATGTGCCCGTGCAGCCGGATTTCCTGATGCATACCTGCCCCGATCCGAAAAGAATTCACATCATTAAAGCGCAATCAACGGGACGATGCAAGCCTGCTTCAGGGTAAAACGAGGTTGAGGCGCAGGCCGTCATAGGCGAATTCGGTTCCCGCCGGCAGTTGGACGCTGTCGCGGACGTGTTCGACATCGTGACTCAGGTGGGTGAGGAAGGTTCGCCTGGCGCCGAGATGTGCAGCAGCTTCAAGCGCCTGGGGAATATTGAAATGCGTGCCATGGGGACGAAAGCGAAGGGCGTCGATGACAAGGACTTCAATATCGGCCAGCAGTTCTTCCGTGGCCGCCGGTATGGCGTGGCAGTCGGTGAGGTAGGCCAGCGGGCCGAGGCGATAGCCCAGCGACTCACCTGAACCGTGGTGCAGCGGCAGTGGAGTGACGAGCTGGCCAAAGAGTTCAAAGGGGCCGTGTATTTCGCGGGGCAGCAACCGGGGCCGGTAGCCGGGCTCCGGATTGTCGTCAAAGATATAGCTGAAGGAGCGGTGCAGTCTTCCCAGGCAGGAAGGCGAACCATAGATGGGGATGGGTTCGCCGGACAGACTGTTAAAGGGACGCAGGTCGTCGATGCCGTTGACATGGTCAGCGTGCGTGTGGGTGAAGAGGACCGCATCGATCCGGCCGAGCCCTTCGCGCAGAACCTGCTGACGCAGGTCGGTGGCGGTGTCGATGAGGACATTCTTGTTGCCGTAGGAAAGCAGGGCGCTGCAGCGGGTACGCCTGTTGCGGGGGTCGTGGGACTGGCACACCTCACACCGACAGCCGGGAACGGGAACGCCGGAACTGGTTCCCGACCCGAGAATGGTGAAGGTGAGGTTGACCTGGCTCATGCCTTGAACTCACCCGTTTCGCTCTTAAGGTAGGCCATCTGCTCGGAGAGGGTTTCGACGACGGCATCCATTTCAGCCGTGCGGTCGGCGTTCTTTTCGGCAATGCGTCGGATATCGGCCACGGCTTCCACCACCTGCCGGCTGCGGCTGGTCTGCTCCCGCGTGGCCGCATCGATACGTTCGATCATGTCGCGGATGGTCTCCATGCCCGTGTTGATCTGCCGACTGCCCTTGGCCTGCTCCGAGGTGGCGTATTTGCCCTGCAGGGCGATTTCCTTCATGGCTTCGGAGGCCTTGACCAGCTGTTTGCTGCCGGTGGATTGCTGGTCGACGGCGGTGGCGATCTGGTGCAGCATGGACGAAATCTGATTGATCGAGTTGGTGATCTGATGGCTCCCTTTGGACTGCTCCTGGGTGGCCCGCACAATACCCCTGACCTGCTCCATGGCCTTGGAGGTACTGAGGCGGATTTTTTCCAGCGCTTCGCCGGTGGTACGGGAACGGCTCACTTCTTCGTGAACGCGCCGGCTGCCGGCCTGGATGGCTTGCACGGCCTCGGCTGTCCCCTGCTGCAGGCTGCTGATAATGCCGGCGATCTCCCGGGTGGAGACGGCGGTACGGTCGGCGAGTTCGCGGATCTCGTCCGCGACCACGGCAAAGCCTTTGCCATGCTCTCCAGCCTGGGCGGCGATGATGGCCGCGTTGAGGGCCAGCAGGCTGGTCTGGTCGGCAATCTCGTCGATGACCGTGAGAATGCGGCCGATAGCCTTGGACTGGCTTCCCAACTCTTCGATGGCTTCCCCGGCCCGGTCGACGGTCTGCCGTATGGCACCGATGCCATCGATGGTCGCGTCGACGGCTTCCTTGCCCCGCTGGGCGTCGAGGGTAGCCTCTTCGGCGAAGCGGCTGGTCTGCTCGGCGTTTTCGTCAATCTCCTTGATGGAGGCATCCAGCTGGGTGATGGACGATGCCGTTACTTCGGTGGAAGAAGACAGCATGTCGAGACTTTCGTTGATCTGCTGGTTGGAGACGGACATCTCATGGATGGACGAGGAGACCTCTTCCACGGTGGCAAAGAGGGTTTCCATCTGCGTGGCAATCTGCTCGATGGTCGCGCTCAGCTCCAGGGTAGCGGAAGAGCTGCCTTCGACGCCGTCCACCAGGCTGCCGGTACTTTCGGCGATGCCGGCGATGGAATCGTCGAAAGACTGGATGGCCCGGTGTGATTCGTCCAGGGCCTGTGCCTGGTTAGTGGCATCTTCGCGGACTTGCCGGCTGGACTGCTGGATCTTGAGCGTAGCGTCGGCCAGGCCGTTGGCCACCTCGCGGGTGCGGCGAACCATTTGGGCCAGCCGATCGACGAAATGGTTGAAGGATGTCGCCAGTTCGCCGACTTCGTCCTGACTGGTCACTTTCAGGTGGCGGGTGAGATCCCCTTCGCCTTCGGAAATCTCGCGCAGGCTCTTCACCAGGCGTCGCAAGGGACGGACGATATTGTTGGAAAGGCTTCTGCCGATGAGGGCGGCCAACAGGGCCGCTATGGCCAGAATGGAGAACAGAATGAAGTTGGTGCGAGACTTGGCCTCGAACATGGAAGAGCTGTCCAGCGCCATGATGACGCCCCGCTTGGCGCCGCCGAAGGTGTTGATGAAAAGGGCATGGGGGGTGCCGTCGATGGTGCGGTACCTGACCCTTTTAGGGATCACCTCCTGCTCGTCGAAGCGCTGCAGCTCCATTTCCGTCGGGGCAAAAATACGGGGATCGATCTCCTTGAGCCCGGTCAGGGTGGCGGAAAAAACGCCCCCTTCATCGAAAAAGGCCACTTCGGCGTCACTCAGGGAACTGATTTTGCGGGCGTAGTGGTCATCGAGAAAAACGACCCCGACCAGATGGCCGAGGGGCGCTCCCGCCAGCTGCACCGGGCCGGCTGCCACAATGGCCAGACGGTCGTCAAAGAGCTGAATGCCCGCCAGAGTCTCCCCTTCGAAGCTCCCCTTGATGACGGGGTGATCCTTGCGGTCGGCTGGCGCCTGGTCGACTTCGTTCCCCTGACGCAGGAGCAGCTGCCCCTCGGCGTCGAGCACTTCAACCAGGTCGAAGTCGAACCGCTCCAGGGACCCTTCCAGGGCAGTGACGAGCTGCTCCGTATTGCCGGAAAAACCGGCCGAATAGACGGCATTGACCATCAACGGGTTTTGCGCCAGCAGCCGGATGTAATTGGCTTTTTCTGCCTGGGAATAGGTCGTGCTGCGTTCCACGAAGCCAGAGACCACCTTGGCGCGGGATTGCATGTTCCTCTCAAGTTGCTGATTGTTGAGGCGGGCCGTAAAGGCCAGCGCCACCGCGACGGGAACAATGGCAAAAGCCAGCAGCGCCAGCAGAATTTTCCAGCGGAGATTCAGCGAAGAGAACATAGAGGCACCCCGGGCGAGGATTGGCAAGGCGGAAAAAACGACACCGGCAGTCGGTCAGACTGCCGGGTCATCTGAGGGTAGAAATTTAGCACTTTCGGGCTTGGCTGGCAACAATTAATCCAGCTAAGCTGTTGATTTGGCGCTGTAGTTGCGACCTGCAGGAGGTCGGGGCGACGACGGCCGAGTACCCCTTCCGATTTGTTGCATCGTTCAATTGGTGATAAGGACCTGCAGGACGACGGCATCGCCGCTGGGCAGAGCCATGGGGAAGCGCAGGCCGTAAGGTTCGGTCGGCGGCTCCTGCAGCTGACTGCCGGTCAGGATTTCGGGCGGATGGATATCCAGTGGCTGGCCCAACTGGGCCGCCTTGGCAGCGATATTGCCACAGACGATGTTGATGAATTCCATCACCGAATCGAGCAGAACCTCTGCGGGTTCGTTGTCGATCTCTTCTTCTTTGAGAATGGCCCGGGCCAGAATTTTCTGGACCTCTGTCGATACCGATAGGATATAGCGGCCGCTGGCGGCGCCGGAAAAGGCCATGGAAGCGACCACGTCGGCCTGGGGTATCTCGGTGTTTTCCAGACAGGCATCGGGACGCAGGGGGATATTGCCGACCCGCGAAAGCATCTTCAAGGAGAGGTCTGCCATGACCTCCAGCAGGGAGCGATGAGGCAGTGCGGCCGGGATGTCGACCGCATCGGCGGCGTAGGGCGCCTGATCTGCTTTGAAGGCCTCCAGATAGCCTTCCAGGTCTGTTTCTTTGAGGCCGCCGACACGGACCAGCGCCTCGCCCAGGTACAGATGGCCATTTTTCTGGCGGGTCAGGATCTGCTGCATCTGCTCGGGCGAAATCAGACCGAGTTTGAGCGCCATGTCGCCGAAACGCAGATCCTCCGCACGCTGGGCGTCATGAATCTTTTCCACCTGGGTTTCCGTGAGAAAACCCATGACCATGGCGATTTCACCGAATTTCAGATTGGTGGCTTCCTGCAGCTCGATGGCTTTAAGCAGGTTTTCGCGTGTAATGGCCCCTTTTTCCATGAGGAACTGGCCGAAAAATTTTACCGCCATTGTGAACTCCTTGGCTTGAGATGGCTATGTGGTGATGATCGACGTAGAGGATCAGAGGGCTTGCAGCACGCGCAGGACGCTCTCTTCGTCGAAAGGCTTGGATATGACCTCGCGTGCCCCCAGTTTAAGGGCCTCCTGGTATTTGTCGCCCACGCCACCCAGGGAGGTGACCATGACGACCTTATAGCCGCGGTTCATGGCCACCAGGGTTCGCAAAGCGGTGAGCCCATCCATGACGGGCATGTTCATATCCATGCAGATGATCTCGGGATTTTCGGTTTGACTCATGCGGATGGCTTCAGCACCGTTTTTGGCATGGCCGACCACCTGGAACGCACCCGAGCCGGTGATTATCTTTTCCAGCTGGCGGGCAACGGAAATGCTGTCATCCACAATCAAGACACGTTTCATTAGAAATACCTCCGTTGGCAGAGTATAGAAGAGGGATTGAAGAATAGTGGCAGAACCCTGAAAGCGCTAGATGCACAAATCGTGTAAATTTCCACCTTGAAAAACATAAAAAGAGATTAAGTAAAGAAGCAGTTGAAATCAAGCCCATTAAGCGGAAGGGCAGGTTTTCGTGTGAAAGATCGCGAAGGGAGCGTTGCCATGCGGGTGTGTCATGTTAAAAGTATAAGATACGTTCCTGTTTAATGGAGTGGCCCGCTAATGAATGAACATCTCCGTCGGGTACTTCTGGTCTACGGTCTGGCACTGCTGCTGGTACTCATTTATGTGCCCTGGTGCGGACCGTCACCTGTCGACGGTGAGGGAAAAGTCTGGCTGCAGTACCGTTTTCTGTGGGATCCTCCCCAGAGATCTGGCTGGCCGCTGAGGCTGGACGTCGGGCGAATGTTTCTGGAGTTTGTTTCCCTGACCGCCGTTATGGCCATCGGTGTGGTCTGGTTATGGGGGGATGAATAAAAAAAGGCAGGTCGATTCGACCTGCCTTTCCATATGGGCCGCGCCAAAAATCAACAGCAGCCGCTGCCGTTTTCGGGGAGTATGGTGAATCCTTCTCCCATGGCGTTTTTGACGTAGTCAACGGTGTGGCGCCGAGAAAGACTGCTGACTGATTCATCCATCAACACGTCGAGACCGTTGATCTTGCTGACTTCTTCATTGTCTTTAAGCTCATCCAGAGCCAGGCCCAGGCTGGGCCCGCCTCAGCCAAAGCCTTGAATGACGACCCGCAGCATCTTGCCGGGGTTCTCCTGGAGCACCTTCTCCAGAACTTCCTTAGCCGAATCGGTGATGTTAATCATCTCTTGCTCCTTGATGTTGGGGTTGCTACCGCCCCATGACTAATATGTCGCTCCTCTAATGTCAAATATGAATTATTTAATATTGGCCAGCTATCAGGCGCAGGGCTCTGTTCCGTAAAGTGCTCTGACCACGAAACCCTTGCCGGTGCGGTTGTTGATATAGTCGATGACCTGGGTCTCGGCAAAAGGTCTGGCCTCTTCATCCATCAACACATCCAGTCCGCCAACCTGGCTGACTTCTTCATTGTCTTTAAGCTCGTCCAGAGCCAAACCCAGGCGGGCTCCGCCTCAGCCAAAACCTTCGAAGGTCACGCGAAGATACTTGCCCGGATTGTTGTGCAGAATATCCACCAGCTGGGTTTGCGCCTTCTCGGTAATGGTCATGGATAACCTCCGCGAAGAGTTGTAAAGAAATATATATGGAAAAATATATAAAGAAAAAGGTGTTTGTCAAGAAAAAATATCGATAAAGCGGGAAGTTAGCTCGAAATATCCAGACGAATGAGCAAAGGGCTGCCGATAGAATTTCTCTGTGATTCAGCGGATGGCCGGAAGGTCAGGTCAGGAGGTCTGTTCCACTCGCAGTCCGGCTTCGATCTCCCGAGGGCCGGTGGTGTAGAGCGCATCGACGAAGGCGGTAAAGAAGCTGCCCGGTCCGCTGGTCGTGCGGGCGGCCAGGTCGCCGCAGAGACCGTAAAAAGCCGTGGCGGCGGCACTGGCCAGGAGCCGGTCGTCCTCTTCCACGGCACAGAAGGCGGCGGTGACCGCCGACAGACCACAGCCCAGGCCGGTGACCCGGGTCATGATAGGCTGGCCGTTGCTGACGCGAAAGGTGCGTTCGCCGTCGGTGATCAAATCCTTTTCGCCAGAGATGGAGAGGAGGCAGCCGGTTTGTCGGGCCAGGGTGCGGGCGGCTTCGGCCACTTCCGGTGAGAGGGCGAGGGAGGAATCGACCCCTTTGGTGCGCACCTCGGCGTCGGCGAGGGCAAAGATCTCGGAGGCGTTGCCGCGCAGGACGCTGACGGTGGCGTGATTGAGAATCCTTTTGACCGTATCGCTGCGCAGGGTGGTGGCGCCGGCGCCCACCGGGTCGAGGATGATCGGCAGGTGATGACGGTTGGCGGTTTCGGCGGCCAGCAGCATGGACTCGACCCAGGCATCATCCAGAGTGCCGATGTTGAGCACCAGGGCGCCGGCCAGGGCGGTCATCTCCTTGATCTCCTGGGGGCAATGGGCCATGACGGGCGAGGCCCCGAGAGCCAGCAGGATATTCGCCGACGAATTCATCACCACGAAGTTGGTGATGTTGTGAATAAGGGGGGCGTTTTTTTTCACCCGGTCGAGCCGGTCGATGGTGTATGCTTTCAGGTCCATGGTCTCGGGACTCCCTGCTGTTGTTCCCAATCGTAATGACGTGCCGACAGAAATTTACCATAAAACCACCGGAAAGATGAGGATGAATTGTACCCCCCTTGACACACTGCGCAACGTCTTCGGCTACAGCGCCTTTCGCCCTTACCAGCAGCCCATCATCGACGCCCTGATTGCCGGGGAGGATGCCTTCGTGCTCATGCCCACCGGCGGCGGCAAGTCCCTGTGTTATCAGATTCCAGCCCTGCATCGACCCGGCGTGGCCATCGTGGTGTCGCCACTGATTTCCCTGATGAAGGATCAGGTCGACGCCCTGCGGGCCAACGGGGTCAGGACGGCCTTCTACAACTCCTCTCTCGGCGCGCCCGAAGCCAGGCAGGTGCTGGCTCAGCTCCATGCCGGCGACCTCGATCTCCTCTATGTCGCCCCGGAACGCCTGATGAGCGATGGCTTCATCGAACGCCTGCAGGGGGTTGAACTGGCCCTCTTCGCCATCGACGAGGCCCACTGTGTGTCCCAATGGGGGCACGATTTTCGCCCTGAGTATGTGCAGCTCGGCCGTCTGCGCCAGCTTTTTCCCCAGGTCCCTCTCATTGCCCTGACCGCCACTGCCGACCCCCAGACCCGCACGGATATCCTGGCGCGCCTCGGGCTGCAGCGGGCGACCTGCTATGCCGCCGGCTTCGACCGGCCCAATATCCGCTATACCGTGGTGGAAAAATCCCGTCCCGCCCAGCAACTGCTGGCCTTCCTGCAGGGGCATGAGGGGGAATCAGGCATCGTCTACGCCCTCTCCCGCAAGCGGGTGGAAGAGGTGGCGGCCCGCCTGTGCGAAGCCGGCTTTCGGGCCGGGGCCTACCACGCCGGTCTGCCCGACGGCGAACGCCAGCGGGTGCAGGAGGCTTTTTTGCGCGATGACCTGCAGATTGTGGTCGCTACCGTCGCTTTCGGTATGGGCATCGACAAACCGAACGTGCGCTTCGTCGTCCACTACGACCTGCCCAAAAATATCGAGAGTTACTACCAGGAGACCGGCCGCGCCGGTCGCGATGGCCTGCCGGCCGAAGCCCTGCTGCTGTTCGGCTACGGCGATATCGCCATTTCCCGCGGTCTTATTGAAAAGGGCGGCAACGAGGAGCAGAACCGCATCGAGTTGCACAAGCTTAACGCCATGGTCGGTTTCGCCGAACCCCTGACCTGCCGACGGCGGGTGCTGCTCGGCTACTTTGGCGAAAAGCTGGAAGAGGATTGCGGCAACTGCGACATCTGCCTCAATCCCCCCCAGCGTTACGACGCTACCGTCGACGCCCAGAAAGTCCTCTCCTGCGTCTACCGGGTGGGGCAGCGCTTCGGCATGGGTCATGTGGTCGACGTGCTGCGCGGCTCCGGCAACCAGCGCATCCAGACCCTCGGCCATGACCGCCTTTCCACTTACGGTATCGGCAGCGACAAAAGCCAGGAGTCCTGGGGGAGTCTCATCCGCCAGCTCGTTCACCTGGGCTATCTGAAGCAGGACGTGGGCAACTATTCGGTACTCAAGCTGACCGAAGCCGCCCGCCCCCTGCTGCGTGGGGACGAGACGCTGATTCTGCCGCTGCCCCGCGTGAAGGCCAAGGCGGCGAAGAAGCGCCTCTCCCGCCAGGTGACGGACCTCGATTACGATGAGGGGCTGTTCGAAGCTCTGCGGGCGCTGCGCAAACGCCTGGCCGATGAGGAGGGGGTGCCGCCCTTCGTGGTCTTCGGTGACCAGAGTCTGGCCGAGATGGCGGCCTTCCGGCCAAAGGACGAGGAGGCGCTGCTGGCCATCAACGGGGTCGGCCGTCACAAGCTGCAGCGCTACGGCGGTGCTTTTCTGGCCGTTATCGCCGGGGAAGCGGTTGAGGATGCCGTCCCAAGACTGCGTTAGTCCTCCCGGATGAAATCGTAGGGACCGATTCCCTGCACGAGCAGATATTCGGCCTCGCCGTCGCCGCTGTTGCAGACGCGGTGGACCAGGCCGACCGGGGTCCGGGTCGTTTCACCGGGCCCCAGAGTCACCGCCGTTTTACCGCGCATCTCCACGCGGATCTTGCCCTTGAGTCCCACGAAGAAGTCGTCGACCACGCTGTGGTGGTGCCAATCCGTCGCGCTCCCCGGTTCCAGTCGCATGACCCGCACCGAAACATCGGCTGTTTTGACGATGATGTTTGTGTCCACATGTCCTCCCGGTATCGATTTCCGCCGATCGATTCAGTTTAATGGTCTTGCCGGGCCCTTTCAAGGCCCGGCTGAAAACTCCGCCGGCGCCCTGGCGAAGATCGTACAGGACCGCTGAATTTGTCTTGCCAAAGACGCCGACCGGTTCTACATTGCTGACCGCCTTCGCCGTCTGTGGGGGCGCCATGAATGATTTCTTCGCGCCGGCGGCCGCCGGCTGGGATAGCCTCCTTGAAAAAGTTTAAAAAGATCTACATCGAGATCACCAACCACTGCAATCTCGCCTGCAGTTTCTGCCATCGCAGCCAGCGTCCCCAGGCCTTCATGTCGCCATCGACCTTCGCAGCGGTCATCCGGCAGCTGGAGGGGTTCACCGAGCATCTCTATCTGCATGTGCTGGGCGAACCCCTGCTCCATCCCGACCTCGCAGCTCTTCTGGACCTCTGCCACCATCAGGGGCTGCGGGTCAATCTGACCACCAACGGCACCCTGCTGGAGCGCTGCCAAGCAGTACTTCTGGGCAGCGCCGCCTTGCGGCAGGTCAATATCTCCCTGCATAGTTTCGAAGAGATGGCCGGGGAGGGGCTGAATTCCTACCTGGATGAGATTCTGAATTTTGTCCATCTGGCTCGGGCTTCTACACCCCTGCTCATCAACCTGCGCCTCTGGAAGCTGCCGCCGCACCCAGGCAGCGCAGAGGTGGAGGCGCATTATCGCATCATCCTCCGCCTGGAGACGTGCTTCCCTCAGGCGGCCCCGATTCGGGTCGAACGCGCGGCAGGGCAGGGGATTACCCTGGCGCCCGGCGTCTTTCTCAGCCAGGCCCCGCAATTTACCTGGCCGCATGCCTCACGGCAGGATTTCGGCGAGCGCGGCGCCTGCCGTGGTCTCAAGGATCATCTCGCCATTCTCGTGGACGGCACCGTGGTCCCCTGCTGCCTCGATGCCGAGGCCGATATCCCGCTGGGAAATATCCTGCAGACGCCTTTGGCTCACATCCTCTCCTCGCCCCGCGCCACGGCCTTGTCTCAAGGGTTTTCCCAGCGTCGGCTGGTTGAGTCCCTCTGCCGCCGCTGTTCTTTTCGGCAGCGATTCTGAGCGCAAAACCGTCGCTGCCTTTTGTCCGGGCAAAGTGATGCTAGAATGAATCGGTAGATTCTTTATCAGCATGAAAGCGAGAAAGGACACCCCATGACAGAAGATAAAATCCGGCTGGGCATCAGTTCCTGTCTGCTCGGCGAGAAGGTGCGTTTTGACGGGGGGCACAAGCGGGACCCCTTTCTGACCGATTCTCTCGGTGCCTATGTCGAGTATGTGCCGGTCTGTCCCGAGGTTGAGGTGGGATTGCCGATCCCGCGGGAGACCCTGCGCCTGGTGGGGGAGGTCGACGCGCCGCGGCTGGTCTTTTCGAAAAGCGGCGAGGATATTACCGAGCGCATGCAGACCTGGGCGGCCAAAAAAGTGCGGGCGCTGGAGGCGGAGGGGCTGTGCGGTTTTATCTTCAAATCCAAGTCGCCGAGCAGCGGCATGGAGCGGGTCAAGGTCTATGATGGCAACGGCGTGCCCAGCTTGAAAGGGGTGGGGATTTTCGCCCGCGCCTTCATGGATCATTTTCCGCTGCTGCCGGTGGAAGAGGAAGGTCGGCTGCACGATCCGGTGCTGAGGGAGAATTTTATCGAGGCGATCTTTACGTTCAAACGCTGGCGGCAGCTGCTCGCCGCCGGTGGCAGCGCCGGGCGGCTGGTGGCTTTCCACACCGCCCACAAGCTGCAGATCATGAGCCACAGCGTTGAAATCTATCGGGAGATCGGCAAGCTGGTGGCGACGGCAGGCCGCCTGAGTGAGCAGGAGCTTTTCGATGGCTATCTGCTGCTGCTGGCCAAGGCCATGCGCCAGAAGCCGACGCTGGCCAAGCATACCAACGTGCTGCAGCACATCCTCGGCTATTTCAAGAAGCAGCTCAGTGCCGACGAGAAGCAGGAGGTGCTGGAGATCATCAATCGCTACCGGCGGGGAGAAATCCCCCTGATCGTACCTGTCACCCTGCTCAACCATTTCGTGCGCAAATACGATCAGCCCTACCTGCGGGACCAGGTCTATCTCAACCCCCACCCGCTGGAGCTGCGGCTGCGCAACCACGCCTGAAGAAGGGAGGACTCCTTCAGGTCAGGCTGGCCAGCTGCCCCTGATGGCGGTAGACGATGCGGTTGCGGCCCTGCTCCTTGGCCTGGTAGAGCAGACGGTCAGCTTCGCCCACCAGGTCGCTGGCAGCCCTCTCCCGGTCGGGGGTGACGGTCGCCAAACCGACGCTGATCGTCAGGGTCGGTTGCGTAGGCGCCTTCTCATTGGGGATTCCCAGGGCGCGGACCGCGTCCATAGCCTTGGCGACCAGGGGCAGAGCCTGCTTCTGGTCGGTGTTGCCGAACACCAGGACGAACTCTTCCCCGCCGTAGCGGGCGCACAGATCTTCGGGACGCTGGCTGAACTGGTTTAGCACCCTGGCGACCTGGATCAGACAGTCGTCGCCGGCCTGGTGGCCATAGGTGTCGTTGAACATTTTGAAGTGGTCGATATCGAACATGGCCAGAGTGACAGGCTGTTCATGGCGGACCGCCCGCCGCCATTCCCCCTGCAGAAATTCATCCAAGTGACGACGGTTGGCGATCCCCGTCAGACCGTCGAGGCGGGTCCTTTTGCGCACTTCCTCCTCGGCCAGCTTTCGTTCCGTGATGTTCTGATGAGAGATGACGTACAGGGACGTTTCGCGGAGGTGCAGGGGGGTGACGCGCATCATGAACCAGCGCAGCTGGCTGGGGCTGTGGCAAGGATACTCCAGGTAAAACAGCTCCTTTTTTCCGTCGATGACCTTCTTGATCCCCTCCAGCGCCTGCAGACCAAAATCCTCGCCCGCCTCCGTCGCCTGCCGGCAGACGTCCAGGTAGTTGACCTCCGCCCAAGAAGTCAGCTCGGGGCCCTCGTTCTGGCAGCAGAAATCCACCCAGGGTCGGTTGACAAAGACAATACCGCCGTCGTTGCGGATAACCACGATGTGTTCGGTGAGGGAATCGATCACCTGTTTAAGGAAGGCGGGGCTGTCGACCGGGGAGCAATCCGTTGTCATGAGGCCTATCCTTGGAGGAATAGATGGATGGAAAAAGTTTCCCTTTAGTCCGGAAGCGTCGAGAGGCGTAAAAAACGCACCTCCTCGGTGCTGTCAACCGCTACGGGGATGAGGAGAAAGGCCAGCCCCGCTACCGAGGTCTGCTGGCGCGCCTTGCCCTGGCCAGCGGTGTCAAGGCCCAGCTCGATCACTTGCCGGTAAGCGCCGAGCAGAGGCTCGCCCGGTTTCAGACCAGCCATGCCCGCCTGCGTTCCGAGCAGCAGGAGGCCGTCCTCAATCTCGAAGTCTTTTCCTTCGATATAACGACCGGACTTGATCATCTGGCGCCCCTGGTGGGCCGTCACTTCCACCACATCAGCCGCTGTCTGAATCACCGTGATGGTGTCGATCTCCGCATGATTCAAGGACGCGTCGTCCGGCCAGAGCAGGGCGGAGAGGTAGACCGGCCGATACCGTTCATCCCCTTCGCCCCTGTTTTGGTAGACCCCGCCGATTTCCCGCAGGCTGCTGACGGACGCAAAGGGGCGATTGTCCGCAGGTGTTGCGGTAGTGGAGGCGCAGGCTCCGAGGAAAAGGAGGGCGCTCAGAAGGATAGCGATGGGCGGTTTCATGCAGAAAGCATACACGATTCCAAGTCGCTGGTCTTCGCAGCGCCATTTTTTCTGTCAGCTAAGCTTTCTTGACAAATTCGGATTTGAGCTGCATGGCGCCGAAACCGTCGATCCGGCAGTCGATATTGTGATCCCCGTCGATGAGGCGGATGCTCTTCACGCGGGTGCCGACCTTGAGCGCCGATGAGGCTCCCTTGACTTTGAGGTCTTTGATGATGGTGACGGCGTCGCCGTCCTGGAGTTCGTTGCCGAAGGCGTCGCGGACGACGGGCTTCTCTTCCGTCGTCTCGGACCCCGCGTCCTGCGGCCATTCGTGGGCGCATTCGGGACAGACGTAGAGGGGGCCGTCTTCATAGGTGTAGGTGCCGTGGCATTGGGGGCATTCGGGGAGTGTGCTCATGGAAAACTCTTTCGGTTGGTTGACTATAAGATCGATGGATGAACGGAGCATACCCTGTTTGCCCGCTGAACGGAACCCGCAAAGTGTCGTGGGGAATTCTGTCGGGCTCCACCCCCTTTTCTCAGCATTGCTCGAACAGCTTGTTTTTGCGTGGAAAACGGGACTATAATTCGGCCTGAATTGGACTCTTGAATCCCTTGGAGGGAGTTAGGCATGAAAAGACGTTTCGGGGTGTGGCGGACCCTTTTATTGATGGGCTTGCTGGCGGCGGGATCCTTGGCGGATGGAGCCTGGCAGGAGGTTTCCGCCGAGGCCATAAGCCCCGCTGCGCTGGCGCAACTGGATGAACTGAGCCGCGAGGGGCAGTGGCTGGCACTCTTGGCCGCGGCCGACGAAGATATGCGGCGGTCGCCGGGCGCGGTTGAACCCGTGGTCTACAAGATGCGGGCTCTGCGCATGCTGGGGCACCTGGAGCCGGCTCGAAGCCTGGCCCGAGAAAAGCTGAAGTTGTTTGGTGAGCGGGCGGAGTTCTGGCTGGAAAAAGCCTGGGTCGAGGTGCTGGCGGGAGATTACCAGACAGGTCTCGCCGACGCCGACCGGGCTGCAGCCCGCAGGCCGGATCTGGCCGACGCGGTCTTGCTGCAAGGCGTCATCCACCGGGAACAGGAGAATTGGCGCGCCGCCGATACGGCTTTTGCCCGGGCCGAAGCGCTACGCCCCAACGATTCTCTCGTTCTACTCAACCGAGGACGTATCGCCGTCGAACAGGGCCGCTGGGAGGCGGCCATCGACCTGTTGAGCCGCAGCCTGGCTCTCCGGGCGGCCAGCGCCGAGACGTCCTTTCATCGCGGCCGGGCCTATGCGGCCAAAGGGGATCTGGCGGCGGCCAGTCACGACCTCACCCAGGCCATCCTGCAGCGTCCCGAGGTCGCGGCGCCCTATGTCGCCCGCGCGGAAGTTCTGGCCCGGGCGGGGATGTGGGCGCGGGCTGCGGACGATGCCGACACGGCCCTTGCCCTCGGTGCTCAAAGTCTGAGCGCCCATCTGGTCACCTGCCGCGCGGCCGAGGCCCTGGAGGCCTGGCCCGGCCTGGAACCGCGGGCCCAGGCCATGATCGCCGCATTTCCGGCTGAGGCTCAGGGCTATCGCTTTTACTCCCAGGCGTTGAATAATCTGGGAAGAACGGCCGCAGCGCTGCAGGCCTGCGATGAGGCGGTGCGCCTGGCGCCCGATGACGATCTGTTGCGGCTTGAACGGGCCACCCTGCAGATCGCCATGCAGCAGTATGCGGCGGCCGTAGACGATTGCACCGCCGTGCTGCGCCGGGAGCCGCTGGCCCTCGGCTATGCCCTGCGCGGTCTGGCCTGGCTGCGCCAGCACGATCTGGACCGGGCCGAAGAAAACGCTGCCAATGCTCTGACCCTCGATTCCGCTGTCGCTACGGCCCATCTGGTGCTGGCCGAGGTGCAACTGGCCCGCAGTCAGAGCACCCAGGCCCTGGCCTCGGCCCGACGTGCCCTGTACCTGGCGCCGCAGCTTTCCTGGGCCCAGGTGGTTCATGGCCAGGCCCTGCTGGCGATGGGACAGACGGCTGAGGCGCTGGAGGCGGCGAGTCAGACTATTGCCCAATCACCGGAGAGCGCCCAGGCCTATGCTCTGCGGGTGCGCTGCTATGTTGCCCTGGGCCAGAAACAGGCTGCCCGTAAAGACCTGGCCGAACTGGTTCGCCTCGATCCCGCCCTTGGCCAGCAGGTGCGGGACGAATTCCTTCCCTAACGAGAGGCCGTTGCCATGAAATGTAAAACCATCGCGATCGCACTGGCGGGTATCCTCGGCTGTGGGGGATTTTTCAGCAGTTCGGGGTGGGCCGGGGCCATTCCCGAAGCGACCTATCAGATTGACTGCCGCGGCACCATCGACTCCTGGATCATGAGCGGCGTGGTCAAAAGGGGGGATTGTTATTGTCCGTCTTCGACCTCGGAACCGGTCTGCAGCTTCAGCTCCAGCAGCAGTTCTTCATCCAGTTCCCGACCCGCCTCTCGTCCGCCGTCCCGACCGAAGAACAATCCCAACGCGGAGCTGTCGGCCTATGTCACCGGCATGGTCATGCAGCAACTGATTTCCCTGGTCTTCGCGCCGCCGTCCACTTCGACGGCGGAAGCCGAGAAGGCGCGGGCCCAGGCCGAATGGGAACAACAGCAGCAGATCCTGCAGGCCCGCCAAGAGCGGGCTCAGCGAGCGAGCCGCCTGCGTACGGCCTGGGATCAGCGGGATAAGGAGTCGTCCGAGGCTTTGAGCGATTTTTTCAGTGTGCCCGGAAGTGCCTATAACGGGGGGGATGCCGTGGCCCTCGACGGCAGCGGCATCGGTGGCGTGGTTCCGATCCTCGGGACGGGGGCGCCCGATGCTCCCCTGCCGTCCATGGCCAGCCGGATGCCGGCTTTGACCACCACCACCTCCGCCCTGCAGGAAGACATCCTCAAGGGGGCCGAGTCCGCCCACGAGGCCGCCTGGTCCTCTGTCAAGGACGCCATTTTTGAGGCGCTGCCCGACCGCTGGGAAAACGCTCGCCAGGCCGTGGAGCATATCGGTGAGGTGCGGGACTGGACTGGGGAACTCCTTGCCGCCATGGAGCCGGAAACCCTGACAGCCGCCGCCGCTTCCGCCCGGTCGGAGAAGTCCTGGCGCGTGCTTGATTCTCTCGACAGTGTCAGTCGCAAAGCGCCGGAAGCCAAGCTGGCGGAGGAAATGGAGGTCGGCGTCCGGCTTCTGCGTGGGGAAGAGCTGGCCGCCGACCAGGCCAAGACCTATGCCTTCGGCTTTTTAAAAGGTTTTCTGGTCGAAAAAGGTACCGACAGTATGCTGTCCGGTGGATTCTAGGCCTTTTAGCGCCTGAGGGCGATCTCCTGCTGCAGGGCGCCAAGGATCGGCCGCAGCACATCGAGGCGCTGACGGCAGAGGATGGCCAGCTCGCGATCCGGTGCCGGATCGCCTTCCCCCTTTTCCACCATGGCCTGGGCGCGGTCTTTGGCGCGCTCGGACTGCTCGTTGAGCTCCAGCGCCGCCCGCTCGATGCGGGTTACCAGTTCGAGCAGATCGTCCCGGTTACCCTCTCGCAGCGTTTTCGGCAGGGAGCGGTTCTTCGCCTCCAACAGCATGTTGTTGCTCCAGCGCAACAGCTCGGCGGCGCCCTTCCCCGACAACTCTGGCGTGTCGATGAAATCCTCCACCGGCGGTTCGCTGACGGGACTCAGGATGACCCGGGCCGGCTCGCCATTCTCCAGCAGCACTTTGGCCGAGGTCAGTGACCTGGCACTGCGCAGGTAGCCGGTCACCGGCTTCCAGCCGCCGTCCCCCTCACGTTTGGCCACCACAATACTTTCCTGGGGCGTCGATTTCCACGTCGGCCGGGTCGGAAAGATGAACAGCTTGGCGACCTGGGCCGAGTCACCGGCCGTGGCCGGGTTCGCTGTAGTTGCGGCCGCAGGTTGGCGTCGGGCTGTTTTCAGATCCTGTTCTGTCGGGGTGATCGGCACCTCAAAACCGAGAAAGGTCCACACCGGGCTGCCATCGAGGGTGTTCTGCTGGAGGCGCGCCGCTCGGTCCCGCACGGCCTGCTGTAACTGGGTCTGATCGGCCTGCCGGAGGGTCTGCACGATCGCCTCGACAGTCGCCTTCTGCTGTAGCTCCGAGGAGGATTCATATAATGTCGCAGCCCCTATGCCTGTAGAGCGCACATCAGCGGGGCCCGGTACCGGCAAAAGGGCGATAGGGGTGATCAGGGTGGCCCATTCGGCCTTTTTGGTGCGGAAGGTTACCGGGTCCAATGGCTGTTCCCCTTCTTTGGTGACCAGTGAAGGCGATACGTCGGTGTCGGTTGTGGTGGTAAAATATCCCGGCACGGCGAAGAGGGTGAAGGCAAGAAGATAGTTGAGAGGATTGTCAGGGCTGTGGCTTTTGCTGCTGATTCCAGGCTGCACCGGGATAGCTGTCATGTCATCGGAAAAAATGAGTGGATAGATTTTTTGCGCCTGGGCCTGCCAGGTTGCATCCACCAGGTGAATCTTGACGCCATCCAGACTGGCGCTGGTCGTGTTTTCCCCTGGTTTGAGGCTGGTGACGGTTCTAACGGACATGCAGCCGGAAACCAGGCAGACGGTGGCCAAAAGGGCCGGTATTCTGTGATGTAAAAGCCGCATAAGACAACCTCCTGAAACAAATGGAATGTTAACGACCACGCCGGACGATTTCCTGCTGCAGGGCGGCAAGAATCGGCCGCAGCACATCGAGGCGCTGGCGGCAGAGGATGGCCAGCTCGCGATCCGGCGCCGGATCGCCTTCTCCTTTTTCCACCATGGCCTGAGCCCGGTCCTTGGCGCGCTCGGCCTGCTCGTTGAGCTCCAGGGCCGCCTTTTCGATGCGGGTCACCAGGGCCAGCAGGTCTTCCCGGGGTTTCTCCTGCAGCATCCTCGGCAGCGACCGGTTCTTGGCCTCGAGGAGAATCCCGTTGCTCCAGCGCAGGTGCGCGGCGTTCATCTCTGCCGGCTCGATGAAGTCCTCCAGGGGCGGTTCGCTCACCGGGCGCACCAGGATGCGGCCCGGCCGGCCATCCTCCAGCAGGGCGCTGACAGCGGTCAACTCCCGGGCGCTGTGCAGGTAGCCCGAGTCGGGCTGCCACCCCCCCCTCTCGTTACGTCGGGCCACGATGATCTCCTGCAGCGGAGCGCTTTTTTCCCGTGCTTTTTCATCATAAACGCGCACGCTGTAGGCGGAGGCCGCCCACTGGGTCGTCATCCCCTCGGGAACGTAAGGGGCGAGTACCAGCCAGTGCGGTTTGCCTTCGATGTAGATCTCCTGCTGGGTCGAGGCGTCGCGATCCCGGTAGGCCCCTCGCAGGCGGGCGGGATCGGCCTGGCGCAGCGCCTGAACCGTCGCTTCAATGAGCGAGTCCCGGCTGAACTCGACGGGCTTGCTGGTATTGTAGGCGTCCTTGGACAGGGGGATGAAAAGGAAGATGCCATCTCGCGGCAGGTCCGACGGCCCCCCGATGGGAATGGCGCCGAGCGGTCCAATGAGGCTCATCCAGTAAACATCCTCGCGTTGCACGGGAATCGCGGTCGGGTGGAGGGCTTTATCGCCATCCCCCTGCACGGTCACGGCAAAATCCATCCTATCGTGGTTGGGAAAGGGGATGAGCCCCAGGGTAAGGGCGGTGAGCACGGAACCCTTGACGCCGATTTCGGGATCGGCGTTGACGGTCACCTTGATGGGCAGCGCCGAGGTGTCGTTGGAGAAGATGGCGGGGTAAAGTTGTATGGCCCGTTCGGCAAAAGGACCGGTCTCGGCCAAGGGCTTCAAGCGGTATGACACCCCGGCATCGCTGGTGTCGTAGGGCATGGACAAGGCCACGATTCGGAAGCGGCTGTCTTCTATCGTCTGTGCCGGATCACCTGAATACTTAAGTGATGAGGTGTAGCGTACCGACCCGCAACCGCTGAGCAGCAACGCCGCACCGATTAGAAAAATCCACCGCGTTTGAAATCCCATCATTGGTTTTCCCTCCCCCAGGAAAAAATGGCAGAAAATGCAGACCTCCTCAATAGGCCAGGACCAGACAAACGCCCATCTTTAAACGCTTTTGCCCGTCACAAGCCAACAGGTTGAGAATAATTTCTTTTTTGGAAAAATGCCACGAATCTCTTTGCTGGAGACTGAAACAGGGAAGCTCTAGCGGTCAACGGGAGAGAAAGGCGTCAGCCCTTGGCAGCGGCCGCCCGAGCCAGGCGGGTGAGGGTACGATCGAGGGTGGCGGCAAAGCGTTTGCGATCGTTGGGACCGAAGGGGGCCGGGCCCCCGGAGACGACACCGTCGTTGCGCAGGTCGGCGAGCAGGTCGCGCAGGGAGAGGCGTTCGCCGACGTTGTTTTGGTCGAGCAGATCGCCGCGCGGATCGATGACCTCGCCGCCGGCGGCGACGACACGGGCGGCCAGGGGGATGTCGGCGCTGATCACCAGGTCACCGGGGGCGACGGACTCGGCGATGTGGTCGTCGGCGGCGTCAAACCCGTCGTGCACATGCACCGAGGTGATGAGCGGCGAGTGATGCCGGCTCATCGGCTGGTTGGCGACCAGACAGACGGGGATCTGCAGGCGCTGCGCCGCCTTGAAGACGAGTTCGCGGGCCTGACGCGGACAGGCATCGGCATCGATCCAAATGGTCATCATCGCTCCCCCTGAATGAGGTGCAGCGGGGCCTCCAGGGTTTCACCGCCGCGGGTCAGGTAAAGCGTCCCCTCGGTGACAGTGAGGGACCAGTTGATGGCTCGCTCCAGGCTGGCGGCCAGGCGGCCGATAAATTCGGCGTCGAGGGCGAGAATGGTCAGGTTGGGCACGGAGGCCAGTTTGGCCTGATGCTGCTCCAGCCAGCGCCGCAGGCCGCTGCCGCTGGCGACCAGCACCACCCGCCCGGCGTGGCGACTCGCCTTGCGCAGGCGGTCAGCGTCGGGCAGGCCGACCTCGATCCACTCCAGCACCCGGCCGTCCGCCTCCCGGCTCCACAGATCCGGCTCGTCCCCGGCGCATATCCCCTTGGTGAAGCCCAGTTCCTCATGATAGCAGAGGGCGTAGGCCAGCAGGCGGGTCACCAGCCGCTCCGCCGTTTCGGAGGGGTGACGGGCTGCCGTCGTTTCAAGGCGGGCGTAACAGCCGCGGTCAAGATCGGCAAGATCGATGACGACGCGATAGATCGTGGCCGGCAGGGCCATGGGCGGATCCTTTGATGAGGGGGGATGAACGAAGGGCGAGTATGAGCAATGTCGCCGCCACTGTCAACTGGCCTGGCGGGGCGTGGCACTTTCGGAAGGTGGATGACACATTCCTGTGCACTCGCACACCGCTATTCTTTATGCAGGATGTAGTGTGCGGCCAGATCTCCGGTAATACGTCGTCCCCGGCGATCGAGCAGAAAGAGCCGGTTTTCACCGACCTGATAGTGCGTGGTGCCGTCATTTAGCTGAATGATGTTACCGCCTTCCAGCCAGGTGAAGGTCCCCTGTTCTACAAATATATGGTCTTCTTGGCCGAGATGGCGGGTTTCGAGGAGGTAGCTTGAATCCTCTCTGATGGTGAGGGTCGTTTTCAGCCCGGCGCAATCGGCGCAGGGCAACACGCCGGCGTAGGTGCCGGCCCAGTCGAGGGCGTTGCGGCTGTTATGTTCGTCTATGACCGGATAGTCTGCCGAAATTGAGGCACGATATGTGCAATTTGTCGACATCAGGGCCAACGCCACCAGGAGCACTCTGATCAGCTTTCTTGTCATGGACGTCCCTCCCCGCAGCCCGAAAAGAGCCGGCGGATCACCTCCTGCCGGTAGCTGAAAATATGCTCGAGCTGCCGGCGCACCCAAAGACGGTGCACCATGTCGCCCAAAAGGGAATAACCGATAGCGTAGTGAACCGTATCGACAATTTCAACGCCGTCCTTGACGGGGATGAACTGGTGCTGGTGGTACCAGAGCTTGTAGGGGCCAAGTCGCTGCTCATCGACAAAAGAGGACAGGAGCACCACATGCTTGATTTCGGTCAGCCACCGGACCCGGATGAAGGGCAGGATACGGATGCTGTAGCGGATGATCTGCCCCGCGTAGGTGGACGGCTCCTCGTCGCTCAGAATGCGAAAATGCATCGACGGCGGGGTGATGCGGTTGAGGTTGCCCGGCCGCGAAAAAAAGTCCCAGACTTCTTCGAGGCTGGCTGGCACGGTCTGGCGCGTGGTCAGAGTGTGAATCATGGTGTGGCGGAACCCTTTTGTGGAAAATTTTTAAGGTCATGGTGTTGCTGGCCCATGGAACCAGACGGCCAGGTACTCCCTTTGCCAGGTCAGCCACCACAGAGTTTTATAAGCATACCAGATTGCCATGGCGATGGCGCCGGTGGCGTCCGAGCATGGTCAATAAGAAGTTTTCACCGGCCACGGGTCGCCCTGGCGCAAAGGTTCACGGATGCCGATTAATTCGTTACGATACCGTTTTGCCCTGATTATATCCCTGGTGGCCGGTCTGCTGCTGACCCTGGTAATCTGGCTGAGCATCAGCATGTCCCACCGGGTGTCCCATAGCCAGCTGGAAACCAAGGAAGAAGTCTTCAGTGCCTTTCTGTTGGATATGACCCGCGGCGCTCTGCTGCAGGGTGAGTACGAGGTACTGCAGCTCTATCTGGAAAAGCTGAAGGCGGACCCGGAAATCATTGAGATTCGAGTGGCCGATTCCCGAGGGGTCATTGTCTCCAGCACCGTTCCCGCCGAATTGGGATCACGCCTGCCTTCACAGGTTAACGATGAGTTCAATCAGGTAACCCGGCGAGCCATTCGCAATGAGACCGGTCTGATCGGTACGGTCGAAACCACTTTTTCCCATGCGGAGATTGAAACTCAGCATCGACGGGTGTTAAAGGCCAGCGTGCTTATCGCCCTGGCGGGTATCGGTCTGGTCGTCGGCATCAGCCTGGCTCTCGGCTTTCTGTTGACCCGGCGCCTGGTACACCTGACGGAAGCCGCCACCCAACTGGCCCAGGGCGATCTGTCGGTGCAGGTTGACCTGGGGGGCAGTTCCGGTGATGAAATCGGGATATTGGGGGATGCCTTCAACACCATGGCCCGCCGGATGGAGACGATGGTCAAGGAGCTGCGTAACGTCAATGCCACCCTGGAAGAGCGGGTGCAGGAGCGCACCAACCTGCTGGAATCGGCCAACCATGAACTGGAAAAAGCGCGGGATGCGGCACAGATCGCCAACGTGGCCAAGGGGAGTTTTCTGGCCAACATGTCGCACGAAATCCGCACGCCGATGAATGCCATTCTCGGCATGACCCACCTGGCGCTCAAGACCGAGCTTTCCCCCCGCCAGCGCGAATACCTGCGCAAGGTCAACTCTTCCGCCGAGTCACTGCTGGGAATCATCAACGACATACTTGATTTTTCCAAAATCGAGGCCGGCCGCCTCGAGATGGAAAACCAGGAGTTTCTGCTGGAAGAGATGCTGGACAAGGTCGCCATGCTGGTGTCCGGCAAGATGCTCGAGAAGAGACTCGAATTTCTGGTGGAACTCGATCCGGACATTCCTTTCTCCCTCAAGGGGGACTCCCTGCGGTTGGGGCAGGTGCTGGTCAATCTGTGCAATAACGCGGCAAAGTTCACCGAACAGGGTGAAATTGTGCTGCGGGCCCGGATGCTGCGACAAAGTGGCGACCAGGTGCGCCTGCGCTTTTCCGTGCGCGATACGGGCATCGGCATGAGCCAGGATATGCTGGCACGGCTCTTCAGACCCTTCACGCAGGCCGACGCCTCCACCACGCGCAAATACGGCGGTACCGGCTTGGGGCTGGCGATCTGCAAGCAACTGGTGGAGATGATGGATGGGGAGTTTTCTGTCAGCAGTGTGCCCGGTCAGGGGAGTGAATTCAGTTTTACCGCCTGCCTTGGCCTTGGCCGTCTGGCGCCGCGTCCATTGGCGGCCTCGGCCTCCGGTCTGCGGGGGCGACGTATCCTGGTGGTGGATGACAACCCCACCGCCCGCGATATCTTCGAAAGTCAGCTTGTCGCCCTCGATTTTATAGTGGCCAGTGTGGACAGCGCCGACGCGGCCATGGCGGCCCTGCAGGAGGCCGAGCTGTGCGGCCAACCCTACCACCTGGTCATCATGGACTGGCTTATGCCGGCGATGGATGGTTTCGAAGCCGCCCGTCGCATCCGCCGCAGTCACACTCTCCGTCAGCGACCCCGTATCATCATGGCCACGGCCTATGGCTGCGAAGACACCATTCGCCGGGCGGCCGCCGAAGGGCTCGATGGCTACATCACCAAGCCGACCAGCCCGTCGGTTCTGCTCGACAGCATCATGGCCGCCTTGAGCCGGGAGAATGGCGAGCATGCCGCTCTGTCTGTCGCCACCAGCCAGGCCGGAGAAAAGGAAGCGCCCGCCCTGGCCGCTCTGCACGGGGGGCGGGTCCTGCTGGTTGAAGACAACGACTTCAACCGACAGGTGGCCATGGAGCTGCTGGCCTCTTTCGGCCTGCAGGTAACGACCGCCGAGAACGGCGCCGAGGCTGTCAGTCTTCTGGGTGGGCTCAAGCCTGACCTCGTCTTCATGGATATCCAGATGCCGGTCATGGATGGTTTTGAAGCGACCCGGCGGCTTCGACTTCTGCCGGAAGGAAGCCATGTCCCCATCGTCGCCATGACGGCCCACGCCATGGCCTCCGATCGGGAGAGCTGTCTGCAGGCCGGTATGGACGACTATCTGTCCAAGCCCATTGATCCCGAACAACTGAAGGCGGTGTTGCTCAAATGGATTCAGCCCGCCGCGCCACCCCTTGACACGGGTGCCGAGCCTGTTTCCGTGGCGGCCGTCCGCCTGCCGGAGAGCCTGACCGGAATCGATCTGGCCAAGGGCTTGCGCTACAGCAACAACAAGCCCGACTTTTATCTCGAACTGCTGCGTAACTTTGCCCGCGCCCGGCGACAGGCTGACGAAGAGATTCGGCAGGCTCTTGACAAGGGCGAGCACGAGGTCGCTCGCCGCTATGCCCATAGTCTCAAGTCAATCTGCGGCATCATCGGCGCCGAAGGTTTGGCTCAGGCTGCCGGGCGCCTGGAAACTGCCTTAAAAGATTCGCAGAACGATCCCGCCGGCGCCCTAGACGAGTTTTCCGGACAATTATCCGTGCTGATACAGGCGCTGGACAGTTGCCCGGAACTTACTCCCGGTCGGGTTACGGACGACGGGGAATCGGCGGATGCAGGTCTGTGTCTGCTGGCCGCCCGCGAAATCGACATGTTGCTGGACAGCGATCTGCCCGGGGCCATGAGGCACATCGACGCTCTGGAAAAATGGCTGGCGGGTGGGAGCCTCCGCCAAGAATTGACGGAACTGAAAGACTGTCTGGATGTCTTTGATATCGACCAGGCCCATGATATTCTGGCGCGGCTGATCGATGGACTGCGGCAGGAAGGAATCGAGTTGCGACATGCGCGATAATTTACGGCGACACAAGGTGCTGATTGTCGACGATACGCCCGAGTACATTCAGGTGCTCCTGAATCTGCTGCAGGATGTATATGCCATCGTCGTAGCCAACAACGGGGAACGCGCCTTGAAGCTGGCCTCGACGGAGCCCCTTCCCGACATCATTCTGCTCGATGTGCTGATGCCCGGCCTCGACGGGTACGAAGTCTGTCGTCGTCTCAAGGCCGATCCCCGCACCGCCGCCATTCCCGTCATCTTTCTGACCGGGCTGTCCGATCATCTCGATGAGCAGCGGGGTCTCGATCTCGGTGCCGTCGACTACATCCACAAGCCCTTCGCTCCTTCCCTGGTCAAGGCACGCCTGCGCAATCACCTCGAGCTCAAGACTCACCGCGACCACCTGGAAGAAATGGTGTCCGATCGCACCCGCGAACTGCTGTTGACCCAGGATGCCGCCATCTTCGGCTTGGGGATTTTGGCGGAGTATCGCGATATCGAGACGGGCGAGCACATTCGCCGCACCCAGGAGTATGTCCGGCTTATTGCCGAGGGCCTGAAGGATCACCCGCGCTTCAAGGGGTATTTTGACCGCAACACCCTGCGCCTGCTGCTCAACTCGGCGCCGCTGCACGATATCGGCAAGGTGGGGGTGGCGGATATCGTTCTGCAGAAACCCGGGCCTTTGACTCCGGCCGAAATGGATAGCATGAAACAGCACACCCTCTTCGGGCGGGAGATCATCAGCCGCATCGAAGCGGGGATGCACAACCAGCCGGCCTCTTCTTTCCTGCGTATTGCCGGGGAGATCGCCTACACCCATCATGAAAACTGGGACGGTAGCGGCTATCACGGTCTGAAGGGCGAAGAAATCCCTATTTCCGGCCGCCTGATGGCCCTGGCCGACGTTTACGACGCCCTGACCAGCGAAAGGGTCTACAAGCAGGCTTATAGCCACGAAGAAGCGGTTCGGCTGATAAGTGAGGGAGACGGCCGCACCTGCCCGGAACACTTTGACCCCTATGTCCTGCAGGCGTTTCTGGATCGGGCTGAAGAAGTCCGCATGGTTTGCCTGTTCTGTCGGGAGGATTCCCTCGATGCGGCTGTGGCGCCCTAGAGCCTACGGCGCTTGGCTTGAAATAAAAGCAGGTGAGGAGATACGCATGTCCTTAAATCGCTGGTACCGTCTGCCGGTTGCCCTGTTTGTTGTGCTTTTACTACAGGTTCCCGCCCAGGCTCTGGAGACTCCGGAGCAGCCACAGGAGTATGTTCTGGGTGTTTTTCCCTTTTTGCCTGTCGCCAACCTGGAAAGAATCTTCGCGCCCATCGCCGCTGACCTTTCCAAACAGTTGGGCCGGCCGATCAAGCTTCGCCTGAGCAGCTCCTACGAGAAGTTCATCGCCGAGCTCAAGAGAGAAAGCTTTGATATCGTCCATATTCACCCCTTCGATTATGTCCGGTTCGGGAAAAAACAGGGATATGAACCACTGGTCGCCCGATCGGAAAATCTGTTCGCGCTCTTCTCGGTCAAAATCGATTCGCCGATCAACGCCATTGGCGAGCTGCAGGGAAGAGTGGTCGGCACTCCACCTGTTACTGGCTCGGTGACCTATCTGGCCCTGGCTGAACTGCGGAATAACGGTCTGGTGCCCGACCAGGATGTCACGATTGAGAACTTCTCCAACCACCTGGCCTGTCTGCAACAGCTGCAAATCGGCAATATCGACGCCTGCGCCACCAGCTCCTCCACGTTGAAAACCTTTGAGTCCCAATTCGGGCTGTCCCTCAAACGTATCGGGCAATCGGGAGAAATTTCCCACACCCTGTTTGCAGCCCACGGGCGTTTGCCGGCCGCTGAACGGGCCGTCATTAAAAAATTCCTGCTCTCCTGTCAGCTCTCCTATATTGACGAGAATCTTCGGGAACTCTTCATTGAATCGTCCGATGCGAAAAGCGGCCGCTATTTCAAGGCGGTAAGCGATGCGGACTACGATCAGGCCCGCCAGATTCTAGAACGATTGTCTGCCCCTTGAGGGGGTTTCTGCAGGATGGGTCGGGTAAAAACTTTGCCGCCTTCGTCAAGAAATGACGGACAGGATATGAGGGATTGTGGGCCTTGAAAAACGAACGAACGATTCTCACAAGGCCGAAAGGGGGCACCTGTTGTCGGTGCGATCGGGTTTTCTGAAAAAGACGGTATGGGGGTTTTGGCTGGCGATGCTGGTGTCCCTCTGTCTGGGCGCCGCGGCCCAGGCCACAGAGACCCTGACCCTGGGCGTCTTCGCCTATCGCCCCAAACCCCTTCTCCAGCAGGCCTACCAGCCCCTGGCCGATTATCTGACTTCCCAGCTCAAAGACGCCACGGTCGAGCTGCGTGTGCTCGCCATGGAAGAGTTCGAGCCGGCCCTGGACGCCGGCGAGATCGATCTGCTCTTCACCAACCCCAGTCATTATACGGTATTGCGCAACCGCAATTCTCTCACCGGTGCTCTGGCCACCCTGATCAGCATTCAGGACGGCGTGCCCACCAGCAATCTGGGTGGTGTGATCATTACCCGTTGGGAGCGGTCCGATGTGGTCTCGCTGACCGATCTGCGTCGGCACCGCCTCGCGGTTCCCGGCACCAAGTTTCTGGGCGGATATCAGACTCAGGCTTTCGAGGTGCTCCAGGCCGGTCTCAAGCTTCCAGAAGAGGCTACGGTCCTTGTGGCCCAAAGTCATGACGCCGTTGTGCAAAAAGTGTTGTCCGGCGAGGTTGACGCTGGTTTTATCCGCACCGGCATCATTGAGCAATTGACCGCTGAGGGCACGCTCGACCCAAGCCGTCTGCGCGTACTTCATCCGCAGAAACATCCCGGCTTCCCCTACCGGATCTCTACCCGACTCTATCCCGAATGGCCGTTTGTCGCTCTGCCTCATGTGGACAGCGCGCAGGTGAGAAAAGTCGCTGCCGCCCTGCTGGCTCTCGAGGCCTCGCATCCTGTCGCCATCGCCGCCGGCATTGGCGGGTTCGCGCCGCCGGCCGATTATACGCCGGTTGACGAGTTGGCCCGCGCCCTGCGCCTGCCGCCCTACGACCAGGCGCCAGCCTTCACCTGGGCCGACATCTGGGCGAAATACGAGATACTCATTGTGATTGTCGTGACCTTCCTGGGGGTGACGACGCTGCTGCTGATCTTGATCATACGCAGCAACCGGGCTCTCGAACTGGCCTGTCGCGAGCAGCAGCTTGAGCGCCAAACGGCACAGAACTATCTGGACACGGTGCAGACCCTGATGCTGGCCCTGGACAAACAGGGGCGCATCACCATGATCAACCGCTTCGGCTGTGCCCTGCTGGGCTATGAGGAAAAGGATCTCCTCGGCCGCAACTGGTTTGCAGCCTGTCTGCCCCAACCCGAGGGGATGGAGAAAATTTATCCTTTTTTCCAAAGGGTGGTTGACGGCGCCATCGAACCGGACCGGGCACAAGGCTATGAAAATCCGGTGCAGTGCCGCGATGGCAGTCGGCGTCTGCTGACCTGGCAGGTGGCTCTGCTGCGGGATGAAGACGGACGTGTTCTCGGCTCTCTGAACTCGGGGCAGGACATTACCGAAAAGCGGACAGCCCAGGAGGCGCTGCAGGAGGAAAGGCAGCGTCTGGCCAATATTCTGTGGGGGACCGGCACCGGCACCTGGGAGTGGAACGTGCAAACGGGCGAGACCCGCTTCAATGAACGCTGGGCCCAGATGATCGGCTACTCTCTGGAAGAAATCGGTCCTATAAGCATCGCCACCTGGGAAAGATTCACCCATCCCGACGACCTGGCCCGCTCCGAGCAGGCTCTGCAGCGCCATTTCACTGGCGAAGTCGAGAACTACGAATGCGAGGCGCGTATGAGGCACCGGGACGGTCACTGGATCTGGGTTCTCGACCGGGGCCGCATTATCTCCCGGGACGCCGAGGGCCGACCCCTGTGGATGGCAGGTACCCATTTGGAGATCACCGCGCGCAAAAGGGCCGAAATGGCCTTGCGGCAGAGCGAGGAATATCACCGTTCAGTTGTCGAGGTGTTGGCGGAAGGGATCGTTGTCCAGGATATCGAAGGCCGCATCGTCGAGTGCAATCCCTCGGCGATACGCCTTTTGGGGCTACCGCGCGAAAAGATCTGCGGCCGCATGCTGCTGGAACTGGGCACCAGGATCCTGCGATCCGACGGCAGTCCCTATCCCCCCGACGAGTCTCCTGTCGTACGCTGCTTGCGGGATGAACAGCCGATTTACAACGAAGTGGTAGGTATCGGCAGGTCCTCCGGCGACATCCTCTGGCTCAGCCTCAACACCCAGCCGGTCTACGACACCAAGGAGAGCAGCGCCGCTGTTCCCGCCATTGTCTCCTCCTTCGTGGACATTACCACGCACCGGCAGCAGCAAAAGCAGCTTGAATACCTGGCGCACTATGACGCCCTGACCCACCTGCCCAACCGCGTCCTGCTGGTCGACCGTTTAAAGCAGGCCATGGCGCAGGTCAAGCGCCGCAGCCAGCATTTGGCCGTCGTGTACATCGATCTCGATGGTTTCAAAGAGGTGAATGATCACTACGGCCATGACGAGGGGGATGAGCTGCTTAAAGCCCTGGCGGGCCGCATGCAAGAGGTGCTGCGTGAGGTGGATACCGTGTCCCGCATAGGCGGTGACGAATTCATTGCCGTTCTGAGCGACCTGCCGGAGAGGGATGCCGTGCTGCCGCTCGTCGAACGTCTGCTCGACTGCTGCTCGCGCCCCTTTGACATCCAGGGCAGCCAGGTTCAGGTATCCGGCTCTCTCGGCGTCACCTTCTATCCGCAGCCCGGCCCCGTCGAAGCCACCCAGTTGATGGCTCAGGCCGATCAAGCCATGTACCAGGCCAAGCAGGCCGGCAAGAACCGCTATCGTCTGTTTGCTGGTGCGGAAGGATAAGCCTGGCGGCAAAGTTGGCGGGGCATTTAGGGATGATTCACAAAGATCAGGTTCTCGACGTCAAAACCTCGCGCGGCCGCTGAGGCGATAAACCGCTTCTGCACTTCCTCGTCGACCTGAGGGGTTCGGGCCAGCAGCCACAGATACGAGGTGTCGGGGCCGCAGACGAAGGCGTACTGGTAATTTTCGCGGTCAAGCTCAAAAATCACGTACGAGCCGTAAAAGGGGCCGAAAAACGATACCTTCAGATAACCCTCGCTCGGCTCGCGCACGAAATAAGCCTTGCCTTCCGCCTCCTTCCAGCGATTTTCCGTTGGCGAAAACCCCCGGTTTATGACCCGGACCCCGCCATCCCCGCGCCGGCTGTATTCGGCCGATACCCGTTCCAGTCCCCGCTCGAAGGAGTGATCCAGTCGGGCGATTTCGTACCAGGTTCCCAGATAGCGGTCAAGGTCAAACCCCTGTACAGGGCGAACCTGTTCCGGCATACCCAGGCAGCCGCCGAAACAGAGGGCGACGAAGGCGACAAGCCAGGTTCTCAGCCTCCTTTTCGGGGACAACGGATGGCCGTCTCGGTGCATGCTCCTGTCTCCCTTCCGGCTAGCGGTCAAAAGCCTGCCCCTTTTTCATCAGAAAATAGCCGGAGGTCAGGGCCAGAATAATGGCGGCGATGCCCAGCATGACCCAGCTGTCTGCCTCTTGAAGGTCCAGAATGATGACTTTGCGGGCGATGGCGATGATGGCGACGGAGAGCACGACCTCATAATGGGGCTGCCCCTGGGTCTGGAAGGTTTTGATGATGGTTTCGAGCAGTTCGATGCCGATGAGGACCAGCAGAAAGAGACCGAATATTTCCAGGAGTTGTTCGATGCTCAGCAGAAAGAGGGGAGGTTCAAGGATGTCCTTGATAATGAGCCAGCCCAGGTCAAGCGTGGCAAGACCCAGCACAATGGCCATCATGATCATGAGAGCCTTGATCATGAGCCGCTCGTATTGCTTCAGGATGGTAAACATGGTGGCCTCTTAGCGACTCTATTGCAGGGACCGCTCCATATAGCGCGCTGTCGGGTCCGGGTTGAAGCAGTAAGGTTCAATATCCGCAAAACCGAGACTTTTGTAAAGACTTATCGCCGGGGTCATGCGGGCCAGGGTATCCAGCCGCATGTGCTGAAAGCCCAGGACTCTGGCCTCGTCGAGAAGTTTTTCGCACAGGCGTCGTCCTATGCCCAGGCCTTTGAAGCGCTCGTGGACAAAGAGCCGCTTCATCTCGCAGATTTCCGTCGACAGCCGCCGCAGCCCCACACCGCCGGCCAGTTCTCCAGCCTGCCAGGCCAGCAGGAAGACCCCGGCGGGCGGGCCGTACATGGCCGAAAAGCGCGACAGCTCGAGCTCTTCTTCGACGTTCTGAAAGGACAGATCCATATCCAACCACTGCAAATAGGCCCTGGTCAGTCCGATGGCGGCGCTGAAATCCTCCCCTGTCAGACACCGGGCGAGGCGTATCCCGTCGCCCTGAGGCCGGCATGTGTAGGTCTGCTTGTGGCCTTTTTCTTCATAGCCTGCGACCACCCTTTGCGCCCCCTGGCGTGAAAGCCCCGCGGCCACGGTAAAGGTGTTGCCGTTGTCGTCCAGCCGGACAACGCACCAGTCGTCGTCCCTGGCAGCTTCCTGTTGTTTGCTCTGCCCTTTGTCCATTGCCATTACCATTAACCTGACAGCTGTCATCAAAAAAACCGAGCCCTTCGGCTGAAGGGCTCGGGGCGTTGCGTCGGTTGTAATCAGGATATCAGAGAAAAGCGCTCTTTGGGCACGTTGCAGACCTCGCAGCGGTCGGGCGCCTCGTCGTAGACCGTGTTGCCACAGATCTCACAGACATAGACCGCCCGCTCGGGCAGGTCGCCGCCACCTTTCACGGCTGCCAGGGCTGCCGAGTACAGATCGTAATGCACCTCTTCCACGGCCAGGGCGTTGCGGAAGCTGACTTCGGCTGCCTTGTCCCCTGCGCGCTTGGCTTCTTCCAAGTAAGGAGGGTACATTTTCTGAAACTCGAAGCCTTCGCCGTCGATGGCTTCCTGCAGATTCTCAAGGGTCTTCTTGATGCCGCCCATGGCGCGCAGATGGGCATGGGCATGGATCGTCTCCGCGTGGGCCGCTGCCCGGAAGAGCTTGGCGACCTGGGGGTAGCCATCGGCCTCGGCCTGTTTGGCGAAGGCCAGATATTTGCGGTTGGCTTGACTTTCTCCGGCAAAAGCTTCAGCAAGATTCTCTTTGGTAGACATTCTGTTCTCTCTCCTTTTTGTGGTGATAGGGCGACCGCAAGGTCACCGTCGAAAATGATCAGTTGTTGTGGCAATCGGGACAGAGCCCGAAAAAATCGAGCCGGAACCCGGCGATATGGAAGCCGGTGGCGCTGGCGGCTTCCTGTTGCAGGAAATCCAGCGGCGGTGCGTCAAAATCCATGACCTTCAGGCAGCGATTGCAGATGACATGAGGGTGTGGCGCCGGATTGCGGCCGTCATAACGCGTTGTTCCATCCTTCATGGGCAGTTCGGTCAGCTCTCCCATGTCCCGTAGCAGGGCCGCCGTTTTGTAGACCGTCGCCAGGCTGAGGGTCGGAAACTGTTGGCGCAGCTGTTCGTAGACCTCCCCTGGCCCTGGGTGCGCCTTGCTGGTGCAAAGAAGCTTCAGCACCGCATAACGTTGTGGCGTGACACGAAAATCCCGTTGACGCAAGGAATCGATGATGAGGTTAAGACGCGTGTCCATACAGGGGGTTGCCTTTGTTTGGGATAAGCTTTAGTTGTGGATAATAATTATCCATAAAGGGGAAATTGTCAAGACTAAAAGAAGCTGGCGCTTTGGGGAGCGGTTAGAAGGTGGTAAACAAAGATGTCGTTCACGGGGGGCAGGGTGTTTTACTGGCCTGAAAAATACAGAACAGCCATGCCGAGGCCGGTGATGCCGATGGCCAAAACAATGGCCAGCACGAACTGTTTAAGGCGGCTTTCGTGCTGTTTCTTGGCATCAGCAACAAAAGGGTCGTTCAGGGTGAGGCAGCCGTCATAGGCGTTCCAGAAGCAGGTGAGGTTCTTGCCCATGCCGGTGATGTTCCGGTTGAAAAAATCCGGGTGATTCTTTTTGAGATAGAACCACAGCTGAAAATGGACCGTGATGAACCGGAAAAAACTGCCAAGCAGCAAAACGGCCACAATCCAGAAAATGGCGAAGACGCTAACCAAGGATCAATCCTTTCGACCGGGCTAAGGAAATAACGGGTTGTGGATGGGTGGGGGCACAGAAGGGGGATACCTTCTGTGCCCCCGATAAGAACATGGGACTGACCTGACAATATCCTCAGGCCAGGTCGAAGCGATCCAGGTTCATGACTTTGTTCCAGGCCGCAACAAAGTCGTTGACGAACTTTTCCCGGGCGTCGGCGCAGGCGTAGACTTCGGCGAGGGCCCGCAGTTCCGAGTTGGAGCCGAAGATAAGGTCGATGCGGGTGCCGGTCCATTTAAGGTCGCCGCTCTGGCGATCGCGCCCCTCGAACACCTCCTGATCCTCTGCCGTGGGTTTCCAGACCGTGCCCATGTCGAGCAGGTTCACAAAGAAGTCGTTGGTCAGTGTCTCGGGCTGTTGGGTGAAAACGCCACGGGGGGATTGCCCATAATTGGCGTTAAGCACCCGCAGGCCGCCGATGAGCACCGCCATTTCGGGGGCGGTCAGGGTCAGCAGCTGGGCGCGATCCACCAGCAGTTCCTCGGCGTTGACGCTGTACTTCCTCTTCTGGTAGTTGCGGAAGCCGTCCGCCTTTGGTTCGAGGACGGCAAAAGCCTCGATGTCGGTCTGCTCCTGGGAGGCATCGGTGCGGCCTGGCGCGAAGGGCACGCTTACCTCGACCCCGGCCTTTTTGGCGGCCTGCTCGACGGCCGCACAGCCGCCCAGAACGATGAGGTCGGCCAGGGAGACCTTCTTGCCGCCGGCCTGGGCGCCGTTGAACTCCCGCTGAACGCCTTCAAGGGCTTTGAGCACTTTGGCCAGTTGCGCCGGCTGGTTGACTTCCCAATCCTTCTGCGGGGCGAGGCGGATGCGCGCCCCGTTGGCGCCGCCACGCTTGTCAGAGCCGCGGAAGGTCGAGGCCGAGGCCCAGGCGGTGGTTACCAGCTCCGCCACCGAAAGTCCCGTCGCCAGAATTTTGCTCTTGAGGGCGGTGATGTCCGCTGCCTCGATCAGCTTGTGGTCGACGGCAGGTACCGGGTCCTGCCAGAGGAGATCTTCCTGCGGCACTTCCGGGCCGAGATACCGTGCCTTGGGGCCCATGTCGCGATGGGTCAGCTTGAACCAGGCGCGGGCGAAGGCGTCGGCGAATTCTTCGGGGTTGGCCAGATAGCGCCGCGCAATGGGTTCGTAAATGGGATCATAGCGCAGGGAAAGATCCGCCGTGGTCATCATGGGCCGCAGCTTTTTGGTGGGGTCGAAGGCGTCCACCACCATGTCCTCTTCCGCCACGTCCTTGGCCAGCCATTGCCAGGCTCCCGCCGGGCTTTTGACTTTTTCCCACTCGTACTTGAACAGCACCTTGAGGTAGCCCATGTCCCAGGTGGTCGGCTTGGGTTTCCAGGCGCCCTCGATGCCGCTGCCGATGGTGTCGGGCCCCTTGCCGCTCTTAAAGCTGCTCTTCCAGCCAAGGCCCATCTCTTCAATGGGGGCGGCTTCGGGTTCGGGCCCTACATGGGTGGCCGGTCCGGCCCCGTGGCACTTGCCGAAGGTGTGCCCGCCGGCGACGAGGGCGACCGTCTCTTCGTCGTTCATGGCCATGCGCGCGAAGGTTTCCCGCACGTCTTTCCCCGAGGCGACCGGGTCGGGATTGCCGTCCGGTCCCTCCGGGTTGACGTAGATCAGCCCCATCTGCACGGCGGCCAGGGGGTTTTCGAGATCCCGCTCGCCACTGTAGCGGCTCTTGGGTTTGTCGCTGGTGGCCAGCCACTCCTCTTCGGCGCCCCAGTAGATATCCTCTTCCGGCTCCCACACATCTTCGCGGCCGCCGGCAAAGCCGAAGGTTTTAAAGCCCATGGATTCCAGCGCGCAGTTGCCGGCCAGAATCATCAGGTCGGCCCAGGAGATCTTCCGGCCGTATTTCTGCTTGATGGGCCACAGCAACCGACGTGCCTTGTCAAGATTGACATTGTCCGGCCAGCTGTTGAGGGGGGCCAGGCGCTGCGAGCCACTGCCGGCCCCGCCGCGGCCGTCTCCCAGGCGGTAGGTGCCGGCGCTGTGCCAGGCCATGCGGATCATGAGCCCGCCGTAGTGGCCGTAATCGGCCGGCCACCAGTCCTGGGAGTCGGTCATCAGGGCACAGAGATCCTTTTTGACGGCCTTGAGGTCAAGGCTCTTGAAGGCTTCGGCGTAATTGAAATCCTCACCCATGGGGTTGGAGAGGTTGGAATGCTGGCGCAGGATGTTCAGGTTCAGCCGGTTCGGCCACCAGTCCCGGTTCGAGGTGCCACCACCGGCAACCTGCTGACTCGATTTGCCCGTCACCGGGCACTTGCTTTCTCCGCTCATGAAGATCCTCCTTCTGCTGATAAGTTTTTCGTCGCCGGATCATCAGACCCGTTAGAATCAATTTATTTCTAACAGGCCTTATGGGTTTGTCAATATCTGTAGAGAATGATTTTCGATAAGAGGTGCTGCGGACGGCTACTTTTTCTGACAGGCGGGGCAGAGGCCGAAAAGTTCAACCTGATGGGAAGTGATCTGGTAGCCAGTGGCTTTGGCCACCTCGGACGTCAGCTGGTCCAGCAGGCTGATGTCGGGATCGATGATGCGGTGACAGCGGGTGCAGATCAGGTGCGGGTGGGGATAGGGTTTGTTGCCGTCGTAATGGCTGCGGCCGTCGGCAAAACCGATCTCAAGGATCTCGCCAATTTCTTTAAGCAGCGTGACGGTTTTGTAGACCGTAGCCAGGCTGGTGGTCGGAAATTGCGTTCTGACCTGATTGTAGACCTGCTCGACGCTCGGGTGCTGGTCGGTATGGAGAAAAACCTGCAAAATGGCGAGACGCTGCGGGGTAATCCGACAGTCCCGCTTCCGGAGTTTTTCGAGAATGTCGTCCAGTCGTTGTTGCGACTTATCCACGGAGGCACCAGGGGGACAGGGGAAAAAGAAGATCAGCTAAAGACTGATACTGAATCATCGCGAATGTGTCGGGATTTGTCAATCGGGGGATGGTTCCGGTCGGCCGCCCCAGGATTAAGCCTCAGAAGAAAACAGATAAAAAGGGGGAGGAGGGACCTAGGCCTCTCCTCCCGTTCTCATCAGCACTTCAGATAAAGGCAGAACAGGGTGAGAATATTTGTCTGGGTAGTAAGACTGGCATCCACGATCATCTGCAGATTGTCGCTCTGAATAATCTGCGTCGCCAGAATGCGGTCGGCCATGGTGCCGATGTTGTCCGCCATCAGCAGAATCTTGTCCGCCATTTCAAGAATACGGTTCGCCATGGTGCCAATATCATCGGAAAGGCGCAGCATGGTCATCAACGACGATTCCAATACCGACAGCGAGGTGACAGGCGCCACCAGGGCGATCGCCTCCGAAAGGGCGAGCAGCTGTGTCGTCAGCGAGGCGCTGAGGGTGGCCAAATTCTGCAGGGCTATCAGCGATTCGCTGGCCAGGGTTATGGTGGTCGTGTTGTTGGCCATGGTGTCATACAGAGTCATGACACTGTCCTGATAGCTGTTGACCGAGGTCTCCAGGGCGGTGAGCTGGCTGAGCATGGTAAAAGGAGTCAGGGTGATCTGCGACATGCTGGTCAGCAGGGTATTGCCGGACAAAACTAGATTGTTAAGGGACGAGGTGTAGAGGTCAGACGCCTGCACCTGGGCGGGCTGGACCGCCGCAATGCTGAGAAAAAAAAGGGCGGATAAAGCGACTCGAAAAAAAACTTTGCACATGGGAGGCCTCCTGCCGGAAAAAGAGATTGAAAGATGCAACCTTGGTAAATCTTAATGCCCCAAGGGAACCTGTCAATGCCATTGCCGGGGAAGCTTGCGTGAAGAGTGTCTTGCCGCTGCTTAATCAGGGCGCACCTTACAGATGCCCCTGATTAAGCGACGACAAGCAGCGATGATTTTATTTGAATCGCGAAGAAGCTGATTTCAGTGCTTCACCAAGGGAGTCCCAGGCACTTTCAATGCCCGTCTTGAGATCTTCCCAAGCATCGTCCCCAGCATTCTTGAGTTCGGTAAGCTTGGCATTAGCCGATTTCCGCATAGACTCTAGTTTCTCGATTTGTTGGTGATATTCGATTTGGGCATCCGCTCCCGCCTTGTCAGCCTTGGCCTTGAGCTTTTTGATTTCAGCATCCCACTCGTCCAGTTGGGCCTGGAGTTTTTTTTCATAGGCTTCTTTTTTGCTCATAGCTTTCTCCTGTAAACATAGAAGGCTAAAAGATGTTTTGCTTGGCGAAAGTGGCAATTTTTCAGGGTAAAGCAATTCGTTAGGAGTTCTGGTTTTAATTCTTTTTTAGTCTTTCTATTTCTTCTTCAACTTCTTCTGCACCCTCTGCATAGAATGTTTCTTCATCGGGGGCTAATTCTTTCAATAAGCGTAAGAACTCTCCCGCATGAACCCTTTCTTCATCGGCAATGTCCTTTAACACTTCAATTGCCAATTTATGATCGATCGATTCCGCCAACTGCATATACAATTGAACAGCCTCATATTCAGCGGCGATCATAAACCGAATTGCGCGGATTAATTCTTCTTGAGTAAGTTTTTGCCCTTTGGCAAGTCCCGAAAAGGGGGTTCCAAACTCCGGCATACTCAATACCTCCTTTTTTGACGATATTTCGTTACTCCTAACGAAAAAGACCAGCAGTGAACCCTAGGGAAGTCGCTGTACACATCTAATTATACCAGACTGGGCAACGATGAGCGGATTGCCCGCTCAGCTGTTTTAAATGGCGAAACAGCAACCGCCGCCTAAACAAGGCAATGTGCAGTAAGGGCTCGTGGATGTCTAAACGAACATTTGTATACTAACGCCTTTCCTGCCAGGGCCATTTACCAGACATCTCGACTTCCAGGGTTAAACTCAGGAACGTGCGTATGAGTACAACTATGGCGAGAACGCCTATGGTCTGAAAGGTCAACTCGACTGCGACTGTATAAATGATGTCCGAAGCGATGAGAAACTCAAGACCAAGCAAAATACCACGGCCTAGTAATTGACGGAGCTCATGGAAAATAGAATCACCATCTGCCTTTTTGAGTAGCTTGGTTGCGGCATTGAGAAGAGAATATAGTGCAAACAGCGTAATAGTGCCGATGCCGATCGCTTCAATAATGGCGGCGCACCAAGCTGCTACTGGTGCAATGAAATTACTCATATTACTCCCCTATGTGCCGGCAAATGGGGTTTCCTTAACGGTTTTTCCCCTCAAATGCCCTGGGCCTAGGCTCAATCCCGATTCTTTTCTTCTTACCTGAACCATAACAATCCTACTGCAAATAATATTAAAGAAAAGCCAGGAACTTTTTGAGGGCCACCTTCATTTTCTCTTTTCTGCAGATCCAGGGGAACAAAAAGGCCGGAGCGAAAACGCTCCGGCCTCCTTATATTCAGGACACCCTCTGTGGGGAATTAATAGCGGTATCCCAGATTGAGATAGGCGAAAAGCCCTGTTTCCGGCACCTTGACGCCACTGCCGAAAGGGTCCCGCTGATAGGAGAGGTGGCTGTAATAATAGCGGTCAAAGATGTTGTTCACACCGCCGAACACCGACCAGCGATCCCAGGTGACCCCAGCCTTGATGTCGGTCACGGCCCAGCCGGCAGTCTCCTCCTCGCTGAGTGACGGATCGGTGCGGTGTTGTCGGTCGGCGAAGCGCTCGGTGATCTCGGCAAACCACTCCCCGTTGTCATAGCGTATGGACGCATTGCCGGTCAGGGGGGGGATCTCGCTGAGAGGCTGGTTGGTGTCGTCATTCTCCCCACGCACGTAGGAGAGGGTTCCTTTGAGGAAAAGGTCGGCGGGAAGAGAGACCTGGCTGCCGAACTCGGCTCCGACCATGGTGGCATCGACGTTGGTGTAGGTTCGCGCCTGAATCAACGGGCCGGCGCCATCCGGGTCGACGGCGTCAGCGACATGGATGAAGTCACTGAGATCGCTGTAAAAAACAGAAGCGCTGAGGAAGACCCGCTCGTTCGTCCATTTGGCGCCGAGGTCCAACTGGTTGTTGCGGGTCGCGTCGAGCGCGGGATTCCCCAGCCAGTTCTTGCCGGCCATGCGCTGCAGGCCGATGTAGAGTTCCTGCTGGTCGGGGGGGCGGCTGGCCGAAGCGGCGCCGGCGAAAATCTCCAGCTGGTCGGTGGCGTTCCAGGTGAGCTGAATGTTGGCGCTCGGTTCGGTGAAGTCGGTGGTGGTGTCGAGCGTTTCCATGAAATAGGGCTGATAGAGACTGGCCAGCCGCGCATCGTTAAGCGAGTTGGCGGTGACTTCGGTGTAGTCGAGGCGAGCGCCTCCCTTAAGAGTCCATTTCTCGGCCAAGGGCCAGGTGTACTCGGCAAAGGCGCCGAAATTGTCCATATCCACATCAGGGATCATCGGCTGAGGCGTGTAGCTCGCCCACATGGCGGAGACGTTCTCGGCATCCCAATTGCGGCGGTAGAAATCGGTACCCAGGGCGAGGGTGCCAGGTCCGGCCGGCAGGTCGGCATTGAGTTTGGCTCCGTAGGTCGTGGTCTCGGCATCGGTTTTCATCATGTACGGACGAGTGACCATCATGCTGGGCAGGGAGCTGGCCCTCAGCGTATCGTCCATCACATGATCGACCCGGTTGACCCAGAGCTGCACCAGCACCTTGGAAACCGCCGGCGTAAGGTCCTCCAGGGTCGTGGTCCAGTCAAGGCGGTTGGTGCGATCGTAATCGGCGTCCATCAGCAGGTAGGGATAGAGCACGTGGTCGGCGTCCTGGTAGGTGTAAGCGAGTTCGCTGCGTCCCTTGGCGAGCTTATATCCGCCCTTGAGCCACAGGGTATTGGTCTCGTAGGCCTTGGAATCGATGGCTTCGGGGCGATAGCGGTTGGGGCTGGTAATCGGATAGATTTCCGTCAGGCGCTTGCCGTCGCCGGATTCGGGGACGTCGGAACTCTTGTAGGCATATCCCAGCAGCCCGTCAAAGTGTTTGCCGCCGTAAGAGCCGGTGATGGAGGCATCGAGGTAGTCGTAGCTGCCGTAGCTGATATTGGCGGTGGCGCCCGGCCCCTTTTTAGGAGCTTTTGAGATGGCATTGATCATTCCGGCCAGGCTCCCGGGATTGCGCAGGTCGTAGGGGCCCTTGATGATCTCGATGGATTCCACCTCGGCGAAATCGAAATGGAAGGAAGGAGGGTCCATGCGGGACGGGCAGCCTCCGTGCAGGCGAACGCCGTCGAGAAACATGTTGATATCGTCGCCCTGAAAGCCGCGAAGCACGATGTCGTTGGCGATGGCGCCCTTACGCACGATGTTCAGTCCCGGTACGCTCTGAAGAGCTTCACCGATGTCGCGTGCAGGGCTTTCCCGGACCTCGCGAATGCTGAGGGTCTCTTCGTTGGGTTGCTGCTGCTCGCCGCGCACGGTGATCTCGTCAAGCATCAGAGATTCAGCGACTGCCCCGGGGATAGGACAAGACAGGGCGATGCCGGCAAGGACGAGGACATACAGGATACGTCTGAACATGGTACCTCCTTGAAGGGTGATCCGAGTCACCTGCTCGCGGCGTGCAACCGCCGAAAGAAAAAGTAAAAATAGGTGCAGAGTGCGGTTTGCCAAGACCTCCCGATTTAATTGAGAACGAAATTGACCGGCAGGGTAATGGTCGCCGCCCCTTTGGGGGGGGGGGAAGGGTTCAGCAGCCCGAACGGCCTTCAACGCCTGCTTGTCGAGAATAGGGTAACCCGAGCTTCTGGCAATCTTGAGATTTTCGATTTTGCCGGTTTTCAGAATGGTAAACTCCACCCGAACCTGCCCGCTCCAACCCTGGCGTCTGGCGATGGACGGATACCTCAGAGAGGCCATGACCCGGTCGCGGATGTAGGTGAAATTCGATTGCACATACTGTGCGGAGGAACTCCCCTCGCCGGTCTCTTGCTCGTCTTCCAGGTTGGCCATCTTGGCGGGTACTGTCGACTGCCCGGTGGCTGCAGCCTCTTCAGCTGAGGGCGTTGCCGGCACCGAAGGCTCTGCGGGAGGGGACTGGACGGCTGCCTGAGAGGGGAGCGGGTCTGTCCTGACCAGGGGTTTTTCACGCTCAGCGACAGGAGGGGGCGTGGGCGCTGGCTGGGCCAGGGGAACGGGTTTCGGTGCTGGCTTGACTACGGGCTTCGGCTTGGGGGTCGGCGCCGTTTGGAGACTCTTTCGCGGAGGGGGCGGCGCGGCATTGGCAGTAGGTTTGTCCAACGCAGGGGACGCAAACTGCACGAGGCTCAGATCGAAGAGGTCTATACGCTGGGGCTGACGCAGGCTGCTGCCGGCTGAAAACACGGCTCCGGCTACCAGCAGGTGAAGCAGCAGGCTGGCCATCCAGGGAGTGAGAGACCGGCTCATGGCGACGCCTCGGTCTGTAGACTGATCCGGTTATAGCCGAGCTGTTTCATCCGGTCCATGACGTCGACAAAGCCCTGCAGAGCCAACTGGCGATCGGCACGGATAAGGACGGCGGTCTCCCGGTTGTGTCCGGCCAGCAGGCCTTCCATTTCGGCCAGTTCCACCGGGTTGCCCTCCAGGTAGATTTGACCGCTGCGGTCGATCTCCAGGCGCAGGCTTTTTTCCATTGGCACGCTACTGGGAGAAGCCTGGGGCGGGCGGACCCCGATGGCACCCGTGGCGATAAAGGTCGAGGTAGTCAGCACGATGGTGAGCAGCACCAGCATGATGTCGATGAAGGGGATGACGTTGATGCTTTCGAAACCCCGGCTATCCACGTTCGGCTTCCCAGAGCAGCATTAACTCCTTGGCCTTGCGAAGCAGCAGGTTGTAGAAAGTGACTGCCGGGATGGCCACGAGCAGCCCCACGGCCGTCGCCTTGAGCGCCAGGGCGAGCCCGGTCATGATGGCGCCGGTGTCGATAAAGCCTTCCTGACCCATGCGGTAAAAGGTCAGCATGATGCCGAATACGGTGCCCAGCAGCCCGATGTAGGGAGCGTTGCTGCCGACAGTGGCGATGATATGCAGCCTGCGGGTCAGGGCGATCTCGGCAAGCTGCCGATTGGCATAGTCGCCAGGGGTGAATTGACGGTAGAAAAGGATGCGCTCAATAGCTACAGCCACAGCGACCATGCTTAGGGCAAGCAGAAGTCCGATGATGCCGTAGTCGATCAACTCGTTGAACCATTCCATGGGAGCCCTTGCGTGTGGGTGGAAGATTGAGATGCCTCGAACTGTTCGGACAGACCGGGCGGAGCCAGGGAAGACGTGCCTTAAAAAGTTATTTTAGTAACAAAAGATAGAAGTTTTGTTAAGATATTAACGTTTATAACAAATTAAGTCAGATTTACAAGGAGGATTAAAAATTATCTGCTAATATTCTGTTACAAAAATAACAACGAGGTGGGCATGAGAAATTCTGAAAGGCGTCGTGAATTGCTGGAGTGGTTGGAGCAGGCAGGCAACCTCACGCTCTCCGAAATGGTCGAGCGGTTCGGTGTCTCGAAAATGACGGTTCATCGCGACCTGGAGATGCTCGAACAGCGTAAGGCCCTTAAGCGTATCCACGGCGGTGCGGTGGCGATCGGCGCAAGAAGCGCATCGGGGGCTGACCCGGCTGCTGATGGGGTTTCCGAAGACTGTCTGATCTGCTCCCGGCCTTCCACCTCTCACCTGCAGTTCAGTCTGACACTGGAAAGTGGGACTCAGAAGATGGCCTGCTGCCCTCACTGCGGAGTCTATGCCTGCCTGGTTCTGGGAGAGCAGGTCGAAGAAGCCCATACTTCAGACTATCTCACGGGTCGTTCTCATCCTGTTTCCGAGAGCTTTTTCGTTCTGGGCAGTGCCGCCATCCCCTGTTGTCAGCCCTCGATGTTGACCTTCGACAGCGAGGAGATGGCGCAGCGGTTTCAGGCGGGTTTCGGAGGGGTTTTGGGCGGGTTCGAGTTTGCGGTGAACTTTCTCAAAAACTCCATGGCACCCCATAGTCATCAGGCCCAGGACTGTCCTCATTGCACCGGCCGGACTCTCGAAGGAAAGAAACAAGAGTGAGACAGCTACCAGAGGGACGGCGGGTTTTTTAATCCCCGCCAGAGGCTGTTTCCAGCATCCTCCGCAGTTTCTCGACCCGCTTGCGGTTGACGCCGAAATCGAAATATCCCAGTCGCGAGGCGGATCGCACATGTAAGATGCCTTCACCCGGCGCTAACCGGAACTCCACATCGTCCCTGAAGCGAAATATCTTCGAGGTGAAGGTGGCCCGCAGATAATCGGTCCGCTCCTCTTCAATATGTCCTCCCGCTTCTCTGACAACCCCCTTAAGCCGTTGCCACGCCAGTTCTGGCGGTCCCTGATAGAGCAAGGGAGCGATCCAGGAAGAAGAATCCTCGTCGCCTTCGCTGCAGACGCAGTTGGGGGTTGGTGGGCAGGGCCGCAGGCGTCCGTTTATGGGCCCGATGTTCTGTGGGGCCGATGTGCAGGATGCCATCAGGAAAACCAGTCCGAAAAGCAGAAGGTCAACTGCTGGTCGCCGCAAGAATTTTGGGGCTGAAGTCTTCATGCCATTGTCCTTTCGCCTAATCCTGGGGAGGTTTCCTTTTGCCTCGAACAGGTGGTGGTGTGGAGCCGGTTACTAAAAGGTATAGGCGATTCCGAGAGCAGTGAAATATTGATTCTCGTTCTTGACCAGGGGGCTGTCGGCGGCGTCGCCGAGTAGCCGGTCATAGTTCGCAAGCATCGTCAGGGCCCAGGCACCCCTGAGAGGATGGACAATCATGAGCCTGGCCCCTGCGCTCTTGAAGCCCGCCTCGGCGCTATAGGTCGGCAGGCCGGAGTTCGCCGCCTGTGCCGGGCTGATACCGAAATAGTCCTGCATGTAGGAGTCGCTGGCCCAAGTGGTGGTCAGGGCCGGGCGCAGCATGGTCGGTCCGAGACGATGGCCGTAGCCGAGAGTGGTATGAATTTGGGCTCCCGTGTCTGCCCCCGTGATCTGCTGTTCGTAGCGGGCGTCGAGAGTGACCTTTCCAAGCTTCCAGCGGGCGAGCAGGTTGGCGCTGGCGCCATCGTCGATATCGCCGAGGCCCTTCAGGTTGGCCGAGTCGTTCTCGTCGCGACCGAAACTGTAGCCCACCGAGGCGCCCAGGCGCAGGTCATTGCCGCGATAGAAATAGACGCCGAGCCCCTGGCGGACGTTGAGAAAAACCCGGTCGCGCCAGGTGATGTCGAGGGAAGGGAAGGCCTTGAATTCATACGCGTCGGCGCCTTCATACTCCGGCAGATAGAGGCCAATCGCGCCGAGGCTGACCCGCCAGGCTCCCGCCGGCGGTCGCTCCTGGGCGGTCGCGTCCGCTGGCGGCAGCAGAAGCAGGGCGAAGAGGGCCAGGGGCAGAAGGCGGTAGCTCATGAAAATCCTCAAGGAGAGAAAAGGGGGTACTGCGTGATTGTCCCCTTTCCCCCAGTCGATGTCGTCCGCATTTATTATCGAGATAACAGGTTACTCGACCAAGGCCATAGAACTGATATGAAATTTATAAACCTGAAAAGTATTTCCCAGGTCGAGCAAGGTCATGGTGATTTCAGCGTCCCCTTTTTCATAGGTTGCATCAATCGTATAGGTAACAATGGTTTGACTGCCGCCCTCAAGGGTTGAACCTGTATAGATATTTGAGAAGCTCGGTTCTTCCATGGACAGCAAGGCGCCAAGCTTGGAGAGGTAGCGGATTATTTTTACAAAATTTTCATCAGAGACGTCTTTGATGCCTTCGGGCGCCATATAGCCCTTAATCACTTCAGGATCCCACTTTGAGAGCTCCGGAACGGTTGCCTTAATGTACGGCACCGCCGTGTCCTTGTATTGAGACGATTTATACCAGGTAAAAATCCCGATTCCTGCCATAGCGAGGACAACGACAAGGGATACAACCCCCAAAACCATAAACACTTTTTTCATGAATCTCTCTCTTTGCCTTCCCGTGGTTCATGTTAACCGGCAGCGACGCGAACCTGCGTTACCCACCGCAATGTGACTTGTTTTTTTAATTGTGCCTGGATGGTTATGCCATTCTGTGATTAGGTTTTCAGGAGGCGAGGTCTTTTTCCATTGTGAAATTAGTGAGTTTTACCCCGTCTCGTGCAACTGTATTTTTTTTTACCAATTTGAAGTTTTCCTTTTCAAAAAATGACTTTGCAAGATACGAAGCCTCTACGTAAAGCCGCTTTATGCCTTGTTTTTTTGCTTCTTTTTCCAAATAAAGATAAAGGCTTCGTGCCACACCGCAGCGCTGAAAGTCTTTATGGGTATATAGGCAGTCAATGTGACCGTCACTTTCCAGTTCAATGAAACCGACAACTTTTGAGTTCAGCACGGCAAGATAGGGCTTTTTTTCGTTGAGCCTTACTGCCCATTTTTTATAGTCAGGTGGTGTCGGCGCCCATGCCTCAATTTCTTCTTGGGTGTATTGGGGAAAAGCAATCGCATGGACCGAATCATGGAATAAATCAGCAATTTCATGCGCATATTGTGGCAGGTAGTGGATTATTTCCATTTTTTTTGCCAGGTATCCCGTTAACGTTCTGTTTCACTCTTCGCTATGAACCCGTCCTCAAATTTCCGGACACAGTTTCGGCCGGCCGTCTTCGCACGGTAGAGGGCTTTGTCCGCCCGGTCGATTACCGCTGCGACGCTGAGTTCCGGTAAGAAGCCGGCGACGCCGATACTGGCTGTCAGATGAAGATCCCGCGACGAATACGAGGTCTGCTCGATTCTGGATCGGAGTTTTTCGGCCATTTCCATGGCGGTATCAATGGAGATATGGGGAAAAGTGATGAGAAACTCCTCGCCGCCGTAGCGCGCCACGAGATCGGTGCTGCGGGTGGATTCCCGCAGTGTCAAGGCCAATTCCTCAATCACCTCATCGCCGATGAGGTGTCCGTGGGTGTCGTTGATCGGTTTGAACAGGTCGATATCGATCATCAGCAACGTATAGGTGTGCCCGTAACGGCGGGCTTCCCTGTGAAGAAGATCCAACCGTTCCAAGATGGTCCGGTGATTAAGAAGGCCGGTCATCGAGTCGGTCTGGGACATTTCGCTCAATCGGGTATTGCTCTGGTTCAGGGCGACCAGGTTGTCGCGAAAGCGTACCAGGGCCGACTCGATATCACCGATTTCGTCATGGCGAACCGCTCCTGAAATGGTCACTTCCATGTTGTTTTGCGAAAGCTCCTGGATGATATCCGATGACAGGATGATGCGCCGGTATATTACCTTGTAGATATGTATGAGGCTGGCAATGATGGCCAAAAGGACCAGGGCAGATAACGTGATGGCGGCGGCGATGCGGATTTCCCCTTGGCGAATCCTCTCGGAGCCCCCCTCGTCCATCAAAACCATAATCTCCTGGGTCAGGGACTGCAACTGCTCCAAGGCGGCGACCCCGTTTTTCAGGTAGGAGCGAAAATCGACCGGCGTTACAAAGTGCACTTCTTCGTTTTCCGAAATGTATTCCGCCACCAGCAGCACCTGCGAGAAATAAAACCGATCAAAGGTAGCGATGGCCTCCTGGGTATGGGGTGGCAAAAAGTGATATCCGTCGGCCTGCAGACGATCAAGCAGATCGCGGACATAATTTTCCCGGCGCTTGAGTTCTTCGATGCGGGTTTGGGTCAGGCTGCTGCGGTTAAAGGTTGTCGCTTTAAGGTACGAGACGGCGGGTCCGGCGTGATCTCGCAGCATGGCCAACAGGTAGATCATGTCGAAATAGTGTCTCAGCTCGGGGTCGATCCGGTTGAGGTTTTTAATGGAATAAATAAGCAGGTTCAAAGCCTCGATCTGCGAGGACATGTGAGAAAACCACCTATCGTCGAGTTTCAGGTCTCTCTCGGCAAAGGACAGCGGGAATTGTTCCTGATAGCGCTCACGCAGGGTTTGGGTCGTCAAGTTCAACTCCTGAATTTTTCGAAAAGCTTCCGGATCGAACAGAATTCCCTCCTGCACAATCCGGTTCAGGGTTTGCTTGAGCAGGGCTTCGCCTTGCTGCCTGTTTCTGTCTATAAATTCGATGGAATCCCGCATCTCCTGGGGGTTGCCCTGAAAGTTCAGCACCACATTGACGCGTCCGCGTTCGTACCCATTGCAGGAGATGACTTCGAAGAGACTTTTACAGAGATTGAGAATCTGCTGACTGGCGACGACGGTCCGATAATCGCGGATCAACCCCTGGATGACAATGGAGTTGAATGCCAGAACGACAACGGAAAGAAGGACCGTCGTGGCGACAAAGAACACGAGAATGCTTTTTCGGCGGGGAGCCTTGGCAGGCGTGGTCATCTGGCCTCAGAAAGGGTGATCGCCATTCAATTTCAGGCCTAACGAGGGCCAGTTTAAACAGTATATCGTGACCAGACAAGTCATTTTTTGGGAGGAGTAATGCGTCAGACTCCCTCCGGAAGCTTCGACCGCATCATCTCTCGGCGATTTATCCTGCGCCCATCCACCACGAAGGTGCCATCGCCCACGGCGTGCAAGGTGCGCTTTTCCTGGCGGCTGCTGTCGAAATAAGCCGCGATGCCTTCGAGGACCACGATATGGTGCTTCTCGACGATATCGATCACCCGGCAGGCGATCTGGGCCAGACATTCCTTGATCAGGGGCGCCTTCACGAACTCGTTCTGCACAGGGGTCAGCCCAAATTTCGCGAATTTATCGGTGTCGACGCCCGAGCAGGTGCCGATGCCGACAACCTGGTCAAGAAGGTCCACCGTCGGAATGGCCAGGACGCATTCCCGCGATTGCTCTAGTGCGGCATAGGAATGGTTCCATGGCCCCGTGGTCAGGGCAAACTGCGGCGTGAAGTCCACCACCATGGTCCAGGAGATGGTCATGATATTGTTCTTCACGCCGTTGTTGGTCGTCACCAGCACCACGGGTCCTGGTTCCAGCAGCGTGAAAGCCTGCTCAAGGGGCATCATGTGCATCGCCATACCCATCTCCTGCGGTCGGACCGTCTGTTTACGTTATGCGGCGGTATGTCTTTAAGGCTTTTGCTGTCGCTTTGACTTCCCAGGTTTTGGGCAGGGACGGTCGGCCAGGCGCGTGTCGCAGACCTCGACGGCACGGAAATACTGCATCCATTGAACAATCTGTTCCCTGGAAGGATGAAACCTGAACGCCTTCTGCACCAGATAAAAACTGTCATTGCCTTTGATAGCCTTGAACCAGGTGTTCTCCGGCTGGCCCGTGAGCGGGTTCTCAGGGCAGCTTTGGACCCAGATCGAAAAAGCATACCCGTTTTCTTCCCCCTGTGTAACCGGCGCCACTTCACCATCCTTGCAGACGTCCAGCCAGGCTTTGGTCGAGAGGGCCTGAAACTGCGCAGGCGTTGCCTCCTTCAGGCCCAGAAAGATTTGGGTGGTCACCATCTCCGTCCAGTTGTCGACGGTTTCCGCCTCGGGAACCATTTCGGTCATGACCATGTTCCCCTTTTGGGTTTGAAAGGCGATTTTGTAGCCCTGCGGCAAACCCTGCAACAGGTTCTCGTCGCTGAGCTGGGCAAGGCAGACGCTGGGGACAAGCAGTCCAACCAACAACAGGCGAAGCAGTTTCATGGATGTCCCTATTTTCCTTTCGTCCGCTTGATGACATGGTTAGAATTCTTACCTTGAAAGAACTTTGTATCCTTCGGTAAGGGCAATGGAAACTATTGTTGCTAAAGCACTTTTTGCAGTTTCTTTTACGCCCGATTTTATAGCAGAAGAAATTTCTTCTCCTATTGATTTTCCAGTGAGTGCCTCCGGGGTGTGCTTCATAGTTTCTAAGCCCATTGGGGTTAGCACAACACCGTAGGCTTCGTAACTTTCAATTTTGCTCGCCCAAATATAACCGGATCGCTCAAGCCAGACTGTGGTTTCTGCAAATAATTCATGTTTATCAAAATAGGTTTCAGTGTTGTCATCATCGTCGAACATTTCTATTGCTAGATCATTGAAGATGATTTCTGTTCTTTTTGGAAACGTCTCTAATAATTTTCCAAAAAGGATTCCGACACTTCTATTGAAAATTTCTATATTGGCTAAATTGTTACTGTTCATATAATTTCTTTCAAATTCTAACGGTTAAGCTCACCGGCGGCGCTGGGACGCTAGCAGAGCAGAGACCTTTTATCTGTAAGAAATTGACGCGTTGTTTACAGAATCCGATAATATCGAGCGGAGGATTTTGTAAACATGGTCATGCACAAAAACATTCGGTTAACGCCTCATGATCGGCAGAAGATCTGGCAGCTTTGGCAGACTGGCGAATACAAGGTTAGTCGCCTGGCAGAACTCTACCGGGTTTCGAGGCCAACGATCTACAAGATACTCGCACGGGCCAGGAAGCAGGAGTTTGTACCCCGCAAGAGTGTCAACGATCGTTTTCGTAGCCTCAAGTATGGGCTGAAGCGGCTGGCTAAAGTCGAGCGCGAACTCGAAGAAAAACGAAAAMGAGAAGCCAGACGYTACAAYAAATCATATCCTGGAGAGCTGGTTCACTTCGACAGYAAGCGGCTCCCGTTGATCAAGGGYGAAGATCAGACGCTGCCACGCGAGTATCTGTTCGTCGCCATTGATGATTATTCCCGGGAACTCTATGCAGGGGTATTCCCGGACAAGACACAACACAGTGCCGAACTCTTTCTGCGTCAGGTGGTCGATGAATGCCCTTACACCATCGAATACACCTACTCAGACAACGGCAAAGAATTTAAAGGCACTGGCGAACATGCTTTCGTCAAGGCTTGTAGCGAACTCGGTATCGGCCAGAAGTTTACGCGGATCAGCCGGCCCCAGACCAACGGCAAAGCCGAGCGTGTTATCCGCACAATCATGGAGATGTGGCATCAGTAGGAGACGTTCAAAGATCGTAAGAACCGCCATTTCAGCCTGCTGCGCTTCATCAACTTTTACAACACGGTCAAGCCCCACAAGGGCATTGACGATCTAACGCCATACGAAAAGTTGCTGGATCATTTCTATGGCTTAAAAGTGTAAAAAACGCGTTCAGATCTAACATTTTATCGAATATCACTCCTGTATCAACCGTCGGTGTGGAGCGAAGGGTTAGCCCTCTTCTGAGAACTTAAATTGACTAATTAAATCGATTCTTTCTACAAGGGTATTGAGAGCAACGCCACGCCCCATCCCGACGGGACGCGTTGCAACGTTTATAACAATTTCTGAGTAACTCTTTTCTTCTCTTGAGGACTCTTCACTAGCAATTATTGCCTTATGCCTCTCAAGGTCATCTGACACTTCTTGTTGGTGTCGACTGTATTTTGCCGCGATAAGAAAGCCCTCGACGAGTGCACATTCAAATTCAAAATCACCTAATCTCTTTTTGCGCGGAACAATACGATATAAGTACTCAATAGTTTCTTTTTCTGACCCTGTCTCTGATACAAAATTTTGATATTGCTCTGGATGTGTATTTTTTGTCACTACCAGAAAGACTAAAAGAGCTGGATGTATGTACTCATTTTCTTTGGCTGTCCTTAAGGCAAGGTTGATGCTTGCTAGTAGCTGCTCAATTTCTCTCAGGGAAAGATTTTGGCACTCCGCAAGCATTGTGAATACATTTTCAAGATATCCTCGATCATACTGAAGTTCTTGGTATTTTTTTCTTACTTCAAAGTATTCGTCCAGTGATAGGGCTGAAAAAAGTGAATTAATGTAATTCTTTCTTTCTGGGTACTTGAGTTGATATTCAAAGTCAATAAATCGCCTTAAATAACCGTCTGAATCAATTCCGTCCCCATAGACGGCACTAATAGAGTGACCAAGTTGTTTTTTGTCTAAAGCAAGAACAAAAACCAAGCCTTCAATGTTGAACAAATGCTTTATTCTTTCAAGGAGAGAAATTGCATAGGTAGGTCTACACCTGTCTAACTCATCAACGAAAATAACCACGGGCTTATCTTTTGAGGAAATATCTATAAGCTGAGTAAGTGCTTCATGAAATGCAGTAATAGCATTTTTGGCTTTTAGATAATCATCCAGGGCATCACCTGCGAGTGATTCCATGGCCTTAGACAATTCGTCTTCAATAATTTTTTCAGCATCTATTACACCTGCAGTTGCGATCTTGATAAGGGCAGGCACACTGCGCTTAGCGATTTGTTTTCCGACTGCCTTAGCTTTCGACCACGCTTGTCTTGATTCATCAGATTTGCCAATTAGTGCTTCGAGGCCATCATTCATTTCACCTAAAAAAGATACCAAAGGATCTTCTGAAAAATCTGTCGCCCAAGCATTGAAATATAGCGGATCAAAACCTTCATGTTTTAGCTGTTGTTCCCACATTTTTATGAAGGTTGTTTTGCCCGTACCCCATCGAGAATCAATGGCTATTACGGCAGGAGAGTTCACATTTCGAATAAGGATTGAAAGGTTTTCTATTTCCCCCTGCCTATTTAATAAATCGTTCGCAAAGGGATTGGCAGGGTCGATTTGAATGGCTTGAAGCTTTAAATTCATCTTTTTCTTTCTTGGGGCTAACGGTCAGCGATAACCGGCGACGACGCGCCGGATCAATTGAGTAGAATGCATTCGAAAACTGCCCATGTATTTTTCGTCCGGTTCATGGGATGGTTAGGCAACTTCATTCCAAACGTGGTATCTCCAATTTTGCCTTTTGTTGCTCTGGATTAATTGGTTCTTCACATATGCACTTTTCATCGGAGCCAAATCTATCAGGCGGGATATGAGTGCTTTTAGAATAACCATTGTCTTCACAGAGTTGCTCACAATCCTTGACGCCAACGGTTCTAAATACCAGGAGAAATACAATTGCAAAAATAGCAAATGGGATGAATACCCATTTGACAATGGTCGCTTCGAAAGATGTGGGAAGCTTATTTATTGGCATGTTGCCTAACGGATTGAGATAAGCGTCGGCGACGCGACCTGTGAGAACCACCGAACTTTACGAGAACAACATCTGCCTATTCCTTCCGCTTGATTGGATGGTTAGGCTGTTAATATTCTTTGTTTTTTTCAGTAATAGACTTTACTTCCGTATCCGGTTCATTTTTGATATTTAAGTCATGTGGTAAAAATATGGTGTCAAAAACTATCGAGATTGGAATATCAATTACGACGAAGCATGCAAGAATAGCATTGCTCAAATAATCGACTTGCCCAGGTCTATACTCCGAGTTGGGAATATATTTTAATGCTAAAAAATCTTGCCGAGTTGCTGGATAAATACCATCTTGGACAATGCCATAATCCTGAAACTCAGCTTTTTTCTCAGGGCTACTCAATCTATGTTCAATTGTTGAACAACCATTGATAAGGAACACACTGACGAATATAAAGATAACATTAAACTTCTTCATTTTTTAGTAAGCCTAACGGATTGAAATAAGCGGCGACGACGCGACTGAACAAGTTAGTAGAAACCTTTACGCGAATCGCCAAGCTAGTTTTCCTCCGCCTTGATTGTGTGGTTAGGCTGCTCTTTTGTACCTTCCTTTTGTTGGATTGCATAGAGATCAAAAGGAAATAGCAATGTGTCAGAAACTATCGAAAAAGGTAAATCGACAATACACATAAGAGGTACGACCGTTTTTGTAAAAATATGTGCTGATAAAGGTTGTTTACTTTCAGTGTCAATGTAGTCACTACAACAAAAAACCTGAAAAGCCACATAGTCCAATTTGGTTGCAGGGTAAACACTGGTATCGACATCTAATGGTGTAGTGTTTTCGTTAGTGCCCTTCTCATGTGATTCGTTAGACTTTTCACTCAATCGTTCATTTATGGCAATAGAGCTTGCGCAACCATAAAGAGATAATATGAAAATGGTGAAAACAATTTGTTTCATAATTTCATGGAAGCCTAACGGTCAGCGATAACCGGCGACGACGTGCCGGAACAATTTTGTAGAATGCATTCGAAAACCGCCCATGTATTTTTCGGCCGGTTGATTAGGTTGATACTAGTGCAGGCCCCCTCCGTAAATACCGGACCGTCCGGTATTCTTTGAGTAACGCAAACCTTCTCAAAGAAAGGAGCCTGCACGATGAAATTCTACACCAAAGCGCACCGATTTTATTGCGGCGTCGATCTGCATGCCGACGCCATGTATGTGTGTATCCTCGATGCGAGCGGCGAGGTGGTCGTTCACAAGAACATCCCGACTCGCCCCAAGGCCTTCCTGCGACTGATCAAAGCGTATCGAAAAGGACTGGTGGTCGGCTGCGAGTGCATGTTCACCTGGTACTGGCTCGCCGATCTGTGCGCTGAAGAAGGCATCGATTTCGTCCTCGGCCATGCCCTCTACATGCGAGCCATCCATGGCGGCAAGGCCAAGAACGATAAGATCGATTCCTACAAGATCGCCGTACTGCTTCGTGGCGGCTCCTTCCCGCTGTCCTATGTCTATCCCAAAGAGATGCGTGCTACCCGCGATCTGCTTCGGCGCCGCAACCATCTGGTTCGTAAACGTGCCGAGCTCTTTGCCCATATCCAGAATACCGCCACTCAGTACAACCTGCCCGCCCCTCTGGGTCGCATCGCCAAGCCGAGCGAGCGGGGGGATCTGCTGAGCAAGTTCCCCGATCCGGTGGTGCGCAGGATGGTGGAGGTCGATCTTCTGACCATCGAGCATTATGAGCAACTGCTGGACCGATTGGAGCGGGAACTCGAAAAAGTGGCCACACGGCACGATCCGGTCAATCTCTCTTTGCTCAAGAGCATCCCCGGTGTCGGAAAGATTCTCGGCATGGTCATGCTCTACGAGATCGAGGATATCGCTCGTTTCCCCCGCGAGCAGGATTTTGCCTCCTACTGCCGATTGGTCAAACCGGCCAAGCAGTCCAACGGCAAAAGCTACGGCCACTCAGGCAAGAAGATCGGCAACGCGCATCTGCGCTGGGCCTTTGGCGAAGCGGTGGTGCTGATGCTCAAGGGCAACGCGCCGGCGCAACAGGTCAAGCAGAGACTCGCCAGCAAGCACGGCAAAGGCAAGGCCATGGCGATCCTCGCACACCGACTGGGAAGAGCCGTCTATTACATGCTCAAGAATCAGGTGCCTTTTGATCAGGAGCTTTTCCTGCGCAAGAGCACCTGAAGCGGAGGGGGCGGATCAGCCTGAGCCTCTAACTGGCGATACCCTCAAGGCAGACTGAAACCGATCGGCCGAAATGAAGCGAAAACTTCTGGGAGAAAAACCCTTAAACCAGGCCGGATAGTCAGCCACCCACGATCAGCCGGTTGTATTGATTGGAGATCCGCCTCGCTCCCATATAACTTGCGCGATGGTCCAAAGGGCCAGCGCCGGATTCTGCCCCTTCCCCGATCCCGCAACTAACTGCGGCCATCGGCAAAACCAGATGGACCCCGATGTCTTGAATGGGACGGCACAAGGGAACGCGCGTGATTCCAGGCGGCAGGGAGGCCTCAAAAGAGCCCCTGCAAAAAGAGCCTCGATAAGTGTTTGGAGCAGAATTCGTCTGCAGCCAGAWKATGAATCCCAAGYCRGAAACCGGWKGGCTCGTAAGCTGATCAGTCGCTTGTCAAAGAACGAAAGGGTAATCTTTTGCGTTAAGGGACTTTTTTACTCTTGACCCGCGGGGGCCTGATAAGGGTTAGATTTCGATTTTAAATGAGTCCCTAAACTCATCACAAAGCTCTATGATGACAGGTTCAATTTCAGTAAAAGGTGTTTTTGAATTGTTTTTTATAAAGGTGAAAAATTCTACTAAGAACCCCTTTTTTACAATGTACTGACTTACTCCAATTGATTCTGACTTTGTGAAGCCAAGACCGTAGGGAGTAAATTCGTCATAGGTAATTTCTTTAAATACAACTTGCAGGACTTTTGAGTTACTGGATTTCTTTTCAGTAATAGAGACTCTTTTATCGCCATGCATTTTTTGGAGCGGGATGTTTTTGTTTTTAACCCGCTCCAATATGCTGTCGTCTTTGGGAAGATCATCTCGGATTTTTGTGATTATGATTACGCTAGCATTGCCATTCGGATAATCTGAACGTATCTCACTTGTGATTTCTGGCTCCACCCATTTTTCGGAAATTTGAGGTGCGTCGTCATCAAGATACATCACTCCAATGCTAAAAAATCCCCTTGCCGAATCAATTTCACCGATCACCTCTGCACCACTGATACCAACGAGAGAAAAGATAAGCCAAGTTGTGGCGACGATTATTTTTGACAATTTTTTCTCCTTTTGAAATCTAACGGTTCATGATAACCGGCGGCGACGCGAAGTTTCGGCCACCACCGCAATTTTAGATTTTGCTTTTCAATTTTGCGCAGACGTATTTTCCGTCCGGTTGATTAAATGGTTAGCTGATTTTCCTATTTTGAATTCTTCAAAAGACTTTCTTCTTGGATCGGGATGGTTAAAATCAAGTGGTGCTGCTTCATGTTTTGCTCTTTCCCAGTCATGCTTGAGTAGAAGGGCTATTCGATAGGCAAACTCATTGAATAGGCTCTTGTCTTTAGGGTTTTCAATAATTCTTTGTATGCATTCGATTATTTCCTCATCATTCTTGCTGTCAGGATTAAGCCTAGTGATGAATTCGGCCTGAATGGTTTTTAGCTTTTTCAGGTCCGAAAGTCTTTGAGCACTCTGTAATTCAATCAGGAGATTACGTATTTTTTCACGCCATTTTGTTCTTTCTTGAAGGACGTTGCTGGACTTGACCTGGGTGTCATTGTTTCTCATTGAGACAACGGCAGCAATTAATCCAGCAACAACAGTTGAACTTAAAAATGTCGCAATAGAAAATTCGCTCATATTATTCTTTCAGCTAACAGGGATTAGGCGGTAACCGGTATATCGGATATACCGGTTACCGGAATATTGCTTGAAATTTCCAGTAAATCCAGTATGTTGAAAATTAGAGAAAATTCATTGTAAATTTCAACATCTGGAGGGGGTATGTCTAAACCTATGGGGGGTGGTGCGTCTGAATCTCAGTTCTGGCGGAACTATCAAAACATTTTGGTTCAGAAACAGGTCAATCCGCAGCATTTTCAGTGGTATGTCAAATGGTGTCAGCAGTTTACCAAATTTATTGGCGCATTGCCATTAATGGATTGCCAACCCGCCCATGTCTCGGTTTTTCTCGATAACCTCAAGTCAAGCAAGGCTATCGAGGAGTGGCAGTATCGTCAGGCTCGTACGGCTTTGTGGTACCTGTTCCGTGATTATCTGAAGATTTCCTGGGCTGCAGATGGCCAGAGGAATCGAGCAGTACCTCAATATCCTTCAAGACCTCCGGCTCTTTCCGAAGCCCATCAGGCAACGCTGAGGAAGCTGCGCAGCACTCTGGTCGGCCGTCAGTATGCCAAACGCACGGTCGGCGCCTACCTGGATTGGGCGACGAGGTTTCTGGGCTACTATCCCCATCGGAACATTGCCGATCTGGATGCCGCTGCCGTCAGGGCTTACCTGTCCGATCTGGCTGAGACGCACAACGTGGCAGTCAATACGCAGAAGCAGGCGCTCAATGCTCTGGTCTTTCTATTTCAGGAATCGGAAAAAATTCCCTTGGGGGATTTTTCCGACTTTGCCCGAGCCAGGAAGCCCATCAAGGTGCCGGTGGTGCTCTCACGCGATGAGGTCTCGGCTTTATTGCGAGAGCTGCCCTCCCCGTTGTCTTTGATGGGCAACTTGCTCTATGGGGGTGGAATGCGTCTCATGGAGGTGATCCGCTTGCGCATCAAGGATGTGGATTTTGCGCTGGGCCAGATTGTGGTGCGCGATGGCAAGGGGCGTAAGGATCGCATCACCATGCTGCCTGAAATCTGTCTTGATCCCCTTAAGCAGCAGATTGCCGAGGCTCGTCTGATTCATGCCCAGGATCTGGCCAAGAACTACGGGGAGGTCTGGCTGCCCTCGGCCTTGATAAAAAAATACCCCGGTGCCGCCCGTGACTGGCGCTGGCAGTACGTCTTTCCTGCCTCGCGGATGAGCGTCGACCCCGAGAGCGGCAAGGTGAGGCGTCATCACTTTGATGAGTCGGCTGTGCAGCGCGCGGTCCGCGAGGCTGCCCGCCAGATCGGTCTGAGCAAGACGGTGACGCCCCACACCCTGCGCCATTCCTTTGCCACCCATCTGCTCGAATCGGGCTACGACATCCGCACCGTACAGGAGCTTCTGGGGCATGCGGATGTCGCCACGACCATGATCTATACCCATGTGCTGAGCCGGCCGGGTATCGGGGTGCGCAGCCCTTTGGACGTTGTCTGATATCCCTTTTGGGCGACGCTTTGATGGTGCGGCCGAATCGCAGGCAAAATCCCTTTTTGCCAACGGTCGCCCCCTCTGGTATATTTTCTGCCTACCTATCTTAAATCCCAGAGGTTTTTCATGGCTGCCGACACTGACCAGCAAGACGACGACCTGCGTATCCGCGAGATCACCATCGATGATTTTCCGGTGGTCTTTCATATCGGGGAAGAGCTGTTTACTTCCGATTATTCGCCCAGCATGTATCGCACCTGGGACGAGTACGAAATTACCACGCTTTACAATTCGGACAGCGAACTGTGCCTGGTGGCGGAATACCGGGGATTGATTCTGGGCTTTGCCCTGGGCACCACGGTGGCGAAGAGCAATTCGGCCTGGAAATACGGCTATCTGGTGTGGCTGGGGGTGAAGCCGGGCATCCAGAAGGGCGGCGTGGGGTCGGCGCTGTTCAAGGAGATCAAGCGGCGCATGCGCGAGCAGGGGGTGCGCATGATTATTATCGACACCGACGCCGATAACGTGGCGGGTATCCGCTTTTTTGAGAAGCAGGGTTTTGGTAATCCTCAGCAGCACGTCTACATGACTCTCAATCTTTCGCGCAAGACCAAGCGCAAGAGGAGTAAACCGGTATGAGCGACCGTCTGGAGCGTGTCTGGCACGCCATCGACCCGGCCCGGCTGCGCACGACGCTGATGGAGATGCTGGAGATCTATTCGCCGGCGGGCAAGGAGGAGGATGTGCAGCTCTACCTGGAAGAGGTTCTGCAGCGGGCCGGCTTTGCCGTGGAGCGGCAGGAGGTGGAGGAGGACCGCTTCAACCTGCGGGTGACGATGGGGAGCGCGCCGCCGCGCCTCTACCTGGTGGGTCATGTCGATACGGTGCCGGCCTGGGATCTGGAAGAGTTTGAGCCGGTGGAAGAGTGGGGCGTGGTGCGTGGTCTCGGCAGCGCCGACATGAAGGGGGGCTGCGCCGCCATGGTGGAGACCTTTATCGCCCTGGCTTCCCTGCCGGACGCGGAGCGGCCGCCGGTGGGGCTGCTGCTGGTGGTGGGGGAGGAGGAGAACGGCGACGGCAGCGCCACCTTTTTGCAGACCGAGACGCCGCCCTGGGTGGTGATCGGCGAACCGACCTCGCTGGCGCCCTGTTTCAGTCATTACGGCTATCTGGAGGCGGGGCTGGTCACGCGCGGCCGCCGCATCCATTCGTCGCTGCCCGAGCTGGGCCACAACGCCATCGAGTCGATGCTGCGGGTGCTGCTGCACCTGGGGCGCCACCCGCTGTTCAGCCGCGAGACGCCGGAGCTGGTCTATTCCATCCGCGAGCTCAGTTCGTCGCGGGCGGGCTTCGTGGTGCCCGACCGCTGCGAGACCTGGATCGATATCCATCTGCCGCCCGAGATCGATCCGGCCGTTGTGCGACAGGAGATGGAGAAGCAGGTCGAAGAGGCCTCGGCCTTTGTGGACAGCCTGGAAATCGAGATGACCTTCACCTTCGATTCCCGCGGCTACCGACTGGACGCCGACAACTGGCTGGCCGGGGTGCTGGAGGAGGTCTATCCACGTCTGAATCTGCCCCTGCAGCATGACGCTTTCCGCTCCCACTCGGACGGCAACCTCTTTTTTGAAGCCGGCGTCAAACCGCTTATTCTCGGGCCCGGTTCGCTGGAGACGGCCCACACCCCGGATGAACAGACCACCTTGGGACAGGTGGAGGACGCCGCCCGTATCTACGCCGCTCTCTGTCTGGCGGCCGAGTAGGCAATTCTGCAGACGACGGGAGCCTGAGGGCCAGGCGGGCGAACCCCTTGCATTAGAACCATTTTTTTTTTATGCTCGTAGGGTCCGGCGATGAAGCTGGTATGGATAACGGTATCCCTAAATGAATAAGAGGTGAGTGCATGACGACAGAAACCAAAGACATGATCAAGCGGGGGATTGACGCCGCCGAGCGCGGCAATATGGTGGAGGCGATTCATCTGCTGGAGAACGCGGCCAAGGACGCCAAGACGCCCATGGTCAAGTCCTATCTGGCCTATTGCCTGGCCCGGGAGCATCGGCAGCTGAAGCAGGCGGCCAGCATGTGCCACGAGGCCATGCAGCTCGACCCGAACAATCCGGTTCACTATCTCAACCTGGGCCGCATTTATATTCTGGCCGATCAGAAGTATCGCGCCATTCAGACGTTTCGCAAAGGGCTCAAGCTGGGGCGCAATGCCCGCATCGTGGCCGAACTCAAGAACCTGGGGCTGCGCAAGCCCTCCGTATTTCCCGCTCTTTCCCGCGATAATCCGCTGAATAAATACCTCGGCATTCTGTCCTCCAAGCTGGGAGTCCGTTGACCGGCGGCCGCTCCCTGTGGACGCAGCGCTTCTTTTCTTCAACCGGTCAAGGCGCCGGTGACAGGGGGACCAGGTCATGATGGACAAAGATGGAACCGCCAGCGACCGCTGGCAGCGCGACCTGACGCGCCTGGCCGGGCGGCGTTTCGACGCCCTCATTGTCGGTGGCGGCATCAACGGGGCCGGGCTGGCGCGCGACCTGGCTCTGCGCGGTCTGCAGGTGGCGCTGGTGGAAAAGGGCGATTTTGCCTCGGGTACCTCGAGTACCTCGACCAAACTCATCCACGGCGGCCTGCGCTACCTGGAAACCTACAGCTTCCATCTGGTTTTCGAGTCCCAGCGGGAGCGCAGAACCCTGCAGCACATCGCCCCCCATCTGGTGCGTCCTCTCTCCTTTCTCATCCCCGTCTATCGGGATGACCCCCGCCCCCTGTGGATGATCCGGGCCGGACTCACCCTCTATGATCTGCTGGCTCTTTTTCGCAACACCCACCATCACAGTATTCTCTCCGCCGAGGAAGCTCTGCGGCGGGAGCCCGTGCTGCAGGACGCCGGCCTGGTCGGCGTGGCTCGTTACTGGGACTGCCGTATGGACGATGCCCGCCTCTGCCTCGAAAACGTACTGGCGGCGGTGGAGGCCGGGGCCGAGGCCGTGAACTATGCCGAAGTGGTGGAGCTGCTCAAACGGGAAGGGCGCACCTGCGGCGCCCTGGTGCGCGATCGGGAGAGCGGTGCCGAGCTGGAGGTAGAGGCCGAGGTGGTGGTCAATACGGCTGGCCCCTGGCTGGATAAAGTCTGCGCCCTGGATGGCGACACCGACCGCAAGCTGCGCCCCACCCGCGGCACGCACATCGTGGTGCCGCGCATCAGTCGGGGGGGCGAGGCCCTTTACCTGAGCTCCAAGAGCGACGCCCGCCTCTTTTTTGTTGTCCCCTGGGGCGACTATTCGTTGGTGGGCACCACCGACGTCGACTATGCCGGTGACCCCGACACGGTGACGCCGACAGAGGACGATATCGATTATCTGCTGGCCGAATCGGGTCGCCACCTGCGCGATCACCCGCTGCGGCGCCAGGATGTGCTGGCGGCCTTTGCCGGTCTGCGCCCCCTGGTGGCGGAAGAGTCGGTGAAGGCTTCCCGCGTCTCCCGCGAGCATCGCATCTTTGTCTCTTCATCCGGGCTGATTTCCGTCGGCGGCGGCAAATATACCACCTATCGTTCCATGGCGGCCGAGATGGCCGACCTGGTGGTCCGGCGCTTGGGACGCGGGCAGGCAGATTGCCGGACGGACCGCCTGCCGCTGCCGGGCGGCCAGACGGGTGATTTTGACCGCTATGTCCAGGACCGGCTGGCCGCGCTCTGCGGGCGCAGCGGGCTGTCGCCGCGGGTCATGGAACGCCTGCTGGGCCTTTACGGCAGCCGCATCGACCAGGTGCTGGCCCTGGGCCGCCGTGAGCCCGGTCTGCTGGAACCGGTCAGCTCCGGTTCCGAACTGCTGGGCGTGCAGGTGGCCTACGCCGCCGACTTTGAGCTGGCCCGTACGGTGGAAGATGTGTTGCGGCGCCGCAGCAGCCTGGCGCTGGAGGAAGGCTGCGGTCTGGCCGATGCGGAGGCGGTGGCCGACCTGCTGGGTGAGCGGCTGCAGGCGGCGACGACCCAAAGACAGGAATGGCTGCGGCATTACCGCCGCGTTACCCATGGGCAAGGAAAGGAAAGGGCATGAATCTTCACCTGAAAAAAGGCTCCCCTCTGCAGCAGAAGACCGCCTGTCTGGTGCTGGGGGTATTTGAAGGCAAGTTCAAGACGCCGCTGCTCAAGGAACTCGATCAGGCTCTCGGGGGTGCTCTGGGCCGGGCGGTGCGCGACGGCGAATTCACCGGCAAGGTGCGCGAGACCGTCCTCTTTCATCCCGGCAAGGCCCTGCCGGCGGAAAGGGTGCTGCTGGCCGGGCTCGGCAAAGAGAAGAGCGCCGGCCTCGAATATCTGCGTCAGGTGGCCGGTACGGTGAGCGGCGCTCTGCAGTCACGGCGTATCCACTCCTTTGCCTGCAATTTCCTCAGCCTCCCGGTGCGGGGCGGCGGTCTGGCGGAGCGGGCGCAGGCTATTGCCGAAGGATTGCTGCTGGGAACGTACCGTTTCGACCGTTTCCGCACGGAGAACGGCAAGGAGCTCCCTCCCCCCCTGAAGGACGGGGTGCTGCTGGTGGATAAGCAGGCGGAGGTGACTGCCGCCCGCCGCGGCCTGGACGAGGCCCGCGCCATCTGCCGGGGGGTCTGTCTGGCCCGGGACCTGGTCAATGAGCCCGGCAACGTGAAGTCTCCCGAATACCTGGCCCAGACCGCCCGAACTTTGGCTGACGAAGGGAGCTTCGCCCTGCGGGTACTCGAGCGGGACGCCCTGGAGAAAGAAGGTTTCGGGGGGCTGCTGGGCGTGGCGCAGGGGAGCGTGCGGGAGCCCCGCCTGATCGTCATGGAATACAGCGGTGGCAGCAGCGAGGCCAAGCCCATCGTGCTGGTGGGCAAAGGCGTGGTTTTTGACGCCGGCGGCATTTCGCTCAAACCGGCGGAAAAGATGGACGAGATGAAGATGGACATGGCCGGGGCGGCCGCCGTGCTGGGCACCTTTCAGGCCGTGGCGGCGCTGAAGCTGCCCATCAATCTCGTCGGCATCGTGCCGGCGGTGGAAAACATGCCGTCGGGTTCGGCCATGCGCCCGGGGGATATCCTCACCTCTCTGTCGGGCCGCACTATCGAGGTGCTCAACACCGACGCCGAGGGACGCCTGATTCTGGCCGACGCCCTGACCTGGGCCAAGCGCTATGAACCGCGCCTGGTCATCGACCTCGCTACCCTGACGGGAGCCTGCGTCATCGCCTTGGGGCACCAGGCCACGGCGGTGCTGGGCAACCACGACGGCCTCATCCGCCAGCTCATTAGGGCCGGCGAGAACAGTGGCGAGCGCCTCTGGCAGCTGCCCCTGTGGGACGAATATGCCGCCCAGCTCAAGAGCGACGTGGCCGACCTCAAGAACACGGGGGGAAGACCGGCCGGGACCATCACCGCCGCCGCCTTCTTGCAGAAGTTCGCGGAGGATACCTCCTGGGCCCACCTGGACATCGCCGGCACGGCCTGGGAAGAAAAGGGACGGCCTTATGTGCCCAAGGGGGGGACTGGGGTCGGCGTTCGTCTGCTCGTCCACTACCTCAAGACGGTGGCCGGGGCTTAGAACCCATTAATTCTGCGACAAAATCTCACGCTGAGCCATTGACAGAGCCCGTCTTGGTGCTACCTTTTAATTAAGCTTAAAAAACGAGGTGGCCGATGCTGAGGTACTGCGCTTGGTGTGGAAAATACCAGGGATACGTCGTGGGAGCCGGGCACCAGATTCGCAAGAATTTGAGTGAGATCGACACGGCGACCATCTGTGTCACCTGTATGGCCAAGGTTCTGGGGGAGATGCCGAACTCCTGGCGGCATAAAAGCTGAGCCTGGCCTGTATAGAAGGAGAAAAGGGGATACGCCTCTGCGGGGGTGCGTCCCCTTTTTTGTGTCGGCGCCTGGGGGGGGCGGCCGCCGCGAAACAACAGTTGACACCTCAAGGGCCAACCTGTAAAGATTGGGCACATTTCAAGGGGAGGTACAGGTCATACCATGAGCAACGAAGGCAATAAAGTCATCTATTCGATGATCGGCGTCAGCAAGTTCTACAACAAGAAGCCGGTCCTCAAGGATATCTATCTGTCCTACTTCTACGGCGCCAAGATCGGCGTCCTCGGCCTCAACGGCTCGGGCAAAAGCTCGCTGCTGCGCATTCTGGCCGGAGTGGACAAGGACTTCAACGGCAAGACCATCCTTTCAGACGGCTACACCGTCGGCTACCTGGAGCAGGAGCCGCTCCTTGACGATAACCGCACCGTGCGGCAGATCGTCGAGGAGGGCGTGCAGGAAACCGTTGATCTGCTCAAGGAATTCGAAGAGATCAACATGAAGTTCGCCGAGCCGATGAGCGACGATGAAATGGCGGCGCTCTGCGACCGGCAGGCCCAGGTACAGGAAAAACTCGACGCCCAGGACGCCTGGGATCTTGACTCGCGGCTGGAGATGGCTATGGACGCCCTGCGCTGCCCCCCCGGCGAGACGCAGGTCGCTGTCCTCTCCGGGGGCGAGAAGCGCCGCGTGGCGCTGTGCCGTCTGCTGCTGCAGAAGCCGGACATCCTGCTGCTGGACGAGCCGACCAACCACCTCGACGCCGAGACCGTCGGCTGGCTCGAGCAGCACCTGCAGCGCTATGCCGGCACCGTCATCGCCGTCACCCACGACCGGTACTTCCTCGACAACGTCGCCGGCTGGATTCTGGAGCTCGACCGGGGCGAAGGCATCCCCTGGAAGGGCAACTATTCTTCCTGGCTGGAGCAGAAGCAGGAGCGTCTGCGTCAGGAAGAGAAGGCCGAGTCGAACCGGCAGAAGACGCTGGAGCGCGAACTGGAGTGGATCCGCATGTCCCCCAAGGGGCGGCATGCCAAGGGGCAGGCCCGCATCAGCGCCTACGAAAAGCTGTTGGGGCAGGAGAACGAAAAACGCGCCCAGGATCTGGAGCTTTACATTCCGCCGGGGCCCCGTCTTGGCAACGTGGTCATCGAGGCCAAGGAGGTTAGCAAGGCCTACGGCGAGCGCCTGCTGGTGGAAAACATGACCTTCAACCTTCCCCCCGGCGGCCTCGTCGGGATCATCGGTCCCAACGGCGCCGGCAAGACGACCCTGTTCCGCATGATCACGGGGCAGGAGCAGCCCGATGCCGGCAGCATCCGCATTGGCGACACGGTAAAGCTGGCCTACGTCGACCAGAGCCGCACGCTCGACCCCGAAAAGACCATCTGGCAGGAGATTTCCGGCGGGCAGGAGCAGATTCAGCTCGGCAAGCAGCTGATCAGCTCCCGCGGCTACGTCTCTCGCTTCAACTTCTCCGGGGCCGACCAGCAGAAGAAGGTCGGCAGTCTCTCCGGTGGCGAGCGCAACCGTGTGCACCTGGCCAAGATGCTGCGCGAGGAGGCCAACGTGCTGCTGCTGGACGAGCCGACCAACGACCTGGACGTCAACACCATGCGGGCGCTGGAGGAGGCCCTCGAGAACTACGCCGGCTGCGCCGTGGTTATCAGCCACGACCGCTGGTTTCTCGACCGCATCGCCACCCATATCCTTGCCTTCGAGGGGGACAGTCGCGTCGTCTGGTTCGAGGGGAACTATTCGGAATACGAGGCCGACCGCAAAGCCCGTCTCGGTGCCGCCGCCGACCAGCCCCACCGCATCAAGTACCGGCAGCTCACCCGCTGAAGCTCCTTTATCCGTCAAACAAAAACGCCCATCCCGTCGCTGCCGGGGTGGGCGTTTTGCGTTACAGAAGATCGTGTGCCTTGGTGGTGAAAAAGGTTGAAGTCAGGCGCCAGACGTCAGACGGTCGAGAAACTCCACTACCAGGGGGGTGAACTTTTCCGGCTCCACCAAAAAGGAGTCGTGGCCGTAGTCCGAATCGATGAGGTGATAGGCGACCGGTTTGCCCAGACGGGTGAGAACGTCGACCACCTCTTCGGTTTGGGAGGGCGGGTAGAGCCAGTCGGAGGTAAAGGCGAACCAGAGCGAGGGACACTGCAGGTTGGTCAGGGCTTCTTCGAGCCCGTCGAAGTTCCAGGCCACGTCGTAAAGATCGAGGGCTTTGGCCAGGTAGAGGAAAGAATTGGTGTCGAAGCGGTCGACGAAGCTGCTGCCGTTGTATTCGAGGTAGCGTTCGACCTCGAAGCGGCCGAAAAAGTCGAAGAGACCGTCACGGGCGGAAAAGCGGCGACCGAACTTCAGGTGCATGGAGGCGTCGGACAGAAAGGAGACATGACCGACGGCCCGGGCCAGGGTCATTCCGTCTGCCGGCGGGTGTTCGGGCTTGTAGTTCCCCTTTTTCCACATGGGATCGTTGAAGATGGCCTGTCGGGCCAGGGAGTTGAGGGCGATGGCCATGGGCGAGGTGCGGCCGGTGCCAGCGATGGGGATGATGGAGCGGGGGACTTCCGGATAGAGGATGCCCCATTCCAGGGCTTGCATGGCGCCCATGCTGCCGCCGATGACAGTGACCAGGGAAGAGATGTTCAGGTGGTCGAGCAGCAGCTTCTGCGCCCGGACCATGTCCCGGACCATGAGGACCGGAAAGCTGAGATTGTAGGGGCGGTCGGTGCGGGGATTGAGGCTGGTCGGGCCGGTGGAGCCCTTGCAGGAGCCGATGACGTTGGAACAGAGGATGAAGTAGCGGTTGGTGTCGAGGACCTTGCCGGGGCCGATCATGTCGTCCCACCAGCCGGGCTTGCGGTCCTCTTCCGAGTGGCGGCCGGCGGCGTGGGCGTCGCCGGTCCAGGCGTGGGTGACCAGAATGGCGTTAGAGCGGTCGCGGTTGAGGGTGCCGTAGGTCTCGTAGGCCAAGGTGATGGGCCCGAGGACGCGGCCGCTTTCAAGCTTCAGCTCGACGTCGAAAGTGACCGATTCGGTTTTGACCAGGCCGATGGATTGGTTCAACGCGCGACACCCTTTGACGTAAAAAGGCCCCTTCCCAGGGTGACAGGAGGGGCCTTGACGATACGGGAAAAGATAAGCGCGTATCTTTCGGGCTCCGTCCTCATCTGTCCCTGTTACAGGGCAGGAATTAGCACCTGGCATCCGCATCTGCGGATCGGTTGCTGTGGCTTCACAGGGCCTTTCCCTCCACCACTCGCGATAAAGACGATGCAATTGTGCTTGGGACTCTAACGAATCACGGCGGGTTTGTCAAATGCATTCGTTGCCGTACCAATGAAGAGACGCCGGCCGTTTGACGAGGTCGAATGGTGGAGGGTATAATGAAAACAGATAGAAGGTTAGGAGGCCGGCAAGGTCTCCTTGTTCGCCCTGGATGACTCGCCCTCCTGGTCTCCAGGGTATTTTTTGTCCCGATTCAGCGCGACTCGTCGCGAAGGTGTTGTAAATTGTTTTTCTCCTGCTGGGCCAGGTCGGCGAAGGTATAGCTTTTGAGGACGGCCATCATCTTTTCCTGAACTTCATGCCAGGCGCCATGAACGGGGCAGAAGACGTCGCGGGAACAGGCCCCGTTCTTTTCGAGACAGAGATTCAGGTGCAAGGGACCCTCTTCGGCTTCAACGATGTCCAGCAGGCTGACCTGGGTGGGGTCCTTGGCCAAAAAGAAACCGCCGCCGACTCCCCGCTGCGAGCCGACGATGCCCGCCTTGATGAGAGGCTGCAGAACTTTGGTGAGAAAGGCCGGCGTGATGTCCTGCGTCTGGCAGATATCCTTTTTGTAGACGATCTCTCCCTCGGGCTGTTTGGCCAGAAAAAGCAGGGCTCTGATAGCGTACTCGGTGGCGCGGGTGATAACCAAAATGGAACCTCCTATTGATAACCGTATGGGTTATGGATACCTGCCGGCTAGTCTTTTGTCAATGGCAAAGGCAGGTCGTATCGCAAATGGCGATCTCTTGACAGGGCGCCGGCGCGCGGGCATCATCTAGTCCTGATGCGTGGTGATGTGATCAAGAACCCTGAAAAAAGCCTGCAGACCGTTGGGCGTTTTGCCCCCAGTCCCACTGGCCCTCTGCATTTCGGCTCCCTGGTAGCGGCTGTCGGCAGCTACTGTCTGGCCCGTCGGGACCAGGGCAAATGGCTGGTGCGGATCGAGGACCTGGACCGGCCCCGGGTGGTGGCAGGGGCCGCCGACCTCATTCTGTCGACCCTGGAGGAACTCGGCTTCGAATGGGACGAAGCGCCTGTTTACCAGAGCCGACGTATGGCCCGCTACGAAGAGGTGCTGAGCCGCCTCAATGAGGGCGGCCATATCTTCCCCTGTGCCTGTTCGCGGCGGGAGGTTCTGGCCAGCGCGCCCCATCCGGGCGAAGAAGGGCCGGTCTATGGGGGGACTTGTCGTCAGGGAATTCCTCCCGGGCGGTCGCCCCGTTCCCTGCGCCTGCGAGTACCTGCGGGGTCCCGGCTGTTTGTCGATGGTATCTTCGGCCCGGTGGAGCAATGTCTGGCCAGTGCCGTCGGTGATTTTGTCCTGCGCCGGGCCGACGGGCTTTTTGCCTATCAGCTGGCGGTGGTGGTCGACGACGCCGACAGCGGCGTGAACCAGGTGGTGCGCGGCGCGGACCTGCTTCACTCCACTCCGCGGCAGATTTATCTCTATGCCTGTCTGGGCTGGCCGGTGCCCCGCTACCTCCATTTGCCCCTGGCGCTGGATGCCGCCGGCGAAAAAATCAGCAAGCGCCAGGGTGAGGTGTCCCGCCGCCGTCATGGCGAAAACGGCCGGTTGCTCGCCCAGGCTCTGTGCTTTCTGGGGCAGGCGGTGCCGCCGGAGCTGGTACGGGCGCCGCCCGGGGAGATTCTGCGCTGGGGCGTGGAGCATTTTCGCCTGGAGGCTGTCCCCCGCGAGAATCGTATAGCCGGTGACTGACGGTTGGCCCGGGTTGAAAGCAAAAATAAATGGAGAAGGGAGGAAGATCATGCGTAGGATATCCCTGTTGTTGATCTTTGTGCTGCTGGCTGGCTGCGGCGGCGGTTATTTCAAGGTGCCCAAGGAGGAATATCAGGTCCGAATCCGTACGCTCGGCGTCCTGCCGCTGCTGGTGGACGAAAAGGTTTCGCTGGGTCATCCCGACGAGAGCCTTATCTTCGAACTGCTGCAGCGGGAGAATGCCGGCAAGGAAGAGCTCCTCGTCGAGGCGCTGCGTGCCCAGAAGGGTTATTTTGATGTGCGGCGCCTTGGCGGTCATCCGCAGGATCTCGTTTATGGTCTGGTGCAAGGCAGAGCCCTGGGCGGCGAGGGCAAAACGCTCTATCGGCGTTACGCCTTCAATGCCGAGGCCGTCAGGAATATTACGGACGGACATGTGGTGGATGGACTGCTGGTGGTTATTCTCAACGGTCTGCAGAGACCGGAAAAACGCTGGGATCGCACCCGGCTGAAGTATCTGGAAGCGGACTACAGCGCTATTCAGGTCACCGCCGCCGTCGTCACCCCGACGGGTGAGGTGGTCTGGGAATATCCAAGTCCGCCGGGGAGCGAATTTCTGCTTCTGCAGTATCCGGATTTCGATGAGGCCTATTACAACCGGGCCGAGGCGGTCGCCATCAAAGACATTTCGATACAAGGTTTGCGACGTGCCCTGCAGGAGCGGACGAGAGGCTTGCTGGGCCAAGAGAAGGAGCCCGAGGTCTACCGGAAACTCTTCGGCGAGCTGGCCGCTCAGCTGCAGCCAGCCACCTTCCAGCTGCCGGGCAAGGCCCCGGCTGCTGCCGCCGCCACGGAGGGGACCTCTCCGCGCCCCTAGCCGACTATACCCGGGAGCCTGGCCAGGCTCCCGGGAAAGACGCGGAAAAGTGACGAATGAGTATTGACATCATCAGGTAAAGATAGTAGATAGTTTGAGCAAGTTTATCCATCTAGTCTCCCCAGGTTCGCCTTTATTTCGATTTTTCACTCCGTCGGGACAGCCAGGTCAGCGGCATTTTCATATAAAAAGAGGTCTGCTTCGTCCAAATTCTGAGTGTGGACACCCAGCATTATGGAATCCTTGACGGGAGGTCCTGTCGCTCCATCCTTTTTTCCATACCATTCCTTTATAAAAAAGCTAATCCATAGATTGAAAATCACATATTTCAAACATGCTTATGCCAGTGGTGCGTTGCGGGGCCTTTCCTTTTGAAGGTGCTGCTTTCTGCCGTGCGCGGTAGTGTCAAGGAGAAAAAATGAATCTCAAGGAACTTAAGGACAAGAAGATTGCCGATCTGGCGGCGATCGGCAAGGAGCTGAAAATCGAAGGGGCGGCGGGGATGCGCAAGCAGGACCTGATCTTTGCCATCCTCAACTCCACGGCAGAAAAGAACGGGGCCATCTTCGGCGAAGGCGTTCTGGAGATTCTGCCCGACGGGTTCGGTTTTCTGCGGGCGCCGGACGCCAACTATCTGCCCGGCCCGGATGATATCTATGTCTCCCCTTCCCAGATCCGTCGCTTCAATCTGCGCACCGGCGACACCGTTTCCGGGCAGATTCGCCCCCCCAAAGAAGGGGAGCGCTATTTCGCCCTGCTGAAAGTCTCCGAAGTCAACTTTGAACATCCCGCCGTCGCCCGCGACAAGACCCTTTTCGACAACCTGACCCCGCTCTATCCTGAAGAACGGATTCTTCTGGAGACCACCAGTGACAACCTGCCGATGCGGGTCATGGATCTGGCGGCTCCCATCGGCAAGGGGCAGCGCGGCCTGATCGTGGCGCCGCCGCGCACAGGCAAGACCATGCTGCTGCAGAACATCGCCAACTCTATCACCACCAACCACCCCGAGGTCTACCTGATCGTGCTGCTCATCGACGAGCGACCCGAGGAGGTCACCGACATGCAGCGATCGGTCAAGGGCGAGGTCATTTCCTCGACCTTTGACGAGCCCGCCACCCGCCACGTCCAGGTGGCCGAAATGGTCATCGAGAAAGCTCGCCGCCTGGTGGAACACAAGCGGGACGTGGTTATTCTGCTCGATTCCATCACCCGTCTGGCCCGGGCCTATAATACAGTGGTGCCGCCTTCCGGCAAGATTCTTTCCGGCGGGGTCGATTCCAACGCCCTGCACAAGCCGAAGCGCTTTTTCGGTGCCGCCCGCAATATCGAAGAGGGGGGCAGCCTGACTATCATCGCCACCGCCCTTATAGACACCGGCAGCAAGATGGACGAGGTCATTTTCGAGGAGTTCAAGGGGACGGGCAATATGGAACTGCAGCTTGATCGCCGTCTGGTGGACAAGCGCACCTTCCCGGCCATCGACATCAACAAGTCGGGGACCCGCCGCGAGGAGCTCCTGCTCGACTCGACCTCTCTGCAGCGCATCTGGCTGCTGCGCAAAGTGCTTTCCAGTATGAACGTGGTCGACAGTATGGAGTTTCTGCTGGAGAAGCTGGCCGAGACCAAGTGCAATCAGGAGTTTCTCGACTCGATGAATCGCTAGCCGGTTCGACAAGAAAGCACTTGCATGGGCGGGGGTAAAAATGGTATGTACTCTCTTTGCCTGAAAAGCACGAAAAATATCGGCCTGTACAAAGCCAGGCTCCAAGGAGAAAAGACATGAAAGACGGAATCCACCCCAAGTACGAAGCCGTGACGGTCAAGTGTCACTGCGGTAACACCTTCGAAACCCGCTCCACCCGCAAGGACGAGATCACCACCGAGATCTGCTCGGCCTGCCACCCCTTCTACACCGGCAAGCAGAAGCTGATCGATACCGCTGGCCGCATCGATCGTTTCCGCAAGAAGTACGGCACCAAGTAGTCTGCAGGAGACGGCCCTGGAGGGCCGTTTCTTTTTTTCGGACCGGGTGGAAATCCATCCGGTCTGTTGTCGTTTTTTCGCCACCATTCTGTGCGCTTGGAACTCCCCGTCCCTGGCTGTCACTGGCATCGGGCGCGGCGGGGATGTTGAGGGATTATGCTCGTCCAGCTGTTAACCCACACGCCTGAACCGGAACAGGTGGTCGCCGCGGCGGCCCGCCTGTGCTATTCGGCCTCCTCCGTGGCCGAGCTGATGGAGAAGAGCCGCCACGACCGCGACGGTCTGCTGCGAAAAATCCTCTCCCTCGGTCACTTCTCGGTCCTTGAGCACGTGTCCTTCACCTTTGGCGTGGAGGGCATCAGTCGTGCCTGCTCCCACCAGCTCGTCCGCCACCGCCTGGCCTCCTACTCCCAGCAGAGTCAGCGCTACGTGTCCCAAGAAAAGCGCTTCGACGCCGTCACGCCGGCGACCATTGCCGCCAACCCCGAACTGTGCCAGCGTTACGAGGCCCTGCTGGCAGAGACGCATCAGGTCTATTGCGAGCTGCTGGCCGCGGGTATCCCGGCCGAGGACGCGCGTTTCGTGTTGCCCAACGCGGCGGAAACCAAGATCGTGCTGACCATGAACGCTCGCGAGCTGCTGCACTTTTTCGAGCTGCGCTGCTGCCGTCGAGCCCAGTGGGAGATTCGGCTTATGGCTATCGACATGCTGCGGCTCGCCCGCCGGGCCGCCCCGCTGCTCTTTGCCAAGGCCGGGCCGGGCTGCCTGCAGGGTCCCTGTCCCGAAGGGAGCATGACCTGCGGCGAGATCACAGCCGTTCGCCAGGAATTCGAAGCCCTGTAACCCCCGCGGCCCGGGGCCTGTCATCACGCAAGGGCTGTCAGGATACGATGTTTACCAAACTCGAAGAAGTGGTCGATCGATTTCAGGAAGTGGAGGGGCTGCTCTCCGATCCTTCCGTCATGGCCAATCAGGAGAAATTTCGCCAGCTCACCAAGGAGCACGCCGATCTTTCCGAGCTGGTCGAAGTCTATCGCGAATACAAGAAGGTGACCGAGGAGATCGAGGGGAACCGCGAGCTCTTGCGGGACGCCGATACCGACCTGCGGGAGATGGCCCAGGCCGAACTGCCTGAACTGGAAGAACGGCGCGAGGCTCTGGACCAGCAGCTGATGGTTCTGCTGTTGCCCAAGGACCCCCGGGATGACAAGAACGTCATCCTGGAGATTCGCGCCGGTACGGGCGGCGACGAGGCGGCGCTTTTTGCCGGCGACCTTTTCCGCATGTACTGCCGCTATGCCGACGAAAAAGGCTGGCGGGTGGAAATCATGAGCGACAGCGAGTCGGAAGCCGGTGGCTTCAAGGAAGTTATCGCCATGATCAGCGGCCAGCGCGTCTATTCGCGCCTCAAGTATGAGAGCGGGACCCACCGCGTACAGCGGGTGCCCGAAACGGAGGCCCAGGGGCGCATTCATACCTCCGCCTGTACGGTGGCAGTGCTGCCGGAAGCCGAGGATGTCGATCTCGACATCGATCCCAGCGATCTGCGCATCGACGTTTATCGCGCCTCCGGGGCGGGCGGGCAGCACGTCAACAAGACGGAATCGGCCGTGCGTATCACCCACATTCCCACGGGGGTGGTGGTTGCCTGTCAGGACGAGAAGTCCCAGCACAAGAACAAGGCCAAGGCCATGAAAGTGCTCAAATCGCGGATTCTTGACGCCATGCAGGCCGAGCAGGATGCCAAAATGGCGGCGGATCGCAAGAGTCAGGTCGGCAGCGGCGACCGCAGTGAGCGCATCCGTACCTACAATTTTCCGCAAGGGCGCTGCACCGATCACCGCATCGGTCTCACCCTCTATCGCCTGGACGCCATCATGCAGGGCGATCTCGACGAGATTGTTGATGCCCTCAGCGCCCACTACCAGGCGGCAGGCATGGCCAACCAGGAGGGCTGATCTTGTCCGAGACCTGGACGGTGCTCAAGGTGCTGCAGTGGACGGCGAACTATCTGCAGCAGGCGGGTGTGGATAACGGACGTCTTGACGGCGAACTGCTTCTGGCCGCCACACTGGGGCTGGACCGGGTTGGTTTGTATCTCAATTACGATCGGCCTATGGAGCCGGCAGAGCTGGAAGGTTTCCGTGAGTTCGTCAAGCGGCGGGCCCGGCGCGAACCCCTGCAGTACATTCTGGGCACAACCGAGTTCTGGTCGCTGCCTTTCAAGGTGACGCCGGCGGTGCTTATCCCCCGGCCCGATACTGAGATCCTGGTGGAAGAGGCCCTGAAAAGGGCCGACGACGCCCCTTCGATTCTCGATGTGGGTACCGGCAGCGGCGCCATCGCCGTGGCCCTGGCCCATGAGTTGCCGGCCGCCCAGGTGGTGGCGGTGGACTGCAGCCCCGAGGCGCTGGCTGTCGCCCGGGGCAATGCCACCCTCAACGGAGTGGACGGTCGCATATCCTTTCAGGAGGGCGACCTTTTTGCCCTGGAGTCCGCTGAGTACGATTTGGTGCTCTCCAATCCGCCCTATATTCCGGTGGCGGATATCCCAACCCTGATGCCGGAGGTGCGGGATCATGAGCCCCGGGGCGCCCTCGTCGGCGGGGAGGACGGTCTCGAGGCCTATCGGGCTCTGGCCCGGCAGGCGCCGACCTTGCTCAGGGCACAGGGCTGGTTGCTGGTGGAAGTCGGTATCGGTCAGGCCGAGGCGGTCGCCGAGCTGCTGGAGACCGCAGGTCTGGGCCATATTGCGGTGCGCGCCGACTACGCCGGCATCCCCAGGGTGGTCGCCGGCCAAAAACCTTAAGCATTTTCACCGTGCGCCGCCTGTCGGCTGGCGGGATATCAACAGGGACGGAAACGGACGTTGCAGAAAATTATTATTGAAGGAGGCCAGCGCCTCAAAGGGGAAGTTCAGGTCAGCGGCGCCAAAAATGCGGCGCTCCCCCTGCTGTTTGCTACCCTGCTGACAGGTGGAACACACCGGGTCGGCAATGTGCCCGATCTGCGGGACATCGATACGGTGGAAAAACTGCTGTCGATTCTCGGCGCCAGAGTCAGTCGCCAGAACGGTACTTTCGTCGTCGATTCTTCAGCAATCCAGAGCGAGGAGGCCCCCTATGACCTGGTGCGCACCATGCGTGCCTCGGTGCTGGTGCTGGGCCCTCTGCTGGCCCGCTTCGGCCACGCCCGGGTCAGCCTCCCCGGCGGCTGCGCCATCGGCGCCCGCCCGATCAACCTGCATCTCAAGGGCTTTGAGGCCATGGGGGCCCAGATCACCCTCGATCACGGCTATGTCGAGGCGCGGGCCAAAAAGCTCAAAGGGGCGCGCATCTATCTCGACAGCCCCACCGTAGGCGGCACCGAAAACCTGATTATGGCGGCTGCGCTGGCCAAGGGCACCACGGTCATCGAAAATGCGGCCCGTGAGCCGGAAATCGTCGATCTGGCCCAAGCCCTCATCGCCATGGGTGCCCGCATTGACGGGGCCGGCAGTGACACGGTGACCATCGAGGGGGTCGATGAGCTGCGGCCCATGGATTACCAGGTCATGCCCGACCGCATTGAAGCAGGCACCTTTTTGGTGGCGGCTGCCATGACGCGGGGGGACGTCCGTGTGATCGGGGCGCAGGCCGACCATCTCGAAGGGGTGCTCAGCAAACTGCGCGAGGCGGGGGTCGAGATTATGGAAGAGGAGGGCGCCTTGCGGGCGCGGGGGCCGCGCCGGCTGCAGCCCATCCAGATCAAAACCCGGCCCTATCCGGGTTTCCCCACGGATATGCAGGCCCAGTTCATGGCCATGATGGCTATCTCCGAGGGTACCAGCGTCGTGGTGGAGAATGTCTTTGAGAACCGCTTCATGCACGTCTGCGAATTGCAGCGCATGGGCGCGGATATCGCCATCGAGGGGCACACGGCCACGATTCGCGGCTGCCGAACCCTCAAGGGCGCACCGGTTATGGCCACCGATCTGCGGGCCAGCGCCTCTCTCGTGCTGGCCGGCCTGGCGGCGGAAAACACCACGGAAGTCTCCCGCATCTATCATCTGGATCGCGGTTACGAGGGGATCGAGGCCAAGCTGCGATTGCTGGGGGCCCGCATCGATCGGGTGCCGGCTTAGCGGACGGCCTTGCTGGCCATACTTTTTCAAGACAGGGTTGATTATGAGCGACACCATCACCTTTGCCCTGCCCAAAGGGCGCATCATGAAAGACTCCATGGCCCTTTTCTCCCAGATCGGCATTACTTGCCCGGAGATGGAGGAGGGGAGCCGCAAGCTGATTTTCGAGAACCGGGAGAGTCGTTTCCGGTTCATGGCCGTGCGGGCGACAGACGTTCCCACCTACGTGGAATATGGCTGCGCTGATGTCGGTGTGGTCGGCAAGGACACCCTGCTGGAGCAGGGTAAAGACCTTTACGAGCCCCTTGATCTCAAATTTGGCTACTGCCGTATGGTGGTGGCAGAACCGAAGGAGCTGCAGCGGGAGGACGATCCGGCCAACTGGTCCAATATCCGGGTGGCCACCAAGTATCCCAATATCACCGAGCGCTATTTCGCTTCCAAGGGGGTGCAGGTCGAACTGATCAAGCTCTACGGCTCCATCGAACTGGCGCCCCTGGTGGGATTGTCCGAACGCATTGTCGACCTGGTCTCTACCGGCGCGACGCTGCGCGAGAACGGTATGGTCGAGGTGGAGACCATCACCGAGGTCACCACCCGCCTCATCGTCAACCGCGCCAGCCTCAAGACCAAGCACCAGCGCATTACGCAGATTATCGAAGGACTGGAGAAAATCATCGGCGACGAAGCCCGCATTTCGCTGTAAACCTTGAAGGCCTGGCAGGAGAGTTAAGCATGCAGATGTTGCGATTCAGCGATGCCGATTTCAAGGCATCCTTCCAAGCCATTCTTGACCGGGGCGAGTCGACCCAGGCGGATGTCGAAAAGGTCGTGGCCGACATCATTGCCGATGTCCGTCAGCGTGGGGATAAGGCGCTGTTCGACTACACGTCCCGCTTTGACCGTCTGGAGTTGAGCGCGGCCACCCTGGAGGTGAGCCCGGAAGAGATCGAGGCGGCCATGGCGTCCGTCAGCGCCGAGTCCCTGCGGGCGCTGCAGCTGGCGACGGAGCGCATCGCCGCTTTCCACCGCAAGCAGAAGACGGAGACCTGGCTCTCCACCGAAGAGGAGGACGTCCTCCTCGGACAGATGGTGCGGCCTCTGGACCGGGTGGGGATTTACGTTCCCGGCGGCAAGGCGGCGTATCCATCCTCGGTGCTGATGAATGCCGTGCCCGCCAAGGTGGCCGGCGTGGCTGAGGTCATCATGGTCGTGCCTATGCCGGGCGGGGAGGTAAACCCCCATGTGCTGGCGGCGGCCAAGCTGGCCGGCGTCGATCGCATCTTCAAGGTCGGCGGCGCCCAGGCCGTGGCGGCCCTGGCCTACGGGACCGAAACGGTTCCCCGCGTCGACAAGATCACCGGGCCGGGCAACATCTATGTGGCCACGGCCAAGCGTCAGGTTTTCGGACGAGTCGATATCGACATGATCGCCGGGCCCAGCGAGATTCTGGTCATCAACGACGGTTCGGGCGACCCGGCCCATATCGCCGCCGATCTCCTCTCCCAGGCTGAACACGACGAACTGGCCTCCTCCATCCTCATCACCACGGATGACGCTTTTGCCGGCCGTGTGCGCGATGAGGTGGAAGCCCAATTGCGCCAGCTCTCCCGCGAGTCCATCGCCCGCCGGTCCATCGACGACTTCGGGGCCATCATCCTGGCGGAGACCCTGCAGGAAGCCATCGATTTCAGCAACCGCATCGCCCCGGAGCATCTGGAGTTGGCCGTCGACAATCCCTTCGAGATTCTCCCTCGCATCCGTCATGCCGGGGCGATCTTTCTCGGCCATCACACCCCCGAGGCCGCCGGCGATTACCTGGCCGGTCCCAACCACACCCTGCCCACCGGCGGGACCGCCCGCTTCTTTTCTCCCCTGGGGGTGGACGATTTCGTCAAGAAGTCGAGCCTGGTGGCCTTCTCCCGGCAGGGGTTGCAGCGCCTGGGTCAGGAAATCGTTCATATCGCCGAACTTGAAGGGCTGCAGGCCCACGCCCGTTCGGTCTCCATCCGTCTGAAGTCATAGGGAGTTACCCATGTCTCGACCAGCCAGTATCGACCGCCAGACCAAGGAAACGCAGATTCAGCTGAGCCTGGAAATCGATGGGAAGGGGCAGAGTCAGATCGCCACCCCCGTCCCCTTTCTCGACCACATGCTGACCCTGTTTGCCCGCCACGGCTTTTTTGACCTGCGCGTGGCGGCCCAAGGGGATATCGAGATCGATGCCCACCACACGGTGGAGGATCTCGGCATCTGCCTGGGTGAGGCTTTTAAAAAGGCCCTTGGCGACAAGGCGGGCGTCCGCCGCTTCGGGCGCGGCACCATGCCCATGCATGAGGCCCTCGCTTCGGTCATCATTGATTTCTCCGGACGCCCTTTCCTTGTGTTCAATGTGGACATGCCCAAGGCCCAGATCGGCAACTTCGAGACCGAACTGGTGGAGGAATTTTTCGTCGCCTTCTGCAATCACGCCGGTGCCAACGTCCATATCAACCTGGCCTATGGCGACAATCTGCATCACATCATCGAGGCGATCTTCAAGGCCTTTGGCCGGGCTGTCGATGAAGCCACCCAACTGGACCCCCGCATCGAAGGGGTCCTCTCGACCAAGGGGAAGCTCGAGTAACATGAGCCAGCTCGTCATTATCGATTACGGCATGGGCAATCTGCGTTCGGCCCAGAAGGGGTTCGAAAAGGTTGGGTTCGCCGCTAAGGTGAGCGCCGACCCCGCCGACATCGCCCGCGCCGACAAGGTGGTGCTGCCGGGAGTGGGTGCCTTTCGCGATTGCATGACCAACCTGCAGGAAGGAGGCTTTGTCGAGCCGCTGCTGGCGCATGTCGCCGCCGGCAAGCCGATGCTCGGCATCTGCGTTGGCCTGCAGCTCCTCTTCAGCGAAAGCGAGGAATTCGGTCGTCATCAGGGGCTCGGAATCATCCCGGGGAAGGTGGTGCGCTTTCCCGCCGGCATGCGGGAAGGGGGAGAAGAACTCAAGGTGCCCCACATGGGCTGGAACAGCCTGTCCTTCACCCGCGAAGCACCTCTGTTCAAGGGGATCGAAGCGGGGAGTTACGTCTACTTCGTCCACTCCTACTATGGCGTCCCCGACGACACCGCCGTGGTGACGGCAGAGTCGACCTACGGGGACGTGACCTTCTGTGCCGCCCTCAGGAAGGACAACGTCATGGCCACCCAGTTCCACCCGGAGAAGAGCCAGCAGGTGGGGCTGCAGATTCTGCAGAATTTCGGGGAGATGTAAGATCGGCCTCGCGCCCGCTCCTCGCAGTCGCTAGAGCTCGCGGAGGACACAGAGAAAGACCAGGACTTTTCTTTTCTCATTCCTTTGGGCGCTTTTAACAGATTGTAAAAGGATATTTGCATGCTCGTCATACCCGCTATCGATTTGAAGGAAGGCCGCTGTGTTCGTCTCGAACAGGGCCTCATGGACAAGGATACCGTCTACAGCGACGATCCGGCCGCTCAGGCTCTCATCTGGCAGGAGCAGGGGGGAGAGTTGCTGCATCTCGTCGATCTCGACGGCGCTTTTGCCGGCGTGCCTCGCAACCGCGACGCCATTCGGGCCATTGTCGAGGCGGTAAGCATTCCCACCGAGCTGGGGGGTGGCATTCGGGACATGGCCACTATTGAAGCCTACATCGACCTCGGTATCGACCGCGTGATTCTGGGGACGGTGGCCAAGGAAAATCCGGCCCTGGTCGGCGAAGCCTGCCGCTCTTTTCCCGGCAAAATCGTGGTGGGGATCGACGCCAAAGACGGCCTCGTGGCCGTTCGGGGCTGGGCCGATATCACCGAAAAGCGGGCCAGCGATCTCGCCCGCGAGATGGAGGATTTCGGGGTGGCAGCCATCATCTACACCGACATCGCTCGCGACGGCATGATGCAGGGGCCCAACATCGAGGCCACCCGGCAGCTGGCTGAATCGATCTCCATCCCGGTGATCGCCTCCGGCGGGGTGTCCCGGCTGCAGGATATCGAGAACCTCATGGCGATCGAAGCCTCGGGGGTGACGGGCGTCATCACCGGCAAGGCCATCTATACCGGCGCTCTCGACCTGCGGCAGGCCGTGGCGCTGACCCGCGGTCGCGCTTAAAAAGAACGCCGCTGCCCTTGTAAAGGGCCGGAATCGTACTTATCTTGGATGAAATGGATCCGCTATGCTGAGCAAACGCATCATTCCCTGCCTGGACGTCAAGGACGGCCGCGTCGTCAAAGGGGTGCAATTTCTGGAGCTGCGCGATGCCGGTGACCCGGTGGAGGCGGCCGAAGCCTACGATGCGCAGGGGGCCGACGAGCTGACCTTTCTCGATATCACCGCCTCCAGCGACAAGCGCAATATCATCCTCGACGTGGTGGCCCGCACCGCCGAGCGGGTTTTCATGCCCTTGACCGTGGGCGGCGGCGTGCGCGAGATCGCCGATATCCGCAACCTGCTCAACGCCGGCGCCGACAAGGTGTCCATCAACACGGCGGCGGTGCACCGGCCCGAATTTGTACGGGAAGCCGCCGAACGGTTTGGCTCCCAGTGTATCGTGGTGGCCATCGATGCCCGCCGTGTCGACAGCGCCGAGGGCATGAAATGGGAAGTCTTTACCCACGGCGGCCGTCACGGCACGGGGATCGACGCCGTGGAGTGGGCGGCCCGCATGCAAGCCTATGGCGCCGGGGAGATTCTGCTGACCTCCATGGACAAGGATGGTACCAAGGACGGCTATGATATCCCCCTGACCCGGACCATCAGCGACCGCGTGAGCATCCCGGTCATCGCCTCCGGCGGCGTCGGCACTCTCGAACATATCCGCGAGGGGCTCGTCGAAGGGGGCGCCAGCGCCGCTCTGGCGGCGAGCATCTTCCACTTTCGCGAGTACACCATCGCCGAATGCAAGGAGTATCTGCGCGAACACGGGGTGCCCGTGCGTTTGTAACCCAAATCATCTCTCGCCCGCTCCTTGCCGTCGCTAGAGCTCGCAGGGCACACAGAGCGGGAATGCTTTTCTCCGTGGCCTCTGCGTGCTCAAGGGAGCGCAGCGAACGGGCGCGAGGCCGATTTTAAGGATTGGAAACATGTCCCTTTCATCTCAGCTGAAATTTGACGCCCACGGCCTGCTCCCCGCCATCACCCGCGACGCGGCGACCGGCGAGGTGCTCATGCTGGCTTACATGAATGCCGAAGCGGTGGACCTTACTGTCAAGACCAGCAAGGTTCACTACTATTCCCGTTCGCGGCAGAAGTTGTGGATGAAAGGCGAGAGCTCCGGGCATGTGCAGACGGTGCGGGAGATCCGCTTCGACTGTGACGCCGACTGCCTGCTGATCACCGTCGAACAGGAAGGGGCGGCCTGTCATACCGGCCATCACTCCTGCTTCCACCGTATCTTCGCGGAGGGCGAGGTGCGCACCGACGGGGAGAAAGAGGTGGATGCCACCGCCCTCTATGCCAGGCAGGACATTCTCGACGCGGTTTATCACGTGATTCAGGAGCGTCGACAGAATCCATCGGAGAAGTCCTACGTCGCCTCGCTCTTTGCCAAGGGGCTCGATAAGATTCTCGGCAAGATCGGCGAAGAAGCCACCGAAACCGCCGTGGCCGGCAAGGGCGGCGACCGGGACGAAGTCGTTTACGAAGTGGCCGATCTCTTTTTTCACACCCTGATTCTGCTGGGCTACTACGACCTGCCGCCGGAGAGGATCTATCAGGAACTGCGGCGTCGCTTCGGGCTGAGCGGCATCGAAGAGAAGGAAAGCCGGGACAAATAAGCTGAAAGCATCTCGCGCCCGTTCGCTTCGCTCCCTTGAGCTCGCGGAGAACACAGAGTTTAGTCCCATATTAATACCAATTCTTTTCGATGGTCTTTCTTCCGCGTCCTTTGCGCTCTCTCGCGACGGCAAGGAGCGGGCGCGGGGCCGATTCGAACTTAAAAAGGAACTGATGCCATGAGTCTGCAGGAACAATTGAACACCGCCATGAAGGACGCCATGAGGGCCAAGGACAGTCTGCGCCTCAATACCATCCGCATGATCCGCACCGCCATCAAAAACCGCGAGATCGACGAGCGCAAGGAACTCGACGATCAGGGGGTGATCACCGTGCTGTCGACGGTGGTAAAGCAGCGGCGCGAATCGGCCCAGGTCTACCGCGAGAACGGCCGACCCGAACTGGCCGAGAAGGAAGAGCAGGAACTCGCCGTGGTCATGGAGTTTCTCCCTTCCCAGCTTAGCGACGACGAGCTCAAGGCGCTGATCGAGGAAGCGGTGACCGAGGTGGGCGCGGCCTCCATGAAGGACATGGGCAAGGTCATGAAAGTGGTGGCGGCGAAAACGACCGGGCGCGCCGACGGCAAGGTTGTCAGCGAGCTGGTCAAGGCGCGCCTTTCGGCCTGAGCCGGAGTCGACGGGCCGGCGGAGTCATAGAATGAACATTGTCGACATCGCCATTCTGGTTATCCTGGCCGGGTTTACCCTCAAGGGCCTGCTGCGCGGACTGTTGAAGGAACTGTGCTCCCTGCTCGGCCTGGTCGCCGGTGCCCTGTTCGCCCTCTATTTCCATGCGCCCCTGGCCGAGCTGCTGGTGGAGTCCTTCCGGTTTCCGCTCAAGCTGGCTGTCGGCATCGCTTACGTCGTCCTGTTTGTGGTCTGCCTGCTCTTTTTCGCGTTGCTGGGTTACCTGCTCTCCCGCTTCGTCAAGCTCGTCTTCCTGGGCGGGGTGAACCGGGTCGCCGGCGGTTTTTTCGGTCTCATGCAAGGAGGAGTCTTGCTGGCCATCGGTCTGTTCGCCCTGAGTATCGGGCCGCTGCCCGCCACCCTCGGCCCCATGCTCAAGGACTCCCAGCTGGCACCTCCCTTCGTCCGGCTGGGGCAGGTTGTTTTTGAGGAGAGTCGGGATTTTTATTCGTCCCGCTCCTGAAAGTCTACCCCTGAAGTAAAGGTGGTACGCGGTGACGAAGAAGATTGGTGATGACTGAAGAAACCCTGCGGGTGCTGGAATATGACAAAGTCAGGCAGCTGCTGGCCGCGCAGTCCCTCACCGTACCGGGCCGGCGACTGCTCGAAGCGCTGCAGCCTCTCGATGAGGCCGGCGTGGTTCGCACGGCCCTGGAGGAAGTCAGTGAGATGGTCGGGCTGCTCGATGAGCGGGGGCGCCCTCCTCTGGGCGGTTGTCGCGACCTGCAGCCCTGTCTGAACCAGCTGCGCACCGAAGGGACCTGGCTGCTGCCGGAAGTCCTGCTGGATATTCGCTCCACCCTCGAGGCCACCGTCGCCTGCCGGGGATATTTCGCCGACGGGGAAAAAGGGCTGCGGCTTGCGGTTCTGGCCGCGGATCTGCAAGGCTGCCGGGACCTCTATGAGGAGTTGCGTCGCAGCATCGGCCTGCGGGGCGAGATCCTCGGCAGCGCCTCCTTCGAGCTGGGCACCCTGCGTCAGGATATGCTGCAGGTGCGGACCCGCATCAAGCGGGCGCTGGAGGGTCTGCTCACCTCGGACCGGCTCGCTGGCGTCTTTCAGGACCAGCTCATCACCGAGCGTCATGGGCGCTATGTGCTGCCGGTCAAGGCGGATCATCGCGGGCGGGTCAAGGGCTTCGTTCACGACGAATCGGCCAGCGGACAGACCCTGTTCATCGAACCGACCTCGGTGCTGGAGGCGAACAACGAACTGCAGACCCTGCAACGGGAAGAAAAACGCGAGGAAGAGCGGATTCTGCGTCGTCTGGCCGATGCCGTGCGGCGGCACGCCGATGTTCTGCGGGAAAATCAGCGGATACTCGCGCATCTCGATGGCAGGACGGCAGCGGCCCGGTTGTCGCTGCTCATGGAAGGCGTTGCCCCCGAACTGGCGGAAACGCCCGTGCTGGAGCTGCGGCAGGCGCGGCATCCTCTCCTGCTATTTCATGCCGATGGCAGTCGGCGGGAAAAGGGGGCCGTCCCTGTCGATGTGCGGCTGGGTCGCCAGCGTAGCGCCCTGATTATCAGTGGACCGAATACCGGCGGCAAGACGGTGGCTCTTAAGACCGCCGGACTGCTGCTGCTGATGGTGAAGTCGGGCCTGCATGTGCCCTGTCACCCTGACAGCCAGGTTTACCTGTTCCGCCATGTCTTTGCCGACATTGGTGATGAACAGAGCATAGAGTCAGACCTCTCCACCTTCTCCGGGCACTTGCAGCGGGTCCGGCGCCTGCTGGAGCAGGCCGATGACGATTCGCTGGTGCTCCTTGACGAGGCCGGCACGGGGACGGACCCGGCGGAAGGTGGCGCCCTGGCGCTGGCCGTGCTGGACACCCTGCGCCAGCGGGGAACCCGGGTTCTGGTGACCACGCATCTCAATGTCGTCAAGCACTACGCCTGGCAGCGGCCCGATGTGGAAAACGCCTCGGTGGAGTTCGACCGCCAGACCCTGCGGCCAACCTACCGGCTGCACTACGGCATGCCGGGGGCGAGCAGCGCTTTTACCATCGCGCGCTGTCTTGGCCTGCCCGAGGACGTACTGCAGCGCGCCGAATCCTATCTCGGCGCCAAAGAGCGCGAAGGGGAGCAGCAGCTGGAAGCTCTCAATCGGCTCAGCCATAACCTGGAGCAGGAGCGGGCGGAGCTCGGGTCCCTGCGGGCCGCCGCCGAGCAGGACCGGGAGAAACGCCGCCGCCTGCTGGCCGAACTGGAAGCGCAAAAGCGGGGTATCATCGAAAAGACCACGCGGCGGGCGGAGCAGAAAGCCAAAGAGGCCGAGCGCCAGCTCAGGGCGATTCTGAAAGAGGCCCGTGGCGCCGGGGTGGATGCCCGCGCCCAGGCCGAGTTGAACCGCCAGCTGCGCGAGGTTAAAGAGGACCTGGGCCAGGCGGCTCCGCCACCGGCTGCCGGCGCTGCCCCTAAACAGGTGGAGGTCGGCGAAATGCTGCGTATCCCGGCGCTGGCGACCGAAGGTTTGGTGGTCCGAGCCCTGGAGGGGGAGGCGGAACTGAGCGTGCAGGGGAAGAAGCTCCGCCTGCCTCTGGCACAGCTGGAAGCGTTCAGTCCGCGCCGTTTTGAGGAAAAGCAGGCCAAAAAGAGCAAGATTCAAAGCCGGGTGGAGCGCGATCGCTTTTCTGCCCGGCTGCTGCTGGTGGGTCAGCGGGCCGAGGAAGCCCTTATTGCCCTGGATCGCTTTGTCGATGACGCCTTGCTGCAGGGCGTACGCGAGGTGGAGATCGTCCATGGCAGCGGCACTGGCATCTTGCGCCGGGTCGTGCGGGATTTTCTCGCCGGGCATCGCGGCGTGCAGGCCTTTCGCGGCGGCGACTTGGCCCAGGGCGGCGATAATGTGACCCTTGTCGAGTTGAGACGCTGATGCACGGTCGCATACCGGAAGACAAGATTCAGGAGATCCGCGACCGCAATGACATTGTGGAGGTCGTCTCCTCCTATCTGCCGCTGAAAGCGGCGGGACCCAACAACTTTGGCCTCTGCCCCTTTCACAGCGAGAAGTCGCCGTCCTTCAACGTCAATGCGGCGCGGCAGACTTTTCACTGCTTCGGGTGCGGCGTATCCGGCAACGTCTTCTCTTTCCTCATGCGCATGGAGGGGCTCTCCTTTGTCGAGGCCGTGCGGCGCCTGGGTGAGCGGGTGGGGGTCCAGCTCGAACGGGAGAACCTGTCGCCGGAAGAAAAGCAGCGCCGGCGGCAGCAGATCCTCTACTACCGCATTAACGAGGCCGCCTGCGACTTCTTTCACGCCAACCTCATGCGGTCCGAGGAGGCCAGGGCGGCCCGGGAGTATCTCAAGAAGAGAGGATACGGGCACGAGATCGCGCGTGAGTTTCGTCTCGGCTACGCGCTGGACCGCTGGGACGGGTTGACCCGCGCCCTGGCGGAAAAGGGTTTTGACCCCAAGGATATTCAGACCCTTGGCCTGACGCGGCCCGGTCAGCAGGGGCGGGGGGATTATGACCTCTTCCGCGGGCGGCTCATCTTTCCCATTCTCGACCTGCATGGGCAGGTGCAGGCCTTCGGGGGGAGGGTGCTCGGGGATGAACTGCCCAAGTATCTGAATTCGCCCGAATCGCCGATCTACCATAAGGCGCGTATTCTCTATGGTCTCTACCAGGGCCGGGAAGAGATGCGGCGCAGCGGCGAAGCGATCGTGGTCGAGGGCTACTTCGATCAGTTGGCCCTGCACCGCGCCGGTTTTCCGCAGGCGGTGG